>NZ_QQAR01000010.1 GCF_003350375.1 Flavobacterium sp. AG291 | reverse complement strand
CCTGAAAGTGACAACTCCTGCATCGCACGAGGTAATGTTACTGTTTGACCTGAACTTCCCTAAAAAAGTATCACGTTCACCACGTTATTTCTAATAGCATAAGCCATTTTAACCATGAAAAAGATATACATCTCTCTTAGCCTGCTTATGGCAATGACCGTGGCGGCACAAAATAAAGATACTGAAACGGCAGATAAACTATACGCAAAATTTGAATACCTTGATGCTGCAAAAGCCTATGAAAAACTGGCTGCAAAAGGTAAAGACGCTTACGTATACAAACAGATAGCCGACAGCTATTACAACCTTTTTAATGCTCAGGAAGCATCTAAATGGTATGCTAAGCTTATTGAAATAAAACAGCAGGATTCTGAAACCTACTATCGTTATGCACAAATGCTTAAAGTGGAAGGCAAATATGAGGAGGCTAACAAACAGATGCAAAAGTTTGCTTCACTTGCTCCTCAGGATCAAAGGGCTGTAGAGTTTAAGCAGGACCCTGATTATCTGCCAAAGCTAAAATCACAAACAAAGCTTTATGACGAAAAGAAACTGGACATAAATGACCCTAAGTATGCTGATTTTGGTGGTTTTGTTACAGACGACAATACATTTTATTTTGCGTCTACCCGTAACACTGCACGAAGAAAATATGGCAGGAACGAAGAGCCTTATATGGATATTTATACTGCTACCTACAACAACGGAAGCTTTAGCGAACCTGAACCTTTATCAGACCTGAACACGCAATGGCATGATGGCCCTGCTACAGTTACCGGTGATGGAAACACCATGTATTTTGCCAGCGAAAGCTGGAAAGAAGGCAGCTTTGAAAAAGATACTCCGGGACAGCGAACAGGACTTATTTACCTTTTTGTAGCTACAAAAGAAAACGGTAAATGGGGCAATGTAAAAGCTGTACCGTTTAACGACAAAAAATATTCAACAGGCAACCCATCGGTTAGCAAAGACGGAAAGACACTTTACTTTGCTTCAAACAGACAAGGTTCTATGGGTGGCAGCACGGATATATGGAAAGTTAACGTACTAGGCAATAACACCTATAGCAAACCTGAAAACCTTGGACCTAAAGTAAACACTGAAGGCCGCGAGAATTTCCCATTCATCACTGATGACAATAAACTTTTCTTTGCCTCAGAAGGCAGAAAAGGTTTTGGCGGTATGGATATCTTTATGATTGACCTTAACAAAGGTACCGAGGCCATTAATTTAGGCCTACCGGTAAACTCTCCAAAAGACGATTTTGCCTTTACATTTAACGACACTAAAAATATTGGTTTCTTTTCGAGCAACAAGGCCGGAAAAGACAACCTGTACCTGGCTACTCCTATATGTGGCGTAGAAGCTATTGTAACTGTTAAAGATGCCAAAACAGGAAAAATACTTGGTGGTGCTACAGTTGCCATTCTTGACGATAGAAACAACGTGATACAAACCACTACTGCTGACGCAAATGGTATAGCATCATATAGCGTAGACTGCGACAGGGCTTATGTAATACAGGCTTCAAAAGATGGCTACCTGCAAAGCACTTTCCCGGTTTCGAAATCAAGAGAACGCAAAGTAAACATTACAGCAGACCTTACTCCGGTTGATGTACTTATTGTAGGCAACGAAGTAAAACTAAAAGATATTTACTTTGAATACAACAAAAGCAACATTACCCCTGAAGGTGCTGCAGAACTTGACAAGCTTGTATCGTTAATGAAGTCAATGCCAAATATGGTTATTATGGCAAAAGCACACACTGACAGCAGAGGTAGTGCAGAATACAACATGGCATTATCTGACCGAAGAGCAAAAGCTATGGCACAATATGTCATCTCTAAAGGTATTGATGCATCAAGGCTTTCAGGAAAAGGCTATGGCGAAAGTGAACCTAAAGTGAACTGTGGTGAAAACTGTACCGAAGAGCAGCATGCGCTAAACAGGAGGATTGAATTTATTATCGTAAAGAAATAAATATATAAATGCAACTATTATTGATAAGCGGCCTTGGGAAGGGCCGCTTTTTTTTATTTTCATTTTAGTTAATAAAATTTTAAGAATTAGAGCTTTACAATTACATAACGCTTTAGTAATTTTGTTTAGCTAAAAACCCTATCCGATGCCGTTAGATCTCACCGAAATTGAACGTGTAAAGACAATTACCAAAGAGGACTTTTATAACAACTACGTAAAGAAGCAAAAACCACTTGTAATAGAGAAACTTACAGAAGACTGGCCTGCTTATGAAAAATGGAAGCTTGATTATATAAAAGACATAGCCGGCGAAAAAACAGTACCGCTATATGATGATCGTCCGGTATCGCACAAAGATGGTTTTAATGAGGCCCATGCAAAAATGAAAATGGCCGATTATATTGACTTACTACAGTCAAAACCTACCAATTACAGGATATTTTTATACAACCTGATGAAGGAGGTACCTTCGCTAAAAAATGATTTTAAATGGCCCGACATAGGCCTGAAACTTGTTAAGCAGCTACCTATGCTTTTCTTTGGCGGAGAAGGGTCACGAGTATTTATACATTACGACATTGATTTTTCAAACATACTGCATTTTCATTTTCACGGAAAGAAACGCTGTATATTGTTTGCTCCCGACCAGACCCCTTACCTGTATAAAGTACCTCACGCACTGATATCGCGTGAAGATATTGATTTTGACAATCCTGATATGGAAAAATGGCCAGCGCTTAAATATGCAAAAGGACTTGTAGCCGATCTTGAACATGGAGAGATGCTTTACATGCCCGAAGGCTACTGGCACTATATGAAATATGTAACTCCGGGATTCTCTATGAGTTTAAGAGCATTTCCTCGCAAGGTGAGTAATCTTGGAAAAGCCGTTTACAATATCGCCTTCATGAGATACTTTGATAACGTAATGCGAAAGTTTAAAGGGCAGGCATGGATAGATTATAAAAACAAACAGGCAATAGTAAACACTCACAAAAAACTAAACTTACCGGTATAACAAAAGAAGCCCATTATGTAATGGGCTTTTGTTTTAACTTTGCCCTTATAATCAGGCTAAGGCATGCAAAAATCGTATACGGTAGAAGAGGCGAAAAGAAAAATGGAGCATTACTGTGCCTATCAGGAGCGTTGCCACGACGAGGTAGTGCTAAAACTGAAAAGCCTGAATATGATACCGCAAGCCATAGATGTTATTGTGGTTCACCTGCTTGACAATAACTATTTGAACGAAGAACGTTTTGCCTGTAGTTTTGCCCGAGGAAAATTCAGGATAAAACACTGGGGAAAACGCCGCATTACCAATGAGCTAAAAACCCGAAACATTTCCCGCTACAACATAGAACGCGCTCTTAAAGAAATTCCCGAAGGCGAATATCTTGATGCATTCCATGAATTGGCCGACAAACAATGGGAAATTACACGTGAAAGCAATATTCAGAAGAAAAAAAAGAAAGTAATGGATTATTTACTACGAAAAGGTTATGAAAGTAATCTCGTACAAGAAAAAATTTATGCTTTTGAATAACATTTTTAAAACCTACACAACACAAAATCCATAAAATTTTGTTAAATTGGTTGTGCCCAATTTTCTTAATTGAAAACCAAATACCGTAAACTATGGTAAAAAAACTACACCTTATTTTTTTATTAATAACCGGACTATCTTATGGCCAGGAGTACAATTTTAAAGCCGCTGATGCCAATGCCCGTAAACTGTTAAACTCTAATCCTGCAGCTGCAAAGGCAATCATAGAAAAAACACTTGCACAGGATGACCTTCACGATACAGTATACGGAAATACCTATAACCTCTACGGAATTTATTACGGGATGACAGGCAAACCTGACTCTACCATATTTTATACCAAAAAGGCGATAACATACCTGAATAATTACCCAAAAATAAAGGTAAAAAGCCTAATGAACCTGGCTATAGGCTACCGAAACAAAGGGGAATATACTACATCTATAAAACTTCTCAAAGAGGCTGCAACAATTCAAAAAAAACAGAAAAACAATTTAGGACTTGCAATTGCTTACGGTGAACTTGCAACAAATTACAATTATACAACAGACTACGAAAACTCCTTATCGTATCTTACTAAAGCTATAGAGCTGCTTAAGAATACAAACCACAAGAAAGAACTTATTGTTATAAAGCAAAAGCTTGCGGGCACCTATATTGCCAAAGAGAATTTTGCTTTTGCCATAGATCTCTACAAGGAATGTGCGGCATTCTTTAAAGAAACAGGAGCTAAACACAACTATTATCTTACTGAGATTAACCTTGGCGAGGCTTTTACCCATGTTAAAAAATATACTGAGGCCCGAAATGCACTGGAAACAGCAAGAAAAGGATTGCAGCAGCTTGGCGATGAAGAAAATTTAGGAATCACTACTTTTAGAATAGCCGAACTTGAATCGGCAACCGGAAATATATCAAAAGCGACCTTGGAATTTGAAAAAGCTCTTACACTTTTAAAAGAATCCGGTTCGAAAAGAATTATAAATATGGGGGGAACTTACATAAATTTCCTGAACAAACACAATAAAGCTAAAGAAGCTCTTAGAGTAATAACCCTAATTGAAGCTACTAAAAAATTTAAGAACGCCGGTAATCGGGAACAGTTAACTTACCAAAATGCCATTGCCGAAACTTATAAAGCCACTAACAACGATAAAGAAGCTATTAAAGCCTACCAGAATACGATTGTAATAATGGATTCTATTGCAAGCGCTAAAAAACGGGTAGCAATAGAAGAAATACAGGCAAAATTTCAAACGGAGTTACAACGAGAAAAAAACCTTGCTCTTGAAACAAATAACAGAATTCTTCAGGAGCAGATGCAGGCTGAAAAAACAACTATGGTATTCTACATCGTGATAAGCATTGCGCTAATTCTGCTGATTCTCCTTTTTCTCCGCGGATACTGGCTCAGGAACCGATTACAGCAGGAAGAGCTAAAAACCATTGAGACAGAAAAGAATCTTATCGAACAACAGCATAAGCACGAACAGGAACTCACCTACTCTCAAAAAAATATTATAGACGAAAAGCAACGCGAACTTACATCTACAGCCCTGAGGATGGCAAACTACCAGGATAACATAAGTGAGATCATTGCAAAATGCAACAGTAATGCTTCGCTTAGCGTGAATGACATTAAGAAAGAACTGCAACTGCTTATGAAACAGAAAGATTACTGGAAACAGTTTGAGACCCGTTTCAACACCCTGCATCCTGAATTTGGCAATCAGCTTACTGCAAAATTCCCTAAACTCACTAAAAACGATATAGAGTTTTGCTCACTGCTAAAACTAAACCTCTCAAATAAAGAGATTGCATCATTGCTACAGATATCACACGAAAGCGCGATTACAAAAAAATACCGGATTAAGAAAAAAATGGAGATTAACGACGACGCCGAATTTGAAAAACTTCTTATGGAAATCTGATATGATAAAACAATTAACTCTATTAATATGCTTCCTTTCCTTCTTTGGACATTCTGGTCGCGCTCAGCAAAACAACTTCAATTACAAGGCAGTTGAAGCAAAAATAAGAAAGCACATCTACTCATCGGCAGATAGTACAAAATACTACATTAATTATGCCCTGAGCCAAAAAACATTACCTGACAGCATTAGGGGAGCGGTTTATAATATCTATGGTATTTATTACGGGAATATGGGGAAAACCGATTCCTCTATCTATTATTATAAAAAGGCAATAGCACAATTAAAGAATTATCCTAAGATAAAAACTATGCCATTGATGAACATTGCTGTTGCCTATCGTAACAAAGGGGAATACGACACTTCTTTTCAGATCCTTAATGAAGCACTGGAACTCAGCAAGAAATTAAACATGAAGGTTTTTGAGGCATCAGTATACAGCCACATGGCTTCTAACTACCAGTTTACACTGGAATATGAAAAATCTATCGAGTGCCTTTTAAAAGGTATAGCCATCGTTAAAAAAGAAGAAGACAAAAGCAGTTTGGTAAACATGAACCAAAAACTGGCCAACACCTATATGAAGATGCGCAATTTTACTTTTGCAAAAGATCTTTACAAAGAATGCCTTGCTATATTTAAAGCTAATAATGATAAAGGCAACCATGCCCTTACCCTTATAAATTATGCTGAATGTGTTATTCATCTTGATGAAGTAGAAGAGGCTAAACGCAGCCTGAGAGAAGCCCTGATTGAGCTACAGGACATAAAAAATGAAGAGCATATGGCTGTTGCCTATTCTAAACTGGCCAATATAGCTGCTTATGAGCAAAAACATAATGTCGCACACAGCAATTATACCAATGCCTTAGCAATCTTCTTGAAAGGGAATTCGATGAATACAGTCGTTATAGGAGCCGAATTTATAGAATACCTTAATAAACAGCACAAATATGACGAAGCCCTAAAAGTAATTGATGCCGTAAAAAAATCAACCATGTTTAGCAAGGCAAACTCCGAAGACAGGCTTCGTTTTGATGTGGCTGCAGCTGAAACAAATAAAAACACTAACAATCATAAAGAAGCTGCTGAAGGACTTGAAGAGGCAATAAAACTTAAAGATTCCATAGCCCGTACTGACAACAATGAAGCTATAAATGAACTTCAGGCGCGTCTTCAAAAAGAACTGCAACAGGAAAAAAGTCGTATATTAAGTAAAAGGAATAATTCGCTGCAACAGGAAAAGGACGCAAAAAACAAGCTAACGTTTCTTTATGTTTTTGCCAGCATATTTTTTATTATAATTGTATTGCTGTTCTTACGTAGTCTATGGCTTAAAAACAGACTGCAGAACGAAGCCCTCCGCCATCTAAACGCAGAAAAAAACCTGGCAATGCAACAACAGGAGTATGAGCATGAATTTGCCAATTCACAGAAAGAAATTATTGCCGAAAAACAAAGAGAGCTAACATCAACAGCATTAAGGCTTGCCAATTACCAGGATAATATTAATGAGATTATTGAAAAATGCGACAATGGACAAATTAAAGATACTGCTCAGCTGAAAAAAGACCTGACAACTTTGTTAAAGCAAAAGGATTACTGGAAACAGTTTGAAACCCGTTTTAATAACCTGCATCCGGATTTTGCCCATTCACTTGCCTCTCAGTACTCAAAACTTACAAAAAACGACATTGAATTTTGTTCATTACTCAAACTAAACCTGTCAAATAAAGAGATTGCCACGCTTTTACAGATTTCACACGAAAGCACTATCACTAAAAAATACAGGATAAAAAAGAAAATGGAAATCAATGATGATTCAGAATTTGAAAAAATACTTATGGAAATTTAGTCAAACAGTTATCTGTCTGACTTTTCTATTAGTATCTATCAAAGTATCATCACAGGAAATACACTGTAGCTATCAAAATTTTTGGTTCAAGGCTGATTACAAAAATCTCCTTCATGCCGAAAAGGAAAAAAACAAACATGAAACCATTCTCGAAACCAAAGGGCTTCATGACACTGTATATGCTAAAGCGCAAAATGTAATCGGTATATACTATGACTATGCAGGCTACCCTGAAAAAGCACTCGCTTGTTTTAGCAAAGCAATAACCCTGCTTAAAAAATATCCTCAAAAACAAATTGCTCCGATGGTAAATAGTGCCACCGAGAATAATATTTTAGGCAATTTTGAACTCGCCCTCAAATGGAGTAACAAAGCTTATAAACTAAACAAAAAGTTCAACAATCCTATTTATCAGGCTCATATTTATCATTCAATTGCGGCTTCATACCTTTACAAGGGTAACATCGAGAAAGCTACCCAGTATCTACTTAAGGGCATAAAAATACTTGAAGCCAAAAATGACAAATGCTATATATGGCAATTAAAGATAACCCTGGCCGGCACTTATCTCCAAAGCAACAACTATAGGTTTGCAGCCGATTTACTTGAAGATTATCTTACTAAGAACAAAGCAGACAGCGACAGCAAAGTCTATATAATTGCAACTGTTAATTATACCGAGAACTTAATAGCTCTCGATCAGACCAATAATGCCTATACTATATTAAACAATATCATTCCTTCTGCAAAGAAGTCTGGCGATAAAGAGCTTGAAGCTGTTGTATATGCCAAAATTGCTAACATTGACGACCTGCGTGGAAACAAGGAGAAAGCTTTACTTCAGTATGCAAATGCATACCAAATGCTTTCTGAAAAAAAATCGAAATACACCATGCTCATTTTTAGCAACTATATAACGGTATTGAACGAGACAAAAAAATACAAAGAAGCTATAAAACTCATAAATGAATTTAGGAATTCACCCGCCTATGTCAAGAGTCACACCCATGAAAGATATGAGTATGAGCGTTCTATAGCTGAGATATATACTCAAACAGCTAATTGGAAGGAAAGCTCCAAAGCTTTTGAAAGAGCAATGTTAATGTGTGACACGTTAAGAATGCATGAAAACGGCTCAGGTCTTAATGCCATGCAGGCAAAATTTCAGACTGATTTTCAGAGAGAAAAAAATGAAATATTAAAAAACAATAATGAAGCCTTAAAGAAAAGAGTTCAGGCCGAACGTAGGTTAACATATATGTATATAATCGCCAGTCTGTCTCTAATTGTGTTCATTCTTTTTATACTCAGAGGTTCTCGCCTGAGAGCCCGACTTCAAAAAGAAGCATTAAAATCAGTAGAAAAAGAACGGAATTATCTGGAACAGCAACATATCCTGGAACAGGAGCTGAGTAACTCACAAAAACAGATGATTGATGAAAAGCAACGCGAAGCAACCTCGATGGCACTACAAATGGCAAATTATTATGATAGTCTCAATTCGATAATTGAAAAGCTGGATAACGCCCCTCTTACAAAAACAACTGAAATAAGAAAAGAACTGAAACAAATTGCACAGCAAAAAAATTATTGGAAAGAATTTGAGATTCGTTTTAAAAATGCAAACCCAGATTTTGAAAACAGCATCATTGAAAAATATCCAATGCTAACAAAAAACGACATTCAGTTTTGTTCACTTCTTAAGCTTAATTTATCCTATAAAGAAATTGCTTCGCTTTTACAGATATCATATGAAAGCACTGTAACAAAAAAATACCGGATTAAGAAAAAAATGGGTATTAGCGAAGACGAAGAATTTGAAAGAATACTTTCACGACTCTAAGCTGATAGAATTTTACCTACAAGATATATGTGTGCATATATTTGACATGTTTTTTAACTCATGTCTATGCATTTCGTCCGTTATTTTTTCACATAATCTGTAAAACACTGAATATCAGAGCTTATTTTTACAACAAATTTCTTTCTGTCTATACTTTGTCTATTAAGTTTTTGATGATGATTACGTTTTTTCACCGTTACTTTGCTTCAGAATCGATCGGGTTTTTTCCTTACAAATCTATCACCCCTTTGTTTCTGACCACAAACTAAAAAATATACTTGAGCAGCCTATGACAATATAGCAGAACCAAAATAATTTAAATGCCATCCGCCCCCAATGGCATACTGTTTCTAAGCAGTACTATAAAATGAGCCCCCCGTTTTATAGTATTTTTTGATCCGATTACAGAGAATAATCTCTGATGTGAAGGTTGATTTTTGCCCCCAAAAAGCTTCCTCAAAAATATTTACTATCTTTGCATTATTAATCTCTTAAAAGAGATTCTAAGACATACTGATTTATTGCTTATTTAATAAAAAGTTATCCCCCCAATGACTACTTTATTCAACGAGCAAAATAGAATTGCAAACAAACTATTCTATTTACTCATACTATTACCTCTTGCGGCTTTTCCGCACAAAATTACACCTCCACAGGGTGCAATACTATATTGCAACAATGAAACTACATGGAATGGTAGCAGTTGGAGTAATGGCGAACCTGAAGCAGGAAAAGACGCTATATTTACTGCCAACTATACTTTTACTGCTGGTACATTTACTGCATGTTCTATAAATGTGCTTCAGGGTGCTAATGTAAACTTTGCCCAGCATACTAACGCAATAATAACTCATAATGTTCATGTAGCGGTAAGCGGCCGGCTAACCTTTGAAAGCGGCGCTAATCTTATACAAACTGAAGGTCAGCAAAACTCAGGAGACGTTATCATAAAAAGGAATTCGTCTAAAATTGTAAAAGAAGCTTATACCATCTGGTCTTCACCGGTAGCAGAACAAAAGCTTCTTGGCTTTTCACCGGAAACATTACCAAACCGTTTTTATACCTATAATACGGCAAATAATATTTATGCCAATATAACATCACCGGCAACAACACCTTTTGATGTTGCAAAAGGTTATCTTATACGCAGCGGAGAAAACCATCCTTTGACACCAACTATTTGGGAAGGTAAGTTTACAGGTACACCGAATACGGGTGATATTACCGTACCTCTTGATTATTTTAGCGATGCGAAGTCATATAACACTATAGGCAACCCATATCCTTCTCCAATAAGCATCCAAAAGTTTTTTGAAGCAAATGCTGAAGCCATCAATGGAACAATTTGGCTATGGAGAAAAACTAATGACCCGGCAAAATCAAGCTATGAAACAATTACTAAGCTTGGCTACCAGTCTAATTCTGCGTATGATCCTGACAACAATACTATTCAGGATCCTTACAGCCTGCATGAAGAAGGCGTACTGAATACTGCACAGGGCTTTATGGTAAAGGCTTCGGCTGCATCGCAAAACATTGTATTCAACAATGCAATGAGATTACCATTATGCTCTACGGTATTTTTCCGTACACCAGCACCAAAAGACAATGGTCAGGATGAAATCAGCCGTTTATGGCTTAATGTAACCGCACAAAACATCTTTTCGCAGGTTTTGATAGGCTATACCGCAGAAACATCTGAGGGATACGATTCAGGTTATGACGGGGAAGCAATTATGGATGGCAAAACAACGCTTTATAGTATTGCAGATAACAAAAAGCTTTCTATCCAGGCACGCTCACAATTTAATGACAATGACATTGTAACTCTTGGCTTTAAAACTGAAACAGCAGGAACATTCACCTTTGCACTTGACCATGTTGATGGATTATTTATGCAAGGCCAACACATATATCTGGTTGACAAGAATAGTAACACTGTAAACGATATTACCGGTCAGGGATACACCTTTACATCGGAAGCAGGAACTTTTGAAGACCGCTTTACAGTAGTGTTTACGGAAAGTTCGCTGGGTATTGAAACTCCTCAGCAAACCCAAACCACAGCAATCGTTTACAGTAATAACCATAGCGTGCATGTACAATCTACTGAAGAGATATCATCAGTAGTTATATATGATCTTTTGGGTAGAATAATTTTTACTACGGATGTAAACAATACTTCTTTTAGCTCTGATTACATTAATACGACAGCACCGGTAATTGTGAAGATAACAATGAATGATGGAGCTGTTTTGACAAAAAAAACACTGGTTCAGTAACCACAATAATATTGCCTATAGGCAAACCCGCTTCAACCGGGTTTTAAGAGAATTATAATTGAGTAAGGTCTTTTATAATTATTTAGTAAATTTTTTAGTTGGATAAGCCCCGTTAGTTTTTACTAACGGGGTTTGGTTTTTTTAATGAGATAAGATTTAAATCTTCAGTAGGTTAGACAAATTCTTGCTAATTTTTTTTGAGCTCACTGAAATATTAACCTCTAATCGTTTTGAAAAATGAAAATTATCCCTATATTTGAATCAATTGATATCTAATATTTAATTATTCAGAGAGAGACATGAAAAATTGATAAAAAAATTTTTAAAGCTCTTTAAATACTTATATATCAATATATTTGCAAAAAATACACGAGACAGTTCTTTGTTTTTAAGATATTTATAAAATAAATAAAATATTTACCTCAGGGTATAACAGTAATTATGGGCTTGTCTCATAATGTTTTAGTAATTTTTTAGTTGGATGCGGAATCCCGGGGTAGTAGCCGGGATTCTATTTTTATACAACTGCCAAATTACTTTGATATCAGCACACTAACGGCATTTCCTCCAAAACCTACGGCATTTACCAGTATTTTTTTCAGTGGCTTGTCCTGTATTTGAAGACTTGCATAAGGAACTCCTATAAATATGTTTTTTTGCAGCATCTGAACGGCAAATTCAAGGCTAAGCAGCCCCGATGCACCAAAGGTGTGCCCTATCTTCCATTTATTAGTAGTAAGCAGCGGAAGTTTATCTCCAAAAAGCTGTTGTATGGCTGCATATTCAGAAGTATCACCTTTAATAGTTCCCGGAGCATGCATTACAATAGCGTCAATTTCTTCAAGAGGGGTATCTTTCAATGCCATTAGCATCGATTTTTGCATGCACTCAGCATCATCCGATATAGAAACACTATGTTTTAGCACCTCGGTAGCATAACCGATACCTTCTACAACAGCGATGGCGTTAGCTGCTTTACCTGCAACAAGACAAGCCGATGCAGCACCTTCGCCCAATACCATTGTATTTTGCTTCTTATTAAAATCAAAAGCCCTGCACGGATATTCTCCGCCGGCAGTACTGTATATTTTCATGGCCTGCATCTGGGCAATGGTAAATGGCGTTAACGGCGCTTCACTGCCTCCCACCAGAAATTTATCGGCCATTCCGGCACGAAGCCATGCCACACCATTTAAAAGCGCATGCAAAGCTGTAGAACAGGTAATTGAATGTGAAATTTCAGGCCCGGTACTCTTAAGATCCTGTGCTACCCAGCTGGAAATATTACCTAACGTCGTAGCTGGTGATGCCTGTACATTTGTTTTCCCAGTCTTAAGGAAATCTCCATGATGTTTTTCAAACAAGTCGGTAGCGCCTCGTGAGGAACCAACGTTTATCCCAAAAACATCCCCCTCTGTCCAGCCAGCCTGGGCAACAGCCATCCTTGAAGCAAGCATAGAATATAAAACCGAATTATCAAGAGAAGCATATTTAGCATCTTCTTTCTTAAGGTCTTCAACAAGCTTAGCCTGCAATGCCGTTAAGGCAACCGCAGGAACCGTTTTGTCGGCTGATTTAAAATCCCTGATTAAGGTATTGGTATTGCAATAATTTTCCCAAACAACTTCGGGAGATGTCCCAAGTGGAGAAAAAGAAGCAATGGATAGTATGGAAACAGGTGTAGACAAGGTATTCTAATATTTTTGCAAAAATACTGTAAAACGCAGAATAAGCCACGAATTACACTAATTAAACAAATTATATGATTATTGTAGTAAAACTATAAAATCGTCTCTAAGGCCTCTTCAACAATGCCGTAAACTGTATCTAGCTGCTCATCATTTATGATGTAAGGCGGCAGTATGTAAACCACTTTATCTACCGGTCGCAAGATAACACCCTTGCTAATAAAGAAATCATACAACCTGTTTCTGAAGCTACCGTAGTATGACTCACTTTCTCGCTCAATTTCAAGCGCAAAAATAACACCCAGCACCCTTGCTGTTTTTACTCGCGGATGGTTTTCCATCTTATCCTTAAAAGCAAGATGTTTTTTATTGATTCGCACCAAATTCTGCTGCATTTCGTCCTGCTGAAGCAGGTCCAGGCTCGCTAAAGCCGCTGCACAACCTGTTGGGTTGGCAGTAAAGGTGTGACCATGAAATAATGCCTTGTTTACATCATCGTTGTAAAAACCATCATACAACTCTTGTGAAAAGGAAGTGATCGCCATAGGTATGGTTCCTCCCGTTAATGCCTTAGAAAGGCACATCATGTCAGGCTGGGCTGTAAGATAATCACAGGCAAATTTTTTTCCGGTCTTTCCAAAGCCCGTCATTACTTCATCGGCAATGGTAAAAATACCTCCTGTTTTGCATGCTTCAATAAGATTATCTAATGCTTCCGGGGCATACATTACCATACCCGCAGCCCCCTGAACCAAAGGTTCAAAAATAAAACCAGCGTATTCGTTGGTCGCTGCAAGTGCTTTCAGTGCCGAATAGCTCTCCTCTTCCCTGCCCTTTACCGGCACAGGAATGCGAACTACCTCTATTAGCGAACCTCGGAAAGCCTCGGTAAAGAAAGAGATACCGCTGGCAGCCATAGCAGCAAAAGTATCGCCGTGAAAAGCATCCTCAAACGCTATGATTTTAGTACGCTTCTCTCCTTTGTTATAATAATACTGTAAAGCAACCTTAATGGCAATCTCAACTGCTGTCGATCCATTATCTGAAAAGAAAAGCTTCTTTTGGTTTGATGGTAGTATATCCATCAGCCTTTCTGAAAGCAATACGGCAGGCTCGTGGGTAAACCCGCCAAAAAGCACGTGCTCCAATGAGGTAAGCTGTTTGTAAATAGCATCGGCAATATAACGGTTGCTGTGCCCATAGGGGTTTACCCACCATGAAGCAATAGCATCAATATATTCTTTACCGTTCTCATCCCAAAGCAATGCTCCCTCACCTTTTGTTATGCCAATAGGTTTGGCAGCTGTTTTATGTTGTGTATACGGATGCCATAAGTACTGGCTGTCGCGTTCCTGTAAACTCATAATTTCAATAGATTTTCACGGAATGCATCAGCATAATCCGCAATTACATTTTGGTCAAAATAAGGTTCGTTCTCAATACGCCCTATCATTTTCACCCCTGTTTTTTTAAGTATTATATCTTCAGTAGACGGCATTGCATCACCATTAAAAACAATCCCTGCAATGGCAATATTTCGCTGCTTTAAGGCTTCAATTGTCAGCAGTGTATGGTTAATGCTGCCAAGGTAATGGCGTGAGACTACAACTACCTTATAATCGGGCTGAATAAGGTCGGCAATCGTATCCGTATCATTCAACGGAACAAACAATCCTCCTGCCCCTTCAATGACCAGGTGGTTTTTGGTTTCCGGTTCTTTTATTTCTGTAAGATCAATCGTTACTCCATCAATCGCTGCCGCAAGGTGCGGACTCGAAGGTGTGTTAAGCAGGTAACTATTTGGGAAGAACTGTGTATTTTCGTTAGATATGTAGCGTTTTACTTTATGCGTATCAGAATTATCGGCATCTCCGGCCTGTACGGGTTTCCAGTAATCAGCCTCTAAAGCTTCGGTTATTATGGCAGAGGCAATAGTCTTACCTACATCGGTACCTATGCCTGTTATAAATAGTTTCATTTAATTTCAAATTCGTTATTGCAATTGCTGCATCGGTAAGTATATTTTGTATATACTGGCATTCCTCCAGCTACGAGGAATCCAAAAAGGAATGCAAACAAAGACTTCTTCTCTTTTACAGTAGTACCTACATCTACTTTATCACTATTGCATTTAGGGCAAACTACAGCCTGTCCTTTATCATCTACTGAATACCGGCTAATCTCAGAAAGTACAGCTGTAGCTTTATCTATGTCTTCACTCCTCACATAAAGCTTTACTCCACCTATGGCGTTACTTACCAATGGATCAGTGTCTATTGTGAAATTGTCGGCCATAAAAACCTCAATCCCTTCCGATTCAAGTTTTCCCTTTATGATGATAGCTTCAGAAGTATACTGGTAGCTGCCAATTTTCGCAAACTCTTTTTCCATTTTACAAACTTACTAAATGATTCTACTCTATTTTAAGCTAATTATCAACCGAGTAATTTTTACCAAAACATCAACACAATTTTAATATAATATTATCAGTCAAGGGTTTAATAATTTATAATTTTGATAGGAAAAGTTTGAAAATTAACACATTTTCTCAAGATATGGAAACCTTACGCGTACCCAACTACATAAAAACTGTTTACATAGCACTGCTTATCATTATCATTATCTTTTTTATGATAATGGCAAAAAAACTGTTAGTGCCCCTTCTTGTTTCGGGTTATATTGCCATGCTGTTAACCTCGTCATGCAATGCGCTCGAACGCCGCAAGATTCCACGTTCTATAAGTGCTGCCATTTGCCTTTTAACCTTTATTGCCGTTATAGGAGGCATTGTATTTTTCATCTACATGCAGGTTCGTGGTTTTATGGACGACCTTGGTGGCGGACTTAATGAAAAAATCAACCATTTTGTAATAACTGCCAACAAATGGAGTACAGATCATTTTGGCTTTGATCTTGGAATGCCAAATGGCTTTGAGATGAAGAAGGCGGTAGAGATCGTTCAGCCGGAAAACATTAAGCCAACCCAAATGATCATTAAAACCCTGGGAACTCTTTCTGATATACTTTTACTGCCGGTATTTATCTTTTTCCTGCTCATTTACCGCGACCACCTCGCTGTTTTTGTCACTAAAGTATTCAGCAAACAGGACAACAATTTCCTGTTGGAAAAGCTCACTTCTATCCGCAAGATAGTGCATGCCTATATAGCAGGAGCCGGAAAAGTAATGCTGATATTAGCGGTGGTAAATACCGGAGTACTGTTTGCCCTTGGCATTAAGCACGCTATCTTTTTTGGGGTGCTTGCAGGTATGCTCAATATAGTACCTTATCTGGGACCTTCACTAGGGGTTATATTACCTTTTACCTTCGCCCTGATGACTAAAGACAGCATGTTTTACCCTGTGGCAGTTGCAGTATCATTTATTTTCATTCAATTGCTGGAAGGTGCTTTCCTGACACCAAAAATTACGGGAAGCAATGTAAACCTCAATGCGCTTATTACTTTTATCGGATTATTAGTTGGTGGTGCTATTTGGGGCGTTACAGGTATGATACTTATCATCCCTACCATAGCCATACTAAAAAAACTGTTTGAGTTAAGCCCCGACACTCAGCCGTATGCTTACCTCTTTGGTGAGGAAGATAGTGACTGGTTTAAAAAACGCGAGCGAAGAACAGCTAAAGCCCAGGTCGAAAAAGCCAAAAGCAAGGCAACTGACGCTAAAGTAAAAAAAATCATGAAGAAAGGTGAGCAGTAAGAAGCTCTAAAACCTGCATTACCTGTTCTCTAGTAGTATAACTATGCAGGCAAAAACGCAGGCGCTCCTGCCCTTCGGGCACTGTAGGCGAAAGTATAGGCTTAACGCCAAACCCCTCCTGCTGTAAAACTGACGCTATATTCTTTACCTTTTCATTACCGGGCACCACTACACAATGTATGGCAGAGTCACTGTAGATAAAGCTTTTCAGTTTTAGGCGTTCTACTTCCGACCTGAAAAAACTGACGATATTTTTTAGCGATTTTTGTCCTTCAGGGTTATTTGCCATAAAATCGTAGGCAGTAATAATTGTTGCCAGCGAATGTGGCGGTAAGGCCGTGGTATAAATAAAACTTCGGGCAAAATTCAGCAGGTACTCCCTTAGCTGTGGGCAACCCAATACCGCAGCTCCGTGACAGCCTAACCCTTTACCAAAGGTCATGACCCGTGCAAAAACTTTATCCTGTAACCCTAGCGACTGTATCAGGCCTTCACCTTTTTCACCAAAAACTCCAAGCGCATGGGCTTCATCCACAATAAGGTTAGCCTTGTACTTTTCGGACATCGCTATCATCTCTATCAAATCGGGGCTATCACCATCCATCGAGAAAACCGACTCAGTTACTATGTACAATTCACCCATATTCCCTTCGCTTCTAAACTTCTCAAGCAGCCTTTCCAGGTCAGACTGATCATTATGAGAAAACTTATAAGCTTTTGCCAATGACAATCGCATACCATCACGAATAGAAGCATGAATGTATTCATCATACAGGACAATATCACCCTTTTGCGGTACTGACGAAAACAAACCTACATTAGCATCATAACCCGAGTTGAAAATAAGCGCACTTTCGGATTTATGATAATTGCAAATCGTTTCTTCAGCCTTAGCATACAGACTGTGATTACCCGATATAAGCCGTGAGCCGGTAGCCCCGTTTACAGCAATGCGATTATCCAGAAGATATTGATGTGCTGCGTTAAATATCTCAGTCGATACGGCAAACCCGAGGTAATCATTCGACGAAAAGTCGATTCTGTTATCAGGCTTGGTGAGTTTTCGCAGGGCATTGCCCGCTTTACGCTGCAACAACTTTTCAGATAATGATGTAGGTAATTGTTTCATCTGCTTTTATTATATTTATACCGCAACCAATTAATCATTTTATGAAAAAAACTTTACTCACAATCCTATGCGGCATTGCTTTACTCAATGGTTATGCTCAGGAAACATACCCGCGACCTAATGGAGGCGAATATATATTTAATCCCAACAAAGTTAGTTGTGTTACCGAAAGTGAGCGTATAAGCATTCAGGAAATTTTAGAAAAAAAGAAAGATTTACTGAAAAAGACTTTAAAAAACATCAAAAAAGATAACCCTTTGCCACCTTCATTTATCTGGCCGGTAAGACAGGCCGAAGGTTTTGGCTACAACTCGGTATGGGGAATATCCAATTATGTAGACCACAGTACCTCTTCTGACCTTATCGATTTTAATTGCGGCAACAGGACATATGACGGGCACATGGGAACCGACATCTATCTTTGGCCTTTTTCATGGAAGATGATGGATGAAGAACAGGCAGAAGTGATCGCTGCCGAAGACGGAATCATCATTTTTAAGGACGATGGGCATTTTGACCAAAGCTGTGTTATGGGCGGAGGAAGCTGGAATGCTATCTATTTACTTCATGAAGACGGAAGCATTTCGTGGTACGGACACATGAAAAGTACTACGCTAACCTCTAAAGATGTTGGGGAAAGCGTTGAAAAAGGAGAGTTTTTAGGTAAAGTGGGAAGCTCAGGAAACTCTACCGGGCCACACCTGCACTTTGAGGTTTATGATGCTGAAGGAGCACTAATAGATCCTTTTACAGGCAATTGTAATAGCCTGAATACGTCTTCATGGTGGGAAACCCAACAGGGCTATACAGAACCTAATGTTAATGCAGTGCTTACCCATACGGCTCCCCCTGCTTTTAATGATTGTCCAGAAATTGAATCGGCAAATATCAGTACTACTTTTGCATCAGGCGATACCGTTTATGCTGCCATATATATGAGAGATCAGGAGCCAGACACAACCATAAACCTGAGAATACGAAGACCAAACGGAACACTGGCCGGCAATTGGGCTTTCACTTTTGATACGTATTATTCTTCATCTTACTGGTATTGGCTCATTAGCCCTAATATGGATGGCGTTTGGACATGGGAAGCCGAATACAACGGAGAAACCGTTGCGCAAACCTTTACCGTAGGTACACTTGGCACTAATGAGAACAGCCTTTCGACAGTTTCAGTTTATCCTAATCCCACAACAGGACTTGTTACACTGGAAGACAGCACTAATGTATCTGAAGTGACCATTACCGATGCCCTGGGAAAAATTATAGCAATAGAAAAAAATCCTGATGGTATAAAACAGGCCGATCTTAGCGCACTGGCTCAGGGAGTCTACTTCCTGACCATGACTGCCGAAGACAATAAGTCGAGGACTGTAAAGATAGTACGCCAATAACATACTATACACCGAATAAAAAAATCCTTTTAGGCTATCGCTTAAAAGGATTTTTTATGCTTTTTAATAAATAATTATTGTTTTTCGATAATTTATTTATATTTGCATTGATTAAGCAATAAACCAAATAACCCATGACACAATTACGCACTTTAAAACTCCTTGTACAAATACTATTTGCACTGTCACTCATTTTAATGTTTTTTCTAATACCTTTCATGCTCCTTTCTATAGTAACGCCTGAAAGCATTCCTTTCAAAATTAACGGGGAAATGGCTAAAGACATTTCTGTAGCCTCTAAGTTGACTCTGTTTATAGTAGTTGCAGGTTTTGCCAGCTTTTTATATGCTCTTTATATTTTCAAACAAATTCTGATCCTGTTCGAAAAAAAGAAAGTATTTGACACTTCCGTAATAACCAACTTTAAAAAAATAGGCCGTATAATATATGGGGGTGGTGTGTTACTAATCATTGGCTCAGTTTCATTCAGACTAACACAGGGAGAAGCAGCAATGGACTTAGATTTTATAATAGATTTAATCTTCATATTCGCCTTGGGATTGTTCTTCGAGGTTTTATCAGGCGTATTCCAATGGGCAAAGAATCTTAAAGAAGAAAACGACTTAACCGTTTAACATCATGAAACATCATCTAAACATCATTATACTTGCCCTGCGTGCCGTTATAACTTTTGCTGCAGGCATGATTCTTTATTACATTGGGTATGCCTACCGGTTTATTTCAAATGATGAGACTGCCCTGATAAAAGATTTCTTTTACGATTATTTCACACCCATAAGCTCTGCCGTGCCTGACGTTAACAACAAATGGTTTGCGGTTGCATTTTGCGTTGTCTATTCTGCACTGCTTGTTTATGCAATTGTGGGCGTAACCCGCTTATGCAATTGCCTTATAAGCATTAAAAAAGGAAAAATGTTTTACCATACCCAGGGGAATGAATTTCGCAGAGCAGGGAGTACATTTATCATTTTTGCAAAGTCAAGATACATTTTATTCTGCACTACGGCAGTATTGTATTTTGATGTTACTATATTCTTCCGACAGTTACCGTCGTTCCTGCTACTATACCTTTTAGGAAAACTGATATTGCTGCTGGCCCACATAACCGAAAAAGGCGAATTTATTCAGGAAGAAAACGAACTAACGATATAACCTATGCCTATTATCATCAATCTTGACGTAATGCTCGCTAAACGAAAAATGCGTTCTAACGAGCTGGCCGATAAAGTAGGCATTACCACTGCCAACCTCTCCATCCTTAAAACCGGTAAGGCGAAAGCCATCCGGTTTTCGACGTTAGAAGCCATTTGTGAAGTGCTGGAATGCCAGCCCGGCGATATTATGGAGTATATTGCAGAAAACGAACCTAATAAACTATGATCTTCGTAATCATCTTAGCTTTTTGCGTTTTAGGATTTGGGGCTTTATACTCCATAGCAGAAAAGAAATTCAAACTGCAACTGGTTATAGTTACGTTTATGTATCTCTTTTATATTTACCTATGGTATGACAGATATTATATGATAACCAATGTAAAAGCAGCATGGATAGGTTATGATCTATTCATATACACTATGCTTACCTCACCTCTTTACATTATATATCATACTATTGCATTGTTTAACGCAAAAGGCATTGAAAACCGAAAAATAGCATATCTGAATATTACAGGAATAGTTTTATGTATTGCACATGTAATTTTAGTAGCTGCAAATATTTAAAATCAATAACATCTTTCAGCATTACAACTCCACCCATTTTTTATCACCAGGCACACTGGAATCAAGGAAATCGGCATTTAATTTTACAGCGATGTGCTTTGCCATTTCATAGGCCGGAGCAAGTTCCTGATTACTATAAATAGTAAAGTGCTTAGAGGTATTATACCATACATTCACATCATAGGTAATACCTGATGAATCAGTTTGTCCGTCTCCATAACCGTCTTTACTCCATGATTGTCTGAAAACACACACATATTCTACATTAGGCAGGCTTTCCCATTTACCAAAGCGAAACATCCCTACCGACATTTCTTTCTTGAACCTGCTGTTAATCAAATCAAGGCATACATTATTAACCATTGAGAACCGGACTCCAGCCACAAATAAAAAAAGAGATAGTTTTATTGTGGAAACAGACCCTTTAACATCATCACCTTGGGTATAGAACAACCCTAAAATAAAGAAACCTATAGCCACTATTGCTCCCGTAAAACATAATGCTGCTATAGCAACCTGCCAAAAAGGCCTCCTGCCTTCACTGATAATAATGTCCGAATTGTTTTCCATACCACAATATTAACAAAAAAAGCCCCACACAATGCATAGGGCTTCTAATTTATATTTCTTGGAGATGAACAACTACTGTTCTTCTTTTTTCTCTAGTAACATTAAACGCATCATTTTCTGTTTACTTTTACATAATGTCTCCTCAGTAATATTACAAAGCTTATTATTCCGTATTTTAAGCTGAAGATCTTCCCTCGAAGCGTCAGTATAGTTCAAAATAAGAGTTTTACCTTTAACCTTCCATCTTCCAGGATAATCTTTCTTTTTTATACTATAAACAAAAGTACTGTCGTTGTCGATTTTTAGCTTTATATAATCGTCAAAATCATACAAAAATTCAAAATATCCTCTCGAATACATTAAACTTAATGTTTCCATACTTGATGGTCCCCTGCTCGTATAAATACCCACAACTGTTTTAGAGGTTGAGCATCCTGTTGCAACTATAAGCAGTGTGAAAAATAAAAGCATACGGTTTGTCATGGCTCAAACCTACAAAATAAACTCATCATACCATTAGGTATTTTTACCTGCTATAACAAAAAAGCCCTATACAAAGTATAGGGCTTCTAATTTATATTTCATGGAGGATTAACCTACCAGGATAATAATTTTGTTGTCTTTAAGTTCCAGTGTTCCTGAAGTTATTGGCAAAAGGAATTTCTGGTCTTTTTCTGACTTGATGAACTTCTCTGAAAAATCAGTAGTAGTTTTAAAGTCAGCAACTGCGATCTTGATGTTACCTTCAGCCAGTATCGAAACGATATTAGCGTGGTGGTTTAACATCTGGAATTCACCATCTACACCCGGAACAGTTACCGAAGTAACGTTTCCTTTAAATAAATGTCCTTCCGGAGATACTATTTCTAATGATAACATAGTTTTAGTTTTGAGTTGCGGGTTGCGGGTTTCGAGTTATAGGTGACGTTAGGCCAACCCAGAACACTGAACCCGGAACACTGAACTAGTTTATGCTTCAGCTAACATTTTCTGACCTGCCTCGATAACGTCCTCGATAGTACCTTTAAGGTTGAAGGCCGCCTCAGGAAGGTGGTCAAGCTCACCGTCAATGATCATGTTGAATCCTTTGATAGTGTCTTTAATATCTACAAGAACACCAGGGATACCTGTAAACTGCTCAGCAACGTGGAACGGCTGAGAAAGGAAACGCTGAACACGACGAGCGCGTGATACTGCTAATTTATCCTCTTCTGAAAGCTCTTCCATACCAAGGATCGCGATGATATCCTGAAGTTGTTTGTATTTCTGAAGTATTTCTTTTACTCTTTGTGTACAGTTGTAGTGCTCATCACCAAGGATTTGCGGAGTAAGGATTCTTGAAGTTGAATCAAGAGGGTCAACCGCAGGGTAGATACCAAGCTCAGCAATCTTACGAGAAAGTACTGTTGTAGCATCAAGGTGGGCAAAGGTTGTAGCCGGTGCCGGGTCAGTTAAGTCATCCGCAGGTACGTATACCGCCTGAACTGAAGTAATTGAACCTTTTTTAGTTGAAGTAATACGCTCCTGCATCGCACCCATCTCAGTTGCAAGTGTAGGCTGGTAACCTACCGCAGATGGCATACGGCCAAGTAGTGCAGATACCTCAGAACCTGCCTGTGTAAAACGGAAGATGTTGTCTACGAAGAAAAGTACGTCTTTTCCTTGTGCCTCACCAGCTCCGTCACGGAAGTACTCAGCGATTGTAAGACCTGAAAGCGCAACACGTGCACGTGCTCCAGGCGGCTCATTCATCTGACCGAATACGAATGTAGCTTTAGACTGGCGCATACCAGGCTTGTCTACTTTTGTAAGGTCCCAACCACCATTCTCCATAGAGTGCATAAAGTCATCACCATACTTGATGATACCAGACTCAAGCATCTCACGAAGAAGGTCGTTTCCTTCACGTGTTCTTTCACCTACTCCTGCGAATACAGAAAGACCACCGTGACCTTTTGCGATATTGTTGATCAACTCCTGGATAAGTACTGTTTTACCAACACCCGCACCACCGAAAAGACCAATTTTACCACCTTTTGCATAAGGCTCGATAAGGTCGATTACTTTGATACCTGTGAAAAGTACTTCTGATGAAGTTGATAGATCTTCGAATTTTGGAGCCGAACGGTGAATTGGTAAACCGTTAGCGCCGTCTTTTGGTAAATCACCAAGACCGTCAATAGCGTCTCCAATAACATTAAACAAACGTCCGTAGATGTCTCCTCCGATTGGCATTTGGATAGGAGCTCCTGTACCAGTAACTTCCTGACCTCTGCTTAAACCGTCAGTAGAGTCCATCGAGATAGTACGAACAGTATCTTCACCAATGTGAGACTGTACTTCAAGTACTAATTTTGAACCATCTTTTTTAGTGATCTCTAATGAATCATAGATCTTAGGAAGCTCAGCATTTTGGGTGTTAAACACCACGTCTACTACCGGCCCGATGATCTGTGCAACTTTTCCTATTACTTTAGACATTGCTTATGTATTTATTAAACAGCTATTTACGTTTTACGAAAAAACCTAATTTTTCGAGTGCAAAGATAGTTTTTTCTACTTGAATTATGCAACCCTAAAAATGCATTTTTTTCAATAAAAAAGCGGATTTTTAAAAATCCGCTTCTAAATGTGCGTTAAGCACTTAACCGTATTGATGAATTCATACACCTAAGCGAAAGCTTCTCTTAAAACGAACTGCCGTATTATCACAAATAGCATACCTTAATATATAACAAACAAAAGAGGGCTGTCTTTTCAGACAAGCCCTCTTCATCTCTCGAATATATTTCCTGAATATTTAAGGGGAAATCTCTTCTAAATCAATCCTATTATTTATTGATGTAAATCCATCCGGTTTTGTTGCTTCCGTCAGCATTCTCGATACTGTAGAAGTATGTACCGTCAGGTAACTCATTACCGCTGTTGTCCTGGCCATGCCACTGTGTGGTATAACCCAACCCATGCTCAAATACTTTTTTACCATAACGGTTAAAGATCACAACACTCTTAACTCCTGTACCTGTAAGGTCAAGGTTATCGTTCATGCCATCTCCGTTCGGTGAGATACCTCGCTGAACATCACACATGATATTGTATACCTCATAAACAATCTCTGATGAGCAGTCGCCCGATGTAATCGTTACCGTAAAGGTTAACGGAAGTTCTTCCGAAGCATTTGCAACTGCATAGGCTGTAAGGTTAAGTCCTGCGTCGGTGCCTACCGTAGCTCCCGATTCGTCTTTCCATACATAGCTTGCTGCTTCAGCATCAAACGAGCCGTTTACAGCGGTAACAAACAACCAGCTGTTATTGTCCCTGCATTCCTGAGACACTTCTGCCTCAAGGCCTCCTACGATGGTAAGCGTAAAGCTGTGTGAGCCTCCTGCATTACATGTGTCAGCATCTGCATCGATAGTGTAAACAATTGTATAGGTACCCGGTGTACTATCGGTGATATTCATCTCTCCTGTAGTGGCATTTATAACCAACCCTGTAGTAGAGGTAAATGTACCTCCTGCAGTAAAGTCTGTTGCTGTATCAGGGAACGCATTGGCACTGCCATTGCAATAACTCTCTTCATAACTGAATGTAGTCACCGGCGTTACTCCTGCTACAAGCTCTATCGTAGCCGTAAAGGTTCCGCCATCAATACACTGCGTAGCATCAGCTGTTATGGTGTACACGATATCGTGGGTGCCCTCTGTTGCCGTTGTAAGATCTATAGCTCCTGTTGCAGCATCAACCGTCAGGGTTGATGAACTGAACGATCCGCCTGTTGTAAACAGAGCATCCAGTGTTGGTTCCAGTGTAGCAGCTGAATTGATACAGCTTGGTGTCGGGTAACTAAATGTTGTTACCGGCGCTGCAAGCGCATTGACAACCACACTTACTGTTGTGCTGCCTGCCTCAAGGCAGTCTGCTTCTGCAACTGTATACGTAACATCATAAGAACCTGTCTGTGCCGTGGCAAGATCAATCTCTCCTGTTAGTGGATCGATTGGAAGTCCTCCCGTGGCACTGAATGTTCCTCCTGCATAGAAGTTAGCCTCTGTTGTTGGTATTGGGTTTGCTCCTGCAATACAGTATTCCGCCGCATAGGTAAATCCGGTTACAGGAACTGTTGGTTCTGCAAGAGCAACCTGGAAGGTATAGCTTCCTGCATTCATACATCCTGCAAGGGTAGTATCTTCTATAATAGTATAGGTAATATCGTGGGTACCTGCTGTTGCAGTAGCCAAATCGATCTCTCCTGTCAGAGGGTCTACTGTTACTGTTGCAGACGTATAGGTTCCTCCTGTGGTAAATCCTGCGCCGGGAACCGGAAGCAATGCTGCTGTTGCGTTTAGGCAAACATTATTAGCATAGGTAAAGTCTGCAACCGGAGTGGTTGCTGCATTTACCGTAATGGTTACCGTTTGTGATGCCTCAGGATTACATCCTGTTGCAGCAACAGTATACGTTACATCATATACTCCTGCAGTAGCTCCTGCAAGGTCAATGGCTCCTGTAGTCGCATCAAGCGTAATGCCTGTTGCAGGAACTACCGTAAATGTTCCGTTTGCTGTTATAGCCGGATCTGGTGTGATTACAGGGTTAGCTCCTATAGCGCAGTATTCTGCCGCGTCGTAGCTGAAGGCAACTGTAGGAGTTTCTATCTGATTAACTTCTACATTTACCAATGCTCTCTGACCTTCACAACCCTGTGCATTAACATAGGCTACATAATAAGACGTGGTACCATCTGTAGCTGTAGAAGGTGTTGGAGCTGTCGCAAGTGCTGTACCTCCTACCGGCACATCATACCATACTGCTGTATATCCCGTAAGATCCGGCGCTGTTAATTGAGCAGCAACTGCCCCCACACAGTAATCTACCGGAGTAGTTACAACAGGAATTTCATCAACACCTGTATACTGAAGTGTAAGTACATCTTCGCAGTAACGTGTTTTCCATGTAAACGCATACGTACCAGGATTCATGAAGCCACTAATTGTTATATTTCTTGATGAAGGATCTGAAATAACAACCGGACCAGGGTTATCCTGAGCAGGAATCCATGTCCCTACTCCTTCTGCCGAAGCTGTATAGGTAGCATTAGCACAATCAAGGTTTTTGTTTTCCGAAGTAGCATTGATCTTGTTATTCGGAATAAAATTAGCAAGGTCAATAGTATTACCTGCAGAATTGTTTCTTGCCCTGAAAATAAACCTTGTAGTGGTTTGTCCGGCAGGAACTTCATAAGTACCCGTTACATAGTTCCAGCTACCGGTCGAGTTTACAGCTTTTACAAGTGTAAACGGACCTGATGGTGGGCCTGCGTAAAGATCCATATTACTGTTTAGTCTTCCTAAATGGGCAAAACTGTACAAGAACTCAGTAATCTCTGAACTGTCAATATCCTTGAATACACCCTGAATATTAACCATATCAGCAGGATTGTAAGCCGGAGGATTGTCACCGTAATTAAACCCTATACACTGATTCTGAGAATATGGGAGAAAAGCACCTGATGGTACATTTACTGAATTTAATGCTTCCCATATCCAGATGTTATCATTAGTAGCAATATTAGACCTCCATCCCGGTATTACCGTATGCGACACGTTAGATTCCCACGTACCACTATACTGTGGCAACATAGGCTCTTCAAAATCGTGGTTAATCGCATTTAAATTACACACATCCTGAGGCGTAGTAAGGCAAACATTGAATAGTCTTGTATTTACCACAGGTGCATTTAATGTTAAACGTACTTTATAAGATGTCCCAACTACAAGCTCAGACATATAACTTGTTACAAGCGCATTGTTGTTTACACAGCTAATCTCTGTAAGAGAAGTATCAGGGTTTACCCTGTACAAAGTCATTGTAAAATCAGGATATTTCTCAAAACCAAGGTTGTTTGATAATGTTACAAAAACATTTTCAGTACCATAAATATATTCTTCAAAGCCTATTGCTTTTATTATATGCACTTTAGATTCTGCCGTAAAGCTAAACCAGACATCACTTTGTTTTACCCCCGGACAAGCCAGCGCTTCCGATGAAAGCGTAGCATTCCTGAAACTTACTTTAGCAACATTATTCTGGCAATCCAAAGTGTTGTTAATTGGTAAAGCCATAGCATTGTTAGCACCATTGTTTCTTACAAAATCATACGGCCCGGACCAGTAACTTGTTTCACCTGCACCACATACAGCTCTAACGAAATATTCGTATGTCGCCACATTAGCATCAAGAAAATCAGCAGCAACCGGAGTATATGACGGTGTATTTACAATTGTACCCGACTGAGGTAACGACTGGTTATCCAGCGGCTGAACCGCTACTTCCCATTGTGTTTCAGTGCCGCCTGCCGTCCACGAAAACTGGCCGTTCTCTGCAGTCGTTAAAGCCGTAGGCTGAGGACAGCTTATCGGTCCGCACTGAGCAATACCCGTATATACAACAGATTTTAGTGGACCAACACCCATTGGACTTGCCCAAACAGTTATACCGTCTGAATTTAACAGCGATACCTGATATTGCGCATACTGTGCGGGAGCAAACCCCATTGTATCAAAGAACAATTCAAATTCCCCACCATTACACAGGAATATTGGTGTAGACACCGGAGTATTACCCCCTGCAAATGCAACATAGTGGGTCTTCATTGAATTTTGGAAAACACTTATACCTGTTGAAGCAGTTCCATTACTTGTTAATACAAGCGTATACTCACATGCGCTCTCAGCATCACATTTGGTAATTGCCTCAACCGGGCCGGACCATATACTTTGTGAAGTCGAAGAACAAATATTGCGGACATATACTTTATAGTTGCTGCTCGCTGTAAGTCCATTTACCGTAAACGGATTTGTAGTTGCTGTATGAATGTATTGAGAAGGAATAGTTCCGCTCGTTACATCTACATTATAAGGAACAACTGCCACCTCCCAAGCTGATTGTGTCCCCGCAGTTTCCCACTGCACTACCATTTGAGAATCGGTAATATTGTTAGGATTAACCACCACGTTAAACGCTTCCGGACATGCCGGAATAGCCTCTATATTTACATTGTCAATCATAAGCATTTGCCCTCTATAACTTCCAGTAGAAGCATGAGGCGGTACGCGGAACGCGATATAAATATCACCCGATACAGGCAAATCGATTATTTTCTCTTTATAAACTATATTATTTATAATTACCGGATCAGCATCCGAGTTATAAATCATAGTGGTAAAATCAGCTGGGTTATCACCGGTAGTCGACACTAAAATATTAAGATCTTCAATATAACCTTCTTCATAAACCCTGTAATAATATCTTAAGCGGTAATTTGCCGGAACAGTGATTTTAGGCGTAATAAGCCAGTCGTTATTAGCACCATTGTTTCCCGTAAATAGGGCAGCTGCGTGGTTGCCTTCATAAGGAGCAATACCACTATCCAGACTCCATTATCAGAATCATTATTTGCATTAATTACTTTCCAGCAAGCCTCAGATACAGAGCCATCATTAAACGTTTCAGTAAACGGAGCGGTATAAACCTGAGTACATGTTGTTGTAAAGTATTTTGGGCCTACCCAAAGACTGTTAGAATCATCACACAGTGCCCTTACAAACAACTGATATTCCGTTCCCGGAAGAAGGTTAGTAGCCTGATAAGAGCTAGTAGATACTACTGTAGGATTAAGGTTAGGATCACCCGAGCCTAATGGTAAAATAGATACCTGCCATTGCGTCTCAAGGTTACCTGCTCCCCATGCAACATCTACACCATTAGCAGTAACATTAGTAATCGCTAAGTTTAGTGGCGAAGGACACGCAGGTGCATCTTCTATCTTAACGTTATCAATATTAAGAACCGTTGCAACCGGAGGAATTATAAATGTAGGCGGCACCCTAAATGCAATATACACAGGTCCTGTTGCAGGGAAATAAACAGTTTTTTGGAGCGCCGTTGTATTTGTAATTTCAAATAAAGGTATCAGTTCCGTAAAACTCGATGGATTATTATCTGTAGTTGAGATAAGCACCTGACAGCCAAAACGCGCTGCAGTAGTCAGAATCATAGCCGAAGAATAGTCAAAAGTAAGCTTACCATAACCATTGATCTGGATAGGTGGCGAAATTAACCAATCATCAAATCCGGCAGGCTGCTGAGCAAGAGGTACAGACAATGAAGCATTTGTAGTACCAATTGCAAATTGTCTGGCATCATTATTAGCATTGTTTATTGTCCAACAGAATTTAACTGATTCCGAATCGGTATCATTAAACGTTTCTAAAAACGGAAGGCTCATTACAGAACAGTCTGTGGTAAATGCTACCGGCCCTACCCACTGGCTGGTTCCAAAAGCACCACAAGTAGCCCTTACAAACACTTCGTATTTAGTTGAATGATCTAAACCTGTTGCCGTGTAAGGGTTTGAAGTTACAACAGTACCACTTTGTGTCGCAAGCGGTGTAGCAAGATATTCTTCCTGTACAATTACTTCCCACTGTGTTTCGGTATTACCCGGCGTCCACGAAAACTGAGCTGTATTTGTTGTAGCATCAACTACAGTAATAGCTGTTGGATCCGGACATGCCGGCATATTCTCGATAAATACATCGTCTATATTTATCCTTGTAGCATTACTTCCAGCACCCGGTGTTACAACAAAAGCAATATTTATAGGTCCCGTAATAGTTGGCGATAAATTAATAACCATTTCCTGATTAGCAGTATTAGATATTGCCGTTTCAGGTAAAAGGATAGTCGTAAAATCATCTACCCCAACACCTGTTTGGGATAATCTTACAGAGTATTTAATAGTTCCGCCTGTTGCTTTGTATTTATAGCGCACCCTCATTTGAGCGCTTGCTGCACTTACAACCTGTGGACTTACAAAATAATCATTGTTATTATTCTGGAATGTACTTGTTAGTATCGTTGCCGATTGTGTTAAATACGACCAGGTAACCGCATCACTATTTGCATCAATAACGGTCCAGCAAGGTGCCGGAGCAGATGCCGTAGCCGTTGCAAAATCCTGAGAATATGGCGTATTAAAAGTAGTACACTGTGTAGTAAATTTATAGGCTGTGCTCCAGTTACCCGGAACACCTCCGCATACCGTACGAACATAAAGATCATATGCTGTACCTGCAGCAAGACCTGTATTGATAAAGTTATCTATGTTAGTAGTAGTTTGGGTTCCGGTAGAAGAAGCTGTTGGCGCTGCCGATCCCGAAGTCTGAACCCTGTACTCCCATGTATTGTAAAGATTCCCCGGATTATCCCACGAAAATCTAACACTATTTTGCAATAAGTTTTTATACTTAAAAACTGCCGGTGGAGCACAAGCTTCTGTCTTAACCGTCAGCGTAAATATAATACCTGCGTTAGCAACTAACGATGAAGAAACAACTATAATATAGGTTTGCCCCGCCTGTACATAAAGGTTAGGAATAGACTTAGGAGTTGCCGCTGCAGAGGTATTATTACCTCCTAAACATTGTACACCTACATTAGAACATCCTTCATAAACAAACACCCCGGTTATATGGTTAAAACCGTTTTGCCCACTATTGGCAGTAGTCATGTTTGTAACAGTGATTACACCATTCTGGGTTGGCGTGTATGAAAAGAAAGCTTTAGCACCATTAAGGTAATTTGCCGTTAGTGATGGAGAAAGACAACTTGAGCCCTGATTCGCATAAGTTACAGATGCATTCTGGAAGTTACTTAGGTTGTTCGTGTAAGTGTATGTTGTTCCGTTTGCAGGAATAATGAGAGGATTTGAACAAGCCGACCCCAATAGTGCCGTTGTAAATGTAGTGCCCGAGGTCGTTATCCAGGCACTGCTGGATTGTGAACAAATGGCTTTCACATAAGCCTTATAAGCGGTACCACCTGTCAAACCCGTAGCAGGATAGGAAAATGAAGTGCCTGCACCTGTTACAACAGAACCTACTGCCGAAGCTCCCGGAGCAGCTAAAGATGCATCCTGAACAATAACCTGAAACTGGGTAGCCGTTGGATGTGTCCAGTTTATTGTTGCTCCTGTTATAGAAATTGCAGAAGCTGTAATTGTAGTTGCCACAACAGGATTACAAACCTGTGCCGTTTGGAGGTTAACATTGTCTATAAACCAGGTATCAGCATTAGGCGTTGCCGCATTTTGGTTATTAACCAATACAAATGCAACATAAATATTAAGTCCCTGAATGGTGGGCGGAATAGGAATTACCTTTTCTTCATAAACATTACCATTACTTAGCTGTGCTTCTGTATATGATGCAAGTGTAGTAGTATAACTTGTTATATCGGTAGGGAGTGCGGTAGAAACACGAACCTCATAAACATTACCATAATCAGTAGTACTTGATTGCTTTGTAAAAAAACGAAGCTCACTGTTAGTAGGCACATTTATTTGTGGCGTGATTAGAAAATATCTTGCAGTGTTTCCGTTTCCGATATTTTCAGATGAGGGGTCAATAAAGGCCGCCCCGGCACTTCCCAGATAACCATCCGGAGAGGTAGTGTAAGCTGTTGTCCCAACACCATTGTTTGCCTGAGCCCATGTGACTGGTATACCGGTATCAAAGTTTTGAGTAGCCAACTGCCCGTAGCCAACCGTTGAAATGAAACTTAAAAGCAACAACAGGCAAAGTCGTCCTATAGTGCCTTTAAGATTCAAAAAACGACCGACACCAAAGCCAAAGCCGGGCGAAATGTCTAATAATTTTTGATTCATAGTTTAATAGTTTAATTTAGTTAACTATCAAACATACGAATAATTCGACAGAATAATTCTACCTATATATAATAAGCCTTTCCAAAAAGGCGAATTTTAAAAGACAAAAATTAAAATTAAACTCCTAATTACAAACATATTAACCTTTAAGAAACCTGTTTTTAAAAGACAAGCATCTATAATAACCATCAGAAGCAGGCAAATGAGCTGATTTTAAGATTTTTTTTAATAAAATTCTCATTGTCATAGTCATGATTTTTATCTCTTAGGATAAAAACAAGACTCCAGCATTGTATAGATTTCAGGGTGTTTAGCCTGCAATAAGTCGGGACGCTCAAAAAAATATTCGGATACCACAGCAAAGAATTCAGCCTGTTTTGTTCCTGCATATTTTCGTATGTCCGATTCATCATCGTTAATTTCTTCCATGGTTTTGTGCATTAAATCTACCCATGGAATTACATACTGATGCCCTAAAAGTAACTCAGGAATGCCATCGGTAGCGCCATCCATTTTATCGATCAGATGTACAAATTCATGAATACCTGTGTTATTTTTATCGCTAGTATTATCAAAACCCGCATATAATGCCTTTCTGCTCAGTATCATTTTCTTTTCAAACCTTCCGCTGCCTACCAGCCCTCCTATGTTCCGATCCTTATCAGAATTAGCAAACTGCATATCTTCATCAAAATAATCCGGGTACAGTAAAACACCTGTAAGGTTAAAATAGTGCCATTCGGCAAAGCCAAAGACAGGTATTACTGCACTTGAAGCAATTAATAGCTTATCCAGATCGTTAATTTCAAGACCAACCCCATCGATATAAGTTTCACCTAAAAACTGAAGGATACGCTCGCGGAATTCAGGCTGTTTTTCTTCAGGCAGGTCACGGTAAAAACGCACATGCTCTTGCAACAGGGTTTCCCACTCAGCAGAAAACGTTTTTACCGTTTTGGGTTTAGATGTATAATAAAAGTAAAAGCCGACAATTACAGCAACTACCAGAAAAATGGCAAAAAACATAAGTTTTGATTTAAAATTAAAGATAAGAAGGAAATTGAATAAATAAAAAAGCGGCTAAGTTACCTTAACCGCTTTTTCAATTTTATATTTTCAATGATTATTCTACCGTAACCGACTTCGCCAGGTTTCTTGGCTGGTCTACGTTACACTCTCTCATTACCGCAATATGGTAAGAAAGTAATTGTAGTGGTATTGTAGTCAATAGTGGCGATAAAGCATCAGAAGTAGCCGGAATCTCGATTACGTGGTCCGCTAAGGCTTTTACCTGAGTATCACCTTTAGTTACCACAGCAATAATTTTTCCGCTTCTCGATTTTATCTCCTGTATGTTACTTACAATCTTATCGTAGTGCTCCTGTTGCGGTGCGATAATGAATACAGGCATCGACTCATCGATAAGTGCGATAGGTCCGTGTTTCATCTCAGCCGCAGGATAACCCTCCGCATGAATGTATGATATTTCTTTTAATTTAAGAGCTCCTTCAAGTGCTACCGGGAAGTTATAACCTCTACCCAGATAAAGTGCGTTAGGCGCATCCTTATACACAGCAGCAATAGTCTGCGCTACAAGGTTAGTTTCTAAAGCCTCAGCCACTTTTTCAGGAATAAGCTCCAGTTCCTGCAGGTATCTGTGGAAGTCTGAATTATTCATGGTTCCCTTAGCCTGTGCTAGACGGAGTGCAATAAGCGTAAGCACTGTAATTTGTGTGGTAAATGCTTTGGTAGAAGCCACACCAATTTCAGGACCTGCGTGAGTATAAGCACCTGCATGTGTTTCACGAGAAATAGATGAACCTACCACATTACACACACCAAATACAAATGCTCCCTGCTCTTTAGCCAGTTTTATAGCCGCAAGGGTATCAGCTGTCTCGCCTGATTGCGAAATAGCGATAACTACATCCGTTGGCCTGACGATAGGGTTTCTGTATCGGAACTCCGATGCATACTCAACTTCTACAGGAATACGTGCAAATTCTTCAAAAATATACTCTGCTACAAGACCGGCGTGCCAAGAAGTACCACAGGCAATGATAAGTATCCTGTCAGCATTAAGGAACTTCTGAAGGTTATCTTCAATACCTGCCATTTTAATAAGTCCTTCATTGGCATGAAGCCTTCCTCGGTATGTATCTTTAATAACGCTTGGCTGCTCATAGATCTCTTTAAGCATAAAGTGGTCATAACCTCCTTTTTCAATCTGCTCAAGATTCATTTGAAGCTCCTGAATATAAGGATCAACCAAAGTATCATCTTTAATCTTCCTTATCTTAAGAGGTTTATGCAGTCTTATAATTGCCATTTCCTCATCTTCAAGGTAAATAGCATTTGAAGTATACTCAATAAATGGTGAAGCATCAGATGCTACAAAGAACTCGTCTTTACCAACACCAATTGCCAATGGACTACCCAAACGGGCCGCAACAATCTCATTTGGTCTTTCTTTGTCAAATACCGCAATAGCATAAGCACCTACCACCTGATTAAGCGCCACCTGAACGGCTTTGCCAAGCTTAAGGTTATCTTGTTTTTTAACTTCTTCGATAAGGTTTACCAAAACTTCAGTATCCGTATCTGAATGAAATACATAGCCTCTTTTGATAAGCTCCTTTTTAAGCGGCTCATAGTTCTCGATAATACCATTATGAACAATCACAAGGTTACCAGAATTAGAAACATGCGGATGTGAATTCACATCATTAGGCACACCGTGTGTAGCCCAACGTGTATGCCCTATACCAATAGAACCATTTAATGATATTTCTTTCTCTGCCCTTGCTTCAAGGTCAGATACTTTTCCTTTCGTTTTTGAAAGTTTAAGGTCGGTACCGTCATAAAGAACAACACCGGCACTGTCATACCCTCTGTACTCAAGTCTTTTAAGACCTTTTATGATTACAGGATAGGCCTCTCTATGACCTATGTAGCCTACAATTCCACACATAACGTTTATTCTTTAGGTTTGCTATAATAAATTTCAAGCTTAACACCATTTTTTTCACTTCCGTTGCCATCCGCAGGAACATTGCTTCCATATAGTTTAGTTCCCAACAAATTTTGCACAGAAGAATAAGGAACATCTTTAACCTGGATATCTCCCTCAGTAAAAGGTGTTTTAAGCTTATAATTGGTTGTAATATTAATGTTATCAGTAACGACAAGACCTAGTTTAACATTGGTCGAATCGCCTTTAATAATGTTTTTGATATGATTGGTAAGTCTTATTTTATAAGCTATCCTCCCATCGCTAAGGGTATCGATGATACCTCCAAAATTATATTTATCCAATTTAGGGTTACTCTGATAAGTAGTCGCATCCATCGAATAGTCAATTATAGGTTTCCTGTTTTTAAGGTCATACAAGTATAAACGCCATGGAGCAACAACGTTTCTACTAGCATTTCCACCCATTCCATTCTCAGCATTATTATCCACATAAAAAACAAGATTAGCCTCGTTTATAAGAACATTGTTACCCGCACCCTTTCCAATAGTTTGTATAAGCTCATTGATTTTAGCATCATTTAAGCTAACAACAGCCATTGATCCGGCACCACCTTTTAAATACAATCTGTCATCTCCTAATGTAACATCGGAATTAGATACAGCAGTATTAAAATCAGTATTATATGTATTATCAAAAAAGTTTATTGTATTCCCTTTAAGGTTAAAGGTAACTGTTTTTCTTATACGTCCTTTTTCAAGATCAGGCCCGGCAGTTGTACCTGAAGTCAGCGCTTCATAATCACGCATTTTAACCGTAATGGTCCCCGAAGCAAAATCAGGGATATTCATTACAGCCTTATCAAGCTGTTCAACTTTAAAGTAAAGCCCCCTGAAATAATTTTTAAAGACAGTATTATTGATAAGGTTTCCTCTGTTAGCCTGGCTAAAGAACAATTCATTAAACCTCGCTGGGTCAAACTGAATATATAACCCCGGTTTTTTTCTTTCAACCACCTTATCAGTAACATTTCCGCTATCATCGGTTACTTTAGCGTCAATTCGCACTTCTTTTAGGCTAAATGTAGTATCTCCTTCGAACAATGGCTGACCTACAACCATGTTCTCTACCATAGCTTTGTCATCAGAGAAGTAACGCTGCGTATTATCAGTCGCTCCCGGATCAGTATCTCTTAAGTAATAACCATTTTGATATATCTTAAGATTGAACTTAGCTTCAGGATCGCCAAAAATATAGGTATTCAGACTATTCCCCCATTCATAAATCGTCTCTCCGTCTTCGCCCGCTTCCTTTGCAGTCGTATAATAAGGAATATATAAATATACCGAATCTACAACCGGCTCATAAAGTGTTGGGTTTTCAGAAGCCATTACCACCTGGGTAACAAAATTTGAAACGGTTTTACCAAAAACAGGATTATCATAAACCCCAAGCTGGTTCTGTGTCATGTTATTTGCCTGAACTGCACCTGTTGGTCTGTCATAAGCAACAACACTTACCTCTTCTCTTTCCATATCACTATGGATGTCGCCATCGATAACATCTGCCCCTAAAAGATTAAAGTCGTCGTCACACGATACAAAAAGCACAACACTAAACGCCGTTAAAGCAAATACGAGTTTCTTTAGAAATGAACTATTCGTCATTATATTTTTTTTAGATTTACTATAAAACCTGATTTCTATAGAAATTAGTATACGCCTCTGCAAATTTATCTTTGCCTACATACGGAAGGAATGGTTTTCCTGAAGCTTCAACAAACTTCACTAATTCATCAGAAAGGTTTTCAGACGCTATGATAACACCATCAGAATGTGCTATCGAAGCCTTCATAACATTGTTATAATCAGGAACTTCAAGCATCTTCACGTCGCTTTCAGGCACATTGTCAAACAATACCTTTTTAAGCATATCGTTATCCAGAGTACCGTCAAAAGACTGCCCGTATACCGATGTTACAATTTTTGTATCTGCAAAAAGTGCTTCGTTCTTATAATAATGTTTCATGTATACCGGAAGCATACCTGCAAGCCATCCATGTACGTGGATGATATCCGGCACCCAATTCAGTTTTTTTACTGTTTCGACTACCCCTTTTGCAAAAAAGATAGCTCTTTCATCATTATCCGGGTATAATACTCCGTCTTCATCGCTGAAAGTCGCTTTCCTCTTAAAGTATTCGTCGTTATCTATAAAATAAACCTGTATTCTCTCTTTAGGGATTGAAGCCACTTTTATTATCAGGGGCATATCCATATCGTTTACCACCAAATTCATCCCTGATAATCGGATTACCTCATGCAATTGATGCCTTCTCTCATTAATATTACCATACCTCGGCATGAATATTCTTATCTGTCCGCCTTGATCATTGATCATTTTCGGTACATCATATGACATTAAAGAAACTTCATTCTCAGCCAAATAAGGCACTACTTCAGATGATACATACAATATCCTCTTATCCTCCATGTTAAAACTTATATAATTTCTAAAGGTGTTAAAACACGCAAAATTAAACAATTTTGCGCATTTTATAACTATTATATTAATTTTGCTTCGAATATAATATACTACTAATGCTCATTTTCAACAAAAAAGCTGATTTAACTACATTTTTATCAGACTACAAAAACAAAAGATCGACCATAGGTTTTGTACCTACAATGGGTGCCTTGCATAAAGGGCATCTCTCGTTATTAGAGAAGTCGGTAAACGAAAACGACATTACCGTAATCAGCATTTTTGTAAATCCTACCCAGTTCAACAACCCCGAAGACCTGGAAAAATACCCAAGGACACTGGAAGCTGATGCCGAAAAAGTAAAAACGGTAAGTGACAAGATTCTGATTTTCGCCCCATCGGTAGATGAAATGTATGAAGGCAATACTGTTTCGGGTCATTTTTCGTTTGATGGACTTGAAAATCAAATGGAAGGCGCACACCGCCCAGGGCATTTTGATGGCGTAGGAACTATTGTAAAAAAACTTTTTGAGATTGTAACTCCTGATAATGCCTACTTTGGCGAGAAAGATTTTCAGCAATTACAAATTGTAAAAAAGATGGTTGAAAAAGAAGCAATGCCAATAAATATAATTGGTTGCCCCATCAGCCGCGAACCGAATGGTCTTGCCATGAGTTCAAGAAACCAAAGGTTATCTGACGAGGATAAAGAGAAAGCTGCATTTATATACAAAATACTTCAGGAAGCAAAGCAACTATTTGGCAACAAAAGCATTGCAGATGTAAAAAAACATATTTACGATGCTTTTGAAGCACGTCCTGAATTTAAAATGGACTATTTCGAGATTACCGCTGAAGACGATCTTATCCCTGCCAACATTAAAGAAAACAAGGCTTACAGGGGTTTTATTGCAGTTTTTTTAAGCAATGTTAGGTTAATTGACAATATATCATTAAATTGATTACCTTTGCGCCATGCAAATTCAAGTTGTAAAGTCCAAGCTTCACCGTGTTACGGTGACTGGAGCTGATTTAAATTACATAGGCAGTATTACCATAGACGAAGCGTTAATGGAAGCAGCCAATATTATTGAAGGTGAAAAAGTTTCTATCGTAAACATCAACAATGGTGAGCGCCTTGAAACTTATGCGATTAAAGGTAACAGGAACAGTGGCGACATAACGTTAAATGGTCCTGCGGCGAGAAAAGTACAGCGTGGTGATATCATTATCATCATATCTTACGGTATCATGGATTTTGAAGAAGCCAAGAGCTTTAAGCCTACATTGGTTTTCCCTAACGAAAAAGACAATTCCCTTACCTAGGTTTGAACAAGAAATTAAGCAAAATTTTAAGTATACTACTCCCACTTTCAGTGGGAGTTTTTTTAGTTATATATACTTATAACCAGTTTACACCTGCTCAGTTTGAGGAGATAAAAGGGTATTTTAAAAATGCCGACTATACCTACATCTATCTTTCCATGCTGATTGGCCTTTCGGGGCATATTGCCCGTGCTTACCGCTGGAAATATACGCTTAACCATATAGGATACACCAGCCCATTCATGGTGCGTTTCAGTGCAGTATGTGTTACCTATCTGATGAATATGACCGTTCCGCGAAGTGGTGAAGTGAGCCGTGCATTGGTACTGAAACGCTACAGCGATGTACCCTTCGATAAAGGCCTTGGCACTATTATTAGCGAACGCGTGGTAGACTTGTTCCTGTTATTGTTTTGCGTAGCCGGAACTGTTATACTTCAGTTTGGCACGCTTAAAGAATACCTTACCCAAACCATTCCTTATCAAAATCTAATTGTATACGGCATTTGTTGTGTTGCCCTTATGGGAGGAGCTATCCTTTTTTATATGTACAGCAAAAACAAATGGCTACTGAAACTCAAGGAAAAGATATCCGGACTTATGGAAGGTGTTTTGAGCGTAGCCAAAATGCCTAACAAATGGCCTTTTATGTTCCTTTCGGTTTATATATGGTTTAGTTATGTGTTAATGTTTTACATTACCATTTTTGCCATACCTGAAACGGCACAGCTTAGTTTTGGCGTAGTATGTGTGGGCTTCGTTATAGGCAGTCTTGCCGTAACCTTTAGTAACGGCGGATTTGGAGTTTACCCGGCAGCCCTTGCAGGAGTACTCGGATTGTATGCCATACCTAAAGAAGCAGGAACTGCATTCGGATGGCTAACCTGGGCCTCTCAAACCGGATTGATAGTTTGCCTTGGAGGACTCGCATTTTTAGTGTTGCCTTTACTTTATAAACGCAAATAATTGTTACCTTGCTTGGCGTTTCTACTAAAAAACACGTAAAGCAATGAAAAACAAAACCTTACTCTTTTTCTTACTTTTTACAACTGCCTTATTTGCACAAAAAAAGGTTAATGAAGACATCCCTTCGCAAAAACTGAATGTAAACAGACAAATTACTGTGGTTACTCCGGCATCGTATGATTCTCCGGCAAACAAGAATAAAAAATATCCACTTTTGGTACTGCTTGATGGCGATTACCTGGTAGATCCGTTCTCCGGTATGCTGTCGTATACCGAGTACTGGAATGACCTTCCGGAAGTTATCATAGTAGGTATTAACCAAAACAGAAACAACGAGCGCAAGACCGACTGCCATGTTGAAAAAGAAACGGGACTTCCGGATGAATTCAGCGAAAAATTCTTCGACTTCATTGTTACCGAAATGATGCCGTATGTTGAGAAAAAATACCGCATCTCTCCGTTCAAGATTATTGCAGGCCATGACCTTACTGCCGGCTATATTAACTTCTTCCTGTATAAGGAAAATCCGTTATTCAATGCCTATATTGCCTTAAGCCCAGAGCTTCCTAAAGAAATGGAAGAAGATCTTGCAGGAAGGCTTGCCGACATTAAAACACCTATATATTATTATCTGGCAACTGCCGATGGCGATGTCGCAAAAATGCAGAAGAAAATTAAAACGCTTGACGAGAATATTAAAAAAGCACCAAGCCCTACGCTTAAGTATTATTTTGATGATATAAAGAATGCTTCGCATTACTCACTGGTGACTTTCGCAATTCCGGAAGCTATGTATCATATCTTCTCTATATACCAACCTATCACTTCGACCGAATATCAGGAAAAGATAGTTACCCTGAAATCCGGTTATGTTGATTACCTGACTAAAAAATATGATGTAATCCAGAAAGACCTTGGTGTAAAAATTCCGGTACGTCTTAACGACTTTAGAGCCATTGAGGCTGCTATCCTTAAAAACGGTGCGTATGAGGAACTGAAATTACTATCCGATGTTGCTTCTAAAAACTACCCTAAAACAACCTTTGCCGAATACTATACAGGTTTGTATTATGAGAAAATGGGAGAAAACAAAAAAGCTGTTAATGCTTACATGAAAGGCTATGGCTACAGCGAAGTAGGCGAATACACCAAAGACATGATGCTTGAAAAAGCGGATAATCTTAAATAACTCTAGTAGCCCCGGAGGGGGCGGAATATTTATAACCTGCGTGTTAAACAACCAATAGAGCTCCGGAGGAGCGGTATAATGCCGCTCCTCCGGAGCTCATTCATTAGGGATAGCATTTCTATAAATATTCCGCCCCCTCCGGGGCTTCTAAAAATTTTAACTTTAAAACTTCTGCCTTTTCATTATTTTTGAGAACCAAAAAAACATAAAATCATTTCATGGCCAAACTAAAAACGACCTTCTTCTGCCAAAATTGCGGCACACAGTATGCCAAATGGCAGGGACAATGTAATTCCTGCAAGCAATGGAACACCATTGTAGAGGAAATTATCCAGAAGGAAGAAAAACAGGCATGGAAGCCAAGCACAGGTGAAGTAAAAAGAGCCGCAAAACCACTACGCATAAACGAAATTGATTCGGCTGCTGAGATCAGGCTTGATACCGGCGATGCCGAACTCAACCGTGTATTGGGTGGCGGACTGGTACCCGGATCGCTTACACTTTTAGGAGGAGAACCCGGCATTGGTAAGAGTACGCTGCTGTTGCAAATTTCGTTAAAGTTGCCTTTCCGAACACTTTATGTATCGGGTGAAGAAAGCCAGAAACAGATAAAGATGCGCGCCGAAAGGATTACCCCTGCTGCCGACAACTGCTACATACTCACCGAAACCAAAACCCAGAATATATTTAAGCAAATAGAGGCCATTGACCCCGAAGTGCTTATTATTGACTCTATACAAACCCTGCATACCGATTTTATAGAATCATCGGCAGGGAGCATTTCGCAAATACGCGAAACAACAGCCGAGCTTATCAAGTTTGCTAAAGAAACCAATGTTCCGGTAATACTGATAGGCCACATAACCAAAGATGGCAGCATTGCAGGGCCTAAGATACTGGAACACATGGTAGACACTGTACTTCAGTTCGAAGGTGACAGAAACCATGTATACCGCATACTACGCTCACTAAAAAACCGTTTTGGGTCTACCGCCGAATTGGGCATTTATGAAATGTTGGGTACAGGATTAAGAGAGGTAAGCAACCCATCGGAGATATTGATTTCCCACAAAGAGGAAGAGCTAAGCGGAACTGCCATCGCAACCACTATGGAGGGTATGCGACCACTTATGGTTGAGATTCAGGCACTGGTAAGCACCGCAGTATATGGTACACCCCAGCGTTCTACTACCGGATACAATGCCAAAAGACTGAACATGATACTGGCGGTTCTTGAAAAAAGAGCCGGTTTCAGGCTGGGTGCCAAAGACGTTTTCCTGAACATAACAGGAGGCATAAATGTAGACGACCCCGCTATAGACCTTGCTGTTGTAGCGGCAATACTGTCTTCTAACGAAGACATTCCGGTAAATAAAGATTTTTGTTTTGCCGGAGAAATTGGCTTATCAGGCGAGATACGTCCGGTAAACAGGGTAGAGCAGCGCATACTGGAAGCCGAAAAGTTAGGATTTTCTACTATTTTTGTTTCCAAGTACAATAAGATATCATTAAAAAATACACTGATCGAAGTGAAACTTGTAGCCAAGATAGAAGATGTTGCTGGTTACCTGTTCGGTTAAGTAATTATACAGAATGCGAAAAAACAGAATTAAAAAAATAGCCTTTTGGGCAATCGGAATAGTTGTAGTACTCATTATCGTTTCAGGGGTGCTTTTCTTTGCTTTCAGGAACTCGATCCTGCAAAAAGCGATAACAAAAGTTTCCGGCAAAATGAATACCGAGTACAATAGTACCTTTACCGTAAAAGAAGCTTCTTTTCACGGACTTTCGGGTATTGAGATGAAGGAGATAGTACTCGCTCCAAAAAATGCCGATACTCTTTTAAGCGTAAAGGAACTTAAAACAAGTATTAACCTGATGCATCTCCTCACAGGTGACGTACAGCTCGGAAGCCTGGAGATGAAAAATGGATTTATTCAGCTTGTAAAGAACGAAAACGGCAAGAACTTTGACGCTTTCCTGAAGAAAAAAAACAAAGATGAGGAAGAGGACAATACTGACGGTCCCGACTATGCCTCGCGTGCCTACAGGTTATTGAACAAAGCGCTAAACCTTGTACCTACTGATATGGTGCTCACTAATCTGAACCTTCGCCTTGACGACATGGGAAGAAAGGTTACACTCCATCTGAAGGAACTTAAACTTGCCGACAAACAACTGGAATCTACCATTGGAGTTACCGCAAAAGACATTGCCCAAAACTGGAAAGTAAAAGGCTTTGCTGACCCAAGGAACAAACAGGCCGATCTGGACTTCTTTAATACCGATGGTACACAAATACAGATTCCTTACCTTAACGAACGTTACGGACTAACATCGGGCTTTGATGCCATCCACCTCAATTTGGATGATATAGATATGAGCCTTGGGAAACTACACATAGACGGTTATGCTTCCATTAAGAATTTCATGATAAACCATAAGCGAATCGCTAATCAGGATGTGATAATAGACAATGCCCGTTTTGATTACCGCTTCCTTTTAGGATCTGATTTTATTGCCCTGGACAGCACCTCAACGATGCAGCTGAACAAAATAAAAGTACACCCCTTCCTGAAATACAGTGTAGAGGAAGATACCATCTATGAAATGAAGGCCCGAATTCCAAAAATGGATGCTCAGGATTTTATAGTATCATTACCTAAGGGACTTTTCACCAACTTTGAAGGTATGGAGGCCGAAGGCAGTTTTAGCTACAATCTTGACTTTTTATACAACAAAAATAAACCTCGTGAACTGGTATTTGACAGCAGCCTGAAAAAAGATGGGTTTAAGATCATTAAATATGGTGCTGCCGACCTTGCCAAACTTAATACTGCTTTTACCTACAGGGCTATTGATAATGGCAGGATACAACGTGCCATACCATTGACAGTAGATAATCCATATTATACCCCAATGGAGCAGATTTCGCCTTTCCTTCGCAAAGCGGTACTTACCTGCGAAGATCCTTCGTTCTTTAGCCATAGGGGCTTTATCAATGAGGCGTTCAAGCAGTCTATCATCAAGAATATAAAAACAAGGAAATTCTCTCGTGGTGCAAGTACCATAAGCATGCAGCTGGTTAAGAACGTATTCCTTACGCGCGAGAAAACACTTTCGCGAAAACTTGAAGAGATCCTTTTGGTTTATATACTCGAGAACAACCGTATTGCCAGCAAAGAGCGCATGCTTGAGGTATATTTCAACATTATCGAATGGGGTCCTGATGTATATGGCATAGGCGAAGCATCATCTTATTATTTCCAGAAAAGCCCAAGCCAGCTTACACTTGATGAGTGTATCTATCTGGCAAGCATTATCCCGAGGCCAAAAGGATTTATGTGGCAGTTTAACGACGAAGGCAAACTGAAGCCTTTTGCCGTGAAGCATAATGACTACATAAAGAAACTAATGTTGCGACGTGGCCTTGTAACCGCTGAAGACACCATTGCCCAAACCGGGCAGATAGACGTTACCGGACGCGCCCGTTCACGCATAAAGATTAAAGAAGCCAATCCGTTTGAGAATGATACCACCGGAGTAAAGGACTTTTTTATGAATCTTTCTAAGGAGATTTTTTAAGAAAAAGAGACGTATAATTTAACCACAAGGATCACTAAATAAACCACAAAGAACACAAAGCTTTGTGCCCCGGCATCGGGGTTTGTGAAACCCTTGTGTGCTTTGTGGTTAAAACCATCAAAAAAATATTTACGGGTCTTCCCAACCTTTTACGCAAAAAGATAATCTATAGTAGTAAAGACAAACTTTATGAAAAAGATATTCCTTCTGCTTTTTTTGGCAACAGCCACTGCATTTGGCCAAAAACCAATTTTTACTTCCGCAAAAGTAAAAGCTGCTACCGTTTATTTCAATTCAGCTGAAATTTCACAGTCGGCAGCCGTAACGCTTCCCGCAGGCACATCGGAAGTAGTAATTAAGAACGTAGCCAACTATCTGTTGGAAAACACGCTTCAGGTGGGTGTGCCTTCTAATGTTACGATACTATCGTCACAATTTACCAACAATTATATCTCAGAATTTGAAACCGATGAGAACTCCCCTGCCCTTAAAAAAGTGCGCGACAGTATAAAACTGGTTGAAGAACAAATTGCACTTGTTTACAACCAGAAAACATCGGAACAAAAAACACTCGAACTGCTCGATAAGAACAACCAGGTATACGGGCAGCAGTCAGGTCTTAGCGTTACCGAACTGATGAAAATGGTAGATTACTACAAAACCAAGCGTACCGAAACGGCCAACACTATTAATACTCTCACTACGAAAGAACAGAAGCTTAACGAAAAACTGACTGACCTAAAAAGCAAGCTGGAGGTAAACATCAGTAAAGAAGAAAAAATATCTACCGGAAAACTCGTATTGCAGATAATGAGTGAAACCGCACTCAGCACCCAGTTAGACATCAGTTACCTTACACAAGGTGCTTCCTGGCAGCCATTCTACGATTTGAGGGCTGACGATATTACCTCGCCTATCAATATGCTGTATAAAGCTCAGGTAGTGCAACAAACGGGTATCGACTGGAAAAAAGTAAAGCTTACCCTGTCAAGCGGCATGCCCAACCAGAGCAGCTTTGCACCCGAGCTAAGCCCATGGTTTTTGAGGTTTGAAAACCGTCAATATGATTCCTTAGCTTATGGTAACACAAATAATGTAGCTATAATAGGTGCTGCCAGTCAGGAATTATCCGATGTTGTTGTTGAAGCCTACAGAACAACTACAAAAGCAAAATCTAACGTCGCAGCAACTATAACTGAACATCAAATGAACGTATCATTTGATATAGATTTGCCCTATGATATTGCCTCCAACGGCAAACAGCACAGTGTAACCCTGAAAGAGATAAAGCTACCTGCTACCTACAGGCATTTTTCAGTTCCGAAGCTTGAGCAGGAAGCTTTCCTGTTGGCTGAGATAAGCGATTATGCCAAATACAATATGCTAAGAGGCGAAGCCAACATCATTTTTGAAGGCATGTACATCGGTAAAACGCAGATCAATCCGTCACAGACAGCCGATACACTTAACCTGAGTATGGGCAGGGATAAAAAGATCTCTGTAAAGCGTGAAACCGTTGCCGAGAAATCGAGCACCAAATTCCTTTCTTCAGGAAAAGAGCAGGTTTTTACCTATGACATCATCATCAGAAATAACAAGAAGGAAGCTGCAAAACTTACGCTCAAAGACCAATATCCTGTAAGCACCGATAAAGAAATCGAGGTGGAACTACTGCAAAGCGACAGCGCTAAAGTGGACAAAGAAACCGGCATACTTACATGGGAAATGAGCCTTAAACCCACTGAAACTAAAAAAGTGAGGATAAGCTATAAAGTAAAATCTCCAAAGAGCAAAACATTAGCTAACTTATAATATTTTGTTAACCAATGGATTAATTGCGTATTTTGTAGTAAATTTAGTATATAAAACCAATTAATTCACTGCTATGAAAACAAAATTATTCTTGCTGTCCCTGTTTATAACGGGACTAGCTCAGGCTCAGGTGATAGAACTTGAGCTTTTTGCCAGCGGTCTTGACAGGCCTGCCGAAATTGTAAACGCCGGTGATTCACGCCTTTTTGTGGTAGAGCAAACCGGGAGAATTCAGATACTGAATGCTAATGGTTCAGTAAATACTACTCCTTTCCTAAACCTGAGTACTATGGTGAGCGGAGGAGGTGAGCAGGGATTACTCGGCCTCGCCTTTCACCCCGATTATGAAACCAACGGCTACTTTTTTGTAAATTATACCGACCTGAATGGCGATACGGTTGTAGCTCGTTACACCCGTAGCAGCACCGATGAAAACGTGGCTGATGCAACTTCAGCAATGGTATTGCTTACCATCGACCAGCCGTATGACAATCATAATGGAGGCTGTTTGCGATTTGGACCCGACGGTTATCTGTACATTGCTACAGGTGATGGTGGTAACGGCGGCGATCCCGGCAACAGGGCTCAGAATAAAGATGAACTGTTGGGTAAAATCCTGCGCCTTAATGTAGATGCGGCATCACCTTATATCCCTGAAACAAACCCTTATGTAGGCATTGAAGGAGCTGACGAAGTTTGGGCACTCGGATTACGCAACCCATGGAAATTTTCTTTTAATGACGGTAATATCTGGATTGCCGATGTAGGACAGGGAAATGTTGAAGAAATTGACAAAGTTGTTGCTACAGCCTCCGGCGTAAACTATGGCTGGAAATGTTTTGAAGGTACTGCCGTATATAGTACTGACAATTGCTCATTAGTAGAAATGTATACACAACCTGTCGCGGAATATGTACACGAAGGAAGCTCGCGATGCTCTATAACCGGGGGTTATGTTTATACCGGAACCCTGTATCCTAATATGCAGGGTAAATACTTTTTTGCTGACTACTGTACCGGTGAAATAGGAGTGGTAGATGGAAGTACACTAAGCTGGTTAGGTGACTTTAGCCCGAACATTACCACCTTTGGTGAAGATATGAATGGCGAATTGTATGTAGGTGGAAGCGGTAGCGTATATAAGATAAAAGATACCACTGCCGGACTAAATGAATTTGCTAACAGTGCTTTTTCACTTTACCCTAACCCGGCTAAAATGGATGTTACCATCACACTTAAAGATGGTTCAGATTCAGGACTTGCTTCGGTATTTAATGTTAGCGGACAACTGGTACTGCAAGAACATCTTAACAGTGGTGATACAAAAATTAATACATCGCAGCTACAGGCAGGCGTATATATGCTGAAACTGCAGGTTGCCGGAAACGGATATAACACAAAACTGGTGATTAACTAAATAATGGTAATCCAATTAAAAACGCCGTATATTGAATAGTATACGGCGTTTTGTTGTTTTATAGATATCCTAAATCTCGTTTAGCATTTTGTTTAGCTCATCCAATTTTGGTGTAAGGATGATCTCGATCCTTCTGTTTTTAGATTTTCCTTCGGCAGTATCATTACCTGCTATTGGTGCATATTCGCTACGTCCTGCAGCTGTAAGATTTCTGGGATTTACCTCTTTGTTCTCTTTTAGGATGTGAACGATGGCTGTAGCACGTTTGGTAGAAAGATCCCAGTTATCAGCAATATCACCTCCGCCTTTGTAGGCAACATTATCCGTATGTCCTTCGATAAGTACTGTTATATCCGGATTTGCTGCTAATACCTTACCTACTTCAGTTACCGCTTTTTTACCTTCAGAGCCTACTGTCCAGCTACCTGAACCAAACAATAGCTTGTTCTCCATAGAAACGTATACTTTTCCGTTTTTCTGCTCTACGGTAAGACCTTTACCTTCAAATCCGTTAAGCGCTTTGGAAAGGGTTTCTTTCAGTTTTTTAAGCCCTGCCTCCTGAGCAGCGATCATACCTTCAAGCTCGTCAACACGCTGTGAACGTTCGTCAAGTTCAGACTTCAGCATGTTTAACCTGGCCTGTTCTGCAGCAAGTGCTTTTTGTTTTGCTTCAAGTTCAGCTAAAAGCTCACGGTTTTTCTTGCTCATATTGGCATTAGCCTCTCCGCTCGATTTTTCAAGATCGTTATATGACGACTGCATTTTGTCAAGCCCCGACTTGGTAGATGCATAATCTTTAGAAAGTTTATCCCTTTCGGCAATTAGCTTATCCAGTTGTGCCTGCAGGTCTTTTGACTTGTTATCAAGCTCATTCCTATCTTTAGTCAGTGTAGCATTTTCATCTGACAATGTACGGTTTTCCTTTTTAAGGTCGGCATATTTTGTTTCAAGGTCGGTATACACCTTTTTAGAAACACAGCTCGTCATCAGTGCGAGTGCCAGCACTGCTGCCGAAATAGTTTTCATCTTCATCTTTTATATATGTTTTATTGGTAATCTAATCAAACTCCACCACTATCGGGCAGTGATCGCTGTGTTTAGCTTCAGGCAAAATAACCGCACGGGTAAGGCGTTCACGCATAGGTTCGGTAGCAAGCGCATAATCAATACGCCACCCCTTATTATTGCCACGGGCTCCGGCGCGGTAGCTCCACCAGCTGTAGTTATGGGGCTCTTTATTAAAATGACGGAACGTATCAACAAATCCGCTCTTCATAAAGGCATCAAGCCACGCTCTTTCTTCCGGAAGGAAACCTGAGACCTTTGCATTACGAATGGGATCGTGAATGTCTATGGCCTCATGACAAATGTTGTAATCGCCACAGATGATAAGATTCGGAATCTCTTTTCTTAGGTTATCAACATATACCCTGAAATCATCCATGTATTTGAATTTATGATCCAGTCGGTCTATATTGGTTCCCGACGGCAGGTAAAGGCTCATTACCGAGAAAGTATCAAAATCAAGCCTTAGGTTACGACCTTCAAAGTCCATGTGTTCTATTCCGGTACCATATACCACATTGTTCGGCTTGTGTTTAGAAAATATGGCTACACCGCTATATCCCTTTTTTTGTGCCGAAAACCAGTAGTGGTATGGATATCCTGCTTCTTCAATTTCTTGTATTGCCACCTGATCGTGGGTTGCTTTGATTTCCTGTAGACAGATGATATCCGGGTCGGCCTGTTTTAACCAGTCCATAAACCCCTTAGTAAAAGCGGCGCGGATGCCGTTTACATTGTAAGAAATAATTCTCATTGCATATAGTTTGGTTCCCAAAAATAACCAAAAAACCAAACAAATAGAATAAGCTTCCGCTAATAACACATAACTACCTATATATTAATAAAATACACTTAATTTTAATATAATCATTAAAAAAGACAATCATCCTTAACGTTTCGCTATAATTATTATCTTTGTTTTTCGTCCGAAACACAAATGTAGATGAGTTTAGTTACAGCTAAAGAAGTTGCAAAAGCAATAAAGACTGACAAATACGGGTTTTTAGGAACTTTTTCAGGCTGGCTTCTGATGAAGATCTTAAAGATCTCAACCCTTAATAAAATATACGACAGGAACAAGCATCTTAGCGATCTTGAATTCCTGAATGCCATACTTGATGAATTCCAGATAAAATTTGAAATTCCGGAAGAAGACCTGAAGCGATTGCCCAAGACCGGACCTTACATTACTGTTTCTAACCATCCACTAGGTGGAATTGACGGGATACTACTACTAAAGTTAATGGTTGAAAAAGATCCTGACTTTAAGATAATCGCAAACTTTTTATTACACCGAATAGAACCCCTTAAACCTTATGTAATGCCGGTAAATCCTTTTGAAAACCACAAGGATGCCAAATCAAGTGTTACGGGGATTAAGGATGCGCTTCGCCACCTTAGCGATGGCAAGCCTTTAGGAATTTTCCCTGCAGGTGAGGTTTCTACCTACAAAGACGACAAGCTTGTTGTAGATAAACCGTGGGAAGAAGGTGCTATGCGACTTATCAAAAAAGCAAAAGTACCTGTAGTTCCTATCTACTTTCATGCTAAAAACAGCAGACTGTTCTATTTTCTTTCTAAATTGAGTGATACATTGCGCACTGCTAAGCTGCCATCAGAGCTGCTTACACAAAAAGACCGTGTCATTAAAGTAAGGATAGGCAAACCTATTTCGGTAGCTGAACAGGAAGAACACGAAACACTTGAGGCTTACACAGAATTCATCAGGATAAAAACCTATATGCTTGCCAATCCTTTTGAAAAGGAAACCAAGCTTATAGATACAGCGAACCTGAATCTTACCAAGATTACTTCAAGAGGACCAAAAGATATTGCTACACCTGCACATCTGGATAAGATTATGGGTGAAGTAGCCGCGCTTAGAAAAGGCGATTACCGACTGCTGCAAAGTAAAAACTATGAAGTTTTCTTTGTATCTGCCGATAAGATCCCAAACATATTGCACGAGATAGGGCGCCTTCGCGAAATTACTTTCCGTGAAGTGGGAGAAGGAACAAACGAATCGCTTGATCTTGACCAGTACGACAAGTACTACCATCATATGTTCCTTTGGGACGAAGACACGAAACAAATTGCCGGTGCTTACCGCATGGGTCTCGGTTCGGAGATCTATAAAAAATATGGTATTGACGGATTCTATCTGCATGACCTGTTCCGTTTTGAACCGGAACTGTATGACATGATGAGTAAGTCTATCGAGATGGGCCGTGCCTTTATCGTAAAAGAATACCAGCAAAAACCGATGCCACTATTCCTGTTATGGAAAGGCATCGTACACACTACCCTTCGTTACCCGGAACATAAATTCCTTATTGGTGGGGTGAGTATCAGTAACCAGTTTTCTGACTTCTCTAAATCGCTGATGATTGAGTTTATGAAGTCACATTATTACGACCCATATATCGCTCAGTACATTCATCCTAAGAAAGAATACAAAGTAAAGCTGAAAGATGCCGACAAGGATTTTGTATTTAACGAAGCTGAAGCTGACCTGAACAAATTCGATAAATTTATTGAAGAAGTTGAACCGGGTAACCTGCGCCTGCCGGTACTTATTAAAAAATACATTAAGCAAAATGCAAGGGTTATTGCATTCAATGTCGATCCACTATTCAACAACGCTATTGATGGGTTGATGTACATTCGTATAGCCGATCTACCCGAAAGTACCGTAAGACCTGTTATGGAAGAATTTCAGGCAGAACTGGAACGCAAACTTGCCGAAAAAGGCGAAGAACATTTATAAGATTACCATACTTAACAATACTAAAAATCCTCTCTTCCGAGAGGATTTTTTATTTAAAGAAAAGCCCTGTCATTAGGCTCCCACAATTCTATTTTGTTTCCTTCGGGATCTATTATCCAACCAAATTTACCATAATCGTATGCCTGAGGTTCGTCAACAATAGTAACGCCTTCTTCTTTTAATTTTGCTAAAAGCCCATCAAGGTCATGTACCCTGAAATTTTGCATAAATTGTTTTTCAGATGGCGCAAAATAGGTTGTATCAGCAGCAAAAGGCGACCATTGCGTCGAGGCATCGTTACCGGTTTTATCTTTCCACCAAAAGGTGCAGCCATAATCATCGGTGTTAAGTCCCAGGTGTTTTTTATACCAATCCTTCAATTCGGCAGGATTATCCGACTTAAAGAAAAAGCCACCTACTCCGGTTACATCCGGCAGTTGTTTTTCGCTTTCGGCATTGCCAAAGTAAACCGCCTTTATCTTGTCAACAATCACCTGCGCCAGCCTTTCGTGGCTTTCAAATGTCCAGCCCGCAATATGTGGTGAAAGCAATACATTATCAGAATCTAACAGGTATTGAAATGCTTCCGGAATACCACCATCGGTAAACAGATGTTCAAACGATAGTTTCTCATATTCCAATACATCCAGTGCAGCACCCAATACTTTCCCCGACTTAAGTGCATCGGCAATATCCTGCGTTACCACGCTCTTCCCACGGGCAGTATTCACTAACCAAAATGGTTTGGCAAAGGCATTTATAAAATCAGCATTTACCATTTTGTTGGTTTCCGGCGTCCAGGGTGTATGAAGGCTCAATACATCTGCTTTTTGCTGCAGTTCTTCCAGCGAAACCTGTTTCGCATTGGCGTCCCCTACCATTGGCTGAATATCATAACACAGCACTTCTACATCAAAACCTCTTAATTTTTTGGCAAAGGATTTTCCCATATTCCCATACCCAATAATACCCACCGTTTTACCATCCAGCTCGTGGCCTCTGTTCCCTTCACGAATCCAGTGTCCGTCGCGTATCTGCCTGTCGGCCCTGTTCAGGTTATTGAATAATGATAATACCATCCCCAACGCCTGCTCACCTACTGCATTGCGGTTACCCTCGGGTGCTGCAATCAGGTGAATGCCTTTACTTTCGGCATACTCACAGTCAATGCTTTCCAATCCTGCCCCTACACGTGCAATGAACTGCAGATTAGTCGCTGCATCCAAAAACGGCTTATCGATATCAAAACGGCTACGGATAACAATACCGTTGTATCCTGCAATCTTTGCTTCGATCTCTTCTTTAGATGATTTATAGTCGGCATGGTTCTCAAAACCGGCTTCTTCCAGCTGATTCCACAGTATAGGATTATTGCTGTCGATGTGAAGGACTTTTATGTTTTGGGTATCGGGTTTCGGATTCATTATTCAGCAGTATAGGTAAACTACAAAGTTACTGAAGTTTTATGCGCCAACAGCAGAAATTCCCTCAACGCAATTCTTACAGAATTTTTTCGTTACTTTAATAACCAAACCAACTAATAATGAAATATTTACTCTGCTTACTCCTATTCAGCGGCCTGTGTTGTGCTCAGAATTTTCAGAATTCTACCAAAGTTACCGTATGCCGGCTGGTAAATTCTGACGCCACTGGTCCATGCAGCATTGAATATTATGCAAAGAAACTAAAACGCACCGGACACTACATTCAGGCGATGGAATCGTATAACGACACCTTAGCTTACAATTTGCTTAAACTAAAAGCAGATGCTAAAACATGGCCAACCGAAACCTGCAACTGCGGACAGGAACCGGATGTAAGCCAAAAACCTTTGGTAACATCAATGTTTATTGTGGAAGTAAACAGTTTTAAAGATACGATATTTACCACTGTGAATCAAAAAGGGATATTTTTCCCTGACGAGAAGCTACAATATGTGGCTCCCGAAAATAATATCCGCGTGGCTTTTACAAAAGATGTGGATAATTTCTTTAAAAGAGATTTTGCTGCCGAAATTGAAGCCTGGAAAATGGATTTTATTTCTGTCAAAGACATTACTTACATGAAGAAAAATATGTACGGGCTCACACGTAAGGAGTTTGAAAAGAACATTTCTTATTTCAATATGGTGAGTACCGACAGCACCTACTTCAATGGAAAATTCATGAAGGTGGAAAAAATCTATCGCATAGGTGATATGGAATTCTATTTTGAAGGTAAGGAACAAAGGCTAAATAAGATCAACATCTTCAACACACCAAAAAAACAATATTACAGTCCCACTACGGTTATTGTTATTGATGGTATGAAGATTGGTGATAGCGAAGAAATGCTCTGCAATAAATATGACAACTCTACCCTGCTCAGGCATTGGGATGCTCCACTGGTAGCCATCAATAACTATTACACCTATGAGATAAAACTCAATAACGATGAGGGCGTGGTACGCTATGCCATTCGCAATGGCAATATCTATGAAATATCCATCGGTTTTTGGTATCCGGCAATAAAGGATAAAAAGGACGTTGCTAAAAAGGCGGGATAATATGAGGTACTTTCTCCTATTACTATTCACAACCGCTTGCTTTCCACAGAATGCTAAGGTGACGGCGTATCGGGCTTTCTCTGAAAGTATAAAAGAACCATGTTCGATAGTTACTCTTATTAAAATACAAGAATACGGTATGGTCTTTACTGCTGAATCAAATGACCTAAATCTGATTAATAAATTACATAAAATAAAAAAGAATTCTAACAAATGGAAAAAAGAGACATTTAGCTGCGGAATGGATCATAGATTGGTCATTCATAATATGTTTGTAATTGAAGTCGGAAACAAGACAGACACTATATTCACAACAAAAAATAATTATTCCATTGTAGTACCAAATAAAAAAATACAGTTTATAGATAAAAACCAAGAATTAAATAAGGCTCTTACAGATGACATGAAAGCTTTTTTCGGGAGAGATTTTTATAAGGAAATGATTAGAACCAATATACAAATTCTGGACTCAATATATCCTGATAAAATAATTTACAAAGGCAGACCATTTAATGAGGTAATCATTGACAGTATTATTTCTTTCAGGTCTACTTTTGGCATCCCTACAGAATGGGATAAAAATGACAATGAGAAATACCTCTTTTATGAAGAAATAATGACTGATCATAATGATTTAAAAGTTGAACTTCCAACAAATGACATCCTGTACTTCACTGCTGATAGAATATGCATTGGCGATTCTGAGAGCCTGTTGCTGCAGAAATATCCAAACTCAACTAAACACCAACGTCCTTACTCCACAAGGTATGAAGAAATAAAAAACAATTATTTTTACGAATTAAAAATACGGGATATAAAATACATATTAGTCTTTTCCATAAAAGACAAGAAAATTGATGGCATGGGAATCTATAATACTTTCTAAAACCCAAGTATCACTTTAGCGATAGAAAAATAGATAAGGATACCGCAAATATCATTGCTCGTGGTAATGAACGGTCCGGTGGCCAAAGCGGGATCGACACCTACTTTATTAAGCAAAATAGGTACAAAGGTTCCTATAAGTGACGCAATAACGATTACAGAAACCAATGATACACTAACGGTAAGACCAACCTCATAGCTTACATCAAGCAGGAAATGACTTCCTAAAATAAGTATCAGGGCAAGTATAGATCCGTTTAAAAGCGTAAGCAACACCTCTTTTACAAGTCGGCTAAAAAGTGAACCACTAATGCTGTTGTTGGCAAGACCCTGTACAATGATTGCAGATGATTGCACGCCCACATTACCTGCCATTGCGGCAATAAGCGGGGTAAAGAAGAATAGCTCTCCGTGGTTTTTCATGGCGGGCTCAAAAATACCCATCACTTTTACGGTTACAAAACCACCAAGCAATGCTAGTATCAGCCAAGGCAAACGCGCTCTTGTAAGTTCAAGGATGCTGTCATCCGCCTCAACGTCCTGAGAGATACCCGCAGCTAACTGGTAATCTTTGTCGGCTTCTTCCTTGATAACGTCTACGATATCGTCAATGGTAATACGCCCTACAAGCCTCCCCAGTTCATCAACAACCGGTATGGCCTCAAGGTCATACTTTTGCATGATACGGGCTACCTCAACATCGGGGGTAGTAACTTTTACATAATCAACTTTTGGTATGTACACCTCACTGATAGGTGTTTTGGTAGAGGTAACCAAAAGGTCTTTTAGCGAAAGCCTGCCTTTAAGCCTGCCTTCATCATCTACTACATAAATAGAGTGCACACGCTGAACGTTCTCTGCCTGAACACGCATTTCACGTACGCAGGTAAGCACGTTCCAGTTCTCGTTTACCTTTACAAGCTCTTTACCCATAAGACCCCCTGCGGTATCCTCGTCATAACGAAGAAGTTCCACAATGTCTTTGGCGTGCTCGGCATCAACAAGTTCCTGGATTACCTCGCCTTTTTTATCCTCCGGAAGTTCGGCGATAATGTCCGCCGCATCATCCGTACTAAGCTCATCAAGCTCTTCGGCGATTTCCTTTGGCGAAAGGTCTTTTAATATTTTTTCACGGACTTCCTCATCCAGCTCAAGCAGTATCTCTGCTGTTTTTTCACTGTCAAGGATATGGAAAAGGTAGCTGGCTTCGCTGCTGTCCAGCTCGCCCATAATTTCGGCTATATCAGCAAAGTGAATATCCTCGAGTAATGTAACTAATTGCTCCTCACGGTTTTCACTTATATACTGCTCTATCTGAGCAATAAAATCCTTGCTGATTTTAAACTCCATTCGCCGCTATTTTTTGGGTAAGTTCTATGAATTGCTCCACCGAAAGCTGTTCCGGACGGAGGTCAAAGATACTATCTTCCTTTAAATTTTCGGTTAAGATATATGTTTTTAGACTGTTTCTAAGTGTTTTTCTGCGCTGGTTAAAAGCGGCTTTTACAACAGAGAAGAATAGCTTCTCATCTACAGGCAGATGGAAGTTTTCCTTACGGATTAACCTCAACACACCCGACTTTACCTTTGGTGGCGGATTAAATACATGCTCTGATACGGTAAACAGGTATTCGGCATCATAAAATGCCTGCACCAGTACCGACAGGATACCGTAAGTTTTGCTGCCTTTCTTTTCGCAAATGCGCTCTGCCACTTCCTTTTGGAACATCCCTGAGAATTCAGGAATCCTCTCGCGAAGCTCTAAGGCACGAAAAACAATTTGCGACGAAATATTATACGGGAAATTACCAATGATAGCCAAAGGCTCATCTGCAAAATCTTTGGTGATATTATACTTTAAAAAATCCTCAGAGATAATATGCCCATGCAGTTTTGGGTAATGCGCGTTAAGATACTGTACCGATTCGGTATCGATCTCAATAACATAGGTTTCTATGTCCTTATCCAAAAGGTATTTGGTAAGCACCCCCATACCGGGGCCTATTTCAAGTACTTTTTTGTAACCGTTAAGGGTTAGCGTGTCGGCTATATCCTTTGCTATGCTCTCATCTTTAAGGAAATGCTGCCCAAGATGTTTTTTGGCTTTTACTTTATCCATATCATTATAGCCTTAGCGGCAGCTTAATTCTGTTCTAAACCGTAAATTCTTTCAGCACTTCAAGTTCTGTTCTGAAAGCAAGCATCTTGTCGCCAAAAAGTGAAATCCCTTCCTGTCTTAACTTTGGAGCATCCTCAGTTAGGTACGATTCGAGTTTTTTGGCATCCTCTGCAAAGTATTGTGTTGAATACGTGCTTCCGCCCATTTCCTCAACAATAAGTACTCTTACGAAAGTCGCTTTTACAAATTTACCCGTTGCCAATACTTCAGGAATATGCTTTTCAGTCATCCACAACAACCATTTGTCGTGAACGCTGTCGTCTATATTTATAGTTACGTTGTATATAATCATCGTGATTTGGTTATTCGGTGATTTGGTTACCTGCCTGCCGGTAGGCAGGTTTGTGCAAACAACCATTGCAAAGGTACAATTAATTAGCTAAAGCTATTGTTCCAAGAAAAAATCCTCATCCAATTGCTTCACTTCATATATTGCTTTAATCTGAACACCAACATTGAATTCATGCATTAAATTTACCAATTTCACTCCATCAATCAAGATAATTTTATGATGAGCATTTTCAGCCTTTCTTATTGCTCCTTGATCAAAGAATGATGTAGTAACAAAAACCCCCTTATTCGTATCTCCACTCATCGCTCCAATAAAATTCCTTATATCAAGCTCCCTAACTTTATTAGAATTGAATCGCTTTGCTTGAATATATATTTTATCCAAACCTAGCTTGTCTTCATTAATTATTCCGTCAATTCCACCATCAGAAGACTTAGATGTTTCAACAAAATCGCCGTATCCCATTTTCTTTAATAAGATTAAAATAACCTTTTCAAAATAATATGGATCAATTGTTTTTAATCTTTCTAATAATTCAGATTTAGTCTCAGATTCTATTTGAGCAACACCATTATCTATTAAATCTTGAGGAGAAGATGTGTTTATTTCGGACACATCACTATGATTTTCTTTAAGATTTTCGTGTTTATAAAAGTCTAATAAACTGTTCCCCTCTTCTACTACTGATAAAGACAATTTATCTGTCTGTTGCAAACCTTTTGAAGTTATTTTTACAAAACCCCTTTGTGGATAAAAAATAAAACCTCCCTTTTTCAAATAAGATTTCCCCCAAGCGATTCTATTATAAAGAAGATTTTCTCCTGATTTAGTTGTTTCAGACAATAGAGTTTCTGGAAGATGTGAATAATATTTTTCAATTACTAAATTTTGCATATCGCGGGACGCGTATGTTTTTTCATCGCGCAGGATATCTAAAATCGGATCAAAGGTTTCGTGAAATTTTGGTAGCTCCATAAATATGACATTGTTCTAAAAACTAACTATTCGTATCACCCCTAAGTTGCCTGAATTGTTTTCGGGCCTCTACAAAGTAAATGCTGTCCTGATGTTCAAAGATAATCTTCTCATAAAGCGGTTTGGCTTTTTCAGGGTCATTCAACTTTTTGTTGTATATCTCCGCTGAGAAGAATAACGCCTCATCCACATAAATACCTTCTTTGTATTTATCGATTACCTGCTGGTAGTTTTGCAGCGCAAGATCATATTGCCCTTTACTATCATATATCTCACCCAGGCGGATGTGGGTTACGTCTTTTATACTCTCTGTAGTATCCTTTTCAACAAGGTCTTTAAACACAGCAAGTGCCTCATCTTTTTTGTTTTGGTATAGCTTAAAGTCGGCTTTAGCAAATTTCTTAAGCGCAGTCTGTGTACTGTCTTCAACAGTATTATCAAGAATTAGCAGGAACAGTTCCAGCGCGTCATTAGCAATAAGCTGTGATGATGACGACTTTAGTACCGTAAGCTGTTTTTGTGCCCATTCAAAATCGCCTTTAAAATAACTTGTTCGTGCTACCTTAAAACTTGCTTCGTGGCCAACGGCGTCATTTTTAAGATCTTCTTCTATCTGGGCATAATAAATGATCGCCTGGTTGAATTTTTCATCAAGCAAAAGGATATCCGACAACTTCATTTTTACCTCAGCGGTCTGGTAACGGTTTAGCTGAAGGCCTAATGCTGTATTCAGTGTTTGCGTAGCCGCCTTGGTATCTTTAAGGTAAAAACCCTCAAAATCGGCTTTTTGCAATTGCAGCTTAAGCGAATAAGGTGTAGTTCCGTATTGCGCCAAAAGGGAATCAATACGCTGTTTGATCGATGGATAATCCTTAGGTTGTGCAATGGCAATATCCATTTCCAGCAAATCAAATTCGGCACTCATCTTTATCGATGGCTCGTCTGTATTTTCCATAACAAATGCCAGTATCTCACGGGCAGCTGCATCTTCGTGCTCATCTTTGGCAAGACGCCCAAGATTTACAATATTCAGGAACATATCCGGATTGCGCTTAAAGATGGCTTTCTCCTGAATAAAGGCTTTGCCATATTCTTTTTGCTGCACAAAATACCAGCTCAAAAACTGGTTCCAGAAAATATCCTGTGTCTTTTGGGTGTTCAGCAATAACGCTTTACGGAGCGATGCATTAAAAGTATCGCTGCCTTCTTCGTTCATAAAACGCGACAGCTGATTTTGTACCACTACCAGGCTCTGCTGATTGTTATAGGCATACGATAGCAATTTATCGATCATCTGCTCGGTATTACCTAGCTGCCCCTGTATAAGCGCCAGCTGGTAATCAAAATTCATGCTTTTGTTTATGGAAGTCGCCGTATCATAGGCTTTTATAGCATATTCCAGTAATACCTTTTGTTCGAAGGCATTGGCTACAGAATAGGCATACGATGGATTATCAGATACGGCCTTTATAGCCAGATTATAATTCTTCTCTGCCTTACCCATATCCTTTTGCAGTTGGTAGTTGTAACCCAACTCTACATACAGCAGCGGCTGATTGGTACGCTCAATCTTTTCTTTAAGATACTTTTCGGCCTCCTGATATTTCTGAAGCTGCTGCTGACAAGCTACGATCTTCTGGATAAAAAATGTATTCCCCAGCTGTTTCTTTTCAAGGTCCTGATAGGTAGCAAGTGCTTTTTCGAATTCTCCTTTTTCAAAGTAATTAAAGGCTAGCTGCTCGTTTTGCGCAAATACCGCAACCGAACAGAACAAGGCTATTATGGCAACTATTTTTTTCATAAATTAAAAAAATCAATCTGCCCGGATTTGTCAAGATCCTGCAGCGTGATAAATTTATCGATTTTAATCTTTTTCCAAACTGTTTTGGGGTTGTTTTCCCCGTCAGCAAACATATTTCCACCGTTTGTTTCCGATTTTTTCTTGGTCAGGAAGTTAATGCTTGTCAGGCTCTCCTCTCCGGAACTTCTGCTGAATTCAGAATGATCATATCCTATAAGCACAAACTTACCATCCTGCCATCGCAGCTTAAAACATTCGTTTGTAACTCCATAACTACCACAACTTAACCAGTAGTGAAAGCTGACTGAAAGCACTCCGTTTTTTATTTCCATCCCACCCGATTCCATAAACGGGTCTTCAAGACAGGACGACTCAGCATCATTTTGCGAAGGGATAAAGTCCCTGTTAAGCCCTGCAAGCCGGTATCCTTTTTCTTCTTTAAAAAGAATCAGCAAATACCTTGGATTAATATTTAATATGGGCGCACCCAGAAATTCATTCTCAATAAAATTCTCTTTATTGGTATCCTCGATAACTATTGCAATATCGTCAGCCTTATCCTTGTTAAGGTCACCTGCTGTACTGGTAATAATCTTCCATCCATCCGGTACAAAAGCAAGCATATCTTTACCATAATCGGTTATTTGCACTTCCTGCTGGGAAAACAGCAAAGAAGAACTCAATAATAAGAGAATGCTAAACAGCTTTTTCATTAATGGAAACCTTTTAAATACAAAACGCGGATAACACCTTTTTAGCATTACCCGCGTTCGGTATAAACAAATATATTAATTTATTACTTGAGACCGCAAAACTTTGTCACTTTGCAACTCAGCAACTAAAAGTAACTAGTCAATAATATCAAATCCCGTATACTTTCTTAATACCTCCGGTATTACGATACCTTCAGGCGTCTGGTAGTTTTCAAGGATTCCTGCAAGTACCCTTGGTAATGCCAGTGAGCTTCCGTTAAGCGTGTGTGCCAGTTGGTTTTTACCTTCTTTGTCACGGAAACGAAGCTTAAGCCTGTTCGACTGGAACGTTTCGAAGTTAGACACCGAACTGATCTCTAACCAACGGTCCTGAGCTGTAGAGAACACCTCAAAATCGTATGTAAGCGCCGAAGCAAAGCCCATATCGCCACCACAAAGGCGAAGTACCCTGTATGGAAGGCCAAGTTCGTCAAGTATTGTTTTTACGTGATCTACCATTCCGTCAAGGGCAGCATAAGAGTTCTCCGGTTTCTCAACGCGAACGATCTCTACTTTGTCAAACTGGTGCAGTCGGTTAAGACCTCTCACGTGTGCACCATACGAACCTGCCTCCCTACGGAAACATGGTGTGTAACCTGTACATAATACAGGAAGGTCTTTCTCCTCAATAATAACATCACGGAAAAGGTTGGTTACCGGCACCTCAGCTGTTGGGATAAGGTACAGGTCATCTAGGCCTACGTGATACATCTGTCCTTCTTTATCAGGAAGCTGTCCTGTTCCATAACCTGAAGCCTCATTTACAAGGTGTGGCACCTGGTATTCTTTATAACCTGCATCGGTATTTTTATCTAAGAAATAGGTGATAAGCGCACGCTGAAGCCTTGCTCCTTTCCCTTTATAAACCGGAAAACCTGCTCCTGTAATTTTTACACCCAACTCAAAGTCAATGATGTCATATTTTTTTGCCAGTTCCCAGTGTGGCAAAGCACCTTCAAACAACGTTGGGATATCACCCTGACGGTATACCTCAAGATTTTCTTCAGGGGTTTTTCCTTCCGGAACGATATCGGCAGGAGTGTTTGGCAGTTTGTAAAGTGCCTGAGTAAGCTCTTCGCTAACTGTAGCAAGCGTTTCGCTTAGTTCTTTACTTTTATCTTTGTATTGTGTGGTCTTTTCTTTAAGCAGGGTAGCTTTAGCCTTTTCACCTGCTTTCATCAGTTCACCAATGTCTTTGGACAGTTTGTTGGATTCAGATAAAATGGTGTCAAGTTCCACCTGAGTGTGCCTTCTTTTCTCGTCAAGTGCAATCACTTCGTCAACAAGTGCTGTGGCATCAAAATTTCTTTTGCCAAGCGCCTGTATCACTTTTTCTCTGTTTTCCCTAATAAATACTGTCTGTAACATGATACTGTTTTTTAATAAAGTGGAGCAAATTTAATGAATTGTTTTAAGCAACCCATTAAACTTTTTAATTGAGGCGAAAATAGTAATTTATATTTCAAATTTTGGCTTAAATCCTGCATATTTCAACCTTTAACCCATGCCTCAAAACAGTTTTCTCATTACATTTGAAAAAAACTTTGCCATGAGCCGAATTTTTACCCCCATACTTCTCAGCCTTTTAGGCTTTGCTTCTGTATTTGCGCAAAGTACAGAGGATATTGCTGAAGCCGAAAGGAAATCGGGGCACAACCTGATGACATTTTCAGCCAATGCCCATACCGGAAATTATGATGTGGTATACCATAAGCTCGATCTGGCTGCCGACCCAACCGTGCATTTCATCAGCGGCACCGTAACTACCGATTTCATAGCTAAAGAAGACATGACCGAGGTAGTATTCGACCTGGCTTTTGAACTTATTGTTTCTCAGGTTCAGCAAAATGGCAACAATCTGGCTTTTGCCCAAAATGAAAATGACGAACTGGTTATAACACTCCCTGCAACATTGGCTGCAGGCAATCAGACAAGGGTCGAAATAACCTATTCGGGAGCACCTCCTACCGAAAACGAAGCATTTGTAATAGGGACACATTCCGGAGCGCCTGTATTATGGACATTATCCGAACCCTATGGTGCCAAAGACTGGTGGCCCTGCAAACAGGATCTTATTGACAAAATAGACAGCCTTGATGTATATATAACAGCCCCCGCAGAATATGTTGCCGTGTCTAATGGCGTGGAAATTCCCGAAGCCGGAAATGGCACTATTACCAAAACCACCCATTTCAGGCATCAATACCCTATTCCGGCCTATCTTGTAGCTATAGCCATAAGCAATTATGGTATTTTTACCCAGCAGGCTGGAACTGCACCTAACCAATTCCCTATCGTAAATTACCTGTACCCGGAATCTCAGACGCAAAACGAGCAAAACCTTGCTGTTACAATCCCAATAATGGATTTTTACGAGCAGACATTTGAAACCTATCCTTTTCACAATGAAAAGTACGGCCATGCCCAGTGTGGTTTTGGCGGAGGTATGGAACACACCACAGTATCCTTTATGGGAAGCTTTGGGCGCAACCTTATTGCCCACGAACTGGCACACCAGTGGTTTGGCGACAAGATTACCTGCGGCTCATGGAAAGACATCTGGCTTAACGAAGGATTTGCCACATACCTTTCGGGTATGGTGATAGAACATCTTGATGGCAACGAAGCCTTTAGAAACTGGAAGCTAAGCAACGTTGCCAATATTACTTCTCTTCCGGATGGAAATGTTTACCTTACCGATAATGATACAATAGATTCTAACAGAATCTTTAGCAGCAGACTTACTTATAACAAAGGCGCAATGGTACTGAATATGCTGCGTGTAAAACTGAGTGACCCTGTTTTCTTTCAGGCCTTAAAAGCCTATTTAGCCGATCCCGATCTGGCTTATGCCTACGCCAAAACACCCCAGTTGCAGACACAGCTTGAAGCCGCTTCAGGACTTGACCTGACCGAGTTCTTTAACGACTGGATATACAATCAGGGATATCCGGTTTATACTATAACCGTTGACAATATTGAAAGTGGAAAAGCCCGGGTTACTATCGGTCAGCAACAATCGCATGAATCCGTTTCCTTTTTTGAGATGGGAGTCCCTATAAGACTTTTAGGGCCGGAAGGAGAAGTTCAGGATTATGTACTCGAAAACACTGCCAACAATCAGGATTTTATTATTGATGTTCCTTTCACAGCTACCCAGGCAATTTTTGACCCAAAAAGTGATATCATCAGCAAGAATAGTACGATTACAGTAATAGGCGATTACTTTACGCCTTACCTGTATCCCAGCCCTGCAAACACACTGCTTACCGCAGCTTTAGCTGATGGCGTTATCGCAAAAGAGGCCATTATCTACAACACTTTAGGACAAAGAGTACTGGAAACCAACGGTGCGTCATCCTGGGATATTTCAGGTTTTGCAACGGGCGTTTATTTTATGACATTGCATACTAACAGAGGTAGTGCAGATCTGAAATTTTTAAAGAATTAAGGCATCCATATCAGTCTTGTCATGGCGCTAAGCCCGTGCTTGCTTCGCTCAGTTGCAGGGACTCCAAGAGCAAGTCCTAGACTAACCCTGTCAGAGAACTGCACCTTAGCCTGTGGCCTGAATACTATTGATGGTTTTTCTTCTGAAAATTCCATATTGGTTTCTAACCCTACAAAGTTACCATTGGTAAAAACATAGTGCAGATTAGCATTTACTTCTGCAGAAGTATTCCATTCATGGGTTTCGAATTTCTGTTCGATAAGGGGACCCGTATATAAGAGCGTATGGATATGCGGTGTCAGTCTTTTGGCAGCAATAAAAATAGGATTGTACAATGTACCTTCAAACAATTTGCCTTTATGGCTCAGGTCAGAAAAGCAGGAAAGCTCAAATTCCTGGATGTAGCCTACCGCCATTGATGTTTGGTATTTTTCTGAAACCCAAAATGTATATTGGGTTGCAACCTTCAGTCCTTCCAACCGGTTTTCGGGCATATCAAAACTACCGCTGTCATCGCGTTGCTGACCCTGGCATATCTCAAACGGAACCTCAACTTCCAATCCAAGCCTGTCGGCAACAGCAAACTCATATTCGGCAAAACCGGTGTAAGAAGTATAATTCTTCTCATCGGCCATCCCAAAACCCACATTTATCTCTTTTTCTCCCTTTCGCGCACCCAAATCACGGATAAGGTCAATATACAAAGGTTCGGCGTGGTGCAGTTTTAGTGGTTTCGTGGGGGGCGGAACAGCACTATCTTTAGCTTGTTGTGCATTCGCAGAAAAGAAAACAAAAATCAGTAGTATAATGGCAATGGCGTTCTTCATAATTCAATCCTTTGCTGCCAAAACTATTGGCACAAATAGGAAAGAATTAGGAAAAACAGGGCTTTAAGGAAACTTTAGGATTAGCCCTCGGCAGTAATAGCCTTTACTTTATAGACCAAAAAAGCAATTAGAAACCCGAATGCTCCAATGATGGCAAAAGATATACGCAGGCTGGTGGCATGTGCCACGTGACCTATTACCGGAGGCCCCAGCATAAACCCAAGAAAACTCACGCTCGACACGGTTTGCAGGGCAATACTCGGTTCCATACCCGGCCTGCGGCCTGCAATGCTGTACACACTTGGCACTACCGTACTCACCCCAAGGCCAACCATCATAAAGGCCAGCGTTGCAGGTACAATATAAGGCAGCAGTACGGCAGTATACAACCCTATGGATATAAAGCAGCCGCTGATGATAAGCATTTTTTTACGGCCAATTTTACGCACTACAATATCGCCCATAAAACGGCCCGTTGCCATCATGGCCATGAATGAGGCATAACCCAATACGCCAAGAGGCCCGTCGACTTTAATGACATCGGTAAAATATACCCCGCTCCAGTCGAACATAATACCCTCGCTCAGCATACAGCAGAAAGACATAGCCCCAAGCCATAACAAAACCGTATCAGGCTTACTGAAACGTTTCTTTTTCTCTTTGGGTGCAGCCATTCGTTTGGCTTTTATGAGATATCTGTAATTAAAAAAGATCACCCCCCAAAGCATTACCCCTACAATGATGAAATGCAGGTAAGGTTCCACCTTAAGGCCTTTCATCAGGATGCCAATCAGAGCTCCGGTAAATCCGGCAGTGCTCCATGCTCCGTGAAAAGACGACATTACAGGACGGCGGAAAACACCTTCAGTAAGAATACCCTGTGTATTAACCGATATATTGGTAAGATTACTGGATATACCAAAGAAAAACAAAGCGAGTGACAGTTGCCACTGATCCTGTGTAAGGCCAAGCAACATAAGTGCCGAAATGTAAAAGCTAAGTCCGAAAACCGCTGTGCGGTGACTGCCATATTTAACAGCAATCCTGCCGGAGAAGGCCATCATACACATTTGTCCCACAGGTATGCAGAACAGTATGGTTCCTAAATCGCCTTCGCTAAGATTTAAGGCTCTCTTTATATCCGGGATGCGGCTCGCCCAGGTAGCAAAATTAAGCCCCATAGAAAAGTAAAACAGTGTAACCGCCCAACGTATCCTGTTAAGGTATGACGCTTTTACATCCTTATACGCCTTGCGGTAAGCAATTGGGCTATCAGGTTGTGGGGTACTGTTTTTAACTTCTACATTCATGCTGCAAAATTACACAGCCTGACTGATAATTGGTTAAGAGGAGAATAAATTTGTTTAGATTTGTTTTGTGACGGATAAACTAATAACCAATAAAATGAAACTTAACTTCTTTTTACTGTTAATTACAATCATGTTGTATTCATGTTCAGGAAATACAGATGATTTAGAGTTACAACTCATCAATGATTCTCTGACTTGCTATGAAACTAATTCTCAAAAGGACACATTAAACATTATCCATTTTACTGTAACTAACAATAGTGATAATATCTATTATTTTAATAATTTAGTTGATAGTAGAAGTTTTCATGTAAATAATCAACAGAATGCTTCCATTTATGATAGAGGTAAATCAATAAGAATGTTTTATGAGAATGGTAAAGAAATACGATATAATATTTTATTGTATCCACCGAGATGTTCGAAAGAGCAGGTTGTATGTGACCATAAAACATTAGAAAGTAAAAAAGTTGCTTCGCAAAGATTGGGCTATGATAAATTATTAAGGTATGAATACGGTAAAGGAGGTTATACGAATTTTTTTATTCATCCTAATGAAACTATTCACTTCGAATATTCTATCAATTTAACAGATACCATTTCATATGATGGAGATTTTAGACTTGGATATGGGATTGTAGATTCAGGAAAGAAATATAACGCAAAACTTTACTTTGCAAGTGATACTACAAAATCAAAAGTAAATCTTCCAAGAGAAGTTTTGCAAACTATCAAAGATAACAATGTTAAAATTTACCATGGAGAGTTAGAGTCTAATGTAATACCCGTAAAAGTTTTAAATTAATAGGTGTAAAATTAAATCGATGTCTCGGATATGCTCTAATTATCCTCCGCTGGCGCGAGCGTCACGCTCGTGCCTAATCAAGCTATCAGTTTCCTCCTCCCGAAATCCCAACACCGTCTTTCACCGCAGTTTCAAGCACATCCAGGTTAATGTCTTTTAGCTTTTTAAAGTTAATGCAATAGCCGGTTACTTTTGCTTTTCCCAATTTTTCACCATAGGTATCCGGCAGGTGTTTTTTATCGGGAATCCCCATAATGTAAACGGAAATCCCGGTGGCTTTGGCACTGATGCCTACCTGGTAAAATGGTCTGCTTGTACCGTCCTTATAGTTTATGGTATATTCCCCATAGCCTATATTTGGGTTGGTCACAACTTTACCTTCATCGTTCCTGCCATCCAGAAACCATAGTTTGGCATCGGGTAATATACTGAGCATAAACTCATGTAATTCCTGCATCTCGTTATGTTGCGTTTCAGGCAGGAAGGCCAGATAAGCCGATATTTGTTCTTCTGTGCTCATAGGGTAATTACTGTTTTTTGTACACTTCGGGATTCACACATTTCGGCAGTTGTTCTCCTTTAAGTCCGGCAAGCAAGTTGCCTACCATCAGCTCCATCATGGCATCGCGGGTTTCCTTAACCGCGGAGCCTATATGCGGCAATACCGAAACATTAAGCATATCCAGCAGTGGGTTGTCTATAGCCATAGGTTCAGGATTGGTAACATCCAGCCCCGCTCCCCAAATGGTTTTATTGTCAAGGGCAGCCTTAAGGTCGGCTTCATTATGGATTCCGCCACGCGCTACATTTACAAATATGGCATTGGGTTTCATTTTGGCAAAGGCCGATGCATTAAATACTTCTTTGGTTTCGGGTGTAAGATTAGCGTGAACGGATATTACATCGCTTTGCTCCAGCAGTTCTTCGAAGCTTACTTTTCGGGCACCAAGTTCCTTCTCTGCTTTTTCGTTAGTGCTTCGATTATGGTAAAGGATATCCATCCCGAAAGCATTTTTGCTGCGTTTAGCCATCTCATAACCGATACTGCCCAAGCCAAAGATACCCAGCGTTTTACCTTCAATATCAATCCCTAACAGTTCGCTTGTATCTCCATACGATTTCCATTCGCCTTTAAGGGCTCTTTTATGATGAAAAAATGCTTTACGCGATGTGGCAAGCATCAGCAAAAAAGCGGCATCGGCAGTGGCTTTGCTAAGCACATCGGGCGTATGCCCTATGGCAATACCCAATTTTGTAGCAGTTTCAATATCTACATTGTCAAACCCTACTGAATGCAGCGATATCACTTTCAGGTTTTTGCATTGCTGTAGTATGTCGGCATTTATTTTCATGCCGGCCATAAGCATTATGCCATCAGCTTCCTGAGCGTAGGTTATAAACTCATCCGGCGTCAATTCTCTTTGGCCCAGCCATTCGGTTACTATAATGCCATCATCCTGCAGTTTCTGAAAAACCTTTTCCGGCAATACCCTGTTTGTGAATACTTTCATTTTAGCTATACTATTAATTACCATGCACTTTCTGAAGTAAGGAAATGCAACTGGTCTGCAGTAATTTCCAAATCCGGTGCTTTAATGATACTGTCTAACTGTGTGGTACTTGTAGCGCTTACTATGGGTGCAGTAACCGACGGGCGGTTGATAAGCCATGCCAACGCCACCGTAGCCGGAGTACTGTTCAGTTCGGCAGCCACTTCATCCAGGGCAGCAAGTATTTTAAAACCACGTTCGTCAAGGTATTTGGCTACACCTCCGCCGCGCTGGCTTTTGTTCAGGTCGGCTTCAGAACGGTATTTCCCTGTAAGAAATCCGCTCGCGAGTGAATAATAGTTAAGCACACCAAGGTTGTTGCCAAGGCATAAAGGCTCTAAACCATTTTCGAAGACTTCACGTTCATACAGGTTATAATGAGGCTGAAAGGTTTGATAAGCCGGAAGATTATTGGCAACAGCAATATCCAGCGACTGTTTAAGTCTTTCGGGAGTAAGATTAGAAGCACCAATGTGGCGCACTTTACCTTCTTTTATCAGTTGGGCATAAGCTTCAAGTGTTTCTTCTATAGGTGTAGTTTCGTCGTCCCAATGTGTTTGATATAAGTCGATGTAGTCGGTTTGTAATCGTTTAAGGGAATCCTCAACCGCTTTGAGTATATATTTTTTTGAAAGATCTCTTTTGCCGCTTCCCATATCGGCACCTACTTTGGTTGCAATAATGAGTTTCTCACGATTGCCTTGTTTTTTCATCCAGTTACCAATGATCATTTCCGATTCACCTCCCTCATTACCCGCAGCCCAACGCGAATAAACATTAGCAGTATCAATAAAGTTAAATCCTGCGCCTATAAAGGCATCGAGTATCTCAAAAGATTTCTTTTCATCAATTGTCCACCCAAAAACATTCCCTCCAAATGTTATGGGATATACATAAAGTTCTGTGTTTCCAAGTTGTCTTTTTTCCATAGCTATTTATAGTTGAATGATTTTTTTCTGCTCACTGCTGGCATAGGCAGCATCAATAACTTTCATGGTTTTAATACCATCTTCTGCAGTAACGGGTTCCGTTTTATTTTCGGCAATAGCCTCATATACGCCATCAAACAATGCATAGTAATTACCTTGTAATGTTGGGATATTTTTGCGCAAAACCTCTCCGTCAATTTCGGTATGTAGCAAACCTTCTTTTTCGGCAGCTTCAGTACCCCAGTCGGTACGGTTAGGTTTTGCTCCGGTTTTTAGCACATCTTCCTGAATGTCGCCGCGCTGTTTTAAAAATGTCCCTTTTTTACCATGAACTATGTAGGCAGGAATGGCTTCGCGCACAAAAAAGCCTGCTTTAAGCCTCACTCTTTTGTCCGGATAGTACAAGGAAATATCAAACCAGTCATCTACCAGCGAATTTTCACGGGTAATCCTTACATCGCCATGAACCGCCTCAGGATAACCGAAAAGGTACAATGCCTGATCTATGATATGGGACCCCAAATCTTTCAGCACACCTGCACCTGCATTAACCGTCTCCTTATGTGTTTTTGGGCTCAGCAGAGGATTGTATCTGTCAAAATGGAATTCGGCTTCCACAATGTCACCTAATAGGTTTTGGTCAACCACCTGTTTTACGGTAAGAAAATCACTATCCCAACGACGATTTTGATACACCGTAAGCTTCAGTCCTTTTTCTTTAGCAATGGCATTAAGTTCTTCGGCTTCGGCAGCCGTTGTGGTAAAGGCTTTCTCTACTAAGGCATGTTTTCCGGCCAAAAGTGCTTTTTTGGCATATTCATAATGGGTTTCAACCGGTGTGTTTACCACTACCAGTTCTATATCATCAGCTAATAGTTCTTCTAATGAAGCATAGCTTTTTACGTTAGGATAATCGGTTTGTATGAGTTTCTTACTGCGTTCCCACGAGCCGGTAAGCTCAAATCCGTCGTGCAATTCCAGGAATGGTGCATGAAATACCTTTCCCGACATTCCGTATGATAGCAATGCTGTTTTTATCTTTTTCATGGTATAAATAGTATTACTAAACAAAAGTAAGGTTAAATTTACCTTTCCATATTGAAACAGCGGGCATAACTTTTGATTATTAACAGATATTTAAACACAACCTCTTGATTAAAATAGCGCACGGTAGACAGAAAATGCTATTTTTGTGCGTTTATAAAAGGAAATTAAAACTTTAGAATGGATACACTTGTACAGATTGCCCAGTTGGTTCTCATGTTGTCAATACTTGTAATACTACATGAATTTGGGCACTACATCACCGCAAAAATGTTTAAGGTAAGGGTAGAGAAATTTTACCTTTTTATGGATGCGGGCTTTGCGCTTTTTAAGAAAAAAATTGGTGAAACAGAATGGGGTATCGGATGGCTGCCTATTGGTGGTTATGTAAAGCTTTCAGGTATGATAGACGAGAGCATGGATACCGAGCAGATGAAAAGCGAACCAAAACCCTGGGAATTCCGTTCTAAGCCGGCATGGCAGCGCCTTATCATAATGATGGGTGGTATTATAGTAAATATCCTTTTGGCATGGTTTATTTATACTGTAGTATACGCTACATACGGCAAAAAATATGTAGCTACCGAAATGGTACAGCGCGATGGCCTTGCTTTTGGCGAAACCGGACTTAACGTTGGTTTTAAAAACGGAGACAAGATCGTTAGCGTAGACGATAAATACCAGGAGCGTTTTGACAGGATGATATTAGACGTGCTTCTGGGCGATGACATCAAAATTCAGCGTGATGGAAAGGTTATGGACCTTAAGCTTACCGACGAGAATAAAAAAGAGATTCTTGATAAAGAAGGAAGGGATTTTATGAATCCGATGGTTAACGCTACCGTGGTAGATTCTTTCCCGAAACAATCCTTTGCTGCAGATGCAGGGCTTATGATTGGTGATACTATCGTTGGCGTAAACGGAAAGCCGCTTATGTACAGGGCACAGGTATCAGAACAGGCGTTTAAAAACAAAGGCGGATCTATTACCCTTGATATAAAAAGAAACGGGGCTCCGTTACAGATAAAAACAAAAGTTGACAAAGAAGAAGGAACTATAGGAGTGTTCCATAATATTGTAGGTAATCCGGAATATACCGTTACAGAACATTATAATTTCTTCACAGCGATACCTAAGGCTATGGAAGAGTCGTACTTCCTGCTTGTTTATAACGTAAAACAATTTAAGCTTATCCTTCGCCCTTCAACAGGTGCTTATAAGCACGTAAAAAGTGTTGTGGGTATTGCGAGCAATATGCCGACTACATGGAATTGGGAGTTTTTCTGGAAGTTTACCGCGCTTTTTTCAATCGGACTGGCGTTCATGAACGTGCTTCCAATCCCGGGTCTTGACGGTGGTCATGCCCTGTTTACCATTGCCGAAATGGTTACCGGAAAAAAATTAAGCGATAAAGCGGCAAGTGTAGTGCAAACAGTAGGTATGGTTATTTTACTAAGCCTCATGGTGTTAACTTTCGGTAAAGATATTTATGATATTATCGCGAAAAAATTCTTTTAAAATTTTTCTGTTTTTGTTTGCAGAAACTAAAAATGGTTATATATTTGCACCGCAATAAAGGCAATACGCCAGTAAGCACAACGGTCTTTAAAACATTAAGTAATTAAAATCCGAAAGGGTTTAACCAAAATTACGAAACAATATACAGTTTCCTCCTTAGCTCAGTTGGTTAGAGCATCTGACTGTTAATCAGAGGGTCCTTGGTTCGAGCCCAAGAGGGGGAGCTTTCAAAAGCCACGCATTGCGTGGCTTTTTTCATTTATATACTTTATGAATTACACTGTATACATTCTCTTTTCCGAAAAGCTAAACCGATATTATACCGGAGCGACATCGAACATAGATGTACGCATGGATTTTCATGAAAATGCAGAAAACCATAAGTACACTCATAAAGCTGACGACTGGCAAATAGTATTTACTCTTGAATGCGAAAACAAATCACAGATGTTGTCAATCGAGAAGCACATTAAAAGCATGAAGAGTAAGGTTTATATACAAAACCTTATACAGTATCCTGAAATGGCCGCAAAACTCAAAATACAATACCCTGGTTAGAGCATCTGACTGGTATCAGAGCCCCGATAGCTATCGGGGTTGGTTCGAGCCCAATAGGGGGAGCTTTCAAAAAACTATATATTTTTTATAATAGCTTTAATTTATATATCTTTGCACCTCTAAAATTACGGCCTCGTAGTTCAACGGATAGAATGGGAGTTTCCTAAACTTTTGATCCAAGTTCGATTCTTGGCGAGGCTACAAGACCCGGTTCATGAAAATGAATCGGGTTTTATATTTCTTATCATTAAAGTTTCCTAAACTTTTGATCCAGGTTCTCCCGATAGCTATCGGGGTTGGTGAAGCTACAACAAGAGCATTACACTAATCAATTACAGCCGGCAAAATGTATTGCTCCATCATCTTATGCACTTGTGTATGACCATAAACCTGGCCATAGGCACTCGCAGTGATGACAATTACTAAAGGCTGATCCTTAAAGACAAAAATGTAGTTACCTCCATTACCTGTGCAATACCATGCTTCACATTTTTTTTGATTTATGCTATAGGTTTTGTTCCAAAACAGATATCCATAAAACTCATTGTCACGTCCGGGTAAAAACTTTTGTTTCATAAAGGTCTTGTCAATCCATCCTTTTGAAATAATCTGCTTACCTTTCCATACGCCTTCATTTTTATATAACTGACCATATTTAGCAAAGTCTATGGCCTTTAAGCGAATTCCTCCGGCAGTATTGGGAACACCTTGTGGCGTATACTGCCATTTGTAATTGGTAATACCCAAAGGTTTAAATAACATCTCATCAGCATATTTTTCGAGTCCTCCCGGCACTGATTTATTTAAAACATCTCCTAATAGCACTACACCTGCTGTAAAGTAGTGCCAGTGCCCTTTAGGTTGTTTTGTGGTCATGGGCAAATCAAGAGCAAATTTTACCCAGTCGGCCGTTTCATACATATTCTCTTCATTACCCGGAGATGAACCATCCTCGTCATTCCCATCAAAAGAAGAGTTCATAGTTAGCAACTGATATAGGGAAGTGTTTTCTTTTAAAGCTGAGTTATTTGTATTTTTGCTTAAATCATAAAAATCCTTTAATTGTTTATATTCATTTTCAATATACCCGGCATCTATAGTAATACCAATTAAAGAAGACGCAAATGATTTACCTACCGAACGCGAGTCATGAAGGGAATCACGGGTTTCACCATTAAAATATTCTTCAATCAATAGCTTGTTATTTTTAATAACTATTATCCCATTAATTTTCTTAAAAACTCCCGCTTCAATATTGCCCTTTAGTTCTTTTATGTTGTTACGGTCAAACTTTTCTCTTGATACCTCCAGTCCTTCATACGGTTCTATTTTTGAAAGATCAATAACAGACAGGTCAAATTTTGGCTTAAGGTATACCTCTAGGCAAAGGTCCCCTGCTGCCATAAGATCTCCTGTTTTGTCAGTTTGACCCAAATGAATATAAAGCCGTATTTCCATCCTAAGCAGGTGCCTGCCATCCGTAAGTGCATCAGCGCCACCAAAACGCATGAATCTTCCCCAAAATGACTCCGACCACAAACCTTCTCCGTTTAAATTGTTGATTAGAGGTTTAGACAGTATTGTTTCAGTATCTCTGATTTCACGGGAAGGCGCTCCCGGAAGAAGATTGCTTTTATAAATCAGCTTTCCATCCACTAATAAGCTAAATTGAAAATTACCTGTTCTGGCCAGACTGTCAGCACTGATTTCGGGAGAAAGCCGATGCATATAATTGGTAAGTGAATTAGCCATGAAAGCTGTAAAAAATAAATCACTCTTGTTTGTTAACCGGTATTCGGTTAAAAAGTCTGAAGTTGAAAGATTGTCTGCATCAACAGCACCCGGAGTAAAGATAATCCTTCCAACATTTACTTCATGTAATTTCGATTTAATGCCTTTCGATTTAACAATGTCTTCGCTTTGTGCAAAAAGATTAAAGGATAATATCAGGCAAATTATAACCAATAGAAAGCTACGCATAAATGATGTTTTTTGTCAAAAGTAGAACATAAAGGATACTGCAAAATAGAACAATATTAACATCATCATTTATTAAGGAGTAGTTTACGGTATTGCAGAGGGGTAATACAGTATTGCGATCTAAAAGAACGGATGAAATGGCTCTGATCGGCAAAATGACATTCCATAGCAATATCAGTTAATGAATAATCAAGTCGTGAAAGTAAAACGAGAGCTTTCTCTAATCGTATTTTACGGGTATAGTCCCCAAGGGTACAATTGAAGTGCTTACTAAAATCTCTTGAAAGATGAACAGGATGAAGATTTAAATCGTTTGCAATATCTGTCAACCTCAAATTTTCGGGTATTTCATGAAGCATCTCTTTTATACGTTCAACCCAAAGCGGCTTATCTCTTTTTAAGAGTTTAGCATTACCTTGCATTTTGGTAAACATTTCAACTAATAATGCTTCAATAGCTAATAAGCAATCATTTCCGTTTAGCTTATTTTCCTTAAAAACGGCATACATTAGAAGCTTTACAGCTGGATCTGATATATTTATGTTTCCCTGTAAATTATCAATATCAATTCCAAAAGGCATAAACCAGTCTTTATCCAGCTCAATATGAAATCCACGAGTAAATCCGGGAGGTTTGTTATTATAGTGTGCATCATCCCAATTATGAAAAAGTAGTGTCCCTGCACTACAATTATAAATTTCTTTTTTATTACCCTCAATTACATTTCCTTGCAGTATAAAGGTAAAATAAGGATTTTCGTGATAATGCCAGTCTACTCTTTCATGGGTATATTCAGTATCAGTCAATATAATACCCTCCATCCTGGTAGTTTCGTTAATTACACCAAAAAACTCTCCGGATTTAAGATATTGCATAAGTATCTGATTGTAAATATGCTGAAATATACAAACTTCCAGATTTGTGAGCAATATTAGCTAACTCATAAACAATACTCTTCAACTGTATATCCCTTAATGGTTTTAAACTGTCTGCTCTTTGCAATAGGTTTGGCTTTACTACTGCATAGAAAGAATAATACAAAAACCTCAATAAGTACACAGACATTTTAAATATAGCGCGTTGCTCTTCATTGAACGAAGGCAATCGTGAACCATCAACATAAAAAAAGAGACCTTTTCAGGCCTCTTCTCGTCTTCAGATGTATGTGGGTTTGTTAAGCCGCCACTTCTTTTATAAATTCACCATTCGCTTTATAAAAAGCTGCGATGTCTTTACCGTCTTTGGTAAGTACCAGTTTGTAGTCGCTGCCATCCTCGGCTTTTAGGGCTTCTACCAACTGATAACCTTTATATTTCGCAACGGCTTGTTTCAGTACTTCAGGAGCAATCTCTGATTGTGTTACTTTAGCATATTCCTTTTCCTGATCTTGGGAAGGAACTGTCTGTACTGATGCCGGTGTGGATGTTGTAGTTGTAGTTTGTGTCGTAGTTGCTGTTTGTGCGCTGGCTGCAAGTCCAAGTACCAAAGCAGCTGCTAAAAATAAATTTTTCATAATGTGTTCTTTTTCAAATATTTACACATAACACTATGAAAAAACCATACCATTCACCTCCTTAAACATATAATTACCTGAAAAACAAAAACTTATATATATTAATTTGGCGTGGCTTGTCTGTGGAATTCCACAAAAAGTGTGGAATTCATCTCTAAATAACTACATTTTAAATAACTTAGGTATATGAAAGCGCACTATTATAACACAATCATAAACTGGACGCGCAATAAAGGAAAAGGTACAGAAACTTATAAAGCCTATACCAGAGACCACACTATTGAAGTTAAAGGAAAACCAACGATAGAAGGTTCTTCTGATCCGGACTTCCTTGGAGATGCTACGCGTTATAATCCGGAAGAACTCTTACTGGCTTCATTATCTTCCTGCCATATGTTATGGTATCTGCATCTTTGCGCAGAAGCCGGCATTATCGTTACTGCATATACTGACAATGCAGAAGGAACTATGACTGAAACACCGGATGGTAGCGGACATTTTACAAGCGTCACCTTAAATCCTGTAGTAACTGTAAAAGAAACACCGATGATGGAAAAAGCGAATGAATTGCACAATAAAGCCAACAAAAGGTGCTTTATCGCCAATTCATGCAATTTCCCGGTATACCACAAACCCTTGTGCAAAAAAGACATATAAAAAGGGCTGCCCTTCACTCAGGACAACCCCCTTACTATCTTAACCGAAGTTGAGGATATTAACCGATAAAAAAGATATTTGTAATAATAGCAGTAATGCTTACGGCAATGCTTAGCAGCAAAGTATTAAATACAACCTGAGGTTTCATCTGCGCTAAAACGGTACCGTTGAAAACACTACAGGTAATCACCACAAAGAATAACTGTACCATTTGCGCAACTGAATTTCCATGTTGCAATATCAGCATGGCTGCAAAGCCACCCAATCCGCTCTGAAGTAATACAGCAAGCGTATTAAATCCCATAAAACCTCTTGTATACGTGTCTAAATATTTTTGATATGTGCTCATGACTAAAAGTGTATTAATTTATATAGACAAATTTACAGCGTTGGTTTCCATAGGATTATGACAAATATCATGTTCTGTTATTTTTGTCAGGTGTATACTTACTCAGGAAGAAAATGACTTGTTTAATTGAATTGGCCAGGGAAATGAAAATATAGTATTGTTATTAAAGTTATAGAACCAAAAAAATGGCTGTCTTGTTAAGACAGCCATTTTTTATTGATTGATTGATTGATTGATGATGAACTCAGGATTATGGTCTTTCCCAAAAAAATGGAGGCTCGATACCTAAAGCACGAAGGTATACATACCCCTGACCACGATGATGGATCTCATTATCTATAAAATACAGTAATGTACCATACACAGGCCCCGGATATTGCCCAAAAGCAATGGTGCTTTCCTGAAAACGCTCCGGTGTCATCTGGATCCAAAGCGTATCGATCACTTTTGTAGTTTCGTCCCAAAGAGCAAGCAACTCCTCTTTAGTCGTTGGCATCCCCACTCCGCTGTGGTGTGGCAGGTCGGCCATATCTTTCCATACATTGGTTACAAGCCCAAGTATACCCGGATTAGACAGATCGATGATCTCCATAGCCAGTTGTGCAAAGGTTCTCATTCCCCCTACCGAGAAATTGAACAGTTCCTTTTCAGGAAATGCCTCAATAGTTCTACGTGTAAGGTTTCTGTGGCCTTGCCAGTGTTTTAATAATTGTTCTGATGAAAGTACTGATACGGTGGCTGTTTTAGTTTCCATAATTTTAAATTTTAAATAATTTGATGATGATTATGAAGCAAAATTATGAGCACTAAGTGACAGCCCTATGTCAGTAGGTTTTTATGAATAATGATTTATTTTAAAATTTTTAAACAGTTCTTTCATTTTCACAACTAATTGTTTGATTGTTAACAAGGTTATAAGAATGTTTTTGCTGAAATTTGTTACTCTAAAATTCTCTATTATGCAAACAACCACAGATCTTCAAAATGCGTTTCCGTATGAAAAAGACATACCGGAAAGCATAAGGCTCGCTGAGCCATTACATCAAAAAAGAATCCTCATCAATGGTGAATTCATAAACTGGACCGGCCCGGTACACACCGTTTATTCACAGATATTCGTAAAAAAAGAGGGCGAGGAAGCTGCTCCTCTCGAAATAGGCAGTTATCCTCTGGCTACCGAAAAAGAAGCCGAAATGGCGCTTAAAGCAGCGCTTCAGGCGCACGACTTCGGGCGTGGCGAGTGGCCTTCTATGGGCGCAGAAGGCCGTATAAAAGCCATGCAAGGTTTTACCAAAGGGCTTAAAGAACATCGTGAGGAAATTGTAAAACTCATTGTTTGGGAAATTGCCAAAAGCGTAGCCGATGCCGAAAAGGAATTTGACCGTACCATAGAATATATTGAAGAAACCATAAAAACAGTAAAACAGATTCATAACGAATCATCTATGTTTAAGGTTACCAACGGTTTTATTGGACAAATGAAAAAGCTGCCTTATGGTGTGGTATTATGCATGGGTCCTTTTAACTATCCGTTGAACGAAACCTTTACCATGCTTATTCCGGCACTGATAAACGGAAACTCGGTACTATTCAAACCACCAAAGTATGGTACTCTCCTATTCAACCCTCTTTTAGACTTGTTTAAGGAACATTTTCCAAAAGGTGTAGTAAATACCGTCTACGGTCGTGGACGGGACATCGTTCCATATCTGCTTCAGTCAGGTCAGGTAGATGTACTGGCACTTATAGGTTCGAGCCGCGTTGCCGACAGCCTTAAGAAAATGCACCCAAAATCTAACCGCCTTCATGCCGTACTAGGGCTTGATGCCAAAAATGCAGCTGTTGTACTGCCTGATGCCGATTTAGAAGCTACAATTAAAGAAGTAATAATAGGCACTTTATCCTTCAACGGACAGCGATGTACCGCTTTAAAAATACTGTTTGTACATGCTGACATTGTTGATAAATTCAACACCATGCTTGCAGCAGCTATTGATAAGCTTCCTTTGGGCATGCCGTGGGATAAAGGTGTTTCCATTACACCACTTGCAGAACCTGAAAAACCGGGCTATCTGAAAGAATGTATTGATGATGCTATTGCTAAAGGTGCAAAGATTGTCAATGTAGCGGATGGCGGAGGTAACCTGGGCCACTCGCTGATGAAGCCGGCAATGCTTTATCCTGTAAACCGCGATATGAAAATATACTGGGAAGAACAGTTTGGCCCCGTTATTCCGGTAGTGGCATTTGACGATCCTATGGCACCGGTAGACTATATTACCGAATCCAGATTTGGTATGCAAGCAAGTATCTTTAGCGAAGACCCTCAAAAGATCTCGTTTTATATTGACCAGATGATTGGTCAATTAGGACGTATTAACATCAATGCACAAAGCCAGCGCGGTCCGGATACTTTTCCTTTCAACGGGCGTAAAGACTCTGCTGAAAATACGCTATCAGTATCAGAAGCGCTTAGTGCTTTCTCGGTAGATTCGGTCGTTGTTACTAAACAAACACCATCAAATGAAGCTTTGCTGCATGAAATACTGATATCGGAAAGTTCCAGGAGGCTAAACAACAAAGTTATTTTTTAACCTCTATAATAAACAATTAAAAGCTGTTTCCATAGTGATTGGAAACAGCTTTTATTATTTTTATATACAAGAATCCTAATTAAAGCTCAGGATGCTGCTCCAGATAATCTTTAAGCATTTCCTCGAGTGTCTGGTAATATTTAGCAAGCGCTTCGGCATCTACTTCGGGGTGCTCAAAAGCCGGAAGCGTTTCCTGTACTTCGCTTAAATATTTAGAAAGCTGAGGATAGCGTTCCTGGATAAGTACGGTGATCTTTAATATTTTCTCGGTAAGTTCTTTTTTAGTCTCCATAAACAATGGCTTTAAGTAGTTACCGTAAATTTAGCAATAATTTCCTCTGACATAAGAATATAAACAAGAAAGCTAAAAATTTCTTAACAGGAATTATTTACCCAAAAGATGATGCTAACTTTGTTTAGTAACAACAAATCCTAAAACTATGAAAACGATTCAAAAATTGATACTGGCAGCAGCATTTTTTGTTCTGGGCAGTATGCACGCACAAGTATCGGTAAATGTAAACATAGGTACGCCTCCGGCATGGGGTCCGGCGGGATATGCAGACGTAAATTATTATTATCTACCAGATATTGAAACTTATTATGATGTAAGAACCAGCGAATATATTTACCTTACCAATGGTCGATGGGTAAGAACCGTATCTGTTCCTGCTCCCTACAGGAGCTACAATTTTTATAATGGGTATAAGGTGGTAATGACGGACTATCGTGGAAATGCTCCCTATACTACTTACAAAACCTATAAGGTAAAATACCCTAAAGGCTATAAAGGGAAGGCCCAGAAAACGATAGGCGTACCTCCTGGACAGGCGAAAAAAATGACCGGAAGTCCAAATGCAAGTGGCAAGAGCAAAGGTAACGGACATGGAAACGGAAAAGGAAAACACTAATATGAACCGGCAAACAGCCGGTTTTTTTATGCAAAACCCGAAAAAAAATCATCCAATAAAAGTTCTGAAATACAATAATTTACCTGCGAAACCCCGAAAACGTTTTCCTAAAATTTTCTTAATGCCTGTGGATTGGCACAGATGTTGGATTTAGCTTAGCAACTAATTATCTAAATCGAAGGAATCATGAAAACAATAAGAACATTGCTGATAGCTATAACAGTTATGGTTTTTGGCAGCACGCAGGCACAGGTATCGGTTGGTCTTAATGTAAACATAGGTACACCACCGGCATGGGCGCCACCACCACCGGTACACACAGAGGTACGTTATTATTACCTACCCGAAATACAAACGTATTACGACTGCAGCACAAGACATTATATATACATGGACAACGGACGCTGGGCACGTCGTGCCTATCTTCCGGTAGCCTACAGGGGATATGACCTGTATCGCGGTCCGAAAGTGGTAGTAAATAACTATTATGGCCCAACACCATATACCCACTACCGCCCTGCAAGGGTTGCTTATGCAAAACCTGTAAAGTATAAACATTATAAACACCATGACCACCATGACGACCACCGTCATCACGACGACCACGGCAGAGGTCGAGGACATGGAAGACATTAATAAGAAACCGGCTTAGGCCGGTTTTTTTGTGGGTTATAGATAAGCTTTTTCGGATTTCGGAAAAGCTTTTTTGGTTATAAAAATGTTGATAATAAAATTTTTATGCGGCCAATTGTAGGCGGGTCAATTGACCGCACAGCGATACTTTTAAAGATTATGAATATCAAAGAAAAATTTGGATTAAAGGTAAAGGCTTTGAGGATGGAGAAAAATTTTTCTATCGAGCATCTTGCTAATATCTCGAACGTTGACCGCAACTACATTTCAGATATAGAGAAAGGTCAACGCAATGTCTCGATTGAGATTATTGAAAAAATAATCCATGCTCTCGATGTTGATTTCGCAACTTTTTTTAATGACAAATCCTTTGCAAAATGAAAATGAAAGAGAAGTTATCAATAAATGAATTTGATGGCAAAAAGTTTAAGGTTAGAGTTGTTGAGCCAGATTATAATAAGGCTGTAGTAACCCATTACCTTCATAACATAGATAACGGTGTTGCAAAACATTATGAGGAGGATGCTAAAAAATATGTAGAAGAGTTTGTAACCTATAAAAATGAAGAAGAAGATTTAAAACTTGTTTCTGATATTGCTTTACAACAACTTTTATTTGAAGTAGAAGATGTACCTTTTCCTACTCCTGAAAACTACAGCTTTAAATTCATTGATCTTTTTGCTGGTATTGGAGGCTTTCGATTAGCCCTGCAAAATCTGGGAGGTAAATGCGTATTTACATCTGAATGGGATGCAAACGCACAAAAAACTTATCATGCTAATTTTGGTGAAGTCCCTTTTGGTGATATTACAAAAGAACAAACGAAACAATATATCCCTGACGGATTTGATGTATTGTGCGCGGGTTTTCCTTGCCAGGCATTTTCCATAGCGGGTAAACGCGGCGGATTTGAAGATACAAGAGGAACATTATTTTTTGATGTAGCTGAGATAATTAAAAGAAAAAGACCGAAAGCTATTTTTCTTGAGAATGTAAAGGGGTTGAGAAACCACAACGGAGGCAAAACCCTGGCAACTATTCTAAATGTACTAAGAAATGATTTAGGATATTTTGTACCGGAACCTGAAATTATTAATGCCAAGGATCATGGCGTGCCTCAAAACAGAGAGAGGATATATATAGTTGGATTTAGAGGAGACTTAGGAATAAGTGAATTTAACTATCCAAAACCAACAGGTAAAAAAGTTTCTTTCTCAAAGATTAAAGAAAAGAAAGAGGTAACTTCAAAATATTACCTTTCAACCCAATACCTAAAAACGCTAAAAGAACACAAAGCTCGCCACGCAAGTAAAGGTAATGGCTTTGGCTATGAAATAATCCCTGATACAGGAATTGCGAATGCAATTGTTGTCGGAGGGATGGGGCGTGAAAGAAATTTAGTTTATGATGACCGATTAACAGATTTTACACCAACCACACATATAAAAGGAGAAGTAAATCGTGAAGGCATACGAAAAATGACTCCTCGTGAATGGGCAAGACTTCAAGGCTTTCCGGATAATTATATAATCCCTGTTGCCGATGCATCAGCATATAAACAATTTGGAAATTCTGTTGCTGTTCCCGCTATACAGGCTACTGCAGAGAAAATATTGAATTTATTAAAAACTAAATAATGGGTTTTCATATCTGTATAAGTAATGAATTAGCAATTGACATTTCGTTGAAAAATGGAGTTTATGGAAATGTTGGCGGACCGGACGAAAACCGCAAAACTATTTGGGGAAAAGTAAAAGATTTATACGCCATTAAGCCTGGAGACACTATTATACTGTATGTAAAAAATCCGGTTTCCCATTTAATTGGTGTCTTTGAAGTTACTAGTGTTCCATATATATGTTTTGACAACCTTTTTGAAGAGGATGAAATATACCCGTATAGATTTAATTTCAAAAGAAAGAAATATTTTCCCAATCCAGTTCCATCATTTGAATTTTACAGTTTAGTTGAAGCTGGATTGATTGAATCTATGATAACACTCTCGAGAGATGTAAATTCTACTTACAGAGGGATTAGGCAATTATTCGAATCAGAATATAATGAAATTTTAAACTTATTTTATAAATATAATCCCAAAACTGATCCTGAAAATTTTGATTCTAAATTTAACGATGTAGCTATCAAAAATGATATTGAAGCAAAAAATTTAGATATAGAGAAATTACATGAAATTAATATTCCAACATCAATAAGTTTCAACTTAATACCTTCTAACAAAGGTTCGGCAATATTAGAAGATGTTCTTCATGCATACATTGTTTATAATGTACTCCATAACACTAATAATGTTAGAGAAGATTTAGGTCTTCTAAATATAAACGAACTTATTTTAGAAGCTCCTATCTTTAAATCTATGCAATTCAGAAGTGACATTTTAGCGACATTCAAGCATAATGAAAGGATTTTTTATTATAGTTTTTTTGAACTAAAAAAATCGGCAAAAATTGGTATAGAAGAAATTTCTCAACTTATGGGGTATTTAAAGTCTTTTGCAGCATCAAAATCTTTACCAGTCAATAGTTATGAAGGAGTTTATATTTCTAGAAGTTTTACAGATGAACTTATTCAATATTTAATAATGCGAAAAACTGTTGAAAATGAAAATATTATAAGTTTAATAAGTTATGATGTTGACAGTTTTGGTGTAGTAACCTTTAAAAAGATAATTTGATGTTGACAGGTAATAAAGGCGAATGGAGTGAAATATATGTGCTCTTTAAACTTTTGGGAGATTCCGTTCTAAACATTGGTGACGAGAATGAAAACATCATTGCTAATGCATTTTATCCTATAATTAAAATACTCAGGACAGAATCAAATGGAAATTTCGAATATTCCATAAATGATGAAATTGTAATCATTTCTCATGATCAGGAAATTGGCAGGCTACCAATTTCTGAATTTAAAGAAAAAGCTCAAATCCTTTTAAAGAAAATTAAATCAAGTCCAGAAACTACATTTTCTGTCCCTGAAATTGAAGAGTTTATGAGTACAATAAATTGTATTTCTCTTAAAGCTAACTCTTCAGCAAAAACAGATATTAAAATTATTATTCATGATTCGCATACAAACCAAAAACCTCTTTTAGGCTTCAGTATAAAGTCTCAATTAGGAAACCCATCAACTTTACTGAATGCAGGAAGGACAACTAATTTCATATATAAAATTAACCTACCTAATCAAGAAGCAATAGATCTTTCAAGCATCAATAGCATTGATACTAAAAGCAAGATAAAAGACAGAATTGATATTCTTGTAAAATATGGGGCAGTTTTTAGTTTTATAGCAACGGAACAAAAAATATTTTCTAATAACTTAACTTTGATTGACAGCAAATTGCCAGACATATTAGGCGCAGTAGTTTTTGATTTTTACACTAGCAATCGATCAACAACTCTAAATTTAACTGAAAATATAGAAACTCAGAACCCATTAAATTTTGACAATACAAATAATCATCAATTCTATAGCTACAAAATAAAAAGATTTCTTACTGATATAGCTTTGGGAATGATGCCATCAAAAGTTTGGACAGGAGAATATGATGCTACTGGAGGATATCTTGTTGTAAAAGAAAATGGCGATGTATTGTGCTATCATATTTATAATAAAAATAGATTTGAAGATTATCTTTTGAATAATACGAAATTGGAAACGGCAAGTTCTTCAAGGCACGATTTCGGTAAAATTTTCATTGAAAACGGAAACTTATTTTTCAAACTTAATCTTCAAATAAGATTTATTAAATAATGGATCGCCACACTCCGCAACAGCGTTCAAAGAATATGTCTGCCGTAAAAAGCACCGGCACCAGTTTTGAACTAGCTTTAGGAAAAGCATTGTGGCAGGAAGGGTTGAGATACCGCAAAAACAATAAAACCGTTTTTGGTAAACCTGATTTTACTTTTAAAAAATATAAGCTCGCTGTTTTTGTAGATAGCGAGTTTTTTCATGGCAAGGATTTCGAAACTAAAAAGAAACCTGCTACAAATGCAGAGTTTTGGGAAAAGAAAATCTCACGCAATATAGAACGCGACAAAGAAGTCAACGAATACCTAACCTCTCACGGCTGGACCGTGCTCCGCTTTTGGAGCAATGAAGTAAAGAAAAACTTAAACGGCTGCATTGCCATTATCAAAGAGACAATTAGCAGTGCAGCCGCTGAGGGTTAAAGCCACCTTGGTTTTAATGAAGATCTATCCTTAGTTTGTTGCCGGTAAAAGCTTCAATTGATTCCTGATAGTCTACCTCGTCCCAGTTGGTTTCTTCGTGCATGTCTTCGAATTCTTTTGCCCAATGGATAAATTCGGCAATGTCTAATCTGGAGTCACCTGAGAAGAAACCCCTTTGCCCCGCAATAAATGCGATGTCGGCAATGGCTTCGAAGAGTTTAAAGTCTTCGACGGTGTGTTGCAATGTGTTCATAGTAATGGATGCGATTGATTGGTTTATCGATGTACAATTTTAAAGAATTACCGAACATAATACGCCTGCTTCTTTAACAAGTTATTAACATTAACATTTCTGTTCGTTTCTTTTTTTGCCTTAATTATCAATAGTTTACACCACAATTATTTTGCCAAATTTTAACAATTGATACTATTACGCTTTTTTCGCACAAAACAAGTCACTAAATTGTGACTGCATCTAATTGCAAATTTGTTGAATTGTAAATAACTGCTTTGGTTTTTACTTGTTGATTCAAGAAAAAAGGAAGCAAATTAGAACAGTAAATTAGAAATCCCCTAAAAATAACACCTAAATAAATTTTAAGAAGTATATTTTATAATTTTACCCCTATAAATTATAGGGTATAATGGAGAAGAAATTAGAAAAACGTTGGATTTTTGCTTTTATCATCACAACTGCTGCTGCCATCACCGGCCTTTTTTGGGATCACGCCACAGTAACCGAAAAATCGTCGCAGTTTAATGGCACCGACGCAATCGTTCCGGCAGATGTTGCCTGGCTGCTTACGGCTTCCTGTCTTGTATTATTAATGACCCCCGGACTCGCTTTTTTCTATGGGGGGATGGTAGGCAAAAAGAATGTAATCTCTACCATGTTAAAGAGCTTTATATGTTTAGGTGTAATCAGCCTGTTATGGGTAGTGATTGGCTTCAGCCTTTCGTTTGGTAGTCCGTTGGGTATTGAAATTGGCGGAACGCATTACGGCCTTATAGGTAACCCTTCCGATTTTGCTTTTTTTGATTATGTAGATGAACATCCGCATGCTAAAATGGCAACTACTATACCTTTTATATTATTCGCACTTTTCCAGATGAAGTTTGCCATCATCACTCCGGCTATTATTACCGGCGCCTTGGCTGAACGTATCCGATTCATTTCGTTCCTGCTGTTTATATGTCTGTTCTCCTTATTAATATACGCGCCTTTGTGCCACATGGTATGGCATCCTAACGGACTGCTGGGCAGTTATTTTCACGTGAAAGATTTCGCGGGCGGAACCGTAGTGCACATGAGTGCCGGATTTGCAGCTATAGCAGGTGTGCTGTGCCTGGGGAAACGTAAAAACCTTGAATACATCCCTACTAATATTCCGTTTGTATTATTAGGCACAGGGATGCTTTGGTTTGGGTGGTTTGGCTTTAATGCGGGATCAGCACTGGCGGCCAATCATACCGCTGCAATGGCTTTTGCCACTACAACTATCGCTTCAGCTTCGGCAATGCTGACGTGGTCGTTCTTCGACAGGCTGAACGGAAGAAAAGTATCGGCTCTGGGTGCCTGTATTGGTGCTGTTGTAGGCCTTGTAGCCATTACCCCTGCCGCCGGATTTGTATCGGTTCCAAAAAGTATCTTCTTTGGTTTTGCAGCAGCTATAGTATCAAACACTATGGTAAACTGGAAATCTCTTAAACGTATTGACGACACCCTTGATGTATTTGCCTGCCACGGTGTGGGTGGTATCATGGGAATGATACTGACTGCAATTTTTGCCGAAGGTGAAGACGCAAGCCTGCTACATGGCGGATGGCATATTTTTGGCCACCACATGATGGCAATGATACTGGTTGCTGCCTTCTCTTTCTTCGGGGCAATGCTGTTATATAAAGTTACAAACTTCTTTATTCCTCTGCGTGTATCAGAAGAAGCGGAAGAGCTTGGACTCGACCTTTCTCAACACAATGAGATGTTGGGGTAAATAAAAAAAACTATATAAAGAATCTTAATATAACTATTAAGGTTCTTTTTTTATTTTAGCAGTATAATCAATCATCAATAGAATGAAAAAAATTGCACTTCTATGTTCGGTACTATCACTAGCCATTAGTACTTATCTGTTTACAAAACCTGCTGAAGTAAACACTGCTGACGAAACAAAAGTTATAAATACCATGCTTGACAACTGGCACGCAGCAGCGGCAAAAGCAGACTACAATGGATACTTTGGCAAGATTGCCGAAGACGGTATTTACATTGGCACCGATGCAACCGAAAACTGGACAAAAAAAGAATTTGAGGCCTTCTCAAAACCTTATTTTGATAAGGGCAGAACATGGGATTTCAAAGCGCTGCAACGCAATATCTTTTTTAGCAAAGATGGTAAAACGGCCTGGTTCAATGAATTATTGGACACACACATGAAAGCATGCCAGGGGTCGGGTGTGCTGGAAAAAACCGGAAAAGAATGGAAGATAAAACAATATGTACTCTCTATGACTTTTCCTAATGACAATATCGAAAAAGTGCTTCCTTTAAAAGCAGAGTATGAAGATGCTCTGATTGAAAAACTAAAAGCAAAAAAGTAGGCAGTATTCAGTCGCAGTTTGCAGTTAGCTTCACTCAAACCTATAAAACAAAACGCAGATAAAGATTAATCTCTATCTGCGTTTTTTTATGTTGTCAGGTAACTTAAAACCCTAAAACCAATTACTATTTAACACTAAGGTGTTCCAGCATATCAACCGTCATAGAATTCAGGTCAAAATCATGTTTCCAACCCCAATCTTGTCTTGCGCTGCTGTCATCAATGCTTTGAGGCCAGCTGTCTGCAATTTTTTGTCGGAAGTCCGGTGCATAGTCAATAGTGAAATCCGGGATTTCTTTTTTAATAGCCTCAGCAATTTCTTTTGGTGTGAAATCCATTGCTGAAAGGTTATATGACGAACGTATTTTAATGTTCTCTGCAGGTGCCTGCATGATTTCTACTGTAGCACGGATAGCATCATCCATATACATCATTGGAAGCCTTGTCTCTTCACTAAGGAAACAAGTGTATTTTCCGTCAGCAAGTGCTTTGTGGTAAATATCAACAGCATAATCAGTAGTACCACCACCCGGAGGTGTAGACCAGCTGATAAGGCCAGGGTAACGGATGCTTCGGATATCTACCCCATAAATGTTATGGTAGTATTCTGCCCATCTTTCGCCCGATTGCTTAGAAATACCATATACGGTAGACGGTTCCATAACTGTATACTGTGGTGTATTTTGTTTAGGAGTTGTTGGGCCGAAAACCGCAATACTCGAAGGCCAGAAAATCTTTTTGATCTTCCCTGCTTTAGCAAGATTAAGCACGTGGAAAAGTGAGTTCATGTTAAGATCCCATGCAAAAGCAGGATTCTTTTCGGCAGTAGCCGAAAGCAGCGCCGCCATAAGATATACATCTTCTACGTTATTTTGCTCAATTACAGTTTCTATCTGGTTAAAATCAAGGGCATTTACTACCTCAAATGGCCCCGAAGCCACAAATTCAGGATCTCCTTTACGTATATCTGAAGCAATAACAGCATCAGTACCATATACTTCCCTAAGTTTTTTTGTCAGCTCAGTACCAATTTGGCCACAAGCGCCTATGATTAAAATTTTTGCCATGTTAGTTGTATTTACAGACCACAAATATACTGCTTTACCATTATGAATTTCACTCTCTTAAACCCCTATTGTAACATTTTTTTAAAAGATTGTGATTTGTAAAGCTGTCCTGATGCATTATCCTGAAAAAACCGCTCGCGTTTTCCGTAAAAAGTAAATTAAAAATGTTTCTAAAGAATTAATCTCAGGCAGGAACATATTAGTAAACATTCGTAAATTTGCTACTTCAACAATCAAACATGAAATACCTGAAACTCATTGTGGTTTGCTGTTTTTCGGCAGTACTTTTTTCCTGTAAGGACGACGACGCTCAACGACGTGCCGAAACAATCCGAACTGAAAAACAAAACGACTCTATTTTAAAAGTGATAAGCGAGAACTGGAGGTTTAATGTTCCTCCTGTAAATGATAAGGTTGCAGCCCAAATTTCGGGTTGGAACGAGTGGCAGCAATTTCATAACGAACTGATGCAAAAGCCCACCGGTTCCTTAAGTGCTTACAGACAAAAAGCAAAGACCCTTGTTGCAAAAGGAGAGCAGCTTGACACAAACATTCCCGGATTTTTCAACAAGCCACAGATACGCAGCCGTATCAACGGGCTTAACACCAAAATTAAATCGCTGTACACTTATATAAACATTGCGGTTATACCTGATAAAAAAGTGGTGTCGCTTATAAAAGAAATTACTCACGAAACAACCTCGCTGCAAAACCAAATGAGCGAAATGGTAATTTTGAGCGAAATTCCGAAAGAGATAGGGGAAGAAGAAATGTTAAGGGCACTTGATACTACCCGCATGGCTAATCCGGGTATGCAGCCACAGTCGCAGCCGCAATCTTTACCTACGCCTAATCAGCAAATGCGAACATTTACACCAAGACCGGGACCTGCACAAAATAACTGATTATAAAGAACCACATTGAAACCTGAAATTTTAGATAAATACGGCCAGTCGGTTAAAATAAAACAAATCGTTAGTGCCTTACAGCAACGCGAAAACAAAATACATGTAAAAGGGCTCTTGGGCTCGGCATTGTCGTTTGTCACCGATCCACTTTTCCGCCAAAGCGAATTGCCGTTCCTTCTTATTCTTAAAGACAAAGAAGAGGCCGCTTATTACCTTAACGACCTTGAGCAGCTCATTGGCAATCAGGATGTGCTGTTTTATCCGGGTTCATTCAGGCGTCCTTACCAGATTGAAGAAACCGATAACGCTAACATACTATTGCGATCGGAAGTACTTAACCGTATCAATTCACGTAAAAAACCTGCAATCATTGTTTCGTATGCCGAGGCTCTTTTTGAAAAGGTAGTTACCCGAAAAGAACTCGAAAAAAATACGCTGAAAGTTGCCGTAAGCGATCAGGTTTCTATAGACTTCATCAATGAGGTATTGTTTGAATATGAGTTCCGACGTGTAGATTTCGTAACCGAACCGGGAGAATTTTCTGTTCGTGGTGGTATCGTCGATGTATTCTCATTCTCAAACGACAATCCTTACCGTATAGAATTCTTTGGCAATGAGGTAGACAGCATCCGTACGTTTGATGTTGCTTCGCAGTTATCCCTCGAAAAAAAGAATAAGATTACGGTAATGCCGAATGTTGAAAACAAGCAGCTGCAGGAAAACCGTGAAAGCTTTCTGGAATACATTAACGAAAAAACGGTTATCCTTATTCGCGATACCGATGCCCTTTTTTCTAAGCTCGATGTTTTATTCAACAAGGCTAACGAAGCTTTCGATAAGCTTTCGAAAGACATTAAGCATGCAGCACCATCAGAGCTTTTTCTTGATCAGGAGGCTTTTATAAAAAAGGCGCTCGATTTTACCATTGTCGAGTTTGGTACCAAACCAATATTCAGAACACAAAAAACTTTTGAATTCCATATTCAGCCTCAACCGTCGTTCAACAAACAGTTTGACCTTTTACTCAATAACCTGAGCGACAATCACAACAATGGCTTTAAAAATTATATCTTCTGTTCTAATGAGGCGCAGGCCAAACGCTTTCACGACATTTTTGAAAGCCTGGATGAAGCCGGACATGAAGATTTCCGCAAACAGTATAAGACTATAGTCTTCCCTATCTATGAAGGTTTTATAGATGAAGAATACCAGATTGCCTGTTACACCGATCACCAGATATTTGAACGCTACCATAAATTCAGCATCAAAAACGGCTATTCTAAAAAAGGAGCCATTACGCTAAAAGAATTAAATTCATTATCTGTTGGCGATTATGTAACCCATATCGACCATGGCATCGGAAAATTTGGCGGGCTGCAAAAAATACAGGTAGAAGGAAAGACACAAGAAGCCATTAAGCTGGTATATGCCGATAATGACATTGTGTATGTAAGCATCCACTCGCTGCATAAAATATCCAAATACAACGGCAAAGACGGTGCTCCACCAAAAATATATAAACTGGGCAGCAATGCCTGGAAAGTACTTAAACAAAAAACTAAAGCACGTGTTAAGCACATTGCCTTTAACCTTATTCAGCTATACGCCAAGCGCAGGCTTGAAAAAGGTTTTCAGTATGCGCCGGACAGCTATTTGCAGGCCGAGCTGGAATCATCTTTTATTTATGAGGATACACCCGATCAGATTACGGCTACCCGCGATGTAAAAGCTGACATGGAAAGCGAACGCCCTATGGACAGGCTTGTATGTGGCGACGTAGGTTTCGGTAAAACCGAGGTAGCCATTCGTGCCGCATTTAAAGCTGCCGATAACGGTAAACAGGTTGCCATATTAGTACCTACAACCATACTGGCATTTCAGCATTTCAAAACATTTAGCGAAAGGCTTAAAGATATGCCGGTTACGATAGGCTATCTTAACCGTTTCCGAACAGCAAAACAAAAATCGGAAACCCTGAGAGATCTTGCCGACGGAAAACTCGATATCCTTATAGGTACGCACCAACTGGTAAATAAAAATGTACAGTTCAAAAATCTGGGGCTTTTGATTATCGATGAGGAACAAAAGTTTGGCGTAAATGTAAAAGATAAGCTTAAGACGATAGCTCAAAATGTAGACACCCTTACCCTTACCGCAACACCTATACCAAGAACACTTCAGTTCTCGCTTATGGCTGCAAGGGACTTGTCTGTAATTACTACACCCCCACCTAACCGTTATCCTATAGAAACGCAAGTGGTAGGCTTTAACGAAGAAATTATTCGTGATGCCATTTCGTATGAGATACAACGTGGCGGACAGGTATATTTTATTAACAACCGTATTGAGAACATTAAGGAAGTTGGCGGAATGATACAGCGCCTTGTTCCGGGGGCAAAGGTAGGTATTGGCCACGGCCAGATGGATGGTAAAAAACTCGAAGAACTGTTGCTTGATTTTATGGATGGCCAGTTTGACGTACTTGTTGCAACCACTATTATTGAAAGTGGTCTCGACGTACCAAATGCCAATACTATCTTCATTAACAATGCCAATAACTTCGGTTTGTCCGACCTGCACCAGATGCGTGGACGTGTAGGCCGAAGCAATAAAAAAGCTTTTTGTTACTTTATCACGCCTCCTTATTCGGCAATGACCGAAGACGCCCGCAAACGTATACAAGCCTTAGAGCAGTTCAGCGATTTAGGCAGTGGGTTTAATATTGCCATGAAAGATCTTGAAATTCGTGGTGCGGGAGATTTGTTAGGCGGTGAGCAGAGCGGATTCATTAATGAGATTGGTTTTGACACTTACCAAAAGATTATGAACGAGGCTATTGACGAACTTAAGGAAAATGAGTTTAAAGACCTTTATGACGACGGAGAAGAACAAACTGAAAAAGAATATGTAAAAGAAATTCAGATTGATACTGATTTTGAATTGCTTTTTCCTGACGAATATGTAAACAATATTACCGAGCGACTTAACCTGTACAACGACCTTGCTGCCGTTAAGAACGAAGAAGAGCTCATTGCTTTTGAAGCTAAACTGACCGACCGATTCGGGCCTTTGCCTAAACAGGCTCAGGCGCTTATGATAAGTATGCGCATTAAGTGGCTCGCTACCAAAATGGGTATTGAAAAACTGGTACTGAAACAAGGTAAAATGGTCGGTTATTTTGTAGGCGATCAGCAATCCGACTATTACCAGTCGGGGGCTTTCCATAAAGTACTGCAATTTGTACAAAGACATCAGGGAGTTGCAAAGATGAAAGAAAAACAAACCAAAAACGGACTGAGGCTGTTGCTTACTTTTGAGAATGTAAAATCACTTAAAAAAGCACTCGAAATGCTTGAATTGGTATTTGAGTAAATAGCCCGTATATCAGCAATAAAAAAGGGAAGAGCTTTTGGCTCTTCCCTTTTTTATTTATCAAATTATACATCTTAAAATCTTCTTAAGCTCTCCTTAAAATCGGTTAAACTAAAGTTAAATCCTACATTTTAAGAATGTTTAAAAAACCTGAAATCTATATTTGCGACCAATAACAATTAAAAAATATTTTATGAAAAATCCATTGATTTATGTGTTTGCGGTAATTATGTCGGCAGTATCGCTAACCTCATGTTCAGATGATGATGACAAAAAACCGGTATCATCTTCGAGAGAAATTAAGTACGAAGTAACAGGTTCGACAACTGCTACAGACATGAGCGCAACCTATACTGCTAATGGTGGAGGTACATCTGCAGATATTACTTCTCTGCCATGGACATATACTTATACTGCAGACAGCGATACTTATGTAGGAGGTTTTAGCTTTTCGGCAATAGATGCACAACCCGGAGATAAAGTAACCCTTAATGTATATCAGGGTGAAACAAAACTAAAATCTATAGAAGGTACCGCAGATTCAGACGGTATTATAGTTGCTACGGTTTCGGCAACATTTAATTAGAAGAAAGCTATCTAAAAAAAACGCGTTTAAGATATCTTAAACGCGTTTTTTTTATTCTAATCCTTTCCACCATTCGGCAAAGGTCTCCTCTTTCTCAAAGTTTACCTTTTGCCCAATCATCGGTGTAATCAGGGGTATATTTTGTTTTTTTGCTTCTTCCGAAACCCTTATTATAGGCTCATCCCAGTCGTGCAGTGCGAGAGCAAACTTTGCCCAGTGCACTGGCATTAGCTTTTTAGCCTTTAGTTCCTGCGCTGCTTTTACTGTTTCCTCCGGCATCATATGTATGTATTTCCAGGACTCATTGTATTGACCACATTCTAATATTGCTACATCAAAAGGTCCATATTTATCACCTATAGCTTTAAAGTGTGAATCATATCCCGAGTCTCCACCAAGGAATAAATTTTGGGTAGGCGTCTTTAGTACAAAAGATGCCCATATAGCTGTATTGCGTTTAAAGGTACGCCCTGCAAAATGACGCCCCGGTGTTACATGAACGCTAAAGCTCTCACCCATTTCAACAGTTTCATACCAGTCGCGTTCAATTACGGAGTTCATGTCAAAGCCCCAACGCTCAAAATGCTCACCTGTACCAAGCCCGGTAATAATTTTACTTACTTTTCCTTTAAGCTTCATTACCGTTTCATAATCCAGATGATCCCAGTGGTCATGGGAAATAAACAGAAAATCAATTTTAGGAAAATCATCCGCAGAATACACATCGGCTCCGGCAAAAGCCTTTGTAGTAAAACTTATAGGAGAAGCCGAACCGCTAAATACAGGATCTACCAGTATGGTTTTTCCATCAACCTGAATAAAGTATGATGAGTGACCAAACCAAACAATTATATTCTCTTTAGGATCGAGATGAAGTAAATCCGTTTTCTGTGAAGGCAGTGCCGCCTTAGGTTTACTTCTTTTGCTTTTTCCAAAAAAGAATTTCCATAGTACATTACTCATACTTACTCCTTCGGCCAAATCGGGAGTATGTCTCAGGTTCTGAAATTGTCCGTCTTTATAGTTTGGAGAAAGCTCTATTTTCTTTAATCGCTCTCCGGTTGGTTTACGCCCAAATTGGGGCGTTTGCATAAAAAGTATAACTCCGGCAACCAGTAAGGCCAGTATTATTAATAGTGTCATAAATATTTTTTTTATTCTTTTTTTCATCATTCAACAATAGACTGACTAATCACTCTATATAAATTAAAAATTAAGACAGCATTTTCCAAAGCATATCAAAGCTGTCTTTAATTACCTCTTTTTGTTCTTTTTCGTTAAGTTGCGCTTTGCTTAGATATTGGTTAAGCCCAAAAGTGTGGCTGGTAAAAAGAGTCATAATATAATTTACATCTCTTTTTTTAATAGCCTTATCCTTAATTGCTTTTTCAATCTGCTCACATGTTTTTCCGCTAAGCCTTTCAATTTCTTCTGCCGGTACAAGTGAAGCGAAAGGAGAGCTATGGAATTGCTGAATAAAAAGGAATTCATCGCGATGCTTCAACGACCATAGCATAACCTGTAAGTATTGGTTCCTGAAATTCTTTTTGACACTTTTCTCTTTCTCAGAATGGGCCTCAACATATTCGGACATCCTGGATTTTATATCAATATAAAGGGATACTATAAGGTCTTCTTTTGTTTTATAATAATGAAAAAGCGTTCCATTTGCAACGCCGGCCTCTTTAGCAATCTTACTTGTAGGGGTGCCATGAAAGCCATTCTCGGCAAACAGCCTCAAGGCTGCCGAGAGTAAATCTTTACGCTTATCATTTACAGATTGACTAATCACTCTACAAAGATATATTAAAAAACAATATGTAATACATTAAGAGTATAAAAAAGACAAAGCCCTCTTAAAAGAGGGCTTCAAATATTGTTACTATCTTATTTTAAAGATTCTTAAGGTCTTTGATTACCTTAAAGGCAAGGTCTACCTCCTGCTCGCTTACCAAAATAGTAAATTCGTAAGATGTCGAGATTACCTCAGAGATGATGATACCTTCCCACGCCAAACGTTGAAAAATGTAGTAATAAACACCCGGGGTAGAAATATTCTCTTTTGGCAGTTTGACAGTTATAGAAGCAAGATCTTCTGTACGCTCAATTTGTTTCTCATCTGCAAAAAGCCTGTCTACGACAGCATTCATTGATGAACTTACCACAATATTCGTTTCGTTTACACCTCTTGACGAAGTATAAAAAACTTCAGGATTAGCATTTATGTTAGCAATAAGTTCGGCCTGTTTGGCAAGAATAGTATCAGACACGGCAAAGGTATAATCAGTAAGCGATGAACGAACTGTTATTTCGCCTATAGCTCTTAATACTTTTATGATTTTATGATTTACCCTAAAGTCAAGATCTTCGGACAATCTTTTTAACGACATTACTACAGCACCCTGTTTAACATCTTTACCAAGTTCCTGCTCCAGCTCCGGCATCATATTTCGCGCCAATGACGTAAGGTTTATAATACCCTGCGACAATGCGCTCAGCAAAAATGGTTTTGTTTTAATGTAGTGTTCTACTACGGATGAGATCGTCTTCATAGCCTAATTAATTGATTATGTTGCAACTTTGGTTGGCAAATATAAAAATAAAACATTTTGTTACAAATATAACAACTCAAAAAAGAACATTTTTTATAATTCAAGTATTTTTTTACGAAAATGCAATGAATTAAGCAGATTCAGGGTATTGCGAAAATAACATTTTTTTAGATAAAGTTAACATTTTAGGTTCTTTTTTTAATACCGCAAGAAAAAATAACAATCCTGTTTTCTTAAAAATGAAAAAAGGCATCTTCCAGATGCTCGATCTCATATACATTCCCGTTTTTGTAAACCGAGATAATATCAAACCGCACATCAGCATCCAAATCGTTTTCAATTACATATTCATTTACCGCTTTAACCAAAAGCTGGATCTTTTTAGGCTTAACAAAATCCTGAGGCAGTCCGAACTCTAAAGAAGAACGTGTTTTTACCTCAACAACAGCAAGAATATTGTCCTTTTGAGCTATGATGTCAATTTCTGCTTTCTGGAAAACATAATTACGCTGTAAAATACTATATCCATTCTTCTGAAGAAATTCGACAGCTTTTTCTTCACCTGTCTTTCCAAGGTCGTTATGCTCTGCCATTAGTCAAAGGTTATTTTAGTTCCTGAAGCTGAAACATCGAGTGTAATTTGTTTTCCAAAAACAAGTGCCCTGTTATCTTTAATATGACCGGCAGGGAAGTTAAAACAAATCGGGATATTGTACTCTTTAGTAATATCCTGAATAATTTCCAGTGCGTCATGCCCCCAGGGAATGTCGTTATCCCTCATCTTGGTCATGCCGCCTATTATTATACCCTTTACATCTTTAAAATAACCATTACGTTTAAGGTTCATCATCATACGGTCGATATGGTACAGATACTCATCAAGGTCTTCAATAAAAATGATCTTCCCTTTATAATCTGCTTCAGATGCAGATCCCATTATGCTATAAAGCACCGAAAGGTTCCCCCCTATCAGTTCTCCATGTGCCTTTCCGGTTTTATTGAAAGTGTGTGGTTCAATATTGTATTCGATCTTACCTCCCATAAGTCCTTTACGCAACCCTTCGATAGCTTCGGGCGTAGCCCCCTTCACACTAATACAGGCAATAGAATGCAGAGTTGCAATATCAAAATTATTAACATGGCTATGCATCACGGTAAAGTCACTAAAACCTACCAGCCATTTGGGATGCTGTTTAAATTTGGTAAAATCGAGCCTGTCAATCATGCGCACGGTACCATAGCCACCTTTGGCTGTCCAGATTGCTTTTATGTTAGGATTATCAAGCATATTCTGAAAATCCTGGGCACGTTGCCAGTCCTGCCCGGCAAGCTGGTTATTATCAAGCCCAACCGTTTTACCTATCACTACATTAAGACCCCAGCTTTTTAAAAGTTGTATAGCCGGTTCTAATGGAGCCATATCTACTTTTCGGGCTGTAGCCAAAATACCAACCGTATCGCCTTTTTTAAGGTAAGGCGGAATTTTTACAGACATTTGGGCTTGTAATGTTATCGATAAAAGTAAGAGTAATGATAAAAAGATTCTTTGCATTGCTTTTTGGCTATACCACAAATATACACAAAGGTTTCCGAATGGATTTACTCATAAAATAATTCGTAGTACTGGTGCAATTCGTGGCGAAATTTTTAAGCCATTATTTCGTACTTTTGCATTTCTAATAAAATGAACCCGATGTTACAAGATCCAAAAAGATATACTGTTACTGCCGCTTTGCCTTATACTAACGGTCCCATACATATAGGCCACCTTGCAGGTGTTTATGTTCCCGGAGATATTTACTCACGTTTCCTGAGGCTTCAGGGTAAAGACGTGGCGTTTATCTGCGGAAGCGATGAGCACGGGGTTGCCATATCTATGAAAGCTAAGAAAGAAGGTATTACGCCACAGGAGGTAATAGACAAATACCACGCTATCATTAAGCAGTCTTTTGAGGATTTTGGCATCTCGTTCGATAACTATTCGCGTACGTCTGCAAAGATCCATCATGAAACAGCATCGGAGTTTTTCAAAAAGCTGTACAACGAGGATAAATTCATAGAAGAAGTTACCGAGCAGCTTTATGATGAAAAAGCGGACCAGTTCCTTGCTGACCGTTTTGTAACCGGTACCTGCCCTAAATGCAGCCACCCGGATGCTTATGGCGACCAGTGCGAAAATTGTGGTACATCGCTTAATGCTACGGATCTTATCAATCCTAAGTCAACCATAACAGGAACAACACCTGTGCTAAAATCTACAAAACACTGGTTCCTTCCATTAGATCAATATGATGCATTTCTTCGCGAATGGATACTGGAAGGCCATAAAAACGACTGGAAGCCTAACGTATACGGTCAGGTAAAATCATGGCTGGAAGACGGGCTTAAGCCACGTGCGGTAACCCGTGACCTTGACTGGGGTATCCCGGTTCCTGTAGAAGGTGCCGAGGGTAAAGTGCTTTATGTATGGTTTGATGCGCCTATCGGATACATCTCATCTACTAAAGAATGGGCTGCTCGTGAAGGCAAAGACTGGGAACCGTACTGGAAAAGTGCCGATACCAAACTGGTTCACTTTATCGGGAAAGACAATATTGTTTTCCATTGCGTGATATTCCCTGCAATGCTTAAAGCCGAAGGCTCATATATTATGCCGGATAACGTTCCTGCCAATGAGTTCCTGAACCTTGAGGGCAACAAACTGTCTACTTCTAAAAACTGGGCAGTATGGTTACACGAGTACCTGCAGGATTTCCCGGGCCAACAGGATGTATTGCGTTATTCGCTGACTGCTACGGCACCTGAAACTAAAGACAACGACTTTACCTGGAAAGATTTTCAGGCAAGAAACAATAATGAGCTGGTAGCCATCTTCGGCAACTTCATTAACCGTGTGGTAGTACTTACCAATAAATATTATGAAGGTGTAGTGCCTGCACCCAATGCTTACAGCGATGTGGATGAAGCTACGCTTACCGAAATGCGTGCCTACCCTGCCGTTATCGCATCATCAATTGAGCGTTACCGCTTTAGGGAAGCGCTTACCGAGCTTATGAACCTTGCCCGCCTTGGTAACAAATACCTGGCAGACGAAGAACCTTGGAAAGTGATTAAGGAAGATCCGGCACGTGTACAGACACAAATGTATGTGGCGCTGCAAATAGCTGCTGCATTATCAGTACTATCTGAGCCGTTCCTTCCGTTTACGGCTGCCAAACTTAAAAATATGCTGGCTATAAGCGAAGGGTCATTGAACTGGGACGATATTTCTGTAAAATCAGACCTTCTTGTTGCAGGTAGTACAATAGGCCAGGCCGAGTTGCTATTCGCTAAAATAGAAGACGAAACGATACAAAAACAAATAGACCGCCTTGAGGCTACCAAAACAGCCAACAAAGCAGAGAATAAAAAAGCTGAGCCTCAAAAAGACCTAATCCAGTATGATGATTTTGCGAAAATGGATATCCGTACCGGAACTATCTTAGAGGCTGAAAAAATGCCAAAAGCCAACAAACTTCTGGTTTTAAAAGTAGATACCGGTATTGATGTGCGTACTATTGTTTCGGGTATTGCCGAGAGCTTTACACCGGAAGAAGTGGTAGGAAAGCGTGTTACTGTATTGGTTAACCTTGCACCTCGTGCCCTTCGCGGTGTAGAAAGCCAGGGCATGATACTTATGACGCAAAACGCCGAAGGCAAAATGGTATTCGTTAACCCTGATACTGATGGTGTAGGGAATGGTGAAGTGATTAGTTAATAATACTTTTTTGTAAAACATATGAGGGCTGTATCAAAAATGATACGGCCCTTTTTAATTGTTTAAAATGAGTCTGACGATGGAATTCATTTACATAAAACTTTTACTACACAACTGTAACATCATCCTAAAATAATCGTCTTATTATTAAACCTTAACCAACATGAAAAAAATTTTACTGCTCACATTATTGTCTTATATGGGCATTGCCAATGCTCAGGATAGTCGTATACAAAAAATTGACAGCCTTTTTACATCGCTTTCCGCTAAACAGGAATTCAATGGGAATGTACTTATCGCCGAAAAAGGGAATGTAATATACAAGAAGAGCTTTGGCTTACGTGATGAAACCAAAAAACTGCCGCTTGATGATAATTCGATTTTTGAACTTGCATCAGTATCAAAACAGTTTACAGCGATGGGCATAGTGCTTTTAGAACAAAAAGGCAAACTGAAATATGATGACCCGATTGCCAAATATATCCCTGAGCTGGGTTTTTATAATGAAATTACCGTAAGGCAACTGCTAAACCATACCGGTGGCTTACCTGATTATATGCAGCTGATAGGTACAAAAGGAGATACCACTAAGATAAACACCAACAAAGACATCATTACCCTGTTTGCGAAGGAAAAACCGGCAGCAGATTTTACGCCGGGCAGTAAGTTTGACTACAGTAATACCGGTTATGCATTGTTAGCATCAATAATAGAAAAAGCATCAGGAACAACGTATGCTGATTTTTTGGCTGACAATATTTTTAAGCCACTAAAAATGAATAATACTTTTGTATACACCCGCAGGCTTGCTCCTAAAAAAATTGACAATTATGCATATGGCTACGTATTTGATGCCAACCATAAAAAAATATTACCTGACAACGACCCCAATAATAACTATGTGATATGCCTTGACGGAATAGTGGGAGACGGTACTGTAAATTCAACTACAACTGACCTGTTGAAATGGGACAGGGCCCTATATACCGATAAGCTTGTTTCTAAAAAATCACTTGAACTTGTATTTACGCCACCTGTATTACCTGACAACGAGAAGACAAATTACGGATTTGGCTGGATGGTAAACAAGTCTGATGATTATGGCAAGATCGCAAATCACAGCGGAGGGTGGCCGGGCTATGTTACCTTTATTGAAAGGGAGATGGATAATGACAAGACAATAATAGTATTACAAAACAACGAAACAGGATTATCTTTTACGAATAATGTACGTCGTCTGTTATACGGTAAATCGCCGGTAATTGTTAAAGATACCCATACAGAAATTACTCTTAAGGAAGACCAACTTAAATCTTTTGTAGGCGAGTATGAACTTCAACCGGGTTATAATATGGCTATTACATTTGATAATGGACAACTCTACACCCAATTACCCGGCCAGCAAAAATTCCCAATTTTTCCTGAAAGTGAGAATACTTTTTTCCTGAAAGTGGTAAAAGCCCAACTGGTATTTGAAAAAAACGACAAAGGTAGTGTTACTACAGCCATCCTAAAGCAAAATGGCAATGAAATGGCTGCTAAAAAAGTAAAGTAGTTATACTATCGTTGTCTGTTAATAGCATGAAAAAACACATAAAAGTCATCCTGAAAAGGATGGCTTTTTATTTTAGAACACAAAAAGAAATTCCTAACTTTATGTAATACAACACTAAACACCACATTATGAACAACAGCACCAAAAACTTTCTCATCTTTATGGCTGTGGTTTCATTGTTATTTATACTTGGCGATGTTTTTTTGTGGGTAAACATTACCAATGGCTACAATGCGTCACAGTATCAAAGTGCTTACCTTAATCAGTATCCGGAACAGGTTAGAAATCTTAAAGGATTAAGTATACTGCCTATACTCCTGCTGGTATTCGCTTCTTTTATCTTTATCCGCTCTGCCAAAACTAATTTTATCAAGATAACCACAGCTACTATTGCTACAGCATTAGCTTTAATCATTATCTGGAAAATGTTTACGCTGCTTTAAGTGAATCGCTTATCTTAGCGAAATGAAGAAATCTCCCGTTGTATTCTGGATTGCTATATTTTTCGTGGGTTTTATATTAGCCGACCTCTTCCTGTGGTTTGCCATAAGCTCAAAAATAGTGGACACCGAAACCGCCCGTGAAACCTATTTATCCTATTACCCTGAATTTCTTCAAAACGGAAGGGTATTAACAGTGATTTCAATACTGATGCTTACTTTTTCGGGTTACATCTTCCTGAACACCTCTAAAAAGAATGAGAACAAAAAAACAGGATTGATACTTGGACTATTATCTACCCTATTGTTAATGCTTAAAATTTATACGATTACAAGACGTTAATGCTCCTCATCGCTTACCATCCTATTTACAAACATCCGCTACCGGAAGGGCATCGTTTCCCGATGATAAAATACGAACTATTGCCACAGCAGTTGCTTCACGAGGGTACGGCAAACCCTGCCGATTTTTATGAACCCGGTCTGCCTGATATGGGAAACATACTGGCGGTACACGACAAGAACTATGTTGACGAACTGCTCAATCTCACACTCGATCCGAGGGCTGTACGGAAGATTGGTTTTCCGCTTTCCGCTGAATTGGTAGAACGCGAATTGCGCATTGCACAGGGAACCATTTGGGGAGTGCATCAGGCCATGCAGCACGGCATTGCCTTTAATATAGCAGGTGGTACCCACCATGCCTACAGCGACCGTGGCGAGGCCTTTTGTTTGTTGAACGACCAGGCCATTGGCGCACAATACCTCGTCAATAACAAACTGGCAAAAAAGGTTTTGATTGTAGACCTCGATGTGCATCAGGGCAATGGTACTGCCGAAATATTTACCGGCAACGATGCTGTATTTACCTTCTCAATGCATGGTAAAACCAACTATCCGTTTAAAAAAGAGCTTTCTGATCTTGATATTGCCCTGCCGGACAACACCGGTGATGAAGAATACCTGTCAATACTCCGGGAAACGCTGCCCAAACTGATTGACGAACAAAAACCTGATTTTATCTTTTACCTCAGCGGTGTTGATATACTCGCTTCCGATAAGCTGGGTAAACTGGGATGTTCCATAAATGGCTGTAAACAACGTGATGAATTTGTATTATCCCTTTGCTATAAACTGAGCATACCAGTACAGTGCAGTATGGGTGGCGGTTATAGCCCGGATATAAAAGTTATTATTGAGGCACATACGAATACATATAGGGTCGCGAGGGACTTGTATTAATCGGCCTCATTCTAACCACAAGGTTCACAAAGAAGGCACAATGACCACAAAGCTTTGCGAACATAGAGTAATTCATTGTGCTCTTTGTGGTAAAATATACAATTTGAATTCACTTCAACAAATAAAATTAAAAAAGCCCTTTCGCCGGGGGCAGGCAAAAAGGGCTAAAACCTCCTTTTAAAAAAACCGGTTTTATTTACCTAAAAGCAGCACGTCACTAACAACAACCTCTGTAATATAGCGTTTCTCGCCATTCTTGTCGTCGTAGCTGCGATGCGTCAGCTTGCCCTCTATGGCCAGCTCTTTACCTTTAGTGACATACTTCTCAATAATCTCGGCGGTCTTTCCCCATGCGGTCACGGTGTGCCACTGGGTATCAGTTATGCGCTCGCCTTTGTCGTTGGTATAGCTCTCATTTGTTGCGAGTACCAAACGTGCCAGTTTTTTTCCGGCTTCAAAAATCTTGATCTCAGGGTCGGCTCCTGCGTTACCTATCAGCTGTACTTTGTTTTTTAATGCGTTCATGGCGTGTAGAAAATTAAATTGTTAATGTTAAATCATTTCCTGCTGTACGAGATTATTTCGTAGTTTCAACATTGCAAAGTTGCGGCAACCGCCAAAACTTATTCGGTTAGTAACCGCTTAAGGTCGGTTGTAGTTATTTGTAAACGTTTGTAAACGGAAAATTTATTTGTATATTTACACAATATCAGGAGATTATGCAGGCAGAGATAAACAAGGTAGAATTACGAAATTTAAGGATAGAAGATTATAAAGAGCTGCGCCTCTCAATGCAGCATGCTTATAAAGATGTCGATCTGGATATGGACGAGCCGTATTGGGCCGAAAAAGATATCAAGCGACTGCTTAAGATATTTCCCGAAGGACAGCTTGTGGTCCTGGTAGATGATAAAGTGGTAGGCTCTGCGCTTTCGCTTATAGTAGATCACAAAAAGGCTACTATGAACCATACCTATGAGAAAATTACAGGTAATTATAGTTTTGACACGCACGACTATGATGGTGAGGTACTGTATGGTATCGACGTTTTTATAGATCCTGAATACCGTGGCCTACGCCTGGGCCGTCGACTTTACGAAGCCCGTAAGGAACTTTGCGAACAGCTTAACCTTCGCTCCATCATCTTCGCCGGAAGGATGCCCGGCTATGAAGAGCATGCCGATGAGCTTACTCCCAAAGAATATATAGAAAAAGTACGCCTTAAAGAGATACACGACCCCGTACTGGCATTTCAGCTAAGTAATGATTTCCACGTTATAAAAGTTATGCGCAACTACCTTGAGGGCGACAAGAACTCTCAGGATTATGCCGTGCTTATGGAGTGGAACAACATTTACTACGACAAAAGCCCCACGCTTATCAATACCCGAAAAAGTATTATCCGCCTTGGGTTGGTACAGTGGCAAATGCGTCCGTTAGCCAATCTGGAAGCCTTGTTTGAGCAGGCCGAATTTTTTATCGATGCCGTATCGGGTTACGGAAGTGACTTTGCGCTATTCCCGGAACTGTTTATAGCTCCGCTTATGGCCGACTTTAACCACCTGAGCGAAGCCGATGCCATCAGGGAAATTGCACGTTTTAGCGAGCCCATCCGCAAGCGTTTCCAGGAAATGGCAATATCTTATAACATCAACATCATTACCGGAAGTATGCCCATGCTCGAAGATGGTAACCTGTACAATGTAGGTTTCCTTTGCAAACGTGATGGTACTTCTGAGATGTATACCAAAATACACATTACCCCTAACGAGGTAAACTACTGGGGTATGGTAGGCGGTAACGAAATAAAAACCTTTGATACCGATTGCGGAAAAATAGGCATCATAATATGTTATGATGTGGAGTTCCCTGAGCTATCGCGCCTAATGGCCGATGATGGTATGGAGATCCTCTTTGTGCCTTTCCTTACCGATACCCAAAACGGCTATACCCGTGTGAGGCATTGTGCCCAGGCCCGCGCCATAGAAAACGAATGTTATGTGGCCATTGCCGGATGTGTTGGCAACCTTCCCGGAGTTAATAATATGGACATTCAGTATGCGCAGACTGCTGTGTTTACGCCATCTGATTTCTCTTTCCCTTCTAATGGAATTAAGGCTGAGGCAACACCTAATACCGAGATGACAATCATCGTAGACGTTGACCTCGACCTGCTGAAAGAGCTGCATGAGTTTGGTAGTGTGCGCATATTAAAAGACCGCCGTCAGGATTTGTACAAACTTAAAAAGGCACCAGTAGCTAAATCTGAAACACCGGCCGAGCCTAAAGCGCCAAAAGTTACCGCTGCTTCGGCGGCACGAAACGGAAGCTCAACCATGAAGGCAAATTCAGGAGCACCAAGAACAAGAACACCTAAAAAGAACTGATAGTTTATGACACGTAATTGTCCTGAATGCGGCGAGAAGATCGTTGGCCGCGAAGACAAGAAATTTTGCAGCGACGCCTGCCGCAATGCCTGGAACAATAAAATAAACAAGGACAGCAACAACTTTATGCGCAACATTAACAACCGTTTGCGCAAGAACAACCGTATACTTAGCGAACTGAATATAGAGGGTAAGACCAAAACCACTAAATCAAAGCTAATGAGTAAAGGTTTCGATTTTGAATATTTTACCAACCAACTGCATACCAAAACCGGTAACACCTATTTTTTTGTGTATGAGCAGGGCTATATGCCGCTGGAAAACGATTATTACATTTTAGTTCGTAAAGATATTTCATAATGCAAATCTCCATTTTAGGGTGCGGATGGCTCGGTTTGCCATTAGCACAATCGCTAATCAATAAAGGTTTTTTGGTTAATGGGTCAACGACCTCAACAGAAAAAACAGAGGTTTTAAAAGCAAAGGGAATTCATCCATTTCTCATCAGCCTTACGGCAAATGGTATTAACGGTGATATTGAGAATTTTCTACGCAACAGCGAAATCCTTATCATTGACATTCCGCCCAAATTAAGAGATGAAAACAGCGAAAGCTTTACCGATAAAATAAAGAAGCTTATCCCATATATTGAAGCTTCAGGAATTCAAAAAGTGATGTTTGTGAGCTCTACTGCCGTGTATGCCGATGACAATTCGGTAGTGACAGAAGATACGACTCCAAATCCTGAAACTGAAAGCGGTAAACAATTGGTTGAAGCCGAAACGCTTTTGGCAAATACCCGATTCAAAACTACGGTATTACGCTTTGGAGGTTTAGTAGGTGAAGATCGCCAGCCTGTAAAATACCTTGCCGGAAAAGTAAACCTTGAAAATCCGGATGGACCTGTAAACCTCATCCATCAAAAGGATTGTATTGGCATTATTCAAAAGATTATTGAAAAGGAAAGCTGGGGCGAAATCTTTAATGGCGTAGCACCTTATCACCCTACCCGCGAAGAACATTATACCAAAAAGGCCGCAGCATTAGGATTATCACTTCCGGTATTCAGTCATGAAAAACCATCGCTTGGGAAAACGGTGAGTGGTGATAAAGTTGAAAAAAAATTAGGATATGTTTTTGACGTTAATAAGGTTTGGAAACCTCTATAAAAAGGTTTGGGGCGGGACTTCTAATTAAAATCCGCGCCCTTCCACCCACACACGTGAAGACCTATTACATTAATAACCAATTTTAGCTGCCTGCAATTATAAATTTAGCTGAGTAAGGTCGACGCAGGCTGCTCGTTTTTTGATATCAGAAGTTGGTTTAGGTTATGCTTGCTGATGTCTTTTTTTTTGTCTCTTAAAGTAAATTAGGGGGCTTAAAGATTTGCTATTAAACTTGAGACAAAGAAAAAGAATTCGAGATTTTAGATGATGCGGATTTTCCGCAGTTAACAAAATTTTAACGGATTGATCGATAATAAAAAATCCCCCGTAAAGGCAGGTTTGTAATTAAAACATATCCAAGACATGGGATCAATAAAAAATGAAAAAGGAGCTGCCCTTTTGAGACAGCCCCTTTTTATAGAATCGTCAACCCAGTTTAGGAAGACTTAGAATAATACAGTACGTTATTGTTTTTGCATAATAAGATAATATCCTGTATTTTCCATATAATTCATATCATGTCTGGTATATATCATTCTCCATTTTATCTTATCTCCTCCAATATCTGAAACAGAATACACTTCCTTCATTTCATTATCTTTATCCATATATTCCAGAGTCAATACATTATCTTCATATTTCCATTTGTTACCCTGAGTATTATTTGGTTTTCCTGAGCAAATATCTTTGGTAGAAAAACTACCGTCAGCATTAAAAGTATAAATATCTCCTTTCCATTTTACATTATCACCATCGCAATTACCCACATTATGGCTTGGCGCTTTGGCACTAACTTTTTTTTGTAAAGTCTTCCACTGTCCTTGTATAGATACGATACTATTTACCTGCTTGTTTTCAGTACAGCTGATCGCTATAAAACCTAACGCGAATAATGCAATTTTTTTCATATTTATTATTTTAGGCATTAATTAATTAGTAACCTCCCGAACAACATTTTTCAAAAGCATCACCACAGTTATCTCTTCTGTGAAGTAACTTATTTACAGCGTTAGTGATATTGTTATTGTAAGTACGTTATATATACCCCTGTTTCCGGGCTTCAGCAATAAGTGCTTCGTCATCACCGGTTACATCCAGTATTTTTTTAACCTTATACTTTCTCTTTTCAATGGCACTATCCGAAAGCGGAATGTATTTCCCCAGGTTTTTTGTACGTATTCCTTTAGAGAGAAGTATAATGATCTTTGTATCAATATCATCGAGCATGATCCCTTTTTGCTGGCGTTTTATATAACTCGAAATCGTAGGCGAATAATATTTCTCATCGTTCAGTACAGCCTCAAAACATTCAGCAATCTCTTCGGTATTGCAATCGCTTTTATTAATAAAGCCTTCGGGGTTTATATTGGTAAGTATATTGCTCATGATCTCCACTTCCTTATGCATGGTCATCATTACAATTTTACAGTCCGGCATTAGCCTTCTTACCTCCACGGCCATATCGTGTCCTGAAAACAATTTCATTTCAGGATATTCGGGTATACTATAATCTATAACGGCTATATCAAAAGGGATGTCCTTATACTTTTCCAAAACATCGTAACCCGATTTACAGTCACGTGCTTTTGTAAAAGTAAGGCTCTCAAATTTATTACCTTCAAGCATGTTGAAGATAGAACGGTAACCCTCCAGCACCACCATGTGGTCATCTATTGCCAGGACACTCAAACTCGTTTTCAAACGTCTCCAAATTTTGGTATAAAAGTATACCGAAATTTTGAAATTTCATTACGGAAAACCTCATTTACAGCAATTTAATTTAAAAATAAAAAACCCGCAACGATTGTTACGGGTTTTTGAATTATAATTATCTGTGTATAAGAAATGTTACCAAATCTTCACTCGTTTGTCCGGAGCAATGTACATTCCGTCGCCAGGTTTTATGCTGAAAGTGTCATAAAAAGCATCTACGTTTTGTAACGGAACGTAAGCGCGGTACATTCCCGGTGAATGCGGATCAGTTTTTACCTGATTTTTAATCGCTTCATCTCTTGCTTTAGTTCTCCAGATCGTTGCCCATGAAATAAAGAAACGTTGTTCCGGCGTATAACCATCTATAAGACCAGGGTTACCATTTTGTTTAAGGTATAACTGAAGACCGTCGTAAGCAGCATTTACGCCACCAAGGTCACCAATGTTTTCACCAAGTGTAAACTTGCCGTCTACATAAATGCCCGGTAATGGCTGAAGGCTGCTATATTGGTCAGCAAGGCTTCCGCCAAGACCTGTAAATTTATCAAGATCCTCATCACTCCACCAGTTTACAAGGTTACCATCGGCATTGTAACGTGAACCTGAATCGTCAAATCCGTGCGATATTTCGTGACCGATAACTGCACCTATACCACCATAGTTTACAGCCTCATCAGCTTTATAATCATAGAATGGCGGCTGAAGGATAGCAGCAGGGAATACGATTTCGTTGTATGACGGGTTAAAATAAGCGTTTACTGTTTGCGGAGACATATGCCACTCTGTTTTGTCAACAGGTTTGTGAAGCTTTTCTATATCTTCCTTAAAACTCCAGCGTGAAGCGTTTAGCATGTTTTCAAAAAAGCTTCCGCCTTCAGCAGGCCCCTTAATTGTTAATGCCGAATAATCTTTCCACTTGTCAGGATAACCAATTTTTACATTAAGCTTACGCAGTTTATTAATGGCATTCTCTCTGGTCGATTTTGCCATCCATGGCAGGCGGTTAATGCGGTTTTCAAAAGCAAGCATTACATTCTTTATCATTGCCTCTGCTTTAGCTTTAGCCTCAGGTGGGAATTTCTTCTCTACGTAAAGCTTACCTAATGCCTCACCCACAGTACCGTTTACTGTTTGAAGCGCATTTTTATCGCGGGTTTCCTCTTTAATGGCACCTCTAAGTGTTTTACTGTAAAACTCCCAGTTAGCCGTTTCAATTTGCGTAGAAAGCTCATTTGACGAATGATTAATAAGCGTCCATCTCATATATGCTTTCCAGTCTTCTACTTTGCCCGCCTGAAGTATCTCCTGAAGCGCAGACATATATTTAGGCTGTGATACATTTATAACCTCATCTGACTTTAACGAAAGTCCAAGGCTTGTAAAATAAGCATTCCAGTTTATGGCAGGAGTAAGTTTTTGCAGTTCGGCAACCGTCATAGGGTTGTAGGTCTTTCTGCTATCGCGACGTTCTACCCTGTCCAACCTTGGCGTTGCCATAGCTGTTTCAAGAGCAAGTACCGTTTTAGCCTGAGCCTGAGCATCGGCATTTTTAACGCCAAGGTACTGTAGCATCCTTGCTACGTGAGCAACATATTTTTCGCGTTTCTCTTTCGAGTCTGCATCGTCTGAAACATAATAATCCCTGTCCGGTAAACCAAGGCTTCCCGGGCCTAAATAAACAATATTCCTGTTACTGTCTTTAGCGTCTGAGCCTACGCCCATTCCAAAGAATCCAAGACCTCCTACCGGCTCCATTTCTATCAGAAGCTTTTCAAGATCTTTTACGTTTTTAACCGCATTTATTTTTGCCAGATATGGCTTTAAAGGAGCTACCCCTGCCTTGTTACGGGCAACAGTATCCATAATGGTTTTGTAAAGGTTTGCTGCCTTACCCTGATCTGATGATGATTTCAGGCTTTTATTAGCTGCTGCTTCCTTAAGTATCGCAAGAGCGTCGTTATTGGTGTTTTCACGAAGCTCGTCAAAACTTCCCCAACGTGTCTTGTCAGAAGGAATTTGCGTATTGTCCAGCCAGGTACCGTTAACGTATCTGAAGAAATCGTCCTGAGGCTTTACTTTCTTATCCATATAAGAAAGATTAATCCCCGGTTTTTGTTGGGCTGTGCTCGCTGTTTGAGCAGTACCAACTGTACCCATGGCCATAGCGGCAATGACACATTTTGCAGTGAAGGTTAATTTCATATGTTGTTTTTTTGATTCAAGTGCCTACAAAAATAGAAAGTTACCCCTAATGACTGATGGTAAATCTGTTAAAAATGCAGAAAATGAGTTTTAAGTCACGTCTAAATCGCATTATTATGTGTTTTATAGTGCGCTGTTGCTTAATTTTGCAAAAATTTATTTTTACATGGTCCAGTTCTTAAAAAAATACAGGCTCTTCCTGATAGTACTTGCCCTGCTTTCGGTTGTGATACTCTTCCTTTTTAACAGTGCACTTACGCCAAGAAAACATCTGAAGGTATATAGTCCTGCCGATGTAAATCCGGAACTTGTAGACAGTACAGTACAGTATATTGCACGCGATCATAAAATTGCAGATTTTGCCTTTACCAATCAAAACGGAAAAACCATTACCCAAAACGACTACAAAGGAAAAATATATGTAGCCGATTTCTTTTTTACCACCTGCCCTACCATTTGCCCGAAAATGACCGACAATATGGGCTGGCTGCAGGAACAAATAAAAAACATGCCCGAAGTAATGCTGCTTTCGCACTCGGTAACACCCGATATTGACACTCCTGAAGTACTGAAAGAGTATGCCCATAAAAAAGGTGTTATAGACAGCAAATGGAACCTGGTTACAGGAAAAAAACAAGACATTTATTATATAGCCCGCAAATCATATCTTGCCGTTAAAACGACTGACTCAAGCGAACTGTATGATATGGTTCATACTGAGAATTTTATACTGGTTGATAAAGAAGGCCGCATACGCGGATTTTATAACGGCACCAACCTTGACAAGGACGTAAAAGGCGAAAAAAATGTTAAACAACTTTTAGAGGACATAAAATGGCTTGCAGCCAATGAAAAGTAGGACGTTTTAAATTTTAATCGCTACTTTTGCAATCTAAATTCATTCTAAATAAAAGTGAAAGTCACTCTTGCAGAACTTAAAAAAGGACAAACAGCCATTATTACTGAACTTAATATTGATGCTGTACCACTAAAGCTTCTTGAAATGGGATGCCTTCCCGGCAATACTGTGGAACTTTTACAGGTTGCCCCAATGGGCGATCCAATTTATATCAACGTCAACGAAAGCCATGTCGCCATCAGGATGGAGACTGCCGCCCAAATAGAGGTTGATATTTTAACTGACTCTCATTAATGGCTCCCCACAATCTACTGAACATAAAAATTGCATTAATTGGTAACCCAAATACCGGTAAGACCTCTGTTTTTAATCAGCTGACAGGTCTTAACCAACAGGTAGGCAACTATCCGGGTATAACGGTGGAGCGCAAAACAGGTTCGTGCAAGCTGCCAAACGGCACTAAAGGAACCATTATGGATTTGCCGGGCACCTACAGCCTTAATGCCAGTTCTATGGATGAGAATGTGGTTATCGAACTGCTTCTTAATAAAAACGATAAAGATTATCCCGATGTAGCCGTTGTGGTTACCGATGTAGAGAACTTAAAAAGAAACCTTCTTCTTTTTACCCAGATAAAAGACCTCGAACTGCCTACCATACTTGTTATCAACATGAGCGACAGGATGGAGCATAAAGGTATTTCTCTAGACATCCCTTATCTTGAAGAGCATCTTAAAACCAAAATTGCTTTGGTTAGCTCCCGTAAAGGCAAAGGCATAGACCAGATAAAAGAACTTATTGTTAATTATGGCAGTCTGCCTACAGAACCCTGCCTTAACGCATCGAGCATTGACCCTCAATATTTTAACGGCCTGCGCAATGCTTTCCCAAATCAGTTGTTGTATAAGCTTTGGCTTGTTATTACACAAGATGTGAATTTTGGACAGCTTGAACGTAAGGAAATTGAAAGCAACAGCTCTTTTGCCAAAAACAAGCCAGAGCTGAAGCGCATGCAGCAAAAGGAAACGATTAAGCGTTACCAGTTTATAAACGATGTACTAAAAGTAGGCCAGACCATAGACAACTCTAAAGCGAAAGACCTTCGTGCTAAACTCGACAGGGTACTTACGCATAAGGTTTTTGGCTATGTGATATTCCTTGGCATACTAATGCTCATATTCCAGTCGATATTTACCTGGTCGAGCATACCTATGGATCTTATTGATGAAGGCTTTGCATGGCTGGCATCATTTACCGAATCGACTATGCCTCCCGGCAAACTTACCGACCTTATTACTCAGGGGATCATACCGGGTATTGGCGGCGTGGTGATATTCATTCCGCAAATCGCATTTTTATTCCTTTTCATATCCATACTGGAAGAAAGCGGTTATATGAGCCGTGTAGTATTCCTTATGGACAAGCTTATGAAACCTTTTGGCCTTAGCGGCAAGAGCGTGGTTCCGCTTATTTCGGGAACGGCCTGTGCCATCCCGGCAATTATGGCAGCACGTAATATAGAGAACTGGCGTGAAAGGCTTATTACCATACTGGTTACACCTTTTACCACCTGTTCGGCAAGGCTTCCGGTATATACCATCCTGATATCACTTGTTATTCCTGATAGAGTTGTTGCGGGTGTCTTTAACCTGCAGGGACTTACACTTATGCTATTATACCTTTTAGGTTTTAGCGGGGCATTACTATCGGCATGGATATTAAACAAAATACTTAAGCTGAAACACAAGAGCTTTTTTGTGGCAGAAATGCCTAACTACAAGCTTCCGCTGTTTAAGAACGTGGGGCTTAACGTACTCGAAAAAACCAAAGCTTTTGTTGCCGGAGCAGGAAAAATAATATTAGCGTTATCTATCATTATTTGGTTTTTAGGTTCACATGGACCGGGTGAGGCATTTGCCAATGCTGAAGAGATCATTTCGCATCAGCCGGAAAACAAAACCCTGCCACAGGCGGAACTTAACGACAAAATAGCTTCTTACCAACTCGAAAACTCATACATAGGTATCATCGGAAAATCGATAGAACCTGTGATACGCCCGTTAGGTTACGACTGGAAAATAGGCATTGCCATAGTATCATCTTTCGCCGCGCGTGAGGTGTTTGTAGGAACCCTCGCTACTATTTACAACATAGGAAGCAGCGCCGAAGAGGAAGTGACCATTAAGCAACGTATGAATGCCGAGATTAACCCTATAACCGGTCAAAAAGTATTTAATTTTGCCACCGGGGCATCATTATTGCTGTTCTATGCTTTTGCTATGCAATGCATTAGTACGCTGGCTATTACCAAAAAGGAAACCAACTCCTGGAAGTGGCCAATGATACAGCTAATAAGCATGAGTAGCTTTGCATATATCGTATCGCTTATTGCATACCAGCTTTTAAAGTAAGATTATGGACACACAAAGTATAATAGTATATATAATCGTTGCAGGCGCTGTGGCTTTCCTGATAAAAAAGTACTTTTTTAAAAAGAAAAAAAAGGACAATTGCGGTCCTGACTGTGGGTGTAGTTAATCTCCGTATAAACAAACCACAGTACACAAAGTAAGTACATCGCGCTTTGTGAAACTTCTCTTCGTACCTTATGGTTGATAAACCTCTAATGTAATCTGTCTTATGAAGAATAAATTATCTAATATCTTCATAGTTATATATTCTTTATGCATTATACTATTGTTTTTACAATACATTGGGATCAATATTTCAGAGAAATACGAAACTCAGCTTGAGGGTTTAAATCCAACTTCTGAAGAAATTAAATTGGCAGAAAATTTAAAAACGAAAATCGATTTTCAAAAAATACTACTACCGATTTTAATCATCCTAAATTTTATCGTAATTATATTTCTGCATTTGAATAAAAAAGCGAATAAGCTAAAAGCATAAGGATATTTGCGTAATAAGTAAATCCTAAAATCCCCGGCGATTTTTCAAAAGCCCACTTAATCCTTAACGATAAGTACAGGTATGGTTACTTTGTGCCTAACGGCATCAACCGTAGTGCCCAGTATAAGGTCTTTTATCCAGTTGTGCCCGTGAGCACCCAATATAAGGATATCAAAATTACCTGCGTTATTTACAATAAGCGGAATTTGTTTTTTAGGACTACCAAAGCTTAATTGTGTAGTAACATTATAGCCTTTCTCTTCCAGCGCTTTTTTATAATCATCCAGATACTTCATATCCGATGCCGTTTCAAAATCGCTTGCCTGGTCTCCGTGTAGCATAGCACCTACGGTCTCAACCACATGTATAAGTGTATAATTAGCATTCTTGCCTCCCATTTGCATGGCACTGCCAATGCTTTTTACATCGGTTTTAGAGAAATCGAGTGCAACCGCTATATTGTTATATACCTTGGTACCCGATTGTTCCTGAACAATAACTGCCTCGATGTGCGGAACGTGTGGAACCGACGCCCTGCTCTTCCTTACAAACGGATTGATAATAATATACAGTAATATTACAGTTGCCGCAACTGCTACAGGCACTACAAATACCCAGATGTAAACCGGATTCTCAGCTTCAGTAATCCAGCCTTTAATTTCATCATACACGAGTTTGGCATTAAGCGACACAATAACAAGTGCAATGGCCCACGACGCTATCTTTGTCCATCTTCCAATGGCAAATTCGTTCATTTTAGATTTATCACTCACAAAATGGATAAGCGGAATAATAGCAAAGCCTAACTGCAAACTCAGCACCACCTGACTGAACACCAATAGCTTTCCGGTAGACTCTTCTCCAAAATAAAGTATCGTAAAAAAAGCTGGAGCTATGGCGATGAGACGTGTAATGATACGGCGTACCCACGGCTGAATACGCAGGTTAAGATACCCTTCCATCACTATCTGCCCGGCAAGGGTTCCGGTAATGGTAGAGCTTTGCCCGGCAGCAATAAGCGCCAGCGCAAAAAGTGTTGAAGCCCACCCCGAACCGAGCATAGGCGCTAATAGTTGGTGTGCATCCTGAATGTCGGCTACATCATGCCTGCCGGCAGTATAAAAGGTGGCAGCAGCCAATATCAATATCGCGGCATTTACAAAAAAGGCCATATTTAGTGCAATGACAGAATCAATAAGGTTATAACGTATGGCTTGTTTAATACCCTTAAAAGTACGATCAAATTTCCGGGTCTGAACCAGTGACGAATGCAAATACAGATTATGTGGCATTACCGTTGCCCCAATAATACCAATAGCAATATACAAAGCAGCATCACTTGGTATCGATGGTATCAGCCCCTTGGCTATCTCGGCCATATCGGGCTTAGCGAAGAACATCTCAGCAAGGAAAGAAAGGCCAATAATAGCTATAAGCCCAATGATGAAAGCTTCCATTTTCTTGATGCCCTTATTCATAAGGAAAAGCAACAGGAAAGTATCAAACATGGTAATACCTACACCCCACAGCAATGGCAGGTCGAACAATAATTTAAGCCCGATAGCCATACCCAGCACCTCGGCAAGGTCGCACGCAGCAATGGCAATTTCAGCAAGGACATATAAAAAGTAATTAATCCCCTTAGAATAGGTTTCACGCGAAGCCTGTGCCAAATCCCTGCGGCTCACTATACCCAAACGGGCACTAAGACTTTGCAGCAGCAAGGCCATAATATTACTCATTAACAACACCCAAAGCAACGAATAGCCAAACTGGCTACCTCCGGCAATATCGGTAGCCCAGTTGCCCGGATCCATATAGCCAACGCTGATCATATAAGCAGGGCCAAAAAAGGCCAGGACCTTTTTCCAGACTGAGGTATGCTGCCCTACAGCAACCGACTCGTGTACTTCTTCAAGCGAATGACTGTTGCGGTGCTCCATATTAAATAGTTTTTACAAAAAGATTAGCTGCTATTTTATTGGACACTGTTACCTGTTTGTCACCCAACTTAAGCGTTAACGACATATCAAAATCTTCTTTGCTCATAACTTCTATGGTCGACCCTAAAGCTATTTGCTGTTTGTCAAGGTATTGCAAAAATGCCGACGAGCTGTCTTTTACACCTACGCATATTACTTTTTTACCCGCAGCAATTTCACTAAGCAGTTTTTTGTCAACTTTTGCAATTTTTCCGTTCCGGTCAGGGATTGGGTCGCCATGCGGATCTTCGGTAGGGAAATCCAAAAACTCTTCGAGCTTGTTAATCAGCTTATCGCTCTTAATGTGCTCCAGTTGTTCGGCAACATCGTGCACTTCATCCCATGAAAAATCGAGTTTTTCCAGAAGAAAAACCTCCCATAGGCGGTGCTTGCGCACAATCATTAGTGCTGTAAAACGGCCTTCATCGGTAAGTGAAACACCCTGATATTTTTTATAAACCACCAAACCTTTATCAGCCAGCTTTTGCACCATATCGGTAACCGATGACGGCTTGCTCTCCATTTGGCTTGCAATGGCATTAGTAGTTATACCCTTTGCCTGGTTAAGCGACAAATGGTATATTATTTTTAGGTAGTTTTCTTCAGAGTAGGTCATTCTCACTGTGCATTATACCAACAAATATACTATAATTTGGTTGGTTTAAAAACTTTTTTAGGCAAGACTAAATAATTTGACGTTCTGCCAGTTTTTAAGCTATCTGTAACAAAAAAGTTTGCTGTTATGGGTTTGGCACAAAAAATGCATATCTTTGCAGTAGTTAATTAACTTATTAAAGAATACTATATTATGTATCCAGAAGAATTAGTAAAACCAATGCGCGCTGAACTATCTGACGCTGGTTTTCAGGAACTATATACAGCCGACTCGGTAAAAGAAGCATTATCTAAAGAAGGAACTACACTTGTTGTAGTAAACTCTGTATGCGGATGTGCAGCACGTAACGCAAGACCGGGTGCTAAAATGAGCCTTGACAACGGTAAAAAACCGGATAATCTTATCACGGTATTTGCCGGTGTAGACAAAGAAGCAGTAGACGAGGCAAGAGCAAACATGTTCCCTTTCCCTCCGTCGTCGCCAAGTATGGCATTATTCAAAAACGGTGAGCTTGTGCATATGCTTGAGCGTCACCACATTGAAGGCCGCCCTGCAGATATGATCGCAGAGAACCTTAAAGATGCTTACAACGAGTTCTGCTAAAACAAAACTCTAAAATATCCCAAAGCCACGCCCACAGCGTGGCTTTGTTGTTTTAAGTACTATGCGGGCATACTAAATCTTTTTAGTATTAACAAAAAAGGTGCTACTTTTACGCGAATTTTTAGCAACGTTCATGGAAAAGCTTTTATCTTATCCCATAACTATACTTTATTTAGTAGTATTTCTTTTGTTCCTGGTGATATTTCACCCTATACAATGGATCTGCTTTAATGTGTTTGGCTACCAGGCCCACAAAAAAAGCGTTGATATACTTAATGGCTGCCTTGTGAGGGCTACTCTTATACTGGGCACTACCTACAAATTTGAAGGCAGGGAAAAGGTACCGGCAGGTGTTCCGCTTATTATTGTGGCAAACCACCAAAGCATGAACGACATACCGCCAATTATTTGGTTTATGCGTAAGTTTCACCCTAAATTCATCAGTAAGAAAGAATTAGGGAAAGGAATACCGAGCGTTTCATACAATTTAAGGCATGGCGGTTCCGTTCTTATAGACAGGAAAGATGCGAGACAGTCACTGCCCGTAATTAAAGGACTGGGAGAATATATACAAAAACACAACCGCTCTGCCGTGATTTTCCCGGAAGGAACAAGGAGCAAGACCGGAGAACCAAAGAAATTTAGTGAAACGGGACTTAAAGTGCTTTGCAAAGCCGCCCCTTCTGCGTACATTGTACCAATAAGTATAAATAACTCGTGGAAACTTGACCGTTTTGGCAAATTCCCAATGGGCCTGGGTAATAAACTCACCTTTACCGTACAGGAGCCTTTTGCTATCAAAGATATTCCTTTTGAGGAAGTGATGGAGAGAACTGAGAATGCCGTTATACAAGGAATAAAAAATTAAGAAACTATGTCTACTAAAAACGTTCGTCTGGAAGTAATGAAATTCCTTGAAAAGGATATTGACACTTTCGTGGAAAATTACCTTATCCCGGTCGAAACCATCTGGCAGCCAAGCGACATGCTGCCTGACTCAAAAAAAGAAACTTTTTTTGAAGATCTTAAAGAACTGCGCGAAATAGCCAAAGACCTGCCTTATGATTTTTGGGTAGTACTTGTAGGCGACACTATTACCGAAGAGGCGCTTCCTACCTATGAGTCATGGCTTATGGATGTAGAAGGTGTTGATCAGGTAACAGAAGGCGGCAACGGATGGTCTAAATGGGTGCGCCACTGGACAGGCGAAGAAAACCGTCATGGTGACCTGCTTAACAAATACCTTTATTTAAGCGGACGTGTAAACATGCGCGAAGTAGAAATCACTACACACCACCTTATCAATGACGGATTTGACATTGGTACTGACCGTGACCCGTACAAAAACTTTGTATACACCAGCTTCCAGGAGCTTGCCACTTATATATCGCACAACCGTGTTTCACAAATTGCCAAGAAATTCGGCGACAACAAACTGTCTAAAATGTGCAGGCTAATTGCCGGCGATGAAATGCGTCACCACATGGCTTACAGTGAGTTTGTAGACAGGATATTTAAAGTAGACCCAAGTGAAATGATGCTGGCATTCCAGCACATGATGAAACTTAAGATCGTTATGCCGGCACACTTCCTGAGACAATCAGGTGATGCTTTAGGCAATGCATTTGAGCGTTTCTCAGACTCTGCACAGCGTATAGGTGTTTACACCGCTACAGACTATGTAGATATCCTTAAGAAGCTAATTGAAAAATGGCAAATTGACAAGATAGATGGCCTTACTTCAGAAGCTGAAAAAGCACGTGATTTCCTTATGAGGCTTCCGGACAGAATGACAAGAATCTCTGAAAGGCTTGTTATCCCAGAAGAATCACACATATTCAAATGGGTTACACCAGCCCTTATAAAATAATATAGAAGCCGCTCGAAAGAGTGGCTTTTTTTGGCCTCACCCCCAGCCCCTCTCCAAAGGAGAGGGGAGCAAACTCTCTGCGTTCTCAAAAAACAAAACCTTTGCGAGACTTTGTGCCTTCTTTGCGCATCTCTGTGTAATAACTCTACAATAGTTCATCAAAATTTAATTAGCACAATTCATGGCTAAATCCTAACTTTATCTTATGAATAACCTCATCGATATCACTAAAACTTTTGTAAAAGCGCAGCTGGCACAGGCCGAAGGCGGCCACGACTGGTTTCATATTGAGCGCGTGTACAATAACGCTATGCTAATTGCTAAAGGTGAAGCGTGTAATCTTGAGGTCGTTCAGTTGGGAGCATTACTGCACGATATTGCCGACAGCAAATTCCACGATGGCGATGAGACTGTTGGCCCGTCTATGGCTTGGCAGTTTCTGGCCGCGCAAAATGTGCCGGAAGAAACCATCATCCACGTGGTGAATATCATTGAGAATATTTCGTTTAAGGGAGGTAACCACGAGATGAAATTCCACTCTATAGAACTGGATATCGTTCAGGATGCCGACAGGCTCGACGCCCTTGGCGCGATAGGCATTGCACGTACATTCAACTACGGTGGCTTTAAGAACAGGGCATTATACGATCCTTCCATTCCGCCCAACCTGAATATGACCAAAGAGGAATACAAGGCCACTACCGCCCCAACACTCAACCATTTTTACGAAAAATTATTGCTGCTTAAAGACCGTATGAATACACCAACAGGCAAAACCATTGCCGAAGGCCGCCATCAATACATGGTCGATTTCCTTGACCAGTTTTATGCTGAGTGGGAGGGTGAGAAATAATTACCCAGTAATCCCAGCGTAGTGTCATACACCGGTTTCTTATTTACCCTTGCGAGCAGCCAGGCAACAAAACTCATTACAAAAATATCCTGCGGTCCTGATCGTGCCTCTCCGATAAACTCCTCGACCGTATTTTTAAATTTAGGTGTTGTCAATATTTCAGGCTTGAGCACATAGCGTTCTATCAGGGCAAGGTACTGCAACACTCTGTCTTCATTAACCGAAGTCAGGTATTTTTTGTATCGGCGTTTAAAGCTTTTTATTCGTGATAGCGCCAGTTCGGTATATTCCTGCTGTACATGCAAAAGTATCTCCACCAGACATTTTTTGATAGCCCATTCCATTCCCATTTTTTTTTCATACCAGCTATCGGAATGGTTTAGTTTCACCATTTCTTTGGCAGCGTCGCGTCCGGCATCCTGCTGCAGGTAAAGCACGATAAGCAACAACCTTAAGTCATTTATGTCATTCATATCCGCTTTTTTGTGCTGTACCAAAGCCTTTTCGGCAGTGTCTATCGCCCTGCCTGGATTACCTGAATAGTTCTCATTAAGAGCCTTCAGCAAAAAGTAGCGCAGGCAAAAACGGTTATAATACTTACCACCCTGCTTTTGCAGTTGCTCCCGCATCTTTTCGAGGTACAGCTGTGAATCGGCAAAACGCCCGTTCCTGAAATGGAAGTTGGCCATAAAATACAATATGTAGATATGGTAATACAAATGTCGGTCCGCCAATCCCGCATTGCTATTGATGAATGCATAACTCCTAATGATAAAAGGCGCTATCCTTCCGTAATCGCTGTTAAGCGAGGCATATTCATTAGCAATGAACAATATCTGGTAGAGCGATTTAAAGGTAAGCACCTGCTTTAGCGAAATGCCGTGCGTGGCAATAGTATTCTTTATAAGTTCCTGAAAATCGACAATCTTGCCTTCGTGATACATCTGAGCAAGTTCCCTTCGCAATAAGGCATACCCCAGGTTGAGTTGTTCCTCCTGTTCGAGTTTCTTTTTATTGGTTACGAATTTTTTAATAATCTCATCTAAGGCTAATGTAGGATTAAGGTGGGCAAACTGTATCTGGGTATGGTATATCTCATTCAGCAGGCTAAAGTGTTCCAGTCCGACAGCGATGTTTTCGGCTTTTGCCAGAGATTTAAAAGCAGCCTTGGTGAGCTTATGCTCAAAAAACAGGCGACTCACTACTAACAGACGTAATACAGCATGTTCATCGGAAGTATCGTTCTCAAAACTGCGGTTCGCCATAAATTCGACCAGCGTATCATACAGCCTTTTGCTCAAGGCATGATAGGCATCAGCAGATTTTTTATCGGGGAAGAACTTTTTTTCAACTTTTATATCGTCAGTTTTTAGAAAATTGAAGAGTTCTGTATTGCGCACATCCTTACGTTTATTCTTTTTGTCAAGATACAGGCTAAATGCCTTTATATCTTCATTATTCATAAGATGTATCACTTCCTGAATCGCATTCATATCAACTGATTTTAAGATCATAAATATATAAAAAATGCTATTTTATATCGTCAGTTTTTTTGATATATTGATTTTTAACGCAATTAACTTTGAAGGAAATTTGCTTCATAATTTTAAAACAACAAATTATGGAACCGCTAAAACCAACAGAAGTAAACAACACTTCAGAATCAAGAAATTCAAAACTAAATGTACAATCACCCTTAAGGCCAAGTGCCGCCTTTGTGGGCGCTTCATGGATGACACTCATCATCGGAATGGGTGCTTATTGCATCGGGCTTTTTAATTCGGACATGCTTTACAACGAAAAAGGCTATTACTTTACCATATTACTTTTTGGATTGTTCTCGGTAATATCAGTACAGAAAAGCGTACGCGACAGGCTTGAAGGCATACCCGTAACCGACCTGTATTATGGCATAAGCTGGTTTAGTACCATTGCCTCATTAACCCTATTGATAATAGGATTATGGAATGCCAACCTGTTATTGAGTGAAAAGGGATTCTTCGGAATGTCATTTGCCTTGGGGCTGTTCTCGGCCATTGCCGTACAAAAGAACACCCGTGACCTGAAACAATTTGAATCTAACAATATATAACCCTTAGCGGTGCCCTGTGGCTGTTCCCGGTTTAGCGGACGGCTGCGGGGCTTTCTAAATTACTTTACTATGAAAACAAAATACAGATTCCCTATATATATGGTAGCCGTAGCACTGCTTGCGGTGGTCATTGCTAACCTAATCCACTGGTTTCGCATTACAGCACAATACGATACTTTTGAAGAAATGGTTCCGGCTTACCTAAGCGTATTCCCTTCATGGCTGCAAAACGCCAGGATCATTACCATGATTGACATTTTCCTCCTCGGTATCTCGGGTTTTATTTTCGCACAGGCTATCAAAGTGAATTATTTAAAAGTTCTCTCGATAATTTTTGCCGGCCTTACATCATTACTCATTTTATGGCAGGTGTTTTCGCTGATGTAAAATTTAAAACCAACTTATATGCTACTCATTATATTCATCGCATTTGCCGTATGTTTTTTAATAGAACGGCTTAACCTGGGCTGGAAACTGCCCGAAGTACCTACCTGGACCATAAGGGTACTAGGTGTAAACTTTATCCAGTTGGGGGTTGTATTGCTGGCCGGCATCAGTTGGGAGAAATGGTTATCATCATTTTCGCTCTTCCATTTGTCCAGCCATGTATCGCCTGCTTTGGGCGGCATTATTGCTTATTTTATTGCTACCTTCCTGTTTTACTGGTGGCACAGGTGGCGTCATCGCAGCGACTTTTTATGGACACGCTTTCACCAGATACACCATAGCGCACAACGTATAGAAGTAGTCACTTCGTTTTACAAGCACCCTATGGAAATGGTTGTAAACTCCATCATAGGAAGTCTATTAGTCTATTCGCTATTAGGGCTTAATCTTGAAGCCGCGGGTATCTATACGGTATGTACCGCATTGGGTGAGTTCTTTTACCATACCAATATCAAAACACCGCAATGGATAGGCTACATATTTCAAAGACCGGAGATGCACCGCATCCATCACGAGTACAACAAACACACTAATAACTATGGCGACATCGTTTGGTGGGATATGTTGTTTGGCACCTATGAGAATCCCAAAGAATTCAAAACCTCCTGCGGATTTGACAACGATAAAGAACAACGCTTATTTGATATGCTCAAATTTAAAGATGTACACAAGGAATAAAAAAACCGGCGTAATGCCGGTTTTGTGTTTTTATATAGTTCATGGTTATTATTTCCCCGGAAACTCCGCTTTTCTCTTTTCAAGGAATGCTGTTGTACCCTCTTTAAAATCGGCAGTTCCAAACGATTCACCAAAGGCTTTTATCTCTGCTTCGTAACCATTTACTCCATCCTCAAAGTTAGCATTGATGGCTTTTATAGCAGCCGATATCGCTACCGGAGAGTTTTTCATGATCTTAGCCGCAATACCTTTACAGAAATCTACAAGCTCTGCCTGGGGCACTACATGGTTTACCAATCCGTAGGCTTTTGCTTCTTCGGCGTTTATCATACCTGCTGTCATAATCATTTCCATAGCACGGCCTTTGCCTACAAGCTGTGGCAAACGCTGCGTTCCGCCATACCCCGGAATAACACCAAGCGATACTTCCGGAAGACCCATTTTAGCATTATCTGAAGCTACCCTAAAATGTGCTGCCATAGCCAGTTCAAGACCTCCACCAAGTGCAAAACCGTTAACTGCTGCAATTACAGGAGTAGAAAGGTTCTGTACAAAATCAAAAAGAAGTTCCTGCCCTTTAGCTGCTAAAAGTTCCCCCTGATCTGTAGAGAAATCAGCAAACTCAGAGATGTCAGCACCGGCAACAAAAGCCTTCTCGCCACTTCCGGTTACGATTATTGCTTTTACGCTATTGTCAGCATCAAGTGCTTTAAAGGCTTCGTGCAGCTCCTGAATGGTAGCTTTGTTAAGTGCATTAAGCTTTGTTGGCCTGTTAATGGTAATTACAGCAAGCCCGTCAGCCTGTTCCGTAAGTATGTTTTCGTAATTCATTGTATTATGTATGTTTGTTGTTTGTCTCTTCTTCGTCGCCTTCGGCGTTAGTAATTGGCAGGGTAACTAAAAATTCAGTACCCACGCCTATAGTGCTTTCAAAGGTAATCGTACCGTGGTAATTTTCCACAATATTTTTTATGATCCCAAGCCCCAGACCCATACCGCTGGTTTTGGTCGTAAACTTCGGTTCAAAAATACGGCGCTTATTTTCCATGCTAATTCCTTTACCGTTATCTTTTACCGAAATCTTTGCCATTTCGCCTTCGCGGAAAACCCTCACCTCAACCATTGGATTAACTTCATCTTCCGAAATAGCCTGTGTTGCATTCTTAACCAGATTGGTAATGATACGGATAAGCTGCGTCCTGTCCATACGGGTAATGATATAAGGCTCATCGGCATGGTAATTAATGTAAGGTTCGTTGAATATCTCCAATGCCAGCTGAACGATCTTTACCACGTTCAGTGTTTCGTTTTGCTGTGCCGGCATAGAGGCAAAACTCGAGAATGCCGATGCTACCGAACTCATGGTATCTATTTGCTGTATCAGGGTTTTAGAATACTCGTCGAGCTTTTGGACGATCTCCGGATGGTTCGGGTCAAACTTACGCTGGAAGCTCTGCACGGTAAGACGCATTGGCGTTAGCGGGTTCTTGATCTCATGGGCTACCTGCTTGGCCATTTCGCGCCATGCCTGTTCCCTCTCGCTCTGGGCGAGCTTGGTCGCACTTTCATCAAGATCGTCAACAAGATTATTATAGGCATCCACCAAGAGGCTTATCTCCTGAGGGGTATCACCCATATCGAGTTTTTCGTTCTCTTCGCTGAGTCGGGTTTCTTTAAGGCGGTCAGACACTTCTTTAATCGACTTGGTAATATAGCTCGACAGGAAGTAAGCTATAATAACTGATATCAACAGCATAAAGGAATATACCTGTGTGAAGCGTATCAGGAAATTACTGGTTTCTTTTTCATAATAACCATCGTCTTCTATATAAGGCAGGTTCATTATGCCTAAAGGCTTAAATTTAGTATCTTTTATATAGCTGTAAGACGAACGGAAACGCTTGCCGTCTTTTACTTTAAAATCTACATACCTCTTTTCGGCAGTAGAGCGCAACACCTTTAGTATAGGTGCCGGTATGTTCATGCTAATGGTATCGACCGAAAAGGCTGCCTTAGACGATTTCAGCAAATGCCCGTTAAGGTCGTAGATATTAATTTCCATGCCGTGGATATTGGCAAGCTCATGAATTCGCTCTCGGAATATCAGCGGAAGGTTTTCGGTATTCAGCGGATAGGTGGTATTGGCAAGAATATAGTTGATGTGCGCCTTTATGGCAAGTTCCTTGCGTTCCAGCCTGTCCTGGTGGTAATCTTTCGCTTCTTTTTTAAACTGGTAAATGCTCACCGCGGCAATAAGCAGCGATGCGATAAGGGTAATAAAAATCATGGACAGGAAAATCCTTGTCCGCAATGACCACCTCTTTATCTTGAATTTTTGTTTCATTAAGAGTTGTTTTTCTCTCTTATGCGTTTGTAAAATTTATAGCCCAGCATGAGCAGTATAGAGAACACTATAATACCAACCACGCCAAATATCCAGTTGATGGCACTCTTGAGTATCACTAAAAATACCACCGCAAAAAGTATGATGGTCGCACCTTCATTCCACAATCTCATAAAGCCCGTAGTATATTTTACCTCATCCCTCTGCAATTGCTTAAAAATACTGTGGCATTTAAAATGATACAAAAACAGCAGAAAAACGAATGTAAGCTTTACGTGCATCCACGGCTGTTGCAGCCATTGTGGCATAAGGCATAAAAGCGTTATCGCAAAGATTGTTGCCAGTACTGCCGACGGCCAGGTAATAATGTACCATAGCCTGTAGCTCATCAGTTTGTATTGTTTGATGAGTATCTCTTTTTCAGGCGAAGGCTTGTCATTCGCCTCAATATGGTACACAAACAGCCTCACAATATAAAACAGTCCGGCAAACCAGGTGATTACAAATATGAGGTGCAGTGATTTTATGTAGTTGTAGTATTCCATTTATTCTTCATTAACATGTTCGGTCATTGCTGTTTTTAAAAATATCCCGGTTACTATCGTAGAGAGTACATCGGCAATGGGAAAAGCCACCCATACACCAAAAATACCAAAAAACTGTGGTAATATAAGCACCAATGGTATCAGGAAAAAGCCCTGTTTGGATAGCGTAAGCATCAGTGCTTTTTTAGCCATTCCTGCCGCCTGAAAATAGGCTGCACCTATAAGCTGTACCGCAATAATGGGCGATGCCGCAAAGACCCAGCGCAATGCTCCCGGTGTATCCCGGATAACATCAGGGTCGGTAGTAAAAACTGCTGTTATAGGCTTTGCAAAAACCAAGATTACAATGAATATGAGGATCGCCAGCCCTCCCGCATATTTAATAGACAGAAAAACCGATTCGCGCACTCTTTCATGGTTCTTTGCTCCATAATTATACCCTGCAATCGGCAAAAAGCCCTGCGTAATGCCCAGTACAGGAAACAGTGCAAACATGAGCATACGGCTGATGATACCATATACCGTGATGGCATGTTCACCTCCCTGCGCAAACAAGGTATGGTTAAGTATTACAGCCAGTACACTTATTACCCCTTGTCTTGCAAAGGTTACAAAGCTGAGGGAAGTAATTTCTCCTGCTATTTCTTTCTTCCAGGTAAAATGGCTCCATTTAAGGCGAAGCTCACTTCGGCAAATAAAGAACCAAAGTATATATACAAAACACAAAAAGAAGGATGATGCTGTTGCCAATGCTGCTCCCATTACTCCCAATCCGAGTATTTTTATAAAAAGGATATCAAGTATTATATTGGATGATGCAGATATGATCATGGATATCATAGAATGCCTTGATTTATCTTCGGCACGGATTACATTATTACCCATCATACTCAGTGCCTGAAATGGTACTGCCAGCAGTATCGGGAAAAAGAATATTCTTGCCGGTTCGGTAATATCACCGTTTGATCCAAAAAGAAAGAGTATCTCATCCCCAAAAAAAAGTCCGGTAGCCACAAATACCGATGATACTCCAAAGGTCATCATGATCTGGTGTGCAAAAGTAGCAAGCGCCTTATCCTTGTTTTTGGCACCAAGCGCACGCGACAATACCGAGCTTCCGCCTGTGCCTATTGCCATGCCCAATGATGAGATAAAAAAAGTAATAGGCATAACTACTGATAGTGCAGCTATAGCTAATGAACCAATCCAGCGACCTACAAAAATGGTATCTATAAGTATATTGACCGTCATGAACAATATACCTATAGATGCCGGAACCGACTGTTTTATCAGCAGGCTCTTAATATCTTTTTTTGCAAGCTCGCGGGATGAAATCTCCATTTATACTGCCGGTGTTTCAGCGTGAGCCCATTCATTAATCCAGTTGCTCACAACACCAATCCATTCATCATTATCATTAAGACAAGGAATTGCCAGGAATTTCTCGCCGCCATGCTCTTCAAATTCCTCTTTGGCACGCATTGCGATCTCCTCAAGGGTCTCAAGGCAGTCGGCTACGAAAGCAGGTGTTACCACCGCCAGTTTTTTAATTCCGCCGGAAGGCATTTTGTTGATTTCAACGTCGGTATATGGTTCCAGCCATTTGTCGCCGGCAAGGCGCGACTGGAACGTAAGCGAATATTTCTCTTTAGGAATACCCAGTTGCTCTACCACTAAACGGGTAGTTTCGTAACACTGGTGACGGTAACAGAATTTGTGTGCTGCCGATGGCGTTACACAACAGGTATCGTTTATTTTACAATGCGATTTGGTTACATCGGTCTTTCTGATATGACGCTCCGGGATGCCGTGATATGAGAACAGCAGATGATCGTAATCAAACCCTTCCAGTGATCTTTTTATTGAATTTGCCAATGCAGTAATATAATCCGGCTTATCATAAAAAGCAGGAACATCGGTAAAGGTCATGTGAGGGAATTTCTTTTTCCTTATTTCTTCAGCCAGTACTAATATAGTAAGTGTAGAAGCCATGGCATACTGAGGGTATAACGGAAACAGCAGCACTTCGGTAACGCCCTGGTCAGACAATTCCTGAAGTCCCTGTTCTATAGATGGTTCGCCATAACGCATTGACAGCGCTACCGGCAACTCTGTTCTTTGTTTCACTTTTTTGTGCATCCTTTCCGAAAGCACAATAAGCGGCGAGCCTTCTTCCCACCATATTTTCTGGTAAGCTTCAGCCGACGCTTCCGGCCTTTTGCGAAGAATAATACCTCTCACTAACAATGCTCTTAATAAAAACGGAACATCTATTACATATTTGTCCATTAAGAACTCATCAAGATATGGCTTTACGTCTTTTGGCGTCGGACTTTTTGGCGACCCCAGATTTACTAGTAGTACTCCTTTCATTATATTACTCTTTGTTTGCTATTTTAAAAGCCTTTAGCTGTTCACAAAAACCATGCGAAAGGCGGTTTGTTTTTTTGTTTTTCTTAAACCTTCTCGTTTATACTCATTAAATACTTCTTAGGCGTGGTTCCAAATTTCTTCTTAAATGCCGATATAAAATGGCTGGCGGTACTATACCCTATCCTTAGTCCTACTTCGTTTACATTATAGGTGCCACTGTCAAGCAGCTTACGGGCATAATCCATCTTATAGTCAAACAGGAAGCTGTATACACTGTCACCATAAATCTGCTTAAAGCCCATTTTGAGCCTCTTTAAACTGATGCCTACCTGATCGGCCAGTTCTTCAAGTCCCGGCGGTTCTGCCATATTAGCAATTACAATGTCTTTAGCCTTACGTATTTTTATTACGTTCTCCTCATCTACAAGGAAAGGACATGACTCGGCATTGGTATCTTCGGCACGGTTAAAATAAAGGCTTAACAGTTCGTATACCTTCCCTTTAAAATATAATTTCTTGATGCTCTGGTGTAGATTAAAATGAAAAAGCTGACTCAGCACCACAGCCATAGACGGGTTTATTTTTTCGTCCTTATAATATTTCTTATCAATGTTGTCATTGCTCAAAAAAGGAATATGATCGGCCTGTTCTGAGAAGAATCCGTGAAATTTTTTGATGGATACCAGTACCGATATTACCCAGCTGTGCGGAGCTATTTCAAGATGCACCGGAAGCTCTTTTTGTGGGTTGTACAAAAACAACGATAACTCCTCTCTAAGGTCGAGCGCATAGCGGCCCTGGTTAAAAATAAACTTGGCACGACCCTTTATGCCAAAGTGAAATTGTATGAGGTCTGTTCCTACTTCCCGTTCATAATGAGAGGTTTCATCGCTGTCGTTCTGAAAGCGCAGCACTATAAAATCATCCTCAATCTTAATTTCCTCATGAGAACCCATAGCGGTATTTTTTTTATGGCAATCGCAAAAATCAAATCTAACTTTATTTAGAATTATTCTAAACTATATTTTTGCAATACGCTGATTTTATTGCAAATTTAGATTATTTGACCAAATAAATACATTTTCGTGCCAAAATATCCCACAGCGATACAAATAGGACTTTGAGCGTTATTTTTTAAAAAACGTTCACAATACTTTTGTAGAACTTTTAGGATAAGTGCGCACTATGGAGAACAATAATATATCGAGGCATCATTATTTTTATGCGGTGGGTCTGAGTTACAGGAAAGCCGATGCCGAGATAAGGGGCAAATTTAGTTTAGGAAATACGGCAAAGACTGCTTTGCTGGAGCAGGCAAAACAGGAAGGCATCGAGAGCCTTGTTGTTATATCTACCTGCAACAGAACCGAGATATACGGTTATGCCCAACACCCTTATCAGTTAATAAAACTACTTTGTGATAACAGCCAGGGTACTGTTGAAGAATTTCAGCGTGTAGCCTTTGTATATAAAAATGCTGAAGCCATCGATCACGTATTCCGTGTGGGCTCAGGACTTGACAGCCAGATATTAGGTGATTTCGAAATCATCAGCCAGATCAAGACCAGTTTTAGCGAATCAAAATCATTAGGGCTTACCAATGCTTTTATGGAACGTCTTGTAAACTGCGTGATACAGGCAAGCAAACGGATTAAAAACGAAACCGAACTTAGTTCGGGAGCCACATCGGTATCATTTGCATCGGTACAGTACATTATGAACAATGTGACCGATATCCAAAACAAGAACATACTGCTTTTTGGCACCGGCAAGATAGGACGCAATACCTGCGAAAACCTGGTTAAGCATACCAAGAACGACCACATTATCCTTGTTAACCGTACCCGTGAAAAAGCAGAACAGGTAGCCGGAAAATTTAACCTCATCGTCAAGGACTACGACCTGCTTCCGCTGGAAGTAGCTAAAGCCGATGTGCTTGTAGTTGCTACAGGAGCTCCTATGCCTACTATTGATAAAGATATTCTGGACATCAATAAACCATTGCTTATCCTTGACCTTTCTATTCCTAAAAACGTGCACAGCAATGTAACGGAACTTGAAGGTGTTACTGTGGTACATCTTGATGACCTTTCCAAAATTACAGATATTACCCTTGAAAACCGCAAGAAACATATTCCTGCTGCCGAGGCTATTATTGAAGATATTAAAGGCGAATTTACCGACTGGACAACAGCCCGAAAATTTGCCCCTACTATAAACGCCCTTAAAGAAAAGCTTAATACTATAAAAGATACTGAGCTTAACTTTCAACGCAAAAAAATAAGTAATTTTGATGAAGAGCAGGCCGAAATAATCAGCCAGCGCATTATACACAAGATTACGACACATTTTGCAAATCATCTTAAAGACCGCGATACAATGGTAGATGAAAGCATCGAATGGATCGAAAAGGTGTTTCAGATCGAACCTTCTTCCAAATGAAAAAACCAATACGAATAGGTACCCGCGATAGCGAACTTGCCCTTTGGCAGGCGCATACCGTAGAACGCAAACTGAATCAGTTAGGGTATCCGACACAAATTGTTGCCGTAAAATCTACCGGAGACATTATTCTCGATGTCCCGCTATACGAACTTGGCATTACCGGTATTTTTACTAAAACACTGGATGTTGCCATGATAAAAGGCGAGGTAGACATTGCAGTACATTCCATGAAAGACGTGCCTACCGCATTGCCAAAAGGCATAGTGCAGGCAGCCGTTTTAGAGCGTGCTAATGTAAACGACATTCTTGTACATAAAGGGAATACCGATTTCCTTCATGATAATGGTACTATCGCAACAGGCAGCCTTCGCCGACAGGCACAATGGCTGCACCGCTACCCTAATCATAATGTAACCGACCTTCGCGGTAATGTAAATACCCGTTTGCAGAAGCTCAAAGACAACAACTGGGATGGGGCTGTTTTTGCCGCTGCCGGATTGGAGCGCATTAACCTGCTTCCTGAAAATTATATCGATCTGGACTGGATGATTCCGGCTCCTGCGCAGGGTGCTATGGTAGTAGTTGCTATGGAAAACGACCTTTACAGTCTTGAAGCTCTGGCAAAACTAAACCATGCCGAAACCGAATTGTGCACCCGTATTGAACGTCAGTTCCTGCGAACGCTTGAGGGTGGCTGTACGGCTCCTATAGGCGCATTGGCAACCAATATAGACGGAGATATCCGTTTTGAGGGTGTACTATTATCAATAGATGGCAAAGAACGGATCCATATAGAAAAAGTGATGGATACCGATGAAGACGCGGCAGAATTTGGCAACAAATGTGCCCATGAAGTGCTGAATAATGGCGGTAGCGAACTAATGGCGAAGATTAAGGACCAACTGAAAAAATAATGGAAACCTTTCGTGTGCTGTCTACCAAAAAGCTTTTGGCAAACCATAAGCAATTCCTGCTCAATGCAGGGTTGGCAGTGGTAGAAGCTGATTTTATCTCGGTTAGCCTGAAACGTTTTGAGATTGGCACCGCAAAGGATAACCTGATATTCACCAGTCAGAATGCGGTAATTAGCTTTTTGCACAATGGCGATTCGGCACAGCTTAAGGATAAGGGTATCTTTTGTGTAGGCATAAAAACCAAAGCAGCCCTTGAACATTACGGCTACACCGTAAAGGTCTGCACCGATTATGCCGAAGAGCTTGCCAAAACGATTACTCAAGGTTATGCCGATGAAAGCTTTACTTTTTTCTCGGGCAACCTGAGAAGAGATACGCTACCGGAAGCATTAAAAGCCGCCGGAATTGAAATGAATGAGATTCAGGCGTATGAAACAGTGCTTTCGCCACACACGATTAAGAGCAAACTGAATGGCATACTTTTTTACAGCCCAAGCGGCGTAGAAAGTTACCTGAAAGAAAACAACATTACGAATGAAACCTGCTTTTGCATTGGTACAACTACGGCAAACGCATTGAAAGATATAACACAAAATGTAGTGATTGCTAATCAGCCATCGGTTGAGAATGTGATTATACAGTGTATAAATTATTATAAGAAATAGTAAATGACGTTCGTCATTGCGAGGAGGAACGACGAAGCAATCTAGAGATTGCCACGCTCCGATACTCTCCGCTCGCAATGACAGAGCCGGATATAACAAAAACAAACATGAGCATAAAAAACGACCTTTTCTTAAAAGCATTACGCAACGAGACAGTAGAACGCCCACCGGTATGGATGATGCGCCAGGCAGGCAGGTACTTACCTGAATTCCGTGCACTGCGCGACAAGTATGATTTCTTTACCCGCTGCCAGACGCCTGAGCTTGCTGCCGAGATTACGGTACAGCCTATCCGTATCGTAAAACCGGATGCTGCCATCCTTTTCTCTGATATCCTTGTGGTACCACAGGCTATGGGTATTGAAGTATTGATGAAAGAAAGTGTAGGTCCGTTTTTACCAAACCCTATACGCACTGCTCAGGACGTAGAGAAAGTACGCGTACCGGACATTCACGAAACCCTTGGTTACGTAATGGATGCCATTAAGCTGACAAAAGAAATGCTGAACGACGAAGTGCCGCTTATCGGTTTCGCAGGTTCGCCATGGACGATCTTCTGTTATGCGGTAGAAGGAAAAGGCTCAAAAAGTTTTGATACAGCCAAAGGTTTTTGCTTTTCGCAGCCTGAAGCGGCGCACGCACTACTTCAGAAAATTACCGATACTACCATTGCTTACCTTAAAGAAAAAGTAAAAGCAGGTGTAAACGCCGTACAGGTATTTGACAGCTGGGGTGGTATGCTATCACCTGTAGACTATCAGGAATTCTCATGGAAATATATCAACCAGATCGTAGAAGCACTGGCTCCCGAAACACACGTTATCGTGTTTGGAAAAGGTTGTTGGTTTGCTCTTAACGATATGGCACAAAGCAAGGCATCGGCACTTGGTGTAGACTGGACATGCTCGGCACGCAATGCCCGTTACCTTTCAGGCGGAAGAATTACACTACAAGGTAATTTTGATCCGTCACGACTGTTATCGCCTATACCAACCATCAAAAAAATGGTTCACCAAATGATCGATGAGTTTGGCAAAGACAATTATATTGTAAATTTAGGCCACGGCATACTGCCTAACATTCCGGTAGACCATGCCAAAGCATTTATTGACGCGGTGAAGGAATATAAATAGTATTCAGTTGGCAGTAGCAGTCGGCAGTTCCTCTCTGACTGAATACTGACCACTGACCACTGCAAACTAAAGATTATGTCCCTAAGCTTAGGACTACGCGACGAAGAGAATGAAAGGATAAACAACATCCTGAACAAGCTTATGGAACTGGCTTATGTTCCTGAAGGCTGGCTGAAAGATGAAGCACAACCGTTGCTTACCCAGCTTGGATTGTCTTATGAAAGCCTTGCTGCCATGACAGGTGATGAACTGAATGCTCATATAACCAAACTGCATTTTGACTTTGCTAATATGGAACGCCTGGCCGATATACTGGCTGCTAATCCTACCTTTAAGGACAAGGCCATCGCTTTGTACAATTTCACACAGGTCGAAAGCAAGATGTTCTCGTTTGATATTTTTAATAAGATAAATGCGCTGAAATAATCTCTGAGATTTCTCCTGTCGTCGAAATGACATATGTTGTCATTCTGAGCGAAACGCAGTGAAGTCGAAGAATCTCAAAGCTGTGAACCATATGAAAAATAAATTTTACCAATACATACAACAGTTGCAGGACACCATCACTTCAGGACTTGAAGCGGTAGATGGTACTGCAAAATTCCGTGAGGATATATGGGAACGTGCCGAAGGTGGTGGCGGACGTACACGCGTTATTGAAAATGGCAGCGTGTTCGAAAAAGGTGGGGTAAATATCTCTGCCGTACATGGCCCGTTACCTCCGGCAATGCAGGCTTATTTTAAAGTGGGTGATGTAGATTTCTTTGCCTGCGGACTGAGTTTGGTTATCCACCCAAAGAATCCTTTTGTGCCTACAGTGCATGCCAACTGGCGTTATTTTGAAATGTATGATAAACAAGGTAATGTAGTAGACAGCTGGTTTGGCGGTGGGCAGGACCTGACTCCTTACTACCTGTTTGACGAGGATGCGAAACATTTTCACCAGACCTGTAAAACGGCCTGTGACAAACATAACCCTGACTTTTACGCAAAGTTCAAAAAACAATGCGACGAGTACTTTTGGAACGCTCACCGTGATGAAGCACGCGGCATAGGCGGATTGTTCTTTGACCACTGCAAGGCTTCTGAAAACTTCAGTATAGACAACTGGTATGATTTCGTAACAGAAGTTGGTAATAGTTTCCTTCAGGCTTATGTACCGATTGTAGAACGAAGAAAGGACATTCCTTATAATGAAGAAAACCGTACCTGGCAGGAAATTCGCCGTGGGCGTTATGTGGAATTCAACCTTGTACACGATAAAGGAACGCTGTTCGGGCTTAAGACCAATGGGCGTATGGAGAGTATATTAATGAGCCTTCCACCACATGTGCAATGGGTATATGATCATCATCCGGCAGCAGGAAGCGAAGAAGAACGACTGATAAAAATACTGGCAAATCCGATAGATTGGGTGTAAACAGATACATAGCAGCAATGTTGTTTACAGGCAGCGGTTGTTTTGCACAAACCGACAGCCTCAGTAATCCCTATATTCAAAAATTTGAAGACAAGATATCAACACAGCTGTTTATACTGAATACCTCAAATCAATTTACTCTTGACTATAGCCAGGAAAACCTAACTGTAGATTTGGTTCCGAACCAAAAGACCACCTTAGGTGTTTCGGTTCAGTACGATTTCATTTCTTTCAGTTTTGGTATTGCGCCTAAATTCTTTGCCGAAAACAAAGACAATAAAGGCTCTAAGATGACAGCATACAGCATGACCCTTTTCCCGGGCAGATGGATGCAGCATTTTGATCTTATCTACCAAAAAGGAATCTCCCTAGAGGCTCCTCAGACTACTATATACTATTCGGGATTAAAAACCTTTAAAGTAGGCGGAAGCACTTCCTATGTCTTCAATAAGAATTATTCGTTCAGGGCACTGGCTTTCCAAAGCGAACGCCAACTGAAAAGTGCCGGAAGTTTTGCACCTCAGCTTTCGTATTATTATACCGAACTGAACGGCAATAAAACCGAAGACCTTAAAGGCAAGTCTTACTTTATAGATGTTGCGCTGTCTCCGGCATATAATTACAACTGGGTTATCGCTAAAAATTTTTTGGTTGCCGGAGGTATTTCCCTCGGCGGCGGAATAACGTACATGAATGATGAGGGCGAAGATGAAACCCATTTTTTGAGTACAGCTTCGCTAAGCATTTCGTTAGGATATAATTCAGATACCTTTTACGGCGGACTCTACACAAAAGGTACCGCATCGAACCATAACACCGAAAGCAAAGTAGAAATGAATGATGCTGTAAGCTTTGGGACGATATTTTTTGGTTATCGGTTTAATGCCCCGGATGCTTTGACAAGAGAAAAAAATAAAATAAAAACTAAATACAATTTATAGACTGACAACCGTCAACTGTAAACTTAAAACATAATAATCATGTTTCCAATACACAGAGACCGCAGACTACGCACCAACGAATCCATCCGTTCGCTGGTACGTGAAACCATACTGACGCCAAACGACTTTATGTTCCCAATGTTCATTGCCGAAGGAAAAAATGTAGAAGTGGCTATCCCATCTATGCCGGGAATATTCCGCCGTTCCATCGACCTTACCGTTAAGGAAGTAAAAGAGCTTTGGAGCCTTGGTATAAAAGCCGTAAACATTTATGTAAAAGTAGACGACAAGTTAAAAGACAATACCGGAAAAGAAGCCTGGAACCCCGATGGACTGATGCAGCGCGCTATCAAAGCCATTAAAGATGCTGTTCCTGAAATTATCGTTATGCCCGATGTGGCTCTTGATCCCTACTCTATATACGGACACGATGGCATTATCAAAAATGGTGATGTGGCTAATGACGAAACCGTAGATGCCATTGTTCGCATGGCGGTATCTCATGCAGAGGCCGGAGCCGATTTTGCAGCACCAAGCGATATGATGGACGGCAGGGTGTTGCGTCTTCGCGAAGGACTGGACAGTGCAGGTTTTCAGCATGTAGGCATTATGAGCTACAGCGCTAAATATGCATCTTCTTTTTACGGACCTTTCAGGGATGCACTTGACAGTGCCCCGAAAGAATCGGAAGTGAAAGTTCCGAAAGATAAAAAGACCTATCAGATGGATTATGCAAATCGCATCGAGGCCATTAGAGAAGCATTGCATGATGTAGAAGAAGGTGCTGACATTGTCATGGTAAAACCGGGCATCGCTTATCTGGATATCGTTCGCGAAGTGAAGAATGCTGTTAATGTACCGGTATCGGTATATCATGTGTCGGGCGAATATGCCATGATCAAGGCTGCTGCCGAAAGAGGCTGGCTGGACAACGACAAGATTATGATCGAGCAGCTTCACTGTATTAAGCGCGCAGGAGCCGATATTATATCGACGTATTTTGCCAAAGAAGCCGCTATACTTTTGAATAAATAATTTAACTACGCCCCTTCATTATGAAGGGGCGGTTGTTTTTATATTTGCAAAAACTTTGAAATGAAACACAAACTAATCATACCTTTCCTTGCCCTTTCTCTTTTTTCATGCAAAAAAGCAGAAGAGAAAAAAGACGCATCTTACACTACAAGCGAAACAGTTTCTGAAGGCGCAACGGCAGACCTCAGCCCTTCTGAACAATTAGGCCAGGAAATCTTTGACGGAAAAGGAAACTGCTTCTCTTGCCATAAGACCGACCAAAAGATTATTGGACCAAGCGTAATTGAAATTGCAAAAATATACAAAGAGAAAAATGGCAATATGGTCGAGTTCCTTAAAGGCAATGGCGAGCCATTGGTAGACCCTTCTCAATATGCGGTAATGCAGGCCAACTTTGCCATCACTAAGAATTTTACTGATGAGGAACTGAAATCACTTGAGGATTATTTCTATAGTGTTGCCCCCTAACCCCCCAAAGGGGGAATTGCAATACGTGAAAAGCTCCCCTTTGGGGTTGGGGGCTTTACGGTACTACAAGCTTAAACCCTATCCTAGGGATATTTTCAATTCTGATAGTTTCATCGTCCTTGAAAATTTTGCGTAAACGTGAGATAAAAACGTCCATGCTTCGTCCCATGAAATAATCGTCGGTACCCCAAAGTTCCCTAAGGATCTTTTCGCGTTTCAGGATGGTATTCTTGTTGTCAATGAAAAGCTTTAGCAATGCCGATTCCCTTTCGGTAAGGCTTATTTTTTCATCGCCTTTTATCACTACATAATTTTCAGGATCGAAGGTAAATGAGCCTATGATGCATGCGGTACTTTTTGATGGTGTAACCTTGTGGCTGCGTTGCAGGAAAACCTCAATTTTCAGGATAAGTTCCTCAATGCTGTAAGGCTTTATGAGGTAATCATCTGCACCAAGCTTCAGCCCTTTTATACGGTCTTCCTTAAGTGTTTTAGCTGAAAGGAAAATAATAGGTACGGCAAGGTTACGTTCCCGTATGGATGCGGCAAGCTCAAAGCCATCCATCTCAGGTAGCATCACATCTAGTATACACAGGTCAAACTCTTCTTTTTTAAAAGCTTCAAAAGCATCCTTCCCGTTAGCAAAATGTACCACCTCATAGTATTGCTCTAAGTTATCTGACGTTAGGAACGCCAGCGTATTATCGTCTTCTACGTATAAAATTTTCTTTCGGCTCATACAATGCTGCTTTTAGGAATATGAATAGTAATGGTGATGCCACCACTCTCATTATTATGAATGCTTATTTTCCAACCGTGAAGTTCGCATATCTTTTTTACATAAAAAAGCCCGATGCCAAAACCTTCCACCTCGGTCTTGTTCTCTCTTGGCACCCTGTAAAAACGATCGAACACATAATCAATATGTTCAGGGGCGATACCCGGACCGTTATCCCTAAAACTTATTGCAAGTCCTTTACCTGGCTCACTTATAGTAATCGTTATTTCAGGTTTGCCCGTACTGTATTTTACAGCATTCTCTACTATGTTGTATGCAATATTGTAAAAGTGAAATTCGTCAGCTTTTATAAAATATTCAGGTTTGGCGCTCTTTAAAGTGATAACCGCATTTTCAAATTTTATTGAAGCATTCTCACGAACAAGTTCCAGACGCTCTACCAAATCAAACTCCTTTTTCTCTAACGATACCAACGACGATTCTGTCTTGGCCACCGAAAGTATACGTTCTATATGCTGGTTAAGCTTATTGCTTTGCTCAATTATAATTTTAAGGTATTTGTTCAGTTTCGGATCGTTTTCAATGGCTTGCTGTTTCGCAGCATAATTAGAAGCAATAAGAATGGACGATAATGGCGTTTTGAACTCATGCGTCATGTTATTGATAAAATCCTTTTGGAGCTCGGTATATTTCTTTTGTTTGAGCATCAGGAAAACCGAATACACATAAATTATCAGTACAAGGAACAATACACCCGTATAAATCCAGTACTGCTGAAGCGAAGAAATGTAGCTGTATCGCAGTTGCGGAAAACGTACCGCAAAATAATAAACCAAACCTGCACGCTTGGTAAAACATTTTTCACATTTAACCTTATCGGTCCTTGCTTTACCCGCAGCGGTTATATATTCTCCATACATCATCTCGTCAGATCCGCAATCGTAAATGGCATATTCATAATCCATGTCCAGCTTAACTTTCTGGAACTCATTTTGAAGGTACACTTCAAGTATTTCTGCCTCAAAAACATCATTTACATTCACAACATAATAATCTTCCGACACTTTTTTTATAGGCGTTTCGGCAGGAAGTTCATTGTTATTGTCTCTGTAAATCTTGTTTACCACATCCTGCAATGCGAAGTGGATTTTCTCGCCAACCTCCTTTTTTTCGAAGGTATACGCCTGGTTAAGCATCACAAGCTGCATGCTCAAAACCCCTACAATTGCAAGTAAACCAATAAAAACTATTATATTTAACGTGTTGAATTTCAATTTTGGAATGTTATTTGTTTAACCGGTTACGGTTTTTATTTATAAATAGTATATTGCTTCCAAAAATAGCAAAACAATAATGTAGTATAAAATTAGTGAAGGGCTGTATATAAAAAACGCTGAAACAACGACCGTTAACATGTCATTAACAATACTTTGAAAGCGATTAACAAATTGGAAGATTTTACTAAATATATTTGTGTAATAGAAAACTGAAAAAATTTAATAACTAATATTAATTGATTACGATTATGAAAACTTTAAAATTATCTACTCTTGCACTTGTTGGTGCTTTCTTCTTTGTTGCTCAGGGTGCTTCTGCACAAACAGCTACGGCTAAAAAAGCTGCTGCTGCTCCTGCTGCTACTGCTGCAACACAAGAAGCTCCAAAAAACATGACTCCATCTGGAATCACTTGGAAAGAAGATACTCACAACTTTGGTGATATTGAGAAAGGTAAACCGGTTTCTCACGAGTTTACTTTCAAAAACACTACAAAACAAACTGTACTTATCACTAATGTAAAAGCGTCTTGCGGATGTACAGCTACAAACTACACTAAGACTCCTGTTAAACCAGGTGAGTCTGCTACTGTAACTGCAACTTTTAACGCTGCATCTCCGGGAAGCTTCACTAAAAACGTAACTGTAACTACAAACGACAGCGACGTAAACAAAATCCTTACTATCAAAGGTAAAGTTTTAGCTCCTGCTACTGAGGCTGCTCCGGTAACTGCACCTACAGCTAACTAATTCGTATATCATCTTACTATATATAAGGCCTTCCGCTTTGCGGAGGGCTTTTTTTGTGAACTGTTTTGACGCGAATTCTTTACTAAAAGAATTTTTTATTTTACAAAATGTAAAGTTTGTTTGTCATATTGGAAATTTTATTTTACATTCGTTTCAACTTAAATCCAATCATCATGAAAACGAATTATTTATTTCCGCACAAGTTTAAAACAATAAGCGGTATAATGTTTATTGTCGCAACATTAGTAATGTTCTATCTTCTATTAATAGACGATTCAGAAATCATCAATTTAGACATAACAGTTTTTGCCGTAATGAACGATGATATCTTTGGGAAAATGAAATATTTTGAGTTTATACCCAATGATATATTTGATGAGCTTTTAATATCAGTATTTGTGATAAGCGGGCTTGTTTTTGCCTTTTCAAAAGAAAAGATCGAAGATGAAATGACGGCGAAAATAAGGTTAGAAAGCCTGGTTTGGTCAACCTATGTAAATTATTTACTTTTCTTTTTATGTGTATGGTTTGTATACGGATCTATAATCTATACCGTAATGATGATTGCCCTCTTTACACACCTTTTATTTTTCATTATCCGTTTTAACTGGAAATTGTATACATTTAAACACTCCGCAGATCATGAAGAATAATATAAAAGTGCAACGCGCCATATTTAACCTTACCCAGCAGGATCTTGCTGACAGGATTGGCGTTAGCCGTCAGACCATAAATGCCATGGAAGCCGGAAAATTTGTACCGTCAACTGTATTGGCATTAAAGATCTCCCGCCTTTTTGAAAAACCCGTTAATGAGATTTTCGAATTAGGGGAAGAGGATTAAAAATATAAAAAGTAACAGACCCCTACCCCTCTTGAGAGGGGTAGGGGTCTGTCAATTATCACAACATTCACTACCTTTATCCAATAATCCAGCAGTCTAAAAATCTAATAATCCCTAAATGGAACAGACTCATATAAAAACACCGCTTGGCATTACCCTTATTGAGGGTGATGAAAACGGCATCTGTAAAATATGGGTATTGGATGAAGAACTTCCTGTTACTAAAAAAATACCAGCAACTCTTAAGAACGCAGCCCTGCAGCTAACCGAATATTTTGACGGCAAACGCAATACTTTTGATTTTCCGCTCAATCCTCAGGGCACCGATTTCCAAAAAAAGGTATGGAAAGCCCTGCTCGAAATCCCGTTTGGAAAAACAACATCTTATCAGGAACTCTCCATAAAATTAGGCGATGTAAAAGCCATCCGAGCAGTAGCATCGGCTAATGGCAAAAATCCGCTTTGGGTAGTTGTGCCCTGCCACAGGGTTATTGGATCTGATGGCTCATTAACCGGATATGCCGGAGGATTATGGCGTAAAAAATGGCTGCTGGAACACGAAACACCTCCCATTCAGCAGAGTTTGTTTTGATCCTGTTTAGTGCAAATTGATTATAATTCGTATAATATCAGACTCAAAACCTAACCATTTTTTATGTAAATTCGTCATAACATCCTAACCGATACTTATGAAAAAATTCCTTCTTTGGTTTGTTGGCATTATTGCTGCAATCATTGCCCTGATGTACATTTTTGATGTTGATTATCTTATAAAAGCTGTTCGCGTAGTGTATCTTCACGGTAAGACTACCGCCTATCTTGATGACTACACCCATTTTGATAACCGCACCATTAAAAAAGGCACTTCACAACCCTGGGCTACCCATAAGGACTACAATAAAGTAAAAGCAACCCAAAGACTTGAAGAAGTTCATAAAGAGCTTGGTACTGTAGCTTATCTTATCATTAAAAATGACAGCATCTGGCACGAAAGCTATTACGACGGTTATGGTAAAGACTCCAAATCGAACTCTTTCTCTATGGCGAAAACCGTGGTTACAGCCGCTATGTTTAAAGCCATTATGGAAGGTAAGATAAAAAGCCTTGATCAACCTGTTTCCGATTATTTCCCTGAATTTGGCAAAGGTCTTGCAGCAAAGCTTACCGTGGGCGACCTTTCGTCTATGAGCACAGGCCTTGACTGGGGCGAGCAGTACAGCAGTGCTTTTTCTATCACTACCCGAGCTTACTTTGGCGACCACCTTTGGGACACCATGCTTGGAGTTCCGGTTATAAAAGAACCGGGTAAGGAATTCGAGTACGTAAGCGGTGCCACCGAGCTTCTGGCAATGGTAATTACGAAAGCTACCGGCGAAACGCTTTCTGACTACGTATCTAAAAAATTCTGGCAGCCAATGGGGGCCGATAACGATGCACTCTGGCAAATTGACAAACCTGATGGCATCGAAAAAGCCTACTGCTGCATTGCAAGTAATGCCCGCGATTTTGCCCGCTTTGGAAAACTGCTTAAACATAACGGAAAATGGAACAATGAGCAGATTTTAGATAGTACGGCTGTAGCCAAAATGACGCATGCGCGTTTTCCTGCCTCACCGCAATATGCCTATGGGGTTTGGCTTAACAACTATATGGGTAAAGACATGTATTACCTTCGTGGACACTTGGGCCAGTTTGTAATCGTGATTCCTGAAGATGATATTATTATTGTTCGCTTGGGCCATATCAAAGGACTGCAAACTACTACCGACCCGCACAGCAACGACTTTTATGTATATGTAGACGAAGCCTACAAAATGATGGGACTTATGAAGCCCAATGAAGGTAAAGGCAACAGCCTGCCCATGACTAAAGAAGAGGCAGAAGTAACAGCAATGAAAAAGTAAAACAACCCCGATTGGTCATTGCGAGCCTGCCTGCCGGCAAAGGCAGGGAGGTACGACGAAGCAATCTCAGATTGCAACGCTCCATTATATTGCGCTCGCAATGACGAAACGTTGACAAAATATGCTAGAAAGAATAAATCTCGAAAATATACTTTTCCTTGATATAGAAACGGTTCCTGAGCAACCCAACTATACCCTTCTTGACGAAGAGACCCAACTCCTTTACGACCTGAAAACACACTATCAGCGTAAAGATGGGCAGTCGCCTGAAGAGTTTTATGAAAAAGCAGGCATCTGGGCAGAGTTTGGCAAGATCGTATGCCTTTCTGTGGGTTACTTTACGTTTAAGGGGGATATCCGCCACTTCAGGGTAACGTCTTTTCATGGGGAAGAGTCAAAAATATTAAAAGACTTCAACAACCTGCTGAACAATCACTTCAGCCAGCCACAACATATTATGTGCGGACACAATGCCAAGGAATTCGATTTTCCATTCATTGCACGGCGTATGATAATCAACAACATAGCGATACCGCTTAAGCTGAACCTTTTTGGCAAAAAACCGTGGGAAGTACCGCATCTGGACACCATGGAGCTTTGGAAATTTGGCGATTATAAAAGTTTTACTTCACTAAAGCTGCTAACTAAAATATTAGGCATCCCCTCGCCCAAAGGCGATATCGATGGCAGCCAGGTAGGTTATGTATACCACGTAGAGAAAGACATTGACCGTATAGTGACCTATTGCGAAAAAGACGTTATCGCAGTGGCACAGGTACTGCTTCGTTTTAGAAGAGAAGAGCTTTTGGTGGATGATGAGATTATACATGTTTAGTGGTTTGAAGTCCGAAGTCAGAGGCTCCATTCACTATCCATATTACCAATATACCATCTCCTAACTTCGGACATCCGACTTCGGACTTCGGACAAAAATGCCTATTTTTACTTCATGAATAACCCTCTCCTCCATATAGACCACGTTACCATTTCAGCCCGTAAAGAAGGCCAGTGGATTCCCATAGTAAAAAACAGTTCATTTACTTTGAATGAAAATGAGATACTTGGTATTGTGGGTGAATCAGGTTCAGGTAAATCGGTTACTTCATTAGCCGTTATGGGCTTATTACCCAAAGGTATATTGGCTATAACCGAAGGAAAAATTGAGTTTGATGGCAAGGATATTTCGGCCATGAGCCAAAAGGAGCTTCGCAGCCTTCGTGGGAATGACATTGCTATGATATTTCAAGAACCTATGAGTTCGTTGAATCCATCATTAAAATGTGGCTATCAGGTAGAAGAAATATTAAAAGAACATACATCACTTACCGCGGCAGCAATAAAACAGGAGGTGCTTTCTCTTTTTGAAAAAGTAAAACTCCCAAATCCTGAAAAGATATACAACCGTTATCCTCATGAGATATCGGGAGGGCAAAAGCAGCGCGTTATGATCGCTATGGCCATTGCCTGCAAGCCTAAAATACTTATTGCCGACGAACCTACCACGGCTCTTGATGTTACCGTTCAGCAGGAAATCATACTGTTGCTGAAAGAACTGCAGCAGGAAACCAAAATGAGCATCATATTTATTTCACATGACCTTTCATTGGTATCTGAGATTGCCAACAGGGTTATCGTAATGTTTAGGGGTGAAATCGTTGAACAGGGCGAATCTGCAGAAATATTCCATGATCCAAAACACACCTATACCAAAGCGCTTATCAGTTCGCGACCGTCGCTTGATGTACGCCTTAAGCGACTACCTACCATTCAGGACTACCTTGAAGGCACTGTAAATCCGGAAGAAGTAACGCCACAGCAGCGTGCGGCACATCTGGAAAAACTATACAGCCAAACGCCATTGCTTGAAGTGAAGAATGTAGAAAAAGAATACGTATCGTCGGCAGGGTTATTTGGTAAAAATGTAAGCTTTAAAGCGGTTGACGATGTAAGCTTTAAGATATATGAAGGCGAGACCCTCGGCCTTGTCGGCGAATCGGGTTGCGGAAAATCGACACTTGGTAATGCCATACTACAACTTGACAAAGCCACTGCAGGAACTATACTATACCGTGGTGTTGACCTGACGAAACTATCAACCGGAGAAATTCGCGACCTGCGTAAAGAGATACAGATCATTTTTCAGGATCCCTATTCATCGCTTAACCCGCGTATTACTGTAGGGAAAGCCATCATGGAACCAATGCAGGTGCACAAGCGTTACAAAAATGACAAGGAACGTCGTGAAAAGACCATCGAAATACTAAACCGAGTAGGATTGGGCGAAGAACACTTTAACCGTTATCCACATGAGTTTTCGGGAGGTCAGCGACAGCGTATCGGGATTGCCCGAACCATTGCCCTTCAGCCTAAGCTTATTGTTTGTGATGAGTCGGTTTCTGCGCTGGATATTTCGGTACAGGCACAGGTGCTTAACCTGCTTAACGAGCTAAAGGAAAACTTTGGGTTTACCTATATTTTCATATCACACGACCTTGCCGTGGTAAAATACATGAGCGACCAGGTACTGGTTATGAACAAAGGAAAAATTGAAGAAATGAATGAAGCCGATGCCCTCTATGCGCATCCGCAGAAAGACTATACTAAAAAGCTAATTGCTGCTATACCGAAGAATTAATGGAAGACTTCAACAGACAAGACCACTGGCAAAACATCTACGATACCAAGCAATTAACGGATGTAAGCTGGTACCAGCCGATACCACAAACATCACTTGATTTTGTAGTAAAGAACAACCTGCCTAAAACAGCAAAGATTATTGATATAGGTGGTGGTGACAGTTTTTTTGCTACGCAATTACTGGATATGGGCTATACCGATATCACTGTGCTGGATATATCAGAAATAGCACTGGAAAGAGCTAAAGAAAGACTGGGCAATAATGCCCGTAAAATAAAATGGATTGTTGCCGATGCTGCACATTTTGAACCTATAGAGAAATATGATTTCTGGCATGATCGTGCGGCTTTTCATTTCCTTACCGAAGAAAAAGACATTATCAATTATGTTATCACTGCCAATGCAGCACTAAGTAATAATGCACTACTTACCATAGGAACATTTTCTGAAAATGGCCCTAAAAAATGTAGCGGTATTGATATAAAGCAATATTCCCAGCAAGAATTAAATGAAGCCTTCACCAAAGATTTTGAAAAACTGGAATGCTTCAACATTGACCATAAAACTCCCTTTGATACCATCCAGAATTTTACATTTTGTAGTTTTAGAAAAAGATAGGCGTATACTATGCCATTTCGATTTCTATGATATAACCAAATCTTTTTGATAAAAGGTTTGGTTTTTTATTACCGCAAAAACCCGATGGATTATTTTATTTCTAACAGC
>NZ_QQAR01000009.1 GCF_003350375.1 Flavobacterium sp. AG291 | reverse complement strand
GCGGCAGTAGTGATCAAAAGCGGATCGGCCGTTAAAATAGGCAGGGGTTATTATGTGACCAACTACTTTAGCGACAACCAGACCATAACAGTAACTGTAGAAGGTTATGGCGTATACCAGTACAGCCTTGACAATGGCCCATGGCAGGATAGCAATATCTTCAGCAATGTGGCACCTGGCAGCCATACGGTAAGGGTGAGGGATACTAACCCGGACGGTTGTAGCGAAACTATAATTACAGGAGCTGAAGTTGTAGACTATCCTAATTTCTTTACACCTAATGGTGATAATTTTAATGACTTCTGGAATGTTATAGGACTTAATCAGCCGGATGCAAAAATTTATATTTTTGATCGTTATGGCAAACTCCTGAAACAAATAAGCGCAGTTGGTAAAGGCTGGGACGGTACATACAATGGCGAGGCGATGCCCGCAACCGACTACTGGTTTACGGTAACTTATAGCGAATATAATGGGAGTACAACTGTAATAAAAGAATTCAGGTCACACTTCTCGCTTTTGAGATAAAAAGCGTAAATTTGAATAGCACAGCCTCCTGTTTATGAAAAATATAGCCTCAATCATATTATTATTACTTACCATAAATATGTTTGGTCAGAAAGAGGCTAACAACTGGCAGTTCGGACTATTTACAGGCATTCATTTTGAGGACGACGGCAGTGTAACATCATTGTCAAGTTCGATAGAAAGTAACGAAGGCTGCAGTTCTATTTCTGACAACGCCGGTAATCTGCTTTTCTATACAGATGGACGAAATGTGTGGGATCGTAACAATGTACTTATGCCTAATGGCAATTATAACGCCGGAACAGGACTTATGGGTGATCCTTCAAGTACGCAATCAGGTGTAATTGTTCCTAAAAAAGGTGACCCTGACATTTACTATATTTTTACAGTTGATGAGCCCCATCATCAAAATGCAGCCGTATATCCAAATCAATTTCCAGGTCCTTATGAGGATGGTTCAACAGTTCCTTCTCAGGATGACGGCTATAATAATGGGTTTAACTATTCTATTGTAGACCTTTCTGTGATTGGATCTAATGGTAGCATTGGTGATGTAGTGACACGAAATACGCACCTTGTAACTTATGTACCTGACGATCCTGACCAGATAAAGTACAAATGCTCTGAAAAGGTAACTGCCGTAAAAAACAGGTCGGGTTCGGGATATTGGGTTATCACGCATTTTGTAAATAGATTTTACGCTTTTGAAGTTACCTCAACCGGCGTAAACCCCGTCCCAGTAATATCTACACTTATACCCGTAGTACCTGTATCCGGTTACCGCAGAAACAGCATTGGTTGCATAAAAGCATCTCCAAATGGCAAAAAAGTAGCCATCGCTCATGTTCAGATATCAACACTTACGGGAAGTACTCAGCAAAACGGAAGCATCTGGCTTTACGATTTTAACAATGAAACCGGTATATTATCTAATCCACTGGCTATAAGCCAGGATACCATGCCCTATGGCGTTGAGTTTTCACAAAAAACTAAAAAACTCTATGTCTCATATGATAACTCATTTACCAATTTTGGGGGTATCCATCAATATGATCTTGAAAGTGACGACATACCGGGTTCAGATGTATTTATAGCTGCATCCCCACAATCAGCAACACTTCAGCTTGGACCTAATGGAAAAATATATCGTGCCGTAGTAAACAGCCCTACACTTGACGTGATTAATAATCCTGATGCAGACGGACTGTTATGCAACTACGTTACAGGAGGAGTATCCTTAAGTACCGGCACCTGTTATTTTGGTCTTCCACACTTCATAACTTCCTATTTTGCAGTAAATATTATTGCTTCAAATAAATGTTTTGGCAATATAACTCATTTTGAGTTAGACACAGATGACGACTTTACAACAGTGGCTTGGGATTTTGGTGATGGCCAAACAAGTGCAGCGTCAGCACAAAACACAGTATCTCATACTTATACAAGCGTAGGCACTTATACTGTTACTGCTACTATAAACCATCAGGGAGAAATACATACGGAAACAATTGACATTACTATCACCACTACCCCAACAGCCTATCAGGCCGACAATCTGGAAGAATGTGACCCCGATAATGATGGCATTACTGTATTTAATCTTAGTCAGAACAATTCATTAATATTAGGTTCACAGTTAAGCACAGAAAATACAGTAAAATATTTTGACAACAAAGAAAATGCAGATGCTAATGTAAATGCAATTAATGCCACTGCTTATGTAAATACAGTAAATCCTCAGCGGATATATGCCCGCATCCATAACAGTATTAACCCTGAGTGCTTTCAGCTAACCAGCTTTTTGGTCAGCACGCTTAACAGCCCAGTAGTAGACGAAACAGTAAATGAAACAATATGTCTCAATAATCCTGAAGGACTTACGCTTAAGGCCATAAATACCAACCCAAATTTGTACACTTATTTATGGAGTACAGGAGAGACTACCTCAAAAATTACTGTATATCAAGCAGGTACGTATATTGTAAAAATAACTAATCAGTTAGGATGCAGCAATACCAAAACCTTTGTCGTAACTGCTTCAGATCTTGCCATAGTTACCGATGTTATCGTAAATGATATGCGGGACAATAATACTGTTACTATTATGGCCGAACCTCCACAGGGTGTTGAAACTACTTATGTATACAGTTTAGATGCTCCTAACGGACCATTTCAGGAATCGAATTATTTCGAGAGACTTACCTCTGGCATTCATACTGTTTATATAAAAGACACTAAGGGGTGCGGTATCAAAGCTGAAGAAATAACAGTACTGGATACTCCTAAATTCTTTACACCAAATGGCGATGGTGTAAATGACTATTGGAACATAATAGGTATAAACGCTAACTTTTATCCTAACAGCAAAATATATATTTTTGACCGTTACGGAAAACTACTGGCAGATGTTGACCCTAAAGGCATTGGATGGGATGGCATTTTTGAAGGAAGGTCATTACCTTCAAATGATTATTGGTTTGTACTTAAACTTGATAACGGACGAATAATTAAAGGTCATTTTAGCTTAATGCGATAATAATCTTAATTACACTATACAGACACTCCATTGGAGTGTTTTTTTATGTACATTCACATACATTTAACACAAACAAAACCAATCTAACCAATGAAAAAAATCTTAATTGCCTGCCTTAGCCTTACTGCCTTGTTAACCTCATGTTCTGATGATGATTCATCATCAACCGGAAACAACTCGCCTCTTGTATCTACTAAGCAAACATTATATGAAAACGGCGAGGTGGAAGAAATTTTTGTTTCTGAATATAGCAACGGAAAGATGACAAAGATGAATTGGCTAACACCCGAGAATATACAGACGGGATATGACATTATCTCATACAATAGCGACGGGCTACTTAGTTCAATAAACACTTATCTAGGTACAGCAGTTTACTCAACTACTGAATACGGTTACGACAATCAGGGAAGGATGACTACAGTTCATCAGCAGTCAGAAGCTGAAAATGTAGATTACACCAGGACTTTTACCCATAATAACAATAACACCATAACATCAACTTCTACTAATAGTTGGGAAGAACCCAAGACCTTTTATCTAAACAGTAGTGGAATTGTATACAAGCAGGTTAGTGGAGACTCCACCTACGAATTTACACTCGATGGCAGTACAGTAATCAGTGCTTCATATAATGGAGTTGTAACTAAAACTTATGAATATGATGAGGAACACGACCCTTCACTACTAAATATCAATTTGGGAACAGGGAATTTTCAACCTAACAATACGCTGAGATTAAATAGTCTTAGCGATAGTACTTATGATAAATATAAAATTAAAGTGATTGAAGGTAATGCTATTACAAAAGATGTATACACCTTCAATGAACAGGGATTACCTACTAAAAGATTAACTTATTACAATGAAGTGCTACAAAGTCAGATGGAATATTTTTATGAATAAAACATTCTGTTTCAAATAAAAAATCCCCGCAATTGCGGGGATTTCTGTATTTAGGAAAGTACTATTAACTTAAGACTGTTAACCGTAAACTTAATTAAGCTATTTTAAAACGCTTTCTGTCGTTCTCGTTAAGATAGATCTTACGAAGACGCAGGCTCTTAGGCGTTACCTCTACGTACTCATCTTTCTGGATGTACTCTAGTGCCTCCTCAAGAGAGAATTTGATAGCAGGGATAATTCTTGCTTTATCATCAGCACCTGATGAACGAACGTTGGTAAGTTTTTTAGTTTTGGTTACGTTAACAACCATATCATCACCACGAGAGTTCTCACCGATTACCTGACCTTCGTAGATATCCTCGTTAGGATCAACGAAGAATTTACCACGATCCTGAAGTTTGTCAATTGAGTAAGGAATAGCTTTACCGTTCTCCATAGAGATAAGCGATCCGCTCAAACGTCCAGGAATTTCTCCTTTGAACGGTTGGTACTCAAGGAAACGGTGTGCCATGATAGCCTCACCTGCAGTAGCAGTAAGCAACTGGTTTCTTAATCCGATGATACCTCTTGAAGGGATGTTGAATTTAACGATCATACGCTCACCTTTAGGCTCCATACTTAGCATTTCACCTTTACGCATAGTAACAAATTCTACTGCACGCCCTGAAAGGTTTTCAGGAAGGTCGATTGTAAGTTCTTCGACAGGCTCACATTTAACACCATCAATTTCTTTGATGATTACCTGTGGCTGACCAATCTGAAGCTCGTATCCTTCTCTTCTCATTGTCTCAATAAGAACTGATAAGTGAAGTACACCACGGCCAAATACCATGAATTTATCAGCACTGTCAGTCTCATTAACACGAAGCGCAAGGTTTTTCTCAAGCTCTTTGGTTAACCTGTCTTTAATGTGACGTGAAGTAACGAATTTACCTTCTTTACCAAAGAAAGGAGAGTCGTTGATAGTGAAAAGCATACTCATTGTAGGCTCATCGATAGCAATAGACTCAAGAGCTTCCGGATTTTCAAAATCAGCAACAGTATCACCAATTTCGAATCCTTCAAGACCTACGATAGCACAGATGTCACCAGCAGTTACTTCTTCTACTTTACGACGTCCAAGACCTTCGAAAGTGTGAAGCTCTTTAATTTTTGATTTTATGATTTTACCATCACGCTTAACAAGCGAAATGTTCATACCTTCTTTAAGCACACCTCTTTGAAGACGTCCGATAGCGATACGACCTGTAAAGCTAGAGAAGTCAAGAGAAGTGATAAGCATTTGAGGCGTACCTTCAGATACTTTAGGAGCAGGGATATGCTCAAGTACCATATCAAGAAGCGGCTCAATGTTTTCAGTCTGGTTTCTCCAGTCAGTGCTCATCCAGTTGTTTTTAGCTGAACCGTAAACTGACGGGAAGTCAAGCTGCCATTCTTCAGCACCAAGTTCAAACATAAGGTCGAATACTTTCTCATGAACTTCTTCAGGAGTACAGTTTTCTTTATCAACCTTATTGATAACCACACATGGCTTAAGACCAAGGTCGATAGCTTTCTGAAGTACGAAACGTGTTTGCGGCATTGGTCCTTCAAAGGCGTCAACAAGTAGTAATACACCGTCTGCCATGTTAAGTACACGCTCTACCTCGCCACCAAAGTCGGCGTGGCCTGGAGTATCGATAATGTTGATTTTTGTTCCTTTATAAGTAACTGAAACGTTTTTAGAAGTAATAGTAATACCTCTTTCACGCTCAAGGTCGTTGTTATCCAGGATAAGATCACCAGTGTTTTCGTTCTCACGGAACAGTTGGCAATGGTACATGATTTTGTCAACCAATGTTGTTTTACCGTGGTCAACGTGGGCAATGATCGCAATGTTTCTAATTGACTGCATTATATATTTTTTTTGAAGGTGCAAAGGTACACATTATTTTGACAAAAAAAACATTAGTTATGAGCAAGTTAGGTTTTATCCATTAATGGTTTAAGGCTAACATTTCAGCAATCGCAGTATAAAACGCATATTACAGCCAAATTACAAAACTATTCTCAGTAAAATAACGGTATTACTGCGATTGTTACCAAAAGATTATTTAATTTGTTTTACAATAATATAATATGCCTCAGACTTAAAAAAATAAATAAACCTGGTTTGCTCAATGTAATCTATATTTGCCCTAACCAATTAATCCTATCAATGAAATACATTTTATTTCTTTTAGCGTCATTTTCAGCTTATACGCAGGAAATCAAAATTACTATTCCTGAATTCAATGACGATTTCAGCAACTATGTAAAACAGTTGGAAGCCGGCAAAACCGATATAGATTATCAATTATTCCGATATAGCTTTCTTAAAAGCGCTCAATTTAAAATAGCAAGCACAAAATCTACTGAATATAATGGTCTTAAATCAAAAATGTATGAACAAATGGAAAAGAAAAATTTCATTGAGGTCATAAATATTACTAAGCAAATGTTAAGCATTGATTATACAAGTATGATTGCTCATAAAATCCTGAGACAGTCATATAAAATCATCGGAGACACAGAAAATGCAGAAAAATATAAAACAATACAATTTGGCCTCCTTGAATCAATAGTAAAAAAAGGTGATGGTAAAACCTGCGCAACAGCATGGCCTGTAATACAAATTGAAGAAGAATACTTTATCCTTGAGATGATTGGAGCCACATTAAAAAAACAATCTATATACAATACTGGCGGTGTATGTGATCAAATGGAAGTATTACTGGAAGATGGAGAAAAAAAGATTTACTATTTTGATACTGTTAAAGTATTTGAAGGATATAAGATATTAGAGAACAAATAACAAAAAAATCCCCTTCAGTTGCCTGAAGGGGATTTTCATCTAACTAATCTCAATTTAATTATTTATTTTTCATTATATCCATAAGCGGCTTAAGCTGTGCGCTGTCCATACCGCCTTTTTGAATCAGTCCCACAATGGTCATTACGTTATTAGGAGTCATGTCGTCACCAAGTACTCTTAGCACACCCATACCGGTATCCTTGTTATGAAGGAACACTACAAACTCTTCTATATGTTCTCCTTCACCTTTAGTATTTACTGAAATACCTCCACCTCCAAGACTCATTTTCATAAGCTCATCATAGTGATCTTCTTTCAGTACATTTTTAATATTCGCTTTTTCGGCATCATACGTTTTGGCATTGTTGTCTGTAGATTTAAAAATCAACACATTTAGTTTATCGACAGACTCCAGGGCTTTTTGCTCATCTTCTGAAAGCTTAAGCTTATCGGTTTTGATGAAGCTTTTGCCAATGTCTATCGTTGAGAAGTTTTTCTCTTCAGACTTTTTTACAAAATACTTCTGTAGCGTAGGTTTCTGATCGCATGATGCCAACACAAGCATCATAAGTACTGAGATATAAAAATAACGTTTCATACTCCTTATTTTTTAGATGCTTTTTTAAGTGATGGCCCACCGGGAAGTTGCATATAATCCGTCAGGAATGATATCTCACTAAGATCAAAGTTACCTGTAAGCGACATTAGTACAGTACTCTCTTTAGCATTACCGCCTTCCATAAACATTAGCAACTCTTTAACCTGAGAAGAAGTAGCACCCGATTTTACATAGATCTTAACTGTTCTGGTCCCTTCATTCATACGCATCAGCTCTTCAAGCGGGTACTTTTTAAGGTAACCGTCTACCGTACCTTTCATCTCAGACACAATCTTTGTATTGGTCGTAGAGAATACTTTAAGGTTATCAAGCTTCTTGATAAGGTTAAGATATTGCTGTGCCGATTTGTCCTTAGGGTCCATTTTAACGTTACCCATAAGTTCAAACATTTTCTTATTCACTATTACCGCATCTACACCATCTTTTTCAAACTTGTCAAACGCTGAAGTGGTTTGAGCAAGAAGGATAGAAGGCAAAACCGCCAGTAACATTGTGATTATAAACTTTCTCATTGTGATCTTTCTTTATTTTTGTTTGCTGTGTTTTTGGTATTTCGGGTCTTACTTGGCTCCTTTTTCGCCTTTACTGCCTTTGCAGCCTTTTAGTCCCTTAAAATCTTTAATATCATTAAGGTCTATTTTACCGGTAAAAGATATAAGAACGGTTTCATCTTTTTTGTCGCCATTCTCAACAAATACAAGCCCCTCGGTAATAATATTCTCGGCACTGCCCTGTTTTACATATATCTTAACTTTAGAATCTCCCTCTGTAATAGACATTAATTCCTGAAGCGAATTGGCTTTAAGGTGATCGGAAACTGCTTCGCGCAACTGTTTTTTATATTTTTTTTCAGTAGTCGTAAGGACTTTTAAACGATCAATTCCTTTAGCGGTTTTAAGATACGAACCTGCATCTTCTCCCATTGACGAGCTGTCAATACTCGAAACCAACTCAAATAATTCTTTATTCAAAGTAATATTTGCTATGCCCTCTACATTATCGAATTTAGAGAAAGCATTAGTTTGTGCAAAAGTTACAAACGGCATTGCTGCCAGTACTAAGGTTACTATAAACTTTTTCATGATGTTATTCTTTAGATTTTTGTTCTACGTGATGTTCTTTACGTTTTTCTTTGATGATTTGTTTGGTAGTTTTTTCATATTCTTTACCTACCTGATGTACACTCCCCATACCGATATTTACATTCGTAGAAAGCATCTGCAGTGCTTTTTGGGTCTCCCTGAACGCTACTTCAGGATCGTCATAAGTACCAAGATCTTCCTCAGCCGGTTGGGTATTATAGAAGGTTAACAATCCTCCCAGAAGAACAACGCTTGCTGCCACCGACATCCATCGGCCATAATGCCTTTTAGTTTTTAATGGTAAGGTTTTATCAAACTTTTGTTCTTCCTGCTGCGAAAAATATCCAAACAAAGGTCTGTATTGTTCCAGATGCGGCACCACATCCGGCGAAGAGAAGTAAAGCTTTAAATCCTTTTCTTCGGCAATAGTAGTCTCTGCGTTAAAATATTTCTCCAGTAGTTTTTCAATTACTCTTAATTCCATAGCTGTGTGTTTTTGCGAGTTGTTCCCTCAATGTTTTCCTTGCTCTCGATAGTGCCACCCTTACGGCGGTCTCGTTCATGTCCATTATTTTGGCAATCTCTTCAAATTCATATTGTTCTATATCCCTCATTTGCAAAATCATTTTTTGCTGTTCGGGTAATGTTTCCATAATCTTCTCTACCCAGCTCCAGCTGTCGCGATCTTCCGCCTGCTGCTGTAGCCCTGCCTGCCTGTCGCTATAGTTATTATGCACTATGCGCATCTCAGTCGCTCTTTTTGATTTGAGCTGATCCAGGCAGTAATTTTTTGTCATGGTCATGGCAAGGGCTTCAACACTTGAATAAGATTCCAGCTTACCCTTGTTGTTCCAGAGCTTAACCAGCACTTCCTGCGTTGCGTCCTCTGCCTCCTCGGTGCTAACAAGCAACCTTTTTGCCAACCGGAAAACCCGGTCTTTAAACGGAGTGATGACTTTTATGAAATCTGACTGATTCATAATCGGCCTTTTGGTTTGTTAGTGGTTTATAAAAGGAAGACGATTAGCAACTATTTTTGTTACAAGCATATTAAAAATAATTACATTTACGTTTTAAAAGTAACTAAAAAACGCTGAATGAAAAAGATTAAAACCTTGCTGGCGTGCCTGTTTTTGGCCGCTTTTGCTTTTCAGGGATGTGAAGACATGGATGATAATGCCGTTCCTGTAAATGATTTTATCTGGAAAGGACTTAACCTTTATTATTTATGGCAGGCTAATGTACCTAACCTGGCCGATGACCGTTTTGCCAACCAGGAGCAGCTTAATAATTTCTTAGAAGGCTATGGTTCACCGGAAAGCCTTTTTGAAAGCCTATTATACAGGCATTATCCTGATGGATCTAAAGCCGATCGTTTTAGCGTAATCTTTTCTGATTTCAGGGTTCTGGAAAATACACTACAGGGAGTATCTACCAGCAACGGTGTTGAATTTGGCCTTGTTTATGCAGATGAAGGCATGACTAATATCTTTGGTTACGTACGCTATATCCTTCCGGGTACAGATGCAAGCAATAAAAACATACAGCGTGGCGATATCTTTTATGCCGTAAATGGCGAACAATTAACTGTAAATAATTACAGTGACCTTTTAGCCCAGCAAGCCTATACACTTTATCTTGCTGATTATGTAGACGGAAACATCGTTCCAAACGGCGAAACTGTGAGTCTTTCTAAAACTGAGTATGCTGAAGATCCGGTGTATAGTGTTAAAGTTGTTGAAAATGGCGCTAACAAAATAGGCTACCTTATGTATAATGGGTTTTATGCTAATTATGATACTACCTTAAATAATGCTTTCGGAGAGCTAAAAGCTGCCGGTGTAACCGACCTTGTTCTGGATCTTCGTTATAACGGAGGTGGTTCTATCCGAACTGCGACTTATCTTGCGAGTATGATAACAGGCCAGTTTAATGGAGAAATGTTTGCTAAACAACAATGGAACAGTAAACTTCAGGCGTATTATGAAAGTAACAATCCCCAGGCATTAGTAAATAACTTTACTGATAAACTTAGTAACGGAACAGTTATCAACAGCCTTAATCTTAACAGGGTATACATTATTACTACAGCATCAACAGCATCGGCAAGTGAACTTGTTGTAAACTGTTTAAAACCGTATATATCCGTTACACAGATAGGTGATACTACAATAGGAAAAAATGTAGGCTCTGTCACCTTGTATGACTCGCCGGACTTCACTAAGAAGGATGTAGATGGAAGCCACCGCTATGCAATGCAGCCTATTGTGTTAAGAACTGTAAACAAAGCCGGTTTTGGTGAATACAGTTCAGGTATAGTACCAGACATTCAGCACAAAGAAAGCTATGGCAACCTTGGTGTTATTGGTGATCCTGCTGAACCATTATTCGCAGAAGCTATCGGCCTTATAACTGGAACAGGAAGCCCTGACCGCAGAAGACCTTCTAAAGAATTCAAAAGCTTTAAAGGCACAAAAGAATTGCGCCGCTTTGGCACCGAAATGTACCTTGAAGAAATGCCGGAAAGCTCTTTAGGTCTTATGAAACAACTACAATAAATAGAGTATAATTGAAAAAGGCTTTCACAATGTGAAAGCCTTTTTTGTTTCAGACAGAATTGTAAATCTTTCTGACAGCAATTATTATGAAGTTTTCTGTTTCGAACCGGCAGCTAAACCCTCTGCCGGCTCATTTAACTAAACAGAAAAATCAGAACATCTTAGTCGTTAAAATAGAACCCTGAAGGGATAACTCCAACTACATAGTCATTTTGAAGTACTCCTGCTGCAGAGTAGATATAAATTTTACCGGCAGCATTATAATCACCTGCATCAGCAACGTAAATAAGCCCATCTTCTACAGCAAATCCATAAATTCCATAAACACCCTGATCAGCAGTTGTGAATAATGGAGAAGCCGGAAGTGAACCTGAAGCTATTGGAGTTGAATATACACCGTTATCAATAGTATAGAAAATGTTATTATCTTCTATAACAAGGTTAGACGGGTGTGTAGCCGCTGCAAAATCAAGAGTTTTGGTTACTGTATTGTTGTTAAGACTGATAACATTAAGCTCTCCTGCTGTTTCAGTCCCACCCCATGAAGGAACACCTCCACATAATACATAAAGATTACCATTTTCTAACTCTAGTGAATTTGGCACGTCACCAACAGTGATCGATTTTGTAACCGTATTGCTTGAAGCATCGATTACGCTAACAGTATTACCGTAGTTGTATCCACCTGAGTGAGCAACATAAAGTTTACCATTCTCTTCTACAATGCTTTCAGGACCTTCAGCTACAGGAATTGTAGCACCCACAGTATTTAAAGCAAGGTTTATAACCGCCACATAATCATCAGTAGCTACAGTAGCATCACCCCAACAGGTAACATATGCTTTACCGTTAGCAAAAGCAATATATCTTGGGTTTACAAGTCCTGTTGAAATAGTTGTTTCTCCTGTAAAAGTGTAACGGTTTACAACTTCAATTTTATTAGATCCGTTAAGAACTATGTAAGCAAGATCACCGTTAAAGCCCATATCCTGTGCTGTATCACCAAGAAGACCACCTCCATTTACCAATGAGAAGATGTCATTCTCAACCTCAGCACCTGCTGCTTCAGAAAGGAAAGATACCGATGCGTTACCTTTAAGGAATCCGCCCTCATTAAGGATAAGCACTCCATTGTCATAAGCTCCAGATGGTACATCTTTATTATCATCATCGCTACATGACACGAACAATAGCGAACCCGCTACAGCTGTTAAGATTAGTTTGTGTAGTTTCATGTTATTTAAAATTTAAAATTAAGATACATAGTATAGTTGCGTCCGGGCATAGGTCTTACTTCATAGGCGAGATATTTCTCATCCCATACATTATTAACCTGAACCCCCACATCAATGCCTTTCAGTGCTTTTATGGTATATTCTGTACCTGCACTTCCTACATTATAAGGATCAAGGCTATATTTATTATCCGAAGACGTGAACACTTCTCCATTAAATAAATGACGGTAATACACCGAGGCATTTTTATAGCTATAAGCTACTGAGGCAGTGGTTTTATGCAATGGCACATAAATAAGCTGTTTATCGGATTCATCCTTACGGGAAATGGTATAGGCATACGTTCCGGTTACAGCAACATTCCCGGTACCAAGCTTTTTATTCCAGTTAAGTATCGATTCAACGCCATAGCTTTTAGACTTGCCAACATTTCCTGGTGACCAGATACCGTTAGTTCCCGGTGTCCATTGCAGCATATCACGCATTTTTATGTAATATCCGGTAACACTTAAGGTTAGTCCTTTAAATCTGAATTCGTTCCCAAGCTCAGCCTGATAGGAACTTTCAGGTTTCAGCTCAGGATTACCACTACCCGCCCAGTACAGGTCATTGTAAGTCGGTATTCTGAAGTTACGGGAAGCATTTAGTTTTATAGTATAAAAACGATTTATCAGCGTATTGATACCTAAAGAAAACAGCACCGGACTTTCGTAACTATCGGTTATTTCCTTACGAACACCCAGTTCATATTTAAACCTCTTTGTCAGTTCATGTTTCATCAACAGGCTGGCAGACCCTATATCCCTTTTTTTATGGATAATATCAGAGCCTTCACCATTGTTATGGGTGTAATCCAATATGGTATTCAGCTTTATAGTTTCAGATACATCATAAGTAAGATCATATCGGGCGATATAAGTTTTTACGTTACCGTTCGTATAAAGATCATTCTTGTAATTTTCGTAATACTTATATTTTTCATAAAGATATGCCCCTTTCAATCTGGAAGTAAATTTGCCATAATAACCGCTCCACTCCACAAGGTTTCTGGAGTCAGTTGATTGATATTTGCTGCGTGAAGGTGCCGCAAGCGTTCCTGAAAAATGCCTTTCACCATCAAACAAGTATCCATAAAAGCGTAATATATTCTTTTGATTCAGCCTGTAGGCAATACCGATATTCAGGCTGGTATTATAGTACTGTCCGTTCTCGTTTGTTTTATTTGTCCCCTGATAATCATAATCATTATCTGAACTGTTATGGCTGATACCGGCATTAGCAGTAAAATCTTCCGTTGCGGCAACTACGTGATAATTTACCCCTACGGTATTGAAACTACCATAATCCGTACGCAAACTGTTATTAAAGCGATTACCAAAAGAAAGGTCATTATTCAGGTGAATGCTCCCTCCTATTGCGCTGCTGCCATAAGCAACACTTCCTCCTCCTGCCCTTACACTGATGTTATTAAAATCACGGGTATTAAGAACATTAAAATCGGTTTGGCCATTAAGCTGCGAATTAATATTTATACCATTCCATACCACGGCAGTCTGAGAAGCTGTAGTACCACGGAACGATGGTGACGAAACCATTCCTAAACCATTTTCCTTAAAATAGATATTGGTATTGTAATTTAAAAGTGAAGTAAGCGAAGCAGCATTCCTGCCAATAACCGAATCATTTAGCTTTTGTACCGATTGAGAATCTGAGAAATTGTTTAATTGGGTATCAGATATTATAATTCCTTTTAGGATAATAGTATCATTTTGCGCCGTTAAATACTGGCACAGGAAAAGTAAAATGAGTAATGTGGATCTTTTCAGTATCATAATCCGTAAGCCTTTTTTCCCGAAGGCCCGATATTAGTTATTCCTAAGGCAGGTCTCCTGGCTTGCGTACTGTTATTTACCTTCCCGTCACGCCGCAGCGCGCAGTGGTTTGCAGTTAATAACAGCCTCCGCCGCGGCGGATAAGCTTACAGTTGCGGGAACAGCTCAGGCATCAAACCTGATTCCCTTTTAATGTGATGCTCAACAAAAAACACCACAACCTTAAGTCGTGCAAATATAGTATTATTGTTGAAATATTTAATTTATACATTTGCATTCACTGAATATTTTTTATGAGAAACGCATATTACCTCTTTCTTTTTGTAGTATTGGCAATAGCCGGCTGTAAAAGTGATACTCAAAAAAGTGTCACAAAAAATGCTGCTACCGTAAATTCTGTTAAGCATGCGCAAGGACTACAGCTTTATCGCTATGATGGCTATACTGTGGTTAAAGTAACCAATCCGTGGCCGGAAGCTAAAGATGTTTTTACCTATGTAATGTTAAAAAAAGGAGGTATAGTTCCTGATAGCCTTAAACAGTATACTACCGTTCAGGTTCCGCTTAAAACAGTGGTGGTAACCTCAACAACCCACATACCATCTTTGGAAGCCCTTGGTGTAGAAAACACCCTTGTAGGCTTCCCAAGCACTGACTTTATCTCATCTGAAAAAGTAAGGGCGCGCATTGATGCCGGAAAAGTAAAAGAAGCCGGAGCCAATGAAAGCCTGAATACCGAAGTAATGATCGATCTTGCCCCCGATGCTATAGTTGGCTTTAGTATAAGCAGTAATAACAAATCGCTTACAACGCTTGAGAAAAGTGGCCTTAAAGTGCTGTATAATGGCGACTGGACCGAGCAAACTCCTCTGGGTAAAGCCGAATGGATAAAATTCTTTGGGGCACTGTATGATCAGGAAGACAAGGCAGATAAACTCTTCGCAGACATTGAAAAAGGTTATAACGAAGCTCTTGTTTTAGCTCAAAAAGCTACATCAAGACCAACCGTATTGAGCGGTGCCATGTTTCAGGATCATTGGTATTTGCCCCAAGGCGGAAGCTGGGCCGCACTTTTCCTGAAAGATGCCAAATCAGACTATCTTTGGGCTGACTCTGAAGGAATAGGAAGCCTTAATCTTGCTTTCGAAACCGTATTGGATAAAGCTGAAAACGCCGACTATTGGATTGGCCCAAGCCAATTTACTACTTTTAAGGAAATGACAGATGCCAATCCGCATTATGCCCAATTTAAAGCTTTCAAGACAAAAAACGTATATTCGTACAGCAGCAAAAAAGGCGCTAAAGGCGGACTTATTTATTATGAACTTGCTCCTAACCGCCCTGATCTTGTGCTGAAAGACCTGATAGCTATATTTCATCCTGATTTGTTACCCGGATATCAGACTTACTTTTTTGAAAAATTAAAATAATACCCTTGTACAGTCAAAAGAGGAACATACCAATTTTCATTATACTGGGCATTGCCCTTGTTATGGCATTTTTACTCAACCTAAGCCTGGGTTCTGTAAAGATTCCATTTATCGATGTTGTGCATAGCCTTACAGGTGGTGAAGCTTCAAAATCTACCTGGGAATACATTATACTGCATTATCGGTTACCTAAAGCCTTAACAGCATTGCTGGCAGGAATGGGACTGTCCGTCAGTGGATTATTAATGCAGACGCTTTTCCGTAATCCTCTTGCCGGCCCCGACGTGTTAGGATTAAGCTCAGGCGCAAGTCTGGGTGTTGCTTTTGTAATATTAGGAGCAGGGTTTTTACCGGGTATACTTTCCGGCTTCTTTCTCTCGCCTTACGGAATTGTATTAGCCTCTACTGCCGGAAGCTTTATGGTATTACTTGCCATACTGGTAGTTTCACAGCGTCTTAGAGATACTATGGCCATACTTATTATTGGGCTTATGTTCTCAAGTTTTACAGGAGCCATAGTAGGCGTACTTACCTTTTTTAGCACTTCAGAGCAATTGCAGAAATTTACGTTCTGGTCGTTAGGAAGCCTTGGAAACCTCCCTTGGGAACATATTATTATACTCGCTGTGGTGTGTATCGCAGGATTACTTCTTTCAGCAATCTGTATTAAACCACTGGATGCATTACTACTAGGCGAACGTTACGCTAAAAGTATGGGCATCAATTTTAAAAAAACACGATTCATCATCATACTCGCAGCCAGCCTGCTAACAGGAACAATTACAGCGTTCACCGGGCCTATTGCCTTTGTGGGGCTTGTGGTTCCGCACATTGCAAAACTTGTATTTAAAACAAGTAGTCATCTGATTTTGTATGTAGGAACCATACTGTCAGGCGCCATCATATTACTTGTATGTGATACCTTTACACAAATGCCCGGCAGTGAATATGTATTACCTATCAATGCCATAACATCAATTATTGGTGCGCCAATCGTAATATGGCTGCTGATGCGAAAACACAAACCGGTATAAGTATGGAAAAGAAAATCGTATTATCGGCACAAGACCTCAGCATTGGCTATCAGCATAAAAAACAAAATGAAACTATTGCACAGGCTATAAATCTGGCATTTGAGGAATCAAACCTGATAGCACTGATTGGAGCCAATGGTATTGGTAAATCGACACTATTGCGAACGCTTACAGGCATACAAAAACCACTCCTGGGAGAAGTACAGCTTAACCATAAGAATATAAACAGTTATAGTTCTTCAGAACTGGCACAAAATCTTGCTGTCGTACTTACAGAAAGCCTTCCGCCAAGCAACCTCACCGTTTTTGAATTGGTCGCATTAGGAAGACAGCCTTACACCAATTGGTTGGGCAAACTGAGCCCCGAAGATCTTGACAGCGTAAACAAAGCTATATCACTTACACAGATTGATGGCATTGCTCATAAAAAACACTTTGAAATTAGTGATGGCCAGTTACAAAAGGTCCTTATTGCACGCGCACTGGCACAAGACACTCCTCTTATTGTACTTGACGAGCCTACAACCCATCTCGACCTTCAACATAAGGTAAACCTAATCAGGCTACTGAAAAAACTGGCTTCAGAAACCGCTAAATGTATTCTTTATTCTACCCACGACCTTGATCTTGCATTACAGCTAAGTGACCAGATTGTTGTTATGACAAGTAATGATGTGGTTCAGGGAACTCCTGAATACCTTATGGAGCATCATGCTTTTGACAAATTATTCAATGATAAAAGCATTCGTTTTAATTCACACAAAGGAGGTTTTGTAATCCGTTAATTAAAACAAAAAAGCTGCAACCTTACATGCAGCTTTTAAAAGAAAATAAACGTAAATTAATTTCTGAAAAAACTATTGATAAAGCTGCATTTTAAAACACTGTCCTGCAGTCACAGTTATTGAACTTTCCCATGTACGATTCTGACAACTTGCCGTGAAAGAATATGTTCCAGGAGCAACGGTAAAATTAGCGCAACCCGAAGCACCACAAGAAGGACTGGAATTGTAGTAGGAAGTTATCATACCGCTTCCCTGTCCTTGCAAGGTTACCGAAATATTACCACACCCCAGATCAGACTGAATCCAGAATACTATATTACCATTTTCATCACTGGTACCGCCTCCGCCGCTTCCGTCGCAAAAAGTATTTGTTCGGGAATATCTTGCGGCTACATTAGTATCTATAGCCTGATCAGGCACTCCCATCCATAAAGTATTTCCATTGAACTCTAATGGGAATTTGATTGTTTCACCCTGGATTACAAAAGTCATTGAGGGTTCAGAAGGATTGAAAGTTCCTACGGTTTGTTGTCCATTGTTGCAGGTGGTTGCTGTTGTTCCTGAAAAATTAACCCATGTTTCATACCCATCTCTTTTCCAGTTACCATAATAATTTGTGTTTTCATCGTTTACAAAATCTTCAGGCTCTTCTTCAACACAACTTACCACTGTTAAAGCAAAAAGAAACAAAAAGAATCTGATAATGCCATAATTAAATTTTTTCATGATTTTTGGTTTTTAGGATTTATCAAAGTTACTGCACCGTCTAAACATATAAAATCCCTAAAAATTGGTATTTTTTTACTGTTTTACAGGCTTTAACAAAAGCTAAACACAAAGTAGGATTTGTAATGTTTAAATTTACATACAACATAAAACCTATTATAATGGCTAATCAGTTTTCACTAAATTATCCGGGAGATAAAAAACAGCTTCTGGAAAAAATAAAAAATGCTGCAGGAAGTAAAGGACAGTTTGCCGGCAATGAATCACAGGGCAGTTTTGAAGGAGACACTCCGCTTGGAAAATTTGCTGGATCATATTCTATCCAGGGTGATACTATTAATATAACCATAGACAAGAAGCCTTTTCTTTTATCTCATGGAATGATTAAAGATGAATTCGAAAAAGCACTTAAAAAGGCTTAATCATGCAAAAGGTATTCTCTTTATTATGTTTTTTTATAATATTTACCGGTCATGCCCAGGCTCCGGTACTTGAGCTCACCCCAAAAGGTTTTGATGCAGTTGAAGGCACAATACCTACTACTGCAAATGAGAAATTAATTGAACTTTCTAAGATGTGGGCAGCCGAAACTAATTTGAGGATTAAAGGGTATGATGCCAGTAATGTTACCTCAAACAGTATGGTTATTAGCGCGTTTAAAAAAAATGCTTTTTTTCTTAGAAATAAAGGAGAGACTTTTAATTACAACATTGCATATTCTATGAAATTGAGTTTTCATGGCAATTATTATTCACTCCATTTTGTTGTGAACGATATTTACACTGCTAATGATGTAATTGTAAAATATAAGTTACCGGACTACTTTGATAATGATGGTGACCTTAAAGATGGTTATGATACGCTGAAACCGTCGTTAGAACGCTCTGTAAATGAGATTGTTAGATCGTATCATAACTTCCTTGTGAATTACAGATAAAACCTAAAATCAATTGCTATGATATCAGGAACCGACGAACCGAAAGACCTGGGTTCTAAAAAAATGAACAATCAGGAAAAGAAAAGTGAACGAAATGAAGGCTTTAGTGGCGAAAACCTGCCTAAGGATTACAATCCTTCTAAAGGAAAGCTTACACCTGAAGTCGAAAAGGACACAGATGGCGATACAGAAGTTGTAAAGCGTGCCCGTGATGTGGATGAAAAGAAAGCAGCTCCGGTAAGCCAAAACAACAAAACCACCCGAGATGATGGTAAAGTTGTGAGCAAAAGCCGCGGTACAGCTAATGAGAAAGAAGACATGGAAACGGCTGAAAACCGTGATTTTAATTCAGACACGCATAAGCCTAAAAGGAAATAGATAAAGAGCCACAAGATTTAAAAAAAATTGTGGCTCTTAGTTTTTTACTCTGTCTCGTTAGTAAACTGTATATTGGCATGTAGCTTAATATCTTCGCCAAGTACCAGCCCACCGGCTTCTGTAACATCAGGCGCATGGATATCAAAGTCATTCCTGTTTATTAAGCCGTTAACTTCAAAACCGGCTCTGTTTATTCCAAATCCGTCTTTAGCTTCACCTCCAAAAAGAACATCAAGCCTTACATTTTTGGTAATTCCTTTTATCGTCAGGTCTCCATTAAGTACATATTTATCTCCCATCAGGTGCTTAAACGAAGTAGATTTAAAATCGATTTGCGGATAGATATCAGCATTAAAAAAGTCATCCGACTTAAGATGCTCATCCCTTGTTGTATTGTTTGTGTCGATACTGTACACATCTATCGAAAATTTAATATCGGCATTATCAAAATTGTCGTGCTCTTTTGTTGTTAATGTGCCGGAAAAGATATTAAAAGCACCAGTAATCGTAGAAATTACAAGATGCTTTATCTTGAAATGAACTTCAGAATGTGCCAGATCCAGCACCCATTTGTTTGTTGCCATAGTTTTAATATTGGTTTAGTTACTACCTAAAGTACGAATAAAAGTCGTTTTGAAAAAACTTTTACCAGTAATCACCTGTTAATCACATTCTAATTTAAAGATTACACCATATCTTTTGTGCTAAACACCCGTGAATGCTTTGTTAAACTTTACCAATAAAAAAGCAAAATGCTTTTTGAGAATTTCCCCTATTCACTGCATAACCAACAGATTGTTAAAGCTTTTTGTAACGTTTTGCATAAAATGTAACGTTAATTAATATCCTTCACTGTTTTGTCGTGCCGAACTTTGTAATACAACCTCAAACAACTAAAACTATGAAAGATAAAAATCAGACACCGGCACCAAAAGTATCAAGCAAGCCTGAAGACCATGATGTAGATCCAAAAGATTCTGTCCTGAAGAAAAAAATGGCAGAGGCAGAAAAAGGAGCTGCTAAAATGACATCCGCAACTAAAACGCCTCAAAAAATAGCTACCGGAAAAACAGCAACAAACAAACGGGAATATTAATACCAAATCTATAATTATGCAAACAAACAACAACGACAACCGCGACTGGAATAATCGCGATCGTCAAAATGAAGACCAACGAATGGATCGTCGCAGTAATGAATGGAATGAAAGCGACCTTGATCCAAGAGAAACAAGGGAGAGAGAAAAAATGGATGCTTCTGACCAAAGTACCCGCAACAGTGACTCAAAGCCCCACAACCCAAATGAAGAAAACTGGGAAGAAGAAAGAAGAATGGGTGGCACACAGTCCAACCGTGGCACTGAAAACAATGACTGGAACCAAAACGACCAGATGCAGCGCAGCCCCGGAAGATACCATAGTGAAGAAGAAAGAGATGCTTCATCCAGCGATTACTACAAAGGTCGAGATGAAGAGCGAAGTGACTATAATGACGGACGAAACCCTCACAGCAATGACTTTTAAATACGGGATTAGAGGTAAGAATAATGTAGAAATTTTCCCAACCTAATCCAAAAAAAGCGGGACAAATTAAATTTGTCCCGCTTTTATATTTATACTCTATTATTATCGGCTTTCCAGTTTTGTATTGAACGTTTTATGGCATCGGGAGAAAGCTCTTCGTTAATTGCTTTCCTTATAAGGTCAAGCAATTCATCGTCCTGTGCAAATCTCAAAGCAAACAGCTGCCCTTCGCTCAGCATACCTTCGTACATTTCAAGTCGCTCGCCGGTAGTTGCAAAAAAGCGATATCGCAATTCCAGCAATACTATCCTGTTTTGTAGTGTAAGCGCATAATGTTGACGAAGCATAAAAGCTACCCATGTAATTATTGCAACAAGAACACTTAAAAATATCCATATCAATTTTCCGTGTTCCTGTAATATTACCTGCGTAACTGCAACCGAAAACAAAGCAAGCATTAAAGGATAAAATACAAAGTGATGAGGAACATACCAGCGAATATGGTTCTTATAGTTTTGCTCTGCCATTTTTTAGATAATTATTTTATTTCATTAAGAAATTCGGTCACAATTCCTGCTATTTCATTTTGTGATGCATCACTGGTAAGATACCCTCTGTCAATTTCATTAGAAAGGAAACCTAACTCTATATGTACAGCCGGTACTTCTGACTTTGTTAACGTCCAAAAAGGTGCCGTTTTTACTCCTCTTATCTTAAATCCTTTATCTTTAAATTTATCCGATAATCGGGCAGCATACATATCAGACTGCTCTCCATTTACTCCATTCTTGTTTATAAAAAATTCCATCCCTGAAGCCTCATCAAGTTTATTGTAGTTCACATGCAATGACAGCATCAAATCTGGTTTTATGGTATTTACAGTAGTTACACGTTTATTAATATCTGTAAATTCGTCTCCTTCACGTGTAAAATACAATGCAACTTCTTTATCATTATTTAATGCCTTAATTTTTGAAGTAATTGCATCGGTAATTTGCTTTTCAGTAAATTCATTATATGTCGCTCCGTGGTCTTTGCCACCGTGCCCCGCATCAATAACTACATTAATAACACGTTTAGGCCCTTCTTTATTTGGCAATGAAAATGCAAAACATACTCCCAATGCTAAAATCGCTAAAATTTGAAACGTTTTTTTCATGTCCGGTTGATTTAATATTTATATAGATAAACTCAAATATAATCAAAAAAGTGTAATCCTATACCTATAAATCAGGTAAGACGTTTCCCTTCCATACTCGCATTCAGCAGTTTTTCAAAACGTGACTGCTTTGTTTTTTCCTGTTTGCAGATACAATAAGATGCAGCATTACCTTGCGGTAACCAGGTGGCTGTGCCATAAAAAAGTCCCATGCAGTTTTGTTGGCTTTAAACTGTTTTTCCATTTCAGTGGGCAATACAGCATCTTCTGTCCGTTCGTGCGAATATACTCTTGATTTATGTTCCTTACGCTTTTCATAAGCTGCAAGTCCGGCAGGTTTTACCAGGCCCTGTTTTAAAAGGCTTTCCATCTTATCAATATTAATCGCACTCCAAATGCTGGTAGGCTTTCTTGGCGTAAAACGAATGGTATAGCTCTCCTCCCCTAACGATTTTCGAACCCCGTCTATCCAGCCATAACATAAGGCCTGATCTACCGATTCGGACCAGGTAATACTCGGCTTGCCACTCTTGGTTTTATAAAAACCAACAAGCAGTTCGGTCTCTTTTTCTGAGTTCTTATCGAGCCAGTTGCGGAAATCTTCCGCTGTTGCAAAAAAATGAGGTTCCATCTATTTCAGTAAAAGCGGTAATAACTCTGCGATATTCTCTGCCTCCTTAAAATTAGGATGTTCGATAGTATGGTCTATCTGTTCATGCAGCCAGGTAGTGTGAAAAGGAATATGACAGGCATAACCGCCTATTTGGAGCACTGGTAACACATCAGATTTAAGGGAGTTCCCTATCATCAAAAACTCTGAAGGTTCTACCTCAAGTCGTTTTAGCATCTTTTCATAATCTATCTTCTGCTTGTCAGACATTACCTCAATATGGTGAAAATAATGTCCAAGTCCTGAATCGTGTAACTTTCTGTGCTGATCTTTAAGATCGCCTTTGGTAGCCACAACCAGTTTATATTTTCCGTGTAAGACTTTCAACGCTTCATCAACACCTTCTATTAATTCCACAGGCTTTTCAAGCATCTCTTTACCGTATTCAATAATTTTAGCAATGGCTTCAATACTGATAGTATTTTCAGAAATCTTTATTGCAGCCTCAATCATGCTCAATATGTAAGCCTTAATGCCATAACCATATACATCGAGGTTATCGATCTCAATCTTAAAAAGCTCTTTGGCAATGCTGTGCTGCGGAAGGTAATCCGCCATCAGTTCGTAGAATTTATGTTCGGTTTCCTGAAAGAAGGGTTCGTTTACCCAAAGGGTATCATCGGCATCAAAAGCGATTACTTTAATGTTCATGGGAGGCAATTTTCTTCAAATTTAAGCATTAGTAATTACTTAATCTAATTGCACCTGTTCTCTTACCGCCTGTGTAGAATGCGCTGCGATAATTTGCCATTTATCGCCATGCTCTTTCCAGATACGGGTGAATCTAAAGAAACCTACTTCGGTACTGCCAAAAAATGAGCCGCTGATTTCAAGAAGAACCGAAACAATGGCAACGTCGCCCTCGATCCTTATTTTTTGTTCTGACGGAATAATGTCAAAGATTTCAATATTCCCTGAAGCATGGGCATCAAGATCATCCTGTTTGGTAAAGAGCTGTCCGGTATGTGAAGTAAACATAAGATCATCGGCAATCAGAACCTCAAGTTCATTAACATTGCTTGTTTTCATAGCTTCAATAAGCCTGTTTTCTAACGATTGTATCTGTTGGATATCCATAAAAAGTTATTTGGTTTGAATCATATTGAACAATCCGGGGTAGTGTGTTACAAAGCCATCATCATCCACCTGAATATCAGCAGAGAAATTGCCTTCACCATTCTCAAATGTGTAATGGTGATGTCCGGATTTTGTATACTTCTGTTGGTCTTTTCGTATTACATTGGCAAGTATGTCTATGTAAACAACATCTATCAGCGCACTTTCGCCATGGGGTAAAAACAGCCCGTTTATGGGTAGTGAATTGGTAAAAGGTGAAAGCGAGATATCTATATAACTGCATCCTTTAAATTCAGGATAGTCCTTCCCTGAAACATCCGTCCAGTTACTTTCTTCGTCACGCAAAAAATGATAGTGATGCTGAGTATCCCTGTCGTGAAAACGGATGTCGAACTCCTGTACATTCCATTGCAAATCAAGTTTCAGAGTGTAATCAGCATACACAGGAATACTATGCGCCCAGCCTTCAATTTCAGAGCGCACCATAATGGCATCACTCAAAAAATTAATGGCGCAATGCTCATCGGTATCGTTTTCTATCCCACTCCAAAGAATACTCTTTTGCATGACTGATTTTTACTGCAATTTACTTAAAAATCAGATTGCTAACGGCTCTTATATGTTAAAGAGAAGTTATAAAAAAAGCCCCGCTACAGCGAGGCAAATCTTTTACGGCTCAGTCGTTTAATGAGCAGTAGTGTCAAAACAATAAGCATTTTATTTTCTTGCTTTAAGGTAACCTATTTTCTTCCCGTAGTTGTTTACCAACATTCCAGCTGAACCGATATAAATTGTATTTAAATCGGTATCCGTCCACATCATTTTGTAACCGGGCCTGTTTGACTGCGTGAGGCTGCCAATAAGATATACCTTATCCCTGTCTACCTGTACCAGGTTTCCTTTTGAGGTAACATAGTACTTTCCGTTGGGATCTGAAGCAAAATAAGCTTCCGATACCACATTTTTGTCATACTGTGCGCTTTGGGCAATTTTTTCAGCGCGGGTTAAACTTTTTGTTTCTGTTCTTTGCGGCTGCGATACTGGTACCTCAGCGATAGTTTTAGGAGTTGCAGGCTTACTGGCCGCAACTGCCGTAGTAGTAATTTTTCCTCCTGCCCTGCTCCATCCTGTAGCAATGGCTGTCAGGCGTTGTTGTTTGGGCGGATGCGTATGTGAACCCTTAATCGAAGCGATGGCAGCCATAGCGGCCTGTGCATCGGTAAGTGAGGCACCCATTTTTTGAAGCACAAATCCCGAAAATTCATCAGCTTCCAATTCGGTGGCAGGTTTACTCGTTTCATTATCCAGTGTATGTCCGTTCAGGTGATGCCCTATCTCGTGTGCCATGATACTTACTGCCGTCCATTGGTTTCCCGTTGATGAAACGATATTTCCCATAAACTTCGGATTATACAATATATATCGGCTTCCCTTTTTAATAATCGCAGCAGCTGTAGGTATATCAGACGAAGCACGTAACTCAAAATTGGCACGCAAACCAATAACCGACATAATATCCTGTACTACTTTCTCCGCTACCGGACTTGCCGGTTTCATGTATATGGCTTTGGTCGAAGCTCCACCATAGTAGTTGCACATTGCTGTGTATTTATCCAACCCAAATGTTTTTTGTGCCAAAGCAGGCAGTGTGCAGCCGCATGCTGCAAGAACCAAAAAGATCCTGATGCTTTTCATATAGATTCGGCGAAATTTTTAAAGTTACAAGAACCACATTCACATATATTTAACGCAACTGCCCTGCCAAAAAGTGCATCACTTTATTGGCAGGGCATGTTAAATATTTTTTTACGAAAGATTTTCTTAATAATGCTTTAGTTCTTGGGCCAGAACCAAATAGTAAGATAAACCAAAGTCGTTATAATAGAAAGAATAAGTATGTTTTTACCATTCTTACGATCATTATTATTATATGTATAAACCATATCTCCATTAGGAAGTGTCTTTTGGGAAGTCCATAAAACATATCCCGTTACAATACCAAAGAAGCCTCCTAAAATGGCAAAAATATAACCTGCTGCAACCCATCCTTTTTGGCTTTTTTCAGGTTTAGCCAATTGATTGAGTTCTTCTATTCTCATATTATTAATATGACCCTGATCAATTCCGTGGCCTCTTTCAGCCAGAAGCTTAAGGGCAAGCATATAATCAAATTCGCTCCATTCATAATGCTTTACGACAACATCATGCAATTCTTCATTGGTAAAAGAAAGCAAATAATAATCTTCCGGCAGGTTAGCTATCATCCCTTCGGCTTCCTTTTCAAGCAGTGTTTGTGCCTGTTCAAAATTATCAGGGTGCAACTGCAATTCATATTCCTTAGATAATTCGCCAGTCATAGCGCTTCCTATTGCCGATCCGCCATCTATAAAAGTGCATTCTATACCGTTATCAATAAGTAATTGCTGTATGGCACGAGCCTCTTTGGCATCAGGGTATTTTTTAAAGGATACGTAGTTTTGCGACATGGTTATATGTTTTGGGTTTGGAGTTTTGGGTTTGGAGTTTTAGCCATATTTGATAACGCTATAAGCCCCCCTACAGCAAGTATTGCACCTCCAACAAACGGAAAGCCTGCACCCACTAAATCAGCTACTGAAGATGAAAAAAGGAATGGCAGACAAAACACCATACCAAATACACCCGCAAATATAGCTGTGAAAGCTCCAATTCTTGTTATTGATTGTAATGATATCATTTCTTTTTCTCTTTTATGAGACAATAATTGTCTTAAACCTCGTGTGTCCTTATCAGCATAATCTTCAATTTTCCAGCCGGATACAGGGATTGTTATCCTTCCCTCCTTAAAATCCTGATAAAAGACGCCCCATTTCTGCGGAAGCAGTATCATCCCAAAAATAAGTATAGCGAAACATGGTAAGGTATAGTTACGATTCCCCAGCATAAAAGCCTGCATCCTTATTTCATCTATCGGTGTCATTTTATATTCCAGTAGTACATGCTTAAGGTCATGGCTTTCAAAACCTGCTACAAGATTCAGATTATTTTGATCCAGAGAATTGGCTATTTCTTTTCCTAAAGTACCCTCTTTCATACTCCTCAACTCGTCAGCTTTTTCAAGCAAAGGCTTCATATTACTGCACTTACTGATTAACCAGACTGAAAAATTAAATGCTTTTTTAATTACATATTCTCCCATAACGACATCTTTTAGAATATCAAATATAAAGTTTTACTGACAACTTATATTCATCTACCTGCTTTTCTACCAACAAATATTTTACGTATTTTTACCTCTTACAAAACTTACTTCAATGCCCGATACTATTTCAATTTTACTTGCCTTTATTATTGCCCTTGCCATAGGTACTTACGTTGGCAAAATCGTATTTTCATCCAAAGCCGCTGCCGATAAAAAAGTGTCTGAAGAACGCACTAACAGCCTTCAGCAACAAATTGAACAGCTAAAACAACAATCGCAAAACGAGCTTTTAGGTATCGAGAAACAACTCGTTCAGGCGCACGCCGAGCGCGATAGTCTGCGTCAGGCTAAAGATGCCCTTGCCATACAGCTTACCAAAAAGGAAACCGACTTTGATAACCTGCTTGAGCGTATGCGCGAACAGCGTCAGGAAACCGACGAGCTTCGTGAGAAATTCACCAAAGAGTTTGAGAACCTGGCGAACAAAATATTAGAAGAGAAATCAGTCAAGTTTACCGAACAGAATAAAGAGAACCTTAAGAATATACTTTCTCCGCTTCAGGAAAAGATACATCTTTTCGAAAAGAAAGTAGAAGACACACACAAAGAAAGTATTGACTACCATGCTGCATTGCGTCAACAGATTCTTGGCCTGCGTGATATGAACGAGCAGATGAGCAAAGAAACCCTGAACCTTACCCGTGCGCTTAAAGGCGATACCAAAATGCAGGGTAACTGGGGCGAGCTTATACTGGAGCGCGTACTTCAAAAATCAGGTCTTGAAAAAGACCGCGAGTACTATGTACAGCAAAGCCATGTAAACGACGAAGGTAGCCGTATACAGCCCGATGTCGTTATCAATCTGCCGGATGGTAAAAAAATGATCGTCGATTCAAAAGTGTCGCTTGTGGCTTATGAGCGCTATGTGAACGAAGAAGACGAACTGCTGAAAACAGCACACCTGAAAGAACATATCAACTCTATAAAAAGACACGTAGACCAGCTTAGTGATAAAAACTATCATGATCTTTACAAAATAGAAAGCCCTGACTTTGTATTGCTTTTCATCCCTATGGAGCCGGCATTTGCCATTGCACTTAATGACGATGCTACATTGTACAGCAAAGCCTTTGAACGTAATATTGTTATTGTTACCCCTACTACCCTATTAGCTACATTACGTACTATTGACAGTATGTGGACTAACCAGAAACAACAGGAGAATGCCTATGAGATTGCCCGTCAGGCAGGTGCTCTTTATGATAAATTTGAAGGTTTTGTGAGCGACCTGACTAAAGTAGGCAACAAAATGAAGGATGCACAAAGCGAATATCAAAACGCCATGGGCAAACTGGTAGACGGTCGTGGCAATATCATAACAAGTATTGAGAAACTAAAGAAAATGGGGGCTAAAGCCAAGAAATCACTTCCGGAAAATATCATTAACCGTGCCCTGCAACAGGAGGAAGAGGCTGCCGAAAATGATACTAACCTATTAAATCCGTAAGCAATGTCTGAAATCAAATACAGAAAGGTAAGCACCTCTAAAGTTACCATCTCCGAGCTTATGCTGCCATCGCATCAAAACTTCAGCGGTAAGATACATGGCGGTTATATCCTTATGCTAATGGACCAGATTGCTTTTGCGGCAGCATCAAAATATTCTGGAACTTATTGCGTAACTGCTTCCGTAGACACTGTAGACTTTCTGAACCCTATTGAAGTAGGCGAATTGGTTACAATGAAAGCATCGGTAAACTATGTGGGTAACAGTTCTATGATCGTTGGTATACGTGTAGAGTCTGAAAATATACAGACAGGTAAAGTAAAGCACTGCAATTCATCTTACTTTACTATGGTTGCCAAAGATTCGGAAGGCAAAAATGTAAAAGTGCCACACCTGATACTGGGTAATGAAGATGAGATTCGACGTTTTTGCAAGGCGGTAATACTTATCAACCAGAAAAAAGAGCATGACAAGCATTCTAAAACATTCGATTATACCTCTTCTCAGGCTTTGGAAGAACTTAAGAATTATAACATCAGACTGGATTTTAAATAATCCGGTCTTTTTTTTGATACTTCGTTAATTACTATATATTTGCGGTTAAACAAAAACTACTTACCAACCGCATGAAAAAACATTACTTAGCTGCTGCCTTATTGGTTTTATCTGTATTTACAATCTTTTTATCATGCGACTCGTATGATTCAGCTGAATATAAGGAGGTATCTCCTGTAGTAATGGATCTTACTACCGTACCCTATCCTAAACTTTCTGACTATAAGTTCTTTGTTGGCGAACTAAAAAATCTTGAACCTGCTTATAAAGTGTTGCCCTACGACCTGAACAGTTCCCTTTTTACGGACTATGCGCTTAAAAAGCGTTTTGTCTGGATGCCTGAAGGTACAAAAGCGACCTATACTTCAGACGGTGAGATACTTAATTTCCCAGTTGGTGCAGCCCTCATTAAAAACTTTTACTATGAAAATGTGCTCCCTGATAATATCACCAAGATTATAGAAACACGTATACTTATTAAAAAAGCAAGTGGCTGGATATTTGCTAATTATAAATGGAATGATGAACAAACTGAAGCTTTCCTTGACATGAACGCAAGCACAGTTAACGTTAGCTGGATGCACAATGGTAAAGAAAAATCGATTGCTTATAAAATACCCGGTAATCTGGATTGTGTAACCTGCCATTCAAGTCATACTGTTTATACCCCAATTGGTACTAAACCACAAAATCTTTTTAAGGATTTTAGTTATACTGGCGGCGCAGAAAATCAGCTTGAAAAATGGAAACAGGAAGGCTATCTGGATACTTATTCGCAAAACACGCTGGCAACAGTAGACTGGCGTGATACTACCAAATCACTTGATTTAAGGGCACGCTCCTATCTTGATATTAATTGCGCCCATTGTCATAAGCCGGGAGGAGCCTGTGATATTATGCCTGAAAACTTTTCGTTCACAGCGATAGCAAATCCTACTGCTCTTGGAATATGCGTTGAACCACATGACTTCGTGCCAAATGGCGAAAAATATATTATTGAAGGTCAAAACAGCAATAATTCGCTTATGTATACTAAAATGATATCTATAAAAAAAGAAGAAATGATGCCTACTATAGGAAGGACTATAGTTGACAGAGAAGGTTCGGGACTTATAGCTGAATGGATAGACACTATGGAAACACCTTGTCCTTAACTATTTAACACAAAACACCAATTATTAATTAACAAGTATTATTAGCGTAAAAAGGTGTTAAAAAAAGTGTAAATTTTATACCTTGCGGTTTTAAAAACCAACCATGAAACGCATCCTAATCCATTTATTGGTGTTGATGGCAACTTTTCATTATGCTACCGCACAAAAAGGTGTTGATCCAACTCCCGAAGACATTACCCATGCAAAAAATTTAAGGGAAAAATACAGCAAAGATGATATAGTCATACTTTCGGGTGATGAAAAAGTAACGTTTGGACTTTCTAATACTGTTACGGTTCAGCACACTATTGAAGAAAAAATGATGAATATCAACCACAGGGCTGATATTCAAAAATATGAATTCTACGATAGTGAATCCGAGCTTGAAGGTTTTTCCATGAAGTTTAGGAACGATAAAACTGCAAACTTTCCTGTAAAAGATGAGTTTTATAAAAGTGAAGACTTATTTTTTAACGATTACAGGGTGAAGTACATGAATGTAGATTTTCCTGTACAGGGCTACACTTATAATTACGAGCTTAAAAAAAAATATAAAGATGTAAAGTATTTTACCACTTTGTATTTTCATGATACCTATCCTACGCTAAAAAAACAATTTACCATAACTGTTCCCAGCTGGCTTGAAATAGATATAAGAGAGTTCAACTTTGCGGGCTATACCATTAAAAAAGATAAGAAACCGGATCCAAAAACTAAAAGCACCATTTACACCTATTCCATTGAAAATTTAGACGGTATTGCTAAAGATGATAATGCTCCGGGAATGAGCTACAATTATCCTCACATCCTTATTATTGCCAAATCGTTTACTAAAGATGGTAAGCAAACAACACTATTTAACAGCACCGCCGATTTATACAAATGGTATAAATCGCTTGTTGATAGTATGGATGAAAAACCTTCAACCCTTAAAGCGAAGGTTGATGAACTTACCGCAAATGCTAAAACCGATGAGGAAAAAATAAAGAATATTTATTACTGGGTACAGGATAACATCCGTTACATTGCTTTTGAAGATGGTATTGCTGGATTTAAACCTGACGCTTCTCAAAATGTTTTCCAAAAACGTTATGGCGATTGTAAGGGTATGGCTAACCTTACAAGACAAATGCTAAAAGAAGCCGGATTTGATGCAAGGCTTACATGGATCGGAACAAAACATATCGCCTATAATTATAGTATTCCTTCGCTTGTGGTAGACAATCACATGATATGTACTCTTTTTAAAGATGGTAAGAAATACTTTCTTGACGGAACTGAAAAGTACAACTCGTTTGGAGAATATGCAGAAAGGATTCAGGGCAAAGAAGTAATGATTGAAGACGGAGACAAGTTCATAATTGAAAAAGTACCGTTAATGACTGCTTCGGCAAATAAAGAAGTTTATACCTCAAACTTCCGTATTGAAAATGAAACCCTTGTTGGTAAAATTCAGGGAACAATGAAAGGTGAAAGCCGTTCAGGATTTTTATATGGCTATAACACTATTAGAAAGGACAAGAAAGAAAATGCTCTTCAGTATTATATTTCAGGAGGCAATAAAAATTTTTCAGTCTCAAACATTGTAACATCTGACCTTACAAACAGGGATAAAACCCTTACGATGGAATATAACGCAAACCTAAAGAACAGGGTATCATCTTTTGATAATGAGATGTATGTTAACCTTGATTATATGGAAGAGTTTGCCAGCCTTGATTTTAAAGAACGTAAATCTGACTATGAATTTGCTCATAAAAGAGATTACGAGTCTTTAATAACATTAGAAATACCTGAAGGATACAAAGTATCAAGGCTACCTGAATCATTTAAAGTAGCTAATGACACATACACCATGAGTATTTCGTATGAGCAGAAAGGAAACACCGTTATCTACAAGAAGCATTTTGTTGTTAATGACTGTACAATAAAAAAAGACGCCTTCCAGAGCTGGAACCAGTCTATCGCTTCTCTTAAGAAAATATACAACGACCAAATCACCCTAACCAAAAACTAAATGAAAACCCGTATTTTAATTGCATTCGTATCCCTCTGGGCATCTTTTACTTTTGCACAAAAAAAAGAAGAAATAAGAGATTTATTCTGGGGCGCTAATGATCCTTATAAATCAGTAGTCGAAATTCCTGAAAAATGGAAAAACGAATCGGCTGTCGTTATCTATAAAAATGAAAACTACGATTTTCATAAGTTTGGAGTAAATGTAACTTACACCTCATCAACCCGAAAAAGGGTTAAACTTCTGGATCAGGCAGCAATCAAAGAATTTTCTGAATTCTCATTTAAAGACCGTTTCTATTCTACAAAAGGTTTTGCTGTAAAAAAAGGAACCAACTTTGTGGGTATTAAAGTTGTAAAACCAGATGGTTCTGAAAAGATAATAAATGTAGATGAAGAGGCAGTAACCGCTGATGACAGAAAAAAAATTGCCATCTCAGGACTTGAAACAGGTGATATTATCGATTATTATTTCTACTCTGTAGAACCTTTCAAAACATCCCTGGAATACGGATTTGAACCTGTTGAAAATACTTTAGGTGACGAATATCCTATCATGAACCTAAAACTTAAATTTAATACTGAAAATGACTTTTTTGTAAACTTTAATACTTATAACGGTGCTCCTGAACTAAAACAACTAACCACTAAGGGAAGCGATCGCCAGTATGAACTTACTGCCGAGAACATAGAAAAGAATGATTTCCCAAGATGGTATTATCCGTTAGTGGAATTGCCTTGTTATAAATTTCAGGTATACTTTGCACGTAGCGGTGCTTTCGAGGAAAGAGCTAATGCTTTTCTTCCTGAGAAAGAAAGCATAATCAAGAAAACTGTTTCTCCTGATGAAGTGCTTACCTACTACCAAAATAAATTCAGGCCATTTGGAGATCTGGGAGAAATAGAACGCTTTTTAAAAGGAAAGACATTTAAAAACAATGAAGAAAAAGTAAAAGAGGTATACTACTATACAAGACACCAGTACTATACACGCTATGTAGAAGCTTTTGTTGCCAATGAAGCAAAAATCATGGAGCCATTCGCACTGTATGGCTACTATCCCACTTTCTTTAGTACGGAATACCAATTTATCAATCACTTTATGGCTTTCTTAAAAGACAATAAAATTGATTATGATATTATTGTTGCCACACCTAGAGTAAACGGCCCTATCAAAGATTTACTGATAGAGAATAACGCTTTGGTATTACTAAAAATAAATACTGAAAATCCGGTATATCTGCAGTTTTTCACTCCTTTCAAAAATGCGGATCAGATTCCTTTTACTATCGAAAATAGTGATGCTTATGTGATTGAGGTGACAAAGCAGAAGAAAATAACCAAAATAGAGACTACCAAATTGCCATCTTCATCTTATGAAGACAATCAAACCGTTCATAAAATAAATGTTAGCCTTAATCCTGAAATGACAGATGTTAAAATTCAGAGAGAGTCTTCTCTTTTTGGGCATAACAAAGACGGCGAACAACCGGATAAAATGTACTTTTTTGACTATGTAGATGAAGACTATACCAAATATGGAACGAGCCCATTGCTTTCTCTTGTAAAAAACAAAAAGAGACAGGAACAATACACGAAAGAATTTGATGCTCTTAAAAACAAGCTAAAAGACAAACAAAAAGAAGAATTCAAAACCTCGGCTGAATCAGAATTTGGTTTTACTATTGATGACCATTCACTAAACATTACCAATACAGGACGTTTTGGAAAAAGTGATCCGTTTACCTTTACTGAAAACTTTACCGTAAAAAACAGCCTTTTAAAAAAAGCAGGTGCAAACTATGTGTTTGAAGTTGGAAAACTGATAAGCCAACAGGCTGAAATTGAAGAGAAAGAAAACAAAAGAACGGATAATATTTACATGCCTTATCCACGTTCATACAAAGAGGAGATAATATTTGATATCCCCGAAGGTTATACCGTTACAGGTCTTGATAAACTGAACAAAAACATAAAAAACACAACCGGCGGTTTTGAAAGTTCAGCTAAAACCGAAGGCAATAAACTGGTTATTAAAACTTTTAAATATTATACAAACTACTACGAGCCTAATGCTAACTGGAAAGATATGGTTTCTTTCCTGGATGCGGCATACCAGTTCACACAGGAAAAAATACTTATAAAGAAAAGCTAATAACTATATAATGAGACTCCGGCATAAAGCCGGAGTCTTTTGTTTAACAACACTATCAATTGTTAACAACTCAATTAGTTTTTAATCACTTTAATGCCTTTTGTATTTTCTCCTGCAAAAACCTTTACATAATAAATACCGGCAGGATAATTATCCATATAGATCTTACTTGTAGTATTACCTGATTTAGAATTCATAATCTCTTTACCATTCATATCATAAATCTGTATGCTGTCAATAACTTCTTCAGAATTTATTGTCAGCACATCAGTAGCAGGGTTGGGATAAAATTCTAATCCTTTTTTACTAATCTCACCTATCCCCGCTACAGCACTAACTGTAATTGTACCCGTCATCATAGAGTGAACATTACACTTATAAGTTGTTGAACCTTCATTCACAAACGTATGGGAAAAAGTTTGCCCGTTTCCTGTGATGTTTCCACTATTGAAACTTTCTGCACCCCCGGCATTACTGGTTACTGTGTGTGGTAATGCATCTGTCCAGGTCCACTCAACGGTGTCTCCCTGATTAATTGTAAGACTTGCCTGTGCTGATGATACTCCCATAAACCAATTGATATGGTGAGTTTCCTGTGCTGTTACTCCCAATGTAGCAAACAGCATTGCTAATAGTAATTTTCCTTTCATAATGTTTGATTTGATTTTATGCAAAGGTTAATCCTAAAAGCACAACAAAATGTTACGGATTAGCAATGAGTGGCTCCGAATTAGTATTTAGCATATACCATTTAGTATTTGCTGAAGAGAATTAATCTAATTTAACCTTATCGAAGGAATTGAGCCTTTCAAGATGAAGAATTGTCTTTGTGTCATCATCATTCTCAGAATACATTAGGTTAAATTTAGCTCCGTAAATAATTTCACTGAAAGTATAAGAAGTACTTGAAGTTACCGTAGCACTAAACAGATCATCAAAAGCTTTTACATATACAATGATTTCGCCATCTCCATTAGCAAAATCTTCCTCTGTAAATCCATAAAAAGGACTACTCTCATCTATTTTATGAACAAGTGTCCAGCTTAGTGTTAATGCACTAATATTGACAATCTCCAAATCGAGAGTGTAAAACTTATTAATGAGCTGCCCGTTCTCCTCAACACTCATACCCACAGTTATCCTGGCATGAGCATCGATAATATTAGTATTCTTGTAGGGAGCCATACGGAGCATAAGTCCTCTTCCTTCTTTATAAGGAGATATAAGCGCGTTGTGCGAAAATTTAATATAAGCTACCGGCCTGCTGAACCTTCCGTAAAAAAGACCTGTAGCGATTGCAAAACTCAATAATCCCGTTAGCGCTTCTGTGGCCGCAAGGGCACTAGTCATAAATCCATTTGGGCTAATGTGGCCATAACCAACTGTTGTAAACGTTTGGGCACTAAAAAAATAAGCCTTCCCAAACTTTAGCAATTCAGATCCTGTTGCATCAATCCCGCTTAGATATTCAATACCTATTAAATAGTATAAAACAGCAAAAAACAGATTTGCTATACCATAAAAAGCCAACAAAACCCCCATAAATTTCCAGCCCGACATAGTTATCATAGTATGATACCAACTGGTTCTTGTAAAAAAAGACAGCCCACGCTTTTCTACATTAGCGGAGCCGTCTTTATTTATAAACCGGCCTCCGTAACCCGATGGATTACTGCCAAAGCCGGTATTATCACTTGATTTTGCTTTTTCGTTTATCTTCCTTAACAGGTTCATAAATTAGTTATTGCTTTACAATTTTCTGTGTCAGGATACCTGTCTCTCCCGTAATTTTGACAAGATAGATACCTGATGAGTATTTTGCAAAGTTAATAACAATTGTGTTTGAATCTGGAGTTAAAGCAGTAAGCTGTTTGCCAGTAATGTCATACACCTCTATATTCCTGATAAGATTTACAGAATCTATTGTAAACAAATCTTTTACCGGGTTAGGATATATTTTCACACTGCCAGTCGTAAACCTTTTTACTGAAAGCGTAGCATCCTCATTTGCTGACCAGCTTGACGCAAGATTGTTATCAAGTCCGTTATCTGTCAGGTGAAGATATTTGCCGTTGCCATCGGCATCAGGCCACGGAGAAGAATCAGTATACTGAACCTCATCAATCTTATTTCCAAAAGCATCCGAAAGTACCAGCTTCTGACTTTTATTAGACATATGGCGTACATATTCTCCAAAAGCCGTGATATCATGCTTTTGCTCAAACACATCGGCATTGCTAACTATGTATATTTTTTCTCCGGCAGAAATGGTTGACGCCACAGGAAACTGATATGACAAACCAAGTTCACTCAGGTAAATACCTGTTAGATCAACATTTTCAGATCCCGTATTTGTGATTTCAATAAACTCCTGGTCATCAGATTCAGGAAATTCAGCATCCTCTCCCGGATTATAGTTGATCCCGCTTATTACAAGCGAAGGCACGTCTACATTACTACAGGCCGCAAACGTACCTATATTGTTATTTATCCATTCTATACGTTCAGCTATAAAATCTTTTACATCATCAAGTTCATTTTGCAGATTGGGTACAGTACCCCAACGCAGGTTTTCCCTTGCTGCAGCATCAGCAATAAGTAAAGCGGTTGCATCAATAAAATCTTCGATACTATCATAATTCAATGGCTGCCCCAATGAAGTAACCTGATTCCAACGTTTCGCGAAGTAGCATTTATAAGTACTGTTGTCAAAAAGATCTTTCCAGAACTTGGCTCCTGTATTGTCTCCATTATCAAATTGCCATACATCAGGATGACTTCTGTCATACCCAAATTCATCGTGGCCAAGGCTAAGATTAAAATCCCAAACCGGTCCTGCTCTAAGTTTCCCTCCACGATCTTTATGAAAAAATGTGCTCACCTGATAGGCATCAACGTTAGATGAAAGCTCATTGATTACCATAAAATCTATAAAAGTAGGCACATCAATAAGCGAGGGATAACCGTTTCCTATATTATCATTATCAGCCCCGGCAAGTGTTTCAAGAGAGGTAAATTGTGAATGAATATAGTCGTTCTGCTCTGTGGTTACATCTTCAGGTTTAGGCATTTCATGAATAAAATCAGTCCAGCCGTTATACGAATCCATAGTCCAAGCAACAGGATCACCCCCGGTAGTTTTGTCCGCTTTGGTGATATATCCTCCCGTAAGATTTACTCCTGAATTATCATCCTCCGTAATTTCTTCTATATTAACGCGGTTAGAGTCATCCTTAATCTTTTCCTGAAGGATGTAAAGTCCCCGATAATCCCCATTAATTATCACTTCACAATATTGGGTTCTTGAAGCATACTGGCCAATAGCCCTGGCAAGATTATAGTTGATATAATCCCTCATTAATGAAGGATCAAAAGCAAGGCCATTAAGTATCCAGTCATTTTCACTAGGCATATCTAAAAGGCTTACATTTTGTTTTGCTCCACCAGCATCATAGGTCGTCCATCCATATTGTTTCTTCTCCAGCATTTGAGAAGAGGAACCACGGGTTTCGATCTTTATACGTCCGTTATAATTTAAGTATTCCGGTGTATCCTGATCTGTTAGGTAGTTTTGAGATCCATCTGCATGATAAATAATCTTAAGACTTGCCCAAACTTTTGGATCATCCGGAATTACAGCAGGCTGTCCTGTATCAGGATCTTCATCAGTGGTAATAATAAAAATTGGAAGGTTACTATCTGTAAAGTTCACCTGTCCATAAGAAACAGCTCCCAAAAACAATGTAATGGAAAGCAGACTTTTGCGTACGATAAGTAAAATGTTTTTCATAGTAGTTTTAAGATGTTTTTAACAAATATAATAGTATTTTATTTACATAAATATAACATTGTCAAAACATTGAAATCAATTTAGCATTTTTACGAAAAACAAAACACGAAAACGTTTTACAGTAGCCTTAAACACACTAAAACATTGATTTACACCAAATAAAACAAAAAAAGCCCTGTAATAATCATTACAGGGCTTTTTTAATATATCAGAAATATTACTTACTCAGGTACATTTTTCTTCTTGAGTACAGTTCGTAGAACTGATCATCTTTAAGATCGTCTATGAACAGGATGCTCTCACCTGTAGATTTCATTTCAGGTCCAAGTTTCTTGTTTACACCGTGGAACTTGCTGAAAGAGAATACCGGTTGTTTGATAGCAAAACCTTTAAGCTGTGGGTTAAATTTAAAGTCAGTCACTTTGTTGTGTCCAAGCATTACTTTAGTAGCATAGTTTACATAAGGCTCTCCGTATGCTTTTGCGATAAAAGGAACCGTACGTGATGCTCTTGGGTTTGCTTCGATGATGTATACAATATCATCTTTAACCGCAAACTGTATGTTGATAAGACCTACCGTTTTAAGCGCAATTGCGATTTTCTTAGTGTGATCTTTTATTTGCTGCATTACAAACTCCCCAAGGTTGAATGGAGGTAGCGTAGCGTTACTGTCACCAGAGTGTACACCACATGGCTCGATGTGTTCCATGATACCGATGATGTAAACATTCTCTCCGTCACAGATCGCATCAGCTTCAGCTTCGATAGCACCATCAAGATAGTGGTCAAGAAGCAGTTTGTTACCCGGGATACTTTTAAGCAGGTCGATAACATGCTCTTCAAGTTCCTGTTTGTTGATAACAATCTTCATACCCTGTCCACCAAGTACGTATGATGGCCTAACCAGTAGCGGGAAGTCAAGTGAGTCAGCAAGTTTAGAGGCTTCGTCAGCACTTTCGGCGATACCAAATTTAGGGAAAGGAATGTTAAGCTCTGTTAGGAGGTCAGAGAAACGACCTCTGTCTTCTGCAAGGTCAAGCGCATCAAAGCTTGTTCCTAATATTTTTATGCCATACCTGTCAAGTTTTTCAGCAAGCTTAAGAGCAGTCTGCCCTCCAAGTTGCACGATAACACCCTCAGGCTTCTCATGGCGGATAATGTCGTATATATGTTCCCAGAATACAGGCTCAAAGTAAAGCTTATCTGCCGTATCAAAGTCAGTTGATACTGTTTCAGGGTTACAGTTGATCATGATGGTTTCGTAACCACACTCAGCAGCAGCAAGTACACCGTGTACACAAGAGTAGTCAAACTCGATACCCTGTCCGATCCTGTTAGGACCTGAACCAAGTACCACTACTTTTTTCCTGTCAGACACAATACTTTCGTTGCTTACATATCTTGTACCGTCAGCTTTCTCAATCTCAGCTTCAAATGTTGAGTAGTAGTAAGGTGTTTTCGCCTGGAATTCAGCCGCACAGGTATCAACCAGTTTGTAAACACGCTTAACACCCATCTCCTCACGCTTGTTGTACACCTGGCTTTCAAGGCATCCCATCATGTGAGCAATCTGCCTGTCGGCAAAACCTTTCTGTTTAGCCTCAAGAAGTAATTCTTTAGGAAGATCATCCACTTTGTAAGTAGAGATTTCTTTCTCAAGGATATAAAGATCTTCATATTGCTTAAGGAACCACATATCAATTCTTGTAATCTCGTGGATACGGCTTAACGGGATTCCCATTGCAATTGCATCGTAAATTACGAATACCCTGTCCCAGCTTGCATTGGTAAGCTTATCAATGATCTGCTCGTAATTAGTGTAACCTTTTCCGTCAGCACCAAGTCCGTTACGTTTTATCTCTAGAGATTGAGTCGCTTTGTGAAGCGCTTCCTGGAATGAACGTCCGATACCCATTACCTCACCTACCGATTTCATCTGTAGTCCAAGGGTTCTGTCAGCACCTTCAAATTTATCAAAGTTCCAGCGTGGTATTTTCACGATTACGTAGTCAAGCGTAGGCTCAAATAGAGCTGATGTTGACTTGGTAATCTGGTTTTGTAGTTCGTCAAGGTTGTAACCCAGTGCCAGCTTAGAAGCGATCTTTGCGATTGGGTAACCTGTAGCTTTAGAAGCAAGAGCCGAAGAGCGCGATACCCTTGGATTGATCTCGATAGCTACAATGTCTTCTTTTTCATCCGGGCTTACGGCAAACTGTACGTTACATCCTCCTGCAAAGTTTCCGATGCTGCGCATCATCTTTATTGCCATATCCCTCATCTTCTGGAAAGTCTTATCCGAAAGCGTCATTGCCGGCGCAACCGTGATACTGTCTCCCGTGTGGATACCCATTGGGTCCATGTTCTCGATAGAACAGATGATAACCACGTTATCATTTTTATCACGGAGTAGCTCAAGCTCATACTCTTTCCATCCGAAAAGAGCCTTATCGATAAGCACTTCATGTATAGGTGATGCTTCAAGACCTCTGGTAAGAAGCTCATCAAAATCTTCTGCTTTGTGTACAAAAGCTGCCCCTGTACCACCCAGCGTAAACGAAGGTCTGATTACAAGCGGGAAGCCAAACTCCTGAGCGATTTCTTTTCCTTTAAGGAAAGAGTTGGCCGTTTTAGCCGGTGCAGCAGGAATATCTATCCTTTCAAGAAGCTGTTTAAACTGCTCCCTGTCTTCAGTAATGTTGATTGCGTTAACATCAACACCGATAAGTCTTACATTAAAGTCTGCCCAGATACCTTTTTCCTCAGCCTCAAGACAAAGGTTAAGCGCAGTCTGCCCTCCCATTGTAGGAAGTACAGCATCGATATTTGGGTGAGCCTTCAAAATCTCCACAATAGATTTTGTGGTAAGCGGTTTCAGGTACACATGATCAGCCATAGAAGGGTCTGTCATAATGGTAGCCGGGTTAGAGTTTATCAGGATAACCTCTATACCTTCTTCCCTGATTGAACGTGCGGACTGAGATCCGGCGTAGTCAAATTCACAAGCCTGCCCAATAACGATTGGACCTGAGCCGATGATAAGAACCGATTTAATTGAAGTGTCTTTAGGCATTGTATCTTTTCTGAAGTTGTAAAAAATTGCTCTTGCGAGCGTTTGCAAATTTAGTGTTTTATTTTCAAAAAAAGGCCCCTGTAAAAGCGGGGCTATTTTTCGATTAGGTATAAAAAAAGGCGTTACCTACAAATAGTAACACCTTTATGTATGTTTTTTCAAACATTATTTTTTATGTCTTGGCTCACTAGAAACCGTTAGTTTGTGCCTTCCTTTAGCTCTTCTGCGAGCAAGCACTTTTCTTCCGTTGGCAGATGCCATTCTTTCCATAAAACCGTGTTTGTTTCTTCTTTTTCTTTTCGATGGTTGAAATGTTCTCTTGCTCATTGCTTTGTATCTTTAAATCTTATTTGAATATCTTTACGTAGGCATTAGAAAACCGTCTTTCCAAAACCGAGTGCAAATATACAAAGGTTTTTTTTGTCTGCAAGAAGTTTTTAAAAAATATTTTTCAAAAGTCGTTCAACTCCTTTTATTACGTTTTCATACCTTTGCATTCGCAAAAATAAAACAATACTATGTTCAATAAAAATATCAAGCTTGTAATTGCAGCTTTATTAGTTATAACAGCCGTTTGGCAGTTTACCGAAGGAAACATCGGTAACGGTATATTCTTACTCCTTATTACTGCATTAGTAGTATTGCTGTACTTTAAAAACGAATACATCCTTCTTGCCTTCCTTAAATTAAGGAAACAGGATTTTGAAGGAGCTACCCAGATACTTAATAAGATTAAGAACCCTGAAACTGCTCTTGTACGCAAACAACAGGGATACTACAACTACCTTAACGGACTTATGCTTTCGCAGACTAACCTGAATGCAGCAGAAAAATACCTTAAGAAAGCGGTAGAGCTTGGCCTAAACATGGATCAGGATCTTGCAATGGCAAAACTAAACCTTGCCGGTATTGCAATGACAAAAAATAAAAAGATGGAAGCCGAGAAGCTTTTGGCAGAAGCCAAGAAACTTGACAAACAGGGAATGCTGAAAGACCAGATCACGATGATGAAGGCTCAGCTTAAAAAAGGTCCACAGGTTCAACAGAGAAGATATTAAAACAAGCCGCCCCATAAGGGCGGTTTTTTGTTATATTTGGTCTGCTATTACTTAATGTAAGGCTTATGGAACCAAAAAAAATCCTGTTTGTATGCAGCCGGAATAAATGGAGAAGCTTTACAGCTGAAACCATTTACAGGAATACTCCCGGAATCAATGTAAAATCTGCAGGGACAGAGGATGCTGCAAGAATAAAAATAAAGAGCAAACTGATTCTTTGGGCTGATATGATCTTTGTGATGGAAAAACACCATAAAGAAAAACTCCTATATAAATTTCCCGAGGAAATGAAAGGTAAAGACATTGTCATTCTTGATATACCGGACGTTTACAAATACATGGATAAAGAATTAATAGAAGAGCTCGAATTATCTGCTGCACAATACATATAATAAATCATCAATCAATATAATTATGACAATCACAAGACCTGCCGTTAAACTTATAGGTGTATCACTTGGCTTTAAAACCACTAACGAAAACGGAAAAGCAGCCGAAGACTGCGATTCACTTTGGCAAACCTTCAGCGGTGGCTTCATGGCACCACGCATTAAAGGTAAACTGAATAAAGATACCTATGCTGTATATTACGATTACGACGGTGACTATACCAAACCCTATGCATACTTTATAGGATGTCCCGTAGCCGACGATGCTGAAGTTCCTACCGGAATGGAAACCATTACCATTCCCGAACAAAATTATGAAGTTGTTACCGCAAAAGGACAAATGCCTAAATGTATCGGCGATACATGGCACGAAATATGGAAAGAGGAAAACCGAAACCGTGCTTATGGTTATGATTTTGAAATCTATTCTGAAAAGGCTGCCGACTGGAACAATGCCGAAGTGGATATTTTTCTTTCCGTAAGTTAATACATCACTGCTGATTACTTCAAAAAGAATCATTTTTTATATAAGCCATCTAAAAGATGGCTTTTTATTTATCCCTTGAGTAATCAAATCGATAAAATACACTGATAGCAGGTCACAAACAACGTTCTTTAATAAGAAATATTATACGATTTACAGAAATTTTAACTAAATTTACTCATCTATTTAACCAATATGATGAGAAATTTATTAGCCCTCATAATAATGTTCTTGTTTTCATCAACGGTATTTTCCCAAATACCGGATAGTCTTTATTTTTCCAATGCTATAAAAATCAATTTTGCCCAATACAAGAAAGAGAGTACCCTCGCTTTTGTTACCGGTGATCTAGAACGCGGACAATTTCTTTTTGACTCACTGGTACAACACAGACTTATAGGAACCACCTTTGATAATATCACACTAAAAAAATCGTCAGGTGCACGACTAAAGCTAAGTTCAGTAAAACAACCTCTATTCCTGTTAACCTATGCATCGTGGTGCGTGCCTAATCAGGGAGAGATTCCGGCTTTAAACAAGCTGGCACGTAAGTATGGTAAAGACGTTAAAATAATTGTACTGTTTTGGGATCGAAAGGATAAAATGAAAAAGCTGGCACGTAAGTTCAGTAGCAGAATAACGGTTTGTTATGCACATGAATATTATAAAACCGATACCCGAACCGTAGCAGCACTAAAACATACATTAGGCTTTCCTACCTCCTATTTTCTGGATGCCGAACGTAAGATTGTAAACATTCGCCGCTGTGGCGTATACACAGGCTTATCAAAAGAACAGTCGCAACAGGCACTGGCAGCTAATTATAAATCGTTCCTTGATGGACTTTTGACCATAACTGTAAATAAAGACATTTCTAAAGAACATATAGCTGATAGCGATTAGTTTAGATTTTAGTATTGAGAATTGAGATTCTAGAAAATAAAAATCCGCTTTTACATTTGTCGAAGCGGATTTTTATTATCGTAGCCAGCCTGATTGATAATCTAGCATCTCAATACTCATATCTCAATACTCATATCTATTAATACCCCTTTAAAGGAATCTCTATTATATATCCTTTTCCGCTGGCAACATCAAGTTTCCTGTCTCTCAACCATGGGTTATGTATCTTCAGTATCTTATAATTAATCCCCTGCTCCTTAGCAAACACAGCCAGATCCGGAATTGAACTTGTAACATCAACTGTTTTTACAGGTAAAAGCTGATACATTTCGCTTTGCGGCACTACAAAATTATATCGTTCAGGGTGCTGCATAATTTCTTTAAGCGCTAATATCCTGAATACATAACGAGCTGTTTCATCCGTCAGTAGTAAGTCATAATAATTACTTACCCCCTGAAAAGTGATCTGTTTATTAACCCCTGTTACCCCTCCATTATATGAAGCTGCAGCCAAAGTCCACGAACCGAATTTTTTATATGCATTCAGCAAATAAGTACATGCTGCCTCAGTAGATTTTTTAAGATCATAGCGTTCATCTACAATGTCATTAACTTCAAGGCCACGTTCACGGGCTGTATCGGGCATAAACTGCCACACACCCTTTGCTCCTGCCGGAGAAGTTACGTTTACCAAACCGCTTTCAATAACCGCAAGATATTTAAAATCGTCCGGCACCCCATTTTTCTTTAATATGGGCTCAATAACCGGAAATGCACGGTTAGCACGTTTTATAATAATTTTCGTAGTAGCGTCAAGGTTAGCATTAACCAATAGCTCACGATCAAAACGCTCCGCAACATCTGATATAGTAAGAGGTGTCTTTTCACCTGCAAAATCTATTTCTGATGGAACATAATGCTCCTTTTTGGCCGTTTCATCTGTCGGTTTGTCATAAGCCGAATGTATCAGCACTCCACTCATCAGTATTGCCGAAGCAATAACTCCTGTTTTCTTGATTAGTTCCATTGTATTTCTATAGTTTAGTGTTCTCTTGTAATATGATCTGTGGCAAATTCTCATTCAGCCACTTATACTTATTGATTATCATAATGTGTGTTCCTCCCTTTACCGGAATATAATCTTTTACATACTTCGGAGGAAAAACCTCATCAGCATCACCATGAATGTGTACAACAGAGGTATCAGGCTCGCATCTGTCCCAGTTTATTATAGTTTTAAACGCCCAGTCAAGATATTTCTTATCGCGAACAGAAAGAAATTTTTCATAAAGGTTCAGCCTTTTGGAGATCATATTATTACCTACAGCCACCTTGCCCAGCCAATCTACCTTAACCATAAGCCCGGTAGGAAAAAACCTGTACGCTCTGGTCATTTTGGCAAACTTCATTCTCCTGGGAAACTCCGTGTTACATTTCACACTGGATATGATTATCACCTTACGCGTTTTTATCAGTTTTGCCATTTCCTGAACGAGCACCCCGCCAAAAGAAACTCCGATAAGTACCGGATTTTCGTGTTTAATATTCTTAACGATGCGGGCAGCATAATCGACTATAGACTCATTATTCTCCGGCAGGCACCATTCAAGATAAAACATTTCAAACTTATCTTCGGGTAACTTTATGTTCTCAAATATCTTTGGACTTGCAGCCAGTCCGGGCATAAAATAAACGGGAATCCTGTCCATTCGCTGTGTTTTAACGCTTTGAAAGCGGAATAATCGATTTTTATTACGAAATTTGTATAAAATTAAAACTTTCCGCACAAAAAGAAACAAGACGGGATTTTAATTTACAAATAAATTATGAGGACAAGGCTATTCCCTAAAAACGAAAGAGGCACTGCAAATCACGGTTGGCTTCAGGCTAATTTTTCTTTTTCATTTGCCAATTATTATAATCCCGACATGGTACAGTTTGGTATGCTTCGCGTGCTTAATGACGATACTATTGCTGCCGGTATGGGCTTTGGTACCCATCCTCACGATAATATGGAAATTATTACCATACCTCTTGAAGGCGGATTGACGCACCGTGACAGCATGGGGAATCAGGAAACAGTACGTTTTGGTGAAGTACAGGTTATGAGTGCGGGAACAGGAATTCAGCACAGCGAAATGAACGCCAGCCAAACCGAACAGGCAAAAACACTACAGCTGTGGATATTCCCTGACAGACAGAATGTAGTGCCTCGATATGACCAGAAAGGATTTGATCTTGAGAATAATCGCAACAGCCTTGTAAACATTGTTTCTCCTGAAGATAAAAATGATGGCAATGCTCTTTGGATACATCAACAGGCATTTTTACATCTTGGAGTATTTGACACAGATAAAACCTTTGCCTATGACATAAAGATTCCTGATAACGGAATTTATCTTTTCCTGATCGAGGGCGAACTTGAGATTAACGGGCAAACTGTAAAAGAGCGTGACGCTTATGGTGCAATAGAGTTTGACAGTATAGAAATAAAAACCAAAAGTGCTTCTAAAATTCTGATTATAGAAGTACCAATGAAGTTTAACGATTAGCTATGGAAATAAAAGACAACGAATTTTCAAGACAGTTTGAAACAACAGCGGATGGAAAGCTGCTTACAATAGAGTACTCTGTACAGGAACGCAAACTTTTCCTTACCAAAGTAAACCTTCCTGAAGGTTTTGATAATGAAGAGCTTTTATCTGAATTCATAAAAACCATTCTTGATACAGCTGAAGAAAAAAGGCTACGTGTAGTACCTACACACCCTAAAGTTGCAGCTTTTTTCAGGAAAAACCCAAAATACAAAGAGATGCTCCCTCCGGGCATCCGACTGTAATTAATTCCAATAAACATCTATAATGCAAAGTTTAAAAAACAAAAATGCGCTTATTACGGGCGCCGGGAAAGGTATTGGTAAAGCAATAGCCCTTGCTCTTGCCGAAGAAGGCACTAACGTAATACTTTTAGCACGAACTACTGCCGACCTTGAACAAACAGCAGCCCAGGCTCAGGCGTTTGGTGTAAAAACGCTGGTGCTTACTGCAGATATCGCCGACATCAACTCGGTTAATCAGGCCGTAGAGAAAGCTATAGCTGAATTTAAAACCATTGACATCCTGATCAATAATGCCGGTGTGGGCAAATTTGGCAAGTTCCTTGATCTTACTCCTGAAGAATTTGAAAACATTATCAAAGTAAACCTGTTCGGTATTTATTATGCTACCAGAGCAGTATTACCGGGCATGATTGAGCAACAAAGCGGAGATATCATTAATATATCTTCTACTGCCGGATTGAGAGGTGCTGCATTGACAAGCGCTTACAGTGCTTCTAAATTTGCTGTTTTGGGTCTTACCGAATCACTAATGCAGGAGGTTCGCAAACATAATATCAGGGTTACGGCACTAACACCAAGCACTGTCGCTACCGATATGGCTTTGGACCTGAACCTTACCGATGGAAATCCTGAAAAGGTAATGCAGGCTGAAGATGTTGCCGAACTTATTATTGCCCAACTGAAACTGAATAAAAGGGTATTTATCAAAGAAAGTGGCATCTGGTCTACAAATCCATAAAAAATGAAATCAGTTGACTGTCCGTTATGCAACGGAACATCAAAACATTACCATACTAAAGGGCAAAGAGAGTTTTTACAATGCTCCCTTTGTCTTTCTGTTTTTACACATCCTGATTGTTTTCTTACTCCCGAAGAAGAAAAAGCACATTACCTGTGTCATAACAATGATCCGGAAGATGTTCGTTACCAAAACTTTCTTAGCCCGGTTACCAATCTTATACTGGATGATTTCAATAAAAACCACAAGGGCCTTGACTTTGGAGCCGGTACCGGATCGCCCATTGTAAAAGTACTTACTGATAATGGTTATGATATAAATCAGTATGACCTTTTCTTTTTTAATGATCCCGAAAAGTTAAATCGGCAATATGACTATATAGCCTGTACCGAAGTAGCAGAACATTTTAAAGAACCCCATAAAGAATTTACCAAGTTAAGAGATATGCTTTTGCCTGGCGGAAAATTATATATTATGACTGATATGTTCGATGAGAACAGGGATTTTGCATCATGGTTCTATAAAACAGATCCTACACATGTATTCCTGTATCACCCTAAGGCATTTGAATGGATTGCATTAGCTTTCGATTTTAAAAACGTACATATCAATGGGCGTGTTATAACCTTACAGGCATAATATTATTTGTAATTTTGTAACCACAATATAAAACAACACCATGAAACTTGACAAAATAATCGTTTCGGAAAACTCATTTAAGAGTCCGGAAACTCAGGATATAATCAACTCAAATATTGCGGTAATAAATCTTTTGCGTGAAGAAGGCGTAAAAGACGAAAACATCCACGAAGATGCCCTTACCAGTTATTACCTGGATTATTACACTACCCATGTTAACAGCGATGGGTTCGCCAAGTTCGTTCATGCTTCAGGATGGACTGATGAGCTTAACACGCTGCTGGAAAAGGCTTTCGAAAAAGTAGGCTCTCAGGAACATCTTGATTATTTCCTCGCCCAGACTGAAAAGATCGATGCACTTACCCGCAAAGAGTTTGATGGCTTTATGGAGCAGGAATTCGGTAAAAGTCCTGTAAAAGAAAGAATAGATGATGATACTTATTTTGAAATACCTGAAGCTTTGGTAAAACTAAATGCTGATTTTCTAAGGAATCACCCCGATCTTAAAGTGCTATCTATAGATGATATGTATACCGAACTTGAAAAGTTTACCGGAAAAAAACTAGAGCGATAAATCCTCTATTGAAGAGAAAACTTAAGGCCAAGAAATTCAATTTTCTTGGCTTTTTTTTATTTAAAATACGTCTCTATGCACAAATTTTCATTATCACAAAATACAGTGTTTTTGTGATAGCCATTTTTTGAATTTGTTAAAATATGTTAAGCCTTACAAAATTCAAGTATTCATTAAAACTTAGATATTGACTAATTAAATTTTTAGTTAAAAGATAAATGGTAAGAAAAAAAGCACATAAAAAAATATAACATCTGATTAGTTAAGTTTGGATATTATTAATCATCCAACTATTTAATTATGAAAAAACAACTTTTCACATTGTCTTTTGCACTATGTGCAGCTTTCGGGTATTCTCAAAATAGTAACCCTTGGCCTACTACAGGGTCAGTAGGCATAGGGACTTCAACACCTACAGTAAGACTTGATGTAATCAGAACATTAAGTACTCTTGGTGCTTCAACTAACAATATGGCGTATTTTGGATATAGAAGAAGTACTAATAATCAAGGTCTTTTCATTCAAAATCTTACTTATGCTATTCCAGGTTCAGATCCGTTTAATGTAATGACCGGCTATGGTAATCGAATCCTTTCAGTTGATAATTCTGCTAATGCAGGTTTTATAGAATTTGGTACTCCGGCAACTTCAAACACAACCAAATCAGCAGTTTCTTTTGGCAACAATTTTGTTGAATTTATGCGTATCAACGAAAATGGTAAAGTACGTATCGGTTTGGGAGCAAATGATCTAAAAACTCCGGATGGCTACAAACTTTTCGTTGAACAGGGTATACTTACTGAAAAAGTAAAAGTGGCTGTAGCAGGTCAAGTCGATTGGGCTGATTATGTTTTCGCGCCTGACTATAAGCTTATGCCACTTGAAGAAGTTGAGCAATTCACTAAAGAGAACAACCACCTCCCTAATGTACCATCTGCATCAGAAATGGTAAACAACGGACTCGATGTTGCAAAAATGGACGCCAAGCTATTGGAAAAAATCGAAGAGCTTACACTATATTTAATTGAGCAAAACAAACAAATAGACGTACTTAAAGCTGAAATCAGTTCGCTAAAAGAGCAAAAAAAATAATATAAGTTTAATTCTAAACCAAACAATTTATGAAGAACTTATATTTAGCTGTATTTGCAATACTCATGTGTTGTGCTACAGGGTATTCGCAAAACGATGAGTACCTAAAACTCGAAAACGAAAGGATATTAAAAGCCAGGAAGGTTGAAAAGGATATTGAAAAATTTATATCTCAAAACGTAAAAAATTACGCCCTTAAACCAGAAACGGAAACAGCAATAAGAGAAGCACTTCTTGAAGAAAGCGAACATCATGGAGAGAAAATAACGGAAAAGGAAATTCAGGAAGCAATATCCGGTGCCAAAGCGTATGAATTAAGAATGCTATATTTTAAAAACAATCCTGATAAAGCATCCGTAATGAAGGCAACACCAAGAATCACAAAAGATGGTACTACTAAAGCGGCAAAAAGCGGCGCTGTAGCATTAACCGTTCCAGCAGATTGCTTTAATGGTGATTTTGAGCAGGGCTTAGCAGGGTATACATTTAGAAGAAATAGACCTCAAGATCTTAGCACACCTACTACTAATCCCAATGATACAGGTTTTGATATATTAAATTGTGAGATATCTACAGATCCTGCAACTGACCTTGATCCTGGATTTATGGGTTTTACACCTCCAACAAATACATTCAACTCAGAAGGAGGAACATTAGTAACTGTGCAAGGGGTAGACGCAACTCTAGCCCCTTTCGCTCCTTTTCCTTCTGGCGTTAATGTCAACATGATACACGGAGGTAATGCTTCAATGAAACTGAACAGAAGTGCGGGAGGAACTGATATAACTGCTATGACAAGAAGTGTTCATCCGAGTACTAATGATATTGGTTTTCATTTTTCACTGATAGTGCAAAATCCGCACCCCCCAGGGCCGGGAGTTCCTGATGCGAGGGATCAGCCTTTTTTTACAGTAAGGGTATATCGTGGTAATGAAATCGTGAGCACAAATAACATTTGTATTACTGCCGATACTAACAATAATATTTTTAATATCATTGATCCTGACAATAATCCTGCCACAGCTAATGGAATCTTATATACCGGCTGGGTATGTGACAGAATAAAAATACCCGATAACCTGGTTGATACTGATTTAACTATGGAATTTATTATTACTGATTGCGGACAAACCGCACACTTTGGAACTGTGTATATCGACGATATATGTGATGCTTGTGAACGTCCTACATTTGGTTCGATTGAGATGGATGATGCCGGATTTAATTGCCCAACAGACACAATCGATATCTGTGGGACTATAACTATGCCTGTCGATAATAATGGTAATCCTAATACAGTAGAATTAAGAGTAGAAAATAGTGACGGAAGTATTGTTCATACGTACAATAACGTAGTCATTACAAACCCAACAGGGTCATTATTTGAAAGGAGATTTTGTTTTACAATTGACCCCTCACTTTATACTCATGAAGATTATACATTTGTAGTAATTGCAGATTTTGGCACACATACTGTTTCCGATTTTGGCGCAACAGGAAATGTTGATTTGAGCTTCAACAGTAATGGAACCGTCCTAAATTCGTATGTCGTACGAAATGAACTGTATTGGGATGGAACCGAAGAAAGCTATGACCTTGAGTTTATGGTAGATTCAGTATGCTGTCCTGACAATGAAGTCATCGATCCAATACCTGCTTACTATGCTACAACCGTGACTGAAAACCATATTAATATCTATAACGTTACAAACCATATTCAGTTTGAATGTTTTAGGTGGAGGGTAAAAACAAGTTGCGGATGGTCAGAATGGTGTTGTATCACAACCTCACAAGGTAATGATTTTCCTCCACAAGCATATTGGGGTAACGTATACGAACCCGCCTGTTATGATGCAACCATTGATCTATGCGAATCATTCTTAGAAGAGGGCGATCCGGTTGTGGCAAACGGCTCACAGTATGAACAACGGGAGGATTACATTGAGGCATTTAACACGATAAACAACAATGCGCGCGTAACTTACCAGGCAGGTAATTATGTACTATTATCACGCTATTTTAGTGCAGCTAAAACTTCTGTGTTTACTGCAAGGATTGAAGAGTGTATTCCACAGACTGTATTTACAACCGTTGCTAATACATCGAGAACGGGTGAACCAAATATTGTGTCGGTTACCCAATCTGAACAACCAGATAATGGATTTAAAGTATACCCTAATCCAACTGATGAAATAGTATATGTAGCGTCTCAAACTCAGGTTAAGGCATATATACTTACTGATATAACCGGCAAAGAAGTAATGAGGGTTAATGCTGAGAAAGATCAAACCAGTGTTAATCTTTCAAATCTGGAATCTGGCATATATATGCTCATGGCCGACGGAAAACTAATTCAGAAAATTATTAAAAAATAATTGTATTCTTTATAATTTAAAATGGACTCATATGAGTCCATTTTTTATCATTTTTAAGCCGATATATCTTTAAACACGCTTGTAGTAATTTCTCCCTCCTGAGGATTTACAAACTCCATTCTTACAATACCATCTTCATCAATAGTAGTAAGTTTAATTTCGTGAAGCGTATTTACTAACTCAGGATTCCATGGTGTTTTTACTTTTACGTAGTTCTCCGTAAATCCGTGAATGTAGCCTTCTTTGTTTTCACCTTCAAACAATACCGTTCTTGTAGTACCTAACTGGCTTTCATAAAAAGCACGACGCTTTTTAACCGAAAGTCCCCTTAGCATTTTGCTGCGTTTAGCACGAACATTGTTCGGCACTTCGCCCTCCATAGTCGCTGCAGGTGTATTATCCCTTTCCGAATAGGTAAACACGTGCAGGTATGATATTTCAAGTTCGTTAAGATAGTTGTAAGTTTCAAGAAAATGCTCGTCGGTCTCCCCCGGAAAACCTACAATAACATCAACTCCAATACAGGCATGCGGCATAACCTCCCTTATTTTTGCAACACGTTCGGTATATACTTCACGAAGGTAACGACGACGCATCAGCTTCAGTATGTCATTGCTCCCTGACTGTAAGGGAATATGGAAATGCGGCACAAAAGTGCGGCTTTGTGAAACAAATTGTATGGTCTCGTTCTTAAGGAGGTTCGGCTCAATAGAAGAGATACGTAAACGCTCTATTCCTTCAACTTTGTCCAATTCCTGAACCAACTCATAAAAAGTATGTTCGTGTTTTTTGTTCCCGAATTCTCCTTTACCATAGTCACCTATATTCACACCGGTAAGCACAATCTCTTTAATGTTTTGCTGAGATATCTCTTTGGCATTCTTAAGTACATTCTCAAGAGTATCACTACGAGAGATTCCTCGAGCCAAAGGAATAGTACAATAGGTACATTTATAGTCGCAGCCGTCCTGAACCTTGAGAAAAGCACGTGTACGATCGCCTATTGAATAGCTCCCTACATAAAAATCAGCCTCTGATATTTCGCAAGAATGCACCTCGCCCATATCATTTTTAGACAGGTCGTTGATATAATCGGTAATCTTGAATTTTTCGGTAGCTCCCAATACCAGGTCAACGCCATCTACAGCAGCAAGCTCTTCGGGCTTAAGCTGAGCATAACAGCCAACCGCGGCCACAAAAGCCTTATCATTATTCTTAAGCGCTTTTTTTACTATCTGTTTAAACTGCTTATCGGCATTTTCGGTAACCGAACAGGTATTAATAACATAGATATCCGCTACATCTTCAAAATCAACACGGTCAAAACCGTCATCCTGAAAACTGCGGGCAATTGTAGATGTCTCTGAAAAGTTCAGTTTGCATCCTAATGTATAAAAAGCGACTTTTTTCCTGTTTTCCATTCTCGAAGCTACTTGTAAAGTAGTAACTTTAATTATATTTACCCTCTTTAAAAAGAGTTTGCAAATTTACACACAAAAATCGACTTGATGAAATCAATAATATACTATATATCAATTTGTTGCTTAATATTATTTTTCTCTTCTTGCGCTAAAACCAATTCTGAAAAGCAGGATAGCCTTGTTTTTCGCTACAACGAAAATGCCGCCGTTAACTCTTTAGACCCGGCATTTGCCAAAATACGCCCTTCCATCTGGGTTTGTAATCAGCTGTTTAACGGACTTGTACAGCTTGACGACAGCCTGAACATAAGACCTGATATCGCAAAATCATGGACAATATCGCCGGATGGCAAAACCTATACATTTACACTTCGTAACGATGTGTATTTTCATAAAAATATCCTTTTTGGCGCAGACAGTACCCGTACTGTAAAAGCAGCCGATTTTGCCTATAGCCTTAACCGCCTTCGCAGTGAAAAGGTAGCAGCTCCCGGAGGATGGATACTTCAGAATGTAGATAACTTCAAAGCGGTTAACGATACCATCTTTGAAATAAAACTCACCAAAACCTTCCCGGCTTTCCTTGGTTTACTTACCATGAAATATGCATCGGTTGTGCCTATTGAAGCCTTTAGTACAAATGGTTATGACTTTAGGTCAAAGCCAATTGGTACAGGACCGTTCCAACTAAAAATATGGGAAGAGAATGTGAAAATGGTACTTCGCAAAAACACATTATATTATGAAAAAGATGACCAAGGAATGCAACTTCCATACATGGAAGCCGTATCAATTACTTTCCTTCCTGATAAACAAAGTGGCTTCCTCCAATTTGTACAGGGTAAGCTTGATTTTGTTTCAGGTCTTGATCCTTCATATAAGGATGAGATACTGACTCCAAAAGGACAGCTTCAGCCTAAATACAGTAAGGATGTAAAAATGATTACCGGTCCTTACCTGAACACCGAATATATGGGCTTCCGACTTGATGGAACCGACAATGCCGCAAAAGACAAGCGTATCCGTCAGGCACTTAACTATGGATTTGACCGTGCCAAGATGATACTATTCCTTCGTAACGGTATGGGAACAGCCGCGACAAGTGGTATGATTCCGAGCGGACTTGGTGGTTTTGGTGCAAAAGGTTATGATTTTGATATTACCAAGGCAAAACAGCTCGTTGAAGAATATAAAAAACTAACCGGCGACAGCAAGCCTAAGATACTAATGAGTACCACTGCTTCTTATCTTGACATTGCTGAATACCTACAGCGTGAATGGCAAAAAATAGGACTGGATGTTCAGGTAGATGTAAACCCTCCTTCTACCCTTACGCAGTCCATATCTACAGGAAAGGTTTCTTTCTTTAAGGCCAGCTGGATCGCTGATTATCCTGATGCCGAGAATTACCTTTCATTGTTTTACAGCAAAAATTTCTCTCCAGGCGGACCTAATTATACTCATTTTAAAAATGATAAATTTGACAGGCTGTACGAAGCTGCCTTCCTGGAAACTGACGACTTAAAAAGGCATGAACTTTATAAACAAATGGACGCCCTAATGATGGAAGAAGCCCCCGTAGTCCCCCTATTCTATGATAAGGTATCGCGTTTTACGCGTAGCAATGTATCCGGACTTGGTATAAACCCACTGAATTTGCTTGTTTTAAAGAGGGTGAAAAAAATTAACGCTTTTTTTGCGCAAAAAAAATCATAAAGAGTTAACAGTAGCGTTTTTTTTATTTAACTTAGGAATACCAAAAAACGCTGAAATATGAAATTATTATTATCTGCCGCCGCGTTATTCATATTGTTGTCTGCCAAAGGACAGGAAAAGGAAACAGTTTACAGATCGGAGCTACCATCATCGGTACGTTCATTCCTGACTCATTTTAAAAGTCCGCTACATCATGCAATGAGAATATATGATGAAACCAAAACAACATATGGTATCGTGCTGAATGATAATACGGAGATTCAATTTTCAGACAAAGGATTCTGGACTATAATAGATGGCAAAGGAAAACCGGTTCAGTATAAATTTTTAGGCAAAACATTTACCGAATATTTTAAAACCAACTTTGCCAACACCATCGTTAACCGCATAGAACGATCCGAGTCGCGCTGCAAAGTAATGCTTAGTAACGGAAGCGCATTTAGCTTTGCTCTTGATGCCAAAGGCAGTGCAATACTCAATTAAAATTCCCAAATGTTTCCAAAATCACATTTTACCTTGGCTGCCTAATCAGTATATTTGATATACCAAAAGCGATTTGTGCATGAAAATCTTAATTATTGAAGATGAACAAGGCCTTAGGGAAGTAATTAAGGAATCTCTCGAAAAAGAAAAATACATTATCGAAACCGCGAACGACTATTTATCCGGAATGGATAAAATAGGCGCATACGATTATGATTGCATACTAATAGACATTATGCTACCGAATGGTAGTGGTCTCGACTTACTTCAGGAGCTCAAGAAACTTAAAAAAAAGGAAGCGGTAATTATTATTTCTGCAAAAGATGCTGTAGGCGATAAAGTTGCCGGACTGGATCTTGGTGCCGATGACTATCTTGCCAAACCTTTTCACCTGGCCGAGCTTCATGCACGCATTAAATCTGCTATCCGTAGAAAAAACCACGATGGTGATACATCTGTTAAGTGGAATAACCTGAAGCTTTCCCCTGAACAGCGTACCGTCAGTATTAATGGAAATGAGCTGATGCTTAATCGAAAAGAATTCGACCTTTTGTATTATTTCATGATTAACCCAAACAGGTTAATCAACAAAACATCATTAGCTGAAGCCGTTTGGGGCGATTATATCGATCAGGCAGATAATCTCGACTTTGTATATTCTCAGATAAAAAACCTCCGCAAAAAACTTAAAGATGCCCGGGCTGAAGCCGACATACAGGCAGTTTATGGTATGGGGTATAAAATGAGCTGATGAAATTACGTAATTACACACTCCGTTATCTTATTATTGCCCTATTGTTTGTGATAGCATTATGGGCAGGCTTGTTCTATGCCGTGATTCTGGAAGAGGTATATGATAATATTGACGACGGACTAAAGAACTCCAAAATACTGATAATCCGTGAGGCATACGCGAATGAAAAAGTACTTGAAGTAAGGGAATTTGGCATCAATCAATACAAGGTAGCACCACTAGCTAAAGGTAAGCTTTATGATTTCTCAGACAAGTTCATCAGCACCTTTGAGTTTATGGAATACGATGACGACAACGAACCTGTACGCCTGTTGGAAACCGTTTTTAACGACAAGAACGGAAATCCATACAAACTTACTATCCGGGCATCAATGGTGGAAGAAGACGAACTACTCGAAGATTTGCTTACAGCACTTGTTGCCTTATATATCATGCTGGTTGTTAGTATTGCCCTAATAAACCAAATTATATTAAGAAAGGCATGGAAATCATTTTATGAAATGCTCAACGGACTTAAAAATTTTAGGTTAGGTACAGGAAATTCGTTTACAGCACGGCACTCACCTATCGCAGAATTCAAAACCCTGGGAGTCGAACTGGAAGACCTGCTTAAGCGCAACGAAGCGATTTATGCAAGCCAGAAACATTTTATCGAAAATGCATCGCACGAATTGCAGACCCCATTAGCGATAAGCCTTAATAAACTTGAACTGTTCGTAGAAAAGAATGAACTTTCAGAAGAACAAATGATGGAAATCGGACGTGTTAGTGACACGCTCAACAGGCTGGTTCGCCTGAACAAATCATTACTGATGCTCTCCAAAATAGAAAACAGGCAGTATGCCGACGAAGAAACTGTAAACTTTAATCAGCTTACCGAACAACTCGTTGAAGATTTTCAGGATCTCGCCGACTATAAAAACATTACGCTTAGCATTGATACAAAACAACCGCTTACCTTTAACATGAACAAAGGACTTGCATCAACATTAGTAGGTAACCTGCTTAAAAATGCTATAGTACACAATCATACAGGCGGAAAAGTTAATATCATAATAAGTCCCGACAGCCTTATTATAAGTAATACAGGTCGTGAAACCGCTCTTGATAAAGATGCCATTTTCAGAAGGTTTTACAGGGATATTACAAATGAACAATCAACCGGCCTGGGACTTTCCATTGTAAACTCGATTCTTGTCAATTATAAACTTAAAGCCGATTACAGTTTTAATGGACTTCATACATTTACCATAACATTTCCTGTAAAAGAAAGTTAATTTTTAATTTTCCCAATTGTTTCCAGATTCAGATAATAGGTTTGTATAAGAAATTTAAAATATACCTATCATGAAAACGAAATTCAGCTTATTACCTACAATTGCAATTACCCTATTATTTACTATTTCGGCATGTGCACAAAAGCGTAACATTACAATTAAACAGCTACCCGCTCCGGCACAAACGTATCTGGCAAAACATTTTCCAAATCAGGCACCATCCTACATCATAGAAGATAAAGACCTTATGAAAACCGACTATAAAGTAGTGCTAACAGGTGGTGCAGAAATAGAATTTGACGGAAAAGGAAATTTTTATGAAGCCGACAGTAATAAGACAGCATTACCGGTTAGCATACTGCCTGCACCAATAGCTTCTTACATTGCAGCAAACTACAAAGGACAACAGGTAGAAAAATTTGAAAAAGAACGTTGGGGCTACAAACTAGAGTTTATGAATGACCTTGAACTGGAATTTGACAACAATGGTAAATTTTTAAGAGTAGACGACTAAAGGCAAGGTTTTTGTTTTGAAATACTTAACAGAATAATTGATTAATTTTATGTTCTAACCAGGAACTATCCATTATGAAAAAACAATTAACACTGCTACTAACCCTGATAACAGTAAACATAACATTATTATCATTTGCACAGGAGAAAAAGATAAATACTGCACAGTTACCCTCTACAGCCCAAAACTTTATTAAGCAAAATTTTAAAGGCGCAACGGTTACCTCAGCCAAACTGGACAAGGAAATGTTCGATACAGATTATGATGCAACACTTTCCAATGGAGTACGAATCAATTTTGATTCAAAGGGCAACTGGGATGAGATTGAAAGCCGTAACGGGTTACCGTCATCGGTAATACCAAAAGCAATCAGCAGTTATGTAGCTGCTAATTTTAAAGGACAGAATATTGTTCAGATAGATAAAAAGATTGCCGGTTATGATATTGAACTTTCAAACGGAACCGAACTTGAATTCGACACAGCAGGTAAATTTTTAAGAATAGACGATTAACACAAAGAGGAGCAAATGCTCCTCTTTTGTTTATTAATAATTTGTATGTCGTTGCTTTTGTTCTTTTCTCCATTGCCACGGGTTTACAGGATTCTCATCGGCCCATAATCCAATATGTCGTTGACGCGCTTCCTGTTGCCATGCTCCATATTCCTTATTTTTAGAATATTTATATCTCCAAGCATAACCCGCTTTTATCATCTCGGCATTTATATTAACCGAATCATCCACATAAATAGTCGCTAATATACGCCCATACTGATCCCTCTTTTTCTTCGGTTCAACCCTTACTGTTTTACCAAAGCATAAATCAGAGGCATATTTCTTGGCAGCCTTCCCAAAGGCTTGTTGACTTTCAGGGGAATCGATATCCACAAGGCGAACCCTTTCCGGCTCACCATTACGCAACACCTCAAAAGTATCGCCATCTTTAATTCCGGTCACTTTACCTTCAAAAGAAGTCAGCGAATCGGTAGCCTTATGGCTTTCAACCTTATGCCTTTTTGTCCTTTCTCCGTCCTGCTTTCTATCAGGATTGCAGGCCATATAAAAAGAGAAAGCCAGCAATAACAGCAGGCTTCCTATAGTATATTTTGATTTTGATCTATGTCTTCTCAATTGCGAAATTGCTACATTAAAAAATTAAACAATTGATGCATTAATCTTCTTTTCTCCATTTTTTGCTTTCCTCAAAAATATGCTCCATAATAGCAGCATCCTGCTCAGTAAATTCAACATTACGGCGTGACATTACAATTTTAGCGGTTTCAAAAGCTTTTTTCGTAACATAAGTAGTGAAGCCTGAAGCTCCACCCCATGAGAAACTTGGCACAAAATTACGCGGGAAACCACTACCAAAGATATTGGCACTTACCCCTACTACAGTACCGGTATTGAACATGGTATTGATACCTGATTTACTATGGTCACCCATCATCAGTCCACAGAATTGTAGTCCGGTTTTAACGAAACCTTCTTTTTCATAACTCCAAAGCTTAACCTCTTCATAGTTATTTTTCAGGTTAGAATTATTAGTATCGGCACCAAGGTTACACCATTCGCCAAGCACAGAATTTCCAAGGAAACCATCATGCCCTTTATTAGAATAGCCAAACAGTACCGAATTGCTTACCTCTCCCCCAATCCTGCTATGAGGACCCACGGTAGTAGCACCGTACACTTTGGTTGCCAGTTTTACCTGAGCTTCTTCGCAAAGCGCGAATGGCCCACGGATAACCGAATTTTCCATTATCTCTGAATTCTTACCAATATAGATAGGCCCTGTTGAAGCGTTCAGTGTAACGAATTCAAGTTTGGCACCTTCTTCAATAAAGATATTTTCGGCAGCGATCACATTAACACTTGACGGTATAGGCTGAGAAACACGGCCTTCCGTCAGCAATTCAAAATCTTCACGGATTGCAGCATCATTCTTTTTAAAGATATCCCAGGGATTCTCTATTGTAAGACAATCTTCTGTACAATCGATGATCTCATATGTATCAAAGTCAACCTCTTCCTGTGTATCCTGCGAATAAAAAGCGATAACATCTTCCCCTTTAAAGATTGCCTGATTAGGCTCAAGTGCCATAACCATCTCGGCTAATACCTCATTAGGTAAAAAAGAAGCGTTTATCATCACGTTTTCTTCCATTTCTACCATCGGAAATTTCTCCATCAGATACTCCTCAGTAAGAGTTGTAGTGGTGTAACCAAGGTATTTTTCCCATTTCTCGCGGATGGTAAGAATACCTACGCGGATATCAGCTACAGGACGTGTATAGGTAAATGGAAGCAGGGCATTGCGCACGGTTCCGTCAAAAAGGATATAATTCATCGTGATAGATTGTCGGTTTACAAAGTCTCAAAGTTACAAAGTTTCGACGCAAAACAAAGTACTGCAGAAAATAAAAAAGCCTTCCGTTTCGGGAAGGCTTCTGTATATCTGAAATCCAAATATTACTTTTGGAATTTAGCGTATTTGTTTTTGAATTTGTCGATACGACCAGCAGTATCGATAAGTTTAGATTTACCAGTGTAAAAAGGGTGAGAAGTTCTAGAGATCTCCATTTTCACTACAGGGTACTCAACACCTTCGTGAATGATTGTTTCTTTTGTGTCAGCAGTAGATTTAGTGATAAAAACTTCGTCGTTAGACATGTCTTTAAAAGCAACTAATCTGTAATTTTCCGGGTGAATACCTTTTTTCATCTTGATAAATTTTTATTGTTTTGGCTATACCTCACTTTGAAGCTTTCTTTACGAAAGGTGTAAATGATTTACAGCTTTTTGTTTTTTAAACTTTTTATTTGAGTGTGCAAAATTACAATTATATTTTAAATATCAAACAAGAATTATATTTTTTTTCGCTGTAACTCAAATGCAAATGTAGCGACTCATTATCGTAGAATTAGTATATTTGTAGATTATTTTAACCAATCAATTAAAAACAATAAATCATGGAAAACAAAAACGTTGTTCAGAAACCTACATTAGCAAAGTCGACTTTACCATACGGTATCATTTTTGGAACTATACTGGTTCTTGAATTCGTTGTTTCATACACATTACAACTTAATGCCGCAGAAAATAAGATGATCGGTGTTCTTATGAGCCTTATGAATTATCTTGTTTTACCTTTTGTTTTCATACTACTTGCATGCAACAATTTTAAAAATAAATTAAACAAAGGATATATCAGTTTTAGCCAAAGCATTAAAGCAGGTGTTGCTGTATCGGTGGTAGCCGCTTTAGTTTCATCAGTTATAACTTCAATTTTCTATGTGGCTGTACCTGATGCAAAAGCGCAAATACTTGAACAGACAAAAATCTCATTAGCATCTCAACCCGGAATGACATCTGAAGCTGTTAATGCCGCTATAAAAATGACTGAAGTATTTATGGCTCCTTATATAGCAATCCCTGTTACAGTTTTAATATTTGCCTTTGTAGGCCTTATCATATCGCTAATAGTTGGCGCTATAGTTAAAAAAGAAAACCCTTATGGTGACTATACACCTAATGAAAACTCAGAAGGGAACGAATAATAATCAATGAATATATCTATAGTTATACCTCTTCTTAATGAGGAGGAATCATTACAGGAACTGCACCAATGGATCGTAAAGGTCATGGCCGAAAACAATTTCAGCTATGAGGTAATCTTTATTGATGACGGCAGCACAGATAATTCCTGGAATATCATAGAGCAGCTGGCTGCTCAAAACCCAAATATAAAAGGCATCCGTTTCCAGAAGAACTACGGAAAGTCGCAGGCGTTACACGCAGGCTTTGCTAAAGCACAGGGTGATGTTATCATTACCATGGATGCCGACCTGCAGGACAGCCCCGACGAAATTCCGGAACTATACAACATGGTTACAAGCGGTGGTTTTGACCTGGTTTCGGGCTGGAAGAAAAAACGCTATGATTCTGTTGTGGCAAAAAACCTTCCATCTAAGCTTTTCAACTGGGCCGCACGAAAAACATCAGGCGTTACCCTTAATGACTTTAACTGCGGACTTAAAGCTTACAAAAACATCGTTGTAAAGAACATCGAAGTTTCGGGCGAAATGCACCGTTATATCCCTGTATTGGCCAAGAATGCCGGTTTTGCTAAAATTGGCGAGAAGGTAGTAATCCATCAGGCGAGAAAATACGGCACATCAAAATTCGGGATGAGCCGTTTTGTAAACGGTTTCCTTGACCTGATCACCATTTGGTTTCTTTCCCGCTTCGGCAAAAGACCAATGCACCTGTTTGGTGCACTTGGAGCTGTGATGTTCATGATTGGATTTGGCTCTGCACTATATATAGGTATCGCAAAACTTATTCATCTTGCTAAAAACGAAAAAGCCATACTGATTACCGACAATCCGTGGTTTTATATTGCTTTGGCAACCATGATTATAGGAACACAATTGTTTTTAGCCGGATTTTTGGGCGAAATAATCCTTCGCACAAAAAATAACGAGGAGCGTTATAAAATTAGCAAAACCTTATAATTTCTATTTTGTAACTTGAAATCCTTTAGACCAACTAATTTTTAATATAAAATGGATATCAAACAAGACATTCTCGATAAAGTAAATATATGGTTAACTCCTGCATTTGACACTGCAACGCAAGATGCAGTAAAAGAAATAATGACCTCTTCTCCAAAAGAACTTGAAGAGTGTTTTTACAAAAATCTGGAATTCGGGACAGGCGGTATGCGTGGTATAATGGGACCCGGCACTAACCGAATTAATAAATATACGCTGGGAAAAGCAACCCAAGGACTTTCAGATTACCTGAAAACATCATTCCCGGGTGAAGAGCTTAAAGTCGCTATTGCTTATGACTGCCGTCATAATAGCGACACGCTGGCAAAAGTAGTTGCCGACGTATTTTCGGCTAATGGCATTAAAGTATATCTTTTCTCAGAGCTTCGCCCTACCCCGGAATTATCATTTGCCGTAAGGCATCTGAATTGCCATGCTGGTATTGTACTTACCGCATCACACAATCCACCGGAATATAACGGATATAAAGTGTACTGGCAGGATGGCGGACAACTTGTACCCCCTCAGGACAAAGAGCTTATTGATGTAATTGAAGCCATTGATTACAATCAGATCAATTTCCAGCCGAATGAAAATCTGATCGAATACATTAGTAACGATATTGACACAGCCTTTATACGTTCATCACTACAGGCTGCCACGTTTAACACAGCGCAGGAAGCCAAAGATGAGCTGAAAGTAGTATTCACACCGCTTCACGGAACATCTGTTACACTTATCCCTGACCTTCTTGAAGATGCAGGATATAGTAATATACATATTGTCTCCGATCAGGCGAAACCTGACGGTAACTTCCCTACGGTTAAATCACCAAACCCGGAAGAGCCTGAAGCCCTAGCCATGGCTATTGCGCTTGCCGATGAGATTGGTGCTGATATAGTTGTAGGTACTGACCCAGATAGTGATCGCCTTGGTGTAGCAGTTCGCAACGGAAACGGCATAATGACACTATTGAACGGAAACCAGACAATGGTACTTATGACGCATTTCCTTTTAGAGCAATGGAAACAGAAAGGATTGTTTAAAGGGAATGAATTTATTGCCTCAACAATTGTTTCTACCCCTATGATCATGGAGCTGGCATCAGCTTACAATGTAGGCTTTAAAGTAGGACTTACCGGCTTTAAATGGATTGCAAAAATGATCAAGGATTTCCCTAACGAGAAGTTCATTGGAGGTGGAGAAGAAAGTTTTGGCTATATGGTAGGCGACGAAGTGCGCGATAAAGACGCTGTTACCTCTACCCTGCTGCTTTGCGAAATGGCAGCTCAGGCAAAAGCCAAGGGCAGTTCACTATACCAGGAAATACTTAAGCTGTATGAGCAATATGGTTTCTACAAAGAATACCTTATCTCATTAACTAAAAAAGGTATTGATGGTGCTGCCGAGATCCAACAGATGATGCTTGACCTGCGTAACAATCCGCTTAAAGAAATAAACGGTGAAAGCGTTGTTATGGTTGAGGACTACAAAGCCTCTACTGCGTTGAACATGTTTACCAACGAGGTTGAAGAACTTACACTGCCAAAATCTGATGTACTTATCTACTACCTTGCCGACGGAACTAAAATATGTGCCCGCCCTAGTGGTACAGAACCGAAAATCAAATTTTACTTCAGCGTAAATGAACCGCTGGATAGCATTAATAACTTTAAAGAAGTTGAAGCATCATTAGATGCCAAGATTAAAAACATCATCGAGGAGATGAACCTTATTTAATGAGTAATTTCAAGAAAATTTTTCGTTTTGCCTTACCGTATAAAAAATACGCTTACCTAAACATTCTTTTTAATGTTTTATATGCCGTTTTTAGTACACTTTCTTTTATGGCGTTGATACCGATGATTTCGGTAATATTTGACGACACGAAAAAAGTATACACAGAACCGGTTTATACCGGAATAGGAGATTTAAAAGACTACTTAGGCAATTATCTTAACTACTATGTGACTATTACCAATGAAACCAAAGGTGTTGAGTTTACATTGGCCACTATGGTTGCAATAATAATAAGCATATTCCTTTTAAAGAACCTTTTTAATTATCTGGCTTTGTTCTTTGCAACCTACCTTCGAAACGGTGTATTAAGGGATTTGCGTAATGCCATGTATAAAAAGGTTATCGAGTTGCCTTTATCTTTTTATTCCGAAAAGCGCAAAGGAGATGTAATAGCGCGTATGTCTTCGGATGTAAATGAAGTACAACAATCTTATCTGTCAATCCTTGAATTGATCGTAAAAGAACCGCTCAGTATTATTTTTGCCATCGTTGTTATGGCAATGATAAGTCTGAAACTGACTTTGTTTGTTTTTATCTTTATTCCCGTATCAGGATTCATCATTTCTAAAATAGGTAAATCATTAAAGAAAAAGTCCGGCAGGGCGCAGACAGAGCAAGGTATGTTCCTTTCTATCATTGAGGAAACACTGGGAGGATTAAAAGTTATTAAAAGCTTTACCGCAGAAGGTTTTTTTTCAAAAAAATTCTACGACTCAACTAACAGGCACTACAATTTATCAAATAAAATCCTTAACAGACAAAACCTTGCTTCCCCTTTAAGTGAGTTCATGGGAATTACTGTTATCGCCATCTTATTATGGTATGGCGGGCACATGGTTTTGGTTGAGCATACTTTAAATGGTGCTTCTTTTATTGGATACATGGGATTAGCATATCAAATCCTTACCCCGGCAAAAGCAATATCTAAAGCATCGTATGACATTAAAAAAGGTAATGCAGCCGCAGACAGACTTATGGAAGTATTGGAACAGGAAAACCCAATTACAAGTAAGGCTGATGCAATTGAAAAAACAACTTTTGACAGCAACATAACACTCGAAAACATCAATTTCCGTTACGAAAAAGAAAACGTATTGAAAGATTTCTCCTTAGTTGTTCCAAAAGGAAAAACCGTTGCCCTTGTAGGACAATCCGGAAGCGGCAAGAGTACCATCGCCAACCTGCTTACACGTTTTTATGATGTACAGGAAGGTGCTATTAAAATTGACAGCAACGATGTTCGCGACCTGAAACTGGAATCGTTACGTGGACTTATGGGACTTGTAACTCAGGACAGCATCCTGTTTAATGATACTGTAAGAAGTAACGTTTCTCTGGGTAAACCGGGAGCTTCTGATGATGAGATTATTGCAGCGCTAAAAGTTGCCAATGCCTATGAGTTTGTAATCGGGCTTCCTGATGGGCTTGACACCAACATTGGTGATAGCGGAAACAAGCTTTCAGGCGGACAAAAACAACGCCTTAGCATTGCCCGTGCAGTGCTTAAAAACCCTCCTATCATGATTCTTGATGAGGCCACTTCTGCACTTGACACAGAAAGTGAAAGACTGGTACAGGAAGCATTAGAGAACATGATGCAGAACAGGACGTCGGTAGTTATTGCCCATAGACTGTCTACCATCCAGAAAGCCGATAGGATCGTTGTAATGAAAAAAGGCCGCATCGTAGAGCAAGGTACACATGATGAGCTTATCACTCTTGACGGCACCTACAAGAAATTAGTAATGATGCAGTCGTTTGAATAGATTATTCTATTGTTACACATCATTAAACAATACATCATTAATAGCTGCAGTTTTGCAGCTATTTTTTTATGCCGTAACTTTAGACTTCCAAAAAAAACCTTATATGCCTATAAAAGCAATTATCTACGATCTGGACAATACTATTTTTCCCGTAAGTTCTATTGGCGACAAACTATTCAAACCTGTATTCGACCTCATTGCCGAAAGCGGTCAGCACAATGATAATCTTGAAAACATCAAAAAAGCCATTATGCGTACGCCTTTCAGGATCGTTGCCCAACGTAATGGCTTTAGCTATGAACTTACCCAAAAAGGCATCGAGATTCAGGATACCATCGATTATCAGGGTGAAATAATCCCTTTTGAAGATTATGCAGAAATAAGAAATATAAGCGCAGAACGTTTTCTGGTAACCACAGGTTTCAGAACGATGCAGTTAAGCAAAATAAGACAACTGGGAATTACGGAAGACTTTAAAGAAATTCATGTTGTGAACCCTGTTGTAACTTCCAAAAAAGAGGTTTTTGCTGACATACTAAGACGTTTTGATTATCTCCCTGAACAGGTTGTTGTCATTGGCGACGACCCTGAAAGTGAGATAGCTGCAGCCAAAGCTTTAGGTATCCCAACAGTATTATATGATAAAACAAATGCATTTGAAGCCAAAGAGGCCGATTACAAAATAAAACATTTCGCTGAGCTTGCTGAAATTGTTAAATCAAAAAACAATTTATAACAAAAACATAAATCAAATCCCGAAGATTACCCGTAATTTTAAATTACCTTGCAGTAAAACCATCCTCGTATGTATGTACCCAATGAACAGATAAGCCTTCCTGATAATGACACCATAGTCTGGAAATACATGGATCTTTCCAAATTTTTGGATATGCTGTTGTGTAGGCAAATGTTCATGTCAAGATCGGATAAGTTTGAAGACCAATATGAAGGTACATTTAGTGAGCCAACCTATGAGGAACTTAAAAAGTTATCAGAAAATAATCCTGAATTCCTTGATTACCATAAAACGCATCGCAAAAATGTAGTAATAAGCAGCTGGCACATTAACGAATATGAATCGTTTGCCATGTGGCAGATATTTACCAAAAACAACGAAGGGCTCGCAATACAATCAACAATAGGACGTATGCAGGAGGCATTAGCCCCTGAAAATCGTTATGATATGTATATAGGGGCTGTAAACTATATTGATTACAAAAAAGAGTATGTACCTCTTGATAATGCCTTTTTCCCGTTTTTGTTTAAGAGAAAAAGTTTTCAGTATGAACGCGAAGTAAGGATAATTTCTGATCTGTCTTCGCAGAATATTTACATTAACGAAGGTATAAAGGCCAATGTAGACATTAATAAGCTTATCGACAAGATTTATATTCACCCTAAATCTGAGAACTGGTATAAAAACCTGGTAATTCAGCTAATGCAACAACTTGGATTTGATTTCACTATCGAAAAATCAGATCTGGAAAGCGATATTTTTCTTTAAACATGAACAAAACACCATGCCATTTAATGATGAAACCGTATTTAGGATAAGGGAATTTTTTCTCGATAAAGGAGCCAATTTCTATGAAAAGAAAATGTTCAGCGGCGTATGTTTTATGGTAAATGATAAAATGTGCTGCGGAACACATATTAATAAAAAAACAGGAGAGGACATGCTTATGTGCAGAATCGGCCCGGACACTTATGAAACAGCTCTTGAAAAAGATTATGTAGTACCCATGGAATTTACTGGCAAACCTATGATTGGTTACATATATGTGTATGAAGGAGGATTCACTACTGCAAGAGACCTTGCGTACTGGTTACAGTTATGCCTTGATTTTAATCCTTTTGCAAAAGCCTCTAAAAAGTAAACTAATTTACAGGCTCATAAGTCACCGGTTCCCAGTTATCCTTAAGAAGATCTACATAATGATAGTGTACCTTATCATTTTTATCGAAGGCACCATTTTTATTGATATCCTCAATAGTTCGGAAATAAATCCTTCCCTGCGCTTCGATCAGGTTCCAGTCGATCAGTTCCTGAGAGTCCTGAGATAATTTTTTGAATTCTCTCCCTGAAGCATCACTAATGTAAAGCGATTTAATATCATTCACATCTACCTTTCCATCCTGATTGGTGTCGGCATCCACAAGTGTATACAGTAATACATTCTTTTTATATCGCGCAGTTAGCGTGTTAAGGTATGTGGCTGTCTGAATTTGAATTTTTTTATCGGTAAGCGGTCTTAAAGCCGTTGAATCGACGTGCTGAAATTTAAGATTCTCAAAATAACCGGTTATTTCAAAACGATTATAATTAGAGATCGCATAACTAACACCGTTAGTTCGGCTAGAGCCATAACTCCTGTTACTGTCATCATACACTCTTATGTCTCCTATCGGATGGATAAGATATTTGGTTCCTTCCATGTGTACCGGAAGATCGGCAACCTTAATCTCTGTTGAGTCAATTTTCTTTACCTGGCCTTTAGCTCCGGCTTCATCATAAATTACTTTAGGCTTTTGCTGTTCCTCTTTACAGGCAACAAAAAACATTGATGATAAGGTGATAATTGCTATAAGGACTTTTCTCATTTTAAAAGGATATATATCAAAAATAAGCAAAATGTTTCAATAAATTAAATGCTTACATTCAGCTTAAGGCTAAATACACGACTCGTAAGATAGTTAGGCACTCCATACTGATTTTTGGTATACACATCACGCACCCATGTATTTGTAATAGCATTCTGATTATTGAACAGGTTAAATATCTCTAATCCCAGTGACAAATCCCTGAAAACAGAAAGCCAGTGCCCTTTAGGATAATCTGATTTAGAATCAACAAAAACATATGCAAAACCGGCATCTACCCTACGGTAATCGTTAAGGCGTGACTGATACAGATAAGGATCGGCATAAGAAGGCGAACCGCCCGGAAGACCTGTATTGTAAACCATATTAAGATACACCTTAAGGCTTGGTATGTTCGGCACATAATCCTGGAAAAGGATGGCAAACTTAAGCCTCTGATCCGTTGGACGGGCTATATACCCTCTGTCATTCAGATTTTCTTCCGTTTTCATGTATCCTACACTAACCCATGACTCAGTACCGGGAACGAATTCACCATTCATTCGCATATCAAGTCCGTAAGCATAGGCAACAGCATCATTATTGGCGCGGTAACGCATACGCACATTTTCAAGCGTATAGGTATTTACATCATCCATTTTTTTATACCAAAGCTCAGAAACAAGTTTGAATGGTCTTTCCCAAAGCCTGAAGCTGTAATCATTACCCGCTACTATATGTATAGATTTCTGTGCTTTTACATCCGGTCTTACCTGACCCAGTGAATCACGCAATTCGCGATAGAATGGCGGCTGATTGTAAAAACCTCCCGAAAGACGGAAAAGCATATCCATATCCCAGGCCGGCTTTAAGGTTAGCTGCGCTCTTGGACTGATGGTAGTCTGGCCTTTACCTTCTACATTTCCGCCAACTTTCCAGTATTGCGCTCTTGCTCCCGCATTGATAAACAGATCGGCCTCACCTACTTTCGTCCTGTGACTCCATTGTGCAAATCCTGAAAAACGGTTTATTTGCGTAAAATTAGTGGCCCTTACGTCCTGATAAGGTAGAAGTGGCCCTGTGAATGGTTCATAAGGCTGATCATTTTTAATATCAGCGACAGGAGGCCTTATAGAGAAACCGGCAGAATCAATAACCTCCCACTCTAACAATCTGTCACGGATATCTTCATGAGTGTATTTTACACCCCACTCCAATCGGTTATTATTAATAACATGGTACCCTTTAATCTCTGCATTAGCTATAAGTGCATCAAGATTGTTACGAGCATGGTTTAGCTGAGAGCCTACACCACGTGCATTTTTTACTTGTCCAAAAGTATCTGAACCAATATTGGTATCAACCTCACCTAAATTATACTGTGCAAGGATGTCGAAATACTCCTGCTCCATCGTATGATAAATGGATCCAATAACCTTGAACTGGAAATTTTCAGATACAGTGTAAGTTGATTTTAATGCTCCAAAGTAAGTTGTATACTGGTCTTTTTCCTTACCGTCATAATAGATAACCAATGCCACAGGTTCATCTACAGTTCCGAAATTGGTTTGGCGATAAAGCGGCTCATAGTTGTATTTGTTTTGGGAGATATTCCCTAAAAAGTTAAGTTCCCATTTTGACGAAGGTGTAAAATTAACCATAGCCTGCACATCGGTAAACGTTGGCTTGTAGTTTGATTCTGTTTGTTGGCTATTAACCAGCAGACTGTTATCACGATAACGGGCACCAATAATACCACTCCATTTTTGGTTTTTAGAGATGGCATCAGCTGTTACACTACCTCCCAGGAAGCTTGCCTCTGCCTGAACGCCAAATCTTGTTGGTCTTCTGTAGCTAATATCCAATACCGATGACATTTTATCGCCATACTTCGCCTGAAAACCTCCTGCTGAAAACTCTACATTCTCAACCATTGATGTATTGGTAAAACTAAGCCCTTCCTGTTGCCCTGAACGGATCAGGAACGGACGGTATATTTCAATATCTTCAACATATACAAGGTTTTCATCATAACTACCCCCACGAACAGCATATTGGGTACTCATTTCGTTATTTGAGTTACCTCCCAATAACTTTACTATATTCTCAACTCCTGCATTAGCCCCCGGAATATTCCTGATCACTTCAGGAGATATTCTTGTAAGCCCAATGATCCTCTGGCGGCTTGTTTCTCCTGTAATTGTAACTCCCTGGAGTTGTTTACTTGAAGACTCAAGAATCGCGTTAATCTCACCTTTTTTCCCCGGAGGTAATGTAATTGGCACCGAAGCCGGTATAAAACTTACGTGGTTATAGGAAATAATGATTTCTCTCCCTGCCGGTATCTCAAGCTTATAAGCCCCTGTCTTATCCGATACTGCATGGCCTTTCTCGCCATTGTCATCAAAGGAAATACTAACACCTTCCACAGGCTGACGGCTTTCATCTAAAAGCACTCCATATATAAGAGCTTTATTTTGTGCAAAAGCATTGGCACTGAATACTAAGAACAACAGCGCAAAAAGTTTATTTATTGTTTTCAACAGAGGTTGGGTTTTGTGTTCTGAAAAAATGCGTCTCAAAGGTAGCAGAATTTCCCACATTATCAGTAACGGTAACCTTTAAATCATTTCGCCCTTCATCAACTACACCATCACTGAAATTATGGAAGATAACCCTGGTCTTATAATCATAATGCATAAGTATCCATTTACCATTTAGCCACGCATCTATTGTTGCAATGCCTGAACGGTCGTCGCTAACCTTCAAATTAAATTGCTTATTTTTAGTAAGCCACTTGCCCGGCGTAAAACTCGGACTGTATATTTTTGGAGGATTATAATCCTGCGCCAGTTTATAATTACCTAATGTTTTTACTTTTGCTGACATTCTGCCGTCTTCAACCACACTTGCATTATACGACAGTTTCTTTTCGTTAAACGTGGCAATGAATGTTTTTTGGAGTACTTCTTTCGACATTCCTTTAACATCAAACGAAACCGTGATTGGGGTATGTACCGGAACCGACTCGTTGTTAATGTATAGTATAGAATCTTTTACATCAAGATCCATGTAAAAATCCTCATAAAAAGAATTTGCCGGAACAAATACCGATATATTGTTCTTAGAATAATTATTATCGTTAGTCGCTTTTACCAGATAAGGGGTAATATTTTTTACCTCCGTTACCTCTGCAGGTTTATCGGAATATTCTATACTCCCGTTTATTGTTGTCTTATTGCCGTGATAATCACTCACTACTATCCTGTAATTTTGAGTTTCTCCGGGTTTAACTTCAATCTGTCCATTGGTAGTATTACCTTTTATCATTGAAAAAGGATAAGGCGTTCGGTAAAACAATTTCTGGAAACGCTGACCCGTATAGTAGTACTTAGGATAATCGATAAAATTATTAATATAACGCCCTTCATTAAAAGCAAAAGTATTGAAGGTATAACCAAATCCCGGAGTGCCGTTATAAAATGTTTCCATCTTATAAATACCGTTATTCCCAACGCTACCTGTAGATTTATCTGTAGCGCTGATCTCAATTCCAATTTTTCCTTTTGCAAGAATCTTATCGGCAAGATAAGTCCCGTCGGCCTGCATCTTTACATTTACAGTTACCGGCTTTGCCGATTCATCCACAACAGCATCGCTGCTCAAAGGATAAGCCAGCAATCCGTGAAAAGATGGCGCTTTTTTATCTTCCATTTTTTTATCCAGACCAAAAAGCAACGGATTGATAACCCATTCCGTTTTAGTATCACGCACTTCAAAATGAAGGTGTGGTCCTCCTGAACCTCCTGTATTTCCTGAAAGCCCAACAAGTTCACCTTTAGTCACCTTAATCTCGTCCCTTTTTGGAAACAACTCTATTTCAAAAGATTTCTTCTCATACTGCTTAGCCCTTACGTAAGACTCTATCTTATCAGCATAAGCACTAAGATGTGCATATACAGTAGTGTAGCCATTAGGATGATCGATATACAATACAGTGCCATAGCCAAAAGAGGAAACTTTTATACGTGAAACATATCCATCGGCTGCAGCAAAAACTGAAAGGCCTTCACGCTGTTCGGTACGGAAGTCGAGTCCGGAATGAAAGTGATTCGTACGCAATTCTCCAAAAGTTCCCGACGGATGGATAGGTATATCCATTGGCGAACGGAAATAGTCTTGCGGATAAGGGTTCTGCGCCCAAACAGAAAAGGAAATAAGTAAGGATAAAAGAAGTAATCTCATAGGGCTAAAATATAAAAAAGCACAAAAATAACCTCGGGCTTTTAGATAAACTTATAACTCTTTCCCCTCCAATTTATTACACCTTTACGAAATTTTTCGCATAATTTTTCCTTAAACTATTGTTTCTAATTAAAGTAATATTAACTTTGTAAAATCATGTAATGAAAGTTGACTGTTATGAACGGATTATCCGAAATAGTTGATGCTCTTGAGGTTAAACTCGAAAAGCTTGCCCAAAAACTGGAGCAGCTTCAGGCAGAAAATCAGGGGTTGGAAAACGAGGTTTCCCGGTCAGCTTTGGCCTTAAGCAGGCAAAGTGAGGAGATTGCATTGCTTAAACAGCAAAATGAATCTCTTAGGATGGCCAACTCATTACTGGGCAGTGACGACAATAAAAGAGAAACAAAACTCAAAATAAATTCATTGATCCGCGAAATTGATTATTGCATAGCGCAGCTCTCTGATTAAGACAGAAGATGGACGATAAGCTGAAGATCAAAATATCAATTGCCGACAGGGTTTACCCTTTAAATGTAGATCCGGCGCAGGAAGAAGGCTTACGAAGCGCTTCTAAGAAGATTGATGCCATGATCAGGCAGTTTGAAGAAAACTATGCAGTTCGCGATAAACAGGACGTCTTAGCCATGTGTGCATTACAATTTGCATCGCAGGCAGAACAAAAGCAGATCGATAAATCTGCCGACCTGGAAGAAGCTTTTGAAAGGCTTAAAAAAATGAATGAAAGAGCTGATGAGCTTCTCTCTAAATAATAAAATACGTTCTTTACATACGTCAAAAATACTGCCTACATTAGTACAAATTTGATAAACTCAACGCCAATTCTTTAAAATGGGTGAATCGTCGCTACTATAGCATGCTGCCTTGAGCAGATCCTAGAACAGCTTGTTAGCCCAAAACTTGTCAATACGAGTTTATACAATTCTTCTGATGTGGGCTTTTTTTTATATTTAAAAACAACCAAACAAAATCTAAATGGATATAGCTTTAATAATAATTATCGGGATTGTAGGAGTAGCGGCAGGATTTGGGGTCGCGAAGTTCCTGGAGAAGAAAAATGTGTCAACCCTGATAAAAAATGCGAAAAAAGAGGCCTCTAACATCATAAAAGATGCTACCAAAGAGGGTGACAACATAAAAAAAGACAAAGAGCTTAGGGCTAAGGAAAAATTCCTTGAGCTAAAAGCCGAGCACGAGCAGGTTATCTTAGCCAAAGACAGAAAAATCGCTGAAGCTGAGAAAAGAACAAGAGATAAAGAATCGCAGGTATCTAACGAGCTTGCCAAGACTAAAAAAGTAAACGATGAGGCTGAAGCTAAAATAGCTGACTATAACTCGCGTATCGAATATCTTGACAAAAAGCAACACGAAATAGACAAGCTTCATAAAAGCCAGGTAGAGCAACTTGAGGTAATCTCTGGCCTTTCTGCTGACGAAGCTAAAAACCAACTTGTGGAAAGCTTAAGAGCTGAAGCAAAAACAGCTGCTATGTCTCACATTCAGGAGACTATCGAAGAGGCTAAGCTTACTGCACAGCAGGAAGCCAAAAAAATCATCATCAGCACTATTCAGCGTGTAGGTACTGAAGAAGCAGTAGAAAACTGTGTATCTGTATTCAACATCGAATCGGATGATGTAAAAGGACGTATTATTGGCCGTGAAGGACGTAACATCCGTGCGCTTGAAGCTGCTACAGGTGTAGAGATCATCGTTGACGATACTCCGGAGGCAATTATCCTTTCATGCTTTGACCCTGTAAGAAGGGAAATCGCACGCCTTTCACTTCACAAACTTGTAACAGACGGTAGGATTCACCCTGCACGTATCGAAGAAGTTGTTGCTAAAACTACAAAACAGATCGAAGACGAGATTATCGAAGTTGGTAAACGTGCCGTAATCGATCTTGGTATACACGGATTACACCCTGAGCTTATCAAAATCGTTGGCCGTATGAAATACCGTTCGTCATACGGACAAAATTTACTACAACACTCAAGAGAAGTTGCTAAACTTTGTGGTATCATGGCTGCTGAACTTGGACTTAACGTTAAACTTGCTAAAAGAGCGGGTCTGTTACACGATATCGGTAAAGTACCGGATGCTGAAAGTGACCTTCCACACGCACTACTTGGTATGCAGTGGGCTGAGAAATATGGTGAGAAAGAAGAGGTATGCAACGCAATTGGTGCTCACCACGACGAAATAGAAATGAAATCATTACTATCGCCTATCGTTCAGGTGTGTGATGCCATCTCTGGTGCAAGACCGGGTGCAAGAAGACAGGTTCTTGACTCATACATACAGCGTCTTAAAGACCTTGAGGATATCGCTTACGGATTCCAGGGTGTTAAGAGTGCTTATGCTATCCAGGCAGGACGTGAGCTTCGTGTGATCGTAGAAAGCGAAAAAGTAACCGACGATATGGCGGCTAATCTTTCTTTCGAGATCTCTCACAAGATCCAAACCGAAATGACGTATCCTGGTCAGGTTAAGATTACCGTTATCAGGGAAACCAGAGCGGTTAATATTGCTAAATAAAAAGCTAATGCTTTAGAAATATAAAACTCCGGAGGAAACTTCGGAGTTTTTTTGTGGATCATTGTTGCCGGAAAGTTAGCAAGAGTAGGTTTCCCCTCCTTCGGAGGGGTGGCTGAAAGCCGGGGTGGTTAACTTTTAAAGTTTTCATTATATTTATCATTGCTAAATCAATTGAAACATGAACTCAACAATGTCCTTTCAGGAAAGAGCGAAGTTAGGTTTGGAACAACTATCCAAGCAATCGCCTGTTACTTTAGCGATGGCACGCCAACAGGCTCAGCAATTGAAAACACAAAGCATTCCAAAGAACAAGAAGAACAGAGAATAAAACATCTGTTAATTATTTAGGGAGGCAGACAGCAATATATATAAACAATTACAAACATTAATTAATCCATAAATGGACAGAAGCAATATTTGGTCTTATTGGAGTATTCATAGGCTCTATAATTTCTTTGTTTCAAACTTATTGGACAGATAAGTTATCTCAAAAAAGGAATGCTAAATACTTAGCCATCCGTATTGTATGTATTCTTGATAAGTTTTTAATTGATTGCGTTAATGTAGTGAAAGACGATGGTCTATCTTACGGGCAGAGATCTCAAGAAGGTTTTCTAGAGCCGCAAGTAAAAACACCTGAGCCTCCAATATTCCCAGAGGACGTGGATTGGAAAAGTATTAATCCTGAGTTGATGTATAAAATACTCTCTTTTCCTTCTGATATTGAAACTGGAAATAGAGCCATTGAATTTGCATCAAATATATCTATCCCTCCTGATTTTGAAGACTGGTTTGAGGAACGCAAATTCTATTATTGTAAATTTGGGCTAGTGGCATATCGATTAGCAGAAAAATTATCTTCAAAATATAAAATTAAAAAGAAAGTATATAACGATTGGGATCCTGTGGCTGATTTAGAAAATGAACTAATGACAGTTACAAAAAAAAGAGAAAAAAGAATTGAGTCATATAAACTTTTTGTTGATAGTGTACTACCTAACAGAGTAACAAAATCTAAATAGTTTTTTACCCCGGCAACCCCGATAGCACGGATTTGCAATCTGTACCCGCAAAGACAATTAAATAACAAAACCCTCCCCTGCAATGCAGAGAAGGGTTTCTTCCACTTAAAACAATAACACCATTATCTCCAGCCTCCGCCAAGTGACCTGTATAACTGGGCCACAGCGTTAAGCTGGTCTCTTTTTAATGCTGCCAGATCCAGTTCGCTTTGCAGCACATTTCCCTGTGCTGTAATCACTTCCAGATAATTGGCCATGCCGCTTTTAAACAGCATATCGGCATTTGTTGTCGCTTTTTGCAGGTTGGCCACTCTATCTGCCGCAAACTCCTGCTCCTGTTTAAGCTTCTCTACTTTTACTAAAGCATCAGATACCTCTCCTACAGCATTTAGCACCGACTGCCTGAAGGCAATCACGGCTTTTTCACGCTCTACTTTGGCTATTTCGTACTGTGTACGAAGCTGCTTTCTTTGCAACAGTGGCTGCGTAACGCTACCGGCCACCATACCAAATAAAGAGGCAGGCATATTAAACCAGTTATTTGATTTAAATGAATTTAGCCCACCCGCAGCTGTAATATTCAATGCCGGGTACATTGATGCTTTAGTTATACCTACTCTTGCGTTGGCCGATGCAAGTTCATATTCTGATGCTTTCACATCCGGCCTGTGACTGATGATTGATGATGGAACTCCTGTTGATAGTTCTGTTAGCAATGGCGTAAGATCTAGTGTGCTGCTTCGCGAAATCTCCGCCGGAAGCGCACCGGTAAGTATGCTTAATCCATTTTCCTGAATGATGATCTCTTTTTCAAGCATTGGCACTATCTGTGCTGCTTTCAGGCGTTGTGTTTCTGTCTGCTGTACCGCCAGCGATGTTACCTGACCTGATTCGAACTGCATTTTTACGATACGTAGCGTATGCTCGTTCAATTCAAGGTTCTTTTTGGCAACAGCGAGTTGCTGGTCTAACATCAGCAGGTTGTAATACCCCTGCGCCACTCCTGCAACCAGGTTGGTCTGTACCAGTTTTCTAGCCTCTTCCGATTTCAGGTACTGGTTCAGTGCTTCTTTTTTACGGCCCCTTAGTTTACCCCAAATATCAGCTTCCCATGAAAGATTACCTCCAGCGTTATAATCTTCAATATGGCTTGTATTCAAAAAGTTGTTAAGGCTGATACCGTTAAGGCTGTTTTGTGACGGAATAGATGTATTAGCCGTCACGCCAAGGCTAAGCTGTGGTACATTATTCCATTTTGTCTGCCTGAACTGCAGTTGGGCTGCCTCAATATTCTTAAGGGCCTTCTGCATATCATAATTGTTATTTATGGCTTTGTCAATAAGTCCCTGAAGTGTTACATCAGGAAAGAATTGCTTCCAGTCAATCGTAGCGATACTGGTAGTATCGGTACTTGCCGCCGCATTCCTGTATTGCTGCGGAAGCTCAGGCTGCGGTGTTTCAATATCTTTAGACACTTTACAGCCTGTAAGTATCAGTAATGCTGTAAAGAGCAGATAAATATTATACGTTCTCATTTTTAAATGGTGGTATATTTTAAGTTACCCTTCATTGGCACTGCCTACAGGCTCCCTCCCATTAGTGGTGAGAGGGAGCGGGCAGCTTTATAAAACAAACAATAAAGGATTTTTGATTTTTTATTTGGCTAATTCTAACTCTTCTTTAAGGTGTTCGACAGCTTCAGCTCCATGAGCTTTAGCAGGAACACCGCTAATTTTTTCATGAAGGTACTGGAACAGTATGAACAATACCGGAATAATAAATAACCCCAGTACAACACCGGTAACCATACCACCCGCAGCACCAATACTGATGGAGTGGTTACCTTGTGCTGATGGTCCTATAGCTCCCATCATTGGAATCAATCCAACAATGAATGCCAATGAGGTCATTATAATAGGCCTTAACCTTAGCTTGGCAGCCTCGAGCGATGCCGAAAGCAATGACTTACCTGCCCTTCTGCGCTGTACGGCAAACTCAACGATAAGGATGGCATTCTTGGCAAGAAGTCCGATAAGCATTACAAGTGCTACCTGCACATAGATATTGTTAGATATATTGGTCATGCCAATAGCCGCGAATACTCCAAATACTCCTGTTGGGATTGAAAGGATTACAGCCATCGGAAGGATATAACTCTCATACTGTGCCGCAAGCAGGAAGTATACGAACAATAAGCTCAGTACAAATACAACTGCCGACTGGCCTCCGGAAATAATCTCTTCCCTTGTCATACCTGAGAATTCATAAGAATATCCCGGCGGAAGGTGTTTGGCAGCAACTTCTTCTACTGCTTTAATCGCAGCACCTGAGCTGTAACCCGGTTTAGGAATGGCATTCACCGTCATAGAGTTGAACAGGTTATAACGTGAGGCATTTTCAGGACCGTAAACTCTTTCCAGTTTTACAAGTGTATTTACAGGAACCATTTCGCCGGTTTTATTTTTTACAAATACTCCTCCAAGCGATTCAGGGTTAGCCCTTGTATCTTTATCTGCCTGAACCATTACACGGTAATATTTACCAAATCGGTTGAAGTCAGACACTTGGGCACTACCATAATAAGCCTGTATTGTCCCCAGCAACTCTTTTACGCTAACACCAAGCTGTTCGGCCTTAACATCGTCAACAACCATTTCATATTGCGGATAATCGGCTCTGAATGGTGTAAATGCTACTGCAATTTCAGGGCGTTTCATTAATTCCATGATAAAGTTGTTACCAATACCGCTGAATTTATCCAGTCTTCCACCGGTACGATCCTGTAATACAAAGTCAAGTCCGTCGATATTACTGAAACCGGGAACCGTTGGGAAGGTAAACACAAAGAAGTTAGCTCCTTTTATGGCAGACAATCTACCTCTCACGTCGTTCATGATCTCGTCGATGTTCTTAACATCACCACGCTCCTTGTTTTCTTTGAGCAGAATGAAGGCAACACCAAACGACGGACTCGACGATTGTGTAAGCATATTAAAACCAGAAAGTATATTTATAGTACGCTGGTAAGGTGCAGCACCAAGAACTTTTTCCACCTCAGCCAATGCTTCCGTAGTACGCTCAAGGGATGTACCCGCAGGCATTGATGCCGATATGGCAATAAAGCCCTGGTCTTCTGAAGGAATGAATCCTGAAGGTGTTGTTTTTACCATCCACGCGGTTGCAAGTACAACAACTGCCAGACCTCCCATACTCCACCATCTGTATTTTATAAGGAATCGGATACTACCTATATAACGGTTCGTCACCTTATCAAAACCTACGTTAAATGCTTTAAAGAATCTCGTTTTAAATGTAGATTTTTCAACCGGTGCATGGGTGTCATGTCCATGATCGTGATGTGTATCATGTGGTTTCAGGAATAGTGCCGCCAAAGCAGGGCTCAACGTTAAGGCATTTACAGCCGATATTACAATCGCGATAGCCAGTGTTAATGCAAACTGCCTGTAGAATACTCCTGTTGAACCTTCCATGAAGCCCACCGGAAGGAATACCGCCGACATTACAAGCGTAATGGAAATAATTGCACCGGTAATTTCGCTCATGGCAGAAATTGTAGCCTGTTTAGGCTGATATCCCCGCTCCAGTTTGGCGTGTACCGCCTCCACGACGACGATGGCATCATCCACTACGATACCGATAGCCAGTACTAACGCGAACAGGGTTAGCAGGTTGATGGAAAAACCGAACAGGGACATAAAAAAGAATGTACCTAATATGGCCACCGGAACCGCAATGGCTGGAATAAGTGTTGACCTGAAATCCTGAAGGAAGAGATAAACTACAATAAACACCAGGATGAACGCTTCTAAAAGCGTGTGTTCCACCTGTGCGATAGACGCATCAAGATTTCTCTTCGTATTATAAAGGATAAGGTATTTTACATCTTTAGGGAAGTTTTTCGAAGCTTTTTCCATTAGCTTCGCTATCTCCACCTGTATATCGTTAGCATTAGATCCCGGAAGCTGTATAACCGCGATATTTACACCTGGTTTACCATTTACACGGGTAAAGTTTCCGTAGGTATAAGCACCAAACTCTATACGGGCCACATCTTTCAGTCTAAGAAGAGAACCATCAGGATTCGTGCGTACTATGATGTTTTCATAGTCGGCAGGTTTATTAAGCTTTCCTTTATATTTAATTACATATTCGAATGATTCGGTACTATTCTCACCAAATTTACCGGGAGCTGCTTCAAGGTTTTTGTCCTGAATAGCCGCCATAACTTCTCTTGGTGAAATGTTGTAGGTACTCATTTGGGCAGGCTTAAGCCAAACCCTCATCGAATAATCCTTATTACCACCAAAGATCATCGACTGCCCTACACCGGGAATCCTTTTGATATCGGGAATAATGTTAATCTGTGAGTAGTTCGCCAAAAAGGTCTGATCATAAGCTTCGGGATTCTCCGAATACATAGATACCACCATGATAAGGCTGTTTTGCTGTTTTGCTGTTGTTACCCCGGCCTGTACAACTTCGGCAGGAAGCTGGCTTGTAGCCTGAGACACCCTGTTTTGTACGTTTACTGCTGCCTGATCGGGATTAGTTCCCAATTTAAAGTAAACCGTAATTACAAGCGAACCGTCGTTACTGGCAGTAGAAGTCATATAGCTCATGTTCTCTACCCCGTTTATTGATTCTTCAAGCGATGGCGCTACTGATCTTAATACAGTTTCGGCATTCGCTCCCGGATATAATGCTGTTACCTGAACCGCCGGAGGAGCAATGTCCGGGAACTGTTGCAGGGGCAATTTTGTAAGTCCGAGAACCCCTAAAATTACCAATAGGATGGATATGACCGTAGCCAAAACCGGCCGGTCTATAAATCTTTTTAACATGTTTCGTTTTGCTTAAGTGATTATATAGTAATTATTTAGAGACAACTTCTTCCTGTACTTTCTCAGGAACTACAACTGTGCCATCGGCAAGTGTTTCAAAGCCTTTATAAACAATTCTGTCGCCTGCTTTCAGGCCATCTTTTATAAGATAATCAGTACCTGTTTTACCTGAAATAGTTATTGGAGTCCTGGTTACTTTGTTGTCTTTATCAACAATATAAACAAATACTTTATCCTGAATTTCGGCAGTAGCTGCCTGTGGTACTACTATAGCATTAGCATGGCTGATACCCAGCTTAACCCTTCCTGTATTTCCTGAACGTAAAAGTCCTTTAGCATTAGGGAAACTGGCTCTTAGGGTAATCGCACCTGTGGTCCTGTCAAACTGACCGTCTACCATATCGATTTTACCTTTTTGCTCATATTCGCTGTTATCAGCCATTACAAGAGTAACCGGAGGAAGTTTTTTAAGCTTATCATTTAGTGTATTGCCTTCATACTTCTCTTTGAATGCAATAAAATCAGCCTCTCCTATAGAGAAGTAAGCATATACCTCATCTATATCCGAAAGCAATGTAAGTGGTGTAGGGTCTGCAGCCGATACCAGGCTACCTTGTTTTTTAGGTAGTCTTGTAATATATCCGTTCACAGGAGCCGTAATAAGCGTGTAACCAAGGTTTATCTTAGCGGATGCTACAGCTGCTTCGGCTTGCTTTTTATTAGCCTCAGCTATTTTTACTGATGCTTTTGCATTTTTTAGCTGGTATTCAGATACTACTTTGCCTTCAACAAGCGGCGTCATTTTTTCCACCTCAAGTTTAGCGTTCATAAGAGCACCCTCAGCAGCATTTAGCGAACCCTGAGCATTGTTCAGTAATTCTCTGTATCGGTTTTCGTTGATTTTGAAGATGGGCTGCCCTGCCTTTACAAAAGCACCTTCATCTACAAATACCTTATCAAGGTAACCGTCAACCTGAGGGCGTATTTCTACGTTTACCCTTCCTTCAACAGTAACAGGATACTCCTGATAGGTAACTGCCTGCCCCTGCCCGATCGTAAGAACCGGAACCGAAACAGCCTGAGGTGCAGGAGCCTGCCCCTCTCCGCTACCGGAAAATCCATAAAAGGCAAGACCGGCAACAAGTACTATAGCTACAATTATTATTATACGTTTCATAATAGAGTTAAATAATTTAATGATGTTAAGTGATAGTCCAAAAAAATTTAAAATAATGATTGATGATGCTACTTTATGCTTTTAAACCATTTAACAGCGTTAAGTAGTTTCGCAAAAAAAAGCCATTGAGCTAGAAAAGAGTTTTCATGATATATAGATATTAAATGATTTAATGATGTTAAGTGAAATGCTAAATTTTTTTATTCTTTTATATAGCGGACAATGCCGCTTATCGCGTCTTTCAGTATTTGCTTGTTGATTTCATCAGAAAGCCCATTACCAACAATATTGATGGAGATAAGACCGTGGATTACTGAGAAGAACGTAAAATATTTTTGCTTTATAACTTCCGGCTTCGGATTTTCCTGATCCATCAGTTTTGCAATAACATTTGTAATTAAAGTGTAGGGAGCATCAGTTTCGGTGTTGCGCTGAGCACAACAGGTCATTTCTACCCCATACATAAGCTGGTACATCTCTTTGTTTTTTAAGGCAAAGTTCCAGTAGGCCAACCACATCCCTTCTAACTGAACTGCAGGATCATCAGATTCTGCTTTTGCAGCTTCCAGGTCTTTGGTAAGAATCCCGAACCCTTTACAGGTAAGCTCCTGTAAAATGGCTTCTTTGTTAGAAAAATATTCGTAAATTATAGGAGCGGTATATTCAATCTTATCAGCGATCTTTCGCATACTAAGGCCTTGCCATCCCTCTTCCTTTACAATCTCTCTCGCAGCTATAAGTATATTCGAACGGGTTTCTTCTTTCTGTCTTAATATTCTTTCTTTACTTCCCATTTTATAGCTTTTAAATTACTTAACAGCGTTAAGCAAAGGTAATATGTTATAGTTTACGATTACAATTTTTCTTTATCATTTTTATTTATAGCAGCCATAATAAAAACTTATACTGCTTCTAAACAAAGATTAAATCAAGGTCTTCCTTGCATATAGGCTTTAAAAAATATCCTTTTACAGCTCCGTCAAACTCTTTAGATTTATTAATATCCACTTCATTATTCGATGAGCTAATCATATAAATGGTAGGTTTTTTAATAAGCTCTGAGGAAATTTTACCAAATTCCTCTAAAAACTGCCATCCATTCATAATTGGCATATTTACATCCAGTAATATCAAATCAGGAAGTGTTTCCTCATTATTATTGCTCTTAATATGTTCTATCGCATCTGAACCATTTACAAAAAATGTCGAGGCAACGTCAATTCCATTCTGTTTGAACAGATTTTTCAGAAGAAAATGATATATCTTATCATCATCTATAACATAAAGGTTGCTAATTTTCTTCATCAAAATACACTTTAAATGTAGTTCCTTTATTTAGTTCGCTGCTCACTTCTATCTTTCCTCCCATCGCCTCTACCTGGTTCTTGGTAATAAAAAGACCAATTCCCCTTGCATTCTGGTTTTTATGAAACGTTTTATACATTCCAAAAAGAGAGTTCTTATGTTTTTTAAGGTCAATTCCAAGTCCGTTATCCGAAATTGAAAGTACCTTTTGCCCTTCAATTATCTCAAAATCATACGAAAGCATAGGCTTTCTCTCGGGGCTTGAGTATTTAATTGCATTTGTTGTAAAATTAAGCAATATACTCTCAAGATATGCAGGATTATAATCTACAGTAACATCAAGAGGTATATTTATCTCAATATCAACATTATGCTTCTTTATTTCGTTGTGTAAAATGTTAAGAATGTTCTTCAAATAGTGTCTTAAGTTAAGCTTTTCTCTTACAGTTTTAATTTCAGTTTGTATCTCTACCAGCTCTTTAAGATGACTTATAGTAATGCTAAGCCCATCTGATATCGCTTCAAGATGCTGAAGCATTTCTTCTCTTTCAGCTTCGTCTGCGGTTTTAAAAAGATCGAGCAACATCTTTAGGTTGCTTGCGTGTGATCGCAGGTTATGCGATACAATATGTGCAAAGTTGTTCAGTCGGTTGTTCTGGCTAACAATAATATTAATCGTATTACCAAGCTCTACCTCTTTCTCTTTTAGCTGATTGATATCTTTCAAAGTCCCTATAGAACGTTCAGGCTTTCCGTTCTCATCATAGCTCACTACCCTTCCGCGACTTAGCACCCACCGGTATTTACCTTGATCAGTAAGTATACGGTAAATACTCTCATAGGAAGCATTTCTCTTTTTAAAATAATCGGTTTTACTCTTATCATAAGTGTAAGCATCATCAGGATGTATGCGGCTCAGCCAAAAAGTATTGGGAAAATAAGCCTCAACTTCTTTCTTACCCAGTATTTTCATGAGCTGGGCAGAAAAATAGACAACATTAGTTTTCATATCCCAGTCCCATATACCTTCTGAAGCAGCCCTGAGTGCATAATTAAAGCGTTCCTCGGATATATGCAACCTTGCTTCCTTTTCTTTATGATCAGTAATATCGGTAGCCCTGCCGTAAAAAACCACTGACCCTTTAGCGGTAAGTTCAGGATTAGCGGTTACCCGCATCCAGCGCAAGCCTTTTTCAGGCAGTTGTAATCTATAAATATGATCCCATTTGGCAAGCTTTTCCCTGGATTCTTTCAGGCTGGCTATAAAAGCAGCAGCATCTTCAGGAAACATCCGGTCATAAAAAAAATGATGAGGGTCGGTCAGAAATACATCCTGTGGAATCTCATAAAGATCTTTAATACTCTCACTTAAGAAAATTATACCGAACTTCCCGGTTTCGACATCCCATCTTATCTTGAAAATGAGATCCGGCACCTGATCGAGCAGTTTTTTATAAAAAACATTCGGACTTTCGCCATCATATAAGTCCGGATTATCAAAAATCTTCATTCACTTTAAAAATTATAGCCTCCGTGTTAAAATTAGTAACTTTTATCAATTAATAAAGCGTTTTCAGCTTTAATTTATCGTCGTGGATGATAAGTATTTAAAATATTATTAAGAAATTTTCTATCAATATGCATGTAAATCTCTGTTGTAGTGATAGATTCATGCCCCAACATTAGCTGTATCGAGCGCAAATCGGCACCGTTTTCAAGCAAGTGTGTGGCGAATGAATGACGAAAAGTATGGGGACTTATTGTTTTATGTAAGCCTATCTTAACAGCCAGGTCTTTTATAATTGTAAAAACCATGGCACGGGTAAGTGCTTTTCCCCTTCTGTTTAAAAAAAGCGTATCCTCAAAACCTTTCTGGATATTAAGTTTATTCCGGTCGGTTTCAATATAAATAGTAATATACTTTTGCGTAGAACTACTAATAGGCACAAAACGTTGCTTGTTACCTTTACCGGTTACCTTGATGAATCCTTCCTCAAAAAAAAGGTCGGACAACTTAAGCTCTACCAATTCCGACACCCTCAATCCGCAACTGTAAAGCGTTTCAAGCATAGCCCTGTTACGTTCACCCTGTGATTTGCCTTCCCTGTCAATTTTATTGAGCTCAATTGCTCCTATCAGAGCATCAATTTCTCCTACAGAAAGTGTATCTGGAAGTTTCCTGCCAATTTTTGGCACCTCGATTAACTCCATTGGAGTCTCTTTTCGATAGTTTTCAAACACCAAAAAGTTAAAAAAACTCTTAAGACCGGAAATAATCCTTGCACGAGAACGAGGATTTAATTCGGTTGCAATATGGTAAATGAACTGCTGAATAATTTCTTCATCAACTGCAATTGGCGATACATCCATATTGTTAGCAATTAGGTAATCTACAAGCTTTTGCACGTCAAAACCGTAATTTTCAACAGAATTTGCAGCCAAACCACGCTCAATTTTCAGGTACGATTTATAGTCATTTATAAATTTAATCCAACTTTTCATACGCGGTTAAAGTTATGTGAATTAAGAATCCTTTCAGAATAGTGCCAATTTTAATGAGATAATTTTGAAATACAAAACTAAAACTTATAAAGTGATGAAACTATTTAAAATGTTATCAGTAGGTGCACTATTACTTGCGGGAGCAGTAACGCATGCACAAAACCCTAATGGGACAACACCAAGCTTTGGTGTAAAAGGTGGTGTAAACTTTGCAACAGTAACAGGAGACGATTTTGACAGTCCTGACTCCAGAACAAGCTTTCACGTAGGTGCTCTGGTAGAACTTCCATTAAACGAAATGATATCAATTCAGGGAGAAGCACTGTACTCTGGACAGGGATTTAAAACAGACATTCCGGGTGGACTTTTAGGAGGAGATGAAAAAGTAGAATATCAGCTTGACTACATTAATGTACCGGTATTGGTAAAGGCATATGTGTTTCAAGGATTAAGCCTTGAAGCCGGTCCTCAATTCAGCTTTAAAGTAAACGAAGAGTTTGATTCGGATGCAGATGCTGATTCTGGAGATTTTGATGTAAACGAAGCGAAAGACTTTGAATTTGGTCTGGCAGCTGGTATTACATTCCAAACTCAAATGGGACTATTCGCATCGGGAAGATATAATCTTGGGTTAACCGATATTTTTGAAAACAGTGATGCTAAAAACTCTGTTTTTCAAATAGGTGTAGGATATAAATTTTAAGCGTGCCATTTTGCTTAAAACAACAAAGCCTCCGCTACGCGGAGGCTTTTGTAATATAACTAAGAACAAATATTAGAATTTGTAAACCATACCAAAGTTGATATCGCTAAAGTTAGCGCCAAGGTTGAAAGTGTTTGTAGATTCAGCACCATCAACATCCGGTTTTAGAGTTCTGTAACCCAAAATACCGAAAGTAGCTTCAAAAGCGATGTGCTCAGAAACAAAGTAGCTAACACCAGGAGCAAGAGCGATGTTTACACCGTTCTCTTTGTACTCAGGATCGCCATCATTCTCTACTTTGTTAGACATATAACCTGCAGAAAGCTGTCCGAAGAAAGAGAAGTTTCTTGTTGGAGTAAAGTAGTATCTACCAAAAGCACCAATTTCAAGAGCAGTTTGCTTATCTTCAACATCTCCAAGTGGAGTTTCAACTTTATCAGTCTCGCTAGATAGACCAACCTGAAGACCAACTGCAATATTACTAGTTACAAAGTAACCTGCTTTTGGAGAAAAGTTGAAAGAGTTAGTTTTAGCATCGCCAGTTTTTTCACTTCCAAATCCTACAGAACCTGTAATGAATACATCTCCCTGAGAAAAACCTTTTGTAGTTGCAGTTTCCTGAGCATTTGTAAATGCAAAAGCCATAACAGCCGCAGCTGATAATAATAATTTTTTCATTTTTAATTGATTTGATTATTTGGCGGCAAAGCTATGCCTTTTTTTTAATAGGAAAATACCCTTTGATAGGGATTTTTATTTCCTAACCGTTTAGTAACCTCACTATCAAATAATAACAATTAAAAAAAGAATTCTTTACACCAGCGATCTTTAAATTTCGAACTAACAAGCTAGTATCTATAAGAAAGTCCGCCACCAAATGCGCCAATATTCTGCCCACCCAGTAAAAAACTCTTATAACCAATATGTATATCTAAACCTTCAATAATGTGATATCCAATTTTAGGCTGATAATACAATCCCGTCATTCCCAAATCAGTATTGCCTGAGCAAAAAGCATAACCTAAATCAACAACAGCAAATAATTTGTCAAAAGAATACTCAGCCGAGCCAGCTAAATAGATAAAATTAAAACTCTCAATCTTTGAGGAACCAAATTCATGAGCAACCTCTTTCCCTACAAAACGAGTAAATGCTCCGGAAGCACCAGCATAAAATTCATCCGTTACATAAAACAAGACAGCACAATCAACACCAAAATTTAATGTAGATATATCAGCCGCATCACCAACAGGTGCTCCAAAATGCACCCCTATTAAACGGTCAGACTGAGCATTGGCAGCAAAGCCTAAAGAGATACTAAATAATAGTAATAGTTTTTTCATACCTAATTTAAGTAACTGTTTGAAAAGGCAATATACAAAAAAATTAACAAGAAATAAACTATAATTATTTGTAAATAAAAAACCTCTGCAAGTGCAGAGGTTATATTATAAAATAAAATTCTTACTAGAATCTCCATCCGGCTCCAACCTGGAAACCTGTATTTTTTATTTCGAATGGACCATCATCGCTTATATCAGAAAGACCAAGGTTATATCTTACGTCAAAAAACAAACCCATTGGAAGTTCATAAGCAGCTCCTGCTCCAAGACCAAAATCCATTGATTTTGTTCCTTCATCGATAAGATCATCAGCACTTACTTTAAAAGCGATTTCCGGACCTGCCTGAAGGCTTAATCCTTCCATTACATAATATTTAGCCATAACAGGAATTCTAAGATAATCGATACCTAGATCGTCTGCACCTTCAGAAGAATACATTAACTCCGGTTGAACATGAAAATTTCCTGATATTGGTAAATCTACAAGACCTCCAACATAGAAACCTGTTTTACCATCGGTATCCTCAACATCTCCACCAAAATTAGTGAAATTAGCACCCGCTTTAACACCAAATTTCATTTCATCGCTTTGCGCTTGTGCTGCATAACCAAAGGCCATAACAGCTACAGCTGATAATAAAAGTTTTTTCATTTTGTGTCTAAATTTTAGTTATTGTGTCCGACAAAAATATTAAAAATTTTAACAAAAAAAATCCCTATAAATAGGTATTATCAGCAATTTTATTAACAATTTTACAAGAAAATATTAAGCTAAAGTTTAAAATACCCAAAACAAAACCCATAAGATATTGTAAAAGAACACATTAAATACAAAAACACAAACAAAACAAAACCATTGAATAATTATTATTTTTTACGTTGATTTTCAGATAAATTAAAATAAATTTAACATTTTAAAAAAGCCAAAATAGGGTTAAAAAAGTTTTGTTAGTACTACTTTTCCTTACTTTTGCAGGGTAAATGCCTGGCAATTTCGAGCAATTACATAACTATTTTATAAACCGATTTATAATTGACTAACCATGAAAAAGATCATTTTTTTATTTGCAATGCTAACTGCGGGTATAACAGTTCAGGCTCAGGGCCTGGAGTTTGGTTTTAAAGCAGGAGCCAACTTTTCAAACTTCAGCGGCGACGTTAACACAGACGGAATAACAAGCTGGCATGCAGGTGCAGCTCTTGAACTCGACCTTGCGATCCTTGGAGTACAGGTTGAAGGTTTATTCTCTTCTCAGGGAGCTAAAGTAGAAGGCGTAGATGATGTTAACCTTGACTATATTTCAGTTCCGGTATTGGCTAAGTTTTATCTTATCCCAAGCAAACTAAGCTTAACAGCAGGACCACAGTTTTCATTCCTTGTAAATGATGCAAAAGAAGCTTTCGATACTAAATCTTTCGATACAGCTGCATCACTGGGAGCTGAGCTTAAAATTATAGGCGGGGTATTTGTTCAGGCTCGTTATAATATTGGTCTTAGCAATGTAAATGACGATAGCGATATAAAAGTAAAAAACAATGTATTCCAGTTATCTGCAGGTTACTATTTCTAAAAAAATTAACAATAATTCAAAAGCCGGTATGTCTTTTTAGACATGACCGGCTTTTTTATAAGTAAATATGTTAAAAATAGTATTAAACCACATACACTCTGCAAGCCTTATACTTAAATTTACAAAAACATACTGATGAACATTATTATTATAAACGGCCCTAACCTTAACCTGCTTGGCGTACGCGAACCTGAGGTATACGGAGGCAGAACCTTTGAAGATTATCTTGCCGAATTGCAGCAAAAATTTCCGGGTATAAAACTGGAATATTACCAAAGCAATATTGAAGGCGAAATTATAACGAAAATACAGGAAACAGGATTTAACCATGATGGAATAATATTAAATGCCGGAGCCTATACCCATACTTCAATAGGTATTGCTGATGCCGTAAAAGCTGTTACATCTCCCGTAATAGAGGTACATATATCAAATACCTTTTCACGTGAGACATTTAGACACCAGTCGTATTTATCACCTGTTTCAACAGGAGTAATAGTAGGCTTTGGACTTAAAGGCTATGAGCTCGCCTTACATGCCTTACTACCTTAAAAAAAAACACTATGAAAAATGTCCTTTTACTTTTATTGCTGTTAAACGGCACAATTTCTTTTGCCCAGGTAAAAGGACGAATTACCCAAAAAAACGGTCAGCCTGTTTCTTTTGCAGGCATTACCGTAAAAGGAACTTACAACAGCACTTCTTCCAATGAAGACGGCAGTTATTCGCTTAATATACCCAAAGGACATCATACGCTTTTATTCCAGTCATTGGGTTATAAGACGCGGGAAATTGAAACTGATGCATCATCACAACCTGTCATCCTGAATGTGATTCTTGAAGAAGAGCAATTCATTCTGAAAGAAGTTGTAATAACCAATGAAAATAATCCCGGAGAGCAAATAATGCGATTTGCAATTGCGCACCGAAAAGATAACAGTGAACGCACTAAGGCGTTTGAAGCTGACTTTTATTCACGAGGCATTTTCAGACTGCAAAATGTTCCTGAGAAAATTTTGGGGCAAAAAGTTGGTGATATGGGGGCCTCGCTCGACAAATCCGGTAATGGTATACTGTACCTTTCTGAAACGGTATCACATATTAAATATGAAAAGCCGGGAAAGATGTATGAACGCGTTATTGCATCAAAAGTAAGCGGCGAAGATAACGGCATGAGCTATAATAATGCTCAGGCTGCCGAATTTGATTTCTATGACAACTACCTGCCCTTTAATGTAAATGCGGTTTCGCCAATAGCAGAAAACGCTTTTAATTACTACAAATATCAGCTTGAAAGTACTTTTTATACCAACGACCGTCATCTCATTAATAAAATAAAAGTTACTTCTAAAAGAGAAAAGGAACCTGCTTTTAATGGCTACATCTATATAGTAGAAGACAGCTGGCAGTTATATGGCGTTGACCTCAGCATAAAAGGAAGCCAGATTGGAAAGGATCTGCTGAACACCCTTAACATAAAGCAAAACTTTGGCTATAACAGCAAAGAAAAAACTTGGACTAAAAACACACAAATACTGGATTTTGATGCAGGATTGTTTGGCGTGGGCTTTAATGGCAGATTCTCGTCAGTATATAGTAATTATGTTTTAAATCCCGTTTTCGGACCCAAAACTTTCACTGCGGAAATTCAGCGTTTTGAAGACAGCGCCAACAACCTGCCTGATAGTTATTGGAATAAAAACCGCCCGATACCGCTTACCAGCGAGGAAATTACCGATTATCGTCGCAAAGACAGCCTACAGGAGGCGACTGGAAGAAAATCGCATATTAATGCTCTTGATCTTCAGCGCAACCGCTTTAAATGGCTTTCAACCCCAATAGGTTACGTATATTACAACACCGAAAAGAACTGGCAGATAAGCTATACCGGAATTGTACGCAGGCTTGGTTTTAATACAGTTCAGGCTTATAACCTTGCACCCGGATTTTATTTTACAAAACACAATCCCGACAAACAAACATATACTACTATAGGCACCGACCTGAACTATGGCTTTGCCGAACAGCGGTTTAGAGCTACGGGTACGATTTCACGCAAGTTTAATAATTTCAGTAAAAGGATAATTACGCTGAAAGGAGGCAGCAGCATTGAGCAATTTAATCCTGAAAACCCTATAAACAGGATTGTAAACAGTATCAGCACACTTTTCTTCAAGGACAATTATATGAAACTGTATGACAATAATTTTTTACGCCTTAGTTATGAGGAAGAGATTATAAACGGGCTTTATCTTTATGGAACCGCGGAATACACCCGCAAGAAATCGCTTTTCAACAATACTAAGTTTTCGACACTTAAAGATGCTTACAAGCCTTATACATCTAACAATCCATTATTACTGTATGATGATGATACCCGCTATGATAATGAAACACCGGCCTTTGAAAAGCATCATATGTATAAGGTGTCGCTTGCAACACGTATAAGTTTCGGGCAAAAATACAGGACGCGACCTAACGGCAGGGAAACCATCGCTAACGATAAATACCCACGCGTTTTCCTGAAATATGAGAAAGGGTTTGCCTCAAGTATTAACGATTATAATTTTGATCACCTGTCAGCGAAAGTGAATTATGACCTGACAGTTGGTAACAAAGGTGAACTTGGCGTTAGCTTCAGAACTGGGAAATTCTTCAATTCAGAAAACATAGCCTTTACTGATTACAGGCATTTTAACGGTAATGAAACCCATATAGGTAAATCAGAACGCTATCTTAATGTGTTTAACTTCCTTCCATACTATTCGCACAGTACAAATGATCAGTATTTTGAAGGGCATTTGGAACACAATTTCAAGGGATTCCTTACCAATTCCATTCCGTTATTCAACAAACTGAATTATCACTTGGTGGCAGGTTATCATGTACTTGCTACACCGGAACGTAATCCGTATTCGGAATTTACAATTGGGCTTGATAATGTAGGATGGGGAAAAGCGCGATTTTTCAGGATAGACTATATCAGGTCATACGAAAGCGGTTTTGTAAATGACGGTGTAATTTTCGGGCTAACCTTTTTAGATATATTGGAGTAATTGTTGTCGGTTGATAGTTGTCAGTTGTCGGATAACATCAGTATATTGACACTGAAACCGCCTATTCTTTTTTTCTGTTCTTAAGTACACTTCCCCTGAAACTTTCTACCGGGTCTCTGTGCAGGAATCGTTCAAGGTCTTCCCAGGTAGTACACTGAATGGGATATTTTACACCATCAAAGTCCAACGGCAGCGTAACCGACTCTATTCCGGTAAGATCTTCTTTCAGGTAATCTTCAAGATCTTCTACTGAATAGAACCATTCCTTATCAAACTGCGTTTTGTTTACGCTTTTGTCTTTTCGCAGTATGGCTTCGGTAAGTTTCTTTATTTCTTTCATTTTATTTATTCCTTACATATACGTGCTTAATTTTGCTTTTGCCCGTATCCCTTTCATCAACAACAAATTTATCAATACTTTTTATAAGCGCCAGCATTTTTGGATAACCATAATTTCTGGAGTCAAAATCAGGCTGTTTTTTGAGGATGAAATTACCCAGATCACCCAAAAAGGCCCATCCATTTTCATCTGCAAGATCGTTTATACTCTGACTAAGAAGCTTTATAAGCCCTCTGTCTACCTTACTTATAGGATGTTTAACTGCAGGAGTTGCTTTTTCTTCTTTCGCATCATCTTCAATATCAGCATCAGTATCATTTTTCCCAAGTATCTCGATATAGATAAACTTATCACAGGCTGATATGAACGGAATAAGCGTCTTCTTCTCCCCTATGCCTATTACCTTCATACCGGCTTCGCGAAGACGGGTAGCAAGACGTGTAAAATCACTATCGGAAGAAACAATGCAAAATCCGTCAACCTTACCCGTATAAAGTATATCCATCGCATCGATGATCATAGCGCTATCGGTAGCATTTTTTCCGCTTGAATAGCTGTATTGCTGTATGGGCGTAATGGCATTTTCGAGCAGTACCTTTTTCCATCCTGATACAGTTGGCTTAGTCCAGTCGGCATAAATCCGTTTGAATGTAGGTGTGCCATACTTGGCAATTTCCTCAAACATTTCCTTTACATTGGCATAGGGAACATTATCGGCATCAATTAAAACGGCAAGCCTTAGATCTTGTATTGTACTACTCATAAGTGATAAGATTTACTCAAAGGTAGCGCAAAACCTCACAGAATGACGTTATTTATTGTATAATAATATAAATAATCAATCCTAATAAAAAATACATCAACAATGACAACAGGACATTTATACCAAAATAACGCTCTTCAATTTCTTTGAACGGCATTTTCTTTCCTTTCAGAAGCCAATGAACATATGTTCCAGGCAAATCGACAAGCATAAAAATTGTTTCTCCAATAATTTCAACTATAACTTCAAGTCCCATGTTGAAATTTTAAACTATAATGGCTTATCCCCACTTATAATTTTAGAGATAATCCCTCTTTCCTTTCCTGCATCAGCAATAAGAACACCAGCAGTATGAAGCACTATAAAAGTTACTGAATAATATAGAGAAAGTACATGGATATCTTCCATAGTATGCTCAAGGCTTTCGGGACCAAATTCCATCATCAACCCTGTAAACAGCGAAGCTCCTAAAAGAATATAGAAAATCACATAAACCCATGATTTGAATCTCTCATATTGTGTAATACCTTTCTTTAACGGACTTACAAAGCCTGCACCCTGTACCCAGGTAAGGATAATACGCACTACAAATAACCCAACCAAAACATAACCGGCGATAATATGAGTATTCCACATAGGCCTGCGCACTTTTTTAGCTAAACCAATAGCATCATCCTGGGAAATGGCAACATTTTGTTCGGCAAGGCCATCATGTATTATTGTGCCCATACTGCCTTTATTCATCCACCCCATACGAAGCAGCACAGTTAGCATTATATATAAAAAAGTAAAAGCAATAGCCCAATGTAGAAGCCTGCTGGCAAGGTTGAATCGTTTTTCTCTCATACTACAAATGTAAACGGTATTTGTTATTTTCAAAAGCTTATCTTTATTGCTAATGTTTTTTTCAATCAAACATTGTAAGAAAATAAAAACAAAATCGTTATAAGAGGATATTTTTAAAAAAATTTAGCCACGGGATACAACCATTATAACCGGGAACACGTCTTACTTTATATATTACCCGATTGCCTAACTATAACCATAAACCAATGCACAAATTATTGACTACTTGTTTCCTTTTGCTTAGTGCTGCATCTTTTGCACAGATAAAAGGAAAAATTACTTCTGCTGACGGACAGGGAATTCCTTTTGTGAGCATAACCATTGAAAACACTTATAATGGTACCACTGCCAATGAGCAGGGCCAGTATGAACTTGCTGTAAAAACAACGGGAAAATATACCGTTATCTTTCAGTCGATAGGCTTTAAGACCCAAAAACTATCGGTCGACGTAAAATCGCTACCGCATGTACTTAACGTTATGATGCCCGATGAAAACTATCAGCTTAATGAAGTAGTGATATCGAATGCTGAAGATCCTGCCTATGAAGTGATCCGACAGGCGATAGCCCACCGAAAAGAAAACTCTGCCAAAACCGGACGTTTTGAATCGGATTTCTATTCTAAAGGAATATTCAGGATAAAAAACCTGCCTAAAAAATTCCTGGGACAAACCGTAGAAGTCCCTGATGGCATGGTAGATTCAACAGGAAGCGGCATCCTCTATCTTTCCGAAACCGTTTCGCATATCACTTTCGAGCAGCCTAACAATCTGAAAGAACGCATTATTGCCTCTAAAGTAAGCGGAAACGACAATGGTTTCAGCTTTAATACCGCCATGAATACCTACTATAACTTTTATGACAATTATGTAGACATGAGCGAAGTTCAGGTAATCTCCCCTATCGGTTCGGGCGCTTTAACCTATTATAAATACAAACTGGAAGGTACTTTTTTTGATGAGAACAACAACCAGATCAATAAAATAAAGGTTACGCCACGCCGCGACAAGGAAGCTGTTGTTGAGGGCTACATTTATATTGTAGACAACAGTTGGGCTATCTATGCTACCGATTTTGACATGAAAGGCTACCGATTGCAGACACCATTCCTGAATAACCTGAACCTGAAACAAAACTACACTTACAACAGCCAGAATGGCATTTGGGCTAAAAACTCACAGGTATTTGATATTGACGCAGGAGGTTTCGGAATAACCTTTAGCGGCTCCTTTACCCACGTATATACCAATTATGTTTTCCACGACAAGTTTGATAAAAAAACCTTTGGTAAGGAGATGATCATTATCGAAGATGAAGCCAACAAAAAAGATTCTGTTTACTGGAATACCATGAGGCCAATTCCGCTTACCGAAGAAGAAACTATTGATTATATCAAAAAAGACAGCATACAAACGCTGCACGAATCGGTAGCTTATAAGGATTCCATCAACAAAAAATATAATAAGTTCAACTGGAAAGATCCTATAACAGGCTACAGTTATAAAAATTCAAAAGACACCCGTTTTAATTATGACGGAATACTGCATATTCCATCATATAATACCGTACAGGGCTGGGTACTGAATACCGGCATGAATGCAAGTTTTGCTCTTAATCCTGAAGAAAAGTATGATTTTAAAAAGAGGCGACTTTATACTGGAGTTAAAGCTGAATATGGTATCGCTGAAGACAGGGTAAGGTTTAGCGGATCTGCAAGTGCCTACAACTTTTATCTTAGCGGAGGTAATACCGTAGAACAATTCAACGCTTCTAACATTTCTCCTTTTGTCAATGCGATAAGCACACTTTTCTTTGAGCGCAACTATATGAAACTTTATGACAAGACCTTTGCCAAAATAGCCTATTCCAACAGGATTGCTGATGGTATTACTGCTACAGGTAGTGTGGAATATTTACGCCGCAGGGCATTGTACAATAATGCGCCGTGGGTTTTCATCAAGGACGACAATCACAGCTATACATCAAACGATCCTTTACAACCTTACAACTATTCATCGGCTCCGTTCGAAAAACACACGCTTTACAAAGCAAGTATAGGCGCCAACTTTAATTTCGGACTAAAATACAAGGTGTATCCGGGAGGTGAAAAGAGAGCCATGAATTACGGCCAGTACCCAACTCTTGGCATTAAGTATGAAAAGGGATTTGCAGGAAGCATAAAAGAATACGAATACGATTTTATCGCAGCCGGCGCACAATACAGAACAACTTTTGGCAATAAGGGTGATTTTGCTATTAGTCTTAAGGGAGGTAAATTCTTTAATGCTGATGGCATTGCCTTTACCGATTACAAACACTTTAATGCCAATGAGACTCACGTAAACTCAGGAGGTACTAACATAAGCAGCTTTAACCTGCTGCCCTACTACAGCCTGTATACCAATGATGCATATTTTGAATCGCACATTGAACATAACTTTAAAGGTTACATCATGAATAAGATTCCGCTACTGAATGTACTACAATGGAACTTAGTAGTAGGCTACCATGCCGCTGCAACACCGGATAGCAAACCGTATCAGGAATTCACAGCCGGATTTGACAACATCGGTTGGGGTAACTTCAGGATGCTGCGCGTAGACTACGTTCGCGCCTACCAGGGAAGCGGCTTTGCAACCGATGGTGTAATGTTCGGACTTAAATTTTTAGATATTCTGGATTAATTCAAAAACAATAAACCCCATTCGATAGCGGATGGGGTTTGTTGTTTTATAATGAATTATATAAAATTGAAGCTTTACGATTTCAAAGGTTTGGACACAAAATCTGAAATACCGGACATTACTGCCGATGGCTCTAAATAATGTGGATTTTTGGAGATTTTCCCATTTTTGATAACATAAGGATGGGTAAGTAATACTTCAGTAAGCGTATCCTGGCTAAAACTACTGACATCATACATACAGATCAGAGAACAGGAATGTTTCGGCGTAAGCACATTTAAGCTCGCCTCATAAGCCAGAAGTTCATCTGTACCGGGAAGATTCTTCAGCGCCCAAACCATATCTCCGCATGCCCTAACACTTTCATACCCTGCATGTGATGCAGATAATAAAGTTCTTTCGAGCATGTCATACATTTTGTCAGCAGCAAACTCGCCACCCTTAATGTAGGTATCTTCAGAGGCCAATATTTCCAACTGCCCACTCGCCATTGTTTCGGCTATGGATATCCCATTGTCAGTCAGGCAACGGCAATGTTCACCGTGGCGGTTTCCTTCAAGCATATTAATTACCTTGTCATTGGCTGCCAGACCCTCCATAATATAAGGAATGATAACTTCATATTGTTGTTCTCTCGAATCAAAAAAACCGCATATATGCATTGGAGACATTAATGTTTCTCCACATACCGAAAAAGGTGTTTGCTTGCTCATGACCCAAATTTACATAATTATTTTTCTAATGGAGAGAATCAGCTTTGTGATAATTTCAGCTAAACAATTACATTTACTTCTGACAGAACTCAAAATATATTAATTCCTACGGGAAATATAAATCATATCACATACTTATTAACTACCAACATTAAATCGCTACGCGATAATCGCAGGAGTAATTTCCCGTTAGAGAAACAATATTGGTAGCAAATTAATTTGGTTTACACCATTTCCCGTAGGGAATTGATTATTTAGCACCCCTATTCTGCTCTAATTTACCTTTAAGAGTATAAAATCTATTCATAAAAAATTTTTGCCTGTTTTTTCTTTCTTTATTATATAATGAAGGATTTTTAAGCCTGACTAATATCTCCAAAATCTGATCTTCATTGAGCTGATTTAATGATTTATTGAAATATACCTGAGCAGCATCCTCGACACCAATTGCACGCCCAAAATCCACCATTTGTAGATATTTATTCAAACATTCCTGCGGAGTTAAACTATCCTCTAAAACAAAATTAAACTGCTCTATATAAAAGAAGGCGCCATGTAATCTTGACGCTCCACATTCATAAGCAATAGCCATTGACGAACTGTATTCATGCCTCTGCCCAAAAGGCAGTCTGTTAAAAACATATTGCCATCCGCTCTTTTCCATTACTTCAGGGTAAAGGTCATTATAAACCTTCATGAAGTTATCCGGTAGTTGCGGTGCGGCTTTAATTTCTGAAATTATTTCACTACGGGTTTCTTTATCAGTTAACCAATACCCTCCATAGCGTATGTAGCTAAAGAAAACTCCAATTACCAGCAGGACAAGTACTAACGCATAGATAATTAGTTTTTTGATTAGTTTTCTTCTATCCATATACCAAAATCCTTTCTTATAACGTCCAGCATTTTTGAAAACATCTCTAGTTCATCAACTCCCGGAAATCTTCTTAGATAACTTTCAGGATTACCGTATTCAATATGATTCTTTATTTTACCACTTTTATAAAACACACTATATCCAACACCATCAGAAATAGCCATTGTAGTAGTCTGATAAACATAGCTCCCTTCTGAAAAAACGATTTCAGGCATTTTAAATTTATATTCAAACATTTTCCATTCCGGCAAATGTTCTATTCCTGAAATCTCAATTTTCATCCAAGCCATTTCATTACTTAAATTGCCTTTAATATCTGTTTTTGTAAAAGAGCGCTTTTGCACACATCCCGGAATGACTCCTAAATACACATAGAACTCAGCCTTAAATTCTACAGCATTACTGTAAATTCTAAAAATTTCAGTGCCATTTGTAGTTGAATATCTTTTATAAATACGTATTTCATTAGTATATTCCAAAGAATCGGGAATACCTATAAAATCATTTATCTCTGATACTGTTTGAGCTGAGGAAATTGATACAATTAGAAACAAGATGGAAATAAAAATGGTTTTCATAGAATTATCTTACTACAAGCATACTGTTTTTTTATTACGATTACACTCCTACTTTGTACCCTCTCATTCATACACCAGAAGGCTGTATCCAATCTAATTTATCCCAACCCTTCAGGTTCTTATTAGAGCTGAGTGGCAACCCTAAACTCTTAACCGGAAACCCAACAACTTACTTGCTTTTTATTCCGGCTACAATGTTATCGCTCTTCTCGGTATAGTATAAAACATTACGTTGTTTAGGCAATTGGCTATCAAGCTCTGAACCCAACAAGTAGCAGCACACTTTTTCGGTAACAGCAGCATCATCCGGTCCCTGCACATACATGCTTACTTTATCTTTGTCTTTATAAAAAATCCTCATCCCTATCTGCTGTGTACCTCCCGTCAACGTATCGATATGGTTAACCAGTTTTTGGTTTAGCGCTTCATCTGCTGCCGAAACAGGTACCTGGTTTTTCATCACATTCTTAAGATCAAGAACCTCAAATCCGGTAAGTTCAACACCGCAGTATTTCTCTTTAGGAGCAAACTCCTCTTTCTTTTTCTCATTCTGACCGCAGCTAATAAATGCAAGGCACACTAAAACCGACATCCCTTTAATGATTGTATTTTTCATGATTGATTTTTTTTTAATTTCATATACTCTCAAATATACTAATTATCTTACTATCGGGGATTTTATTTTTTGAATCTCACCCTTACCTCCGAAGGCGATGCCTCCGGCTACCATATCAGAACCTTTCAGATCATCATAAAACTGTAAACCGTGAACTGTAAACTTTAAACTATTTTTTACCTTTGCAACCCTCATGGAAAACGACACTTATAAAACACTGGCAGCACCGGGAGAAGAAACACTCTTTAAGGAAAAGAACAGCAAGTTCTTTGGCTACGCCTATCCGGTAACCAGCGAAGAAGAGGTAAAAGTTATCCTGGAGGATTTACGAAAGCAGCATCATTCGGCACGCCACTGGTGTTACGCTTTTCAATTGGGTACCGACAAGATATACTACCGCGCCAACGACGACGGCGAACCCAACAACTCAGCGGGTATGCCCATATACGGTCAGATACAAAGTTTTGGAGTAACCAATGTATTAGTAGTATCGGTACGTTATTTTGGCGGTGTAAAACTTGGCGTTGGCGGACTCATTACAGCCTACAAGACTTCAGCACAAATGGCACTGGAAGCATCGGAAATTGTAGAAAAAACTATCGACGTACATTACACCCTTAAATTTGGGTATCAGAATATGAACAAGGTAATGCGCGTGATAAAGGAAAAGAATCTTGATATTGTTTCTCAAAAAATGGAAATGGATTGCGAGATTGTAATTTCAACGCGTAAAAAAAATGCTCCCATGGTATTGGAAGCATTTACTAATTTATATGAAATAGTTATAAGTTGACAGTTAACCGTTAACAGTTTTAGCTTAAATCAAGCTATTACAGTGAACTGTAAACAGTAAACTTACAACTAAATTTGTTAAAGAAAAATACGACGATCCGCATAGTTTTCACGACAAAAAACACACTAAATTAAAGCATTTAAACGTTCTGTAATGTATGAAGGAGGTGCTGTTGGACGACCGGTTTTCCCATCAACAAATACTAAAACTGAGTTACCTGTTGTTAATAACTCACCAGCTTCATTTAATATCTCGTAGTCAAATTCTATCTTAACCGAGCGCTGTTCTTTGAATATTGTCCTTACTGTTAATAAATCATCATAACGGGCAGGTTTTTTGTAGTTCATTGTTAAGCTAACAACAGGAAGCATCACACCATCTTCTTCCATAGACTTGTAGCTAACTCCCAGATTACGAAGCCATTCAACCCGTCCCATTTCGAAGTATTGTGCGTAATTTCCGTGATAAACCACTCCCATTTGGTCGGTTTCCGCATATCGAACTCTTACTCTAAATTCATGAAAAATCATATTTTATTTTTGTTAATTTTTTATTAAATCTTTACTTTAATGCTTACAATATTTTTTTTATAAAATCAATATACAAACCGTTTTTTTTTACAAAAAAATGTGTTCATATTTGTTCCTCCAAACAAGAGCATTCTGTATACTCTTTCCATAGTTGGACAACCAATTAATAAACATCTAATATTCAGGATTTATGACTAAAACTGCGCAATCGGTATGGGAGAACTGTCTTGTTTTCATAAAAGACAATATTCAGGATCAGGCTTACAAAACCTGGTTCGAACCGATTAGAGCCGTTGAGTTAACTGATAACGCTCTTTACATACAGGTTCCGAGTAAATTCTTTTACGAATGGCTCGAGGAACACTATGTAAAATTATTAAAGGTTGCTCTTACAAAAGAACTTGGTAACAGCGCGAAGTTACTATATAAAATTAAGATGGAAAACACTTATGGCAATAAGCAGCCTTTTACAGAGCAGCTGCCAAGTGCCCATCGCGCGCCTGTTAAACCTCAGGAAGTTGACGTTCCTCTACAGAACAAAAACCCTGAGCTTAAAAACCCATTTGTTATACCGGGAATCCGTAACCTTAAAATTGAATCCCAGCTGAATGCAAATTACAGCTTCGACAATTTTTTTGAAGGTGATTCTAACAGGCTTGCCCGCTCTGCAGGTATGGCTGTTGCCAACAAACCGGGTGGAACTTCTTTCAACCCATTATTAATATTCGGTGGTGTAGGTTTGGGCAAAACCCACCTTGCACATGCTATTGGTGTTGAGATTAAAGACAAATACCCTGAAAAAACCGTACTATATATTTCTGCCGAAATTTTCACGCAGCAGTATATCGACTCGGTTAAAAGAAATACTAGAAATGACTTTATTCATTTCTACCAGCTTATCGATGTGCTGATCATTGACGACGTACAGTTCCTATCAGGAAAAACAGGTACGCAGGACGTGTTCTTCCACATCTTTAACCACCTGCACCAAAATGGCAAGCAGGTAATCCTTACCTCAGACAAAGCTCCTGTAGATATGCAGGATATCGAGCAAAGGCTATTGTCCCGTTTTAAATGGGGTCTTTCTGCCGAGCTTCACCAACCGGACTATGAGACAAGGATATCTATCCTTAACAACATCCTTTACCGTGATGGTGTAGTGATGCCTGATGAAATAGTAGAATATGTTGCCAAGAATATTAAAAGCAACGTTCGCGAACTTGAAGGTGCTATCATTTCACTTATCGCACAGTCGTCTTTCAACCACCGTGAGGTAACACTCGAACTGGCCAAACAGGTAGTAGAGAAATTTGTTAAGAATGTGAAACGCGAAATATCTATCGACTACATCCAAAAAGTAGTATCAGATTATTTCCAGCTTGACGTTGACACGCTTCAGTCCAAAACAAGAAAGCGCCACGTTGTACAGGCAAGACAGCTGGCTATGTTCTTCGCTAAGAAGTTCACTAAAGCATCATTGGCTAACATCGGTTCGCAAATTGGTGACCGTGACCACGCCACCGTGCTTCACGCTTGTAAGACTGTTGATAACCTTGTAACTACCGACAAGCAGTTCCGTAAGTTTGTTGACGACATCAACAAAAAATTATCGATATAATGCCCGTTAAGATTTTAATGGTGTGCCTGGGAAACATTTGTCGTTCTCCATTGGCAGAAGGTATCCTGCAGTCTAAATTGCCTGCGGGCGATTTTATCGTGGATTCTGCCGGAACAGGCAACTGGCACGCCGGGGAAGGTCCGGACAAACGTTCTGTTGCTACCGCAAAGAACCGCGGACTCGACATCAGTTGCCAGAAAGCACGCCAGATAAAAGTTTCTGACTTTACAGAATTCGACCATATCTATGTAATGGACACCTCTAACCTGAGTGATGTACAAAAGCTGGCTCCGAATGCTTCGGCGAAAGCCAAAGTAAAACTGATGATGAACGAGGTGCATCCCGGTAAAAACGTTAATGTACCTGACCCTTACTACGGTGGCCCTGAAGGTTTTGACAATGTATATGATATGCTTGATGAAGCCTGTGAGATCGTAGCCGGTAAACTTTTGAAGGAGTATTCTTAATGCTTACTTTTTGTCATTGCGAGCGCAATGCAATGAAGCGCGGCAATCTCATTCATACTCTAAGATTCTTCGACTCCGTTGCACTTCGCTCAGAATGACAAAAACCCGACTGAATAACCTACCTTTGTACACATATTAATTCATGCTAAATTACAGAATTATGAACCCAACAGGCAAGCTATATCTATTACCCGTACCCCTAGGCGATGATGCCGACCCGAAACTGGTTTTACCCGATACCGTAGCACGATCTATTGAGTTCATAGACCATTATATTGTAGAGAACGAGAAAACAGCACGCCGTTTCATCAAGGCGATACTTCCTACCAAAAAACAGCCTGATCTAAAATTATCTGTCCTTAATAAGCATACCGATGCCGCAGACCATTTATCGTTCATACAACCCTGTATAGAAGGAAAGAATGTTGGCCTGATGAGTGAGGCCGGTTGTCCCGGTGTTGCCGATCCCGGTGCAGCTATCGTTAAGATCGCCCACGAAAAAGGAATTCAGGTGGTACCACTGGTTGGCCCCTCTTCTATCCTATTGGCAATTATGGCCAGCGGAATGAACGGGCAAAGCTTTGCTTTTAACGGCTACCTACCAATTGATAAGTCGGACAAGAAAAGTGCATTGAAGAATTTCGAAAAGCTTTCACACGATAAAAGCCAGTCGCAATTGTTTATTGAAACACCTTACCGCAACAACAAGCTGATGGAGGATATACTGAACACGCTTCAGCCGAACACCCACCTGTGTATTGCTGCAGATATTACCCTGCCTACCGAATACATCAAGACCAAGACCATTGCCCAGTGGAAAAAGGAAAAGATAGACCTGCACAACAGGCCGTGTATTTTTATTGTGCATAGGTTTTAAGGTGATAAGGTTTTATATGTACCTAAAAATACATTAATAAATACCCAAAGATACTGCCAAACAATATAATATAAGCACTGTTTAGTGATGGCCTAAACCACAAAATAAGAAAGCCTAAAACCGCTATCGCTATTGTTCGCCAGTCCGTTAATGCCTCTTGTCCCATTTTAAGACAAACTACAGCTATGATGGCAACCGATGCCACATTTATTGCATCTAAAAATGCCTTAAAAAGAATTGATCTCAGCAACTTACCTTTGAAGTAACCTATAAGACTTACAAAAATAAAGGAAGGTATAAATACACCAAGTGTGGACAACATTGCCCCCATCAATCCATTTATTTGGTAACCGATAAAGGTAACGGATGAAAATACAGGTCCCGGTGTAATTTGCCCAACGGAAATAGCATCCATTAGCTGTTCACGTGACAAAAGTCCTTTGGCAACCAATTCATCTTCTATAAAGGCAAAAAGTACGTAGCCGCTACCATACAATATCGCTCCTATTTTTAAAAACACCCAAAATAGTCCTGAATTGCTAGCCGCTTTTACCGGAGCAAAAAAAAGCACCGGAAAAACAGAAACCACTGCCTTTTTAGCTTTTATAAAATTGTAGATTAGATATAAAAGCCCCACTCCAAACATCACAAAAACTTCATTAATCCCAATAAAAGCAAGTACTAAAGCTGCAATACCAACAACTATGAGTCCGTTACTTTTTAGCGATGCCCTAGCTAATGGATACACCGCCACAAGTATCACAGGAATAACAACAGCCCTCACACCATAAATAAAAGGTTCTGCCTGAGGCAATGTCCCATATTCCTTATACATCCAGGCAAAAGCAATAGTAATAAGTACAGCCGGCAATATAAAACATATACCCGCAATCACTAAACCTTTTGCACCCCCTTTTTCTTTACCAATGTGTATAGCAAGCTCTGTACTGTTAGGTCCGGGAATCAGATTGGTAAGCCCTACCAGATTCAGGAACTGGCCATCGTCCATCCATTGTTTTTTGGCAACTACTTCACGGCGCATCATCGCAATGTGTGCTGCAGGGCCGCCAAAAGCTGTAAAACCAAGTCTAATGAACAAGCTGAGTATTTCATTTACTATTTGCATGTAACAAATATATACAACGTCAAGGTTTTATTTTATATCCATACTTCTACTTTGTAACTTTGCGATTCTAAAAAATTTGAGACTTAGCTTCTCTGCAACTTTGCAACTTCTAAAATGAAACTATTCGACTTCTCCCAAAAAGTAAACTATAAAAACGAAATACTCGCCGGGCTTACCGTAGCCATGACAATGATACCCGAGTCGCTTTCTTTTGCGATACTGGCGGGATTTCCACCATTAGTTGGATTATATGCTGCTTTCATTATGGGACTGGTCACTGCTGTTTTAGGTGGAAGACCGGGACTCGTATCGGGAGGTGCCGGTGCAACGGTTATTACTCTTATCGCCCTAATGAAATCGCACGGCATGGAATATGTTTTTGCTGCTGTAGCATTAGCAGGAGTAATTCAGATATTAGTTGGAGTATTTAAGTTTGGGAAGTTCATTCGCCTGGTTCCACAACCGGTAATGTATGGTTTCGTAAACGGACTGGCGGTTGTAATATTCATGTCGCAATTAGAGCAGTTAAAAGGAGCCGATGGCAGTTGGTTATCGGGTTCACCTTTATACATAATGCTCGGCCTCATTGCCCTGACAATTGCAATTGTTGTAGGTTTCCCTAAAATCACAAAGGCTGTTCCGGCATCGCTGGTGGCTATTGTAGTAGTGTTTTTGGTTGTGATTGGCTTTGGTATCGAAACCAAGACCGTTGCTGATATCGCTTCAGTACAGGGAGGTTTCCCATCTTTTCATGTACCCGATATTGCGTTTAATCTTGAGACTTTACAGATTATAGCGCCTTATGCACTTATTATGGCGGCAGTAGGTTTAACCGAAGGGCTGCTTACCCTTAACCTTGTAGACGAAATTACCGGAACCCGAGGCAACAGCAACCGCGAATGCATCGCACAGGGAACTGCAAACATCGCTAATGGATTCTTTTTCGGGATGGGTGGCTGCCCTATGATAGCACAAACGCTGGTTAACCTTTCGGCGGGGTCAAGGGCAAGGCTTTCGGGTATAATTGCTGCCCTGACCATACTACTTATCATACTAGTTGGTGCTCCGGTAATAGGAATGGTTCCCATGGCAGCCTTAGTTGGTGTAATGGCCATGGTAGCTTTTGGCACATTTGAGTGGGCAAGCTTCAGGATCATCAACAAAATGCCAAAATCCGATATTTTCACAGGGATACTGGTAGCTGTAATTACCATCGTATTACACAATCTTGCACTGGCGGTATTAATTGGCGTTATCATATCAGCATTAGTATTTGCCTGGGAAAGCGCCAAACGCATCAGGGCAAGGCACTATATTGATGAAAACGGAGTAAAACATTACGAAATATACGGCCCGCTGTTCTTTGGTTCGGTTACGGCATTCAATGAGAAGTTTACCATTGAAAACGATCCACAGGAAGTGGTGATTGACTTCAAGGAAAGCCGTGTATCGGACATGTCTGCTATAGAAGCACTAAACACATTGGCTTCCAAGTACCAAAAAGCAGGAAAAAAATTAAGGCTTCAACACCTTAGCCCTGACTGTATACAACTATTAAAAACAGCCGAAACGATTATAGAAATTAACACTCCGGAAGACCCGGCATACAAGGTAGCTATAGAGAACTTATAACCAATATAACTAGGCCGAAACACCTATTTTTGGTATATTTGTAATTATGGCAAAACTCATCAACCTTAAAATATTCAAACGCTTTTCGGAATCTTCTTCTTTTGGAGGTATTTTGCTTATAGTATGCGTTATAATTTCCCTATTAATAGCTAACACCAGTTTCGCTACAGGATTTCAAAATTTCCTAAATACAGAAATTGGCTTCTCTACTACAGGCATACATTTGGATTATTCCATCCTGACATGGATAAACGACGGACTTATGGCGGTATTTTTCCTGTTGGTAGGGCTTGAAATTAAAAGGGAAATCGTTGAAGGTGAGCTTTCTTCAATAAAACATGCTACTTTGCCGGTATTGGCAGCTATAGGTGGTGTTATTGTACCTGCTATAATTTATACTTTATTCAATGAAGGTACAGCTACCGCAAACGGATGGGGCATACCTATGGCAACTGATATTGCTTTTGCCCTGGGAATATTATCCTTATTGGGCAGCAGGGTTCCAACAGGCTTAAAAATATTTTTGGCGGCATTAGCCATCGTAGATGACCTCATGGCAATTATTGTAATAGCAATCTTCTACTCTACCGAATTGCACTTAAATTACCTGGCATTCGCCGGAGCAATGTTTGCATTACAAATAGCTTTTAACCGTTTCGGGTTTAAAAACATCTGGTTTTATATACTACCGGGAATGGTTATGTGGTATTTCATTCACCACTCCGGCATACATGCCACTATTGCCGGTGTACTTACTGCACTTACACTTCCTACTACCGAAGATGATGTAGAATCTCCACTTGAAAAGCTGGAACACGCTCTTTCTAATCCAGTGAATTATATTATTATGCCCATATTTGCCATAGCAAATACTAACATCACTTTTCAGGAAGGAATGGTAAACGGCTTAACCAGTAATCTTGGATTAGGTATAGTACTAGGTTTATTCTTAGGAAAACCAATTGGCATATTCCTCATGTCATGGCTTTCCGTTAAATTGAAAGTTGCGGAATTACCCGAGGAAACCACCTGGAAGCACATTGCCGGACTGGGTTTATTGGGAGGCATCGGCTTTACGATGTCAATTTTTATAGCTCTTTTATCTTTCAGTGATGCTACTTTACAGCAGGAAGCAAAGTTTGCTATCCTTATCGCTTCAGTGCTATCAGGAATTGTAGGATATACACTTTTAAGCAGCTACAATAAAAAGAAAAAACAGGCCGCTTAATCAGTTACTCTTATTAGTTTAACATCCTTTACGCCTATTCTTTGCTCAAGCCATTTTTTAAGGCGTTCGTTATCTGCCTGAATCAGCACCTTATTGCTGTTGTACAGTGCAACATTAATAGGTAAAATACTGTCTTTGGTTTCCAGCCTTTGCCTTGACACAGACAAGGAGGTTATTTCCGGAAACAGGATAGACGCTTCTTTAAAAAGACCGTCATAGCTCAACCTGTATTCTTTTAACCTGTTTTCAAGCTGCAGGATTTTAAGGTCTTTTTCATTAAGCTGGCTCTCGCCTGTCTTAATCTGATCCATTATATCCTTGCGCAAAGCTGTAAACCTGTCGGTGCTATCTTGCCTGATATGAAGATACACTCCTTTTAAATAACTATTCTTTTCCTTATCCGCCTGAAGTGATTTGAGCTCTTCTTTTGTAAATCGTTTACTAAGAAGTGCTACTTCAATTCTTTTTGGAGCAGACTTAAAATCTGTTTTCTTATACACCACAGTATAACCTTTTTCGGTAAACTCACTGTTTATAAAAGCCTCAGCATTCTTTTTAAACTGTTGTTCGCGATAGAGCGAATAAGCTAACCATGCGCTAGGAACCAACATAATAAGCGTAAGAGTTGTAATAGACAACCTCAGCCTCTTTTGCCAGCTTTTATCTACCTGCTCTTTAGCAGGATACCTTAGGTATTTTACAATCAGAAAAGTCGCAATACCTATAAAGGTACAGTTGATGCAATACAGGTAAAAAGCACCCAGCATAAACGACCACTGCCCTGTTGCTATACCGTAGCCTGCAGTACACAACGGCGGCATTAAAGCTGTTGCTATGGCAACTCCGGGAATAGGATTTCCTTTTTCAGTACGGGTAACCGCAATAACACCAACCAATCCTCCAAAAAAAGCAATGAGTATATCGTAAATATTAGGAGAGGTACGTGCTAAAAGTTCCGACTGGACATCTTTAAACGGACTAAGGTAAAAGTAAAGCGAAGACACCACAAGACTGACAACCGTAGCAATAAGAAGGTTTCTAAGAGATTTTTTCAGCAAATCGAAATCATAGATACCAAGGGCAAATCCGGCTCCGACTATAGGCCCCATAAGTGGCGAAATAAGCATCGCGCCAATAATTACCGCGGTAGAATTTACATTAAGACCAACCGATGCAATAATAATGGCACAGGCCAGTGTCCAGAGATTAGCGCCTTTAAACGAAATATTGCTTTTTATTTCTTCGAGTGTCTTTATCCTGTTACCTTCTCCTTCACGAAGGTTAAAGATCTCACTAAACTTTGTCATACAAATAGGTTATACTACCAATTTACTAATTAAAAGGTTTCAGTACAAGAAAAGCCATAAAAAAAGCCGCTATAAAAGCGGCCTTCTCATTATTTGTTTGTTTGTTGCTTTATATTTTACATCACCTTTGGTTGTTGTTGCGCTACTATGTTTGAAGTATCATAACCACCAAATTTTTTGATGTATGTTTTAAGCGAAGTACCGAAACCGTCTTTAAAAGCTTTGTTTCCATTACTGTGCAAAAAACTTTTAACCGAACCTGCTCCTGCAAGGTGAGCTGCAGCCAATAAACCTGATTCAGTAATTTTAACGCCTTTGATAACCCTACCATCAAAACGGTGAATCTCTTTACGAAGTTCCCATTTGTTTTTAGCAAGAAGGGCTTTAAATGCTTTTTCCTGAAGCGCAGGATTGTTTAAAAAAGCCTTGGTATCTTTAATGCCTATAGCACGAAGGGCACTTTTACCAAATTGGTATTTACCCATGTAACCGAAACGGTTTACAAGTTTGTAGAGTCCCTGAGACTCTTTAAAGGCTACCGCCTGTTTAAATCCTACGTAAGACTTTCCAGTGAACGGAAAGTTAAAATCGACTTTTGCAGTCTCGTCGATGGTTGGTACTGTGTAATTCGTGATCTCGTCTTCAGCAAGGTGAAATCCTTCGATCTTTCCAAATTGTTTTGCTTCTGTCTTTTTAAAGCCCGAGCTTACAATCGTGATGAATAGGGCTAACCCTAAAAAGTATGACCATTTTTTTATCATGTATTTTGTTTTCTCATAAGCTGTCACCTTAATGAAATTACCGAGGCAAATATACGATAAAAAATATAGTTGATAATCAATTAGTTATAAACACCCCTAACTTTAACATAACCTTAAGGTCACAATTTAAGAAGAAGAATCTCCCCTAACTACTGCAACCAAAGGGAGTTACAAAGATTACCTTACGAAGTATTTTAACGGGAAAAATGTGCGGTTTGTCGAATGTTAAATTTACGAAACCGTTAGAAAATCGCCAAAATAAAGTAAGAAAATAAATACATTTTTGTTTTTAGAACGTCAACTTTTGATGATTTTTGTATGCATGCAGAATAAAACGAGATATTTTGTAAGAAAAATATATTATATTTGATTACAATCATTCAAAACCGATATGAAAAATATAATCATTGTTCTTAGTATCCTGCTGACAGGATGCAATTCTCAGGATAAAGACAGTCCTTTCGAACTTGAAATATTGACGAAAGAAGTAAAGTGTAAAGACATGAAAGGAGAATTTCACAATGAATATATAGAAGCTAACGGTGTTCCAATAGAAACGGCAAGAACGATCATTACTTATAAATTAAAGAATAACAGCGACAAAACATATTATTTTAATTTGGCCGAGCTAAATTTTGACCGATCCAAAGATCCATTCAAATATGAGCATATTAAAGATTAACTCTGGTTATATTGACATATATGACAACAAAGGAAATTACCAGAAGCCAAGAGTTAGCTTACCCTCAGTTATTGGCTTATCAACTGAAGAACTCTACAAGAAATCACTAGACTATAATGATATGAGAGTATATTTAGAAAATGGCAAAAACTTTATAATACACCCTAACGAAACCTTATATTTTGAATGGTTTGTTGTATTACCTTTTGGCCATTTACTTGAAGAAGCCAATTATATGGTTAACCTGGATCCTAAACAAAAATATTATGCAGAAATTTTAGTACACAGTGATTCAGCAAAATATAAAGAATGTATCAGCAGGACAGATCTAAAAACGATTGAACACAATGGTTATGAAGTATTTAACGGAACGATAAGATCAAAAAATAAAATTCCTGTTGTTTTTAAATAAATACTGAAACTATTTACTCTTTCCCCAGAAGGCGATGCCTCCGGCTATTGTGTGTGAACCTTTTAGGTTAATTATGCATGTGGTATTGATTCCCTACAGGAAATTTATCCGCCCACGTTTATCATTGCTACCAATATTATTTCCCTAACGGGAAATTACTTCTGTCATGTATCGCGTAGCGATTTAATGTTGGTAGCAACGTTTATAGGTAGTTGCATATTTCCCGTAGGGAATTAATGTTTATTAAGTTTTTCCTTGTCAAGCTCTTTAAAATACGCCTCAATCCTGTTTTGTTCACGCTCAATATTTCTCAACAGTTTGTTAACCGTAATACTATTCTTTTTAGCCTTTACAATTTCATAGACGGAACCGGTATTATACATTTCAGCCGTTGTATCAATTCCATTAGACTGAAAGTAATACTCAATTATATATTTTACTTGGCCTCTTCTCATTGATATAAGATCATATCCCTGATTATAATCCTTTAAATGAGACAAATAAAGTTTAAGCAGAAGGATGTTTGCAATCTCATCATTCTTCTTAATTGATTCTTTATCATGCTTAGAGTAAATATATTTTAAGTCAAATGTATTTAGTTGTCATTTTTGGAAATCAATTTCCATAGGTTTATATCTCAATACATAAGCTTTTAAATCAGCTACATTGCGATTGAGCATTCTAACCTTATCTTTTAATTGAAGCTTTTCTTCAGTAGTTACAGCTTTTCCAAAACCTAATAACCCTCGCGCAAAACTAATATTTATGTATATAACTAAACCAACAACAGCAAGAATAGATATTGCAATTGCAGTTAAAAATATATATACTCTCGTGTTTCTGTTCATTACACTGTTTCTTATAAAAGAATAGACTAAGATAAAACTTTCCTATAAACAAAAAGCACCCACTTTCATGGATGCTTTCATATTATTCTAAACGGTAACCCGGAACTCAAAACCCGGAACCCGAAACGGTCTTATCTCGTTATTCCCATTTTGTTTACCCACGCCACATATTTCTGACGGTTCGCCTCGTGCTGAGCAGGAGTAACTGCAAACTCATGGTAACCAAAGTTGGTTACGCTTGCGCAGAAGTAAATGTAGTTATGTTTTTCAGGGTTTAGCACTGCATCAATAGCCGTGATATCAGGCATTGCAATAGGTCCTGGGGGTAACCCCTCATATTTATACATATTATAAGGAGAATCAATTACCAGGTCTTTAAACAGTACACGTTTAATCACCTGATCAAAATCACCCGATTGTTTTTTCATGGCATAGATAACCGTTGGATCGGCTTCCAGCTTCATGCCTTTGTTAAGGCGGTTAAGGTATACACCTGCCACGCGCGGACGCTCATCTGTCTTCACAGTCTCTTTGTGTACGATAGAAGCCAGTGCAGATACCTGTAGCGGTGTAAGGTTAAGCGCTTTGGCTTTTGCCAGCCTTTCCTCATTCCAGAATTTTCTGTATTCCTTAGCCATTTTCTCTCTTACCTTGTTAGGTGTAGTGTTCCAGAAGAACTCATAGCTGTTCGGGATAAACATACTTAGTACGTTATCTTTATTAAAACCGTTATCGGCAAGGAATTTCTCATCGGTAAAAGCTTCCAGCAGCGAAAGGCTGTCCGGCTCAATCTGGTGCGAAAGGCGTCCAGCTAATCTTTCAATAGTTTCCTGATTATTGAAAGCTACATTAACCGTTACCGGCTGACGCAGCGAGTTGATGATATCGTTGCTGTTCATTCCGTTTTTCAGAATGAATTTACCTGCTTTTACATTGGCAGGGTATTCTTTTTTCTCAGCAACCGAGTTAAGCTTGTCCATATCCTCAACATAAGGAGCAACAAGTTTCTTTACTGCTTCATAATCCGATCCTGTTGGAATGAATACTGCAACTCTCTCGTCTCCAAACTTTGTGTTAGGCGAAAATATCTGTTGATACATCCTGTAACCGATAACAGTTCCTCCAATCACTACAATAAGGGAAACTATCCCTACGATTCTTCTAAGTTTCAATGTAATTAGTTGTTATTGCTGACGGATAAGCTGATAAAGCCCCTCGTCGTGATAGTTATTATTTCTTTTAATCCAGTCTTTTTTCTGACCTATCAATTCAAAGCCAAAATTAGTAAAAAGGCTCACACTTGCAACATTACCCGAATCGATATTCGCATACAACTGATGAAGCTGTAACCTACTGAAAGCGTAATCAATAAGAAGCTGCAAAGCTTCTGTACCTATACCTTTGTTTCTTTCTTCAGTATCCTGTATAATGATGCCCACACCTGCCCTGTTATTCACAGGGTCAAAATCGAAAAGATCGATAAGGCCAATAGCATCAAAAAAGTTCTTTTTACAGATGGCAAGGCGAAGCTGTTTAGCCTCATAGATATCCTGGTGTGCATTCTCTAAATACTGGCGTATAAGGAAACGGCTGTAAGGGGTTTGCGTATTGCTTACCTCCCAGATGGCCTCATTATTTTCCAGCCTGTAGATGAACTCCAGGTCGTCGGGCTCGAGTGCCCTTAAATAAATAGTATTTCCGGTTAGGGTTACCATTCTATTTCTCCGGTGAAAACATATTTTGCAGGCCCTGTAAGATACACTTCGGTAAACTGCTTGTCATTTTGTTTAAAAGACACTTTCAGTTCGCCGCCCGGTGTTTCAAGCTTTACCTCATTGGCATCAGTATTGCCAAGCACTTTCATAGCTATAGCTACGGCAGTTACACCTGTACCACATGATAAAGTTTCATCTTCCACCCCGCGTTCGTAGGTGCGCACTGAAAATTTGTCAGCACCTACCTGAGAAACGAAATTTACATTAGAACCCTTATCGCCATACAGCCCACTGTAACGGATGTTAGCACCAATATTTTTTACATCAAAGTTTGCAAGGTCTTCAACGATCTCAACGTGGTGCGGAGAGCCTGTATCCATAAATACATAGTTCTCATAAACCGAAACGGTATGCACGTCTTTCATGTGCAATGATACGGTTCCGTCCGGAGCCACAGTAGCATGATGACGTCCGTCAATAGCGGTAAATTCGGTTTCGTCGTCTATAATTTCAAGTTGTTTGGCAAATGCCACAAGGCATCGCCCCCCATTTCCGCACATGGTACTTTCATTTCCATCAGAATTGTAATAGACCATACGAAAATCGGTAGTATTGTCGTTCTCTAATAATATAAGTCCATCTGCACCGATGCCAAATTTACGGTCGCATAAATGCCCGATAAGTTTGGTATCATTTTTGGGAAATAAATTATCGCGATTGTCTACCATAACAAAGTCGTTTCCTGTGCCCTGGTATTTGTAAAAAGTGTGTTTCATCATTACTATATTACCGCAAAAGTACAAATATAAATGACACGTAAAATGGTCGCTTTGGCACAAAAAATAAAAATCATTAATCGATAAATTAAAATTAAATACTGTTTAAATTATGAAGAGAATTTCTGGTTTATTCTTAGTGGCGCTAATGAGCGGCGCTACGACTCTGGGAGCTTACAAACTGGTATTTGATAACGACACACCATCATCTGCCTTATCAATAGCTCCAACTAATTATTCAAGGACTGTAGGTTTTAACGGTGCAGAACCGGCCGACTTTACCGCTGCCGCCGATCAGGCCGTGCACACGGTGGTTCACGTGAAGAATGTTACTTATTCGAACCAGCCCCGTAACATGATGGAATATATTTATGGTTACCGTAGTGCAGAACCTACCCCACAAGTAGGAACGGGATCGGGAGTAATAATTACCGAAGACGGTTACATAGTTACCAACAACCACGTGGTGGAAAATGCTTCGGAGCTTGAAGTTACCCTGAACAATAACAAGACCTACAAAGCTAAACTTGTTGGAACCGATTCAAAGATGGATATCGCTCTACTGAAAGTTGACACTAAAGACAAACTACCGTTTGCCACTTTTGGCAACTCAGACGATATTAAAGTAGGCGAATGGGTACTGGCAGTAGGTAACCCTTATAACCTTACCAGTACTGTTACCGCAGGTATCGTTTCGGCGAAAGCCAGAAACCTGAGCAAAGACGGAATTCAGTCGTTCATCCAGACGGATGCAGCAGTAAACCCGGGTAATAGTGGTGGTGCATTGGTTAACACTAAAGGTCAACTAATAGGTATCAATACCATGATTACATCTATGACCGGATCGTATGTAGGTTACTCTTTTGCCGTACCTTCTAACATTACACGCAAGATTATTGAAGATCTTATGGAATATGGTAATGTACAACGAGGTATTCTTGGTGTACAGGGTGGTGAACTTAACAGCGCTATGGCAAACGATCTTGGTGTTAGCGAAACTCAGGGCTTTTATGTAAATGATGTAACTGCCGATTCAGGCGCTAAAAAAGCCGGCATTAAAAAAGGAGATATTATTGTAGATATTGATGGTAAACCTGTAAATGGTTTTGCCGATTTGAATGCTGCCATTATAACCAAACGTCCTAATGATGTGGTAAGGGTTAAAATACACCGTGACGGAGATGTGCTTACCATTCCGGTTAAGCTTACCAAAAATGAGGTTAACACCTTTACCTATAGCGGACTTGAACTTGAAGACCTAAGCGCAGCCGAGAAGAAAAAACTCAACATTACTTATGGTATCAGGATCAAGGAAATTACCGATGAGCAATATATGCCTTACTACGACGAGTTAAAAGACGGAGTAATTTTGAGTATTGGCAACATAAAAGCTAAAGACATTGAAACCGTATCTAAGCTGCTTTCCAACAAAGGCCCTAACGACCGTGTAAGGGTACAGATGATAACTAAAAATGGCGAGTTGGTACGTTTTATAATGTAACTGCCCCCTAACCCCCAAAGGGGGAATACAACATCTAAACTCCGAATATATTTCGGAGTTTTTTTATGGTTCTACATATTTATCTTTGGGTTATCGCGACTTGGCTCCCCCTTTTTGGGGTAGGGGTCTTGGTTTTATTTTTACAACCTAATCATAACCTTTATTAAATAGTAAAACAACGTACGCTCTTTACTTTTGCAGAAATATCCCTAAAAATGAAGAAAAAGACTTTCCGAAAACTGGAAATAGTATTACACTTTGTTACTGTATTCATCCTTATCATCAAAGGCGTTGACGAGATGAGCAGACGATTGTATTTTCCGGGGTGCATTATTTTAGGGCTGGCCATTACCATACTTATCATTACCATATTCTGGAAAACACTCTATATTTCCCCAAAAAATGCAAGACAGATATGTTATTATCTCGAAGCTCCCGCACTACTCATCACTTCCTATGTACTATATCTTGAAGACAAGCCTTTTTTACCCCATCTTTTCTTAACTGCAGCGCTACTTTACCCTATGGTTGGCTTTTTATCTTCAAAAAAACCAAAAGACCTTAAAAAACATGGTTTTTAAATTATAAATCAGATCGTTAACATAAAATAACATTCAATAGCATAAGCTAACCATCTTAGCTGATTGGCTATTATACATTTGTCTTATAAATATTTAAAAATAAGACAATGAAAACCAATACAATTATCAGGCAAACTCTTTTAGGGACTGCTTTACTACTTACAGGCTATACAAATGCACAGCAACCTAAAGGTTTTGGCAAAACAATCGAAAATCCATGTTCAGCCATACAGTATGACAGCTATTTAAAAACAGCTAAAGGAAGAACACAAACCGAAGCCCAATTTGAACAATGGCTTGCTCCAAAAATTGAAGACCTGCGTCGTAACAAAACGCTTCAGAAATCAGGCAATAATGTAGTAACGCTTCCTATTGTAGTTCACGTGATTCATGATGGAGACGCTATTGGTGAGAATGAAAACATCAGTGACGAGCAGGTATTATCACAAATTACTATTTTCAACAACGATTTCAGAAGATTATTAGACTCCCCGGGATATGTAGAAGGCAATGCCGGAACGGACACTGAAATTGAATTCTGCCTCGCCCAACGCGATCCTGATGGCAACCCTACCAATGGTATTGACCGCATATACCGTAACAAAGTCAGCTGGGGAATGACAGCTATAGAAACACAACTAAAGCCTGAAACACAATGGGACCCTGAAAAATACATCAACATATGGGTTTGTAATTTTGGTGGCGATCTTTATGGCGTTGGCGGCTATGCATTCTTTCCGGAAGGATCGGGTCTTGAAGGTCTTGAAGGTGCAGAATCGTATGCTGAAAACGACGGTGTAACCATGTACTACAAGTGTTTTGGATCATCCGACCTTGCGCCTGAAGGTATTTACATTCCGGGAATGGACAAAGGCCGTGCAGCAGTTCACGAAATGGGACACTTTTTTGGACTCAGACATATTTGGGGGGATGGCGAAGACTGTACAGCCACTGATTATTGTGAAGACACCCCTACTGCTATTGCTATGAATATAAGCTGCGAACCTGTAGATTCCTGTCCGGATGATCCCGGTTTTGACATGATTGAGAATTACATGGACTATACGCCAGATGAATGTAAAAGCATATTTACACAAAACCAGAAAGAGAGAATGTGGGCTACACTCCAAAATGCGCAACGCAGAGGAACACTTATAACATCTGATGCTTGCCAGGCACCAACCGCAGGATTGAACAACAACCAATTACAGGGGCTTAATATCTATCCGAACCCCGCAAGAGATGTTCTTAACATAACGTCCGATTTAACAGGCGTAACAGGAAGTTATGAGATTTACAACACGCTTGGACAATCAATTATCAGTAAAAACATAACTTTTGAAGATGCGTTAAATATTGATATTTCAGCATTAAGCCAGGGAATCTATATTTTAAAACTAAACAGGGAAGGAAAAACCAAAACCCTGAAATTCATTAAAGAATAAAGGCAAACAGGGTTCGTGTTTTAGCAGCAAAGATCATAGTGATGGATACAGACTGTTAAAATCCTGTAGGTGATTAATTGATGGAGGGCGGCAGCAATGCCGCTCTTTTTTTGTGCTTACTTTATTACTTAAATATATAAATGAGAAACCCCGATAGTGGCGCTACCGGGGTCTCTACTGTTCAAATCAATTAATTAACTATTTACTCTCTTATTACTTTTATTGTTTTAGAAGCATTTTCAGTATTTACCTTAACCATGTAGGTACCAGACGCCAATTGTGAAAGATTTACTGTCACTGCATTGCTGTTATAATTACCTGAAAGTACTTTTTGACCAACAAGGCTGTATACCTCTACTCCTGTAATGTTTTCAGAATAACTTAAGTTAAGTACATCTTTAACAGGGTTTGGATGATAGCTGAAGTTAACCATATTGAAATTCTCTCTGTCAAGAATGATTTCAACTGTTACCTCAAAAGGTTCCGATGTACATGCACCCACAGTTACAGTAGCATAATAAACAGTATCATCAGTAACTTCTGTAGATGGGCTAAGCGGATTAGTACCAGCTTCGGCATCATCTTCAGTTGCATATACCGTTACTGTTCCCTGAACATCAGTATAGATCTCAAGATCTTCTAAAGTTGCAGTATTTTCAAGAATTATTACCACATCCTCCGGAGTTTCAAGAGTTTCCACAGTTACCATAAATGAAGTCTCATCTGTACAAGATACAGTAGCGGCACTATCCTGGGCATATACATATATTGTCATTGATGAGTTAATTACACTTCCGGCAGGTAGCGTTGTTCCGGCACCGCCTGTTTGTGTATGATAAGTATTATTAGCTGATAGTTCAGGTAATGTATATAAATCACATACCACTACATCTTCAAATTCATCAGCAACTGCATTAAGTACTGTTACAGTGAACGATGTCTCTGCAACACATGCATCATTATCCTCTGAAACACCATAAATATAAATTGTTTGTGTACTTGTAATTACATCTCCCTCAGCAAGCATATCTCCCATTCCCGAAACCTGAGTATAATAAGAACCACTTGTTAAAGCAGGAAGAGCATATTCAGAACATACTACAACATCATCAAGCTGATCTACCTCATAAGGGTTAACAGTAACTGTAAATGAATTTTCTGCACTACAATCACCGTCTGCACTATATACAAATAATGTAGTAGTTGCATTTACAGAAGTACCTGCAGCAAGCATATCTCCCTGACCTCCCTGTTGTGTATAATACGCACCATTAGTAAGTGCCGGAAGTACATAATCAGTACATGTTACAACATCATCCGGAGCATCAGCCACAGGATTGTATATAGTAACTGTAAAACTATTCTCATCAAAACATGTTGTAGTACCGACAAACGCATATAAAGTCGTTGTCTGCGATATAACAGTACCTGCAGGAAGTGTATCACCCCCTCCACCGGCAGCTGTATGGTATGAACCATTTGGTAACGCAGGAAGCGTATAAGAGCCACAAGCATCTACATCATCCGGCTCAGCAGCAACAGGGTTACTCACAGTTATTAGGAATGAGTTTTCAGCACTACATCCGTTTGCGGTATTATATACATATAGTGTAGTTGTAGCGTTTATTACAGTACCTGCTGCGACAACAGTACCTCCACCGCCAGTAGCTGTACGGTAAACACCGTTTGTTAATGCAGGAAGTGTATAAGACACACATGCAGTAACATCCGCAGGATCATCTACAGGTACCACTGTAAAGTTAACCATTACAGCTGCCCTTGCAGTACCTTCACATACGTTAGTTTGTGAAGCATAATAAGTAGTGTTGTTAGTTAAGGTAGTAGTTGAAGCAAGTGGAGTACCTCCTGAAGCAACATTATACCATTTAACTGCTGTTCCGGTAGCAACAAGATTAGCAACAGTAGCATTAGAGCAAACAGTTTGCGTAGCTGCTGCTGTAGGAGCCGCTGTTGTACATTGTGTAATATTAACTAGATAGTCTTCAACCTGTCCATAACCACCATTTGCGCATGGACCACTAGGATAAGCAGCATACAATTTATACACCCTCATTAAGGTTAAACCTGTAGCCGCATTGGTTGGTATAAAGATAGACGAAGTCGCTGTTACACCATCTGTTCCCGTTGAATTCGTTACTGTTCCAATATTAAAAGATTCACCTGGGTCGTTTAGGTTACCGTTTTTATTAAAATCAATATATACCTTAATGTAAGTTGTAAAGCTTCCATCAGTATTTCCCTGAGCAGAGAAACTGTAAGCCTGACCTGTTGTAACGTTTGCAGGTGGAAGTGCTGTAAAATCCTGCATTGCAGGAGCACCAACCGCTGATGCATCGGTAACATTTGTTAAGTTAGAGAAAACAACTGAAGTGATAGGCTCAACATTATTCGTAAATGAAACGGCACAAGATGTACAGTTAGTACCACTACTGGTAGCCTGAACAGCGGCACTGGTGGTAGACAGTCCGCTTCCTGAACATGTTACAACTGCTCTAAACCAAGGTCCGGCCGAAACGGGCGCACTTAATGTAGCACTCGTAGCGCCAGCAATATTTGTATAGGTAGTTCCGTTTGCAGATCCCTGCCATTGATAAGTAAGTCCCGAAGCACCATAGGCAGGTAATAAACTAATAGAAGCATTTTGCTGATTACAAACAGGGCCATTTAGCAATGTTGCAGTTGATGCAGCAGGTGTTCCTGTACATGCAGGTAGCTGCTGTACCAGACTAACATTGTCCATCGAAAAAAGCACATCAATAAAATCTGAAGTTTGAGCAGCAACACCCGTAACTTTTAAATATACCGGAGAACCCGCTGCAGGTGTGAAAGTTGCCGTTTTAACAGCACAATCAGCAGATACAACATGATTTGCAGAGTTAATAGTGTGAATAGTTGTCCATGGACCTGATAATGAAGTCGCATAAGCAATAGTAACACTTCCCCATTCAAAATTACCAAGCGGTATATAGTCCCAGTAATCAAAAAGTTTATAGCTATAAGTAAGCGTAACAGGTAAACCATTAGAAACGCCTAATGAAGGTGAAGTAGTTACAGCATCTCCGGTATAAAGATCACCATCACCAAAATCCATATAAAAGAATTCTCCAACTAAGCTTTGCCCTTCGCATGACTGAAAGGTATCAGCATAGAAGTCAAGGTCATCCCACCCTCCTTCATCGACATTAAAATTTTGTGTGTAATTAATTTGAGCGTGCCCCGTGACGGAAATTAAAAACGTGCCGAGCAGCACTAAAAGACAGCGTAATTGTGTTTTCATAGGTAATAGGTGATTTAAGTTTTAGCAAGTCATAAACTTAAAGATTTTTTAACATAAAAAATAATATCAAGCACTGATTTTTGTTTGTTTTAACAAAATTTTCACACAAATAGACTTAAAATTTCACAAAAGACAAAAATATGATATTATTTTTTATTGAAATATTAACAATTGAATATCAATTAAATAAAAAAATTAGAACTAAAAACTTATAAAAACCACATTTTATTGAATAACTCTCAATAATCCAATCAAATAAGAAAAAACATAAATAAAAACGACTAATCTTAATTTCCTCGTACTATTATTATCACTGTTTTAACTGATATACAGCTATTTTGAAAATAAAGAAAAAAACTTGCTAAAAAACTTTTACGAAAACGTTTGAAATCAATACTTTTGCACCACTAAACAACACCCTTTAAAACATTATCTTCATGAACAACAATGTATTATACGAAAAAGAGCTTTCTTTTCAAGCTGACAGGCGAAGAGCCGGTGTAGAATTCATTAAAATCGTAAGCGACCTATGGTACGATAAGTCAATCGAGCTTGTACTTTTCAGAAACCAGCTGATAGACAGGAACGTAAGCGATATCATCAACCTGCACGAGTATGCCGGTGAGTTTGTACAGAAACCAATCAACGTATTTGATTCTGTAGAGATCGCACGCGCTATCGAGGCCCTTGATTTACCGCCTTCACGTATAGACATCGGGAAGCTAACGTATGAGTATCACCTTGAAGATGACAAATATAACGACGCGACAGCTTTCGTTATCGACAAGCTGAAAGACGCTAAGGAAAGCAAGAATATCCAGCCTAAAGACGTAGTTCTTTACGGTTTCGGACGTATCGGAAGGCTACTGGCACGTGAGATGATGCACAAAATTGGTAAAGGTAACCAGTTAAGGCTTAGAGCGATAGTAGTTCGTGATAAGGCCGACGCTACCCTACTTGAGAAACGTGCTTCGTTACTACGTTACGATTCGATCCATGGGGATTTTGAAGGCTCGGTAACTGCTGACCCTGAGAACAACGCATTGATAATCAACGGAACTACAGTTCATATTATCACTGCCAGCAACCCTGAGGAGATCGATTATACTAAGTATGGCATCAACAATGCCCTGCTTATCGACAACACAGGTGCATTCACTACAGAAGAGGCGCTACGTCGTCACATGAGCTCACAAGGTGTTGAAAAAGTGCTACTTACGGCTCCTGGTAAGGGTGTTCCAAACATCGTATACGGTGTAAACCACAACGAGTATAACCCTGAAGAAGTAGACATCTACTCTGCTGCGTCGTGTACTACTAACGCTATTACCCCTATCCTTAAGGCAGTTGAGGACACTTTAGGTGTTGTAAAAGGCCACCTGGAGACCATTCACGCCTATACTAACGACCAGAACCTGGTTGACAATATGCACAAGAAATACCGCCGCGGACGTGCTGCTGCCCTTAACATGGTTATCACCGAAACAGGTGCAGGAAGCGCTGTAGCTAAGGCATTACCTTCATTATCAGGTAAGTTAACGTCTAACGCTATCCGTGTACCGGTGCCAAACGGATCGCTTGTAGTGCTTAACCTTGAGGTAGAAAGAGCTACAACAGTAGAGGAAATCAACGAGATCATGAAGCACTACGCCCTTGAGGGTGAACTAGTTGAGCAAATTAAATACTCTATGAACAACGAGCTTGTATCGAGCGATATCGTAGGAACGGCACAGCCTTCAATCTACGACAGCAACGCTACGATTGTGAGCGCAGATGGCAGAAACATAGTACTTTACGTATGGTATGACAACGAATATGGCTATAGCCACCAGGTTATCCGCCTTGCTAAATATATCGCTAAAGTTAGAAGATATACTTACTATTAGTAGATACAAACCAACCGATTTTTATCTCTTAAATCCGCGGGCTACAACCGCGGATTTTTTTATGCTTTTTTTCGAAAATTTTCTGTCATTCTGAACGGCGCGAAGCAAAGTGAAGAATCTCTTAATTCTATAAAATTACACCTACAAAAAAGTGTTAATGTTACGCTTTTTGCTCTCAAAACGCCATTTTCGTGCGTAATATTAGCACCCTTTAAAACACTAATAACCAGCAAACTAATTTTTAATATTACTTTTCGCGACACTAAAAAGTCAGACGTTTTTTGAGTGTTAACGCCATTGCATTTTCCGCAATTCGTTAACATTTGCCCCTCTCGTAATGTAGCCTATCCGGGAATGGATTTACTGCAACCGCTCCTTCAGTAAATTTTTTAACTGCAAAACCGGCTTCAGTAAAGTTGTTGTGGGATGGGGTAATTTTGCAGTCTCAATTTCGTCATTGCGAGCGGAGTGTAACGGAGCGCAGCAATCTCCCGTTCTGTCATTGCAAACGTTCTGTCATTGCAAACGTTCTGTCATTGCGAATGGAGCGTAGCGTAATGCGGCAATCTAAACCTTTGGAACGTGGATTACGCAGATTTAAGCGGATAACCACAAATCGCTCACTCAGCCTTTAAAGCAAGAGTGAAGCTACTGAAAACTGACCACTACTACTGCATACTTTCTCTGGAAGCGAATGGCAAGCGCAACCCGGTAACGGCAGTTATTCATCTAAACACATCTGTTGATAAATATGTTGATAATTAATAGGTTATGATACTATTATTTTAATTTTTCAACTCTAAAATATCTTATCTTGTTGTCTTAAAATAGTAAGAATATGGCGACTGATAAACAAAAACATTTAGAAAAAGTTCTTGAAACTCATAGTATTGATAATTTATCTTACATAGATAAGTTCATTGCAAAAAAAAATTATGTTAAAAAGTGTCTTGATGAGAAATTTAAAGAAGAGAAAGCTTCTAAGAGTATTGATTCAGGGTCTTATGCAAAAAATACAGCTGTAAACACCAAATTTGACATAGACTCTTGTATTCCATTCAGAAAAAAAACTGCAACAAATGAGAAAGGTTATGAAAAACTTAAAGATATGTATAATGCAGTTTTCGACTATTTTAAAAATGAATACGAAGACGACGATCTTGTTGAAAATGGAGTAAGAAAACAAAGGGTATCCATTGGTTTGGAATTTAACATAGATGGAAACACATTCAATATGGATGTTGTCCCCGGCAGAGAAAGGCCTAGTAATGGTGACTACAATGACAGCAACACTGACCTAAGCCTCTATATTCATAATAGAAGTAAACGCGAAAGAGAATTAAAGAAAACCAGTATCAAGACAAATATTAAAAAGCATGTAGATTTATTAGCTAATAGACCTCACGAAAGAAAAGTAGCAAAATTACTTAAAGTATGGAAAATTGAAAGAAAGAAACGTGAAGGCGGAAGATTAATCAAGTCTTTCATGATGGAGCTATATGTGAAAGAGGCATTCGATAAAAATGAAGATTCAATACCAACAGGTTTGTGGGAAAAAACAAAAATGGTAATGAATCATATTATTGACAATATAGAAGACAAACCACTCTGGGATCCTGCAAATTCAAACAATAATGTTGCCAATTCAATGAGTGACAACGCAAAAAAAACTACTAAATCTGATATGAAAAAAACTATTAATGAAGTAGATGCAGATTCAGACAATATAAAACTATATTTCCCCATTAATGAAGAATTTGATAACGAGGATGAGGATGATGAAAATAAAAATTCAGCAGCATCAGTATTAAATACAAGTAAGTTTGGATAAGCAAGAAGCACTTGAGCTAATATCAAGTATCATCAACAGCGACCCTCACATTGAAATAAAAAAATCTTTTATAATTCAAAAAGATAATTTTGTAGGTCAGATAAAAGTTAATTATCTCAATGCTGATTTAGATATATTTGTACTTATACCAACCACTTACCCATTTACGCGTCCTAATTCCGATAATATTTCGATTTATTTTTATAATCCTTGTTTAATTGGTTACAATCATATAAACATAAACGGTACAGTTTGTTTCCACCCTCAAAAGGACGAAAACTTTGAAAGAAAACTACGAGCAGAAATAGTTGGATTAAAGTTATGGATTAAAGATTATTATATCTTGCAAAAGATAGATGAACAATATTCTTACTTAATACATTATACGGGAGGCAACGATACAATTCTAAATTTCACAAATAACCCAAAGAAGTTTAAAAAAGATGAATTTGGATTGTTTAAATACGCTATCAATTCAATTGAAAAGGAAACTAAAGACTCTCCTAATATATATTCAGCTTATCGGTTAGGATTCGATGATAGTGATGACGACTGGTCAAATAGTTTTAAAATTAACTTATACACAAAAGGGACAAAAACTGGTTTATGGTATTTTATAAATGAAGAACCTATAAAGAAATATGACGATAATAGGAGACGCGGTATTGAAACATGGGACGAGTTGTACGATTATTTTACTGATGATTTTATTGACTATTTACATAAAGGAATAAAAAACTTTAATAAAAATTATTTTTTCGAGAATGAACTATTTTTAATGATCGGCTATAAAATTCCAAATGCGGAATCATATGAAGTTCATTGGGATTTAATAAAAATTCCTAAATCAGCTTTTCCGACAACAACAGAAAGGGTTTCTTATACCGAAAGAGTTTCAGGAATAAAATATCGGACAATATTAAAGAATGATAAAATTATATGGGGGAGAACTAATAATATAGATTATACTAGATTTTTTGGAAGAGGTAAGTTTTGTGATAATATTACAAAAGCAAGAATATTATTAATTGGCTGCGGAGCTTTAGGAAGTAATTTAGCAGAGCTGCTTGTTAGAGGAGGAATTAGAACTATATTCTTAGAAGACTTTGATTCTGTAGGATCAGGAAACATTTGCAGAGCTAATTATGTGTTAAGGGATATTGGAAAGAGTAAGCCTGAATCGCTAAAAAATAGATTACTTGAAATATCTCCGTTTGTAAACCTATATAGCTTAGACAAAAAATTGAATTCCACTAATTTAGATCTTCTTGAGAAGGACTTGAATGAAAATGCCGATATTATCTTTGATTGTTCAACAGATCCTGAAGTCACTTATATATTAGATAATATAAATTTTAAAGGAAGATATATTAGTTTAGGAATTACAAATCATGCTAATGAATTAATTTGTGTTACGGGGACGAATTTAACTGAAAAATCGAATCATCTCTATGGTTTTTTCCAAAATGATTTGCCTCTATTATATGAAGGAGCAGGATGCGGATATCCAACTTTTAAAGCAAGTTTTAACGATATAAATTGTTTAATAAATATAGCCCTGAAATATATAAATAGAAAACTCGAAATATACGATGACTTTAGAGATTTTGTTATTAGCTACTCGGAAGAATCTGGTGAACATAAGATAAACAACTATATATCTTTTAAACAAAAATTATCAGATAGTAATATTTACATTTCAAAAGATATTTTAGATGATATCAAAAATCACCTTAATCACCATTATCCAAAAGAATTTGGTGGAGTATTTGTTGGAAAATTATTTCATAACTCTATTTTAATTGAGAAGATTTTAATCCCCGATGATTACAAAAATGGTCGTACAATTTTTGTTCGCCATCCAGGAACTTTAAATCAAAGACTAAAAAGTATATTCGATACAACAAAAGGAAAGGTTGTATACATTGGCGAATGGCACTCTCATCCCGACGGAGCTCCTTTACCCAGTCAGACAGATATTTCTGCCATGAAAGAAATTTCAGAAACAGAATCTATTAATATTACATCGCCCTTACTTATGATTGCTTCAATATCAAAAAAAAAATTTGAAGCTAATTTTTATAAATATTTTGAAAAACAATTATTAAAATATGAGCAACAAAATTAATATAGCAGATTTGTTCAATGGTTTGCAAAAGCAAATGATTGCTCAATTAAATACAAATCGTGATTTTATAGAGCACCCAGGCTCTAAAGGTGATTCTTTAGAGAACACATGGATTGAATGGTTAAGAAAATATCTTCCTAATAGATATTGTATTGATAAAGCAATAGTTATTGACAGCAAGGGTAATTTAAGTCACCAAATAGATTTAGTTATTTATGATCAACACTATACTCCGTTTGTATTTACCCAAAACGGCATACATTATATACCAGCAGAAGGAGTTTATGCAGTGTTTGAAGTTAAGCCCGAGCTAACAAAAGCATATATAGAGTACGCTGGCGAGAAAATAGAAAGTGTGAGAAAACTTCATAGAACCTCAACAAATATAATTGATAGAGGTAAAAAATATGAACCAAGAAGTCTTACAAAGATACTTGGAGGTATATTATGCAGTGTTAGCGCTATAAAAAATGATACTATTGAAAAACACTTAAAGGCATTAACAGGTTTACAAACAATTGATTTAGGATGTTCAATAGAAACAGGATGTTTTTACATCGATTATAAAAATGATGAAGATTTAAATATCAACGATTTTAATGACAGAATTATTGAATACTATGAAAAAAGAGATTATGAATCAACAACATTTAGCAAGAGTGACAAATCATTAGTCACACTATTTCTACAATTAATGAGATATTTACAACAAAGTATAGGGACAGTTGCAGCTATTGATTTGAATGCTTATTCGCAATCAATCAATTTTACAATCGACCCTGAGCCTTGATTATTGCTTCAAAGTTTGCCGCGCTTCACTGCGTTACGCTCGCAATGACAGAACGGTATAAAAACAAAAAAACTCCCCCGCCGCGGCAGAGGAGTTTTCTATATATAAAACTTTATAAAGTCTTACCCTTTTGCGTCTGCGGCGATAAGGTTTAGCGCAGATCCTGCAACGAACCAGCCAATCTGGCCTTCGTTGTATGAGTGGTTTGCCATGATGATGTCTTTTGTGCCATCAGCGTGGATAAACTCAAGCGTAAGCGGTTTGCCCGGTGCGAACTCTTTAAGGTCAGGGAAGTTGATGGTGTCATCCTCCTGAATCTTGTCGTAGTCAGCCTCGTTAGCAAACGTAAGTGCCAGCATACCCTGTTTCTTAAGGTTGGTTTCGTGGATACGTGCAAACGATTTTACAAGTACCGCCTTAACACCTAAGAAACGTGGCTCCATTGCCGCGTGCTCACGTGACGAACCTTCGCCGTAGTTATGGTCACCCACAACGATAGAAGGTATATTAGCCGCTTTGTAAGCGCGTTGTACCGCAGGAACTGCATCATACGCACCTGTAAGCTGGTTTTTCACCGAGTTTGTTTTTTGGTTGTACGCATTCACCGCACCGATAAGCATGTTGTTAGAGATGTTATCAAGGTGACCACGGAAACGTAACCACGGACCTGCCATAGAAATGTGGTCAGTCGTACATTTTCCAAACGCTTTAATAAGCAGTTTAGCACCCATGATGTTCTCACCATCCCATGCCGGGAACGGAGCAAGAAGCTGTAAACGCTCTGATGTAGGGCTAACAGCAACCTGTACGTTAGAACCGTCAGCAGCCGGCGCCTGGTAACCAGGGTCTTCTGCATCAAATCCTTTTGGAGGCAGCTCGTGGCCTGTAGGCTCATCCAGCATTACTTCTTCGCCATTCTCGTTGATAAGCTTGTCCGTAAGTGGGTTAAAGCCAAGGTCACCTGCAATAGCAATAGCTGTTACAAGCTCCGGCGAACCTACAAAGGCAAGCGTGTTAGGGTTACCGTCGGCACGCTTAGAGAAGTTACGGTTAAACGAGTGAACGATAGTGTTACGCTCCTCTTTCTCCGCTCCTTCACGATCCCACATACCAATACATGGTCCGCAGGCATTAGCGAATACCGTACCGCCAATTTTATGGAATAGATCGATAAAACCGTCACGCTCTATAGTATAACGCACTACTTCAGACCCCGGAGTAATCGTGAATTGTGCTTTTGTTTTAAGGTTTTTCTCAGCTACCTGCTTAGCAAGTGAAGCTGAACGCGAAATATCTTCGTATGAAGAGTTCGTACACGAACCGATAAGACCTACCTGAACCTGTAGCGGCCAGTTGTTCTTAGCAGCTTCTTCTTTCATTTTAGAGATAGGCGTAGCTAAATCCGGAGTGAAAGGTCCGTTAAGGTGTGGCTCAAGCTCAGAAAGGTTGATCTCGATAACCTGGTCAAAATATTGCTCAGGGTTAGCGTAAACCTCTGCATCACCGGTAAGGTAAGAAGCAATTTCGTTAGCAGCATCAGCTACATCAGCACGGTTGGTTGCACGCAGGTAACGATCCATAGACTCGTCATACCCAAATGTAGAAGTTGTAGCGCCGATCTCTGCACCCATGTTACAGATAGTACCTTTACCGGTACACGACATAGACGTTGCACCTTCACCAAAGTATTCTACAACAGCACCGGTACCACCTTTTACAGTAAGGATACCCGCCACTTTAAGGATAACGTCTTTTGGAGCTGTCCAGCCTGATAGTTTACCTGTAAGTTTCACACCTATCAGTTTAGGGAATTTAAGTTCCCATGCCATTCCGCTCATTACGTCAACCGCGTCAGCACCACCAACACCGATAGCAAGCATACCAAGTCCGCCCGCATTTACCGTGTGAGAGTCAGTACCAATCATCATACCACCCGGAAAAGCGTAGTTCTCAAGAACTACCTGGTGGATAATACCGGCTCCCGGCTTCCAGAAACCAATACCATATTTGTTAGATATAGAAGAAAGGAAGTCAAAAACTTCATTGCTTTGTTCTTTAGCACGGGCTAAGTCGGTCTTAGCGTCAACTTTAGCCTGGATAAGGTGATCACAGTGTACCGTTGTAGGCACTGCTACCTTAGGTTTTCCGGCGTGCATGAACTGAAGAAGCGCCATCTGTGCCGTAGCATCCTGACACGCAACTCTATCCGGAGCAAAATCCACATAGTCTTTACCCCTTGTAAACTTTTGAGAAGGATTTCCTTCCCAAAGGTGTGAATATAAAATCTTTTCAGAAAGTGTAAGAGGACGTCCTACCAGCTCACGTGCTTTATCTACACGCTCTGCCATAGTCCCGTATACCTTTTTGATCATTTCAATATCAAAAGCCATATCTCTATATTTTAATATTATACGTTTATTTTCCTGAAAACCTGAGCGACTGAATTATCCTACCAACTGCTTGTGAGCCGGAGAGAATTTCGTAAGGTCGATACCTTCTACCGCTGTTTTGTACTCCTCAATTGACGGAATACGTCCTAAAATTGCTGACAATACAACAACCGGCGTAGAAGCTAATAACGATTCTCCTTTTTTGCGCTCGGTATCTTCCACAACGCGTCCCTGGAACAAACGTGTAGAAGTTGCCATTACCGTATCACCTTTAGCCGCTTTTTCCTGGTTACCCATACAAAGGTTACAACCCGGACGCTCAAGGTACATCATATTTTCGTATGTTGTACGTGCTTCGTTTTTAGGCAATAGGTCACTAAACTCAAATCCTGAATATTTCTGCAGTAAATCCCAGTCACCTTCAGCTTTAAGTTCGTCAATGATATTATAAGTAGGAGCTGCAACAACAAGCGGAGCGTTAAACTTCACTTCACCCTGCTGCTCTTCAAGGTTTCTAAGCATCTGAGAAACGATTTTTAAATCCCCTTTGTGAACCATACACGATCCAACAAAACCAAGATCTACTTTTTTATCGCCTCCGTAGTATGAAATAGCACGGATAGTATCGTGAGTATAACGTTTAGAAACGTCGTCGTTGTTTACATCCGGGTCAGCAATCATTGGTTCAGCAATTACGTCAAGGTCGATTACAACTTCAGCGTAGTATTTTGCATTGTTGTCCGGAGTAAGTGCCGGCTTCGTGCCTGTTTGTATCTCTGTGATCCTTTTGTTTGCTCTGTCGATAAGACCTTGCAGTACCTGGTTGTGGTTATCCATACCTTTATCGATCATAATCTGGATTCTGCTCTTAGCAATTTCCAATGATTCGATCAGAGTATTATCCTGTGAAATACAAATTGAAGCTTTCGCTTTCATTTCCGCAGTCCAGTCAGTAAATGTAAATGCCTGATCCGCAAGAAGCGTACCAATGTGAACCTCTATGATTCTACCCTGGAATACGTTTTCACCGTCAAACTGCTGTAGCATTTGCGCCTGAGTAGCATGTACAACATCACGGAAATCCATGTGAGGTTTCATCTCACCTTTGAAAGTAACTTTTACAGACTCCGGAATTGGCATTGAAGCCTCTCCTGTTGCCAGTGCCAGTGCTACCGTACCTGAATCGGCACCAAAAGCAACACCTTTCGACATTCTTGTGTGTGAGTCACCACCAATGATGATTGCCCATTCGTCAACAGTAATATCGTTAAGTACTTTGTGGATAACGTCGGTCATTGAATGATAAACACCTTTAGGGTCACGTGCCGTAATAACACCGAAATCATTCATGAATTTCATTAGTTTCGGGATGTTAGCCTGAGCTTTTTTATCCCAAACCGATGCCGTGTGACATCCTGACTGGTAAGCACCGTCAACGCTTGGCGAAATAACAGTTGCCGCCATAGACTCAAGTTCCTGTGCGGTCATTAAACCTGTTGTATCCTGAGAACCAACAATGTTTACTTTAACACGAACGTCAGAACCTGCATATAGCAATTTGCCCGGTGTTACACCAACAGCATTTTTGTTGAATATTTTTTCTACCGCTGTCAGGCCTTGTCCTTCAACAGAAACTTCTCTTGACGGAGCAAATACCGTTGGAATAGCAATTCCAAGCGTCTGTGCAGCGAATGTTTGTATTTTTTTACCAAACACTACCGCATAAGAACCACCGGCTTTAATGAATTCTAACTTTTGCGGCGTGAACGATTTAGAAAGATCAATCAGTTCCTGATCGCCGTTATATAGTTTTTTCTTCTTTGTATTGATTGTTAAAACTGTTCCTGTAGCAACAGAATAAACTTCCTCTAAAACAGGCTCACCTTTTTCGTTACGAACAAGGCTTCCATCTGCATTTTGCTTTTTAACCCAGTTTTTAAGATCGATTCCTATACCACCTGTAACGTCAACAGTAGTAAGGAAAATCGGAGAAATACCATTTGTACCACCCACGATAGGCGCGATATTCACAAATGGAATGTACGGACTTGCCTGTCTTCCTGTCCAAAGCGCAACGTTGTTCACACCTGACATACGAGATGATCCCACACCCATTGTACCTTTTTCAGCAATAAGCATTACGCTGGCATCAGGGAATTTCGTTTGAAAATCTCTTATTTCCTGTTGTTGCTGCGGCGTCATCATACATAAACCGTGAAGCTCACGGTCAGAACGCGAGTGCGCCTGATTACCCGGCGAAAGTAAATCGGTAGAGATATCCCCTTCAGCAGCCACATAAGTAACCACTTTAATTTCTTCAGGAACTTCAGGAAGTTTTGTAAAAAACTCAGCCTGAGCGTAACTTTCTAAAATTTCTTTAGCAATCGCATTTCCACTTTCATAAGCAGCTTTTAAACGATCTGTATCCGCTTCGTAAAGGAAAACCTGAGTTTTCAATACATCAGCAGCATCTTTAGCGATAGCAGCATCAGCACCAAGGGCCAAATCAAGCAATACCTCGATTGATTTACCACCTTTCATGTGCGACAATAATTCAAAAGCAAATGCAGGCGAAATCTCTTCAACTACAGCTTCGCCAAGAATAATTTCTTTTAAAAACTGTGCTTTTACACCTGCAGCAGGAGTTGTTCCCGGTAAAGTATTATAAATAAAGAACTTAACAGAATCTGTTCTATTTGGATTATCAGTATCTTTTATCTGAGTGATAATCTCACTTAATAATTCAGCTCCGTCAATCGGTTTTGGGTGAAGTCCCAAGGCTTTTCTTTCTTCAATTTCTTTGATATAATCTTTATAAATATTATCAAAAGCCATAAAATAAGTATATTAATGTTCGTTTGTAAAAAGTCTGTAAATTTACTCAATATTGGATGAATTAAAAAATTTTTATTGATTCTTTACTTTCAGGGAATTATTATTTATAAAGATTCTATTTTACTGAAAAAACATCAATAAATTTAAGGATTTCAACCCTTCTTTAAGAAATTGACAACATTTTAATTTTATATTGTCAAATCGTAAACAAACTACTTAAAAAACGAACAAAGCTGTACGCAAACATTTGCGTACAGCCAGCTCTTCTTAAGTACTTTTGATTTTTAAGCAGTTAAAGATTGCTCTCCCCGCATTTCATTTTGTAATGCTATTATAAATTTATAAACCATTACGGTTGCAAATATCACACCTGATCCAAATATCCCGATTCCGACACTAAGTAATTCAAATGCCTGATCATAAAACCTGAACTCCCTGAATTCGGAAAGCACAGCAAACATCATATAAGCACTGATAAGCCCGAGCACTAAACCCAAAGCCACACCAATGATACGCTGCTGCACAAAAAGCTGAATGATTAAAATCGTAACAAAAGTCACAGCAATCCAGTTAACAGTATTACTGGCTATAAAATTTTCAAGAACCCAGTACGTACCGAGTCCAACAAAGAACAGCTCCGGAAGCCGTTGAAGAATTGATTTCATATTTTTGATTGATTGGTTAACTATAAAACTGATAATCAACTATTTTAGTATGAATCAAAAATAAAAAAAACCGCATGCAAATACAGGCGGTTTTAAACTTTTAATGTGATTTTAGAATTTTTAATACGTTACAGTAAGCACACTTTCGTCATAATCTACTTTAGTGGTAACATATTTGTAAACCATCGCTACAGACATAATTATGCCTACAGCAAACAAAACTGAATCCACAGCGTTTATGTTGGTAACATAAAGCGGAGAAACAGCCTCACCATTATCCGCGATAAGCGACAGCAACATATACACCGAGAATGAACCAAAAGCAATACCGTAGATAAGTCCTGCAAGGCGGTTCTTATAAAAGAACTGCACAAACAATAACCAGGTAACGAGTATAGCGAAATAGTTTATACTTCCCACTGTAAAGTAACTTTCAGCTATCCAGAACAGACCTACTCCCATAAAGAATAGCTCGGGGAATGTTCCAAATGTTTTTCTCATATTTTTTCCTGTTGTTATTTAAAGATATAACAATAATAGAACTGTTTCTTTGCAAAAACAAATAAAAAATAAACATTTTATTAACACTCTCGCAAAATGAAGAATATTTACTAAAAAAGCTTTTTGATTATCATTTCTTCAGTAATTCCTTCTGCATCAGCCTTATAATTTTTAATTATACGGTGTCTGAGTATACCGGTAGCTACAGCCTGTACATCTTCAATATCAGGAGAATACTTACCATTTAGCGCAGCATGGGTCTTGGCAGCAAGAATAAGGTTCTGAGAAGCACGCGGGCCCGCTCCCCAATCAAGATATGTATTTACATAAGCATCCGCCAACGGACTTCCCGGCCTTGTCTTACCCACTAGTGTCACAGCATACTCGATTACGTTATCTGCGACAGGTATCCTTCTGATAAGATGCTGAAAATCGAGAATTTCCTGAGCTGTAAACAAAGGCGTTATTTTTACAGTATTATCAGTTGTAGTACTTCTTACCACCTGTAATTCTTCAGCAAATGTAGGATACTCTAATTTTATCGCAAACATAAAACGGTCAAGCTGCGCTTCAGGAAGCGGATAGGTTCCCTCCTGCTCTATAGGGTTTTGAGTTGCCAGTACAAAGTATGGCAGTGACAACTTATGATGATGCCCTGCAATGGTAACCGCTTTTTCCTGCATTGCCTCAAGAAGAGCTGCCTGAGTTTTAGGCGGCGTACGGTTTATCTCGTCTGCAAGGATGATATTCGAAAATATTGGCCCTTTTATAAATTTAAACTGACGGTTCTCATCCAGTATCTCACTACCCAATATATCACTAGGCATCAGATCGGGCGTAAACTGAATACGTTTAAAGTCAAGCCCAAGTGCCTGAGATATGGTGTTTACCATAAGCGTTTTAGCAAGCCCCGGAACACCCACAAGTAATGCGTGGCCACCTGCAAATATACTAAGCACGATTTGCGACACAACCTCGTCCTGACCTACAATTATTTTTGCAATTTCCTGTTTTAATTCTTTTTGTTTCTGAACCAGATTTTGAATGGCTGCTACGTCTGACATATGTATTAGTATTGGATTTAAAAAAGCCACGCTAAAGGGCGTGGCTCAAACTTATAAATATTTTTACTCTTTACCTAAAAGTTTACGACGATAAATCTTATTTATTTTTCAGCCAGTCGTTGGCAAACTGACATTTTCTGTACTCGCCATTTACTTTTATGTAAGTATCTTTTATTTTAGCCTTACTCCATTTAGAGATAGCTTTCATTTGCTTCTCTTTCAGGGCAAGCTCTTTGATTTTTGTATAATCCTGAGCGTAGTCCGCCTGATGCGCATCATAACGCGATACAATCTGCATTAGCTTATAGCTTTTCTCACCTCTGTCACCCTGGGTCAATATCGGCTGAGAAACCTCTTTATCCTTAAGATCTGATACATCATTATAAATATCCGGAGATAATTTTGTAAGCTCAAAACGACTCTCCAGTGTTCTTGGATTCAATAGTAATCCTCCGCTGTTTTTTGTTTCCTTCTCATCTGATTCCGAGCGTGCTGCATCCGCAAAAGAGATTTCACCACTCATAATCTTATTTCTTATCGCTTCAGCTTTTTCTTTAGCTTTCTTTAAAGCTTCAGGAGTAACTTTTGGCGACATTAGTATGTGCCTCACCTCAAGCTCCTGACCTCGCACTTTCTCAATATAAATAAGGTGATAACCAAATTCAGTTTCTACAGGATCTGAAATCTCACCCTCCTGAAGACTAAATGCAGCTTCCTTAAATTCTTTTACAAAAGCAGTTTTCCTGTTCATTTTCAGGAAACCACCGCTTTGTCCGGATGCCCTGTCTTCTGAGTAAAGCACCGCCTTACTGTAAAAACTGGCTCCCTCCTGAATATCTTTCTTAATCTGTTTAAGCCTGTCTATTACCTTTTGCTTTTCTTCCTGAGATATTTCAGGCTTTATTACAATCTGGGCAATTTCCATCTCGGCGCCAAACATTGGCAGATCCTCTTTTTTAAAGCTTGAATAGAACTGTCTTACTTCTTCCGGAGTAATTGTAACCTCATCAATGATCTTTTTCTGCATTTGCTCCGTAAGCTTCTGATTCTTTATCATCTCAAAAAGCTCAGTTCTGAAAGTTTCAATATTCTTCTTTTTAAAGTAAGCCACCATTTTTTGCTCATCACCCAAATGCTCCACAAAATAATCAATCTGCTTATTCATGGTTTCATTCACTTCTGCATCGCTCACAATAATACTATCCTGAATGGCATGGTGCGCATAAAGTTTGTCTTCCATAAGCTTACCCAAAAGTTCACAACGCGGAATATCTTTAACAGGCACATTTTGCGCCTGAAGCTCACGGTACATAAGATCTATATCCGAATCCAGCACAACAAAATCACCCACTACTGCCACTACACCATCCACCTTAGACCTGCCGGTTTTAGGCTGGGGCTTTACAGTATCTTTTGGTGTATCAGGTATTATCTCCTGTGCAACAGCCATATTCATTCCTAAAACTGCAATGGCAAGAAACAGCATAAACCTGTTATTTATAAATCTCATATTCATCGTTTTTAATCGCGTCATCCGTTATCTCTTTTTGAAACTTCTTTATTAACTCCAGTTTCCTGTTATTTATTATCAATTGTTGTAAAGTTGGCCTTATATATTCAAAAGGCGAAACCTGGTTCTTCTCCAGCACCCTTGCCACTTTTACAATATATACGTCGGTAGAATCAGGATACTGGTATGATATTCCACCACTTATATACTTATCGCGATTATCAGGGGTAATAAAAGGCAGTTTCGAATACACCTGATTCATATCTACCCAGGTGGTATCATTAAAAGCGAAACTCTTAAACTGAATTGACATGTCATTAAGTGCTTTCAGGTCTTTTTTATTACCACTCAAAAATCTGCTTCTGATTGCACCAAACTTAGGATGCTCTTTATCAAGCTTAATATATTTAAGCCGTACTAACGTACCCGTAGTCTTAAAATTTTCCTTATTAGCATTGTAATAGGTTGCTAACTCCTCTTTGGTAACAACAGTATCTACCGTTCTTTTTACAACTTCTTCCAGATAAGCTTCGGTGTATAAATCAATCTCATACTGACGTATAAGTTTTTCATACTCGGCTTGTTTATCCTTACTCAGGTTTACCTGTGCTGCATTGTAAAGTAGCTTCTGCGAAGCCCAACGATTAATAAAGCTTTTCACTATAGCAATACTATCCTGCCTGGAAGTACCCGCAGGTACCAGTCCATTAAGTTCTGAAATATCCAGATATTCCTCTCCTACGCGCGCTACTGCATGCGGCTTTTGCTCTTTTTTAAAAAAGCTGCAGGAACTTATGCCCAGCACAAGCAATAACAGTATCGCCCTGTTAATCATTATTGATTAAGTTGTTTTTTTATTCCAGCAAAAACATCCTGATTTACCTGAACTTTAAACTCTTTTTCAAGATCATTAGTCCATGTGCTTTCAAGCTGAACCTGATAGTCATTTATTACACGCCCTTTACACTCATCCAGTGTTTTAGGTCCTGCCGGTAAAACTTTATTCGTTTTTACCACATAAAAATAATTTCCATCCTTAACGACATCAGATATACCAATTTTCCATTCCGGTAGTTTTGGCAATGCATCGCTTTCCTGTTCAAACACGCCTACTTTTTCAAGAATCTCAACTTTACCGTCTTTGTTAAGTTCAGCCTTAATATAATTTGCGTCTTTACCTTTTTTCAGGAATTTTCTTGCCTTAGCCGTGATATCTTCTTTAGTAGATGAATATACTTCAGCATCTACTCTTTGCTTCCATTGGTATTTGTTTATGTTCGCTTTGTAGTAAGTTTCAAGCCCAAGAGTATCTTTTTTTGCTTTTTCCCATATCTCTTTTTCCATCAGGTCAAACAGAAGCAAACCGTCACGGTATTCGTTCATCGTCATGCCAAATTCAGGAAACTCTTTCTCAAGATTATCATCATAATAAGCATTTACTTTTTCATCAGTAAATTTTTCAAACAAAAGGCTCGCCTGCTGAGAAACCGGCTTTACATATAGTTTTTCAGCCCTTTGCTGAGCGTTAACATACGTTAGAAAATCTTTTGCAGTATATTTTTTATCCTTATTGATAGTTAATACTGTCTCACTATACGTATCAATATTTGCAGGTAATTCCCAAACTCTGGTATAGATATTATCATTAATTGCTTTTACAGCTTTAGCATAGGCTTTAGCATCTTTAGAAACAGTATATTTCTTTTTAAGGTTTTCTGTTACCGTAGAAGCAATAAGCTTAGAGCGCTCATCTTTCTTGATTCTGGTTTCAAGTTCAGTTTTAGCCTCATCAAGCGGCTTTAGCTCAATTTTCTCTGTAAGCTTAACAATGTGCCATCCAAACTGTGTTTCAAACGGCTGTGAAAAATCTCCCGGCTTTTTTAATGAAAAAGCATTATCTTCAAACTCAGTAGAGCTCAACTCACCTGAACTGAAACCGTTTAATTTACCTCCAATAGCAGCAGTTGCCTTATCCTGAGAGAATTGTTTTGCAAGTTCAGCAAAATCTTCTCCCTGCTGTAATTTTGTATAAATATCCTGAATCGTCGATTTAGCTTTTGCTGCTTCTTCTGCGTTATCGTTTTTAGGCTTCATGATCATGATATGAGATACAACAACACTACCTCTGTTATCTCTGATATCGTTAACCTTTATAACGTGGTAACCAAAACGAGTCCTCGCTATTTTAGAAATTCCGCCTTTAGGCGTATTGTAAGCAGCAGTTTCGAACGGATAAACCATTCTGAACACTGTAAAATAACCAAGGTCGCCATTATTTTCTTTAGCTGAAGGATCCTGAGAGTATTCTTTAGCCAGTTTTCCAAAGTCTTCACCTGCAAGTGCCCTTTTACGTGCTTCAAGAGCTTTGTTGTACGCTTTCAGTGTATCTGCAGGAACTGCATTTTCATCTACTTTTATAAGTATGTGCGATGCCTTAATTTCCTTTTTAGCACGCGCATAAGCCTCATCAACAAGCTCATCAGTTACTTTAGTATCTGTAAAATAATTTTTAGACAACTGGGTGCGGTAAGACTTAAGTTCTCCCTGATATTTTTTATTATTCTGAAGTCCAAGTTTATTGGCTTTATTAACCTTTAGCTTGTAACCAATGTATAATTTCAGGTAATTGTCAAGGTCTTTTTGAGAGTCATCTTTAACAAGGTCAAGATTTTTCTTGTAAACTCTTACAAACTCATCAGTGTAGTAGGGATTGCCATCAATGGTAAATAATACTTCTTTTTTTACTTCCTGGGCAAAAGTCAGTGCCGAAATACATAGGCAAAGACCTAAAAAAACCTTTTTGAATTTCATTATAAAACTAATTTATATGCTTTAATCGGTTAAGTAAACGCAGGGAAACTTAAAAAATTATGCCTCCTTATTTTTTTGCGACCAACAAAAGTAACAATTCAGAAAGATTATACAAGATTTTTTAATGATAGTTATCAGCTAACAATTGACAGTTTTGTTTTTTTCAGTGTGAGAAAAAACAAAGCATCTATAAAAAGTAGGGAGGCGTTCCCCTTCAGAACGCCTCCCCGGTAAAAAAAACTGGTAATCCAAAAATTTTTTACTTCTTCACAATTATAAAATCAGACCTTCTGTTATAACTATGTTGTTCTTCAGTACATTTTACACCGTTTGAACATTTATTTCTCAGTCTGGTTTCACCATACCCTTTTACACTTTCAATGCGGGAAGGATCAATGCCTCTTGTAATAATATAATCATATGTTGCTTTAGCCCTGTTTTGCGAAAGCACAAGGTTATACTGATCTTTACCTCTCGAATCGGTATGTGATTCGATCTTAATCACTATTGAAGGGAAGTTTTTCATGACATACACCACTTTGTCAAGCTCCATTGAAGCCTGCTCGGTAATAGCATATTTATCATAATCAAAGTAAATCGGATTAATATCCACTTTCTCTACGTTATCTTCTTTCCTTACCAGATCAGCATAGTTAGAAAGCTCAAAATTCACATCTTTGGTTTCTTCTCCATTTTTCTTAGAAGTAGCAAGTTCTTTATCAGCCTTGGTATGGTTTTCTTTAGAAGCTTCTACTTTGATCTTGCTTCCGCAAGGCACCTTAACCTTATAGCTTCCGTCTTCACCGGTTTTGGCCGTAGCAATCACGTCGCCGTACTGATCATACACTTTGATATCCGCCTGATTTATAGCCATTTTATACTTCTGATTGGTAACCTTACCCGATACCCACTGTTCACACGGAGGTTCCTGTCTTGTAAAATAATAAATATCATCATCTCCCTTGCCTCCTGCCCTGTTCGATGAAAAATAACCATATTTATTACCCTTATCGATGATAAATGAAAAATCATCTTTTACGCTATTTACCTGTGCTCCAAGATTTTTAGGTTCGGAGTAATCTGAATCATTTACCCATCGGCTTTCAAATACATCCAGTCCTCCCATGCCATAATGCCCGTCAGACGAAAAGTACAGTATAGAATCATTCACAAAAGGAAACATTTCCCTCCCCGAAGTATTAATCTTAGGCCCAAGATTTTTAGGTTCACCAACTTTACCGTTAGCAAATACCTCCGCAACATAAATATCCGTATCGCCATAACCTCCCGGCATATCCGATGCAAAATATAAACGTTTCCCATCTGCTGATAAAGAAGGATGGCCAACTGAATAATCTTTGCTGTTAAACGGAAGCTTCTCAACATCTGTAAGCTTATCTCCGTTTACAGTTCCTTTAATGATCTCAAAATTATTTGTCCCTGCCTTGTCGTTAATGAGCTTATCATTTTTCTTTACCACATTAGCGCTGTAATATATTGTCTTCAGGTCGGATGAAAAAGTAAGTGTAGCATTATGATACTGCGACTGCTGATCCGGAATAAACTTTTTATCGTTAAAGAAAGAGCCATCTGCTGCATTTCTGTCGGCGACATAAAGTTCCAGGAAAGGCTGATCATTCCACGCATATACCTTATTTCCTAAATTAGTATCCTTACTTGATGAATACACTATCTGGTTACCATAAAAAGCAGCACCAAAATCAGACTTATCACTATTAGCCGCCAGATTAGATACTTTAAAGTTAGACGGTGCTTTGTTCAGGCTATCCAGGTATTTCTTCTGACTTATAAGAGTGTTTATCGCCGCCTGATCACCTTTGGCTTCAAGTCTTTTCTTCAGGAGTTCATCTGCCTTTGCAGCTTTGCCTTCGGCACGCAATGATTGTACATATCGATTAAACGTAACATCATCCATCGCACCGGCAGTAACACCATCAAGTTTTGCATACCAACGAAGAGCATCGGCCGTATTACCGGTATAGTAATAGGCATTAGCTACATTTGCAATAGTCCCTATACCGGGTTCCTTTTCTTTTTCGAGGTATTTCTCATACTCTTTAGCCGCATCTACATAAGCAAATTCGGCATATAACCTGTCAGCCTTTTTAGGCTTTGACTGAGCAAAACCGACAGTAATAAATAGTAACAGGCTGAATAAAATTAAATTTCTCTTCATGATGTAAATGTTTTAGAAAAACCTGGGCGATTTAATTCGGGCTGATTTGGGCACTGATTGAAATCTCAGGATAATCTCATGAGAACCATCATTGTATTTGTTCAGCTCTGTTACAGAATAGTCGTAAGAGTAACCTACAAAAAATGCTTTCGAAATCTGGAAGCCTACCAGTCCGCTTACAGAATCGTCAAAACGGTAAGCAGCACCCAGCGTAAGCCTTTCCTGCAACAGGAAGTTAGCTGAAAGATCAGCTGTAATTGGGGCTCCTGACACAATTTTTGCCATAAATGCAGGCTTGAATTTCAGGTTATCCGAAATATCGAACACATAACCTCCAATAACATAATAATGGAGCCTGTCCGAAACCTCGGCCTCTTTTACATCATCATAATAATCAGATCGGATAAAGTTTGGCACCGATAATCCTGCATACCATTTCTCTGCATAATAATAAACCCCGGCTCCCACCGACGGTGCTATTTTATTATTAATATTGGTATTTAGTAGCGGGTCTCCTCCCTGATAATATGTTCCTTTAGACCAGTCGATATTAAGCACTTTTGCTCCGGCTTTTAAACCAAAAGCAATTTTAGAATTAGCACTTACCGGTATGGTATACGAAAAGTTTCCGTCAAGGTAAACCTCTTTAGAAGGACCTATCTCGTCATTAACGGCACTAAAGCCAAGTCCTACTTTATCATTCACGGGCGAATGTATCGTTAATGCCTGTGTTGTTGGAGCTCCGTCTATACCTACCCATTGCGAACGATGCTGCAATGTGGCTTCAAGAAAACCAGGAGATCCTGTATAGCCCGGATTCACAGTCAGTGTGTTGTACATGTACTGTGTGTACTGGGGTTCCTGCTGTGCCTTAGCGCTAATAGCAGTAAGGATGATACATATCAGGAAATATCTATTTAGAATTGTTGAAGTGATTTTCATACTAAAATATATTTTTTGTTGATAATCAGGGACAGCAGCATAACTGCCGCCCCTTATTTATCTTCGTTTTATCTCGCAATATATAACCATCCTGTTTTCGTCTTACCATCTACCTCAAAGACGTAGAAGTATGTTCCTGCCGGAAGCTGCTCACCTTTTCTCACAACCCCATCCACATTGGCGGTTCCGTCAAAATCATTAGCATAAGCACCTTTGGTATAAACCAGCGATCCGTACCTGTTATATATCTCAAGCTTGTTGTTAGCGTAAAACTCTATACAATCAATCCTGAAATAATCGTTCATGCCGTCGTTATTAGGCGAAAACTCGTTATAAACAGTCAGACATGAAGGCTCCAGCGTTACTCTTGCCTCATTGTTGGCCAGATTGCTGTCTATTGGAGAAGAATCTAATATGTAAACTATGTTTTCATAATTTCCTCCAAACAGCACTTTAGCCTCAAGATCCATAACCGCCGATGCTCCTGCATCAAGTACAGGTATTGTCCATATACCGGTTGCCACGTCATAATTACCTGCACTTACCACTACATTTACATACTCATAACCGTCCGGAAGTACCTCACTAACAATTATATCTGCAAATTGGGCAGTACCGTCATTTGTCACCGTGATGGTAAAAATAACATTTTCGTTAATATTTGGAGCAACTATGTTAACAGTTTTCGCAATTCGAAGATCAGAACAACTTGTAATGTTAATCTCACGTTGAGCAGAAGCCTCTCCCGAACAACCATTAACATCTGTGTAAGAAACACTTACAAGCGCACTCCCTACCTCATTCCAGCGGATTGTTACACTGTTATCTGTCGCAGTTCCTCCTGCAATTATTTCGCCTCCAATAACTTCCCAAACATAATTGGTATTACCGGATTCTGTAGTATAAGTCACTTGCTGATCAAAACATGCTGTATCGCCGCCACCATTTATTGTAGCATCACTACCGCTATGAATCACTATGGTAATTTCAAGCCTCACAAGACTTTCACATCCTCCAACAGTAATCGAAGCATAGTATATGCCACTTTGCAGCACAGTATCATTACTTAGTGGTATACCCCCTGTAGCCGATGTATACCATACAACACCTGTTTCATTCACCTGGATGTCAGCAACTGTTGCGTTTTCACCTTCACAGAATTCCTGTGTCAGCTCTGTAGCAGTAGGTGTAACACCGGTATTTACTGTTACCGTAATAGCTAAGCGAGCCGTGCTCTCACAACCCGTTGCCGGATCGGTATAAGATGCATAATAAGTAGTACCGCTTACCAGTGGAGTATTAGCAGTCACTACACTTCCTCCCGTTGCGGAGGTATAGAACACAACGCCCGTCTCATTTACCTGAATATTTGCTACTGTAGGGCTATCAACAGCACAGAAATCCTGAGTTGTATCGCCGGTCGTTGGCGTAATACCATTGCTAACCGTTACAGTTACTGCAAGGCGAACAGCGCTGTCACAACCTCCGGGAGAAGTAATCGATCCATAGTAAGTAGCACCTGACACCAAAGCATCAGTAGATGCTACCGCTGTTCCTCCAGTTGGAGTAGTATACCAGGTAACACCCGGCTCATTTACCTGAAGATTTGCTACGGTTGGGTTATCAACTGCACAGAAATCCTGAGTAGTATCGCCTGTTGTTGGCGTTGTACCATCCTGAATGTTTACTGTTACAGCAAGCCTTACCGCACTCGGACATCCGTTGGCATTTATGATACTTGCATAATAAACTGCATTGTTAACAAGCGGTGTCGTATCCGGAACCACAGCTCCTCCCGTTGGAGCATCATACCATGTAACAGGATCTGAACCTATCATTGCTATATCGCCAACTGTAGGACTATCTGCCGCACAGAATAGCTGCGATGTACTTGTGGTTGCAGGAGTTGTTCCGTTATCCACACTAACCTGAATAGCAAGACGCACTGTACTTTCGCATCCAGTTGCAGGATCAGTATAAGAGGCATAATAGGTTGTTCCGTTTACAAGTGGTGTTGTAGCCGGTAATGCCATACCTCCTGTTGCAAGGGTATAATATACTACACCACTCTGATCTACCTCTATGCTTGCCAGTGTAGGCTGATCAGCACCACAAAAATCCTGAGTAGTATCACTTGTTGTTGGCGTAACGCCGTTATTTAAGCTAACTGTCACGGCAAGGCGGGTTGCGCTCTGGCAGTTGCCTACGGTAATGCTTCCGTAGTATGTAATGCCATCTCCTAACAATGTATTCGATGGTATTACAGTACCTGCCGTTGCTGCCGAGTACCAAACCACTCCCGTCTCATTTACCTGAAGATTTACTACCGTAGGCATTGCTGCTGTACAGAAATCCTGAGTAGCATCAAGCGTTGTAGGTGTTGGCGCATCCAGTACTGTTACCGTTACAGCTAGTCTTACCGAACTCTGACATCCGCTTGCAGCATCGGTTTGCGCGGCATAATAAGTAGTACCGCTTACCAATACTGTAGTAGAAGCTACAGCCGTTCCTCCTGTTGGAGCCGTATACCATGTTATACCCGCTTCATTCAACTGAATATTAGCTACAGTAGGATTGTTTTGTAAACAGAATTCCTGAGTAGTATCTAAAGTTGTTGGCGTTGGTGCATCACCCACTGTTACTGCTACTGCCAGCCTTACCGAACTTATACATCCGGTTGCTGCATTGGTAAGGGAACCATAATAAGTTGTACCATTTACCAGTGCTGTAGTTGCTGCTAGTGGTGTTCCCCCTGTTGCTGCCGTATACCAGGTTACTCCTGCCTCATTAGTTAGGATATTGGCTACCGTAGGGGCAGCGGCAGCACAAAAATCCTGAGTCATATCTGAAGTAGTTGGGGTTGGCGCATCGGTTACGGTTACGGTCACAGCAAGTCGCGTTGCGCTTTGGCAACCATTTGCTGCATTCGTAAGTGCTCCGTAATAAGTTGTTCCGGACACTAACGGAGTGGTTGCCGGTACAACACTACCGCCGGTAGCGGCTGTATACCATGTCACTCCTGTTTCGTTAGTCTGGATATTAGCTACTGTAGGTGTATTTACCACACAGAAATCCTGAGTACTATCTGTGGTTGTTGGTGTAGCTGCGTTGTTAACCGTTACGGTTACTGCCAGCCTTACCGAACTTATACAGCCTGTAGCAGCATCGGTTAATGATGCATAATAGGTTGTGCCCGATGCAAGTAATGTAGTATTTGAAACTATATTACCTCCGGTCATGGCATTGTACCATGTAACACCTGTCTCATTTACCTGAATATTAGCTACCGTAGGATTATTTATCAAACAGAAATCCTGAGTAGCATCCGGTGTAGTTGGTGTTGGCGCATTGCCTACAGTAACTGTTATTGCTAATCTTACTCCGCTGGTACAGCCACTTGCTGCGTCAAGTAAAGCTCCGTAGTAAGTCGCTCCGTTTACCAATGGGGTATTAGCCGCTATTATAGTTGTTCCTGTAGCAGTGCTGTACCATATCACACCTGTTTCATTTACCTGAATATTAGCTACCGTAGGATTGTTAAGCAAACAGAAATCCTGAGTAGTATCTAATGTTGTTGGTGTTGGAGCCGTACCCACAGTTACGGTTATCGCAAGGCGCACTGCACTTTGACATCCTGAAACCGCATCGGTAAGCGACGCATAATAGGTGGTTCCTGTCACCAGTGCCGTACTGGAAGGAACCACTGCTCCGCCCGTAGCTGCATTGTACCACGTTACACCTGTTTCATTTACCTGTATATTACTAACTGTCGGACTGTTTATCTGACAGAAATCCTGAGTAGCATCTAATGTTGTTGGCGTTGGTGCATTACCTACTGTTACAGTTACCGCAAGCCTTATCGAGCTTATACAGCCTGTAACACCATCGGTTAACACGCCATAATACGTAGAACCCGATACCAATGCCGTTACCGGTGGAACAATCACACCACCTGTTGGGGCAGAGTACCATACCACTCCAGGCTCGTTTGCCTGAATGTTAGCAACAGTAGGGCTATTTATCAAGCAGAAGCTTTGCATACTAGCAAGTGTTGTTGGCGTTGGCGCATCACCTACAGTTACAGCTACCGCTAGACGCACTGCACTTTGACATGTACCGTTTGTAAGCGATCCATAATAAGTTAGCCCAGACACCAGCGATTCTGATGCAGCTACCACATTTCCTCCCGTTGCAGCGTCATACCATATTACGCCTCCCTCATTCACCTGGATATTGGCTACTGTAGGGTTATTAGCTCGACAAAAATCCTGAGTAGTATCTAAAGTTGTTGGCGTTGGTGCATTACCCACGGTAACTGTTACCGCAAGCCTTACCGAACTTTCACAACCATTAGCGCCTGTTTGAGCTGCATAATATGTTGTACCATTTACAAGAGCTGTTGTACCAGGTATGGCTATACCTCCTGTTGGGACAGAGTACCATACTACCGATGTTCCGCTTACCTGTATGTTTGCAATAGTAGGATTATTGATTAAACAGAAGCTTTGTGAAGCATTAGTAGTTGTTGGCGGAAGCGTATCATTCAATGTTACGGTTATTGCCAGCCTTACAGGGCTTTCACAGCTATCAGCTGTTCTTAACTGAGCAGCATAATATGTTGTATTATTTGCTAATGCAGTTGTTAACGGTAATGCTGTTCCGCCTGTAGCAGCAGCATACCATACTATGCTGGTTTCATTTATCTGTAAGCTTGCCAGCGTAGGAGCAGTTACCACACAGAACTCCTGCGTAGGATCTAATGTAGTTGGCGTTGCTACCGGATTGATCAGACATGGGTCACACACTGTTCCTGTATTAGCATAGTTACCTGTATAGTCATTAGTTAATACAAATACATTGGCTATGTAGTTATTAAAGTCACCATTTGCCATTCCTGTATCTGTAGACTGAGGGTCTGATCCGTTGTTAAATAATCGTATTCCTACTGCACAACACTGACTGTTAGGCAGAACAAACGTGAACAACAACAGTTCCTGACCCGCCTGGAAGTTTACCCCACCACCCGAAGTAGCAATCGCGTGGAAATCATTTGCCGGCTGAGCACCCGGAGCATAAACCATAGAACTATCTGTCCACAGGCCTCCGTTTACACTAGTTATTGCTAATGCCACATTATCTATTGTTGCCGGAAGCAGCACCGAAACCTGGCTACCTCCTGCTATGTTATAATTGGTAGTAGTAAAGTTTGGCCTTGCATATACCTCATAAGTACAGGTAGCAGGATTGAATCGAACTGTAAGCTCAATTTCCGGAGTCACCGTACAATTAGGATTGCCCGGGTTAGGATCACAAGGGTTAAGTGGATTACTGCCGCCTGTAACCTCTGCTCCATCATTTAATCCATCACCATCACTATCAGGGTTTGTTGGGTTTGTACCTAAAGAGGTCTCAACAGAATTCACCAGTCCGTCATTATCCTGATCACAATTAGGAGAAGCCGGGTTTGGAGAACAAGGGTTAAGCGGATCAGATCCGTTAGTTACCTCATCACCATCGTTTATTCCGTCACCGTCGGTATCTGGGTTTGTAGAATTGGTAGACAATGTAGCTTCCTGAGCATTAGTCAGTCCGTCACCATCGCGATCGCAGGCAGCAAAATTTAGATTCGGGCTACATGGGCTAAGCGGATCACTGCCGTTAGTAACCTCAGCACCGTCATTTATTCCATCACCATCAGTATCAGCAACCGTTGGGTTTGTACCATTGGCTGTTTCCTGACTTGCGTTTAGTCCGTCGCCATCCTGGTCACAGGTCGCAAAATTCACATTTGGCGAACAAGGGCTTAACGGATCGCTTGAAGCCGTTACCTCAGCACCGTCATTTATTCCATCGCCGTCAGTATCGGCAACCGTTGGGTTTGTTCCCAAAGTTGCCTCCTGTTGGTTAGTAAGTCCGTCGCCATCCTGATCACAGGTTGGATAATTTACATTAGGGCTACATGGGCTAAGCGGATCAGTTCCGTTAGTAACTTCAGTACCATCATTTATTCCGTCGCCATCAGTATCAGGATTTATAGGGCTTGTACCGTTTGCTGTTTCCTGAGCATTGGTCAATCCGTCATTATCCTGATCACAGGTAGGAAAATTACCATTAGGACTACACGGACTAAGAGGATCGCTTCCATTAGCAACCTCAGCACCATCATTTATACCATCCCCATCGGTATCCGGATTCGTTGGATGCGTACCTGCAGTAGTTTCCTGAGCATTGGTTAATCCGTCGTTATCCTGATCACATAAAGGCGAACCTGCATTTGGAGAACAGGCATTTAGCGGATCAGTTCCATTGGTAACTTCGGTTCCGTCATTTATTCCGTCGCCATCGGTATCTGCCACTGTTGGATTAGTTCCGTTTGCAGCCTCCTGGGTATTATTAAGACCATCACCATCCTGGTCACATGGCCCTGCCGAAGGATTTGGCACACACGGGTTATTATCATCCGGATCTGATGCTGCCGGAGTTCCATCCTGATCAGCATCTGTAGGACAACCTAATGTTGGCACAGGACTACAAGGATCTAACGGATTGCTGCCATTAGCTACTTCAGTTCCGTCATTAATCCCGTCACCATCGGTATCCGGATTGGTTGGATTCGTAGTAAGGTTTGCCTCCTGGGCATTGGTAAGTCCGTCACTATCCTGATCACACGGCCCTGCATTTACATTAGGACTACATGGGTTTAACGGATTGCTACCATTAGTAATTTCTGTACCATCATTAATGCCATCACCATCGGTATCAGGGTTGGCTGGGTTAGTACCTGCGGTAGTCTCCTGAGTATTGGTTAAACCATCTCCATCCTGATCACATGGACCCGCACTTGCATTTGGTGAACATGGGTTTAACGGATCACTGCCATTGGTAACCTCAGTACCATCATTTATTCCGTCGCCATCGGTATCAGCAACTGTTGGGTTAGTACCCGCCGATGCTTCCTGAGTATTGGTTAATCCGTCGCTATCCTGATCACATGGGCCTGCACTTGCATTTGGCGAACATGGATTTAGCGGATCGCTCGAATTGGTAACCTCAGTACCATCATTTATACCGTCTCCATCAGTATCGGCAACCGTAGGATTTGTACCTGCCGTAGCTTCCTGAGCATTCGTTAACCCATCACCGTCCTGATCGCACAACGGCGAACTCGCATTAGGTGAACAGGCGCTTAACGGATTGCTTCCGGCTGTAACCTCAGCACCATCATTTATACCATCGCCATCGGTATCGGCAACAGTAGGGTTAGTACCTAAGGTTGCTTCCTGGGCATTGGTAAGTCCGTCGCTGTCCTGATCACAGGTTGCGAAGGCTGCGTTGGGTACACAGGGATTGTTATCGTCCGGATCGGTAGTTGCACCTACCCCATCGCCATCAGCATCTATAATAGTACATACCGTACCGGTATTACTGTAATTGGTTCCGTAGTAATCCTGAAGATCGAATACATTACTCAGGTAGTTCCTGAAATCAGCACCGTTCATCCCGGCAGCTGCCGAAAGAGGATCGGATGCATTATTAAATATTCTTGCTCCGTTTACACATCCCTCGGTAATAGTAAATCTGAAAAGCAACAGCTCAGTGGCTGCTGTAAAGTTTACCATTGAGCCATTAGTAGCTATACCGTGAAAATCGTGTGTTGCATCTGCAGCCGGTGCATATACCTGTGAGTTATCAACCCACGGGCCACCATTAACCGAGGTTATGCCTATACCCGTATTTGTTACCGTTGCCGGAAGTACTACCGTTATCTGGCTACCACCCCCAAAAAAGAAGTTATTTTGGGTAAAGGTTGGCCTGGCGTATACTTCGTACGTATTTGTAGCGGAAACATATTTCAGGGTAAGGTCAATTTGCTGCGAAAAGAGGTATTGGGCAGGCATAAAGAGCCCCACCAATACTAGTATCTTAAGTATAAAACTTTTCATACGCTAATTGTATATGGTTTTTAATAGGATTGTAAATAAAATGTAGTCTTTTAGGATTGCATTTTATTGTTGTACCTGCTCAGACATTCCGTTATAGTTAGACAGAGTATTGGTATTCAGCGCGTAGGTTACAATAATGTTCAGTATTAGCTGTCTGTCATTGTTTGCACCGTCATACAACACCTTGCCATCCATATTAACATCTCCCGAGAAATAACCGGTAGCGTTAGAATAGTTTAGTATCTGGGAAGCATTGCCCGGAAACGAAAGCACTTGCGATGCAGCTACCTGCCTGTCATTGGCCGAACCATCATATTTTACCTGACTGTCAAAGTTGGCGTTCCCGGCATAAAGTGCCCTGACACCGCTAACGGTAGCCATAGCCTGCTGGCCTGTAAAACCAGGAGCTGCATAAAGATTAGCATCTGTAAGTGTGGTAAAGTCAAGTGCTACTGCCTGATTTGTAGCCGTAAGCACCTGATTATATAAAGCCCCAAAGTGATTTCTGTGTTTGATAGACACCCTGAAAGTAGAAGGAAGATTTAATACCAATGGTCCTCCGTTAGCAGCAACAATATCACCATCTCTCTGAATTAGTGCAGCAGCTGTTTTTACAACCGTTTGTGGTGCCGCAGCATCACGTATCTCTACAAAAACCCAGTCTACAACAGCATTCCCTGTTCCGGCATTTGCCTGAATTACGGCATTAGTAGTAACTTCCGATCCGCCACCTCCTACATGGGTAAACCTTGTGTTTAGTGCACTGCTGTAAGGCTGGTTGAGCGGAATGTACCCACCTTCTCTCAAGTTATCGCGCATAAGGCCACCTGTTGAATTAAACAGGGCTCCCTGCAGCATAGCTTTTAGGCTTAGTGTAACATCACAGGTAGCGGTAAGCGTTACCGTAATGGCAAGACGTGTTGTACTTTGGCATCCTGTTACAGCATCAGTAAGTGTAGCATAGTAAATTGCATTGTTAGCCAGTAGTGTGTTCGAAGCCAGTAAATTTCCGTTTACTGCCGCGTCATAAAAAGTAACTCCAGGCTCATTTACCTGAAGGTTTGCAACAGTAGGCGAAGCAAAACTACAGAACTGCTGTGATGCATTATTAGTAGTTGGTGTAGCCACACTGGTTACCGTAACCGGTACTGCAACCCTCGAAGATTCTTCCGGACAGCCTATTTTGGCAGCCGCTACATAAAATGTAGTTGTTGCTGTAAGAGCAGTCGTTACATAAGGAACTCCCGACGCTAATGTTGTTGCGGTACCTCCTGTTGCGGTAGTATACCAACGAAGCTCATTACCCGCCGCGGTAGTAGCTATAAGCGAAGCTGTCCCCCCGGAGCAGGCGAAATAGCTACCCCCCACAGGCGGTGTGATTGTTGGTGGCGCCACCGTTCTTGTTACACCATAAAACTCTAAATTTTGCGCTACCGATGCGCCAACAAGCGAATTGAAGCTAACCACAATTCTGTCTACAGGAGCACCGGGATTAATTGGTATTGTAGTAATAACGCCGCCCTGCATATTAAGAAGGTTTAGCGTTAACAAACTTGAAAGTGTCTGGTTGGTAACCTGAGTACCACCGTTGTATGACATAATATTTACATTGTTAGCCAGATTTAGATCCAGCAGGGTTCCTACAGCACGCAGTCGTACATTGAACTGATCGGTAGCACCCGACAGCCCTTCAAAATAAACGGTTTGGCTAATAGTAGAACCAACGCCCAAAAGACCTAGACTCAATACCGAGAAATTAGTGGTATTGGCATCTATGGCAAACTGAGGATTTTGAACACCCGCCGAACCAAGCTGAAGCGCATCAAGGGTTATACCTGAACCGGAAAAGCTTGTAAATGCCGGAGACCCGCAATTGGCAGGTGCCGAATCATAAAAAGCTTCGAAAACATTAAGTGTTTTTACATTGTTTAACCCTAATAAAGAGCCTACTCTGTTAGTAAGCCTTATACGGTTATAAGCTGATGCCGGAGTAATTGCAACAAAATATTCGCCGGCTGCATTGATTACTATTCGTAATCTGTCACCTGCAAAATCTCCTGCAACATTACTATCTCCATCTAATACCACTGTGGTATTATTCTTGGCCTCGACAGTAAATTCCTGGTTACCGATAAGCACAGCCCCAAGCACATCGGCGAGTAGGCCTCCAAGATTTCCACCTAATAATGATGGCAACAGGTTATCATCAGTAGTAATTTTTACATAGCTTGTTGTATTTGCAGGAACAAGACCCGGATACTGTAACTCGACGTAACCAGAATACTGGCCAACACCTACAAGTATTCCTGTACTGGCCCTAACCTGTGCAGCCGTTGTCAGGTTCTGATCATACGACTGTGGAACATTGTCTGACTGAAATGAAGTAGCAGACGAAGCGTAGACTCTTGTTTGCGAAATTCCTTTGTAAGGGATCAGGAAAATCGCTACTGCAAAAAGCAAGAAAAGAGCCTGATTTTTGGGAGTAGTTTTTAATACCATAAACTTTAAGATTAATTAAATAATTCATTGGTTCATGGAATTAAATTACCTACATACTACATAATAGCCTTAAATTATTGATAATTTCGCACAAGTATCGACAAAATACTATTTTTTATCGATGAATTACGCAATAAAATTCTTACTAATTTTTAATGTAAATTTAACACCTTATTTATAGTTTTTTTGATTAAATTAATATGCCTTAAATTCCGGAAAAAGCCGTCTAAGTCCCGTTTTTTATGCGTTGACGCACCATTGGGTTTGCATATACCATACAGTTTTTTGTCGTAACCTTAACAGAAGATGTAGGAAGTGACTCACAACTGATTCCGCTTTGGGTATTCATGGTAATTCTCCTGTAAAAAGTACTTTTTAGGAGCACCGGAGGCTGATAGGTTATACCCGTTTCACCCGAAATAACTGACCAGCTTACATCATCGAGAGACGACTCCCAACGGTAACTAATTGTACTTCCCGCATCCGCAGAAACAGAACTTAAAGAAGTTGGTTGTTTATTAAGACATATTGTTTGTTCCCCGGCGATAGCCCCGGCAATAGGTTTAGCCACTACCGTAACAGGAACAGCAAATCTTATCCCGGTACAGGAACCATTGAACTGCTCTGCATAATATGTTGTATTTGATGTAAGCACAGGTGTAATAAAAGCCACCCCGCTATTTGTTGTTGCTATTGCAGTTCCCCCCGACGCCACAGTATACCATCGAATTTGGGCACCGGTAGTTACTGTAGCCGTAAGCGACACAGTACTACCCGAACAAATGGCAGTATAGGCATTAATTCCCGGAACCGACAGCGTTTTGGTAACTCCATAAAAATTGAGGCTTTGCGCAACACCAGCGAAAGAGGAAAGCCTCACTGTTATCCTGTCTACTGCAGAACCCGGGCTCATATATAATGTTGTTATAGCGCCGCCTGTCATAGTGAGAGCATTCAAAGTTATCAATTCCGCGAGTGTCTTGGTTTGCACTGCAGTGCCCTGATAAGAGGCAGTGATACTTACATTTGAAGCTATACCTGCACTTAACAAGGATGCCGAAGTGCTTAGCCGAACACCAAAAATGTCACTTGCATTTGAAGGACCTTCAAAATAAACCGTTTGTTCGACAGAGGGCCCAACGCCAAGCAATCCAACATTAATTACCGAAAAATCAGTTGTGCTTGGAGTAAGCACATACTCCGGATTGGAAACGTTCGAGTCAGTAAGACTAACTATACTTGTACCGGAGTAGGAAGTGTAAGTTGGTTCGCTACATAAACCAGATCCGGATATATAATATGCATCATATACCGACAAGACTCTTGTCTGTCCGAGATTTAAAAGCGCAGTACCTACTTTGCTGGTAAGTTTTATTCTATTATATGATTGATCTGGTGTAATTCTAATAAAATATTCACCTGCAGAATTTTGTACGATACGTAATCTTTCGGTAGCAAACTGACCTAAAGTTGCGCTATTTCCACTTAAAACAGCAGATCCATTATTTAGTTTAGCCTCAACTACAAATTCATGTTTACCCGCCAATACTGTACCCAGCAAACCTGCAACAAGATTTCCAAGACTACCGCCCACCAAAGACTGAAGTATATTATCTTCGGCGGTTATCTTAATATAACTTGTAGTATTAGCAGGTAAGGGAGACGAAAACTGTAATTCAATGTATCCTTCATAACCAGCTAACACAAGAGTATTAGATTTAGCTGTTACATCAACTTTCGTGGTAAGGTTCCCATCATAGGCATTAGTTAATGGCGCACTTGCGTTATCGCTGGATGTAACACTTGTTGCATACACCTTTGTTTGAGCATATCCTGCTATTGCAGTGTACAAAAAAAACATAACGCAACATAAGCGCACTATATTCCCCGATATTGGATATCCCCCGATAATCAATTGGTTTTCAGTTTAATTAAACAACTACTAGCTGGTTTAAGTAAATCTAAAACCTTCCTCACGCGCGCGAAAGAACATTCGGAAAAGCATCGATTAAAAACACATTTTTATCTATGAAATGAACATACTATCTTTGCAGCCGTAAAAAGGAAAAACCTATTTTTGCATAATTCTAAGAAACAGAGGCCGTGAGCATGAATTTTAATAAAGAGATTGAGAGAAGACGTACTTTTGGTATTATTTCCCACCCGGATGCCGGTAAAACAACATTGACCGAAAAGCTCCTTTTATTTGGAGGTGCTATTCAGGAAGCCGGTGCCGTAAAGAGCAACAAGATCAAAAAAGGCGCAACCAGTGACTTTATGGAAATTGAAAGGCAAAGGGGAATCTCTGTTGCTACCTCTGTACTTGCTTTTAATTATAAAGACAAGAAAATAAACATCCTGGATACTCCCGGCCATAAAGACTTTGCTGAAGATACTTTCAGGACACTTACTGCTGTAGATAGTGTTATCGTAGTAATAGACGTTGCAAAAGGGGTTGAGGAACAAACTGAAAAACTGGTACAGGTATGCCGTATGCGTAACATTCCTATGCTGGTATTCATCAACAAACTTGACCGTGAGGGTAAAGATGCTTTTGACCTTATGGACGAGGTAGAACAAAAACTTGGCCTTACGGTAACTCCTTTAAGTTTCCCTATAGGTATGGGTTATGATTTTCAGGGTATCTACAATATCTGGGAAAAAAACATTAACCTGTTTAGCGGAGACAGCCGTAAAAATATTGAAGAAACCATTGCTTTCAGCGACATCAACAATCCTGAACTTGAAAAAATAATTGGTGAAAAACCAGCCGGCAAACTAAGGGAAGAACTTGAACTTATTGAAGAGGTCTATCCCGCTTTTGACAGAGAAGCTTACCTTAACGGAAAACAACAACCTGTGTTTTTTGGTTCGGCATTAAATAACTTTGGTGTTCGTGAGCTATTAGATTGCTTTATAGATATCGCGCCTTCTCCAAGACCAAAAGATTCTGATACAAGAACTGTTGAGCCGGATGAAGCTAAGTTTGCAGGATTTGTATTCAAGATTCACGCAAACATGGATCCTAAGCACCGTGACAGGATAGCATTCGTAAAAATTGTTTCGGGTGTTTTTGAGAGAAACAAACCATACCTGCATGTACGCCTTGGCAAGAACCTGAAGTTCTCGAGTCCAAATGCATTCTTTGCAGAGAAGAAAGAAATTGTAGATATCTCTTACCCTGGTGATATTGTAGGTTTACACGATACCGGAAACTTTAAGATTGGCGACACCCTTACCGAAGGCGAACTTATGAGCTTTAAAGGTATACCAAGCTTCTCGCCTGAGCATTTCCGCTACATCAATAACGCTGATCCTCTAAAAGCCAAGCAGCTTGAAAAAGGTATCGACCAGCTTATGGACGAAGGTGTAGCTCAGCTATTTACTCTTGAAATGAATAACCGTAAGGTTATTGGTACAGTAGGAGCACTTCAATATGAAGTAATACAATACAGACTTGAGCACGAATATGGAGCAAAATGTTCTTACGAGAACTTCCCTGCTTTTAAGGCATGCTGGGTAAAGCCTGATGATGCTAAAAATGAAGAATTTGCCGAATTTAAAAGGATCAAGCAAAAATTCCTTGCAAAGGATAAATACGGGCAACTTGTATTCCTGGCAGATTCAGATTTCTCTATCCAGATGACTCAGTCTAAATATCCAACAGTAAAGCTTTTCTTTACTTCTGAATTTGACTAATGCAATTCAACTGATAAATTTACCTTTAATCGCTTAACTTAAAGTTAACCCAAAAAAAGTAATTATTTTTATTGGGAATACACTACGTTTTATTTTTTAACCTGGTCGGATTCTAAAACTTCCTGCATTACAGGATAGTCAGCCTTGCTTATCTTACTCATTTGCAATGCACAGAACCTGCCAAGATCATTTCGTATGTGCAGTATTTTCTGCGCCCCCAAACCAATGCTATTTGGTTTAACTGAATGATATTTAAAAAACGTATGTTTGAACCAACTAAAAAATTAATCATATCGCTGCTTCTATTGGCAGCGCTCTTTAACACTTCAATCGGCATTGCAAATGACCGACATGAAAGAGCTATACTCTACACCAACAGCCAAAACGAAGAAAAAACAACCGATGACTCTTCAAATACCGAAGCAATAACTTCTTATGACAATTTATTAGAGAAACTTGATAATTACAAGCTTCTAATTTTTACAAATCTCACTTTTACAGTTTGTTGTTCGCTTCTGATATATTTTCTTTTAAAAGCAAAATACAAAAGAGAGCGTTTCATGGAAAGCTACATTACCGAAACAAGAATAGCAAAAAAAGTACATGACGAAATAGCCAATGAACTTTACGAAACAGTAAATTATCTTGACTCGGAAAAGAAAATTTCTGATGAAAACAGAAGAAAACTAATTCTAAAGCTTGACAACGTTTATGTCATGACAAAAAATATATCCAGGGAAACAGCAAACATTGAGACCGGATATAATTTTCCTGAACACTTAAAACTCATGCTTACAGGCTATTCAGGAGATAAGGTAAATGTTATTATAAAAGGAATGGGAGACATTAAATGGAATAAGATTAACACCTTAAAAAAAATAGCTTTATACCGCTCGTTGCAGGAATTAATGGTAAACATGAAAAAACACAGCGGGGCTTCGCTGGTAATCTTAGATTTTTCTGTCACTGGAAAAAAAATGGAGATTTCATACATTGACAATGGTTGCGGAATTAGTAAAGAAAAAACACTCTATAAAAGCGGCCTAATGAATATTGAGCGCCGAATGCATTCTGTTGGCGGACAAGCAAATTTAAATACCGATACCGAAAAAGGATTTCATATCATACTTACCTACCCTCCTTATTCAAAATAATAACCCATCCCCCATGTTCTCAAAAATTTTAATTATAGAAGACATAGACAGTATTAGTCTAGGTATTATCACAGTTCTTAAAAAAAATTTTGATTCAGAAATACACTCAGTCAAATATTGTGATGAAGGGTATTTAAAAATCAAAAAAGCCATATCAGAGAGTAAACCTTATGATTTAATCATTACTGATTTATCCTTTAAAGACGACCATAAAAAGAAAATACATCTTGTTACCGGCGAGGAACTAATAGCGCAACTTAGAAAAGAAAACATACATCTAAAAATAATAGTATACGCTATGGACGAAAAGCCTTTCATCATAAAGTCTCTATTATCTGATCATTTTATTAATGCATATGTAATAAAAGGCCGTGAAAGCACCTCAGAGCTTATTGATGCAATCAATTCAACAATTAAGGGCTTTACATACATTTCACCGGCATTCGAAAAAACATTTAAACAGCAATCACTGTTTGAAATGGATAGCTATGATATATTAATTCTAAGATTTTTATCAGAGGGCCATACACAGGACGACATAAGCAAATTATTTAAAGAGAAAAGATACCCTTCTGCAAGTATGAGCAGCATCGAAAAAAGAATAAATAAACTAAAGTTAGTACTTAAAGCTAACAACAGTATTCAGCTTGTCGCTATTGCTAAAGACATGAAAATCATTTAGAAACGAAAACGCATTTCATCGATTATAACTTTTTTTTAACATTTGTTTACGGTTTCCCGTAAACAAATGTTAGAAAAACTTTATAATTTTAATGCTATATGTAGAATTGTTCTCGTTAAACCTTAAACAGTTATTTAAAACATAATACCTTCTTTTGACCATTTTATTTAACACCATAATAATTTTACGTGTTAAAATTTATTTTAAATTTGCTTATTATTAACATTAAATCGTAACAAAACACACAAATAATAACTAAAATAACAAATAAATAAACATATAATAATTAAACTTATTTTTCACTTATTTATTTTTTAAATACAACAGTAACCCCCACTGTATTCCTTTAAACATCCCAACCACAACATTAAACAAACCACACACTTATGAAGTACATTATCATTAAAGGAGCAAGGAGTTCAGGCAAAGCCGAAACCATTAATGCAGTATGCAAAAAATTAAAACCGGAAGCTATCCGTAAAGTCTATTTTTCAGAATCCGGACATGTATCACTGGAAAGTATTGCCCCGGCAGCAGGAATTTCAGACGGCACGTACATAGTTACGGTACGCAAAAAGAATATCCTGATGGTATCAGGTGCTCCAACAGAACAAAAGAAAAAGATAAGTTCCATCATGGAATCGGTTTTTCATTTAAATCTAAAACCTGATTTCGCCATTGTTGCTATGAGAGGGCTTGAAAAACTAAAAGATTTCTCTACATCAAAAGAGCTTGAAAAATTTGGCAAGTGTATTTATGAAACCAAAATATGGAGAATACCATCATACACTTTCCATCTTACCGAAGAATGGAATAAACGTATATCATATATTACAGCCATAACGCTGCACAACTTATAACTTTAGTCTCCCAGCTGGAGCCTAAAGTTTTTTAAAAGATATGCAGTTCAAATTATTTTTAGTAATTTTAACACCCAATCATTTACATCCCAAACAATTACAAATAAAAACAACAACCAATTAATCTCTAAAACAGTAAAGCCTATGGTAAAATAAACAACAACTTCTAAAACCCGTTTACTTCAAAATCCACACCTGTATTATCAACCAAATTCAACCGGAATTATGAAGTATATAGTAATAAAGGGTGCTAAAAGTGCCGGCAAAGCCGCTACCATAAGAGAGGTTTGCACAAGGCTGAAACCCGATGCCGTTAAACGCATCTATATTTCTGAGTCAGGATCTGTAGCAGCAGAAAATGTACAATCTGCCAAAATAACTGAAGGAAATTTTGTAGTTACTGTAAGGAAAAAAAATATCCTTATTGTTTCTGCCTCGCCTACAGAACAGAAAAAAAGGATTACATCAATAATGGAATCGGTTTCAAAATTAAATATCAGGCCCGACTTTGCAATTGTATCAATGTGCGGACTTGAAAAACTAAAAGACTTCTCTACCTCAAAAGAGCTTGAAAGCTACGGTAAATGCATTTATGAGACCAAAATATGGCGAATACCTTCTTATACCTTTAATCTCACAGATGAATGGAACAGGCGGGTATCTTATCTCACAGCAATTACGCTTCACAATCTCTGACGGTACCAATAAAAAAAGGCAGGAATTATCCTGCCTTTTGATTATAGATTATATGTCCAGACCTGAACTGCATAAGGTTGCATTATCAATGCCCTCACCCCTCTGCCGAAAGTTGAATTAGGAGATCCGAATATCAGTTTCATACTCTCCAGTCTGATGGTTACATCATCACTTAGCCTGGTAAACTCTTCTTTCCCCGATAAATTTATCATTACCAACACCTTTTTTTCTCCGTTTACACGGGTAAAGGAAACAACATTATCATTGTTGTTAGAGATTGGCGCATATTTTCCTTCAGCAACAGCCGATTGCATTTTTTTCATCCTTATAAGCTCTCTATAGTAAGCCCATAAAGAGTTTTTATCACCCTGCTGCTCTTCCTGAGAAACACCGTCATTAGGCCTGGCGCTACTGTTTTCGAAATAAGGTTTAAAATCCCTGTACCATAATGCCATTCCGTTGCCCTGTCCTGAAGCATACCATTCGAAAGCCTCCCTTGACGGAATACCATCGGCATCTGTACCGGTATTTAACGGTTTACTCATCATTCCTATCTCCTGTCCGTAATAAATACATGGAACACCTCCAAGTAAAAAATTAAGCCCTGCAGCAACTTTTAATGACCCTAAATTCATTCCCTGCATTGAGGCAACCCTTTGCACCTTTTCGTTCTCGATATAAGGTACCGGAACCTTACCATCAGGAAGATTCATAAAAGTACTGTCGGCAGCCTTCATTATCTTATTCTTATCGAATGAAACTATAGCATCCCTTAACTTAGATGATTGTACCCTGTCGAAACCGGCCTTAGTATAAAGGTCATTCCCGAAAGAGGTTCCATCTGCAGCAGCGAGTATCTGTATCGCAGGATTTACTTTTTTAAGCCCCGCGATTAAAGGTGCATAAAAAGCTTTAAGCTGATTACTTGTTTTCCCTGAATTATCAAGTTTATCTTTTATATCAACAATCCTGAAACCATCAACACCATCATAAAAACTACCATCACCATCCGGATCGGTCCAGTATTTAAGGGCTTTAGCATAATAAGCCGCCACCTTTTCATTTTTAAGATTAACAGCCACGACTTGTTCTTTTACTCCTTTTAGAGTAGTTATTTCAGGCAACTGATACGGTTTTTCATTTTTAGTATCGGTATAATAAATGTAACCGCTATAAGCCGATTTGGTATTTTTAAAGGAATCTGTAAACCATAAATGTTTAGCACTGATGTATTGCAGGTCTACCTCCTGATACAGCTTCATTTTCCTTAAGTGAATATTTTGAATAAGGTCACGGTATTCTTTAAAAGCGCCGTATATCTCATCAATTTTTTCAAGATTACCTGCATAGAGATTATGGTAAAAATCCGACTGGTATATCGGTGATAGTGTTATGGTAGTTACTCCCAACTGCTGAAGATATCCAAGCTTGTCCTCAATACCTTTAAGGTCTCCCTGGCCATCGCCGTCACTATCAAAAAAACTACGGGTGTTTATATGGTACATTACTTCATGCTGCGCAAATGCAGGTGTAATGCATAAAGAAAAGAAAGCGAATACTAACGAACGTATCATAGATTTAAGTTTGTTTCAAATATAAGAGATTTACGTAAAGATTTATTGTAATGATAACAGCTAATCAGCAATAACTCCTACTAATAATTAGTATTTTTGCTTAAATTAATATAAAACAAATGCTTATAATAGGAATTGCCGGAGGCACTGGAAGCGGTAAAACCACCGTTGTACAACAGATAATGAACGAACTGCCTTCTGAAGAGGTAGGCATTATTTCTCAGGATTCTTATTACAGGCAAACAACAGGGCTTACATATGAAGACAGGGCTAAAATTAACTTTGACCACCCTAACTCTATCGACTTTGAACTGCTGGCTGAACATCTGGCTGCCTTAAAATCAGGACAAACGATTGAACAGCCTGTCTATTCTTTTATTACACATAATAGGACAAGCGATACTATTATTACCCATCCACGAAAGGTAATGATTGTTGAGGGCATCCTTATATTGGCAGATGCCAGGCTAAGAGATATGTTTGATATTAAGATCTTTGTCTATGCCGATGCTGATGAAAGGCTTATCCGTCGCCTGAAACGCGATATCGCCGAACGAGGCAGGGATATGGAGGAGGTACTTAACCGCTATCAAAACACCCTGAAACCTATGCATGAGCAATTTATTGAACCCACTAAAGCCCATGCAGATATTATTATTCCGCACGACAGATACAATACAGTAGCTATTGATGTGGTCAGGGCAGTAATCCACCAGCGCTTAAAATAATACACTATGCCTTTGTCAGCAGATATCTGAGAGTTTCCAGTACTTTAGGTATTTCTTTTACCCTTGCCTCTGTCCAAAAATACTTATCCGGAAACATGGAATTATTCAGTTGTACCGAGAAAACCTGTTTATTATCATAGATCTCGAATTTTAGGGTTAGCTCATTCGAATTGAAAATATACTTTACTGTTTTCTTTTTGCCGGTAGTATTGTTCAAATTAGGAATTACATATTCTTCCAGCCAAACAACCATATCCCCTATTTCTTCAATTCCTATCCATGCATCCTCTTTTACCCTGAAGTTGTCTGCATTTTGTTGGGTTACTAAATATTCTGCCGTAACATTAAGCCCATACATTTTTGTATTTTGTTTAAGATCTATTATTTCCGCAGGATAAAATTGTACGGTTTCATTCCATCCCGATTTAAAAACAGCCGATTCATTCTCGTCAAGATTGATCTGGATAAAGCTTGACCGGTCGATAAACTCCGATGCTGAGGATAACTTTTCGTTTTGTGCACTTACTGTTGCCGAAAGAAACAGCAAAAAAAGAAGGTATATTTTTTTCATAGAGACGATTGTTTAGGTTTATGCTACTGAAACAAAAGTTATTCCAATAATTAAGTTATGTGGACAAAAGTTTATAATTTAAAATCTGTCTTTTCGTATTTTGATGTAATTTAGCAGCATGAAATTCTTCAAAAAACTAACCAAACGCTTTCCAATCCTTAAAATACTGGGGAACAGGTATGTATTGGTTATCATTTTTGTAGGGGTATGGCTTACATTTCTGGACAACTATTCTTATTTTGAAAACCGCATCCTCGACAAAAAGATTGAAGAACTTGAAGCCAACAAACGTTACTACATTCAGGAGATAAAAAAAGACAGCACCAGCATAAGGCAGCTGAACAATCCTGACCAGACTGAAAAATATGCGCGTGAGAAGTACTACATGAAACGCGACAATGAAGATGTTTATATCATAGAATTTGAAGATAGTATCCCGGCAGAAGAACAGGGTACAAAATCTCTTTAATATATTCCGCATGAGCGAAAAGCTATTTAATGAATTTGAACCGGTTTCTTCCAAACAATGGAAGCAACAGATACAGTATGAGCTTAAGGGCGCAGACTATAATGAAACCCTTGTTTGGGAAAGCCCGGAAGGCATTAAGGTAAAACCTTTTTACCATATTGATGAGTTTAAACAAGGCCCTGCAGTTGCCGGAAAAGCTGCTGAGTTCAGCATTTGCCAGAACATATATGTACACGATACTGAAAAATCGGCAGGAAGGGCTATATCTACTTTAAAACGTGGTGCCGAAAGCCTTCGCTTTACCATTGAGAACGAAAGTACTGATGTAAAGGCATTGCTTTCTAAAGTTCCTAACGATACCCCCGTGTATTTTTATTTACCTTTCCTATCAATCGATTTCGTAAAGAGTCTTGACGTTATAGCAAAGGAGAGAAATGCACAGTTTTATGTTCAGATTGACCCTGTTGGACAACTGGCAAAAGAAGGAAACTGGCATACCAACCTTGAAACCGATATTGAGGCTTTAAATACCATTGCTATTGCATGCAGCAATATTCATTTCCTTAGCGTAGATGGCAGCCTGTACCAAAATGCAGGAGCCAATATCGTTCAGCAGATTGCCTATACTTTGGCACATGCGAATGAATACTTTAACCGCGTTGCAACTATAAATAAACCTATAGTGCTTCAGGTAGCAGTAGGAACTAACTATTTCTTTGAGATTGCAAAATTACGTGCAATGCGAACGCTTTTCAACCTGATCGCGGCAGAATATGATCATAATTTTGATTGCCATATCATAACTACACCTACTAAGCGCAACAAAACTCTTTACGATTATAATGTAAACATGCTTCGTACAACAACCGAGTGCATGAGTGCAATTCTTGGTGGCGCAAACAGCGTAGCTAATCTTGCTTATGACGCCATTTACCATAAAGACAATGAGTTTGGCGACCGTATAGCTCGTAACCAGTTATTGGTACTGAAACACGAAAGCTATTTTGATAAAGTGAATAACCCTTCAGACGGGGCTTATTATATCGAAGAGCTAACACAACAGCTTGCCGAAAAAGCCTTGGCATTGTTTAAAGATATCGAAGCTAATGGAGGTTTGATAACTCAACTGATGGAGGGAACAATTCAGCGTAAGATTCAGGAAAGCGCTGCCAAAGAGCAGGAGCTTTTCGACTCAGGGAAAGAAGTATTATTAGGCACCAACAAATACCCTAACAAGAACGACAAAATGAGTCACGACCTTGAGTTATATCCATTCGTAAAAGCCAATCCGAGAAAAACGCTTGTAGCGCCAATCATAGAAAAAAGGCTGTCGGAGAAAATGGAACTGGAAAGGCTGGAGAGTGAGAAATCAAATATTGAGTAATAATTTAAGTATCTTTATTCAAAACAAATGATTATGGAAGCTATAAGACAATTCATAAAAGTAAATGGACGTAATATAAACATTACATTACCTGATGATTTTAATGCTGATGAAGTAGAAGTAATCATTTTACCTAAAAATGAGGAAACTTATCTAACCGATGAAATGAAGGCAATACTCGATTCAAGAGTTAATGAACCTTCCGAAAATTATATCTCATCTAAAGAATCTATTGAAAAGCTGAAAAACAAGTATGGGATTTAAGGTTATTGTTTCTGAATTAGCTCAAAAAGATATTGAAAACTCTCTGGAATATTATTTAGAAGTAAGTATTGATGCTCCTGTAAAATTTATCGAAGAGTTAGAAAAAGCTTATTCAGCACTTGAATTGAATCCATATTTTAGAGTATCATACAAGGATTATAGATTACTCCCTTTAAAAAGATTTCCCTTTATACTGGTCTACCAAATCCATAATGATGAAATTCTGATTAAAGCCTGTTTCCATACTTCTAAAAGCACAAAAAAATACCCAAAATAAATTTCCGTTAGTGATAATGAGAAAAAACATACAACATATACAACTTAAACCTGAGGCAGATAACCAATCCGTAAATGCGGAACAAAATTCGTTTCTTACTGCCGAAGGTATTGAAGTAAAAGAAAACTATTTTCAAAAGGATATTGAGAATCTGGAGCATCTTGAATTTGGTGCCGGTTTCGCACCAAATTTACGTGGCCCCTATGCTACTATGTACGTGCGTCGCCCGTGGACGGTACGCCAGTATGCAGGTTTCTCAACGGCTGAAGAAAGTAACGCCTTTTACCGCCGTAACCTTGCTGCGGGACAAAAAGGACTTTCGGTTGCCTTTGACCTTGCTACCCACAGAGGGTACGACAGTGACCACGAACGCGTAGTGGGAGACGTGGGTAAAGCCGGTGTTGCCATAGACAGTGTTGAGGACATGAAAGTCCTCTTCGATCAGATACCTTTGAATGAGATGTCGGTTTCAATGACCATGAATGGGGCTGTTTTGCCTATCATGGCTTTTTATATTGTAGCTGCCGAAGAACAGGGCGTTGCGCCTGAGTTGCTTTCGGGTACGATTCAGAACGACATCCTTAAGGAGTTCATGGTACGTAATACGTACATCTACCCGCCTGCTCCATCAATGAAGATCATCGCTGATATTTTTGAATATACCAGCCGCAAAATGCCAAAATTCAACTCTATCAGTATCTCTGGCTACCACATGCAGGAAGCCGGTGCTACTGCCGATATTGAGCTGGCCTATACCCTTGCCGACGGGCTGGAATACATCCGTACAGGACTTGCCGCAGGAATGAAGATCGATGAGTTCGCTCCACGTCTTTCGTTCTTCTGGGCTATTGGGATGAACCATTTTATGGAGATTGCCAAAATGCGTGCAGGGCGTATGCTTTGGGCGAAACTATTGAAACAGTTTGACCCCAAAGACGACAAATCCCTTGCGCTGCGTACCCACTGCCAGACCAGCGGATGGAGCTTAACGGAACAGGATCCTTTCAATAATGTGGCGCGTACGGCTATCGAGGCTGCTGCTGCTGCTTTTGGAGGAACCCAATCACTACATACCAATGCATTGGATGAGGCGATTGCGCTTCCAACGGATTTCTCGGCACGTATAGCACGTAATACACAGATCTTCCTTCAGGAAGAGACTAAAATAACCAAAACAGTTGACCCTTGGGCAGGAAGCTACTATGTAGAGTCCCTGACTGATGAGATTGCTAAAAAAGCATGGGCACTTATCGAAGAAGTTGAAGAGCTTGGCGGTATGACCAAAGCAATCGAAGCAGGTATACCAAAACTTCGTATCGAAGAAGCCGCAGCACGCAAACAGGCACGTATAGACAGCGGTCAGGATATTATCGTAGGGGTAAACAAATACCGCCTTGAGAAAGAAGATCCGCTTCATATATTAGATGTAGACAACCAAATGGTGCGCCGTCAGCAGATTGAGCGTCTTGACCAGATAAAAGCCACACGCGATACCCAAAAGGTTAAGGAATGCCTTGCAAAGCTAACTGAGTCTGCTAAATCAGGTGAAGGCAACCTGCTTGAACTTGCGGTTGATGCAGCACGCAACAGGGCAACCCTGGGTGAGATAAGCGATGCGCTTGAAACGATTTTTGGAAGGTATAAAGCACAAATTAAATCATTTAGCGGAGTGTACAGCAAAGAGATCAAAAACGATGAAAGCTTTGAAAAAGCAAAACAGCTTGCGGATGCGTTCGCCAAACTGGAAGGCCGACGCCCAAGGATAATGATTGCCAAAATGGGTCAGGATGGCCACGACCGTGGCGCTAAAGTAGTCGCTACCGGTTATGCCGACGTAGGTTTTGATGTGGACATTGGTCCACTATTCCAAACCCCTGCCGAGGCTGCAAAACAGGCCGTTGAGAACGACGTTCACATTCTTGGGGTATCTTCATTAGCTGCAGGGCATAAAACGCTTGTACCGCAGGTTATTGAAGAGCTTAAGAAATACGGCCGTGAAGACATTATGGTTATTGTGGGTGGGGTTATCCCGGCTCAGGATTACCAGTATCTGTTTGACAGCGGAGCCGTAGCCGTTTTTGGCCCGGGAACTAAAATTAGCGATGCCGCAATAAAAATACTTGAGGTATTGATCAAAGGATTTGAGGAGTAATACAAACTCCGTTAACTTTAGTGGTTAGCGGAGTTTTTTTTTTGCTTTATTGTTTTGTATTACCTTTATATTCCCAAAATAGAATAAAGAAACACTAATAAAACAGATACAATGGATATTAAAAAAGTATTTGATAATAACAGAGAGTGGGTAAAAGCCCAACTTGAAAAACCCGATTACTTCAAAAACCTTGCAGCAGGGCAAGCACCGGAGATATTATACATAGGTTGCTCGGATAGCCGGGTTACTGCGGAAGAGCTTATGGGGCTTCAGCCGGGCGATGTATTCGTACACCGTAACATTGCTAACATGGTACCTAATACCGACCTGAATGTGCTTTCAGTAATTAACTATGCAGTACAGCACCTAAAAGTAAATCACGTAGTGGTTTGTGGGCATTATAACTGTGGCGGTGTAAAAGCTGCTATGGAACAATCTGATCTTGGCATCCTTAATCCATGGTTAAAGAATGTTCGCGATGTATACAGGATTCACCGTAAAGAGCTTAACGCGATTGAAGATCCGGCAGTGCGTTATGACCGTTTTGTTGAACTTAACGTACAGGAACAATGTATCAACGTTATTAAAGCGGTAGAGGTACAAAGAGCTATTATTGAAAGGAATCTTACCGTACATGGCTGGATTTTTGATGTAAGGAGCGGAAAACTGATAGACCTTGCCATTGACTTTGAAAACATCACTAAAAACATCTCTGATATTTACAGAATAGAGTAATCAGCAAAAAACCCTTCCGCAATCAAACGGAAGGGTTTTTAAATTTATAGTGTGCTTCTTTCGTGTTTTTACATTTCAGTAATAATGAACTCACTTCGCCTGTTGGCCTGATGTTCCTTTTCGGAACATTTTACCCAATCGGAACATTTATTAACCAGTTGGGACTCACCATATCCTTTAGCAGTAAGTCGTTTTGAATCGATACCCTTTCTGATGATATAGGCCATAATCTCACGTGCCCTGTTTTCAGACAGCAATTGGTTTTGCTTTTCCGGACCTCTGGAATCGGTATGTGACCTGATATCAATCCTAATAGACGGATACTCTTTCATAAAGGCAACAATTTTATCCAGCTGTTTTGCAGCATCAGGACGTATGTTGTAACGACCGGTATTAAAATAAATTTGTTCAATCCTGAATTTTTTAGCAAGGTCAAGCCCCACTACCGGAGCAGCATTCTCATACATATTAGGTGCTTCAGGCTCAACTATTTTCTCCGGTTTTTCCATGACAGCAGGAAGCACCACATCACCTTCTTTCTCTGTCACCTCCGTTGGCATCTCCTTAGGAAGATAATCCAGAGCCTGTATCTTAACAGTATAAGCCCTTTCACAATCAACACCAAAATAGTATACGCCATCTTCAGCCGTTACCATTTCTTCCATTAGATTTTCATCAGCATCATATAAAGTAACTTTAGCACCAGCAATAGCTTTTTTAGTTTCCTTATCCGAAACTATACCCGATATGAATTGCCTGCAGGTAAAATCAAGAGCAATATATTCAGTAAGGCTGTAAACATCATCATAACCAATACCACTGGTTCGGTTAGATGTAAAATAACCCATCCTGCTTTCTTCGTTTATAATAAAACCAAAATCGTCAAAGTGCGTATTAATAGGCTCCCCTACATTTAATGCTTTTACATAAGTTCCGTTTGCCTGTAGTTCCGCAACAAAAACATCAAGTCCTCCAAGACCGGGATGACCATCGGAAGCAAAATAAATTTTCGTTTCGGTTACAAAAGGAAATGTTTCCCTTGCTTCGGTATTAATACCTGGGCCAAGATTTTCCGGATTACCAAACGTACCGTCTTCGTTAATGCTTACGCTGTAAATATCAGACATACCATATCCGCCCGGCATATCGGAAGCGAAGAATAATGTCTTTTCGTCCGGACTAAGACACGGATGCGCCGTGTTGTAGCTATTGCTCGTAAACGGAAGCTCTTTAATATTCTTCCATTTATCACCATCCGCTTCAGCGCGGTATATTTTTAAAAGAATGCGATCCTTATCATCTTTTTGCAACTTACCATCGTTCAGATTATTCTTTGTAAAATACATAACCTGTTTATCTTTAGTAAATACAGGTGTAGACTCATGCAGTTTGGTCTGTACTCTGCTTGAAAACTTTTGAGGACGCACCAAATCTCCTTTAGGTCCAATTTCAGCAATATATAAGGCGGTAAATGCCTTATTTGTCCATCTGTCTTTTCTGGCAGTAACGCCAAGACTATCCCTGTTAGAAGTAAAAACAATCTTGTCAGTGCCGTAAAAAGCAGCTCCGTAATCCGAAACAGTACTGCTCGCAGTTGTAATCTTAACTTTATACCTTCCCGAATTACTTTCTATGGAATTTATATAGTTCCTGTTCTTGTCAAACAAATCTCCTCGCTGGTCATCAGATTTAATAGTATGGAGCTCATCCAGAAGTTTGTTGGCATCATCATACTTTCCAACCGTTTTTAGGGATTGCGCCAAACGATAATAATATTCGGGCTCGATAACTTCTTTTTTAAGTTTAAAAAGCTCTCTGTACCAACGAATAGCCTGACCGGCATCATTGTTAGCATAATATGCATCGCCAAGTTTTTTATACAGGGAAGCTGTCCTGAAACCTTTTTCCTCAATTTTCAGGTATGTTTTTATAGCTTCGTCATAGTTGTATTTTTCTGTAAGGAGTTCAGCTTTATCCATTTTAGCCATTCCTTCCTTCATTACTTTCTCTCTGGCTTTTTGCTGTTTAGGCGTCTCCCTGATCTTTTTCTCCTGAGTACCTGTTGTTTTTTCCTGTGCAAAAGACGCTGCAGAAAATAACAACATGAAAATGAAAAGTGCTATTTGGTTGATTTTTTTCATGATATTAGAAGAAACGTGGATTCATAACCTTCTCATACTTTTTAAACAGTTCAAAACGAAGGAATATCTCATGCGAACCGGAATTGTAATCAGCCAGAGCTGTAGTTTCAGTATCGTATGTATAACCTATAAACAGTTTATCGCTAACCTGGAAACCGGCAAGTGCACTTACTGCCGCATCCCAACGATAGGCAACACCTACCGTAAATTTATCATTATACAATACATTAGCAGTAAGGTCTAATTGTACCGGAGCACCTTGTACTACCTTTGCTAAAGCTGCCGGTTTAAATTTCCAGTTATAAGCAAGGTCAAACACATGACCTCCCATAGCATACACGTGGAATCTTTCTTTAGCCACCGACACCTCGTTGTGCTCGTAGTGCTGGGTTTCCAGAATATTAGGCACCGATAATCCAAAATAAGTCGCATCAGAATAAAGAAAAGCCCCTGCTCCTACATTTGGCGTAAGCTGATTATTGATATTAGTCTGGAATCTTGGATCACTTGGATCATATATGTTAAGTTTCGTAAAATCAACATTGAAAAGTTGTAACGATCCTTTAATCCCCAAGCCTAATTTATAATAGTCATTTACTTTTAGGGTGTATGAAAAATCCGCAGAAAACAAATTAGTATCAGTAGGACCAATCTTGTCATTAATGAATGTTAAACCCAATCCTACATTGCGGCCAACCGGTGCATTAAGCGATGCAGTATTGGTAACGGGAGCTCCCTCCAGACCAACCCATTGTGCCCTGTGAAGAAGGAAAATACTGGTTGTCCCACGGCTTCCCGCATAACCCGGATTGATATTAATAGGATTGTACATGTATTGAGTATACTGAGGGTCCTGTTGTGCCATAGCTTCATTACTGCAAACTAATCCAACAAGGAGTATAATAATACATTTAAACTGTTGCATTCTCATTATATAGTATTTCTTTTAGTCTGAACTTAAATATAGGTAACCTGCTTTTTTAATTTCCCTTGCAGGAATACCAGGCATCTCATAAACATATTTAATTATATAAAAGTAAGTTCCTGTTGGTAGTATTTTCGATCCTGTAACAGTGGCTCTTCCTTCAGAAGTACCATTAAAAACGTTACCTCTTGTATCGTATGCAGCCGTTTCAAAAACCTTAACTCCCCATCTGTTGTAAATCTCAACCGTATTTTTTGGGAAATTTTTCAGGTTATCAATTACAAAATAATCATTCTGACCATCGCCGTCCGGAGTCACACCATTATAGATTACGATATCCCCGGGAAGCATAATATCGGACTTCACTCTTGCTAATGCAAAAATACCATATCCTTCAACATTTACCACACCGGTCACCGTGCCCTGAGTGGCGTTTACCTCATTTGCAACTCCTCCTTCATCAACCCACACATTTTCCTGCTCATCCCAGCGCACAATATGTATCTCTTCATAAGGCTGAACCAAAATTGCCGGATCTGTGGTTGCTTTGTCCCAGCTTAGTGTAACCATTATATCGGCTTGGCTACCTGCTTTGTCTATTCTCCAATACTCTTTGGTATCTATGATATCAATCACACCTCTTTTAAGACTGTGAGGATGTATATCATTAGAATTTTGCAGATAGTATTTGCCATTAAAGCTACTGGCCTGATCTCCAGAAGCAGAAATAGCAGCATACCTGTAGTAACGTGCTTTGCTAATAGAATCCTGATCACCTATAGGATAGGTAAATTCTGTACTTCCATTTTTAACTACAAAACCGTCTACGTGGCTGTCGTTACCCACATTGCTGTGTGTTGCATTGTTCTCAAATACAATGATTCCCCCAAATACATCATCCTTGATTACTCCATTAAAAAAGTCTGCATTGCCGCTAACCGAAATATCCCCAAATAAACGGAAAGCTGCTTCTGTTGCAGTATTGTTTGGATTATTGAACAATACGTTGTAAAACTCTGCCGGCATGCTGCCTGTTATGTTCTGCTGCAAGAAACCTTCGAAGCGGGTATATCCCTCGCCTCTATTTAAATTATAAGTTGTTACTCCGTCGTTATTAAAATTACCGTGAAAAATAACCTCACCATTATTTTCATATTCGCCCAGATCCTGATTGTCAAAATCCGACATTATGGTCATAACAGTATTAGGGCTTACATAAAGCTTTCCCTGATTTGTGGTCTGTCCTGTATTTTGGGCAAATGAAGCTGCCCAAAACAACATAAACGCGATAATTATTATACTTCTTTTCATTTTCTTTTGCATTGGGGTGCATTAATTAACTTTCGAACGTATCATAGGGTTTGTTATAACCTTACAGTTTCTGGTCACTACAGTTACTGCACTTGTAGGTGCAGATTGACACTGAACCGTATTACCACTTACTGTAGATGTCGCAACCGTTGTACGTCTGTAATATGTTGTTGAATGTATAACAGGTGGCTGGTATGAAGCCGAAGTCGCACCGGCAATCACTGTCCATCCTGTTGTTCCATTAGGTGATGATTCCCATATGTATGTTACCGTACCGGAACCCGTACCTGGAGTGCCCGGGCCTATTACTGCCGGAGCGTTGTCCATACAAATGTTTTGGTTTGCTGTAAGCGAACCTGCCGTTGGTGCAGCAGATACTGTAATAACTACAGCTGTTGTTGCCACTGAACGACAAATTGCTGAACCATTAGTAGCTATAGTGAACCTTTGGTATCTTGTTGTTTGCGTAAGTACGCCCGGTGCATAGGTTGCGCCTGTGGCACCTGCAATATCAGCACTCCATGTAGCACCACCATCAGTTGATGACTGCCATGCATAAGTGATAGTTCCTGTACCGGTACCCGCTGTAGTTGAAGTTAAGGCATTCGGTGTAGTACCACTGCATATATTCTGGTTCGCTGCAATAGCACCCGCTGTAGGCACTGCTGAAACTGTAATGATTACCGCTGTTGTTGCTGCCGAACGACACGTTGCCGAACCATTAGTAGCTATAGTGAACCTTTGGTATCTTGTTGTTTGCGTAAGTGCGCCCGGTGCATAGGTTGCGCCTGTAGCACCTGCAATATCAGCACTCCATGTAACTCCGCCATCGGTAGAAGACTGCCATGCATAAGTGATAGCTCCTGTACCTGTACCCGCTGTAGTTGAAGTTAATGCTGCCGGAGTAGCACCACTACAAATACTTTGGTTAGCTGCAATAGCACCTGCTGTAGGCACCGCCGATACTGTAATTGTCACAATCGTTGAAAATCCTTCACAAGAACCTGAAATCGTTGCTCTTCTGTAATAACGTGTAGCAGTTAACGATCCCGGGGTGTAACTTGCTGTTGTAACACCTGTTGAGCTCCATGTAGAGCCATCTGTTGATACTTCCCAACGATATGTTCCTGCACTTGCTCCGGTAACAGTAAGAACTGTTGGTGTTCCTCCATTACAGATACTTTGGTCTGCAGTAGCAGTACCTCCATTAATAACCGGCTGCACTGTAATAGTTACTGTAGTAGAATAAGCTTCACCTGTACAAGACCCTGATATAGTAGCACGTCTGTAATAACGTGTAGCTGTCAATGCTCCGGGAGCATATCCTGCAGTTGTTACACCCGTACTTGTCCAGTTAACGTTATCTGTAGATACATCCCAACGGTAAGTTCCGGCGCTGCTTCCTGTTACTGTAAGTGCAGCAGGCGTTGCACCATTACAAATAGTTTGGTTAGCTCCAGCTGTACCTCCTACCGGACCGGGTGCCACTGCAATCGTTACGGTATTAGTAAATACTTCTCCGTAACAAGGGCTTGAAGTTAATCCTCTTCTATAGTATGTTGTCGAAGCCAAAGCTGCCGAAAAAGTATAATTTTGAGTTGTCACACCTGTAAATGTCCATGTAACATTATCAGTTGAACTATACCAGCGATAGCTTCCTGTACCGCCACCTGCCCAACCGGTGCCGCCTGTTATTGTCGCAGGGACTGAACCGCTACAAACGGTCTGGTCAGCAGAAATACTGTCAGGGTTAGGATATGTATTTACTGTTATAGTAACAACATTTGTTGGTGCAGATGCACAACCATTATTCATGTAAAGCCTTCTGTAATAACGTGTAGAAGACAAGGCCGGTGGCTGGAAAGTAGCCGATGTAGCTCCTGTAATATTAGCCCAATAGCTATTATCATACGATTCCTGCCATTGGTAACTTGTACCACCTGTACCAGCTGATGATGACGTAAGTAAAGCAGGAATTGCATTTCCACAAACGTTTTGGTTACTACCAATAGTTCCGGGTGTTGGTACCGAAGGAACTGTCATAGTAACAACATTTGAAGGAGATGTACCCGTACATACATTACCACCATTGTTAGATCTTCCTAACCTTCTGTAATATGTTGTCTGTGTTATATTTCCGGGTTGATAATCTGCATTATTTGCACCTGATATATCTGTCCACGTTAGATTGTCTGTAGACGACTGCCACTGATAACCACCATTTGTGTTGTTACCGCTGGTAACATTACTAATTTGAGTCGGAGCAGTTCCGCTACAAACAGTCTGATCTGAACCTATCTGACCACCTGTTGCAATTGCATTAATATTTATTGCAATCTGAGGTCCCCATCCCGAACGACACTGTGTTCCATTATATGTTCCAACAATAAGCCTTCTGAACAACGTGTTTTGAGTCATTGGTCCCGGTGGCGTATAGTTTGCGCCTGTTGCACCTGCAATATCAGAACTCCAGGTAACACCATTATCGGTAGACGACTGCCATACATAACTTATTGTTCCCGGTGCAGGCACTGAACCCGCATTCTGAGATGTAATCTGAGCAGGATTAGCTCCTGAACATATATACTGGTTACTTGCTGTAAAGGTTCCCGGATCATTAACCTGACCCGCAACTGTTACTGTAATAACATTTGTATAAGGAGACTGACAAGTAGTTCCGTTAGTGCTAGATTTGGTATACCTTCTATAATATTTTGTAGCCGTTAATGTACTAGGCTCCTGGTACGTTTCTGACGTAGCACCTCCAATATCATTCCAGTTAGAAGTACCGTTATCCGATGACTGCCACTGGTAAGTAAATGCGCCCGGTCCTGTACCTGCCCCACCTGTTGCAGAAGTAAATTGTGACGGCTGAGTACCAAAACATATAGTCTGGTTTGCAGCGATACTTCCTGCTGTTGGTGTAACCACATTAATCGCTATAGTTCCTGAAGGTGATTCACATGACCTGCTATTTGCAGTAACTACAGCCACCCTGCGGTAAAGTCTGCTTGCAGATATACCACCCGGGAAAGCATAGGTTGCATTTGTACCAGTACCCGGTGCAGTTGTCCAGTTAGTTCCACCATCGGTAGAATACTCCCATCTGTAAGCTATAGTAGTCCCTGATAAACTTGGACTTACAGTAGCTGCAGATCCGCTGGTTAAAGTACTTGGTGTAGCACCATTACATATCGACTGGTCACTTCCTATAGTACCTGCGTTTATTTGTCCCTGAACATTTATTGTAACTGTATTTGTAGCTACCGATTCACAGGCTACAGTATTAACAGTAGACACTGTGTATCGACGATACATAGTAGAAACAGTCGGGCTAACTGTAAGCGTTGCTCCTGTTTGTCCGGCAATAGTTGAATATGATACAGGAGATATCGCACTGGATTCCCAACGATATGTAATCACTCCATCTCCTGTCCCTGCTCCACCTGAAGCAATAGTTACTGAACTACCATAACATATTGTATTAGGCGATGGCGCTGTAATACTCGCAGCTGCAGGCGTTGACTGAACTGTAACTAATATATCTACATAACCATCACAGGTTACACCATTTGATGTATTAGTACTAATACGACGGTAACGGGTTGTAGCTGTAAGGTTACCGGGAGCATATGTTGCTCCGGTCTGTCCGGCAATAGTAGTAAATGTTCCTCCTGTTGCTCCGGGAGCAGACTGCCATGTATATGACACTGTACCTGTAGAAGACGAACCATTTGATGTACCCGTTCCAGAACCTAAAGTTCCCGGAGAAGTATTATAACAAATCGTTTTATCTGCACCAAGGCTACCCGGGTTGATAGTAGTTACCTCAACATTTATATCGCCTGTTGTTCCGGTAACACATGGATTAACAGCCAAACGTCTGAACCATGTTCTAGCAGTTAAAGGCCCTGTTGTATAACTGGCACTTGTAGCTCCCGGAATATCTACCCAGTTAAAAGGGCTTCCGGTAGTAGAAGACTGCCATTGATAGGTAACAGTATCAGCACCTCCATTTAGGTCATTATTCAGAGTTGCAATACTGCCCGAACAAACTCTTGCAGGACCTGAAATTACACCTCCTGTAAGTGTATTGCCATATACTTTTACAGTAACTACATTGGTTGGAGCCGACTGACATTGGTAAGATCCTCCATTTGTAGTATTTGTAGATACTGTAACCCTTCTGTAATATCTTGTAGCAGTAATTGCCGGCGGATCATAAGTAGCACTCGTAGCTCCGCTAATATTAGTCCATGTTGTGTTGTTGGTCGAGATCTGCCATTGATAACTCTGAGTAAGTGTTAATCCTGAAGCCGAACCTATAGTTCCGGCTGTTACCGATGTTAATAACGCAGGATCACCACCTCCTGAACAAAAATACTGATCAGATCCAATGGAACCTGGTGTAGGTGTAGGAGCAGTATAAACATTTATTTGTCTACGTGGACTTTCGCAAGTACCCCTGGTTTGCGTTACCCAATAGCTCTGCACGCCCGATACATCGGTAAGTGGTGTTGGGGCATAATCAGAAGAAAAACCTCCTGTAGCCGAGAAATACCATTTTAGCACGTTACCTGTAGAAGCCGTAGCTGTTAAAGGTGAAGGAGTCTCTCCAAGACAGTAATAAACATTATTAGCCGTTGGAGCCGTAGGAATTGAAACAATTGAAACGCTTGCACTATTATTATCCCTTGCGTCAGTAGGTTCCAAAATATTACCTCCATTATAATTAGTATAACTAACTGCTGCCGTAGTAGTATATGCAGTAGCTGCACCAGTTTTGTTAATGGTATAGACTATCGGATAATTATATGCCGATCCGGAAGATAAGGTTGCCGCATTGTTAGATCGATAAGTATATGTAGTATTTCCTCCGGCAGTATTAGTATTAACAAGATCCCAACCAGTGGTATTGTTCCAGGTTATACTATATCCTCCTGTAGGTTGCGGTACAGTAATCGCAACACGTAATCTCCTGTTATTATTGTTATTATTACCTCCTGTTCCTGTACCGATAACAGCATCTTGTACACCAATATTAGAAACATTAACAGTAAAAGTATTGCTACCATCAGCACAGTTTTCGTCTACTGTATGTGTAGGCACAATATCAATACCTTCAGCCAAAACCGGAGTTTCAACTATCGAAGTATTATTATTTAAGTCATCATCATAAGGAGGAGTAGCTGTAGCTGTATTAATAACCAGGTTACCACTTGGTGTATATCCCCTTAGCGTACCTGTTACTGTGATTGTTGCAACAGAGTTAGCAGGCATAGCGAAAGTACCTGTAATCGTATTAGATAAAAGCGCTACCGTAGGTGTACCTGATGTAAAGCCGGAAGCCGAAACCGATGTTATTTCAAAACCATTTACAGTAGGAAATGCAACATACTTAGGTATTAAGTTTCCATCACCATCTGTAATCCTGTCAACAAAATCGATATTATATACCGGTTCAGCCGTATCATTGGTTATCTCTATGGTATAAGTAATCTGGTTTTCACTACCCGATCCTGCAACTGTACGAATAAAGTCTTTGTTAGCGGTCTTTTTAACGCGCATGTTATTTGGTGTAGTAACCAATAGATTTCGAATCTCATGATAGTTTACACCACCACCGGTAGATGCCGCAAAACCAAGCTTTAACAAAGCTGGAGGGACATCTGTTGTAGTATAAGATGTTACATCTACAAAAGCACCGGTAGGAGTCGTCTTCCATCTAACAGTGATTTTATATTGTCCACCCGTTGTAAGTCTTTCGATTTTTATCTGGATCCTTCTGTAAAACTGAGAATCAGTTGGCCTTGTAGAGGTTACTGTATTATAATCCAGTGCATTTTGGCTTGTCACCCCTGTTGCTGTCGTAGAATAGGTAAACGTAGCACCACCATCAGTTGTTCTGATAGTAGTACCGGCAAGATATGGATTCGTTGTACCAGCATTTGACGTTGTAGGCCCACGAAGTACTATGGCGTTAGGTCGTTCACCCGGACCACCATTTCTACCTTCGGTTGCATTCGAAAAGTTACCGTATTCGTCAAGACCAATACCTACATATCCGCCATTAAGACCTCCAACACCATTTGGTGCATATCCTAACGAACCTCCATAACCACCTAGTGAAAAGGTATTTGAAGCATCTCCATTAAAAAGGAATACACCAATACCATCAGCACCGTTATAACCATCATTTACATCTCTCCAGGTCTTATATTCAAAATCAACAAGAACCCCCAGTGTTGAAGGAAATGATCTGTCTACATAAGCAAAACCCTTTTGGTAAGTGGCAGCACTTGTAAGCCTTAACCACCCTCCATTTACAGGGTCACCATTACCCGATGTAAGGTAAGCATTGTCTCCAATTATAATGTCAGGATTACCTGCTCCACGAAAATCTTCGCTTACGGCAAACTGTGCCATAGCATTTGTGGTACCTAAAGCAATTAATATACTAAGACATAAAATCGCTTTAAGAAGTAAACCAATACTATATGTATGTAATTTTTTAATCATAACTGATTTATTGATTGGAAACAGGCATAAAGATAGTTGTTATGCCTGCCCCAATAATAATTATTTTACCACAAATACGATGTTCATGTAAGAAGCTTCTGTTCCTGATCCAATGATATCATAAGTCAGTATACCATTAGCATCTATACTAAGGTTTGCAAATACTGTAGGATCAAAATATGTAATGTAATACATCAATCCGTTTGCAGGAACCGTAATAGGTATGGTTGCATCTGCACCTGCACTTTTGATGAAACCTGCATTTGCTCCTCCAAGTGAACCACCTGTTGCATTATCTGGTATAAATATCTGACCCGTAAACTGTGCCTGATATTCCATATACAGATTTCGTTTAATTCCGGTACCATTTGATGACGTATCAAAAATAACTGCCGGCATATAGAACACTTTTGGCATTGCTGAATTAACCGATCTTAAAACACCATTTGTATCTGCTACAACAACTTTATCAGTAGTTGCTTGTGTATATGTATTTCTAATTTCTCCAACTCTAACAGTACCTGTATTTACATCAAGTGTATTTGTTGATGTTGTTCCTGAGAAGTTACCTATCGCAACTTTTCCATTCTGATAGATATTATCAGTATTAGCTTTTGCAGGATTAGTACTGTTCTGTATTCTCCATGGTTCGCTTACAAATGTATCATTACTAGTCCACTGTACAGCTCCTGATCCGCTGGTAGTCATCACCGAGTTATTAGCACCCGGAGTAACACTCAATACGTATGGAGTTGCAACTGTACCAGATCCGCTAACAGTAATAGTAGAACTTCCTGTGGTAACTCCACCTACACCGTCTGCTCCGGTCGCACCTTGTGGACCCTGAGCGCCGGTTGCACCTGTAGCTCCTGTAGCGCCCTGAATACCTTGGGCTCCTGTAGCGCCGGTTGCACCTGTTGCTCCTTGTGGACCTTGTGCGCCTGTTGCTCCTGTCTCACCTTGTATTCCTTGTGGACCCTGTGCGCCTGTTGCGCCTGTCTCTCCTTGTATTCCTTGTGGACCTTGTGCGCCTGTTGCTCCTGTTGCACCAGTTTCTCCTTGGATTCCTTGTGGACCCTGTGCGCCTGTTGCTCCTGTCTCTCCTTGGATTCCTTGTGGACCCTGTGCTCCTGTTGCTCCTGTCTCTCCTTGGATTCCTTGTGGACCCTGAGCTCCTGTTGCACCTGTCTCTCCTTGGATTCCTTGTGGACCCTGTGCGCCTGTTGCTCCTGTCTCTCCTTGTATTCCTTGTGGACCTTGTGCTCCTGTTGCTCCTGTCTCTCCTTGGATTCCTTGGATTCCTTGTGCTCCTGTTGCTCCTGTCTCTCCTTGTATTCCTTGTGGACCCTGTGCTCCTGTTGCTCCTGTCTCTCCTTGTATTCCTTGTGGACCCTGTGCTCCTGTTGCTCCTGTCTCTCCTTGGATTCCTTGTGGACCTTGTGCTCCTGTTGCTCCTGTCTCTCCTTGTATTCCTTGTGGACCCTGTGCTCCTGTTGCACCTGTCTCTCCTTGTATTCCTTGTGGACCTTGTGCTCCTGTTCTCCTGTCTCTCCTTGTATTCCTTGTGGACCTTGTGC
>NZ_QQAR01000008.1 GCF_003350375.1 Flavobacterium sp. AG291 | reverse complement strand
GGCTTATAGTCAAGGTGCTTGCTCTTCAGCATGTTTGGCACCGAAAAGGCAAGGTAGTATTTGTTAGTGTAGTAAAAGAATCCTGCTCCAACATTAAAGTAAGTCCTGCTGATATCTTCTGAGAATGCAGGGTCGTTTGCATCCGGAACGTTACCATTTCCGATATCACTATATAAACCTACTTTATGGAAAGTAGCTCCCGCTTTAAGACCTAAGGCCAAACGGTGCTCGCCTCCAAGGTTAAGCGTATACGAGAAATCCGCGTAAGCGTTGGTCTCCTCTACAGGACCAATCTTGTCATTGATCACCGATAGTCCCAAACCTACGTTCTTGCCCACAGGGCTGCTCCCCGAAAAGGTCATAGTCGTTGGTGAATCTTCAATGTCAACCCATTGTTTACGGTATAATAACCCAAACGACAGGTTTTCTTTTGAACCCGCATACGCAGGGTTAATCACGTTCATGTTGTACATGTACTGTGTGTAGTGCGGATCCTGCTGGGCTGTAGCGTCTGCAAGGCCGCCAAGAGCTAATAATGCTGCCAGGTATAATTTCTTCATTTGGTAATGTAAGTTAGTTTAGTTAGTAGCCTCTTAAGACATTTGTTGCTGCTGTCTTCGGTATATCAGGCAGCAGCAACATACTAATTAGACTCGCGCAGATTTAGAAGGTTTAACGAATAGTTAAATTTTAACTAATTCTAAATTACGCACAATGTTTTACTTACAAATTTTACAATGAAGACAGGTAGTCAAAAAGCGTAGTGTTTTCCGGTAGTGCCATTTTTGCGCTGATGCGTTCTTTACGTTTTCGGCAAGCTTCAGCTGTAATATTAAGCATAGATGCTATTTCCTTATTGCTAAGATTCATGTAAACGTATGAGATGAAACGTATATCGTTTGCAGTCAGGGTTGGGTGTTCTGTTTTAAGACGGTTTATAAAACCATGATTCACTTCTTCAAAGTGAGTGATAAAACTATCCCATTCGTCATCTGATTTAAGATGGTTTTCAAGTGTTTTTATCTGAACAGAAAGCGTTTTGTTTTTAGCTATTTCGGGAGAAGAAGAAAGTGTATTTATCACTTCGTTAATAAGCTGGTTCCTGCCGGATAGATACAATGCTTTAGCAGACAGCTTACGATTCCTTATTTCAAGTTCGTTTTTAAGGCGTTCTTCTTCTAAAAGTGCAGCGGTTTCTTTCTGTTCATGTTCCGATTTCTCTTTTTCAAGCTCGAGGGCAATTACACGTTCGTTATGCTCTGCAATAATCTTTTTTTGTTTGTGGCGGCTAAGCATGTTTCGAACAATAAGTGCAATAATTATGGCGAATGCAGCCAAAAAACCTATTGCAGTATAAAACAGCCTTCTTTCGTGTTTGAGTTTTGCTTCATTAGCGGCAATTTGCTTTCGGTATTCGCTAATTTCGAATTTTACCTTATTATTTTCATAAAGGCGTCCGTTTTTTATGCTTTCTAGTTCTTTCTCGGCTTTTATTACGGAGTCCTTGTATTGCAGAGCCTGTTCAAAACGTTTTGTTTTTACATAGGTCTCCGAAAGGAAATCAAAAATGGTTTTTCTTGTTTCAGGGCTTTTGGTTTTTTGCAATAAATCTTTTGCTTCGGCTTCAGCCAGCGGATATATGCCTTCTTTAATATATGCCTCGATTATAACAAGCTGTAATTGGGGTCCAATGTTATTGAACTTCTTGTTAGGGAGGGTTTCATATAGATCCTGCGCCCTTTTTCGTGCTTCAGACGCATTGCCTGATATCAGGTCATTCTGTACCAGGGTTACCTGGCTCATTGCATATAGGTTAGGGTCGTTTTTTAAGTACGGGATAGACTCCAAAATATACTTGCGTGCTGTCACCGGATCTTTTGAAGCATTGTAGGCGCTGCCCAGATTCATGGCATACAGGCCTATCTTTATAGCATCTTTGTTTTCTTTAGCAATATCATAGGCTTTTTTAAAATACTCGCGAGCCTTTTCATTATTGTCTTCTTTCGAGTATAAGATGGCAATATTATTTAAAACCACCATTTCAGATGTTGGATCCAAATGTTTAAGGGCAGTATTATATGCTTCCAGGTAATAATCCAGCGCTTCCCCATAATCGAGCATCTCGAAATAATTGGCACCGATATTATTGGTTGCTAAAAAAAACTGGCGGTGCCATTGCTTCCTTTCGGCTATAGTTCGGGCTTTAGTAAGTAGTTCAAGCGATTTTACATGTTCTTTTTTCCACAGGGCATCTATACCTTTAACCACGAGCGAATCGCAATACTCAAGGTTTTGCGCTTTTGCAGGGAAGAATGAAAAAAGCAACAGTAGTATATATACCGTACCGGTATGCTTCCGGTTAAAAAGAATTCTCATTTGGATTTGATTGATGTATCCAAAGATAAGTAATAAGGTTTCAAATAAAAAAGCTCCTTAAGTGTATTAAGGAGCTTTTATGAATTGTTTAAAATTAAGCTTTTTTACCTGAGGCTTCAAGATTACGCTCAATTGTGTGTCCCGGGCGTGACCATTTAGGTTTTTCGCCAAGCGGAGCATATTGAGAATCTTCAGCTTCAACGGTTTTAGGCTGAGATATCTTTGTAAATGGTTTTTGTGGAGTCAGTCCAAGCATCTCAAACATTTTCATGTCTTCGTTTACATCCGGGTTAGGGGTTGTAAGTAGCTTGTCTCCTGCAAAAATTGAGTTAGCACCTGCAAAGAAGCACATAGCCTGACCCTCGCGGCTCATTTGTGTACGTCCTGCCGATAGCCTTACCTGAGTATCCGGCATTACAATACGTGTTGTAGCAACCATACGGATCATTTCCCAAATCTCAACAGGTTTTTCGTTTTCCATTGGTGTGCCTTCTACCGCTACCAGTGCATTGATAGGCACAGATTCCGGCTGAGGGTTAAGTGAAGCAAGTGCAACAAGCATTCCTGCTCTGTCTTCAACACTTTCTCCCATTCCTATAATTCCACCGCTACATACGGTAACATTCGTTTTTCTTACGTTATCAATGGTTTGAAGACGGTCCTCATAACCACGTGTAGAGATAACCTCTTTGTAATACTCTTCAGATGTATCAAGGTTGTGGTTGTATGCATAAAGACCCGCTTCGGCAAGGCGCTTAGCCTGATTCTCTGTAAGCATGCCTAATGTACAGCAAACTTCCATGTCAAGTTTGTTGATGGTTCTTACCATTTCCAGTACCTGATCGAATTCCGGTCCGTCTTTTACGTTTCTCCAAGCAGCACCCATACATACACGCGACGATCCGCTTGCTTTTGCGCGAAGCGCCTGTGCTTTTACCTGTTGTACACCCATAAGGTCGTTGCCTTCTACACCTGTATGGTAACGGGCTGCCTGAGGGCAGTATCCGCAATCTTCAGGGCAACCTCCGGTTTTAATTGATAGTAACGTTGAAACCTGTACCACGTTAGGGTCATGGTTTACCCTGTGTACCGATGCTGCTTCGTATAGAAGGTCCATCATCGGTTTATTATATAAGGCTATAATTTCTTCTTTAGTCCAGTCGTGCCTTTTTGTATTCATATTGGTAAATTAAATTGCGCCAAAAGTAGCAAATTCCTGTTATGTACAGAAATATCTTCGAAGATTAATGCTGATTATGCGCAAGGTCGTCTACCTTATTTATCTTTTCTACTTTGTCTTTCCAATATTGCATAAGCGCAAAAGATACTATAATTGAAGCGGCCAACCCTTCTATAGTAAGTGCAGATACGAACTGGTATAATGACGGTTCTCCACCACCAAAAATGTAAGCTGAAGCATAGTTTTGCAGGTATTCGTTAGCACCGCCGTGGCTAGCTCCTTTGTACTCGATATAGCCAATAAAACTGAATATACCCAATGCTAAACTAATAATAGCCGTGAATATTCCGGAAGTAAGATTAGTAAAATAACCATAGATATGATCGTGATAGTTTGACTTTATGGTTTTGTTTACTCCCCATATTACAAATATGAAATTTACCAACCTAAGATAAATCTGATTTGATAAGCCTACTATCTCCATAAGCAGGAAAAATAATGCGATGCCCACAAAAATTAAAAAGCCGTTAAGTGCTATTCTTGAAAAATTCATAGTTTTTGTTTTTTGGTTCTTATTTCAGTTAACACATAGCCCAATCATGGACTAAAAACACATTTAAATTAACTGTATAGTTTCTCATGTATTTATACCCGAAGTTAGGTATAAAATGGGAGAAGTGGATGAAGATTAGTAAATATTTAATAAAACAATTATGATAAAATTAGGATATGGTTTTATCTGTTGCGTTTTATTTAATTTCAGGAAGCAGTATCCAGTCGCAATGGAAAAAATAGTCCCATTTTGCGGCTGCAAGGTCTACAGTAGGATCAATAAGAGTGACGTATGGCCCCCCATTTATGTTTACGCTGGTATTGGCATAAACCGCTACATCGGCGCCCTGTTTTTCAAAATACTTATGGATGTATTGTGCCGTTTGCCATATCATGTCGGGCTTGGTTTCCATACTGCTTATCTGCTTATGAGTAAAAGCCCTGTGTGTGTCAAAGTGCAGTTTTTTACCTGTTTTTTTATCTATTATCTTAAATGTTGTATAACCGCCACGACTACGTAGCATCATACGCCAGCTTAAACGGTGGCCTTCTTCTGTAAGCAGCACATCGCCTTTAATAAGGTAGTGTCTCAGCGGAAGCAATAGCTGAATGATAAGGTAGGGAACAAAGAAGAACAGTAGTATGCTTTTGCTTTCATTAGTAGGTTTTCCGGCATCTTCGGCAAAAGGTTTCTTTTTAAAGAAGAGTTTCCTAATAGTGTCGGGTGGATAAAAGAAAACTGCAAAACTAAGGGCGAAAAACGGGAAAATGCCTATTTGTAACGTAATTGAATTAAAGATGTGAAAAATCAGCGAAGCAACAAAGGCAATGGTACGCGTGCGTTTAAAGAGCATTAGTGGTACAACCAACAGGTCAAAAGCCATACCTGCATAAGTAATAAAGAGATAAAACCACTTTTGCGTCATGATATCATTCAGCGTTGGATTGCTTACAGAATTGTTAAGCAGGTTGTGCACAAAAGTGCCGCTTAACCAACCGGGGTAAAATTTAGCCAGTGTGGCATAAAAATATACAATAGTAACCTGTAGGATCATAACCCATGAGCACCAGGCCGGCATGGTAAGTTTTCTGATCGATGGGTTTTGCTTAGCGTCTATAGAAGCGTATCGGTTTGCCGGAAGGAAAAACATCATAAGACACACCAGTAGTAACAGGTAATAGTGGTTATTGTATGATGTCTTTTGCATAAAGTAGGCTCCTGCCCACAGCAGTGTATACAATCCAATTGACCATCGATATTTGTAGCCTATCATTACGAGCAGGCCGAGAATACCCATAGCGGCAAAATAAAAATACATGCCATAGCCCGGAAGTGGCTGCAGCCATTCCATGCCAATATGCGAAAAAGTATAAGTAGGGTCGACAAGATTGCTTTTAACCCAGCCGGTAAGTATGGCGCCAAAGGTTTCGCAAGCCAATAGGAAACCTAAGAAGATCCTGAAAATAATTAACGGGGCGTTATCTATTTGGAGGAACAGGCGCTGTTTCATGAGTTCTGTTTTTCAAACCAAGCGATGGTGTCGAGCCTGTCTTTTTCAATTTGTAGTTTTAGGGCATCAAACGATTCGAACTTTACCTCGTTGCGAAGCCTGTGATGAAAGTTTACCTTAACGGGTTTGCCGTACAGATCTTCGTTAAAGTTGAGGTAATGTACTTCTATCGTAGTTCCTGTGCCGTTTACAGTAGGGCGGGTGCCAATGTTCATCATGCCGTGAACGGTCTTCCCGTCCAATTCTGATGATACTACATAAACGCCATTAGCAGGAATAAGTTTGTAACTTTCGGTAGGCTGGATGTTAGCTGTAGGGAAACCTATAGTGCGGCCCAATTGCTTGCCTTCCACCACATTTCCATTAATGAAATAAGGATATCCCAAATAGCTATTGGCAACATCAATATGCCCCTCGTTCAGGGCGTGGCGAATTTTGGTAGAGCTTACCGATACCTCGTCTATGGCAAGTGCTGATATTTTCTCAACTTCAAAGCCATATTCTTCTCCAAATCGGATAAGGTCGTCAATATTTGCAGTACGATTACGTCCAAAACGGTGGTCGTGACCAATGATTATTTTGGCAATGTTGAGTCCTTCAACCAATACATCCCTAACAAATTCTTCTGCGGTGAGCCTTGAAAAGGCCATGTCGAACGGATGGATGATGAGGTTGTCAATGCCTTCTTTTTCAAGCAGGGCTGCCTTTTCGTCCATAGTGTTGAGTAACTTCAGGTCGCTGTTTTGCTGCAAAACCATTCGCGGATGCGGGAAAAATGTAAGCACAACGCTTTCGCAGCCTGATTGTTTGCTGCTGTTGGTCAGTTTTTCCAGTATGCTTTTGTGGCCTTTATGCACGCCGTCAAAAGTACCCAGTGTAACGATGGTCTTGGTAGTTGGGATAAACTCCTGTATTGAATTGAAAATTTTCAAACCGCTCAAATATGTTCGGCAAATTTAACTATCTGTATCCAATTAAATTATCATAGTTGTGAAAATTTTTGGTTGCTGGTTGTCGGAAGTCCGAGGTCGGAGGTCCGATGATGTCTTTTGTTGCTGGCACGAACGTAATACTAGTGTGAGAGATTGAACAATCAGTCTTCTTTTTTATATTTTATATGACGACGCAAATCAGATTGTTTAATTTTTTTTCCTCCTACTATTTTATAATGAATTTTTTTGATCCAATTGCCATATTTGTCATATGTTATGTCTTGTTCAAAGGATTTTGACTTGATGATGTCGCCATATTCGGAGACAATATCGCCTGGTTCTTTGATCATATGATTTATTTTACCATTAGATTTTGATATAAACTGATTCAATGAATTAAAATAGCTAATTTCAACCTCATTAGTTTCGTAATTATATATAGCTGTTTCTCTACCTTCTAATTTTTCTTTTACGCTTACAATAAGTTCAATTGGTTTGCCTTGCTCATCATTTACGAATAATGATTCGCGGATAATATTATTTACAGAATCTCTTGATATTATTCCAGTTAAAAAGTTGTTTCCATCATATTTATACTCAGTAGATTGTGACGTATATCCAATTGCAGGATGCCAAAATGTAAATCTTGTAATAATATTATTTCCTTTTTCATCATATTGTCTATAAGAACGTCCAATCAATTTTCCTTTTTCATCATAACGAACTTGGTTTTGTATTTTATTATAAATGTTGTAAACATTAATTTCTTTTTCTTTTTTTCCTGAGTTATTAAATTGGGTATAATCTATTGTAGCTTCCGCGACTGATTTATTAGAATAAAATTCTCTTTTGTTTATGAAATTCATATAACTCGAAATGCTTTGAGAATAGAAAGAGTATGAAGTGAATAAAAAAAATAGGATTGTTATTTTATGCATTTTTTAGATAATTATTGTTGTGATATCGGTTGTGCAGAAAATTCTAAAAATTTACATCCACAACCCTCGTTACCTGCCCCTCTACCAGTTCAGGAATTTCTATATGTAGTTTGTTGTTTTTAAAAGTCAGTGTTCCTTCTTCAATTTTTCTGACTCCGGCTTTGCCTTTGCAAAAACATGCAATGTTCAATACCATTTTTGTTTTTTGGATGTCCTTGCCAGTAAGATTTAAATCTTTTGTGGAGTTGTCAATTTCAAAAGTTATTGTTTCTACGTAGCCGGCATCCTGAATCTTTGGGTCGGTAATCCTCTTGTATGAATATTTTAATACGGTCTTGCCGGGCGTATCAATTACATTAAAATAGTTGTGGCCGGTATCATCGGTCTTAATCACAAGGCTTTTGTCTTTTTGGGCTTCAAACGTACAATCGTAATTTTCAGTACAATTACTGGTAATAGTTGCGTTGTCAAAAGATTGTAAGGTGTTCTTTCCAGTAGAGCAGGAAAAGAGAACAAAGGCTATAGCTGTAGCAGTAATGATTGATTTTTTCATAGCTTAAAAGTACGAAATATAGTATAAACTGAAAATTTATAAGTAAAAAAGGTATAATAATAACTATGTCATAATGTTAAAATTTTGTTGCGTTGTGTAAATTATTATCTTCGTGCTTCTATAAAAAGAAAAATTTATGAAAAAACGTTTACTTATTGTCATGGCCTCGGTTGTATTTATGAGCGGTGCCTATGCACAAAATGCGCTTTGGAACAGAACCGAGGGTAAAAATATATCCCCAACGGAGTTGTCAGACAGAGCTTCCGTTCCTTCGGAATACCATTTGTATCAGCTTAACCTTCCGTTGCTAAAATCGCAACTGGCGAATGCGCCAATGAGAGGCGGAAAAGTGGCTTCAGGTGTAATTATACAATTTCCTGACGGAAATGGTGAGCTTAAAAGCTTTAAAATGTTTGAAGCTCCGGTTATGCAGCCTGGTCTTGCTGCAAAATATCCCGATATGAAATCATATGTAGGTCAGGGTATTGATAACCCTGCCGAAGTAATCCGTCTTAGTGTTACACGCTACGGATTGCATACAATGTTATCTACTAACGAAGGTACTGCCTATACCGATCCTTATACTAAAGATGGACTCACTAGTATCTCTTATAAAAGAGCATCTGTTGAGCCAAGGACTTTCTATTGTGGAGTTACCGAGACTACTTCTAAAAAGAAAACCAAGAATTTAGAAACCATGCCGTTTAGTGTAACGGCTACTGATGGTCAGCTACGCACATACAGACTGGCAATGGCGTGTACAATCGAGTATGCGGCATTCCATATTCAGGCGGCGGCGCTTACCGGAGGTACGATAGCTCAGCAGACAGAGGCTGTACTTGCTGCCATGGTGGTTACTGTTACAAGGGTAAACAGTGTATATGAAAAAGATTTTGCGGTTACGTTACAGTTAATAGATGATAACGACCAGCTTATATTTATTACTTCTGACAATTTTGACAACAACAATACCAATAACGCGCTGCTTAACCAGAGTCAGGGTGTTATTGATGGTGCTGTAGGTTTTGATAGCTATGATATTGGCCACGTGGTAAGTACAGGTGGTGGAGGTGTAGCCCAGCTATGGTCGCCATGTTCTAACAGTAAGGCAAGAGGTATTACAGGATTGCCGGCTCCGGTGGGTGATCCGTATGATATTGATTTTGTTGCGCACGAGATGGGACACCAGTTTGGTGGTAACCATACGTTTAATAATGAATGCGATGGTAATGTAAACGAAAGCACAGCTTATGAAACAGGTAGCGGAAGCACGATTATGGGTTATGCAGGAGTATGTTTTCCAAGTGTTCAGGATCATTCAGATGCCTATTTCCATAGGATTAGCATAGAAGAGATTACTGATTTCATAAAAGGATGGGGTGACTGTTCGGTAAATATCGAAACCGGAAATGCAGCACCTGTGGTAGATGCCGGGCTTAATTATACAATTCCGAAAAGTACTCCTTTCATACTGAAAGCAACCGGTACTGATGCAGATAATGACGCACTTACTTACTCGTGGGAGCAAATGGACCTTGAAATGACGGTTCAGCCTCCTGTATCAACTTCAACTGAAGGGCCTAACTTCCGTTCTATTGCTCCACAGAATTCTCCGGAGCGTTATATGCCTGCGTTAAATTCTGTTCTTAGCAATAATCTTTACCCTACCTGGGAAGTAATCTCTGATGTGGCGCGTACCTACAACTTTATGGTTACGGCAAGAGATAATAATGTTGAGGGCGGACAAACCGCTTATGATGATACTCAGATAACAGTATCGGGTGTGGCTGGGCCATTTTTAGTGACTTCGCCAAATACGAATGTTTCTTGGCAGGCGGGAAGCAACCAAACAGTTACCTGGAACGTTGCGGGAACTACTGCTAATGGTATCAATGCCGAGTATGTAGATATATTGATGTCTAACAACGGGGGGCAGACTTATCCTGTAGTTTTGGCTGCTAAAGTGCCAAATGACGGTAGTGAGATAATAACAGTTCCGGTTGGAAATGGTACTAACAAAAGAATTATGGTAAGAGGTTACAATCATATCTTCTACGATCTTTCTAATACAAATTTTGCAGTTACTTCGGCATCGTCTACAATGGCAATTTCTGTAAACGGAGAGCAAAATAAGCCTGCTTGTAAAGGTAGCGAGGTTACTTTCGAACTTTCTTATCAGGCACTATCAGGATTTTCGGACGCTACAACTTTTACTGTTACGGGTAATCCTGAAGGTTCTACAGTAAGTTTCAGCCCTGATAGCATAACAGCATCGGGTAATGTTACAGTAACGGTGACTGTACCGCAATCAGTTGTTCCGGGTCTGTATTCTATGACGGTAACAGCTACATCAGGTTCAGTAACTAAAGCTGCAAGTCTTTATCTAGATGTTATTAATACTAACTTTGACTCGGTAGTACTTACTTCTCCGGCTAATAATGCCGTAGATGTAGTAAGTAATGTTCAGCTTGAGTGGGCAGCAGTTGCCGGAGCAACGTCATATCAGCTTGAGGTAGCTACAGATGCTGAATTTGAAACAGTTGTAGCTAATGAGTCATTAACTGCTACAAGTTATACCATCGCTTTAAATAGTGAAAGTACTTATTTCTGGAGGGTTCAGCCGTTAAGCGCGACTTGTTCAGGAACGACAAGCGAGGCTTTCAGCTTTACTACCAGTGCAGCAATATGCAGTAACTTTGCGCCTGTAAATGCGACTGTTGTACTTCCGGATGCAGGAACGGCAACTTCAACACTATCGGCTACAGGAACGGGAGACATTGCTAAGGTAACAGTAGGACTGAAGATTAACCACACAAGAGTGAACGATCTTACAGTAAAACTTACGAGTCCGGAGGGAACTCAGGTAACGCTTTTCCAGAATGTTTGTGTAGGTGATTTTGATAATGTTGATGCTACTTTTGATGATAATGGAGATGCATTAGTATGTGGAACAAACCCTGTTGTGTCTGGTTTTATTACACCACTTCAAACGTTGAGTGCTTTTAATGGGCAATCACCTGAGGGAACATGGACGCTTACGGTTAATGATGATGTTGTGTTTGAAGGCGGAGAGCTGGTGAGCTGGAGCCTGAACATTTGTAGTGTTGAAGAGCCGCCGGTTACTGGTTTGAATGAAAATGCTTTAGCAGGGTTAACGGTAACACCAAACCCTAATAAAGGTGATTTTATGGTTCGATTCAATTCGCTTACAGGAAATGATGTTAAGATAGCTGTATATGATATAAGAGGTAGACAGCTTTTTGCCAATGCTTATGCTTATACAGGTCTTATCGAGCAGTCGGTATCATTAAATAATGCTGCAGCCGGAATTTATCTGGTAAGCATTCAGGATGGCGACAGCACGGTCACCAAAAAGATAATTATAGAATAACAAAAGAGGGACGCGAAAGCGTCCCTCTTTTGTTATGTTTAGGCCTTAACCCTCCCGATAGCTATCGGGGCTCTATAAGGAAATGTAGGAGCTTCACTCTGTTACTTTGGAACTTTGCAGCTTTGAAACTTTATGTTTACTTTCCGTTAAAGTTGCTCATGGTATTGCCTAGTCCGGCAAGGGCGAAAGACTTTACTGCTTCGGACGACATATCAAGCCTTTCTGAAAGTTTTGCAGTTTCTTCTGCATCCCATTCGCCAAGTACATAGTCTACCTGTTTGCCTTTTTTAAAATCGTCGCTGATACCGAAACGGAAACGGGCATAATCGGCAGTGTTTAGTAACTGTTGTGTGCTTTTTAGTCCGTTATGGCCACCATCGCTGCCTTTGCCTTTAATACGGATGGTTCCGAAAGGTAGGTTAAGGTCGTCGGTAATTACTAACAGGTTTTCAAGCGGAATCTTTTCCTGATCCAGCCAGTATTTAATAGCCTTTCCGCTAAGGTTCATATAGGTGTTTGGTTTAAGCAGGAAAAGTGTACGTCCTTTTACACTTACTTTAGCCATAGCACCAAGCTTAGCGGTTTCAAATGAAGCACCTTCCTGTTGTGCAATGCGGTCTACTATCTTAAAGCCTATGTTGTGGCGGGTATTTACATATTCTGCGCCTATGTTGCCAAGGCCTACGATGAGGTATTTCTTCATGGGGTCTATATCTTCTTTTTCTTCTCTTTTGCTAAAAAGAGAGGTTAACCATTTCATGGGGCAAAAATAAGATTATTTGTTGATTTGGTTATTCGATTCTTTGACAGTTCGATTGTTAGACGATTTGAATACTCTTGAATCCAAGGATCCGGTCACAAAAAAAGCGCTCTTTTTGAGAGCGCTTTCTGTATATTGAGAAAATAATAAATTATTTTTTCTTTCCTTTTGCTGGAGCTTTTGCAGCTTTTGCAGCTTCCTGAGCAGCTTTCATAGCAGCACGTGAAATTCTCACCTGTGCTACAACAGTGTTGTCTGGCTGAAGAAGTTTGTAGTTGTTCGTTGGAAGCTTAGTGATATAAAGCTTGTTACCCATTTCAAGTTCAGTGATATCTGCCTCGATAAAGTCAGGTAGGTTAGCAGGTAAAGCTCTAACTTTAAGTTTACGTTGGTTAAGACGTAATACACCACCAGCCATAACTCCTTTAGAGTTACCAACAACTTTTACAGGAACCTCCATAGTGATTTCTTTTGCAGCATCAAGCTGGTAGAAATCGATGTGAAGGATTTTGTCAGATACCGGGTGAAACTGGATGTCCTGAAGGATAGCATCGTAAGTTTTACCGTTAAGGTCAATTACTACAGTGTGTACGTTTGGAGTGTAAACAAGGCCTTTGAATGCCATTTCTTCTGCAGTAAAATGTACTGGCTGATTTCCTCCGTATAACACGCAAGGAACCATTCCAGCATTACGTGCCGCACGCGTTGCCGCCTTACCCACGCTTTCTCTTTCAGATCCTTTGATCGTAATTGATTTCATTTGAAATAATTATATAGTTAATAAAAATAAATTACACGATAAACTTCCCGCTGATGGAAGTGTTGTTCTGTACCATGTGCATAACATCTGCAAACAGATCGGCACAAGTAAGAACTTTAATTTTAGACGTTTCCTTCTTAAGAGGAATACTGTCTGTAACGATTAGTTCGGTAAGTGCAGAGTTTTCAATTTTCTCATAAGCACCACCTGATAGTATAGGGTGAGTACAGATAGCTCTTACGCTAAGTGCACCTTTTTCCATCATTAGTTCAGCAGCTTTTGCAAGCGTACCTCCCGTATCAATCATGTCGTCAACAAGGATGATGTTCTTTCCGGTAACTTCACCGATAAGTTCCATCGTTTCGATCTTGTTAGCTTCTTTACGCTGTTTGTAGCAGATAACCACGTCAGACCCTAAGAATTTAGAGTAAGCATAAGCTCTTTTCGATCCACCCATGTCAGGAGATGCGATAGTAAGGTTCTCAAGGTTAAGGCTCTTAACGTAAGGAACGAATACAGTAGAAGCAAAAAGGTGATCTACCGGTTTTTCGAAGAAGCCCTGAATCTGGTCTGCGTGAAGGTCCATTGTCATGATCCTTGTCGCGCCAGCCGACTCTAACAATTTAGCTACAAGTTTAGCTCCTATCGGAACTCTTGGTTTGTCTTTTCTGTCCTGTCTTGCCCAACCGAAGTAAGGGATAACAGCAGTGATGTGTCTTGCCGATGCTCTTTTTGCAGCATCAATCATAAGAAGCAGTTCCATCAGGTTGTCTGAACTAGGGAATGTAGAACAGATAAGGAAAACCCTTAATCCTCTGATTGATTCTTCAAATGAAGGCTGGAATTCGCCATCACTATACGTTGAGAACGTAACCTTACCCAGCTCCATACCATAGCTTTTGGCTATTTTCTCGGCCAGGTACACACTTTGAGAACATGCAAATATCTTTGCTTCGGGCTCGTTGTATGACATTTTAATTTGTTGTTTTGTAGTTAGTTAGTCTTTAGACCTATATACGAGGGTGCAAATTTAGAAATTTAATTTGACTCTAAAAGGAAATTTCAATGTATTTTCATAGAAATTAAATATTTATTTTTACATTTGCACCCACAAAACAGGAATATTGTTGCTGTTTTGGTACAGATTGACACCACAATCAACAAGCCTGGATGGCGGAATTGGTAGACGCGCACGACTCAAACTCGTGTACTTAGGTGTGTGGGTTCGATTCCCACTCCAGGTACAAAGCCCTCTCAGAAATGAGCGGGCTTTTTTTATTTTTACCATAAATTGGAAAGTAATATAGATGAAAACTCTTTTTAAAACTTTATCAGTAGTGTTGTGTATGTTTTTAGCCGGATGTACCGCAAAAACAGAGTATGATACAAACAGCCTTCTGTACGATAACGTAATCAGGGATTATGAAAAAGCGTATTTTGAACTGGAAGGTAATCCCACAGTTGATTATCTTGTAAATGAAACTTTGACAGATGAGCAGCTTTTTAAAAGGCTTGCTGAAGGGAGTCCAGGCTACTTTACCAAGGTCGATAAAGACACCCTGAAGTCACAATTGCTGAACGCTAAACCGGAGAAGATAAAATCAGGTACTGTTCATAAGAAGTTAATTGGGGCAGGGGATATTGAAAGCTTGTATAGGTACGGCTATAAGGGATTTTGGAAAAGATTTGAAGGGCGTTATGGTAAATCGGGTTATTACAGACTATCGAAACCTTTTTTTTCTAAAGACAGAAGTACCTGCATGATCATATTAGAATCGACCTATTTTGGATTACCCCCTACTAAAGTGGTTTATATTTATAGGAAAGAAGATGATAAATGGGATATAAAATCTCATTATATGCTTTGACATCCCTATAGCGTGGATTACTTAGACAGTTCGGGTAGAGCCCTAAGGTGCAATCCCTGTATCTAAAAACAAATCTAGTAAAATTGTAAACAACAAGGGCAACCATAACGGTTGCCCTTGTTGTTTACGCATTCCCCTGTGGTGGGTCTGTAGTATCCGTTGTCGTAACGGAAGGTGTATCAGTAGTTGGTACAGATGCTACCGCTGCCGGAGGTGTTGTGTCCGTTGGTGCAACCGGAGCTGCCGGTACTACGGCAAGTGAAGGAGGCACAACTACGACCTGTGGAGCGGGTGGCGGAGGCGGTGGCGGTGGAGGCGTATCGTCATTATTACCTTCATTGACCACGTCATCATTAATTGCCGGACTTTTATTTTCGCTCAGTTTCAGTCCCAGATAGGCGGTTGTGCTGATACCCATAAGCGTAAGCAGGTTTGGAGTAAGTGTCATGTCGTTAGGTAGAGTAGTATGGCCGGATACAAACACGATATATATACCACCAACTACCACTGTCCATATCACATTTTGCAGCCTGTGGATGCTTACGCCTGTTTCATCTGAAATGATATCGATAAAGAAACCTTCAGAAGGGTAGTCCTGTTGCGGAATGGTTTCTCCCTGGTTGTTGTTCTGGCTAATGTCGATAGCTTTAGATACCAGTGTTGTACCGGCGGCGATGCTTATTAATGTAAGATTAACAGTGTCCAGTACGGGAACCTGAATATCAGGATAGACTGATTGAGATATAAGCAGGTATATAAACGAACTTACTACAATCACGGTCCAGAAGGCAAGCTGGGTCCTTCCAAGACTATAGGCTGGTTTTGGGCTTCTGTTTTTAGATTTAACCGCGATTTTTTGAAAATTCTGATCATTAAATACCGTATTACGGAGCATATTTGAATTCATTGAAATCCAGATAATGAGTCCGCTAAGCACAATTAGAATAATGTAATACATACTTTTTGGGTGTAAGGTTAATAACTAGTTTGGTGTAAGGGTAAAATAACGAAGTGCTACCTAAAAAAAATAGCGTAAAAACACCTGATTTAAGGGTTTTAAATAATAAAGGCAGCCGCAAGGCTGCCTTTATTGGTTTAGGTTGGATTATGTAAGTGGGGGTTATTTCTTTTGGAATTTATAGGTTTGTGTTTCGCCTTCAACCGTTACTTTAAGAAGGTAAACACCTGTAGTAAGGTTTTCCATGTTTACCATGGCGTCAACACCGCTAAGTTCTTTTTGCATAACCAGTCTTCCGTTCATGTCATAAACCGAAACATCGCTCATTTCACGGTCGCCTGCTACCAGGAACAGGTTATTCTCAACCGGGTTAGGGTAGTACATAAATGGTGTTATTGCATTTTGTGATAAAGCTAGTACTGTTGTTTGTCTGTAATAAGGCAATGACCAGGGGCTGTTAACTTCTTCACTGCATTTAGAGCGAACAAAAATTTGATATACTTCCTGAGAAGAAAGGTTTTCAGTTATCAATCCTTGAGAATCGCCGCTAAAAGTAGCATAGTTCTCTTCGGCTAAAACAGCATTGGTTGTTTGTCCCTGAGTGTTATAGATTTTTCCGTAAAGCACTTCCCATTCGTCGATATTGCCCAACTGATTCCAGTTAGCGCTAATTCCGGTAGCTGGTGACGTGCCTGTTAACTGATAAGGCATGGCACACATAGCGGTATTGCCACTACCTCGGTTTTCTAAATAAGCTGAGATAGGGAAGTTACCCTGACCGGCATTAAATACTGCGTCAGGTACATCAACTTTTACGGTATATGTTCCTGCCGGAAGTGTACCAAGGTCTACTTCATGTACAGGGATTTTATCTCCCGGACACCAGTTGTTCCAGTAAATCCATCCGCGCTGAGGTTTTACTGTAGCATTGTAAATACCATTGCCCTGAGTGTTGAACTGGCGGTATGGTTCACACGATTTTCCTCCGGGAGCATAGGCATAGATAAGGTTGTTGTTTAGATATACATAATGCTGACGGCGAATATACTCTTCGCCATTTTCATTAGCACCGTGGTTAGAAGTAATAAGGAATAGTTTCAGGTTTTGTACTTCCGTATCCAGTGTGAAATTGATTAGCTTGGTGGTTTCACCGGGTACATCAGTAGCATTATAATTGTTGAAGTTTACTTTACCCAGTACAGGTTTAAAGAATAATGCATTTTCATAAATTATTAAAGGATCTTCAGTGGTCTCAAATTCAATTGTAGCTCTAAAAGTATCTTTACGGCCTGAACATCCCGGAATCTGTGTTTGTCCTGCGCTTGTTGTTCCAAATAGTTCAACTTCTAACCACATATCGTACTCTTCCCGAAGAGCGGTGTCCGAAAGTATCGAAGCAACATTGTCAAGTTTAAAAGTATAAGGGACATTACTTGGAGAGACGTTCTTATTCATAAAAGGAGTGATAATACGTGCCATCTCTATACGCTGTACTTCAGCTTGCACATAGGTTTCCGATCCCTTAGGAACAAAGGCTAGTGAGATGTGGCCAAGACGGTCATAGTTGTCACAGGCGGCTTCAAGTGTTATGTTTAGCTGCAGGGTGTTGCCTATGGCATCCAGCTGCTCATCGCTAAGTTTTTTTGAATACTTGGCATTGGTAAACCTGTGTATGTCGGTAGGGATAGGTTCATATAGTTCAGCGTCGGTTAAAAAGGTGGCATATCCGTCATAAAACAATACACCATCATAAACGGTTACTGTTTCCTGAGCTTCAGCTTGTAAACCTGCCAGGCAAAGCATGAATACTCCGGCCTTGGTTAGTTTATTCCTTAATTGGGTAATTTTTAGATTCATATTTATGGTTGTTATTATTAATCGATGTAGTGGTTTAATTATTGGCTAATAAATTCTATTTATAGATTAAAACTTGTTAAAATTAGCAAAAATATTAATATTTATCACTAAAACAATAAATATCTAACAAATAATATAATTTAAAATTATTTTTTAACATTTAATGCAAGAATAGAAAATAAAATGTAGGAATTAATCTCGAAGATTAATATTAAGTTTGCGGCCTTAATCCGCTTAAAATGAACAAACTTTATTTCTCTCTTATCCTGCTTTTAGCAGGTCTCTTTTCTAATTTGGCGTATGCCCAGCCTAAAAAGGGTGAATTTATTAATGTGTCTGCAGGAATGGGTGTGGTGGCTCCTAATGATGAGGCAGATGTAACGGGTAGTGGCTTTTATGCGCAGGGCGAGTATGTCTGGGCGCCACGCACCTGGTTTGCCCTAAGGCCGTATGCAGGAGTGATTATTGCATCGGGCGAATCGGAAACTGTAGAAGTAGCACCGGGTGTAAAAGAATATATCAAATCGAATGCTTTCCTGATTGGAGGGAAAGTGCGAATTGCAGCACCAATACCTTATGTTGCGCCTTTCCTGGAAACAGGTGTGGGTATGTCTTTCGGTTCTTTTGAGACATCCACGCAGTTTGTCCAGCTCAAAAAGAGTGGTGCATTGGTTCATATTCCTTTTACATTGGGACTGGCAATAGGGAAGAGACATGGCACAGAGGTTAAATTCACTTACTACTACCATAATAGTGTAGAGCAGTTCTCTGGAGCTGTGGCTGTAGGTTTCTCTATCCCGTTAAATGAGGATTAATCCGGTTACTTTTTTTAAGATAAATTATAACAAGCTTAGCATTTCTTTACCGTTAAGACGTTGTGGTATTTGGTACTTTTGAAATACCACAAGCCGTAATCTTTTGCAGAAACGTAGATGACGGGCTGTCAGGCTGCTGAGGAGGCTGTAAAGGGTTCATGTGCTTTCCGCCCGTTCGTACATGAAATACAACCTACGCCGGCGCATTTTGCGGAAACCGGTCAGCAACACAGCGGTATTGTATAATGATTACGGCTTTTTTAACCAACACCAATAAAGGCGACCATCAGGTCGCCTTTATTGGTTATTTAAGCTTACGTTCTTTTAAAAGAGCTTCTACTTCTTTGTTCTTGTATTTGGAATTATTAATTAGCTTATAGGCTAAAAATAAAGGGATAATTGTAAGAAAGCCCCAGGTATTCTTCATTACACTGTAAAATACGATTCCAAACAGGAACCCAACAAGTACAGCATTGATTACCGCTGCCGTTTTAAGTTTTTTTGATTCCTGTAATAATTCCAGGTCGTTTAGTTCGTTTAGGTTTTTCATTTGTTGGTTTTGTTTGATAAACCAAATATAGGAAATTACTTGTTTGCACGTAAGTTTGTGACCGGGAGTGTGATGTTAGTGCCGGGAGGTGTCGATTAATGATCTGATGTTTTTATTATGCTGTCATATTCTAATCTCATATTAAAAACCCTGTTTTCATTTATCCAGGTGTTTGTGCCAATCTTGTAACTATTGGCAACAATATAATAGATGCCTTCGTTACATTTGAATTCAAAGACTTTTTCATGTCCTTTATAGTGTGCGAATTTTTCGGGTATGGCTTCAATAAGTTGCCTTATTTCTATGTTGCTCATAGTCCACGGGATGTCGAGATAGGTGACTGAATCAAATTCAATGTCGATATTACAGGTATGATTTTCATCAAAATCGTCCTGATCTGGAAATTTCATCGGACTCCTGAGAATAAGGATGTGATGACTTATTGTACATACCCATATTCTAAAAACCCTGTCTGCTAATTCAGTCATAATGTTAAATTTTATATGTCACTAGCGTAAAGGTTGCGTAAACGATGTGTTGTCAAATAACCCATCTGCAAATAACCAAACTACAACCTCACATACCCCGCCAGCTGAATAATACTGTTGGAAATATCAAGGCTTCTGCCTACTACATATTGGTTCATGTAACCGGCTTCAAGGTCAAATTTAGAGGAGAAGCGCCATCCTAAAGCTACATAAGCCCTGTTTTGGTCAAAAACCTTACCGTTAGTTATCTTATCGTTGTTCTGTATATTAAAAAGAAGCTCATCCTGAAAGGCTACAAAAGCGCCTTTTGTAAAGTTATCAGTTTTTTGCAGCGGCATAACCATACGGGCAAAGTAGCGCAGCCTTAGGGCAAACTCAAAATCATCGCGCACCAGCTCGTTATTTTCAGCGACACCCATACCCACAAAGCGCTCCTCTAAACGTAAACGATGCTGTAATGATGTATTGCGTCCATCAAGGTTAAAGCCCTGCTTGTAAATGTACTGCTGCCAGATGCGGTGTTCCGGAATCCATCCAGCGATACCATCCTTACTTCTTTGTGTGTCTATGTAAGCATAACCCACAGTTGCAATACTCTTGCTGTTTATATTATAATTAAGTCCCGGACGCAACAACACGCTTTGGAATTTCTCCCATTCGTCTGAACTTCTGAGCTGTGCATCAAAGTGAATGCTCAACTTATCGTTAAGCTTATAAGAAGCAAAAACAGCTCCCCAACCGGTAAAATCCTTTCTGGTTTGAGCCGTTAAGGCACATAAATTCAATAAGAGTAAAAGGGATAAAAAAATCTTTTTCATGAGCAATAGATAGGTAATATCCGCAAATATAACCTATTTAAAACTTACAGAAAAGTTCGTACTATGGGGTTTGTATTACCTGAATTTCTGCTGCTTTTTTCTCTGCCGCTTTTCGTTCGGCTTTTCCCTTACCTATCGGAATGCCCACATTCAGATATAAGGAACGGTTGTAAATGTCAGGACCGTCGCCTTTCATTACCGGTACCAGGCCCATGTAGTAGGTAACGCCGATGTTCATTCCGTGGCCTTTCATTAAATGGTAGCCGGTTCCTACTGTAAAGCCTGCGTCTAAAAAGTTAACTTCGTCTTTAATCTTGTGTTTGTAGGTTAGTTCCTGTCCGTCTATTTCTTTTGTGAACATATCAAAAGCTTTGGCGCGGACACCAAGCTCGGGTCCTGCTTTAAAATAGATGTTGTTCTTAAATCGGTATTTTAGTAATACCGGAATATTGAAATAGCGAAGTTCACGGTTTACATGCCCACCTTCAAACGAGGTATCGAGTGTTTCGTTGTTTAAAGAGTAAACATCAAGATCTTTAGCTCCCATTGGAGATTTTACCAATACTCCTGTATTGATCATCCACTTAGGGTTTTTCTTCATCAGGAAATCAAAATAAAAACCAAGATTAAATCCAGAGTTCATTTTTGTGTCATCCAGATTCGCCAGATATGAAAAGTTAGCCCCTCCTTCCAGGCCAAACTCAATATATTCTGAATTAAGCTTGTCGCCAAATATCAACGAAATGAGTATTTGGGAGTGGGCGGTATAAAATCCCGAGAGAGCAATGATCAGAAGTAGTTTTTTCTTCATAAAAGTATTTATTACAGTCCAAAACGATATTGTAGGCTACCCAAAACCTGTGTTCGGCTGCCTAAAAAACCCACTTCGGCCCTAAACATATAATGCCTGTTAAACTGGTATTGGCTCCCTATGATAAAATTCCACATGTCTTTAGGTGATTTATGTAAGCCATACTGAACTGTTGAACTGCTTGCTGTGCTTAAAGCACCGTCCAGGCCATTAAGGAAGTTGCCGGCAGTTTCCAGCGCTCTGTTAGCAGCTGCATGTTTGGCAATGTTAGCAGGATTTGCCTGCTGTATAGGGGTTAATCCTTCCCACCAAGTATCTACGGATTCCTGCTTTTGTGCTACGGCTTCCAGTCCGTTGTCTACTTTTTCCTGCGCATTTTCAAGCGAAAAAATATCGGATAGTTTTATATTACCTGTAGTTTGCCCGTTGATATGCACCCTGAAGGCGCCTACCCAAACAACAATATTACTTTCAGGTTTGTTCAGTTTAAAGCTTTTTCCAAAACGGGGACCAAAAACATAGCTAAAAGCAGGTTTGTCCAGTTCGGGTATATCTGTCCACATCATATTCATGTCAAGGGCAAACCATCCTCCGGCAACACCTATTGTTGGGGTTATTCCCAGCCCCATACTTACCGCATCAAAATTGGCCTTGGTTTTAAAATTAGCTACTTCACTCCAGCTGTTGTTGCCGTCGGGAACCCAAATACCGGCACCAATATTGGTTTCCAGATGCGATTTTCCAAAAATTCCATATATGTTAAGAAATGGCAAAAGCCATACATCAGGCCTTACAGTTATGGCGGCGGCAGTGGCGCTGGCATCATTAAAGCGGACTACTTCGTCCAGATTGAACGTAGGTCCGTTGTTAAAACCAACTCTCAGGTTTTCTATGAGCAGATCCGACTTCGACCAAAAGTAGTTGACAGATACTCCGGCAGAGTAGGGTAACTGAAATCCTTTTTTAGTTGCTTTTTCTCCCCATATTGGCAAAACATAAGGGTACTCGCTGGTTTGAAGGCTGTCGATAAGGGCTTCGTTTTTTTTACCTACTACCTTATCGGTATATACCTGTGCAAAGGTTTGGGCAGAAACAATAAATAAGAACAAGGTCAGAAGTTTGGTTAGTTTCATGGTTGTAACATATAATTGTTGGTAAATGGCAAATAAACAGCTACATAAAGATAAGTTTTTTAGAATGGTTGTATTTTTTTTGCCTTTATTTCATGTATCAAATTATAAAACGCAACACATTTTATTCTTTTGGGTATCACAAAAATTAAATTTTTATGGATGAGGTAGCTTTGTTTCAGATTGAGGGTTATCTGAATTGTTTAGTAATAGGATAGAAAAAAAATAAGCTTCCGGAAGGAAGCTTATTAGTAATTATGTAATTGGATTTTACGGATGGTCTAACCTTGCATTTAAAAATGGTTGGTTGGGATATCGGCAAATCTATAACATGTGTTTTGATAAAAAACAGGTAAAAATACCTGATTTTAGTACATACGTTTATTTCTTACTCAAAAAACAGAATGTTATGTGTTAAAGCTCAAAGCGGTATTCATTTTTGCCTGTATTTCATTTAGGCACAAATTGTTTATGCTTCCTTCGTGAGAGTGTTTGGTGGCTTTTGGAGAGACAAAAGAATTGTTTTCTACCTGTTCGCCTACAATTTTGTATGCATCCCTGAATGGCACTCCGCTGGAAACCAATTCGTTTAGGGCATCTACGGTAAAGAGATAGTCATATTTTTTGTCGTCAAGAATGTCGTTGTTGGGTTCTATCTCCTTAATACTGAAAATAGCCATCTCCAGACATGATTTCAGGTTTTGCAATGCCGGGAACAAGCCTTCCTTTAATAGCTGCATATCACGATGATAACCACTTGGTAAATTGTTGGTTATAAGTGTGAGTTCATAAGGTAAAGCCTGTATTTTGTTGCATTTACCTCGTATTAGTTCAAAAATATCCGGATTTTTCTTGTGCGGCATAATACTGCTTCCGGTTGTAAGGTGCTGTGGCAGCTTGATAAAACTAAAGTTCTGGCTTAGGTACAGGCAAATGTCCATTGCAAGTTTAGACAGCGTTCCTGCTACCGAAGCCATGGCAAAAGCAGTTGTTTTTTCGGCCTTTCCTCTGCTCATTTGGGCTGCAACAGAATTGTATTTCAAGGTATTGAATCCCAGTTCCTGGGTAGTTAGCGTCCTGTTGATGGGGAACGAACTGCCATATCCGGCTGCCGATCCTAAAGGATTCTGGTCGACTACATTGAGTGCAGCATTAAGCATAACAACATCATCAACAAAACTTTCGGCATAAGCCGAAAACCACATGCCAAAAGATGATGGCATAGCTACCTGAAAATGAGTATAGCCGGGCAGTAAAACATCTTTATGCGTTTCAGCCTTAGCCATCAACAGCTCAAAAAGTTCTTTAGTTTGTTGTTTTATGGCTATAAGTTCAGCTTTAAGGAACAGGTGTACGTCTACCAGAACCTGATCGTTCCTGGAACGTGCTGTATGTATTTTTTTTCCTGTGTCGCCAAGCTTTTCAATAAGCAGGTATTCAACCTTGCTGTGAACATCCTCAAAAGATTGTTCAATTGTAAAGTCGCCTTTTTTTATGTCGGTCAGTATATCTTCAAGCGCCATTACAAGGTCCTGCACTTCATCTTCGGTAAGCAATCCAACGCTGCCCAGCATTTTGGCATGGGCCATCGATCCAGTTACGTCATATTCTGCAAGAAGCAGGTCAAGTTCACGATCATTACCCACCGTAAACATATCGGTTTTTACATCGGTAGGTATTCCTTTTTCCCAAAGTTTCATGGTAATTCTTTTAATGCGAAAGCCAGGCTTTCGTTATATTTACTGTTTCAGGAATTTGCTCAGTATGGTTATATAGAGTTCAATTCCTTCTTCAATTTCGTTAATATATATAAATTCATCTGCCGTGTGCGACCTTGGCGAACTGCCCGGTCCCAGCTTCAGCGACTGGCAATATAATACCGACTGGTCTGACAATGTTGGCGAACCATAGGTGGTTCTTCCTAATTCAATACCGGCCTGTACTATAGGGTGATTTTTGTCTATTGATGAAGAGTTGAGGTGTAGCGAACGTGCTTTTACAGTTGCTTTGCCTTCAAGTTCTTTTTGTATTATTTCTAATACCTCTGTATTAGAGTAGCAGTCATTTACCCGGACATCTACAACCAAATGGCATTCAGCAGGAATCACATTATGCTGTTTTCCGGCACTAATCCCTGTAACCGTCATTTTCATGGGGCCTAATACTTCGCTTACTTTTTCAAAACGGTAATCGCGGAACCATTCCACCACGCCCAGTGCATTGTAAATAGATACATTATCATTAGGGTGGGCAGCATGCCCCGGAGTTCCTTCTACAATCACATCCAGCACTAATAATCCTTTTTCTGCGATGGCGAGCTGCATTTCGGTTGGTTCACCTACAATGGCACAATCAAGAGTAGGCAGATGTTTTAATACACTATTCAGCCCGTTAGGGCCACTACTTTCTTCTTCGGCAGAAGCTACCATTACAATGTTGTAAGGCAGGTTTTCAGCGTCATAAAAATAAGTGAACGTAGCCATAAGCGATACCAGACATCCTCCTGCATCATTACTTCCAAGTCCGAAAAGTTTACCCTCTTTCACGATAGGTTCAAAAGGGTCTAATGTATAGCCCTGATTTGGTTTAACCGTATCGTGGTGAGAATTCAACAGTAGGGTAGGCAGTGCTTCGCTATAATTCTTGTTGAATGCCCAGATGTTATTGTTTTCGCGATTAAAAGGAATAGCATTAGCCGTAAACCAGGCTTCAATCAACAATGCCGTATTCTGTTCTTCAGATGAAAATGAAGGTGTAGCTATGAGTTGTTTTAGCAAAGCAATGGCTTCATGCGTAAGTTTCTGTATGGATGTATTGGCCATAAAATGTTTTGGTTATAAAGTGATAAGGGTATGGGTTTCTCCGGTTATCATTGCCGGACTCCCAATCCCTATTTGGGTTACACCCTTACTCAGGGCATCAAAACAGTTTTCGAGTTTGGGCAGCATACCACTATGTATGGCTCCATGTTCTCTAAGTTCACTGTATTGCTCAAAAGTAAGGCTTTTTATAACCGATTCTTTATCGTTTACATCAAGCAGTACTCCTTTTTTCTCAAAGCAGTATAACAGTTTTACATCATAATAACCAGTGCAGGCCACTGCCAATGGACTGGCAATGGTATCTGCATTGGTGTTCAGGAGCTGTCCGTTTCCATCATGTGTTACAGCACAAAAAACGGGAGCTATATCCTGAATTAAAAGGGCATTAAGCAATTCTGTATTTACCGAGACCACATCGCCTACAAGGCCGAAATCTATGGTTGTATTTTCTCTTTTTTTAGCACGGATGAGGTTGCCATCGGCTCCTGTAAAGCCCATGGCATTTTCCCCCAGAGCCTGTAATTTGGCCACGATGTTTTTGTTTATCCATCCGGCATAGGTCATTACCGCTACTTCAAGCATAGGGGCATCGGTAATTCTGCGTCCCTCATGAAAAACAGCTTTAATGCCCAGACTTTCTGCGGTTCGGGTAGCCAGTTTTCCACCGCCGTGTACCAGTATTTTGGCACCTTTTATAGTTGCAAAATCTTTAAGAAAGCTGTCCAGTGCTGTAGCATCATCAATTACATTGCCTCCTATTTTTACAACGGTAAGCTGTGGCTTATTTTTCATTTTCAAGTATTTTGGTAAGTATTGCCTGTGCGGCATACGTACGGTTATTCGCCTGTGGGATTACTATAGATGCATCACTGTCAAGCACCGCGTCGTTCACGATCATATTTCTTCTCACCGGCAGGCAGTGCATGAATTTCGCATTGTTGGTCAGTGCCATCTTCTCAGGTGTAACAGTCCACGATGGGTCTTTGCTGAGAATCTGTCCGTAATTATCATACGAGCTCCAGTTTTTAGCATAGATAAAATCGGCATTGGCAAAAGCCTCATCCTGATTGTGGGTAATGGTAACCCCTTGAGTAAATTCAGGGTTCAGGTTATAGCCTTCAGGATGCGTGATCACAAAGTCTACATCGGCTTTTTTCATCACTTTTACAAACGAGTTAGGCACAGCATGCGGCAAAGCCTTAGGATGCGGAGCCCATGTAAGTACCACTTTAGGCCTTGCAGTAGTTTTATATTCCTGTATCGTAAGGGCATCGGCTACAGCCTGAAGCGGGTGTTCGGTAGAGCCTTCAAGGCTTATTACCGGAACACTTGCATATTTTAGAAAAGCATTTATAACATACTCTTCCTCGTCTTTTTTCTTGTCGGTAAGAGTGGGGAAGCTTCTTATGGCTACGATATCGCAGTACTGCGAAACTACCTGTGCAGCTTCTTTAACGTGCTCGGCACTATTACCATCCATAATGGCGCCGTCTTCAAATTCTAACGACCATCCCTCTGTGTTAAGGTTCATTACTATGGCGTTCATGCCCAGGTTAAGCGCTGCTTTCTGGGTACTTAGCCTTGTTCTCAGGCTTGGGTTAAAGAACAAAAGCCCTAGGGTTTTATTTTTACCTTTTTCGGAATCGGAAAAGGGAGCCGCTTTTATTTTTTTTGCCAATGAAATCAGTTCGTCAAGATCCTGAATATCATCAACAGAAGTGAATTTTTTCATTGTATTTGGTATTATAATTCTGCATTTGCCTCAACAGCAATGGCTGTCAAAGCGTTCTTCAATCCTTTAAAAAATACATCTACATCTTCTTTTGTTATCGATAGTGGTGGCAGTATACGAAGCAGGTTCTTTTGCGAAGCATTGCCTGTAAAGATGTGCTCATTATAAATGAGTTTCTTTCTTAGTTCGCCCACTTCAAAGTCAAATTCAAGACCCAGCATCAAGCCACGGCCTTTTATATTTTTTACTTCAGGAATCTGGTTTGCCAATTCCTTAAAATAAGCGCTTACCTCGTTTACATTGTCGATAAGATTCTCATTTTCGATAATCTCGAGTACTGATAATGCTGCCGCAGATGCCAAATGGTTTCCGCCAAAGGTAGTGCCCAGCAAACCGTGGGACGCTTTAAACTTAGGAGAGATCAGTATTCCACCAATAGGAAAACCGTTGCCCATACCTTTTGCAAGGCTGATAATGTCCGGCTTTATGTCGTGGTGCTGATGTGCAAAGAACTTACCCGAACGGCCATAACCACTTTGTATTTCATCTAAAATTAATACGGTTCCACTGGTGTTACAGACTTTTTCTATATGTTTAAAGAAAAGGGTAGTGGCTTCATCAAGTCCGCCTACACCCTGTATGCCTTCAATAATTGCAGCGCAGATATGACCTTTAGAGATTTCTGCATCAAATGAGGCTGTATCATTAAGAGGCAGGAAAACCACCTCATGGCCTGCATTAAGCGGAGCTACTATAGATGGATTATCTGTAGCGGCAACAGCTGCCGATGTTCTACCGTGAAAAGCTTTTTTAAAAGCAATCACTTTTTTCTTCTGTGTGTGAAAAGATGCCAGTTTTAGTGCATTTTCGTTGGCTTCAGCCCCCGAGTTGCACAGAAAAAGGGTATAATCAGGGTAGTCGCACTGTTGTACCAGTTTTGTTGCCAGTGCCTCCTGTACAGGATTAGCAATGGAGTTAGAGTAGAAGCCTATTTTACCTACCTGTTCGCTCACTGCCTTTACGTAATGAGGGTGAGAATGTCCTGCAGATATTACGCCGTGGCCACCATAAAAATCCAGGTACTCCTGTCCTTTATCGTCCCACACTTTAGCTCCCAGTGCTTTTACCGGAGTTATATTATATATTGGATATACGTCAAATAAATTGCTCATTTTTCTTTGTTTTTTTGTGGTTAAAACCCTGCCGGTTTCAATTTCAGCCCTGTATTTTCTTCAAGGCCAAACATCAGGTTCATGTTTTCAATGGCCTGCCCCGATGCTCCTTTTACCAGGTTGTCTATTACAGAGGTTATCAGCAGGTATTTTCCTTTTTGCTCCAGACTGATAAAACATTTGTTGGTCTGAACGGCCAGTTTCAGGTTTATGCTGTCAGTTGTTACATTTACAAACGGCTCATTAGCATAGTACTCTTGGTATATGTGTAGTACTTTATCAAAATCAGCAGTAAGCGGAGTATAAAGCGTAGCAAATATGCCTCTCGTAAAATCCCCTCTGTTAGGAATAAATAACAACTCGCTTTCAAAACCGCTTTGCAGTTGCTTAAGGCTCTGGTTGATCTCACCCAGGTGCTGGTGCTCAAAAGCCTTGTAGTGCGACATATTGCCGGTACGCCACGGATGGTGCGATGTTGCCGACGGCTGAACTCCTGCGCCTGTACTTCCCGTGGTAGCATTTATATGTACATCGTTTTGTAATAAGCCCTTTTGTGCCAAGGGTAAAAGTGCCAGCTGTATGGCAGTGGCAAAACACCCGGGATTAGCAATGTAATTAGCTTTTTTAATAGCTTTTCTGTTTAGTTCAGGTAAACCGTAAACAAATTGTTTTCCGTCAAACAGGCTATCGCTTTCGAGTCTGAAATCATTACCCAGATCAATTATTCGGGTGTTTACAGAGAATGGATTTGCAGCTAAAAATGCTTTCGACTGGCCATGACCAAGGCATAGGAACACTACATTTACATTACTATTTATGGTGTCTGTAAAATTAAGGTGCACCTCTCCCAGCAGATCCTGATGCACAGATGTTACCGGTTTTCCGGCGTTTGTGGTACTGTATACAAAATCAATTCCTGCCTGAGGATGGTAAGCCAAAAGCCTTAACAATTCACCGGCTGTATAACCTGATCCTCCAATGACACCTGCCTTAATCATAACTCTCTGAGTTTACGTGAGCATAGATATTCTGGGCGTTGCCCACAATCTTGATGAAGCCTTTGGCATCGTCGGCTGTCCAGGCGTTGTTAATCTCTCCATACTGACCAAAACCACTATTCATAAGGTCGTGTTCCGATGCTATACCGTCAAGCGAAAAATGGTAAGGTTTCAGCGAAACAGTTACCGTTCCGGTTACTGTTTTTTGAGTGTCAGTAAGGAAAGTTTCTATGTTTCTCATAACAGGGTCAAGGTATTGGCCTTCGTGAAAAAGCATTCCATACCAGTTGCCCAGTTGCTCTTTCCAGTACTGCTGCCATTTGCCCAGTACGTGTTTTTCAAGCAGATGGTGTGCTTTTATGATGATAAGCGGAGCAGCGGCTTCAAAGCCTACACGTCCTTTTATACCTATAATAGTATCGCCTACATGAATGTCCCTACCTATGGCATAAGCCGAAGCAAGTTCTTCAAGCTTCTGGATGTTAAGCGACGGTTTTTCAAAAGTACCGTTAAGGCCAACAAGCTCTCCTTTCTCAAAGTGAAGCGTAACTTTTTCCTGTCCTGCTTTTGTAAGTGGGGAAGGATAGGCTTCTTCCGGTAACGGCTGACCAGACGTAAGCGTTTCTTTTCCTCCTACGCTTGTTCCCCAGATACCCTTGTTGATAGAGTATTGTGCTTTTTCCCACGAATATTCTACACCATTCTGCTGAAGGTACTCCACCTCCTGCTGACGGGTTAGCTTCAGGTCACGGATAGGAGTTATGATCTGCATTTCGGGAGCAATAGTCTGAAAAACAAGATCGAAACGTATCTGGTCGTTTCCTGCTCCGGTGCTTCCATGAGCAATAGCATCTGCGCCTAGTTTTTTGGCATGCCTAACGGTTTCCAATGCCTGGAAAACCCTCTCAGCACTTACTGAAAGCGGATAAGTGTTATTTTTAAGCACATTGCCAAATACCAGGTATTTGATTGCTTTTTCATAATACTTATCTATTATATCTAGATTGGTATGCTGTGCAGAGCCCAATTCATAGGCTCTCTTTTCAATATTAGTCAGTTCCTCGGGGGTAAAACCTCCGGTGTTTATAAGCAGGGTATGCACTTCATACCCAAGGTCATTTTTTAAATATTTAAGGCAGTAAGAGGTGTCAAGACCTCCACTGTATGCTAAAACTACTTTTTTCATGCTACTTTTTCTTTTTTCAGGAATAGTGCCTGCTTAATGCTCTTAAGCCTGCTAAGCACTTTTTGGTTAAAATTGTATTTCTCTTCTTTTTGTTTCTTGTCGTTGGGGTCATATAACATGCCCGTGCACAGGCACATTTTATATTCCTTACGTTCAAGTATGTCAAAATTGGTACAGCCACGACATCCGTTCCAAAAGGTAGGATCGTCAGTCAGTTCGCTAAAAGGCACCGGCTTATACCCCAACTCACTGTTTATTTTCATGACAGCCAGCCCGGTAGTTATACCAAATATTTTGGCACCCGGAAACTTTTGTTGTGAATACTCAAATACGCGTTCTTTTATTTTTTTGGCCAGGCCAAGGTTACGGAAGTCGGGATGAACTATAAGTCCGGAATTAGCCACAAACTTACCGTGTGACCAACTCTCGATATAGCAAAAACCTGCAAATTCTCCGTTAGCGATTGCAATTACGGCATCGCGGTTTTCCATCTTTTTGATGATATATTCAGGGCTTCTTTTGGCAATGCCAGTACCCCTTATGATGGCCGAAGCTTCCATTGTATCGCATATCTGCTGCGCAAATTTGTAATGCCCTTCATGGGCTATCACAATAGATACATCCATTGAGAAAATATAATTAGTTGTAAAACAATAGTGTAAAACGTGGAGGGAACCGTGCGGAACGGTTCAGGAATAACTATGCAGACCTATGGCCGGAATGACCGCGGACTAAAAAGAAAATTAAGGGAAGCAATGATAACTATGCCTGTATGTACAGGGCTCCCAAAAAAGGATTGTGATTTCAATTCAGGAAAATAAATAAAAGTGAATATTCGGGCAAAAAACGAGCGGTACTAGATAGACCGCACCATCCGGCTGGTAGCCTGGTTTTTTGTCCGTGACATATTAGTTATATGTAATTCAGTTTTATTCATCGGGTGCAAATGTATGATATTTTAAAACTACTGCGTGTTAAAATCCGTACATACCCTTAATTTTTATTAAAAACGAACTATATGTTCTTATCTGTTTCAAATTTAAAATCAAAATGAAGGAAAATAACGTGTTTACTATGATTTATTTCATAACATTCTATTATGTAAGGAAATAGCTTTTTACTACTAATGAGATTCTGATTTATCTTATAACTAACTGAAGTGTATTGTATTGATTATTTAAATTATTTCTAGTATGCTTTTGTAAGAATAGTTATCAACATTTTTATAAACTATTTTTTTGATCTCACATAGTATTCAATTTCCAACTAAAAATTCTTAAGGAATAATTATACGGAAAAATCTCATTAATTAATAAAAAAAGTTAATTTAGTATAAAGCTTTTCTGCCAAAAATTATCCCCCGGTTTTTTGCAGGTTCTTCAGTTTTTTGTGTTTAATGTGTTGATTTTCAGCTTGTATTATTGTTAATAACTGTATTGATAAAAAATATGGTTTTGACGCATTATAAGTGTTAAAATTCGCCTTTTTATGCACTTTACTAAAAAAAACTTACATTTTTTCGGGGTGTTTAATATTTAAATATTAAATAATTTAACATAAAATCGGCATAAAGTCTATCTGAAAAAATACAACAAAGAGTGTGAAAAAATGTAAATAAATCAAAAAACAAGTCATTTTTGTTATATATATAACATTAAAGAAAATGCTCATAGTTAATTAAATTCTAAAGTTTTGTAAAAAAACGATTTATAAAGTAATTATGTGGCATGATTTGGTCGTGTTTTTATTTCCTTTTATCGAATTTAATTTTTGATAAGAATTTGTTTACATAGGTTTAGTCTCGAAAGTTGATATTCGTGCAATGATCAAATACTGAAATGAAGAAAGGAATGAAAATAATTTATTTAATATTTAGCTTATTGGTAGGGCTCGGCTTTAGCGTATGCGGATATTCGCAGGTTGTGCTTTCCAAACCTACATTCAGTTTTACACAGGCATGCGCATCTGCTTCATTTAATAGCTTTTCTTTTAGCCTTACAGTTGCGCCAATTTCAAACCTTGGTGCAAACAACCAATTTATCGTAGAGTTGTCTAATGCTACAGGTAGTTTTGCTGCTCCTGTTACGGTTGCAACATTACCTAATCCGTCAACCACAGTATTAAGCGGTAGCTTTAGTGTGCCTACCAATGTATATGGTGAGGGGTACAGAATAAGAGTAAGAAGTACTAACCCTGTTGCAACAAGTTCTGCGAGTAATGCCTTTCCTGCTTATTATGCAGTGCATAACCAGCCTTTCTCAATTAATAATAACGTTGGTACAGTAAATATATGTTCAGGTACCAGTTATACACTAAGTATAGATAATACAGGAACGCCGGCTTCTCCACTTTATTATCCACAGCTTACTTATATATGGTATAAAGATATGGTTGCCATATCGGGTCAGACAGGGTCTTCACTTACAGTTAACCAGTCAGGAAGCTACCATGTGGTTACTAATTATGGAAGTTGCGTTTTAAATTCATACTCTAACATAGTAACAGTAAACATTCAAAGTATATTAACTCCGGTTATAAGTACTAATGATGGTAATAATACTATTTGTGCCGGCTCTACGAAAACACTTTCGAGTGATGTAACGGATAGCGGATTTACATATACCTGGTATAGGGATAATGTTGTTATACCTGGAGCAAACCAGCCAACTTATGCTACAAATCAGGGTGGGATATACCATCTGGTAATAACCGGAAGCGGCTGTACTTTTGTTACAAATGATTTAGATCTCGATGTTATAGACTTTAATCTTGATGTCGACCCTGCCGGGCCGGTTGTTATCATTCCGGGGCAATCGGTAACGCTTACCGCAATTAACGATGCTGTAAATCCAACGTATCAATGGTCTAAAAATGCAACGGCTATTTCCGGAGCAACCCAAATGACATACAACGTTACCCAGGCGGGTACTTATAAGGTAGCGGTAAATGAGCCTACACCTTGTAATACAACTAAAGAAGATACAGTTGTTGTAAATTATCCTAATAGTTTTAACCTGGCTGTTCAGCCAAATGTGGGTTATACTGCCTGCACAAGTTCTACTGTAACCTTGAGTATATCACAATTTGAAGCTGTAACAGGGACAGGAAATGTAAATCTTATTGGTAATTCGTATGGTTATGGCTATCAATGGTACAAAGATGGTGTAGCTGTTTCGGGAGCTACCACTAACCAGCTTATCGTTAATAATGCAGCAAATAATGGTAGTTATACATTACAGGTAACTTTGCCTGATTATGGTGTTCTTACATCTAATGCAGTTGCGGTAGGATTAGGAATTCCTAATGTTACAATCTCAGGACCAACAAGCATTTGCCAGGGAGGTATAGCTGCATTGACATCAAGTATTACCGATGCATCCTTAACTTACGAATGGTATAAAGACGGAGTGTTGATACCTGCTATCACGACTCCAACACTTGCTGCTGATGCTGCGGGTGATTATTACTTAAAAATAAGTTCAGGTTCGTGTAATAAACAATCAAACACTATCCATATTACGGTAACAGGTATAACTGTTAGCAGTAGCAACCCTACTACAGATGTTATTATTCCGGGACAGCCTAAAACTCTTACGGTTACTACAAGTGCTGCGGGTCCGCAATATGTGTGGTACAGGAATAATGTTGTAATAGCAGGAGCTACTTCGGCTTCATATACAGCAACGCAGGATGGAACTTATAAAGTAGTGGTGACACAAAGCATAGGCTGTAACGCTACTAACGAGGCTACATTTGTACTTAATTATCCATCAGGGTTTACACTTACCATTGCGCCTGCTCCGGGTTATACTGCCTGTACAAGTGCTAACGCTACTTTGGTTATATCAAGCTTTACAGCACAAACACCGTCAGGAAATGTGAATGTTGCTTCAATGGGATATGCTTATCAATGGTACAGGAACAATGTAGCTGTACCGGGAGCAACTGCTGCAACGCTTACTGTAAACAGTTCATCACTTAACGGTACGTACAAGCTGGTTGCAACAATACCTAATGTACCGGTAGTAAACTCTAACGATTATGTGCTTAATCTGGCAATGGAGCCTATTACTGTGAGTGGAAACACTGTTTTTTGTACTGGTTCTTCGGTAGTTCTGTCTGCCAGTGTAAACAGCCCGACCTATACCTATCAGTGGTATAAAGATACAGTGCTTATTCCTGGTGCTACAGGAGCAACTTATACTGCAAATGCAATAGGTAATTATTATGTTGCAGTAACAGGAGGAACCTGTTCTACACAATCTCCCGTATTTACACTTCAGGAGGCTACCATCTCAATCAGTTTAAATGTAACGGCTACCGATGTAATTCTTCCGGGACAGCCTAAAACAATAAGTGTAACAACAAATGCTGCTTCGCCAACGTATGTATGGTACAGAAATAACGTAGTAATTTCGGGTGCTACTTCTGCCAGTTATAGCGCTACACAAGATGGTACTTACAAAGTAGTGGTAACTCAAACTGTGGGCTGTGCTGCTACTGCCGAAAGTACATTTGTATTAAATTATCCGTCAGGTTTCAATCTTTCAATTGCAGCAGATGGGGCTTACACAGCCTGTAGTAGTACTATAGCAACTGTTAGTCTTTCTGCATTTACGGCGACTACACCTTCGGGCAATGTAAACGTTGCAGGGTTAGGTTATGCTTATCAGTGGTATAAAAATAACGTGGCTGTACCAGGAGCAACATCGGCATCGCTTATTGTAAGCAGTGCTTCAGACAATGGGACTTACAGGCTTGAAGCTACGATTCCTTCTTTTGGTGTTATTGTGTCTAATAATGTTGTCGTAAATCTTGCAGTTGAAGCTGTGGTGATAACAAATGCTTCAGGTCTTTGTGCAGGGGGCAGCGTTGCCATAACTTCAAATGTAACTAATCCGGGATATACTTATCAGTGGTTTAAGGATACTGTTGCAGTAACAGGAGAAACTTCTCCGTCTATAACAGTAAATACAGCAGGTTCATACTATCTTGTGGTTATCGGAGGTACCTGTACAGTACAGTCTAATACGATAAACATGGTAGTTTCCGGTATTACTGTAAATACTACCAATCCGGCTACAGATATCATTATGCCGGGTCAGCCTAAAACACTTAGTGTTACTACCGACGCTGTTTCGCCAGCATACGTTTGGTACAGAAACAACGTGGTTATACCTGGAGCTACAGCTGCTACCTATAGCGCAACACAGGATGGTACTTATAAAGTAGTGGTAACACAAACCGTAGGTTGTGCGGCTACTGCCGAGAAAACATTTGTACTTACTTATCCGTCAGGATTTAACTTAACTATTACTACCAATGCGGCTTACTCACCATGTGTGAGTAACTCGGTAACATTGAGTATAAGTTCGTTCACAGCAACAACACCTTCGGGGCCTGTAAACGTTTCGTCGCTTGGGTATACTTATCAGTGGTATAAGGGCAGTAATCCTGTTCCGGGTGCTACAGCATCAACCCTGTTCCTGAATAATGCTTCACAAAACGGAAGTTATAAAGTAGTTGTAAATGTACCTGATTTTGCCCCGGTAAATTCCAACAGTATTAATGTTAATATCGCAATACCAACAGGAGGTCTTACTATTGTTAAGAGTGGAACGCTTTGTGAGGGTTCAACGATTGTATTGTCATCAAACATAACTGACGCGGCTTATACTTACCAGTGGTCTAAAGACGGTGTAGCTGTTGCAGGGGTAAATGCTCCTACCTATACTGTTAGTGAGGCAGGTAATTATCAGCTTGTTGTTACTTCAGGTAGTTGTACAGCTCAGTCAAACGTGTTGAATGTAACCGTTTCAGGAATCACTGTAAGTAGTACTAACCCTACTATAGATACTATACTTCCGGGTGCTACTAAAACTCTTACAGTTACTACTGATGCTGTATTGCCGGTTTATGAATGGTACAGGAACAATGTGCTGTTACCGGGTGAAACTTCAGCATCAATTACCGCAACACAGGATGGTGATTATAAAGTAGTGGTAACACAAACAGCCGGATGTGCTGCAGTTGAAGAAAAAATATTTACGCTTCAGTACCCTCTGGGCTTCCAGATTACTGTTGCTGCCGATGGAACGTATACACAATGTACGAGCGCTTCTACATCAATGCTTATTACGGCCTTTACAGCGCAAACTCCTACAGGAGATATTGTTGTAAACGTACCGGGTTACTCATACCAGTGGTATAAAAATGATGTTGCTATTGCAGGAGCTACTTCGGTTACCCTGGCACTGAATGGTGTGACAGATAGTGGAGATTATAAACTACAGGTTACCATACCGCAGTTTAGCCCAATATTCTCTAATACAGTAACTGTTAAGCTCGCTATAGATCCGGTTGTAATTACAGCAGCTGGGCCATTGTGCACGGGATCTACAGTAGCGCTTACATCAAATACAACAAACCCCGCTTATAGCTATCAATGGTATAAAGATGGTGTTGCTGAAGCAGGTGCTAACGCATCTTCTTATACAGCTTCGGCGGCAGGTAGTTATTATCAGACAGTAACATTTAACGGCTGTACTTACCAGTCGAATGCAGTTACACTTCAGATTGCAGTTATAGCAATAAACAGTACCAGTCCGGCAACAGATATTATCCTTCCGGGACAAACAAAAACAATTACAGTTACTACAGATGCTGCTGTTCCTACTTATGCTTGGTACAGAAATAACGTACTGCTTACCGAAACATCGGCAATGCTTACAGCAACTCAAAATGGAACTTATAAAGTGGTGGTAACACAAACATCGGGCTGTACTGCTACTCAGGAAAAAACATTTATCCTTAATTACCCTACAGGCTTCCAGCTGTCAACTGCTACAGGGCCTTCTTATACGGCATGTACAAGCAGCACTGTAACACTTAGCATATCTAATTTTATTGCGGTAACACCATCAGGTAATATTAATGTGGCTTCGATAGGATACCAGTATCAGTGGTATAAAGATAATGTGGCAATACCTGGAGCGACTTCGGCAACGCTAACACTAAACAATCCGTCACAAAATGGAGTTTACAGGGTAGAGGCTACCATACCTGATTTTGCACCGGCTGTATCAAATAATATTACTGTAGCGCTTGGTCTTGGTGCGGGAGCTGTGAGCATAACTTCATCAGGAACATTATGTGATGCAGGTTCTCAGGTAACTTTTACCAGCAGTATTAGCGATCCTTCATATACATACGAATGGTTTAAAGATGGTGCTTCGGTTAGCACAGGTACAAACCCTGTTTATACCGCAACAGAGCCGGGAACTTATTCGGTAAAGGTAACTGCCGGAGGATGTAATACTACATCTAACGCACTAACTATTGAGCAAAGTACATTTAGCCTTACAGCTACTTCTCCGGTTACTGATATCATTATACCAGGCCAAACCAAAGTACTTTCGGTAACTACTGATGCATTACAGCCTACATTCGTATGGTATAGGAATGGAAATGTTATTACCGGAGCAACAACTTCGTCGCTTACGGCAACACTTGCAGGAGAATATAAAGTGGTAGTAACGCAAAACCAGGATTGTATCATTTCTAAAGAAGTGACTTTTGATCTTACTAATCCTTCAGGGTTTGCGCTTACGATTGGTTACCAAAATTATCAAAGCTGTGTTAGCACACAGGTAAATCTTTCTATTACTGAATTTAAAGCCGTTACCGATACAGGAATTGTAGATTTGATAAATAACAATTTTGGATATGGTTACCAATGGTATAAAGATGGTGGTATTATTCCGGGTGCTACACAAACAACCTATCTGGCTACACAAACGGGTATCTATACGCTTGAAGTAAATATCCCTGATTTTGGTATCGTTACTTCAAACGGGGTAGCTATTCAGCTGGCATTTGTTGAGGATGTTACAATATCGATGGATGAAATATTTTGTACTGAAGGTACTGAGGTAACCATTTACAGTAATGTTACTAACCACGATTACCTGTATACCTGGTATCGTAACAACACCAGTATTCTTGCAGGAACGCAGTCTTCTATAACAGTTAGCGAAGTGGGAACGTATCACCTGGAGGTTGTATATAATGGTTGCACCATTTCTTCTAATGATCTTGTTCTTGCACCATTCGACATGGAGCAGATTACCATAAGCGTTGGTCCTGAGGTTGACCTACCGGAAGGAACAAGTATGACAGTTACTGCTTATGGGGCAGATGAATATACATGGTACCAGAATGGTGTAGTGATAGGGCATGATGACCATATTGTAATTACCGAACCTGGAAGCTACGAAATGAAAGTGGTAGTAGGCGAATGCGAAGTTACTAGGGCATTCTTTGTATCAATTGTTGAAAATACACTTATTGCTATACCTAATCTTATCTCGCCTAATAATGATGGTATTAATGATAAATGGGCTATCCCGTTAAAATACCTGAATGATGATACAGAAGTAGTGGTATATGGAACAGACGGTACAATTGTGCTTAAACAAACGCATTATAATAATAACTGGCCGGAAGAAGATTTTGAATGGTCAAGAAAGAGTTCAGTGTATTATTACACGATTATGGAAAAGAATGTAGTAACCAGAAGAGGTTCGATAACCATTGTGAAATAAAGAATGATAAAAAACTACTTTGCTTTACTTCTTTTGGTTTTTCTGACCGCTTTTAATGGGCTGTATGCACAGGATGCCCCTGTACTTACATTTAGCCCGCAGCCGCAAAACAATTTAAAATTCAACAGGTTTTTATTAAACCCGGCATTTTCGTTTGTGAGAGAAGATAACAGATATGTATCGCTTTACCACCGTAACCAGTGGGTTCAGTATGACGATTCACCTAAGGTGTATATGCTGGCCTATACCGGAAAATTTACCGAAAGAGCCGGATTTGGTTTCGGGCTTTTCCAGCAAACCATTGGGGTAATAAACAGTTGGGGTGGTGTTGCCAACTATGCGTATAATGTAAAAATCAAACAAAAATTTGACGTTACCCTGGGTTTTAACGTAGCTTATTATAATAGTGGGATTAATAAGAACAGAACTATTACTGCCGAACCTGATCCGTTAGTAATGGCAATGCGAAATAATTCGCTTGTAAGTATCAAGCCCGGTATTAACGTGCAGTATAAACAATTTGATTTTGGTTTTTATGCTGAAAACCTTATCGAGTACGATTTTAAATCGGCTGATATGTCTGAAGAATATACTAATAAAACATTCTCAGGGCATGTAATGTATACGCACCCGATGGCTCTTAAAGACTTGTTTCAGGATAGTGAATTCAGAGTAATGCTACGTGCTAAAAACACAGAACTTGACGGTTTTGGACTTGGAGGTTCATTGTTGATGAATATCCCAAGAATAGGATGGGCACAGGCAGGTACCGATCCTTATTATGGTATAGCAATAGGGCTTGGTTTTCACTTTACAAAAAAGCTTTCTCTGGGGTATACCTACGAAACTATCACGAAAGAAGGGCTGGTAAACCTTGGGCCTACCCACGAAATCACAATGGTATTTTGCCTTAAGGACAGGGATGTGGCAAGAAAGGAATTGCTAAAGGAAAAAGCGGGAAAACCAAAAGATACCCTTGCCGAACTGGAAAAAGCAGCTACTCTTAAAGATAGTTTGGCAGATGAAGAGGAAGCTATAGCAGCCAAAGAAAATGCTGCTGATAAAATTGCTAAAGCCGACTTTGACAATAAAGCTGAAATTGAAAAACTAAAGATGGATCTTGATCCTGAGAGTATGCACTTGTTGGAGTCTCTCATCAAAGAAGACTCTCTGAATAAGATTAAAAAAGCGGAGTTCGACAAAAAAGTTAAAAACCTTAAGGAATACGCAAAAAGAGAAAAGGCCGCCAAAGAGAACGCAGGTGAAAATAAGCCTGTTGAACTTAAAAATATAAGACAAAGTAAAAGATTAGCAGACCCGAAAACGGTAGAAGAACTGAAACATGCCGAAGATGGTTATTATGTAGTGTCTAAGGATGCTAAGGCTAAAGACAACGATAAGACGGTAGATATTGAAAAACATAAATCGTTTACCGAAGCGGCAAATGCATCGGAAAAGAAAAAAGCTTCAGGAAAAAGGAAAGGGGTATACATAGTGCATGTAGACAATAACCCTAATCCGGAACTGGAAGAACAGATTGAAACCAAAGAAAAACCTAACACCTTACAAAATGAAAAAGATGCTCAAAAAAATACAACGGATGCCCCGGCGAACATAGCTGAGGAGCCAAAGAGCGAGAACCTGAAGACAGAGGAAGATATCAAAGAGTTTTACTCGGATAAAACTTCAAAACCAAGGGAAACGATCAAAAAAGTTAATAGGGCTAATGTAGAAGGGATGGACTCCGGATATTACATTATCGCGAACGTTTACTCTACTCAGGAAAACGTAGAGAAGTTTATAAACAAAATGAGCGAGAGAGGTATTAAAGCAGGAGTGTTCCTGAATCCTAAAAACAACATGTGGTATGTATACCTGAAAAAACATGCTACATGGAGAGAAGCCCTGATTTCTTATTATTCAAATGTTGACAATACTTATTTTGACTCCATCTGGATTATGAGTATCAATAATTAAGAAAGAATTTACTAAAGAAGAATACCAAAATCAACTAAAAACAAAAAAAACCAATGCGTAACTTTACATCACACAAGCGAAGGATTGTTTTCGTGCTCGGGTTATTTTTAACCTGCTTTACCTTGCTCGCACAAACCCCAGTTCCGCCTGGGTTTTCGGCAAGGCTTGCTGGTGGAAGCATAAGAGTAAAAGGAGATGTTGTATTTGTTGGGAACAACATATTGAACAGGTCTCCAAATCCTAACACTGCATATGACGGGAATACTGATAATAACAGTTTTACGATGGAGTATATCGATATTGATGGCGATCCGTCAACAAGAAACTCCAGTAGTGCTAACCTTACTTTAGCAAGTTGTGATCGTGTAGTTTATGCCGGTTTATATTGGGCGTCAACCTATCCTTATGAAAGGAGCACGGATAATAACAACCAATGGAACCCTTCGGATGCTAACAGGTATAATGATTTTAATCAGATAAAATTTAAACTGCCTACGGGGGGGTATGTAGATATTACCGGGACTATTCTTTTTGACGGTAGGGCTCCGGTACTTAACCAGTCGTTTAAGGATGCACCTGCAATATGTTACTACGATGTTACTAGTCTTGTTCAGGGATTGGGAACACCAACCGGAACTTATACGGTTGCCAATATGAGGTCTTCTAAAGGGCAACGCAATGGTTCGAGTTCTGCGGGTTGGGTTATGGTAGTAATTTATGAAAACCCGACACTGCCTAGTAAATTTATCTCAACATTCGACGGATATGCGGGAGTTTCCAGTGGTTCGGTGGATATACCTATTAATGGTTTCGTGACACTCCCTTCTCCAAATCCGGTAAATGCACGCCTTGGTGTTGCAGCACTTGAGGGAGATAAAGGATTGACAGGAGATAAACTTCAGTTTAAGGGTAACCTTAATACGGGTTATACCGATATAGGTAATAACTTAAACCCGACAACTAACTTTTTCAACTCTACAATAACCAACAATGATGCTCAGGTTCCGGGTCGTAATCCCTATGGACAAAATACCCTTGGTCTTGACCTGGATATGCTTCCCATAAACAATCCTAACAATAGTATTGTTAAAAATAACGAGACTGGAGCTACTTTAAGACTTAGCTCGAGCGGAGATGGTTTTGGAGCTTTCCTTGCCACTTTTGCGGTTGATATTATCGAGCCAAAAATTAAGCTTGTAAAAACGGTTCAAAATTCTGCGGGTAGCGATATTTCAGGACAAAACGTAAATCTGAGTTCGGTACTTGATTATGTTATTACTTTTGACAATGAAGGTAATGACGATGCACAAAACTTTGTAATTAGAGATATACTTCCGGTTAATACTTCTTTTGTATCTATATCAATGCCTACAGTTACAGCTGCAGGGGGAACTTATACTTATAATGCTGCTACGGGTACTCTAACAATCAATATACCAAACAGCCTTGTAAAAAAGGATACCCAATCGGTTCCTCATACCATTAAAATACGTGTTCAGGTAGCATCAAGCTGTAACGAACTTACCGATGCATGTTCTAGCATCATTCGTAATACTGCTTATGCAACTTACAGAGGTGTAATTAATACAACATTAATATCTGATGATCCGAGTTCTGCCGGTGTAACTACCTGTGGAGCGCCTATAGCGGGTCCTGCAAACTTCCTGGTGGATGTAAGTGCTTGTGTTTACAGTCGTACAGAGGTTATCTGTAACGGCTCTTTGGTGCTTACAGGTGCCGATGGTTATGGTACTTATACATGGTATAAAGAGAATGGTGCAGTAGATATACCTATGGGTACAACTCAGACTATCACGGTATATGATACAGGAGAGTACTATTATGATGCTACTCCTATAGCTCCATGTATTGTGCCTATAAGGGAAACGGTTTATGTAACAGATTTCCTTAACTCTACCATGACCAATCCGGTTATTCCTTATGCAGATACTACGCCGATATGTCCAAATAATGGTACAGTATTACCTAAGATTTTCCTTTGTGGTCTTAACGATTCGCAGTTTATACCAACAGGTATAAACACAGGTATTGTAAGATGGCAAAAACTGAACAGTACATGTACTACTACAGTTCCTACAGACTGTCCTCACAATACATGTCCTGCATCGGCATGGGATACTATATATACAGGTCCTAACTTTACGGTAACAGATGCGGGTGAATACCGTATTATGTTTGACCCTAACGGAACCGGAGCCTGTCCGATGCCTTTCTATTTCAACGTTTATAAAAACAACTATGACCCTCAGATTGCTGTTAAAGACATAGTATGTAATACAAATGGAGAAATTAAGGTGTTAAATGCTCCTGCAAACTACGAGATAAGACTAATTAACCAAACTACAAATGCGGTTATTGTTGACTATCCGAATACTAATCCGGTATTCCCGATAGCTACTTCAGGAGCTTATATTATTGAGATCAAACAAACAGGTGTGCCAAATGGCTGTATTTTCAGAGTTACTGATATTACAGTGACTAACAAAACCCTTACGGTAAACACTACTCCAACTCCTAAAACATGTGCTACTCCGGGAAGTATAAACGTTCAGGCCTTGGGTGTAAATCCTCAATATACGTTTAACCTTACCGGACCGGGCGGTGTAAGTATTACTCAGGGGCCATTTGCAAGTAATAACTTTAATTTTACAGGTCTTAACCCAGGCACTTACAACGTAACTGTTACTACTCAGGATGGTTGTACCAATACCAGTGCAGTAACGGTTACAGATTCTAGTCAGCTAGTTCTTAATGCTGTTGTATCTCAGCATATATCTTGTAGCCAGGGTAATATCCAGATGAATAGTTCAGGAGGTAAAACACCATACTCTTATGCTATTTACAGTTATAACGGAGTACTGCAAAACCCAACTCCGGCAGACTATCAAACCAGCGTAATTTTTGACGTTCCTATTGGAATGCAGGGAGATTATGTGTTTATTATGATAGATAGCAATAACTGTACAGTATTGTCTAATCTGGTAACCATTAATCTTGTTCCAAATGTTACGTTTACTACTACCGTACAAAACGTACTATGTAATGGGCAAACTAACGGGTCGATATCATATAATGTTACCAATGCTAATGGTTACAATGTATCATACGATCTTCAGGATAGTAGTGGAACCGTTATAGCGACCAATGCTTCCGGTACGTTTACGGGTCTTGCTCCGGGCGACTATACGGTTGTTCTTCACCAGACAAAAGGAAATAAATCTTGTGACTTCCCAACTACGTTTACTATTACACAGCCAGCTGCTATTACATGGGGAGCACCTACATTAACACAGCAATATACCTGTACTACCACAGGAACAATAACTATTGATCCTTCGGGAATATCAGGAGGTACTGCACCATATACTTATAGTATAAACGGTACGACCTATGGAACAGGTACAACATTTACAGGACTTACTGCAGGTACATATTCAGTAAAAATTAAAGATGCAAGCGGATGTGTGGCTACTACATCAACCATTACAATTCCGGCACTTACACCGCCTACAGATCTTGCTTTCTCGGCAACACCTATTACTTGTGCGGCACCTACAGCAACTGTTACGCTTACAACCACAGGAGGGTCAGGAGCTCTTAGCTATGAGATAACTGCACCATCAGCGGTGAACAATGGTACAAGCAATGTATTTGCAGGTCTTGCACCGGGCACATATACTTTTAAAGTTACTGATGCTAAAGGATGTTCATATCAGGAAAACTACACTATTAATAGCATAACACCTATAAGTGTAGTTGGGTATATGATGAAACCGGTTGCCTGTATTGGTACTTCTACAGGAGCAATACGCTTTAATCTGAGTGGTTATGGGGCCAACTATAATTATTCGATAGCATCTTCTGCCGGAGCAACAGTAATTTCACCGGCTTCGGCAACGGGAGTTACTCAAAATCCAATATTCTTTAATAACCTTGCTGAGGGTACTTATACTATAACTGTAACCGATCCGGTAACAGGTTGTACTGCTACAAATGCAGTTACGGTTACTGCTCCTGCAACGGCAATGACAGTTACCAAAACGGTTATTCAGCCTACTTGTACAACAACTACAGGTAGTCTTTCTGTATCGGCTTCAGGCGGTTGGGGAAGTTACCTGTTTAGACTTACAGGTGCTGCGACTGTTGGGCCTCAGTATTCATCAAACTTTACAGGTCTTGCAGGTGGTAATTACACCCTTACTGTAACCGATGCTAACGGCTGTATATTTACAGATAATTTCACTATTACGGTTCCGGTTCCTCCGGTACTTGCGGTAACAGCATCTGATATCTGCCTTCCGGGTACATCTTTAACAGTAGAGGTTAATACAGGAACAGGACTTGCTCCGTTCCAGTTTAGCCTTAATGGAGGCCCTTATGCAAACGGTACAGCGGCCAATGGCACTACCTATACTAACCTGGCAGCAGGAACATATACTATTACGGTTAGAGACGCTAACGGTTGTACAAATACAACTGCTGTAACAAGAACAATTAGTCCTCAGCTTACGGCTTCGGCTTCGGTAACAAAAGGATTAACATGTACTGCTCCTGCAGATGCGCAAATAGCTGTAACTATAGGTGGAGGTCTGGCGCCTTACCAATATCAGATATCTTACAATGGAGGTGCTTATTCTGCACTTACAGCTACAGGAGGAACTTCATTTACTTACAATGCTGCTACAGTGGGAACATATCAATTCCAGATTACAGATGCAGCAGGATGTACAGTAACAACTCCTGTAAGAACAATTGCGCCATTGGTACAACCTGAATTTGCTTTCGGTACAACCACTAACGTTTTATGTAACGGATCTAATACAGGTGCGCTTACAGTAAATATAGACAACACAAAAGGACTTGCTCCTTATACTATAGCTGTTACTAATACAACTACTTCTACATCTTATGGTACACAAACGAGTGGACTTCCTGCAGGTAACTATTCTGTTGTGGTAACCGATGCTAATGGTTGTACAGTAACTCATACAGCTACTATTACCCAACCAAATCCAATTACTTTTAGTTATGATAAAACCGATATATCGTGTAACAATCCGGGAGGTATTGCTTATGGTCAAATTGTAGTAGGCTTTGGAGCTGGAATAACCGGAGGTGTTGGTCCTTACAGCTATACTGTAAGTAATAATTTTGGAGATGTACTTCCGGTTCAGACAAATATGTCGGGTTCACCGTATACGTTTATGATTGTAAACTATGGTATTTATACCATTGAGGTAACTGACGCTAACGGATGTACATCGACAATAGATGACATTGTTATTGCTTCTCCTCCAAATGCTTTGGACATAAATGTTAATGGAACTGCTGACTGTACTAACGGTGGAACTGCTACAGTAGAAGTTGGCGCAGTTATTATTGGTAGCTCTTATAAGTTTGCAATACTAACTCAAAGTAATCTTCCTTTTGTTAGTAACGTTGCTACAGATTATAAGGATGCTGATTCAGGAACTCCTACTATTGCTACATTTACTAATCTTATACCGGGTGTTGTTTATACTTTCGTAGTTTGGGATACAACTACCGATTGTTATTATTTTGAACAAGCGGATATTCCTATCCCTACTAACTCTACAATTACTACAACTTCGGTTATACCTAACAATGTGACTTGTACTGGCGCGGCCGATGGTAATGTGGCGTTTACATTTAGTGGATACAGCTCAACAACAACTCAGGTTAAATATGAGATTTTTAGATCGCCTTCTAACCTTACAACAGGTATAACTGATACCATATCTACAACAGGAACATCAACTACGGTTAATAACATACCGGGCAATTTAGCCCCTGGTGATTATATAATCGTTTATACAGAAATTGATGGTTCAGTTGCAGGTTGTAGTCAGGCATCCGCAAGTTTTGAAATCAACCAGTCTCCATTTATGCTTGCCATATCAGCTGTTGTAACTAAAAATGATAACTGTAATGTAAATGCTGGTATCATAGCTGCTACTGCTCAGTTTGGTACAGCTCCATATACTTACCAATTGCTTCCTGATACTTCGATAGCGCCGACAGAAGCTACATGGGCAGGTCAAACATCATCGGTATTTAACGCTGAAGGTGGTGATTATATAGTATATGTAAAAGATGCGAATGATTGTATCAAACCTTTTTCTATAACATTACCTACAGATGTTTCGCCTGCTATTACAGCAATAATAACTCCGGGAACACAGTGTACAGCTGCTGAAGGTAGCTTTAGTATTGATGTAACCAGAACAGCGGGTGATGCGGGAGGCTATACTTATAGTCTTGATGGTGGTTTGTTTGAAGCTCAAACGGCACCGTTTACTTATACCGATCTTACTTCGGGAACTCACACTGTTCAGATTATGGATGCAAATGGGTGTACTATGACAACAGCTACATCTGTAACCATTTATCCTCCGGTAGATGTAACGGCTCAGCCAACTGCCCAGCCAACATGTCTTGATACAGATGGCTCTATAACGGCTGCCGGAACAGGGGGTTCAGGAAACTATGAATATGAACTTTTAGGTACTGTTGCAGTAGCTGCACAGGCAAGCCCGATATTTAATAATCTTCCTCATGGTGCTTATACCGTAAGGATTCATGATACTACTACAGGATGTACTCAGGATGTGGCAATTACGCTTGAAGAAGCTATCCAGATACTTCCTGCGACTGTAACTATAGACAGAGAAAATGTAAAATGTAACGGAGGTGCAGACGGGTCTATAACCATTACGCTTGATACAACTGTAAATACAGATATACCATATACTTATACTGTAGATGGTACATTAAGTGCTGCTATAACCCAAAGCACTCCTTTATTTACAAATCTTGCGGCAGATACTTACGATGTTACCATAACATCGGGTAAAAACTGTACTTATACCACTCAGGTAACTATTACAGAGCCTATAGCATTGGGTGTTACTGCTACCGCTACAGCATTTGATTGTGCTGCAGATAATTCGGTGAATACATCTACTATTGCTATAACTGCAACTGATGGTACACCTGCTTATATGTATAGTATTGATGGTACATCATACTTTACAACAGATACATTTGATGTTGTAAATGATGGTACTACACAAAATATAACGGTTTATGTAAAAGATGCTAATAGTTGTGTGGCAACTTTCCCATTAACTATAAACCCACTTCCTGAAATAACTGATTTCGTTGCTTTACAGCAAACAGCTATTACCTGTACTAATGATGAGACAGTAACACTTACAGTAACAGGAGGTTCAGGGAATTACAGCTTCGAACTGCTTCCGGCAGGATCTCAGCCGGTACAAACGCCGGGTGCGGGTGTATTTACTGCAAATTTTGACCTTACGGCTGTTGGAAGTTATACGTTTAAAGTAACTGATCTTGGTACAAGCTGTACAGAAATTACAGATCCATATACTATTGCTCCTTTTGACCTTATCGCAGCTATTGCAACAGCATCAACTCCGGTAACATGTTTTGGAAGCAATGATGGAACAATTATCATAGATGTACAAAACTATTCAGGCGCTTATGACTATGAAGTGTTTGACGGAACTACATCTGTAACTACAGGTACTGCTGATTCGTCAATAACGAATCCGTTTGTTGTACCAAATGTAACTGCCGGTAATCTTTTTGTAAGGGTTACGGCTACAGCAACACCTTTCTGTTCGGCTGATACTAATACAATTGTTGTTGATTCACCTGCCGATCCGTTACTTGCTAATGCTGTAATGACGGCTAATGTAACCTGTACAAATGACAAGGGTGAAATTATTGCCCAGCCTACAGGCGGATGGGGTGATTATGAATTTGAACTTGTAAACAATACTACCACTACGACAATTCAGCCATACGGTGCTAACAATACCTTTACAGGTCTTGCAGCAGGAGATTATACTGTTTTTGTTAGAGATTCAGGAGGTTGTATCGTGAGCCAGGATATTACTTTAACTGTGCCGCCTTCAATTACAGCTTCTATAAGTGCATCTACAACAGGATTGCTTTGTAATGGCGATACTACTGCCAGTGTAACTGCTACTGGTGTAACAGGTGGTCAGGGTACTTATCAGTATGTGTTAAATATTTATGATGCTGCGGGTACTACTATAGTAACGAGCACAGGAGAACAGGTAAGCCCAACATTTGATAATCTTGGTGCGGGTATCTACAGCATCACGGTTCTTGACGGATGGGGTTGTGACCTTCCGGAAACGGTTCAAATTACAATTACAGAGCCAACTCCGCTAGTAGGAACACTTTCGCTTACAAAGAGCTTAACATGTACTACTCTTGCAGAGGTAACTATATCTGCAACCGGAGGTACTGCGCCATATTATTACAGTACTGACGGAGGTACTAACTATCTTCCGTTTACAGCCGGAACAGTATTCCAGGTAGCTGCAGGAACGTATGAATATCTTGTAAAAGATAATAATAACTGTACTGCAGTTCTAACTAACCAGGTTGAGATTTTTGTTATAGAGCCGCTAACTGTAAATCTTACTGTAAACGGAGTAAGCTGTTACGGTGGTACTAATGCGTTAATTTCTGCTGTTGCAACAGGCGGATTGGGTAATTACCAATATAGCCTTTTAGATGCTGACAATGCTTATGCAGTACTTGCAGGGCCTTCAGCAAACGGAGATTTTATAGGACTAAGCTCAGGTAACTATGCCGTTAGAGTAACTAGTGTAGACTGTAATACGACTTCGGCAAATGTACTGATTGAAGATCCGGATGAGCTTATCGCTACTCCTGTAATAAATAATATCCTGTGTTTTGGAGATGCTACAGGTAGCATTACAATCAATACATCAGGTGGTACAGGAAATGTTCAGTTTGCAATTGCACCATTATTGAACCAGTTCTTTGATGATAATGTATTTGATAGCCTTCCTGCTGGTCAGTACGATATCCTTGTTCAGGATGAAAACGGATGTTTCATCTTCTTTGAAGATCTTGAAATTACAGAACCAACTGAAATTACAGCCAGTATAGTTAACGTAACAGATGTAACCTGTGAGGGCGAATCTGACGGTACTATCAGTGTAACGGTTACAGGTGGTACAGGACTATATTCTATCAGTACCGACAATGTTAACTTTACACCTTTTGATCTGGCATATCCAAATACATATCTGCTTGAGGGATTACCTGTAGGAACAACAACGGTATATGTAAAAGACCAAAATGGTTGTAGTCTTGACCCTCCAATGGATCAGCCTATATTACCAGGTGTAAGTTTAACTCCGGAAGCTACTGTAGTAACTACCTGTGTGGCTAACGCACCAAGTAATACTGTTACTGTAGCGACTACACTTTCGGCTAATGCTCTAGGAACTTTAGATTACTCGCTGGATAACCTTACATGGCAGTCGTCAAATGAATTTACGATTGTAGATGCTGTAGGCGGAACTTATACGGTTTATGTAAGACATACAATGCCTGTTACACTGTTACAGTGTACACAAACAGATACATTTACGATTGACGGTCATACACCAATTGATGCTATTGCGACAATTACCCAGACAATTGACTGTTTTGGTGATATGGGTGAGATTACCATTGATGTAACAGCAGGAGCAGGTACAGCACCTTTTGAATATGCGATGGGCCCAGCCTTTACGTATGGCTCTTCTAACGTGTTCAGTAACCTTGCTGCCGGAACATACGACTTTAAAGTAACGGATGATTTAGGTTGTGAATTTGACATAACAGGAGTTCTGCTTAGTCAGCCTTCTGCTGCAGTTACTGTAGTTACAGCATATACCGATGATATATGTCTTGGAGATAACGATGGTACCATTATTGTAACACCTTCGGGAGGTACTCCTGATTATAAGGTGAGTATTGATGGTGGAACCACATTTACAGGACCGGCTGCAGGGCCATTTACATTTACCGACCTTGCACCAAATACATATCAGATTGTTGTAACGGATGCTAATAACTGTGCTCCGGCTACAGCGCCTGCTGATATTGTTATCGCACCAGGTTTGGATATTGAGCCTGTTGCCGATATACAACCAACATGTATTAATAATGTTATTGGAAATTACGTATTCATTGTTGATGATAACGGAAATTCTAACTTGCAATACTCTCTTGATGGAGGAGCTTATGATTCAGTAGGTTTATATATGGATGTTCCTGCGGGAGCCCACACAGCTACAATATTAGGAGATAACGGCTGTATACAGACAAGAAACTTTACCGTACCAACATTAAGCCCTATTTCAGCTTCAGTTTCAGCGACTACAGATATTGCCTGTTTTGGTGATGCTACAGGAGCAATCACGGTGACTGCGACGGGTGGTACAGGAACACTTAGCTATGCGATTGCAGATGCAGATGTTCTTCCGCTTGCCTTTGGAGCAGATCAGGCATCAGGACTGTTTACTGGTCTTATTGCAGGAAACTATGTTGTGAAAATTGTAGATGACAACGTGGGTTGTGAAACCCAGGTAACAGCTACGCTTGCTGAACCTACTGCACCACTTGTTGCTACAGCAGGAACTCAGACAGATGTTCTTTGTTATGGCGATGCTACTGGCGATGCTACAGTAAACGTAACAGGAGGTACAGGAGCCTACAACTACAGCTGGGATACTACTCCGGTACAAACTACCGCTACGGCTACAGGCCTAACGGCAGGTACATATACAGTAACGGTAACCGATGCTAACGGATGTACTACTACGCAGTCGTTCACAATAACAGAGCCTACTGCGCCGCTATCAGCTGCAACAGGAGCAACCCAAACAGATGTTCTTTGCTATGGCGATGCTACAGGTGAAGCTACGGTAAATGTAACAGGAGGTACAGGAGCCTATAGCTATAGCTGGGATACTACTCCGGTACAAACTACCGCTATGGCTACAGGCCTTACAGCAGGTACGTATACAGTAACCGTAACCGATGCTAACGGATGTACGGCTACACAGTCGTTCACAATAACAGAGCCTGCTGCAGCGCTTGTTGCCACGGCAGGAACTCAGACAGATGTTCTTTGTTACGGTGAAGCTACAGGTGAAGCTACGGTAAATGTAACAGGAGGTACAGGAGCCTACAGCTATAGCTGGGATACTACTCCGGTACAAACTACCGCTACGGCTACCGGCCTAACGGCAGGTACATATACAGTAACGGTAACCGATGCTAACGGATGTACTACTACGCAGTCGTTCACAATAACAGAACCTACTGCACCGCTATCGGCTGCAACAGGAGCTACCCAAACAGATGTTCTTTGTTATGGCGATGCTACTGGCGTTGCTACAGTAAACGTAACTGGCGGGACAGGAGCCTACAGCTACAGCTGGGATACTACTCCGGTACAAACTACCGCTACGGCTACAGGCCTAACGGCAGGTACATATACAGTAACGGTAACCGATGCTAACGGGTGTACGACTACACAGTCGTTCACAATAACAGAACCTGCTGCACCACTATCAACTGCAACAGGTAATACTCAGACAGATGTTCTTTGTTATGGCGATGCTACTGGTGATGCTACGGTAAATGTAACAGGAGGTACAGGAGCATATACTTATAGCTGGAATACTACTCCGGTGCAAACTACCGCTACGGCTACAGGCCTAACGGCAGGTACATATACTGTAACGGTAACCGATGCTAACGGATGTACGGCTACCCAATCGTTCACAATAACAGAACCTGCTGCCCCGCTATCGGCTGCAACAGGAGCAACCCAAACGGATGTTCTTTGTTATGGCGATGCCACAGGTGAAGCTACGGTAAATGTAACAGGGGGTACACCAACATACAGCTACAGCTGGGATACTACTCCGGTACAAACTACTGCTACGGCTACAGGCCTAACGGCAGGTACATATACAGTAACAGTAACCGATGCTAACGGATGTACTACTACACAGTCGTTCACAATAACAGAGCCTGCTGCTGCACTTGTTGCCACGGCAGGAACTCAGACAGATATCCTTTGTTATGGCGATGCTACTGGCGATGCTACAGTAAATGTAACAGGAGGTACAGGAGCATATACTTATAGTTGGGATACTACTCCGGTACAAACTACTGCTACCGCTACAGGTCTAACGGCAGGTACATATACAGTAACAGTAACCGATGCTAACGGATGTACGGCTACACAGTCGTTCACAATAACACAACCGGCTGCACCGCTATCAGCTGCAACAGGAGCTACCCAAACAGATATTCTTTGTTTTGGAGACGCTACAGGTTCAGCTACGGTAAATGTAACAGGAGGTACAGGAGCATATACTTATAGCTGGAATACTACTCCGGTGCAAACTACCGCTACGGCTACAGGCCTAACTGCAGGTACATATACTGTAACGGTAACCGATGCTAACGGATGTACGGCTACGCAGTCTTTCACAATAACACAACCTGCCGCAGCACTGGCTGTAACGGCAGGGACTCAGACAGATGTTCTTTGTTATGGTAATGCTACAGGTTCAGCTATAGTAAATGTAACTGGAGGCACTCCAACATACAGCTACAGTTGGAACACTACTCCGGTACAAACTACCGCTACGGCTACAGGCCTAACGGCAGGCACATATACTGTAACGGTAACCGATGCTAACGGATGTACGGCTACCCAATCGTTCACAATAACAGAACCTGCTGCAGCACTGGCTGTAACGGCAGGGGGTCAGACAGATATCCTTTGTTATGGTAATGCTACAGGTTCAGCTACAGTAAATGTAACAGGAGGTACGGGAGCCTACAGCTACAGCTGGAACACTACTCCGGTACAAACTACCGCTACGGCTACAGGCTTAACTGCAGGTACATATACTGTAACGGTAACCGATGCTAACGGATGTACGGCTACGCAGTCGTATACAATAGCACAACCTGCTGCAGCGCTGGTTGCAACAGCAGGTGTTCAGACAAACGTACTTTGTTATGGTAATGCTACAGGTTCAGCTACGGTAAACGTAACTGGCGGTACAGGAGGATATACTTATAGCTGGAATACTACTCCGGTGCAAACTAGCGCTATGGCTACAGGCCTAACGGCAGGTACGTATACTGTAACGGTAACCGATGTTAACGGATGTACGACTACACAGTCGTTCACAATAACACAACCGGCTGCGCCGCTATCAGCTGCAACCGGTGCTACCCAAACAAATGTTCTTTGTTTTGGAGCAGCTACAGGTTCAGCTACGGTAAATGTAACTGGAGGTACTCCAACATACAGCTACAGCTGGGATACTACTCCGGTACAAACTACAGCTACGGCTACAGGCTTAACGGCAGGTACATATACAGTAACGGTAACCGATGCTAACGGATGTACGACTACACAGTCGTTCACAATAACACAGCCGGCAACAGCGATAGCTGCTACGGCAGGTGGTCAGACAGATGTTCTTTGTTACGGTGCTGCGACAGGTACTGCAACTGTAGTAGCTACAGGAGGTACCGGAGCATATACTTATAGTTGGAATACTACTCCGGTACAAACTACAGCTACGGCTACAGGCTTAACAGCAGGTACATATACAGTAACGGTAACCGATGCTAACGGATGTACGGCTATGCAGTCGTATACAATAACGCAACCGGCAACAGCGCTAACTGCTACAACAACACATACTGATGAGCAGTGTTTAGGAGATAATAATGGTAGCGTTACCGTTACACCTCAGGGAGGAGTTGGGCCATATACAGCAAGTCTTAATGGTGGTCCGGCAACACCGGCACCTGCAGGAACACCAATCGTGTTTAACGGACTTGGTGGAGGTACTTATAACATTGTAGTTACAGACGCTAACGGCTGTACTGTTACTTCAACAGCTACAGTACTTACAGGTATCGTGATTAACCCAACTGTTTCAACAACACAGGAGTGTGATATGGTAACAGTAGTGGTAAGTGTAGATCCATCGGTTGTAGGTCAGGTAACCTACTCACTTGATGGTGGAACACCTCAGGCATCAAATACTTTTGTTCAGCAACTTGATCCTGCAGTACCTCACACTGTAACAGTTGTACATACTCAGGGATGTTCGAGAACAACGGCACCGTTTACAATTGCTCCGGTAATACCTATTAACCTTACTCCGGCTGATGTAACCGTAACTAATATTGCGTGTCACGGTCAGGATGTTGGTTCTGCTGTAGTTAATGCAACAGGTGGTACAGGTCCGCTTCAATATGCAATTACATGGGATATATGGCCTACAGCATTCTATGGCCCGTCGAATACATTTACCGACCTTTTAGCCGGTGATTATGAGATTCATGTTAAAGATGCTATGGGATGTCACACTTCGGTATGGATTACCATAACTGAACCTGCTCAGCAACTTGTTATTGCAGCAGCAGTAGGACAGCATGAAAGCTGTGTGAATGCTCACGATGGTGCTATCGATATTACGTCGATTACTGGTGGTGTGCCTCCATATTATGTGGCACTAGACTCTCCTGCTAACTTCCAGTCATACAATGCGGGTGCAACTCCTGACTTCGCTGGTCTGTACGGTCGTGCATTACCATATGATGTTTATGTAAGAGATGCTAATGGTTGTTATGCTAAAGTTCAGGTAACTATAGAAAAAGGCGTAAACCTTGTTCCTAATATCCAGACTGTATTAAGCTGTGTAAACAATGCACCGGTAAATACGGTAACAGCCACTCTTAATGCGATTATCAACGATGTGGAATACAGACTTGAGACATCTACAGGAACGCTGATTCAGGATTTTGATCCTAACCATACATGGGAACTTGCGCCAGGCAGCTATGTTTATACTGTGAGACATATTAACGGATGTCAAAAAGACTTTGCATTTACAGTTCAGCCACGTGTGCCTATTACAGTAACTTCGGTTACACCTGTAGATGCAACATGTAACGGTAATGCAGATGGTACGCTGACAGTTGTAGCAACAGGAGGTACAGGTGCACTTAGCTATGGAATATCTCCGGATTATGTAATGACAAGCAACCCTGTGTTTACAGGATTACCTGCCGGAACTTATATTGTCAGGGTACAGGATCAGTACGGATGTTATGTAGACTTTACTAACTTCCCTGCAATAGGCGAGCCGGCAGTAATAACGGTTACTGACGTAATGAACCTTCCTGAGACTTGTGTTGACGATAACGATGCGGCATTCGAGATTGCCATAGCGGGTGGAAACGCTCCTTATGCAACCAGCCTTGATGTTAATGGTCCGTTTGTTTCGGGTCAGACATTGTTTGATAACCTTGACGGAGGTACATATACTGTATATATTCAGGATGCAAATGGCTGTACGGCTACACATGATGTTGTGTTGGTTTCTCCAAATGATATCGATGCAAAAGCAGAGGTAGTTTATAATTGCGATCAGAACACGGTTACTATTGTTACTAACAGTGCTATTAATCCGGCAGAACTTAATTATAACATAGTAGGTCCTAAAGATGGTAATAGCCCTACGCAAACATCAAACGTGTTTACTAACCTGGAGGATGGTAACTACGAAGTAGAGGTTGTAAATACAGTAACAGGATGTACGGATATTGTATCATTCAATATTACAAGTGTTCCGGATCTGGCATTATCAGTAGCAGAAAGCGGACTGAATGAGGTTAAAGCTACTGTAGTAGGTGGCGAGGGTCCTTACCAGTATACTTTTGACGGTAACAGCATGGGTACTAAAAACACATTTGTATACTATGCGAGCGGTACTTATGAAATAACTGTAACAGATGCCAGAGGATGTACACGAGTGGTTAATATAACTGTTGAGTTTATTGATGTAATACTTCCGGATGTGGTTAGCCCTAACGGAGACGGACAAAACGATACATGGTCGCCGGGTAACACTGAAAATTACCCAGACATCAAGTCGGAGATCTTTGACCGTTACGGACGTAAACTTGTTACACTAAGACAAGGCCAGGAATGGGATGGTACTTATGACGGACATCCGATGCCAACAGGAGATTACTGGTACCTTGTTAAACTTGGAGATGCAGACGACAGAAGCTTTGTAGGACACTTCACTATTTACAGATAAAAATTAATGACGGCCACGCTTACTACATGGCGTGGCCTGATTTAAAAATTTCAATTTGGACAAAAACATAAGGACACAATGAAAAAAATAATTACCCTGCTAGTACTAATCATAGCTTTCCCGTATGTAAATGCGCAGGAGCTTAACATACCTACATTTACACAATATCTGGCAGACAACCCATTTGTTATTTCTCCTGCCTATGCCGGGATTGGGGACTATGTTAAAATAAGAGCCAATGGCCTTACGCAGTGGGTAGGTGTAAAAGACGCTCCCGATAACCAGTCGCTGGCTGCCGACGCAAGGATAACGGCACACGATGGGGTAGGGATATTCTTTTACAATGATAAGAATGGTTATACAAGACAATATGGTGGAAGGATTTCGTATGCTCACCACCTTATTCTTGATGATTACTATGAGCAGTATCTTTCGTTAGGATTATCGTATAACATGAACCAGTTTAAGATTGATATTGAAGACATGCAAACTCCTGATGGTTCGGTTAACAACAACCGTTATACAGTAAACCACAACTTCGATGTGTCGGCACTATACCGCCAGGGCGCTTTTTATGCAAGCTTCACTGCCGGTAATATCCTAAACAAAGACATTGATATTTACGGAATCAATGAGCCTAAGAAATTAAGAAACTATCAGGTATATACCGGTTATACTTTTAGAGGAAGCAGTAATTTTGAAGTTGAGCCTTCGGCTTACTTCCACTATTTTGAAGCTGATGGAAGGTCGAGTACCGACTTTAACCTTAAGTTCCGTTATATGGATAATGAGAATTATTACTGGGCGGGTATCAACTACCGTTTCCTGAATGACCAGTTTGGAGATCCGTTAAACATAGGTCCAATGGTTGGGCTTAAATACCATAACTTTTATTTTGCCTACTCTTACCAGGTAACTACCAACGAGCTCTTAGCTTATAACAACGGAACACACATGGTAACCATAGGTCTTGACATCTTCCAGGGTATTAGCGACTGTCCTTGTACCAATGGTACACACTAAGATATAGCGATATTAGATTCCCCCAAGTTTCTAATCCAAATCACACTTGTGATTTATGGAAAAAGCCTCACTTTCGTGAGGCTTTTTTATTTGAAATTGTAAAGTTGAACTAAGCTTTCTTCCTCAATCCCCAAACCGCAATTACTAAACACGCAACACACCATAACAGTAATTGCCAGGTAACAACAGGCCATCCTCCGGCATCCCAACAACGGATACCTACAAATGTGCCCAGTGCACCACCAATAAAATAAGTGGTCATATAAGCAGTATTGATACGGCTATGCGCAGTGGCATCAAGGGTATATATGGTTGCAATATTGGTTACCTGTGTAGCCTGAACACCTACATCAAGCAGCAATACAGTTATAATGAATGCCACTACCGATTCGGGCATTGCCATTACAAGCAGTATTGAGATAAGTACAAGGCTAATGGAGATTGCCTGCGAACGTGCCGGGTCTCCTTTGTCGGCCAGTTTTCCTACCAATGGGGCTATCATGGCACCACCTATAGCCAGTATACCAAATAGTCCGATGATATCTGTACCAAAGTTAAAAGGTGCTCCGCTGAGGTGAAACGTTAGTGTCGTCCAGAACGAACAGAAGATACCAAAGGCAAGTCCGCCTAAAAGAGCCGTTCTTCGCAATAAGGTAAAACGTTTAAACTGCTGCAATGCTGAGCCTAAAAGCTGTATATAATTGCCTTCAAACATAACCTGTTTTCGGTCAGGAATCGTAAACTGGAAGGTTAATGCGCCAAGCATTACCATAACAGACGATATACCATATACCCAACGCCAATTGGCCCATTCGGCGATAAGGCCGCTAAATACCCTTGCAGCCAGTATACCTACAAGTATACCGGTAATAATAATGCCTACGTTACGCCCACGATTCACGCTGTCCATACTGGCAGCTAACGGCAGTATTACCTGTGCTGCTACGCTTAGCAAACCAATAAGAAGGCTGAAAACACTCACCCAGAAAAAGTTTTGAACAAAGGTTGTACCTACTAAAGTACCAACCAATATTAACTGTAGCAGTAGTATGAGTTTCTTTCGGTTTACCTTGTCACCAAGAGGGGTGATGAAGAAGAGCCCAAGTCCATAACCGGCCTGCGCTAACACTGATAGAATTCCGGCGTGACTTTCGCTAACGCTAAAATCATGTGCTATGTCTTTAAGTATGGGTTGGTTGTAATAAATATTGGCTACGCAAATACCTGCTGCAGCCGACATGACCAAAAGCTGCGTTTTGGAGATAGGAGTATCCTGCATAAAATTGTGTGTGTTTTTTGGAACTATAAAGGTCGGGAATTTATCAATGTTCCCTGTTAGAAATATCCACAATCATACCATAAGTACTGACTTCACACCTCTTGAACTTTAGCTACCCTACCTTCTTAATGATGTAAGTGACTATACCCCAGACGACAAACTGGTTGTCTTCGGTAACTTTTACCGGTGGGTAGTCCGGATTTTCGGGCATAAGGTAGAGGCAGTCGGTATCAATTTTTAAACGCTTTACCGTAAATTCACCATCAATAAGGCAAACGGCTATTTTTCCGTCGGCGGGTTCAAGGCTACGGTCGGTAACTAAAATATCGCCATCATCTATACCCGCTCCGGTCATGGAGTTTCCATCAACTTTAATATAAAAGGTAGCCAGGGGATTTCGGTCTGAAACCACTTTATTAAGATCGATCTTGTATTCCATAAAATCCAGTGCAGGAGATGGAAAACCGGCCTTTACCCCATGAGATACAAAAGGCTGCGACGTACCACTCTCAAAATCGGGTGGATGTACAGAAACTTTAGGGATATGATTTTTCTTTATCGACATTGTACTACAAGTATATCATTAATATCAGTGGTATAGCGGGGCGATAACATTTTCTGGTTCATGTCCCAGGTTTTTTTTGCCTGAGTGGCCAGTCGTATTTTGCGTCCGCCATGTTTTGTGTTTACTTTGTCCATGGCCTTCATCAGGGCCTGGTGCCTTGGATCTTCGTCATCGAACATGTTAAACTGTTTTGCATTGTCAGGAATCAGTTCCGTAACTACAACTCCGGCTTTTTTAAACCGTATCGTATCGGTGTTTTCCAGCATATTTTTTAGCAGTTCTACCGCGGCATTGCTAATGGTAAGTGCAGAGGCTGTGGCATAAGGCAGGGTAACCGATCTGCTGTAATAGTATTTTGGATTATTGATGCTGTGCTTATCGGCAACAAGCATTACAATAATGGTGTGGCATAGTGAGTTTTGCTTGCGTAACTTCTCGGCTGTAACGGTTGCAAAAGTGGATACGCGTTCACGGATAAGATCATAATCCGTAAGTTGTTTTGGGAAACTGCGTGTAGTTGCAATGCTCTTTTTCTTTTCCGGAACTTCTCCGCTGCCCAGGGTAGGTGTGCCTTCAAGTTCGCACTTAATGCGTTTGCCTACCACGCCCATTTCATTTTGTATCCACTGCTCCATATGAGGCTGTACAAAATCATAAGCCGTAAGTACATTACGGGCTTTGAGCTTTTTTCCGGTGCGGTATCCAATGCCCCAGACATCCTCTATTTTAAGCCATTTTAGTGCCTTTATGCGTTTTTCTTCAGAGTCGATAACATAAGTGCCCAGCGTTCTGTCAGGATATTTTCGTGCAATGCGGTTTGCAGCCTTGGCAAGGGTTTTTGTTGGTGCGATGCCTACACATACCGGTATGCTGAGCCATTTCATTATACGCTTTTTCATTGCGGTGCCATAGGCATGGTAGTCTTCAATAGAAACCCCATAAAAATCCAGAAAGGCTTCATCTATGCTATATTCTTCCACATTTGGGGTAAAGGTGCGCAGGATGCCAAAAACACGGTCGCTAAGGTCGCCATAGAGCGAGTAGTTGCTTGAGAATACTTTTACGTTGTCTGCTTTAAGCTGTTCTCTTACTTTAAACTCAGGGGCTCCCATAGGTATGCCCATAGCTTTAGCCTCATCGCTTCGGGAAATGATGCAGCCGTCGTTGTTAGACAATACCACAACAGGTTTACCCTGCCATTGCGGCTGGAAAACCCTTTCACAGGATACATAAAAGTTATTACAGTCTACGAGGGCATACATAACTACAAAGTTAATTCAAAAACGGATTGTTTGTGCTCTGAAAAAGGATTGTGACTTTGCTATTGGTATCGTTGAATTCATTATTTTTGATCTTATAAGATTTTAATTACATGAAACAGCTACTGGTTTTAGTTTTATTCTGCTTAACAGTTAAAGGTGTTGCACAGGACATGCAGGTGGCGGACAGCCTGCAGTCAGGTTACGTAAAGTATATTTTTAAAAGACAGGTTTCTCCTTTTAGCCAGGAGTACGCTGATGCTCCGGCTTTTCTCAATTTCAATTCTAGCGAAACTGTTTTTGTTGCCGGAAGATTTGGCATGGAAGAGAAACATAATACGGGTGAATTAATGGGTGATTCGGCAGCAATAGGTTATGTCGGCCCGACATCATCTGAAAAAGGGTTTATGGTCTACAGGAATTTCATAACTAAAGAGATTACCTATAACCAGCTTAAACTTGCCAGTTTTCCGCCCTATGTAGTTAAGGATAACTGGGTAGAGATGAAATGGGAACTGTCTGAAAAAACCAAAGTGATTGCCGGTTACAACGTTAAGAAGGCTACGACTATTTTCAGGGGGACAAAATATACCGTTTGGTATACTGATAGTATACCATTGCCGTATGGGCCTTTAAAGCTGTTTGGTTTGCCGGGTGTGATTCTGGAAGCCACCGTGCATAATGTAGGTATGAATGGCAGAGATACTACATATAAAGCCTTTGAAGTTTGTTATCCGTGCAGCAATAATCAAACAATAGAAGCGCCTGTGGAAGATGTGGTGAAAACGATCGAAGAAGAAGTTCTATTCAGAGATAATTTTCAATACTATTTTGTTAGCGAATCGAATGAAAAATTTAAACCGTTTGGTGGGAAAATGTTTTTAAGCGAACTGCCTTCTGAAAGGGCAATTCTTAATAAAAGAAAAGAATCACATGAGAAGGTATACGAATGGGAAACCAAAGATACCAAACGTGTTTTACAGGGAATTGACTATAAAAGCCTGTTGGATCCGAATAAAAAAGGAGGTGAAGATTTAACGCTTCCTGACTTCAGTAAATTTTGATTTGTTGCCAGTTTTAAAATGCTGTACAGGTTCGTTAAAGTAGTGTTAAGTAACCTCTGGGTAACAGGCTTTTGGCTGCTTTATTCGTAAATTTAAGATACATTTTAAAATTCATACATTATGTCATTATTAAAAGATAAGGTAGCTGTAGTATCGGGTGCCGGATCGGGTATAGGGCGTGCAGTTGCAGAAACATATGCACGTGAAGGCGCTAAAGTGGTAATCACAGATATTAACGAAGAACACGGTAATGCTACCGTAAAAGCAATACAGGAAGCCGGTGGAGAGGCTTTTTTTGTTAAAGCTGATTCGTCTGTTGCCGAAGAGAACAAAAAACTGGTTGAAGCTGTTGTTGCTAAATACGGCAGATTGGACATAGCCTGCAATAATGCTGGTATGGGCGGACCTGCAGCGCCAACAGGAGAATACGATCCTGCTGCATGGGACAGGGTAATTGCATTGAACCTTAATGGTGTGTTTTATGCCTGTCGTTATGAGATTGAACAGATGATGAAGAACGGAGGAGGAAGCATTGTAAATATAGCTTCTATACATGGTAGTGTGGCTGCCCCTAACAGTCCGGCTTATACGGCTTCTAAGCATGGGGTAGTGGGTCTTACTAAAAATATTGCATCTGAATATGGCGAGAAAAATATCCGCTGTAATGCTGTTGGGCCGGGTTATATCGAAACTCCGCTGCTGACAGATCACCTTAATAAAGATATGATGCAGGCAGTTGCCGATAAGAGTACTATGAAAAGGCTGGGTACACCTCAGGAGATTGCAGAGCTGGTATTGTTCCTGAGTTCAGATAAATCCTCATTTACCACAGGCAGTTATGTTATTGCCGACGGAGGATATACTTCTATTTAATTCAGGTTAGTTATAAAAGAAAAGGCCACCGGGGTAAAACGGTGGCCTTTTAGCATTATGTTAGTTTTTGTTTTATATTTTTAATAGTCCAAGTACAAAGTCGGGCTGAAGTCCCATAGCAATATTAAGAGCTATAGAAAGTACAGCTACGATTGTATACATAACCGGTGTAGGCTGAACCTCAGAAGTAGCTTCTTTAGTATACATGGCCAGAATCAGTTTGAAGTAGTATCCAACACTCACGATAGAGTTAAGAATCGCTATGATAACGATTGCCACATGGCCTGTGCTTAAAACCTGGTTGAACAGGAAGAATTTAGCAAAGAAACCTGAGAAAATAGGAATCCCCGCCATTGATAATAACGAACACGTTAATACCGCAGCCATAAGAGGGTTGCGTTTTCCAAGTCCGTTAAAGTTATATACCTCTTCGTTTCCTTTATCACCACAAACCGAAAGGATAACAGCAAAGGCAGCAATCCCTGCAAATGCATAAGCAGCAGTATAGTATAACAGCGTACCAGGAGTTTCGATAGGGTTAAAGAATACCATTAGCATGAATCCGGCATGTGATATACCCGAAAATGCAAGCATACGTTTTACGTTAGTCTGTACTAAAGCGGTAATGTTACCCACTGTCATAGACAGTATCGAAACAATACTTATTATTGTAATATAAGTACCCGGAACGGTTAGGTTCAGGCTTGTCATAAGCTTAAAGAAGGCAGCAATGGCAGCAACCTTTGTAAGCGTGCTCATTGTTGCTGTCGTAAGTGCAGGTGATCCTTCATATACATCCGGTGCCCAGAAATGGAACGGAACAGCTGCAATTTTGAATAATAAACCTATTGACATCATTACAATACCGATAAAGTACCATGCAGGCATAGGTTGGTTTTCAAGAATCTTACCGTAGATAACAGAAGTGTCAAATGAACCTGTTGCACCATAAATAAGTGCTATACCAAAAAGAATGAAACCTGAGGCAAAAGCTCCCATAAGGAAGTATTTCATACCAGCTTCGTTACTTTTCAGGTTTTTAGGCTGGCTGGCTGCCAGTACATAAAGTGCGATAGAAAGAATCTCAATTCCAAGGAAGAACATCGCAAGGTTTCCAAAACATACCATTGCAATAGCTCCTGTTAAAAGGAAAAGTTTTATGGCTACAAAATCGGATAGTTTGGCTTTATGCTCTTTGTGGAAATCCGGAGTAAGTGCAATAAGGAAAATCGTAAGTATTATGAATAAGCACGAAAATGCTGCCGAAAAATTATTGGTGATTACCATGCTGTTAAAATAGCGGTAGTAATGTCCAAAATCCGGCACTGTAAGCGCAAGCGATCCTAATAATCCCAAAATAGTGATAGGAACGATAGCCTTTCTTAAGTTAAAAATCTCAGCTATAAGGCATATAATCCCTAATCCTGCAATAGCTATTAATGTATACATCTTATATCGGGCTTAATTAAATCTGTTTATAATTCGAACAAGTCTCTCAAGTTCCGGAGTAATAAATTCGGTAATTGGTTTCGGATAGATACCAAAGAATATCAATACGGCGATAATTGCTATGAAAACAAAAGCTTCGCCAAAAGTAACATCTGCAAACGGTTTAGCATTTTGCTCACCAAGCATTACCTGCTGGAACATTTTTAGCATGTAAAAAGCACCCAGTATAATTGTAGTTCCTGCAATTACGGCAAACCATATATGCGTTTGTGCCATACTGTACAGCAACTCGAACTCTCCAATGAAGTTAAAAGTTAACGGCATGGCTACCGATGCCAGTACCAATATCATGAACATTGAAGCAAACTTAGGCGTCTGTACTCTTATTCCCCCCATCTCGCTAATCTCTCCTGTAGCATATCTGCGTGAAATAATCTCAGCAGCATAGAAAAGGCCTACGACTACGAAACCGTGAGCAAGCATTTGAAGGAAAGCACCACGGATACCATCAAGGGTAAGTGTGTAAGCACCGGCAGCGATAAGTCCTACGTGAGCAAGCGATGAATAAGCAAGTAGTTTTTTGATGTCTGTCTGTTTCAGTGCGAGGATGGATCCATATATAACACCGGCAATACCAAGGCCTACAAAAACATACATGTATTCAGTTGCAGGTTTAGGGGCAATAGGCAATTGCCATCTGATGATACTGTAAATAGCCATCTTAAGCATGATACCCGATAAAAGCATAGTACCTGCGGTTGGTGACTTTTGGTATACATTAGCCTGCCATGTGTGGAATGGTATAATTGGAATTTTGATAGCATAAGCTAAAAAGAATGCCAGGAATATAAAGAACTGTTCTTTGTCAGTTAATATAGCTCTGTATAGCGTTGTGTTTAGGAAGTTTCCTCCTTTTTGATACAGGTATATAAAGGCTACCAGCATGAAAAGTGAGCCTGCAAACGTGTAAATGAAGAACTTTACAACAGCCTTTTTTCTGCTTTCCCAGTCGCCATTACCCCACAGAAGTGAAATAAAGTAGATTGGAATTAGCGAAAGCTCCCAGAATATATAATAAACAAAACCATCAACGCTTACAAATGTACCTGCCATGGCAAATGCCATGAAAAGGATAAGTGCATAAAAAGTTCTTGAATTATTAATCGAATTTCTGAAGGTTGCCAGTATGATTATTGGGGTAAGCGCTGTAGTTAGCAAAAGCATGGTAAGCGATAGCGAATCTGCCTGAAATCCTAAAATGATCATAGGATTTTCAACCCACGTTTTAATGTAGCTAACAGAGGCACCCCCTGTATATTTATAAGTAAGGTAAGCAGTCGCAGCAAATGCAGCCGTACTGAAAATAAGCGCTGCCTTAGAGGCCCACTTGTCGCCTACAAAGTAACTTGCTGCTGCCCCGAATAATAAGATAATAAGTACAAATGATATGTCCATCAGTTATGAATTATTTTGCCAAAAATATATAAACTACTATTGAGCAGATACCCAGCACGAATGCAAAAAGGTAAAAGCCGATACTTCCCGTCTGAAGGGTTTTTCCTTCGCTGCCCAGCATATTTGCCACTTTACCCAGACCGAATATAAAGCCTGAAAAAGCTGCCTCGGTAACATCTCTGAAGAAGCTTCCGATTGCATAAATTGGGTTTACAATTATGGCAGTGTAAATCTCGTCTACATAAAATTTGTTATACAATACTTTAGCAAATCCTGTAATCTCACTATCCTGTGCAGGTACAGCCGATTGCTTGATGTATTTTGAATAAGCTACTCCGATACCGATTAGCGCACCTACTACAGCAATACCCATAAGCATGTATGCAGTGCCGTCAAGTTCATGGTGATGCGCCGGCTTAGCAAGAACAGGAGCAAGATAATGATTTAGCCAGCTGTTGCCCGGAAGGCTGATAACTCCTCCAACTAAAGCAAGAATTGCTAAAACGATAAGAGGGAATGTAATTAGTCCCGGAGATTCGTGTAAATGGTGTTTTTGCTCTTCTGTACCTCTGAAGTCTTTGTAGAAAGTAAGGTATAGTAAACGGAACATATAGAAAGCCGTCATGATTGACGCTAACGATCCGATTACCCAAAGCACTTTATTTTGGTGGAAAGCCGTCATCAGGATCTCATCTTTAGAGAAGAAACCTGAGAATGGAGGTAATCCTGAGATAGCAAGTGTTGAGATAAGGAATGTAATGTAAGTAATCTTCATTACACCTTTAAGCCCACCCATATTGCGCATATCCTGCTCGCCATGAAGTGCGTGGATAACAGAACCTGAACCAAGGAATAAACATGCTTTAAAGAATGCGTGTGTTATTACGTGGAAAACAGCAATTTCATAAGCACCAAGACCAAGAGCAAGGAACATTAGTCCTAATTGCGATACTGTAGAGTAAGCAAGCACTTTTTTGATGTCATTCTGAACAAGGCCTATGGCTGCAGCAATTAGCGAAGTAATGGCTCCTACCACTGCAATTACAGTTTGTACATCAGGTGTTAAGTTAAACAGGAAGTTCATTCTCGTAACCATGAAGATACCGGCTGTTACCATCGTAGCTGCGTGAATAAGGGCTGAAACCGGTGTAGGTCCTGCCATCGCATCCGGTAACCATGTATATAATGGTAATTGTGCACTCTTACCACAAGCACCTATGAAAAGGCATAATGCAGCAATGCTTAACCATGTTGCGTCTACCTCTGCGCCGGAAGAAAGGGCAGTAGCGATAGTGGTATAGTCTAATGAGTGGAATAAATATCCGATGATGAAGATACCGATAAGGAAACCTAAGTCACCAATACGGTTCATAATGAATGCTTTTTTAGCCGCATCGTTATAGTCCTGATTTTTGTACCAGAAACCAATTAGCAGGTAAGAACAAAGTCCAACACCTTCCCAACCGATAAACATTATAAGAAGGTTGCTTCCTATAACAAGCGTAATCATAAAGAATATGAAAAGGTTAAGGTAAGCGAAGAATTTGTGCATGTTCTCATCGTCATGCATATAGCTTATAGAATATACATGGATAAGCGTACCTATACCGGTAACAAACATTAACCATAGTAGCGAAAGCTGGTCTAATTGGAAACCGAAGTTTACATTGAAGTTCGCTAAAGTTAGCCATTCAAACAGATCAACCATTACCGGTTTTCCGGTATTTATTACCTGTAAGAAGAACGTTAGTGTTACAACAAATGATGTTGCCACTGCAAGGGTTCCTAATGTGCCCGATGCACCTTTGCCAAGTTTTTTGCCAAAGAAAACGTTAAGCAAGAAACCTGCAAACGGGGCGAATAATAATAGTAAAGCCAAATTTGTATCCATCAGGCGTTATCCTTTTAAATTTTTCAAATTATCAATATCAATGTTGTTCAGGTTCCTGTATACTGCTACAAGTATAGCAAGACCTACAGCTACTTCTGCTGCGGCTACTGCCATAGAGAAGAATACGAATACCTGTCCTGTGGCGTCCTGGTGGTAGGTAGAAAAAGCTACCAGCAAAAGGTTAACCGCATTAAGCATAATCTCTATTGACATGAACATTACGATAGCATTTCGTCTGTAAAGCACACCGAATATACCAACACAAAACAGTAGTGTAGAAAGGTAAATGTAGTTTTCGATGCCTATTTGCTGTAATATATTTTCCATACTAGTTGTTGATGTGTTGTTTTTTAGATAGCAATACGGCACCAATCATCGAAACCAATAGCAGTACTGACGCAAATTCAAACGGCAGCATATACTCGTTAAGTAATACCTGACCCAGTACTTTGATAGACTGGTAATCCTTACCTGAAACAGCATATTCGGTTATCGTTGGCTGTGCTTTGATAAATGTCGCTAAAAGTACAAATGCCACAAGGCAGAATGATACAACAGCAGCAATCCTGCTTAGCATTGATTTGTTTTTTTCGTCTTCCTTATTAAGGTTCATAAGCATTATCGTAAAGAGCATCAGGATCATGATAGCACCTGAATAAACAATAATATGCACTATTGCCAAAAACTGCGCATTAAACATAAGGTAATGCCCGGCAATTGAGAAGAAACATAATACAAGGTAAATAGCACTGTGAATTGGGTTTTTACTAAGAATAGTTAAAAACGCAGTTGCTAATGTAATGGCCGATAGAATATAGAATATAGTTAAAAGCATCTTAGTTCGCCATTTGTTTAGTGTTATTAATAGCCATATCAAGCGGCATTACAAGTTTGTCTTTACCATAGATAAAGTCTTCCCTGTCGCTGTTCGATTTTACCATAACCCTTGATTTGGTAAGGTAAATTGCCTGTTTAGGACAAGCTTCTTCACACAGTCCGCAGAAGATGCAACGAAGCATGTTTATCTCGTAGATAGAAGCATATTTCTCTTCCCTGTACAGGTGCATTTCGTCCGGTTTTCTTTCTTCAGCTTTCATGGTGATCGCTTCGGCAGGGCAAGACAGCGCACATAGTCCGCAGGCGGTACAACGCTCACGGCCTTCATCGTCACGCATCAGCATATGCTGTCCGCGGTAAACAGGGCTAAGTTCCCTTGTTTGTTCAGGATACTTAATAGTTACCTTCCTGGTGAATAAATGTCGGATCGTGATCATCAAACCTTTGAAGATCGCTACAAGGTAAAGGCTCTCTAAAAAGGTCATCTTTTTGTTAGATACCTCCTTTTTCCTTCCCGATAATGATATGGTTTCTATTGACATTTTGTATTTCTTTTTGCCCTAAGGCGTTCTTTTCGTACTTAATTAAAGTTTTCCGTCGCTTAACAGGATTACAATTCCCGTAATGATAATGTTTGCAATGGCAAGCGGAATAAGCATTTGCCATCCAAGTCTCATAAGCTGATCGTAACGGAATCTTGGTATTGTCCAGCGTATCCACATATAGAAGAATATGAAGGCACATATTTTAGCAAACAATACAAATATTCCGATGATGTTTGAAACATTAGCTCCTGCATTTTCAGCAACCCAGTCCATACCCGGATAGTTGTAAGCACCAAAGTACAATACCGCAAGGATAGTTGAAGAAATGAACATACTCGCATATTCAGCAAACAGGTAAAAGCCCATTCTCATTGAAGAATACTCAGTATGGTAACCACCGATTAGCTCGGCCTCACATTCTGCAAGGTCAAACGGAGTACGGTTGGTTTCAGCAAACGAACATACCAGAAAGATAAGGAAACCTACCGGCTGGTAGAAAATGTTCCAGTTCATTCCGTGCTGTTGTAAAGCCATGTCGCGAAGGCTCAATGTTCCTGTCATCATTACAAGGGCAATAAGTGAAAGACCCATCGCAACCTCGTATGATATCATTTGTGATGAAGCACGCATGGCACTCATCAGCGAGAATTTGTTGTTAGAAGCCCATCCACCGATCATGATACCGTATACACCCACAGATAGTACGCCAAATACATAAAGCATGGCAACATCAATATCAGTAGCCTGAAGGATAACATCACGTCCGAAGATATGAAGCTTATCACCCCACGGAATTACCGCGCTTGTAATAAGGGCTGTACTCATAGATATGGCAGGGCCTACTATGAAAAGAAATTTGTTTGGCGTATTAGGCATGAACTCCTCTTTAGAGAAAAGTTTCAAACCATCGGCCAGTGGCTGAAGGATACCACCTTTTCCGGCACGGTTCGGACCTATACGATCCTGAAGCCATGCAGCAATTTTACGTTCTGCAAGGGTTTCATACATGGCAAAAAGCATGGTGATCGCGAAGATTACCACTATGAAAATGCCTTTTTCTATAATTATTGCCTGATCCATAGTTATATATTTCCTTCTTTAAATACCTGAACTTCGTCTTTTTTTAGCGGAACGGCAGGCATACTTATTTTCTTCCTGTCCTGTTCACGGCCTAAAAGTATCTGTTTTTCTGTTTCAATAGTAACCGTATCAAGTTTCCTTGTATAGTTGTTCTGGTTGATAACAGAATCTTTCTCAAATTTACGCGGACCTTCAATTACCCAGTCTTTAGTGTCTTTGTGGTCAAAACGGCACTCGTTACAGATAAACTCTTCCACTTCGTGGTATTCATCTTTACGTGCAGTAACCCTTTGAATCTCCTCACCAAACATCCAAAGCGTAGTTTTACCACAGCATTTGTCACAATCCCTGTGAGCATTGTATGGTTTGTTGAACCATACCCTTTGTTTGAATCGGAAAGTCTTATCGGTAAGCGCTCCTACAGGGCAAACATCGATCATGTTTCCTGAGAATTCGTTATTGATAGCTTTAGAGATAGCAGTAGAGATTTGTGAATGGTCACCACGGTTAAGAACGCCGTGAACACGGTTATCCGTAAGCTGGTCAGCTGTCATAACACAACGGTAGCAAAGGATACAACGGTTCATGTGAAGCTGAATATTGTCACCAATATTTTCAGGTTCAAATGTACGTTTCTCTTCAACAAAGCGTGTTTTTGCAGAACCGTTCTTAAAGCTTAGGTTTTGCAGGTCACACTCTCCGGCCTGGTCACATATAGGGCAATCCAGCGGGTGATTTATAAGTAGGAATTCCGTAACCGATTTACGTGCATCAACAACCCTTTCAGAAGTGATGCTTTTAACCTCCATACCATCCATAACACCGGTAACGCATGATGCTACCAGTTTAGGCATAGGTCTTGGATCGGCCTCGCTACCTTTAGAAACTTCTACAAGGCAGCAACGGCATTTACCACCGCTTCCTTTAAGTTTAGAATAGTAGCACATTGCCGGCGGCACGGATTCGCCGCCTATCATTCGCGCAGCCTGGAGGATGGTAGTCCCCGGTTCTACGTTTATTTCCTGTCCGTCTATTGTTACTTTCATTATTCTATATGTTTGAAAGTTGAATGCTATACTGTTTTAAAGTTTGTCGCCTTTCAGGCTTTCGAGAGAACTTTTAAACATTCAACTTTATAACTTTTAACTTATACTGTTTGTTTTGCCACTAAATGCTTCACTTTTTCAAAAGGCTCAGCTACAAAGTGATCTCTGTTCTTGATTTTTTCAGGGAAACGAACGTGGTATTCAAACTCATCCCTAAAGTGGCGTATCGCTGCTGCCACCGGCCATGCTGCCGCATCACCAAGTGGGCAGATGGTATTTCCTTCGATCTTACGCTGAATATCCCAAAGCAACTCGATATCTTCTTCACGGCCGTGACCATTTTCGATACGGTGCAGTACTTTTTCCATCCATCCTGTACCTTCACGGCAAGGCGAACACTGTCCGCAGCTTTCGTGGTGGTAAAAACGAGAGAAGTTCCATGTGTTTCTTACGATACAGGTAGTGTCGTTATATACGATGAAACCACCTGAACCCAGCATCGAACCTGTAGCAAAACCACCTTCAGAAAGTGATTCGTATGACATAAGTCTATCTCCACCTTCAGCATTTTTATAGATAAGATGCGCAGGAAGGATTGGCACCGAAGAACCTCCGGGAACCAAAGCCTTTAATGGCCTGTCATTCATCATACCGCCTAAGTATTCGTCAGAGTTCATAAACTCATCTACGCTAAGGCCTAATTCTATTTCATAAACCCCAGGGTTTTTAATATGTCCTGAAGCTGATATCAATTTTGTTCCTGTAGAGCGTCCTATACCAATTTTAGCATAGTCTTCTCCGGAGTTGTTTACGATCCATGGCACAACAGCGATAGATTCTACGTTGTTTACCACAGTTGGATTAGACCAAAGTCCGCTTACCGCAGGAAATGGTGGCTTAATCCTTGGATTGCCTCTTTTACCTTCAAGCGATTCGATAAGTGCAGTTTCCTCACCACAGATATAAGCACCGGCACCACAGTGAACATGAAGATCCAGGTCAAAACCGGAACCTAAAATGTTTTTACCTAACCATCCTGCTGCATAAGCTTCTTTAATAGCTTTTTCTAATATGCGGAAAACCCACATATACTCACCACGGATGTAGATGTATGACAGGTTAGCGCCAAGAGCATAGCTCGAAGTGATCATACCTTCAATCAAAAGGTGAGGGATGTACTCCATCAGGTAACGGTCTTTAAACGTTCCCGGCTCCGACTCATCGGCATTACAAACCAAATGTCTTGGCTTGCCTGATTTTTTATCTATGAAACTCCATTTCATACCGGTAGGGAAACCTGCCCCTCCACGGCCTCTAAGTCCTGAAGTTTTTACTTCTTCTACCACTTCGTCCGGAGTCATGCTTTTCAGCGCTTTCTCTACAGAGCGATACCCACCATGTTGGCGGTATACTTCATAGGTTTTTATCCCCGGTACGTTTGCGTGTTCTAATAATATTTTCTGTCCCATCGTTACTTGGTGTAATGGTCTCTAATTAGTGTAATTTAACCTGTCCGTTTTTGCACTCTTCAATAAGCGCATCCATCTTCTCTTCTGTCAGGTTTTCTCTGTAATAATCACCCAGCTGAAGCATAGGAGCATATCCACAGGCACCAAGGCACTCAACGCCTACTACGGTAAACATACCGTCCGGAGTGGTTTCACCTTCTTTAATGCCCAGTTTGTTGCAGGTATAATCCATAAGGTTTTCAGCTCCGCGGATAGCGCAGCATGAAGTTCTGCAAAACTCAAACATATACTTGCCTATAGGCTGCTGGTTGTACATGGTATAAAATGATACCACCTCATATACCTCAATCGGTTTGATGTTAAGTATTTCGGCAACTTTATCCTGAAGCTCAATGCTTAGCCAGTTGTCATGTGCATCCTGTACTTCATGAAGCACCGGTAGCAATGCCGATTTTCTTTTGTCAGCAGGGTAGTGGCTTATCAGTTCATCAATCCTTGCCTGAAGCTCGGGTGTGATGTTTATATCCTGTTTTACGTGTGAAATTTTCATAATCTTAAGCGTCTAGTTCGCCTGCAATAACATTGAGGCTTGATAATGTTGCAATGGCATCAGAAAGCATCTGTCCTTTTACCATGTCGTTAAAGGCCTGGTAATAAATAAAACACGGCCTGCGGAAGTGTAGCCTGTAAGCAGTACGGCTTCCGTCAGTTATAAGGTAAAAGCCAAGCTCACCGTTACCGCCTTCTACCGGATGGTATACTTCGGTCTTAGGTACAGGAACTTCACCCATTACAATTTTAAAGTGATAGATAAGTGCCTCCATGTTTGTGTACACTTCTTCTTTTGGAGGAAGGTAATAATCAGGCACGTTAGCGTGGTATGGTCCTTCAGGCATTTTATCAAGTGCCTGGCGGATGATTTTTAAACTTTCCCAAACCTCTGCGTTACGAACGCAGAAACGGTCATAAGTATCTCCTGATTTACCTACAGGAACATCAAATTCAAAATCTTCGTATGAGCTGTATGGCTGCATAACACGAACGTCGTAGTCAATACCGGCTGCACGAAGGTTTGGTCCTGTAAATCCGTAGCTCATAGCTTTTTCGGCAGAGATCGGACCTACATTGATGGTACGGTCCATAAAGATCCTGTTACGGGTAAGCAGGTTTTCGAATTCCGTCCATATGGCAGGGAATTCTTCTAAGAAAGTATGTATTTTTTTGAAGGCTGCAGGGCTCCAGTCTCTTTCGAAACCGCCAATTCTTCCCATGTTAGTGGTAAGACGAGCACCGCAAATCTCTTCATAGATCTCATATATTTTTTCTCTGTACTGGAAAACGTAAAGGAAACCTGTAAGCGCTCCCGTATCTACACCCAATACTGAGTTACAGATAATGTGGTCAGCGATACGGGCCAACTCCATGATAATTACCCTCATGTACTGTACCCTTTTCGGTACTTCAATATCCAGTGCTTTTTCAAGTGTCATCCACCAACCCATATTGTTGATAGGAGCCGAGCAGTAGTTCATCCTGTCGGTAAGTGGTGTTATTTGGTAAAATGGCCTGTTTTCGGCAATTTTCTCAAAAGCACGGTGAATATAACCTACAGTACCTTCGCCATCAAGTATTCTCTCACCATCCATAAGCAGGATATTCTGGAAAATACCGTGGGTTGCAGGGTGTGTAGGCCCAAGGTTTAGTATTGAAAGCTCGCTGCCGTCTTCATTCTGCTTCTGTTCGATCATCTTGGCATAACGATGCTCTGGTGGTAATAACAGGTCTGACATTTTATATAAAAATTTTTCCTTGTTCTTTATTATTTAACAGTCGAGTTGTCCGGAGTACGTCCAAAGAAACGGTCGTCCTTATCGGTTCTTCCTCCATCTTCCATTGGGAATTCCTTACGCATCGGGAAAGATATCATCTCATCCATGTTCAGGATTCTTTTCAGTTGTGGATGTCCTTTAAATATGATTCCGAAGAAATCATAGGTTTCACGTTCCTGCCAGTTGGCACTTAAAAAATGCTCAGTTGCCGATGCTACTTCCGGATTTTCACCGTTAAGGTAACATTTAAAGCGTATCCTTACATTGTCATACCAGTTGTGCATGTGGTATACCGTCGCAAACTGTCTGTCAACTTCATTGTCAGGGTAGTGCACGCCACAAACATCGGTAAGGAAATTGAAACGAAGCAGAGGGTCATTCTTTAAAAAGCCCATAACTTCAGAAAGAGAATCTGAAGCTACTTCAAAAGTGAACATATCTTTGATCTGGATAAAATCAGAAACCTTATCGCCAAACTGGCCGGTAAGTTTATCCTGTATAACTGTTGTTTCTAAAGCCATTTTTAACTTATGAAATATTATAAGAAGCTAATAGTTCTTTGTATTCTTCTGAGCTTCTTCGTCTAACCGATTCGTTTCTCACGATATCCTGAAGTGTCATGATACCGTCAAGAATTTGCTCTGGTCTTGGCGGACATCCCGGAACGTAAACATCTACCGGTATTACCTTGTCAATTCCCTGAAGAACAGAATAAGTATCGAAAATACCACCTGAAGATGCACATGCACCTACAGCGATAACCCAGCGTGGCTCAGCCATCTGTTCGTATACCTGACGCAAGATAGGCGCCATTTTTTTAGCGATGGTTCCCATTACCAGGAGCATATCGGCCTGACGCGGAGAGAAACTCATACGCTCTGATCCAAAACGTGCCACATCATAATGCGACGCCATTGTAGCCATGAATTCGATACCACAGCAAGAAGTAGCAAAAGGCAAGGGCCACATAGAGTTAGCACGCGCCATACCTACTATGGTATCCAGTTTTGTTGCAAAAAAGCCTTCTCCTGAATATCCTTCAGGTGCTTCAACCATTTTTATATCTGATGACTTGCTCATTGTAATTTAAGTTTTTGATTATAAGGAAATGTTTAATCTTCCTTTTTCTCCTTCATTTATTCCCACTCCAAACCTTTTTTCTTCATCACGTAGAAGAAACCTACCACAAGAAGAAGCATAAAGATTCCCATTTTTATAAGTCCTTCAACGCCCATTTCGCGGAAATTAACCGCCCATGGATACATGAATATAACTTCAACGTCAAAAAGCACGAACAGGATGGCAACAAGGAAGTATTTTACCGAAAACGGTATGCGGGCGTTACCAACAGATTCTATACCGCACTCAAAGTTTTTGTCCTTGTTTACAGAATGTCTTTTAGGGCCAAGCAGGCTCGATACAAAAATTGTAGTGCCCACAAAGCCAACAGCAAGAAGGATTTGCATTAAAATTGGGAAATAATCCGCCTGATTTGTCTGCATATTATATGTTTAATTTATAAAACAATTCACAAATATACACGTCATAGCTGAACAAATTCAACGTTTTTGTGATAGAAAAAGAATATAACCTTAATTTTTATTGGTTCTAAATAAAAACCGAATTAACAAATTTTAACACAATGTGAAAAAATTGTTATTATAAATTTTTTTCGGTTGTCAAATTCTTAAAAAAACACCTAAAAAACTAGTATTCCATGTGGGATTCTAAATAAAAAACCGCCCTTATTAAGGGCGGTTGGTTGATTGGTAGGTGATATGGTAATATATTTTAAGCTTATAGCGATGCAACCTGAGCGGCTACTTTACCTTTTTTTCCTTCTTCTTCAACGTAGCTCACTTTGTCTCCTTCGCGCAGATTCTCTGTGTTTAGGCCTGTAGCATGAACGAAAATATCCTTTCCTGTTTCGTCATCAGTTATGAATCCAAAACCTTTGGACTCAATGAAAAATTTAACTTTGCCTGTTCGCATTTCTGTAATAAAAAAAATTAATAATGGTTTCAAAGATAAAATTTATTCTGACACATCAAAGAAAAATGTTAAAAAAATTAATATTAATACATTGTAACGAGTAAAAATGCGTTGTTTTCTTAACTATTTAGCTTATTTGTAAGTTTTTTAATTACAGTAAGAATGTCTGTGTTTACAGGCTAAACTGCCAGTTTGCGATTAAACAGATACTGTTTGTTGAGATCTTTTCTAAGTCAATAGTACTAATATTTGCAAGTCCAAGATTGTCCCGTAGTTCTACATTGAGTTCATGATTTTTGTTCAGCTTAAATTTTGTCCCTATACTTAAGCTGATGCCATAATCGAATGATTTATAATTCTGTTCGTAGCTTTTTGTGGTTTTGTCACCAGTAATCTTATAGCCTTCGTCGAAATTATATGCTATAAATCCGCCGCCAGTTATATAATTATTCTCATAAATGTCAAGATAGTATTTCAGGTTTATGGGGATGACAACATAATCAAGCGAGGTTGTAACTTTGTAATTTACTTTAGTAGTAACTTCAACGCCGGTACCGTCGGGTCCAGTTATAAAACCGCTAGAGGTGTAATTGATTTTTTTTGCAGAACTCTTCCTTTCGTAATTAATGCCGGTGCGAAATGACCATCTTTGGTTGAGGGGAATCTCTGTAGTAAGTCCTATCAGGTATCCAAAAGCATATTTAAAGTCTTCCGGATAGCCCCTGCCTCTTATGTCGGAGTACGTTGAGCCGATATTGATTCCGTATTTTATTTCTTCCTGCGCTGATGATAATAGGGGTAATGCGAATAATAATAGTAGGTATAGTTTTTTCATTAAGGTGTATTGGTTTATGTGGCACAAAAATAGGGAAAGGTTTATTTTTTTGGTAAATTAAGCTTTCTTAATAAAATAAGAAAACCTTTACGGCGTTTATAATCTGTAATCTAACTTACTATGTGAAAGAATGAAAAAAAGCATAATTATAATTCTATTGTTGTTTGCAAATTTTTCGATTGCCCAAAACATTAGGGCTACCTACACTAAAACCACTCTGAACATGATTGGGGATGATAGTGATGTTCCAAGCGAACTGATGCCTTCTTTACATAGTTTTGAATATTCTGAAGGTAAATCGATTTACAAAATTACCTAGTCCGAAAAATCATCTGTGAAGCTGGTTGACAAGGAGACACATGGAGTCAAATATCAATCGGTACATAAAGTAATTCTTCCTGATGAGGATACTTATTATAAGGATATCAGAAATAATGTGTTCAGGCAGGAATGTTCTGATCCGGAAGGGGGATATAGCCTCAAAGATAAACTGAGGGAATTCAATTGGGAGTTAACCGGCGAAACGACTGTAATAAACGGCTATAAATGTAAAAAAGCAACTGCTGCCGTGACCTCTAAATACCTTAATCGCTCCTTTCCTGTGTATGCTTGGTATTGTGAAGCGATACCGGTAAGCGATGGGCCTTCTTTTTATTGGGGTCTTCCGGGATTAATTATAGAGGTTAATATGGATAATAAATATAAAATTTCTCTAACGGATATTGAGATCGTTAAAGAAGCTATAGTTGTCAAAGAGCCTTTGAACAAGAATGAAATGATTACCAGGGAGGAATTGGATAAGAGGTGGTAATGCTTTTACCTTTAGGAGAAGCTTTAAAAACAAAAAAAGCGGGAGTTAGTGACTCCCGCTTTTTTATTGTATGATGAAACGCTTCTTATTGCGCTACATTTAATTTAATGCTTAGTTCGGTAAGCTGAGCATTGTCAATTGTTGATGGAGCATCGATCATTACATCACGCCCTGAATTGTTTTTAGGGAACGCGATAAAGTCACGGATGGTTTCCTGACCACCAAGGATGGCCACAAGCCTGTCGAAACCAAATGCAAGACCGCCGTGTGGTGGTGCACCAAACTGGAACGCGTCCATAAGGAAGCCAAACTGAGCTTTTGCCTGCTCTTCGGTAAAGCCAAGGTATTTAAACATCAGTGCCTGTGTTTCTTTATCGTGTATCCTGATAGAGCCACCGCCTATTTCGTTACCGTTTAGTACAAGGTCATAAGCATTTGCCCTTACATCACCAGGGTTTGTTTCAAGAAGTGCCATGTCTTCGGGTTTTGGAGATGTGAACGGGTGGTGCATCGCGTGGAAACGCTCGCTTTCCTCATCCCACTCTAACAGAGGGAAGTCTACAACCCATAGTGGAGCGAATACTTCAGGATTTCTCAGTCCAAGGCGTGTTGCCAACTCCATACGGAGTGCGCTAAGGCGTGTACGTGTTTTGTGTGCATCACCGCTTAGTACTAAAATAAGGTCGCCCGGTTGAGCACCTGTAATCTCAGCCCATTTCTTAAGGTCTTCCTGATCGTAGAATTTATCAACTGATGATTTTATAGAACCATCAGCTTCATATTTTGCATATACCATACCGTTAGCGCCTACCTGAGGGCGTTTTACCCACTCGATAAGCTCGTCGATCTGTTTACGTGTATAAGCAGCAGCACCCGGAACTGCAATACCTACAACAAGTTCTGAACTGTTGAATACTGCAAATTCTTTGTGTTGTGCTACTTCGTTTAGTTCTCCAAACTCCATTCCGAAACGGATATCCGGTTTGTCGTTACCATATTTTCTCATGGCATCGGCATAGGTCATTCTTGGGAATTTACAGGTTTCAATACCTTTAAGTTCTTTTAATAAGTAGCTTGCAAGGCCTTCAAATACACCCATGATGTCTTCCTGCTCTACGAATGCCATTTCACAGTCAATTTGCGTAAACTCAGGCTGGCGGTCAGCACGAAGGTCTTCGTCACGGAAACATTTAACAATTTGGAAGTATTTATCCATACCACCTACCATAAGCAGCTGCTTAAAGGTTTGTGGTGATTGCGGAAGAGCATAGAATTGCCCCGGGTTCATTCTTGATGGTACAACAAAGTCACGTGCGCCCTCAGGAGTCGATTTTATAAGTACCGGAGTCTCCACCTCGATGAATCCCTGGTTAGAAAGGTAGTTTCTTACTTCCATTGCCACTTTGTGACGGAACATAAGGCTGTTCTTAACCGGGTTACGACGGATGTCCAGGTAACGGTATTTCATTCGGATGTCTTCACCACCGTCAGTCTCATCTTCAATGGTGAACGGAGGGATGATGGCAGCGTTAAGTATAGTAAGCTCACTAACCAGGATCTCAATATCTCCTGTGGCCATAGCAGCGTTTTTAGATTCACGCTCTATAACAGTACCTTTAACCTGAATAACAAATTCACGGCCAAGTGTAGCTGCCTTCTCAAAAACCTCTTTTTGAGTACGCGCTTCGTCAAATATAAGCTGGGTTATACCGTAACGATCCCTAAGGTCTACCCATATAAGGAATCCTTTGTTACGTGATCTTTGTACCCATCCGGCTAGAGTTACTTCCTGGTTGATATGCGATGCGTTAAGCTCACCGCAATTATGGCTTCTATACATTACTTGAAAATTTTACGAATGCAAATTTAGCAACTAATGTTTACAAAGCACAAAAACATGACACTATCTTTTTATCTTCCTCCGGTCTCTTTAAATGAGTTAATTATACCGGCCATTTCTTTCTCGTAGCTGTTTCGGTTTTCGGCATCGGTCCACACCATTATCTGGTAAAAACGATTGGCTCCTTCAATAAAGCCGATTTTCCAATATACACGGTTGCCTGATGAAACACCTTCAAACGAAATGGTGCGGGCTTTGAGTCCGCCAATTTTGGTTTCTTCAAAAGGAGGAAGCTGTTTTTTTGCAATAGAAGTCTCCATCCCATCAAGAATCATCTGTGAATAGCCTTCAAGAGTAGTTGGGTATTTTGCAGACAACTTTTTTTCAGCAATTTTAGCGGTAATGTCATCTTTGGTTTCGTCAATCCCTATAACAAAAATATTCTTGACTTTATTCTCATATTGAACCGATGCATCTTTATTAATATCTCCTGTTCTGATAAAATGATTAGGCAACTCCAGTGTGTAGCGATTACCAACATGGGCAGTTGTTGTGGTTTGCTCGCACGAAATGAACAGTGAAGCACAAAGTAATAATAAGAGTATATATCGGGTCATATGATTGTTATTTAAGTTGGTACTAGCAATTTAAGTATAAATACGTAATAATTGATGGGTTTGTCGTTTTTTTATTCCTTTAACGGGCTATATGTATAAAGCTGCTGATGGTATTGGAATAAAGTTTATTTTTACGGGAAATAAATCAATAACTATGAAAAAGATTGCGTTGATGCTGCTGTTTTCTATTGCAGGAGCTTATGCACAAACAGAGCCGATTAAATTTACGGCCAAGATAGTAAACCGCAACAGCGACTCACTGATAGTAAGGAGTCAGAAGGTGAATAAAGTGATTAAAGGAGATGCTAAAGGGAATTTTACAGATTCTTTTACTGCTGATGCCGGTTTTTTCCAGTTTTCTGACGGTACAGAACAGACAAACTTGTACCTTAAACCCGGGTATGACCTGACTATGATTGTTGATGGAAAAAAATTTGACGAGACACTTACCTATAAAGGAAAAGGAGAGAAGGAAAATAATTTCCTTGCCAAAATGGCCGTAGATAATGAGGCTTTGGGTAAAAAACTTGAAACCACTTCAGATCAGTTGACGCAGTTTAAACTTATAAATGAATTACTGGCCAAATTAGATGCCGGGCTTCAGGACAAAACATTGGATGAAGGTTTCCGTACCAGTTTAGGACAACAAATCGCAGGTCAGCGCAAGCAAATGGAAGCTATGGCTGCTCAGGCTGAAAAATCATCAAAACTAAAAGGCTTAGCTTCGGCATCATTTGACTATGAAAATGCTAAAGGGGGTAAAACCAAACTTGAAGATCTAAGAGGTAAATATGTTTATGTAGATGTTTGGGCTACATGGTGTGGTCCTTGCCGTCAGCAAATACCTTTCCTGAAACAGATTGAAGAAAAATACCACGGTAAAAATATTGAGTTTGTAAGTATATCTATTGATAAAGCTACAGATCATGATAAATGGAAAAAAATGGTAAACGATCAGGCGCTTGGAGGAACACAGCTTTTTGCAGATAAAGACTGGAGTTCCACTTTTGTTCAGTCGTATGGTATTAACTCAATTCCAAGGTTTATTCTTATTGGTCCTGATGGTAAAATTGTTGATGCAGATGCTAAAAGACCGTCAGATCCTGCGCTTCAGGCAGAACTTGATAGCTTATTAAAATAATATCATTTATAAAAATAATAAAGCCACTTTACAGTGGCTTTATTATTTAAAGAAAAAGGCTCACTATATAATATATGTGTCGTGAGTAAAGTTATATTTGTGATTAAAAACAATATTTAAAATATGAAAAAGATTGCATTTTTATTCCTGCTGGCTATAACAGGAGCATATGCGCAGACTGAAGTAAAATTCAGTGCCAAAATACAAAACAGAAATAGTGACTCGCTATTGGTACGTTCAAAGACTTTTAAGAAAGTACTTAAAGCCGATAACAAAGGGGCTTTTAAAGGTTCTTTTGCTGCTGAAACAGGATTTTATCAGTTATTTGACGGAACCGAAAGTACTACAGTATACCTGAAAAATGGTTTCGACCTTGCTCTTACGATGGATGCTAAAATGTTTGACGAATCTATTGTGTATAAAGGCAAAGGCGAAAAAGAAAATAATTATCTGGCAAAAAAGGCTTTGGATACCGAAGTGCTTTATGAAAAACTCAGTAAAACTGAAAAAGGATCCGACCAAAAAACCTTAATCGATGCTTTTATAAGTGGTTCTGAACAGCAACTTAAAGATCAGGGGCTTGATGCATCTTTTGCAGATATCATGACAAAGGAGCTGGAAGCCGATCGTAAGGAGTTGACTGCAATGGGTGAACAAGTTGCGAAGATGATGAAAATGACAGGACAGCCTTCACCTTTATTTACGTATGAGAATTTTAAAGGTGGCAACACCAGCCTGGCAGACTTTAAAGGCAAATATGTTTACATAGATGTTTGGGCTACGTGGTGTGGACCTTGCCGTCAGGAAATACCTTTTCTTCAGAAAGTAGAAGAGAAGTACCATGACAAAAATATAGCGTTTGTAAGCATCTCAATTGATAAAGCGAAAGATCATGAGAAATGGAAAAAAATGGTAAAGGATAAGTCACTTGGAGGGGTTCAGCTTTTTGCAGATAAAGACTGGAGTTCTGATTTTATATTGGCTTATGGTATAGATTCAATTCCAAGGTTTATCTTAATAGGTCCCGATGGAAAGGTTATAAATGCAGATGCTTTAAGACCATCAGATCCGGCGTTGCAGGCACAGCTAGATTCTCTTTTAAAATAATCTAAAAGTTACTTTAATGTAAATTTAATGTTAACTTAGTGTTACCGAACCATCTGCCACGGCGGATGGTTTTTTGTTTTTTAGCCTCAGAAAGTCTTTTTAATGGGTTAAAAAAGTATAATTCTTATAAAATGCTGATTTTAGGTTATCTCTCTAAAGTATAGTAAAATAAAGACTTTACAAAGATTTTTAAATTTTCCAATGTTAAGTTTTTAGTTATGTTATGAAATTGTTATCTAAATGTAATGTTTGTGTAAATTATATTCGATAAATTTGTAAAGAGATTAAAAGATTTACAATAACCCTAAAAGACAAATTGAAATGAAAAAGATATTATTTGCCGGATTACTATTGTCAGCAGGTGTTTTATCTGCACAAAATAAAGATCACGATTACTCAGTAGAGAACAATATAGTAAAAGCTGTTTATTATTACGAAAATGGTAATATCAAACAGGAGGGAACATACAAAGACGGTAAACTACACGGAAACTGGACCGCTTATAACGAAGACGGTACAAAGCAATCTATAGGAGAATATACTAACGGACTAAAAACCGGAAAATGGTTCTTCTGGACTGGAGCTGTTCTAAACGAAGTAGATTATAACAACAGCAGGATTGCTGAAGTTAAAAAATGGTCTCAGGAAGCTGTGGTAGTAAATAATAAATAGAAATACTGTTTATTATTTGAGAAAGGCTGTTAGTTTTAAACTAACAGCCTTTTTTATTTTATGTTTTAGCCTTTTTTTTGTTTCTACGGCCCCACCATATCAAAAAGCCTGATATTGGCAACAGCATGCATACAAAGCTGGCAATAAAGGCTATTATCTTGCCTGGAATACCCAGTATTGCACCTACGTGAATATCATAATTGGCAGTAATCAGCTTTTCACCAAAATTCCTGTCGCTGTGGTTTTTTTCATACAGTAGTTTACCGCTATACTGGTCAAACTGAAGCTGGTGATACACATAATATTTACCCGGATATTGCTGTACATAAACTTCAATATGTCCTGTTTTAGCGGTATCGGCCGGTTTACCAATACTAAGGGCATCCGCGTCTTTATATTTAGCATTAGTGTAAGCAAAAGCTTTTTCGAATGCTATATCCCTGTTACCATCACTGATTACAGATTGTTTTTCTACGACCTCAGGAGGGGTAAGGCTTTGCGAACCGGCAACATATACTACAGCCTGAAACCAGGTAAAAGCCCAAACCATGCCGGTAAAAGCAATAATAATGGCTATGCTTGCTATGTAAAAGCCGAATATATTATGGAGGTCGTAGTTCTTTCTTCTCCATTTAGTTGAGTCTTTCCACTGAAACCAAAAACGCTGCTTGCGTGCTGCTTTGTTCTTTGGCCACCAAAGGATAATACCTGTAATTAGCATTATAACAAAGATAAAGGTAGACCATCCGATAATCTGCTGCCCTACAGGGTGATGTATCAGCAGGCTCCAATGCAGCATTTTTATCACATTGAAGAAATCTTTTTCCTGATCGTAAATAGCAAGTATCTCCCCTGTATAGGGATCTACATATACATTGTAGTAGTAGTCTATAGAGTCAAAATACCAAAAACAGTCTTTCTCATTTTCTGCCGCTTTATAACAATGGAACTCAACCGATCTTTTGGGGTCTTTGTATACGTGCATATCGTTGAACGTAATACTGTCGCCGATAGCCTTATAGGTTTCATTCCAGATGGCACTTACAGACAAGCGGTTTGCTTTTACTTCAGGAACATAAAGGGCATCTTCACGCTGCCAGTCGCTTATCTCCTGACTAAAAACAAATATGCAGCCTGTGATAGAAAGGAAGAGCACGACAAGTCCCGAAGTAAGGCCGAGCCATAAGTGCAACTGGCCTATAAATTGTTTAAAAGTATTTTTTTTGTTTTTTTTCATGCAGCAATTTTTGTTTTGGATTTTTTATTGTTGCGGCCTATCCATATCACTACTCCTGATACAGGCAGAGCGGCAGCAATCAGACTGGCAATAAAAGCAATGATTTTACCCGGCAGATTAAAATATTGTCCGGTATGCAAACCATAGTTCATTTCCTGTAATTGCATTCCGGCACTTTTTTGATCGTACAATTGTTGTTTCAGCAATTCTCCGGTTGCAGGGTGAAAGAACATATTAGACTGGTGGTCAAAATCAAGCGATTCAGGATACGATCCTGTAATTATCGCGCTTTTATGATCCTGTTGCCAAACAAAACACATTTGGTCTTCAGGTCTTGCCTTTCTTGCGGTTGTGTAAGCTATATCTACAGGGATAACAGATTTTGACGTTTCTAAAAGTGTATCTACTGTAACAGTTGCTTTTTCTTCAGGATAATCGTTGCCCATGTTACCAACAAAGTACATGGTTTTATGCATCCATTCATACGAGAATGTCAAACCTGTAAGGGCAATAGTTAGTGCTATGAGAGCAACATAAAACCCGGTAACGTTGTGCCAGTCATAATTTACCCTTCGCCATTTGGCATCCCATTTTATTTTCAGTCTTTTTTTCAGGTCGGTTTTCTTCTTAGGCCACCAAAGAACAATGCCTGATAAGAGCATTATGATAAAAATAATGGTGGCTATACCTACTACCTGTTTGCCAATTGCTTCAGGAAGCAATAAATGCATGTGCAGGTCTTCTATGAACAGAAAAAAATCGTCTGAGGTTTTTTCGCGGTGCAGGAATTTTCCGGAGTAGGGGTTAAAGTACACATTATAGGCTTCACCGGCTTCAGTGCTGTAAACCAAAGCACTTCTGTCAGAACCATTGTATACTACCATATCGGCAGTTGCATTAGGGTACAAGGCTTTTGTTTTTGCCTGTAATACCGAAGGCATAAGGTAAGGAGCGTTTACAGCTTCTACCTTTCGCCAGTCGCGGGTAAGGTCTTTTATTTCGTCATGAAAGCAAAATATACAACCGGTAATGCTCACTATAAAGACAATAAGCCCGGAGGAAAGCCCGAGCCATAAGTGGATTTTGCCAATCCATTGCTTTAAAGTCTTTTTTTTCTTCGGTTTATTCTTTGCCATTAATCGAAACTAAACGTGGAGACAAAAGTAAAACATCTTCCCGGAGGAAGATGTTTTTAAATTGTTTTAGAATTTATAAGTAACACCTCCCATAAATGTTCGTGGTGCCTGAACATTGATTGTTGTGTAACCGTTAAAGTAAAGCTCGTCTGTAAGGTTGTTTACTTTTAATGACACCCTGTATTTAGGTTTGTCATAGAATAATGATGCATTAAGCACAGTATATGATGGAAGCTTGAATGTCTCTCTTGCTCCGGTTGAAACATATTGGTTGTAAATAAGAGTTTCGTCAGCATAATTCCCTCCAAAGCCGATACCAAGGCCGTCGATAGTTTCTACTGGAAGTTTGTAGCTTATCCAAAGGTTAGCTAAGCTTTGAGGACCCGCTGTAGTAGGGCGAAGGCCATTTACGTTAGCTTCCGTTTTTTCAAGTCTACTGTCATTATAAGCATAACCGGCAACAATGTTTAATCCAGGAATTGGGTTAGCATTTATTTCCAGTTCAAATCCTTCACTTTTTTGTGTACCATCCTGAATAGATGAGTTAGGGTTCAAAGCGTCAGCCCTTACAATATCTTCTACCTTGATATTGTAATAGCTTATGTTAGCATTAAGCTTGTTCTTAAAGGCATTAAGTTTTACACCCACCTCAATCTGGTTAGCGTGTTCCGGTTTAAATGTATCGGTATTGATATTAGGCTGTGTACTCCCCTGGTTAGGGTTAAGCACATTTTTAAAACTGTTTTGGTAGTTACCAAATACAGATACCTGTTCTTCTATGATTTGGTAAACGATACCAAATTTAGGAGAGAAAGCATTTTGAGAGAATCCGCCCGATGTTGTGTTTGTAACCGCATTATAGCTGCCTCTGTTTTCAAAATTATCAAAACGTACACCTGCAGATATAAGAAGACTAGGTGTAATATTAAGTACATCGCTTACATAAACGCTATGTGTGCTCAGGTTTGTTCCGCTGTTGTATACGTTAGTTGACTGGTCAAGCTGAGCCTGAACATTGTTCTGGTTAAATGCATTGTAGTTTGGTATTGTGCCATTGTAGTCTACGATGTCAAACAGGTAACCTCCGCTTGGAAGATAAGTAATATTAGTATATCCTTTAGTATGGTAGATGTCTCCGCCAATTACTACTCGGTTTCTCATTTTACCTATACTAAAGTCTCCTATAAAATTTTGTTGGAATTCGATAGCATTAGATGAACCCTGGAAGCCCCATGCGTTTCTTGACATCTGTGTGGTGTTTAGCAGGTACAACCATACACCCGGACCTTCAGCTTCATTGTTAGCAGATGTAATTACCGATTGCGATTTCCAGCTGTCTGAGATTTTGTAATCTACTGTTGCAAAGATGTTACGGCTCTTAGTTTGTGTTATAAAATCGCTTCCGTTTAATGAACGTTTAAAGTCGTATTTTAAATCCTTAGCATTAGTAATACCTATTTGTGATGGAGTTGCTGTCCAGTCCAGATAGATAAGGTGCATTCCTGTTGCATCCTGGTTAAAGAATTCTCCTTCAATCGTTGCAGTTAGTTTGTCGCTGAATTTATATGTAAAGGATGGAGCAAAAAAGAAGCTTTTATTCATTCCATAATCCTGGAAGGTCTGTGATTTAGTTGTAGACGCATTGAGTCTGAAGAGTGCTTTTTTGTCTTCACTAACCGGTGTGTTAACATCTATAGTAGCACGGTTAAATCCAAAACTTCCTGTTTGGTAAGTAACCTCACCGCCAAAAGTTTCATGAGGTTTTTTAGTAACACGGTTTATAAGACCACCGTAAGAAGTAAGTATACTACCAAATAGTGTAGCCGATGGACCTTTTATAGCTTCAATACTTTCAATGTTAGCAGCATCGTTATTAGCAATCACAGTACCTGCAACGCCATTTCTTACCAACGCCTGAGTTACGAATCCTCTCGATGCAAAATATGAGCCACCGTCTCCGGCACGGCCTGTAGAACCCCAAAGTTGATATACACCCGGTATGTTTTTAATAGCATCATCCTGGTTTGTTACCAGCTGGTCAGTCATTAATTCTTTAGTAACTACGTTGTAAACCTGAGCGTTTTCAAGATTTTTTAGTGGTAAGCGGGATACTGTTACACTTTCTTTTTTAGAATATCTGTTAACGTTGCCGCTAATCACTACCTCATTAAGTTGTTCCTGACTTTCTGTAAGAGTAAAATCTTTCTTAACATTCTCTCCGGCAGCAACAGTAACGCTGGTTTCAACATTAGAGATTCCTACTGCAGAAACACGTATAGTATAGGTTCCCGGTTTGATGTTTCTAATTTCATACTGACCATTTGCACCTGTAACGGCCGAATAAGCAGTACCTTTTAAAGCTACAGAAATGTTCTCGGCAGGTGTGTTACCGCTTAGAGAGATTGTTCCGTTTATTTTTCCTTTTTCCTGGGCTGCCATTGTTATGGTAACAAAAGTCATTAGGAAGAACAAAACTTTCTTAAATGTAATTGTGTTCATTTTTATGATGGTTATCTTGTTTTCGCATGCAAAAGTAATAGCCAGTAACCAATTACACAATATTATTTTTAATTATTCTAAATAAAAACTTTATCCTCTTTAAAAATGTTTTCTGTCTATAAATTTTGCAGTTTTTTTTGTGATACCATAAAAATTGAAACTTTATATTCGATTTAATTCAGCTAAAAGGGCAGGATTAATCAATTTTTACTCTCCGGTTCACAAAAAAATAACAAAAAAGCAGGGGGCTGTGTATTATACACAGCCCCCTTTTATATAAATCTAAACTCTAAACTTTAGTGTTTTGCAGTAAAGCCATCTTCGCTCAGTTCCCTGTGCTCATAATCGGCTACCATTTCTTTTTCATAATCAATAGGTTCGCCTTTAGAGAATCTTCTGATCAAACTATCAAATATAGAGTACACAACAGGTACAATTACAAGGGTAAGGAATAGCGAACTCACAAGTCCTCCAATGATTACCCATGCCAGACCATTGTTCATCTGTGCAGCACCACCTTTTGCCAATGCAATTGGAATCATACCGATAACCATCGCAATAGTCGTCATAAGGATTGGACGAAGACGGGCGTGGTTAGCCTGTACAAGTGCATTGAAAGTAGTCTCACCGGCTTCCTTACGGTGGTTGGTAAAGTCTACAAGTAATATCGCATTCTTACATACAAGACCAATAAGCATGATGATACCAAGTATCGTGAATATATTTAATGAGTTGTTTGTTAACGCCAGTGCCAGCAATGCCCCGATGAACGATAGTGGTACCGAGAACAATACCACGAACGGATATACAAAGCTGTTATAAAGTGCAACCATTACAAGGTATACTAATACGATGGCTGCAAGTAACGCAATACCCAATGTACCGAATCCTTCTTCCTGCATCTCCATATCACCACCCCATACGTAGCTTACACCCATTGGGCGTTCCATTTTCTCAAATACTTTTTGCCAGTCAGCGATAACAGCACCTACAGGACGTCCTACCGACTGCCCCTGTACGGTAACCGAAGCACTCTTGTCACGTCTTTCTAGTAACGATGGTCCTGAACCTTCTGTTACAGCAGCAAACTGTGATAGTTTCACTTCCTGTCCGGCATTATTTATAAAAGTAAGGTTACGTACATCGTTAATGTCCATACGGTTCTCTTCACCGAAACGGATGTTGATGTCATACTCATACTGTCCTGCACGGAATTTACCATCAGTATTACCATTGAAGGCAGTTTGCATGGTCATACCTACGGTTTGCAGGTCAAGACCCAATGCTGCCATCTTATCACGGTCTACCTGAACATTTACCTCCGGTGAACCTGATTCAGATGTTAGCTTTATCTCGGTAGCACCCGGAATTTTAGCAAGTTCAGCAGCAGCTTTATTTGCCCACTCCATAGCGCTTTCAAGGTCGTTACCGGTTACGGTAAGAGCAATAGGAGCATCATCGGCACCACCCATGATACTTACCGGGACGGTTTTAATTTTAGCACCTACCAATACTTTTTCAAGCTCACGTTTGGTTTTCGCAGCATATACGAAAGAGTTATCTGCACGATGCTCTTCATCTACAAGAGTAACAGTAATTTCCGATTTATAAGCTGTACTCTGTACACCTGCAAAACCTTCACTGGTTTGTCCTACTGTTGTGATGATACTTTTTACTTCAGGTCTGCTGGCAAGGAATTTTTCAGCTTCCTGAGTCATAAAGTTAGTCTGTTCCAGAGAAGCATCTTTTGGAAGTTCCATCTGCACAATGAATTGTCCCCTGTCCAGTTTAGCGAAGAATTCACCACCTACATAGGTTCCGGCAATCATAAGGGAACCTATGAAAAGAAAAATTGCTACACCAAGGCTGGCAAGTTTTGTCCATCGGCTTTTAAGCGACCATTTAAGAATGTCGGTAACCCAGTGTGTAAAACGGTCAAGACCTTTCTCGAAACCAAGGATAATACGTCCGAATAATGATTTTCCTGTAATGTGCTCCAGTTTACCAAAACGTGATGATAACCATGGGATAAGTGTAAAAGATGATAATAGCGACAGTAATGTGGCTATAACTACAGTAACACAAAACTGTGTAATAATATTAGACACCAGACCGGAACTCATTGCAATAGGCAGGAATACCACAACAATTACAAGAGTAATAGCCATTACGGTAAACCCAATTTCGGCAGTACCGTCATAGGCAGCACGAATCCTGCTTTTACCCATTTCCATGTGGCGGTAAATGTTCTCCAATACCACAATGGCATCATCCACAAGAATACCTACCACTAGCGATAGTCCAAGTAAACTCATTAAGTTTAGGGTATAGCCCATAAGGTAAACACCAATAAAAGTAGCGATAAGCGATGCCGGAATCGATACCATTACAATAAGTGCATTCCTTAAACTGTGAAGGAAAAACAACATTACGAAAGCCACAAGGAAAACCGCGATAAATAAATCGTGGATAACCGCATCGGCAGCAACAAGGGTAAATTCAGAGGTATCATTAGCCACGACAAGTTTTAATCCTTGGTTGGCATAATCTTTTTCAATTTTAGCAATGGCAATACGAATATCCTCACTCACCTGAACGGCATTCGCTTCAGTTTGTTTGGTAATCTGAACCGCTATAGCGCTACCTTGGTCTACCCGTGCAATTTTATCAGCTTCTTTCTGGCTGTCCTGTACATCGGCAACCTGTCCAAGACGTATCTGGATTCCATTTTTAGATGATACTACCAGGTTACGCATTTCTTCTACGCTACGGTATTTACCCGCAAGACGTACAAGCATTGAGCTTTCACGTGTTTTAACGCTACCGGTAGGGAAGTCAAGGTTACTGCCAAGGATAGCCTGCTGTACCTGAGCGATACTAAGGCCATAACCTTTCAGTTTGTCTTCCATAAGGTTTACCTGAATTTCACGTTCCTGGCCACCTACAAGTGTAACCTGAGCCACACCCGGAACACGGGCAAGAATAGGTTCAATTTTTTTGTCAAGGAGGTCATAGAACTCAACTTCATCCATGTTTGAAGTTGCTCCCATGGTAATGATCGGAAGGTCACTAAGTGAGAACTTTACAAGAGCCGGAGGATCGGCATCTTCCGGAAGATCTTTTTCAATAGCGTTTATCTTACGCTGGGCATCATTAAGGGAGTAGTCGGCATCTGCTTCAGATTCTAATGTTACCATTACAAGCGATAAGCTTTCGTACGATTTAGATTCTACCTTTTTTACAAGTTCCAGCGAAGATACTGCATCTTCAATTTTCTTTGTAACCGTGTTTTCTATCTCACCCGGCGATGCTCCCGGATATACAGTAGAAATTGTTATCACGTTCATTTCAAATTTAGGGATAAGCTCGTAGCTCAGGTTGCTGTAGCTAAATAGCCCCCCTAACGTAAGTATGATGAACAACACTATAATAAGTGTTGGACGTTTTATGGATATTTCTGCTAATTTCATTTTAAGTTTTTATTGGTTGCCTTTTGCTTAAGCTAAGGCGGGTGGTTATTTTATAACACTAACTTTTGTACCATCCTGCAGATTGATCTGACCGCTGGTTACTACCACATCGCCTTCTTTAAGGCCGCCCAGGATTTCTACCTCTTCACCAAAGATGCGTCCCGGAGTTACTTTTATAAGTTTGGCAACACTGTCGTTAACTACAAATACCTGACGGTTTCCTACACCACCAACAAAAGCTACCCTTGGTACTGTAAGTACAGATACCTGGCCAGAATTGTCTTTACTGCCAAATGTAGCCGAACCATACATACCGGCTTTAATCTGGTTGTTAGGGTTGTTGGTGATTTCGATATCAACAGGGAAGTTTAACGATGCATCAGCTTTAGGAGCAATGAAAGTGATTTTTCCTGTAAATTGCTTGTCAGGATAAACGCTTACGCTTACAGGTACCTGAGTGCCAAGTTTTAGAGTTGCCACCTGTTGTTCTGTAACGGTAACTCTTAGCTTAAGTGTAGAAACGTTTACAAGTTCGAACAATACAGTACCCGGAGATACTACCGATCCCGGTTCGATGTTACGTTTATTTACAATGCCATTTATGCTTGATTTGATAGAAGTATCACCAAAGTTTACTTTAGCCTGGTCATAACGTGCTTTTGCATTAGCAAGGTTAAGCTTAGCATTATCAAGTTGTTGTTTTGTTACACCACCGGTTTTATAAGCATTTTCATAACGGGCGTTGTCGGCAACAGCAGTTTGGTAAGCGGTTTGCGTGTTTTGAAGTTCAATAGAAAGATTATCGCCTTTAATAACAGCAAGTACCTGCCCAACGCGTACGGCATCACCTTCGTCTACCAAAACCTTTACTACACGGCCATTGTTCTCAGCAGGGAATTCAAGTTGCTGAGCAGCTTCAAAAGTACCGTTAGCGATATAATCAGTATTAGGTTTTTCGTTTTTAACGGTTGTAGCCTTAACGGCAACCGAGTTGTTTTTTTGCGAAACTACAGCAGTTTCGGCATCATTTTTTGCTTTGTTTTTATTAAGTATGAAGGCGCCAAGAGCGATTACGCCTACACCTGCCAATATATAGATTACTTTTTTCATGGGGATTAGTTTGTTAAGGTTTTTAATTCTCCTTTAGCTTTTATAAGTTGCACTTCTGCCAGTTTATAGGTAAGCAGCGCGTTTGTATAATTACGTTGTGAAGTGATATAACTGGTCTCTGCATCTAACAGGTCAGTTAATGATGCAAGGCCGTTTTGATAGTTGTTCTGAACATCGTCAAGTACTTCCTGAGCCAGTTTTACATTTTCTTTCTGGTTGGCAATATTGGTAAGGCTTACTACCATTTGCGATTTGGCATTCGAATAAGCAAGATCAAGCGAAAGCTTAGTGTCTTTAAGATCTTCTTCCGTTTCGCGAATGTCTATATCGGCCTGTCTTACTTTGGCACGTGTACCAAAACCTGTGAATATTGGTATGTTTAAATTCATGGCAATAGCCGAAAAGTCAGTCCAGTATACACCGGCAGATGAAAGCTGAAACCAAGGCATTTTAGGTCCCTGACCAATGTAATTATAGCCTGCTGTTAGCGATAGTGTAGGGTAGTATGCTGCCTGTACTGCTTTTTTATTGAACTCATACAGTTCTTTTTGCTTTTGCATTAATCGATATTGCGGAAGTTGGGTAGTATCCGGAGTATCGTTTAGCGATTGCGGTGTAACCTCAAATTGGGTGTCCGGTAAAACTATAGCCGTCTGAATTGGCATACCGATAAAGAATTTAAGCGCATTTTCCTGCTGCTCAAGGTTACTGCGCAGCTGTATGCGTTCAGCATCAAGATTAGAAACGGTTACATTAATTCGATCCAGATCAATCCTTTTTGCAAGGCCATTGTCGAACTGACCTTTAATGATATCACGAATTTTCGCGGTGTTTACATAGTTGCTGTCTACTACCGTAAGCTGTATGCGTTGCACATATACATTATAGTAGTTGTTGGCTACCCTTTCTATTACCTGCTCATCGGTAAGTTCTGCATTTACCTGATAGAATTCACGCGTGGTCTTCGCAGCACGCAAACCTGTAAACACCGACTGATCGAAGATGTTTTGGGTAAGGCTTACACCTGCTACCGAGCTCCATTTTTGGCCTAATGCCAAAAGTTGTGTGCCCTGTCCAAAATCAACAGCCGTTTGCTGTATGATTGGGTTATAGGTAAGGTTTCCGCTTGCCGAAATGCTTGGTAGTGCTCTTGATCGTACCTCCTGAATCTGGTACTCAGCGTTCTCTACCGCTAATTTTGCCTTTCTTGCTTCGAGCTTGTTTTGCAATGCATAGTTTACGGCGTCCTTTAGCGTGAGTTCCTGGGCAGGTGCTGTTTGCGCCTGCACCCCCGGAATCGCCAATATAACCGTAAGCAAAGCAAGTCCCTTTGCCGTGAGGCTTTTAAAATCATTTATGATTTTCATGGTCTAACTGTGTTTATTGATGATGATTATTGTTTAAAAAGTGTTCTGATTATAATTTCCTTACGTTCGCTAAGGAGTGTGTCATAATATTCTTTGGTAAGGCTCATGGATTCCTGAATCAGTGGTCTCATAGAAATAGGGAAAGACATTAGCGAGATAAAATTCAACACAAATTGTTCCGGCCTCATCTTTTCGATGTTTCCTTTATCCATTTCAAGGGCAATCTCCAGATAAAATTTGTCCAGCAGAGGGCCCATTTTGTCTTTATCCTTAAAAGCACAACCTTGATTAGCCTGAGTAACCATGTATATTTCCAGATATGGATACTTTTTAGACTGTTCAAAGAAATTGTCCAGATGCTGACTTAATTTTTCCTTCAATGGTAGATTTGTGTTCAATATCTGCTCGCTTAATTCCTGTTCCTGTCTTTGGGCATCTTCAAATACAATCTCAAAAAGCTTATCCCTCGATCTGAAGTAATAGTTTATAAGCGTACGGTTTACTCCTGCGGCATCGGCAATTTCCTGTGTGGTCGCATTAAAGCGTCCTTCGCCAAAGAATATGTTCTTGGCGGTTTCCATTATCAGCTTTTCTGTATCCTGATCCGTTTCTTTAACTAACATATTTGTTTAACTTTTATGTTTGACAAAATTGTCAATGCAAAATTAATGCGTTTTTCGTTTTGTTAAATGTTAATATTTTGTTAATATTTTTTCAACTCTTCTATAAGTACATCAAGCCCTTTCCTGGTTGAAATTGCTCTTAAATGATATTCCAGATATTGTATAGTCAACGCATTTACTTCATATACTTCCGTTGGGAAGATTTCCGTATTCTTGATGCCGGTAAGACCGGTAAAGTAAATACGCGATACAAAATCGATGTTTATATCGGGTCTGTAAAGTCCGCTTTCAATGCCTCTTTGTATGTTGTGAAGCATGCAGCCGTGCATTTTTTCAAATTGTTTCGCGTGTAAAGTAGAAAAGGTCTGGGGGAAGAACTTTTGGAGCTGATAAAAGGGGGACGTTGTTTCGTTATTTAGTTTTCTGCTTAGAAAAGTTCGTATTGTAAAGATCTCCTCTATGGCATTTTTGTTTAACTCGCATATTTTGTCTACCCCATCAGATATTTGTTCAAAAAGATAAAATGTACTTGCCTGTACCAGTTCATTCTTGTTGGCATAATGCTGATAAATGGTTTTTTTTGATATTCCCAATTCATTGGCAATATCGTCCATGGTTACACTTTTAAAGCCTAAAGTCATGTACATCTCATTGGCTTTCTGTAGGATAGTCTCTTTCATTGAATTCAAATTTCGGGGCAAATGTATAAAAGGAAACTTTTAAAACCAAAAAAGTTTCCAAAGTTTTTGATTTTGTTAAGATTAATTTTAGTTATAACACAGAGGTTCGCGAAGAAACACAAAGACACACTAAGGCATAGAAAGTTTTTTGTTCTGGAAGTGCACAGAGTTTTTCTGTCAACGGCAAAATTGCTTTGACAGCTTATAGTGTGTAATATTTCTTTGAGTTACTCCGGGTTACTTTGCTAATCTCTGTGTTATAGCTTATGTGAAACTCAGATGAAAACTTTTTGAAAGGAAAAGGAAAAAGGGGTATTTTAGCAGAAAAATTAGATAAATGCTCCCTATAGCACATTACCAGCAAATTGTTTCCGATTACTTTGCAAACACATCCTTCGAAAAAGAACCTCTAGATCTTTATAAACCTGTGCAATATATACTGTCTTTGGGCGGTAAACGTATGAGGCCGGTGCTAACGCTTATGGCGGCCGATATTTTTGGTGCCGATTGTAAAGAAGCGCTTCCCGCAGCTGTGGCGGTAGAGATGTTTCATAACTTTTCGCTGGTACACGATGATATTATGGATGATGCTCCTTTGCGACGAGGTAACCAGACTGTACACGAAAAATGGAATCTTAATACAGCAATTCTCTCAGGTGATGCCATGCTGATACTGGCGTATCAGTTTTTTGAAGAGTATGAGCCTGTAATTTTCCGTTCGCTGGCAAAGCTGTTCAGTAAAACAGCACTTGAGGTATGTGAAGGCCAACAGTGGGATGTTGACTTCGAAATGAGAAACGATGTTACCGAGCCGGAATATCTTAAAATGATTGAGTACAAAACAGCGGTGCTTGTAGGTGCGGCCATGAAAATGGGGGCAATTGTTGCTAAAACATCTCATGAAAACTGTGACCTTATATATGACTTCGGTCTTAACCTTGGGATAGCCTTCCAGCTTCAGGATGATTACCTGGATGCTTTTGGCGATCCGGCAACCTTTGGTAAACAAATAGGCGGGGATATTATCGAGAATAAAAAAACGTATCTTTATCTAAAGGCTTTGGCGCAGGCTAACGAGTTTGAAAAACAAAATTTATTGCAATGGTTCTCGGTTCAGCCGGAAGACCATAGTGATAAAGTAGTGGCGGTTAAAAATATCTTCAGGCATACCGGTGCCGACGCTACAATAAAACAGGCTATAGAAGACTATACCTATAAAGCATTTGCTACTTTAGAAAAGCTGGATATAGCCGAAGATAAAAAAGCACTCCTTAAAAACTTTGGCGAAAGCCTGATGCAAAGAAATGTATAATGACGTTTACAGCACCTCTTAATACCGACCTTTTACTTTCGGAAGCACAAAAAGAGCAGCTTTACATAAAACTTGTAGAGCAATTGAATAAAGATTTTACACTGGCTAACGAACCCGTAGATTTTGCTATTGAGATTACGCCTATCAATCTAAAGTTGGGTGTGCAGGATAAGATCTACAACCTCATTCAGCATAAGTTTGCCGAATACCTGAACCTGCTGTACATCATAGATGTGCCGGAGAAAGATATCAAAGCTCTTAACGGCAGCGATATCGCCGAACTGGCGGAACAAGTGGCTTTTTTGGTGCTGAAACGGGAATGGCAAAAGGTGTGGTTCAGGAATAGGTATTAATACTATGAAAAACATTTTTCTTTTTCTGGTTCTACTTGGTAATATTCTGGTTCAGGATAAAATCCCTTATGATGTAACAAAAGTTACAACCAAAAAAGAACTTAACTTTTATCACACTGACAAGAGAGGGATAAAGTATAAGGATGTTGTTTATTATGTTGAAAACGATCTTAATGTGATTACGGCTTATCAACAAAGTGGTAAGCTAAAATGGAAAGTAAATTTTACAGAGAAGTTCACATCTGAAGTTATTGGAGAGCGTAAAATCCGATATATAAATATCGATAAGGATAAATTGCATGTAACCTATACAAAGCATGATTATTTTGAAATTGACCTCAAAACAGGAAAGCTGTTTTATTGGGGGTCGGATTAAAAATAAACCCTTACAAACGGTATGTCTGGTTGAGGTTCTTATTTTTTGGGCTTAAGATTAAAAGTTTCTTTTTGGTTGTTGATTTTTAATGTCAAGCTATTTTTTGATCTGTTGGTAATTTGATAGTAAGAGGTGTCTTTTAGGTTTTTGACTAAAAGTATGTATTCGCCAACTATTTTTTCACTTTCAGGAGATTTGTAAACTGAATCTATTAATTCATAATCGCAAACATCTTCGCCAGAGAATTTCATGTTTTTGAAAAAAGCGATTTTGTTTGACCGAATACTGATTCCTGACATCGAGTCTATATTGCTTATCCATTCTCCGTCAGTAAGTAATTTTTCTTTATTTGGTTTTGATAGTTTAATTTGTTTGTGTTCGTGGATATTGCAACTGATTAGGGTAATGATTGTTGTCAGAGCAAATACTGCAATTGTGTTTCTTTTCATTTTAATAATACGTTGATAATTCGGGTTTAAGTGTTTTTGGACTCAAAAATAAACCCTTACAAACGGCATCCAGGCTTCACTGTAAACATAATCGTTGTCGTTAAACAATACATTGTAACGGATGCCTATAATAACATTTCCGGTATTGTAACCGGCACCCAAAAATAATCCTGTGTTCCAGAAATCCCTGCTGTAGCCATCATATTGTCCGTAGCGGTCAGGTTCTACATCAAGATTTACCCTTAGTTGTTCTAATTCTGCTGATAGTTGTACCTGTGGGATTGGATTGAATAATCCTATTACGCTCCCTCCATACATCCACGATGAGTAAAGGTGCTTTTGTTCGGAGTAGCTTCCCTGTATTCCTATGCCTAAAGCAACATATTGGTTAAACTGGTAAATAGCCTGTGGTGCAAGTGTTACATCGGTATAACCGCTTCCGAAACCGGCTCCTATGGCGCCTCCAAAACGTACCTTGCTCCAAAAATCATTTTGTTGTGCGTTAACGGCTGTAAAACACATAAAAAAACTCATGGATAGTGCAGCTTTTGTTAAAAAACTTAAGATGTCTGATTTCATGGCCGATAGTATGTGAGGTTTGAAATATAAATATATAAAAAACACTGAAAGATTATTACAAATATTGTACTTTTGCATAAAATTTTTTAAAAACAAAGGTCATAAATACATTAGTATGGACAGGTTTTCCTTTTTAAACGCAGCACATACTGCTTTTTTTGCAGATTTATACGATCAATATATAGAGAATCCGGACAGCGTTGAACCCAGCTGGAGAAGCTTTTTCCAGGGGTTTGATTTTGGTAGTACTGTAGAGTACGGAGGCGGATTTGAAACTCTTGATGCTCCCGGGGCAGCTACTGCTACCGCAACTCAGCCGGTATCTGATTATTCAGGTATCCCTGAAAAACTTCAGAAAGAATTTAAGGTGCTTAATCTTATCGAAGGTTACCGCACGCGTGGCCACCTGTTTACCAAAACCAATCCGGTTAGGGACAGGAGAATCTTTACTCCTTCATTAGCACTTGAGAACTTCGGTCTTTCAGATGCCGATCTTAACACTGTGTTTGATGCAGGTAAAGAAGTAGGTCTTCAAAACGCTACTCTTGCCCAAATCGTAGATCACCTTCGTAAGGTATACTGCCAGCACATTGGTGTTGAGTATATGTACATCCGTGATCCGCAGGTAAGACTGTGGATTCAAAACAGGCTTACGGTTAATGCTAACCAGCCTTCTTTCTCTGCTGATCAGAAAAAGAATATTCTTGGTAAATTAAATGAGGCGGTTTCTTTCGAGAACTTCCTTCATACAAAATATGTAGGTCAGAAACGTTTCTCTCTTGAGGGATGTGAGTCGCTTATCCCTGCGCTTGATGCACTTATTGAAGGTGCAGCAGATAAAGGTGTTGAGCAGTTCGTAATGGGTATGGCTCACCGTGGCCGTCTTAACGTTCTTGCTAACGTATTTGGTAAGTCGACTTCAGATATCTTCAGTGAGTTTGATGGTAAAGACTATGATGATGACGCCCTTTTTGATGGTGACGTAAAATACCACCTTGGACTTACAGCTGATAAGAAAACAAGAAATGGTAAGCAAATAAATATCAACCTTGCGCCAAACCCTTCGCACCTTGAAACTGTAGGTGCAGTTATAGAGGGTATTGCAAGAGCGAAACAAGACAGGCATTATGCCGACGATTTCTCTAAAGTGCTTCCTATCGCGCTACACGGTGATGCTGCCGTAGCGGGTCAGGGTATTGTTTACGAGATCGTTCAGATGGCTAAGCTTGATGGTTACAAAACGGGTGGTACTATCCACGTTGTGGTGAACAACCAGGTTGGTTTTACAACCAACTACCTTGATGCACGTTCGTCAACCTACTGTACAGATATCGCTAAAGTAACGCTTTCGCCGGTACTTCACGTAAATGCAGATGATGCAGAAGCTGTTGTACACGCTATGTTATTTGCGCTTGATTACAGAATGGAATTTGGAAGCGACGTGTTCATTGACCTTTTAGGATACAGAAAATATGGCCATAACGAAGGTGATGAGCCTCGTTTTACACAGCCTAAACTATACAAGATCATTGCTAAACATAAAAACCCAAGAGATATCTATGCTGAGAAGCTTATAGCTGACGGCATTATAGCTGCGGATTATGTAGGTGGTCTTGAAAAAGAATACAAAGCAGTTCTTGAAGAGAATCTTGAGGCTTCAAGAAAAAAAGAGCTTACTATCATCACTCCGTTCATGCAGAACGAGTGGGAAGGTTATGGTCAGGCTGACGAGCAGGAAATGCTTAAAAAGGTAAACACGACTTTCTCTAAAGACATGCTTACCGATATCGCAAAAGTGATTACAGAACTTCCTTCTGATAAAAAATTCATTAATAAGATACAGAAGCTTATCAACGACAGAAAGACGATGTATTTTGATACTGATAAGCTGGATTGGGCTATGGCTGAATTGCTTGCTTACGGTTCATTGATGACAGAAGGATATGATGTTCGTATCTCAGGACAGGACGTAGAGAGGGGTACTTTCTCTCACCGTCATGCGGTAGTAAAGGTTGAGGATTCAGAAGAAGAAGTAATTCTTCTTAACCATCTGAAAGACCAGAAAGGTAAATTCCATATTTACAATTCATTGCTTTCAGAATATGGTGTTGTAGGTTTTGATTATGGTTATGCCCTTGCGAGCCCTAAAACACTGACCATTTGGGAAGCGCAGTTTGGTGACTTCTCTAACGGTGCACAGATCATGCTTGACCAGTATATCTCTGCTGCCGAAGATAAATGGAACAACCAAAACGGACTTGTGATGCTATTGCCTCACGGTTACGAAGGCCAGGGTGCTGAGCACTCTTCGGCGCGTATGGAGCGTTACCTTCAGCTTTGTGCAAACCACAATATGTATGTGGCAGACTGTACAACGCCGGCTAACTTCTTCCACTTGTTAAGAAGACAAATGAAAACTACCTTCCGTAAGCCACTTATCGTGTTTACACCTAAGAGTTTACTACGTCACCCATTAGTAGTTTCTTCTGCGGATGAGTTTGCAAACGGCAGCTTCCAGGAAGTGATAAACGACCCTGCAGCAGACGCTAAGAAAGTGAAAACGCTTGTGTTCTGTACAGGTAAATTCTACTATGACCTTATCGCTGAAAGAGAAAATCTTAAGCGTGACGACGTAGCCTTTGTAAGGATAGAACAACTGTTCCCGCTTCCGGTAGAGCAGATCAAAGAAATCATAGCACAATATCCTAATGCTGACGATTATGTGTGGGCACAGGAAGAGCCAAGAAACATGGGTGCTTACAGCTACATGCTTATGAACTTTAACGAAGTTAAGCTAAGACTTGCGGCTCCAAAAGCATACAGTGCACCTGCAGCAGGTAGCTACACACGTTCTAAAAAACGTCATGCAGCGGCCATAGCTATGGTTTTTGACAAAAACTTATTTAATTAATTATCGTACTTTTGATTTTCAAAAAAGATAGGAAACACAAATAAAATTATACTGACATGATTTTAGAAATGAAAGTCCCTTCACCGGGGGAGTCGATTACAGAGGTTGAGATCGCAACATGGCTTGTAAAAGACGGAGATTATGTAGAGAAAGATCAGGCAATTGCCGAAGTTGATTCAGATAAAGCAACACTAGAACTTCCTGCTGAGGTTAGCGGTATCATTACCCTAAAAGCAGAAGAAGGTGATGCAGTAAAAGTAGGGCAGGTAGTTTGCCTTATCGATACTGATGGTAAGCCAAGTGGTGATGCTGCTCCGGCTGCTGCTAAAGCACCTGAGGCTCCTAAAGCTGAAGAGAAAAAAGAAGAACCTAAAGCTGCTGCTCCGGCTCCGGCTGCACCTGCAAGCTATGCGGCAGGGACACCATCTCCGGCTGCTAAAAAAATATTAGACGAGAAAAATATCCCTGCTTCTGACGTTACCGGTACAGGTAAAGGCGGAAGAATAACTAAAGACGATGCTGTAAACGCTACAGGTAAAGCATCTATGGGTACTCCTACAGGTGGTAACCGTGGTTCTGAGCGTACTAAGCTTTCTATGCTTCGCCGTAAAGTGGCTGAGCGTTTGGTTGCCGCTAAAAACGAAACAGCTATGCTTACCACGTTCAACGAGGTAAACATGACACCTATAAACAATGTTCGTAACGAATTTAAAGATGCATTCAAAGCAAAACACAATGGTGTGAGCCTTGGTTATATGTCATTCTTTACAAAAGCTGTTGTAAGAGCGCTTCAATTGTTCCCGGATGTTAACTCAATGATTGACGGTGACTTTAAAACGACTTATGATTTTGCTGATATCTCTATTGCAGTATCTGGTCCTAAAGGACTTATGGTGCCTGTAGTAAGAAATGCTGAAACACTTACATTCCGTGGTATTGAGGCAGAGATCAAACGTCTTGCACTACGTGCACGTGATGGTCAGATTACTGTTGATGATATGACAGGAGGTACATTTACAATTACTAACGGTGGTGTATTCGGAAGTATGCTTTCTACACCAATCATTAACCCTCCACAGTCAGGTATCCTTGGTATGCACAACATTATCGAGCGTCCTATCGCTGTAAACGGTAAAGTTGAGATCCATCCAATGATGTATGTGGCACTTTCTTACGACCACAGAATCATCGACGGACGTGAGTCAGTTGGTTTCCTTGTAGCGGTTAAAGAAGCTCTTGAGAATCCTGTTGAGCTACTTATGGACAACAATCCTAAAAAAGCGCTTGAACTATAGTTCTAAGCTCATTATAAAAAAAGAAACCCCGCTCATTGAGCGGGGTTTTTCGTTAATAGGGGATATTGGGGAATCAGTTTACTTTTAAACCACTGTTATTGGTTTTTGGGTTGACTGCAATATAACCAGAACGATTAGTAGATAATCAGGTAAAAGTACCTGATTATTCAGGAGCCTAAAAACAAAATCCCTGTATTGGGGTACAGGGATTTGCTACTCTCAATTAATAACAGAAATCATTTTTTTAAGGTAATGCATCTATGAGGGCAATAAGTTCGGCTTCGGTAATAGTGTCGAGTTCAGTATCATTTATAACAATAATCTGATCGGCAACAATGGTTACAGGTTTAATGGCATATACCCATTCTCCGTCCTGTTCGGATGCAAAAATCACATAACATTCCAGCCCGATAGGGATTTGTCCATAATGCTCACTGAAAAGTTCGGTATCTTCATCATATATGTCTAATAAGGCAAGTGCATTGGTTTCGCCAACATAGGCAACAAAAACCTTGCTGTTAGTATCATCATACCCCTCAGGCACATCTACATATATGGTGGTTTTTGGTCTTGGGTCGCTATAGAAACGGTCGATATTGGTCCATCCAAAATGGTTAAAGTAACAATAGTAGTTACCGCCTTCGGCACCTACGCCGGCTTCCTGTTGTCCCTGCGGGTTGTCCGGATTAACTTCATCCCACACAACGTTGCCGTTCTCATCTTCGGCACCAAACCAAATTGTCATGTCATTATCCTGTCCTCCGGTAAGGTTTGTGGGAACCATCAGTTGCATTCCGCAACCCATTTCAAGCTGAACGCCATCTTGTGTGGCATTAATATAAAATTCACCTCCGGAGATAAGCAGGCCTTTTTCACCGCTTGGTGTAAGTCCCATAGTAGGTTTGCTTGCTGTAAGCATATTACCGCGGTTAAAAACTTCTATATATTCAAGATCTACGCTTCCGGTAACAGCTACTCCGTTTTTAGTCAAGCAAGCTGGATATAGGGATATCTGGACACCTTTTTCAGACGTAAATGTCACAACACTTTGAGAAGTATCGAAAGTAAATTCCTGTTTTAGGTTTTCAAGAGCTTCCTGGTGCAGTGCGTTAAATTCGGCTGCGGTTGGTGCTTCAGGAGTTTCAGGAACTTCCGGATTAGGGTTTGATGGATTTTCAGGAATGTTTTCTTCAGGGGTAACTATGTCTACAGGTTCATAATCGCAGGCGCTAAAAAACGCGAAAAGTAAAAGTGCAGGCAAGAGTAATATTTTCCTTTTCATGATTGTAAGATATAAGTTAGTTTATGTTCATTATGAGTTTGCATGCTCTATTGAAACAATTTACTTTTTAAATACCCTACCGGAATTAAAATTATGAAATAGTATAAAAGCGAAAACCCTGATGCCAAACATCAGGGTTTCAATATATAGATGCCTTTCGGCAGATAAAACTTAACCGTTTATAACTAGATGCATGAGCCACCTAAAGGTTGCGTGTTAAAATGAAAAAAGCCCTTTTAAGGGCTTTTAGAGATTCGTTTATTCTTTTATAACTTTTATAGTTTTGGATGCGTTACCGGAATTTACGGTCACAAAATAAACACCTTTGCTAAGTGATGAGACATCTACCTGTGTAGTAGTACTGTTTATAGTTTTGGAAATAATTTTTTGCCCTAAAGCATTCACTATAGAAACTGAATTTATATCCGTTGCGTTTTGAATGTTCAATACATTGTTGGTAGGGTTAGGGTAATAACGCAGTCCTTTAAATATGAAATCTTCATTGCTTAAGATAAGGTTTACGGTTACTGCCAGGCGTTGCGAGCTCTCTACACCGCTTATGGTTTGCGATGCATAGTAAGTCTCACCATCAACAAGTAGTGTAGTAAGAGGTAACGGCTGGCTTGTTCCATCAGGGAAATCCGGCATTCCTTCGCCATCATTATCATACCATTGAATATTTTCGCCTTGAACTTCAATATCGGCTAATGTTGCACCTTCGGTAAAGGTTTGTTCTGGTATACCAGTTGGTGCGATAGGGGTCACTTCAAGAGTTAGAGCAACGGTAATTCCGCAGATATTTCTAACCTGTCCTATATGAGTTCCGTATGGAATATTGTAAAAATTCGGTGAGTCCTGCCAATCTCCGTTATCTAGAGCGTATTCGTAAATGCCTTCGGGAGTTACAATAAAAGTAATAGATTGATTATCAAATTCGGCAGTTACATCAAACGGTCCTGCTATAAGTATAAGTTGTTGTTCTTTTATTATATAGCATCCCTCGCTGCTCATAATTCTCACCCAAATTGAAGTGGATGTCTCGCTGATATAGCTTTGAGGATTTGAAATTGCAGCAAAACCTGCTTCAGCATCCGATAGGTTGGTATAATATGATATATCATAGGGGCTTCCGATGAGACCACTATTTGTTGTTAGGTCAAATATTGATTCACATTGTTCAATTGATGGTAAGTCAGGTGATGTTGGTAAAGGAAAAACAATAAGGTTGAAAGATGCTACAGCATAATTATTACTGTTTGCAATTTCAGTAACCCTTACATATACAACATTGTTATTTGTAGAAGTAAAATTGGTAGGGTTTAAAATTTCACCTATACCAGCATTGGCTTGAGCAAGTGTGTCGTAATATGCGACTGTAAAAGAATTAGGGTTCAGACCAGCGAGCACATCGTTACTGTTGAGTGTAAGGTTAAAAAAACCAAGTCCGGGAGAGGACTCGCAGACGGTCAGATCCATAGGTGAATTAATGTTTGGCTGAGCATAAGCCAATGTCCCAAAAGAAGAATAAGTAATAATTTTTTCATACGTGGTTGGTTTAGTGGTAGCTAAAATATGAAAAAATTTTGCATTAATATATTGAAAGTAAGTTTTTTACTTCAAATAAACACAATGATTATAGTAATCAATAATAGCCTTGCCTTTCATTAAAATATCGGCTCCAATGATGCCATGAACGGGTTTGGCTTTGTATTGGCGTAGCGCTTCGTTTACATGCGACATATCAAAAATAACGAGTCCGAAGTTTTTGTTGCTCCATCTGCCCAGTTTCAGTTTGTTGTTCAGGGATGTCTGGGTTGCCATACCGGTTCCGCCTGCTCCTGCAGCTTTAGTGTCAGAGTCATTTGCGGAAAGCTCAAAAAGGGAAATGCCTTCAAAGCCCACACAGCTGTTAGAAGCCCCGGTGTCCAGGATAAAGTTTCCTGTAACTCCGTTTATCTTGCCTTTTATCAATAAATGCTGGGTCTTTGAAATCTTGAATTTTATGCGGGTATAGCCTTTTTCTTTAAGTGTGGCATACAGGTTTTCCATTTTCTGTGTTGCTTTTGGTCAAAAATACTTTAAAATATGATAATAGTACGGCAAAAGACAGGCCAACTTTGTAATTTTACGGTCCAAAATTGCTTTTATGATCCTTACCGATACCCATACTCATTTATACAGTGAAGAATTTGCTGAAGACCGCGACGCCATGATGCAGCGTGCCTTTGATGCAGGAGTGACACGTCTTTTTGTACCATCTATCGATTCGTCGTATACACAGCAGATGTATGATATTGAAAACCAATATCCTGAAAATGTGTTTTTGATGATGGGCTTGCATCCTACGTATGTAAAAGAAAATTACCTTGAAGAGCTGGCGCATGTAGAGCGTGAGTTGGCATCGCGAAAGTTTGTTGCGGTAGGAGAAATAGGTGTCGATCTATACTGGGATAAAACCCGCCTTGCCGAGCAGCAGCACGCTTTTAAGCATCAGATACAACTGGCGAAAAAGTACGGACTGGCTATAAATATCCATTGTCGTGATGCTTTTGATGAAGTTTTTGAGGTGCTGGAAAGTGAAAAGGGAGAAAATCTTTACGGAATTTTCCATTGTTTTACAGGTGATTTTGAGCATGCTCAAAAAGCAATTTCCTATAACATGAAACTCGGAATAGGAGGGGTAGCGACTTTTAAAAACGGTAAGATCGACCAGTTTTTAGCTGATATCGACCTGAAACATATTGTGTTAGAAACCGATTCGCCTTACCTGTCGCCGGTACCGCACAGGGGCAAGCGAAATGAAAGCAGCTATACGTTGCTGGTTGCTGAAAAACTTGCTGCCATTTACGGTAAGAGTGTTGCAGAAATAGCAGAAATCACAACTCAGAATTCTAAGGAGATTTACGGGATTTAAAAAAGATTTAAAGAGAAAGTCATTATTTTTTTGTTCTTTTGTGAATTGTATTAACCATAAAGAAGTACATGTCTAAATTTGACCATATAAGGCCTTTTTATGATAGTGAGGTAAATGAGGCTATATGTAGCGTTGTGCATCACCCAATGATGAAAGCGCTAATGAGTTTCACATTCCCGGATGTGGAAGAGGAGGTATGGGCCAATCAGCTAAGGAAAACGCACTCTAAACGTGATTTCCAGATTAATTTTATATACAATGCTATTCAGCAGGTATTGCAGAAAAGCTCCGACGGACTGACTACTTCCGGATTTGAAAAATTAGATAAGCATACACCATACCTGTTTATTTCTAACCACAGGGATATTATTCTGGATACATCGTTAATAAACGTATCATTATACGACCACGGTCTTATCATGACGGCATCTGCTATTGGTGATAACCTGGTTCAAAAAGCATTTCTGCATACTTTGTCGCGCCTTAACCGAAACTTTTTGGTACAGCGTAGCCTTTCGCCAAGAGAACTGCTGCAAAGCTCTAAGCTGATGTCGGAATATATATGCCAGTTGCTAACCCGCGAAAACCGTTCGGTTTGGATAGCACAGCGTGAAGGACGTACCAAAGACGGTAATGACATGACCCAACAGGGTGTTCTTAAAATGCTTGCCATGGGATCGGACGAAGAGAACCTGATGGATTATTTTAAGAAGATCAAAATCGTTCCGGTTTCAATTTCTTATGAATATGATCCTACCGATATGCTGAAAATGCCACGCCTTATGGCTGAAGCAAATGATGAGGTTTACATTAAGGAAAAGAACGAGGATTTCATGACGCTTATCAGTGGTATAATGGGGCAGAAGAAACACATTCATATCCACGTGGGGGATATTCTCGACAAGGAACTTGACGTTATCAAGGAGGAGAACGACAACCAAAACAAACAGATACAGGCTCTGGCTCAGGTTATAGACGATTCTATACTGACAACCTATAAGCTTTGGCCTACCAATTATATTGCCTACGACCTGCTTAACGATACCAATCGTTTTGCAAACCATTATACGGAGAAGGAGAAGAACCTTTTTGAAAGAAGGCTCGAAATGCGAATCGATATCGAAAATAAGGTTATGAGAGAAGGTTTCCTTGCGATGTATGCCAATCCGGTGGTTAATAAAATGAAATACGAGAATGCAGTCTAAGCCTACTATTTTATTGGTATATACCGGAGGAACCATCGGGATGGTGAAAAACCACGAAACCGGTGCCCTTAAGGTTTTCGATTTTAAAAAACTGCTGCAACGCATTCCCGAACTGAAATTACTGGATTGCGATATAGAAACCATCTCTTTCGAAAACCCTATCGATTCCTCTAACATGGATGCGTCTAAATGGGTTAAGATCGCCACTATTGTAGAGGAGAACTACGATAAGTTTGACGGCTTTGTTATCCTTCACGGGTCAGATACTATGTCCTATTCGGCATCGGCACTGAGCTTTATGCTGGAGAATCTTAAGAAACCGGTAGTGTTTACAGGTTCGCAACTACCTATCGGCGATTTGCGTACCGACGCCAAAGAAAATCTTATCACTGCAATTCAGATAGCTTCTTTACGACACAAACACCTGCCTGTCATCCAGGAGGTTTGTTTGTACTTTGAATATAAATTATATCGTGGTAACCGTACCACAAAAATCAGTGCCGAGCATTTTAATGCCTTTACATCGCCTAACTATCCTGCCTTGGCGGAATCCGGCGTACACCTGAAAGTAAGCAACGACCTTTTATGGCCTGTGGCTAATGACAGTGATCTGAAAGTTAGCCACGAAATGGACTCGAATGTGGTTATCGTAAAAATGTTCCCTGGCATCAGCGAGGCGGTATTGTCGGCTATCGTAAATATACCAGGACTTAAAGGTATGGTGCTGGAAACCTACGGTAGCGGTAATGCACCATCAGAAGACTGGTTTATCAACATACTACAGAAGGCAATAGCAAACGGACTGCACGTGGTAAACGTAACGCAGTGCTCGGGAGGCAGTGTGAACATGGGCCATTATGAAACGAGTACCATGCTTAAGAAGTTAGGTGTAATATCTGGTGAAGATATTACTACCGAAGCTGCAATTACCAAAATGATGTACCTATTGGGACAAGACGTTCCGCATGAAGAGTTCAAAATGGTTTTTGAAACTTCACTACGTGGTGAATTATCATAATTAAAATTTTTATATCCGGACAGAAAGCCTATTTTTGCCCGCAACTTAGAGAGGTGGCCGAGTGGTCGAAGGCGCACGCCTGGAAAGTGTGTATACTCCAAAAGGGTATCGAGGGTTCGAATCCCTTCCTCTCTGCTTAGTAAATCCCTATTGAATTGATATTCAGTTCATAGGGATTTATTGTTATTGATGTTTGTACGATTTCTGTACGGTAAATACTTTTCAAAATAAAATCAGCCTGATAATAGGAAAAAACTAATCTATCAAATATAAAGTTTTTATTTATTATCGAAAGTGGGGGGTGGATAGAAAATGCTTTAAGAGTACCCATCATTTTTGTGGGTGGTTGGTTAGATATACACATGGTATTTATATAAAAAACGATATAATAATAGATGTATGTAACATCAAATATTGTGAAGTCAATACAAGTATTAGATTAGCTATTTAATGGACATTCATTCTATAGAATCACAGTTGTTTTCCTTTCCGGCTTGGACGCTATAATCAAAAAGTTCGGGGGCTATATAAGTTTCGAAAGCCGTTTTCCATTTATTAGGTATACTTTTCCATTCACTCCCCCATTTGGAAATGTGCTCATAAGCACGATATGGTTTTTCTGAGGAAGGTTCTGGGTATTCAAGTAAATCTTCGATAGTGTGTTTAACCATAAACCTGTATTTCTCATCTTCAAGAGATTGCAAAATTGGGTCATTAAATTTTACTGCACCGGGCTCAGTATCTTCGTCATGTATTACAAATGGTGTAATAGACATTGCTCGCAGATATTTAACTAACGAAATGATTGTTGCTTTACCCCTTGCTTTAACTATTTGATAATCGGTTAAAAACCTTTTCTTTTCATTATCTGGCAACCTATTTACTGTTTCTTTTAAAAGAATTTCTTCTGTGTCACCCTCAACAATTATTATTCTTTTACAGAAGAAGACTTTTGCAATATTGTCGTCAATTTTCAAAATAAATTTTACATATTGCTTCTCTTCATTTTGAAGACCTCTATATGCTTCTGTAGTATTAAAAGGTACTGATCTAGAAATGAAACATCCTACTCCACTATCAAATTCTAGTTTAAAAGAATTAAGTACTTGTTTAGGATAGTCAGTATCATCAATTTTTTTACTCAAATCAATCATATAGGGGGAATGAGTTGTGCAAATTATTTTTGAATTAGTAGAAGTTGCTAATTCATATATTTTTTCCCTCATTAAAGCAGCAGCGTTTGGATGCAAATACATTTCAGGCTCTTCGAATCCAATGATTAATGGTCGTAAAGATACTCCGGCCATACGCTTTCTTTCAACAAAATTTTCTCTATATCTTAACAATGCAAAAACGGTTGAACGTATAGAACCCATTCCCTGTCTTTCGGGTTTCGTTCTAACATTACTGCTCATTTCAATGTCAAAAGAGGGTGTTATTGATGAGGCATCACCTAAAAGAGTTTCAATATGAATTTTAGTTTCGGTAAATACGCCTCCAATAATAGTGTTGATCTCTTGAACCATTTTTCCAAATTCTTTGGTATCATCATCAGGACTCAATTCACTCGCCAACAAATTTAGATAATGCTGAGCTAACTTATAATTTTCAGAGATTTCACGAACATCTTCAAAAAGTTCTTTCATCATCTTTTGCAAAGTCCCAGTTTTACCTTCTATATCATCTTTTCTATATTCTGCCGGGATTATTAAGAATTTTGGTAAACGTATTGATATGTTTCCTTCAATTCCTCCTGGGTTATTAGCCCATTTAGCATCAACCTCGTTAACATCCCATATTTCCGAGATTAGCTCTAATTTCTCTTGTTCTTTTGCCGGGATAGACTTACTGCCGTCTGTAAAGCTGAATACTTCTTTTATAATGTCTTCTTCAATTCCTGCTGAAATATAATCATTAGGTGATTTACATTTGGAAAATTTAGAATTTATAGTTTTATCAAAGCATTTCATTTCCCTCACAACGTTTCCTTGCCTTGAGAAAGTTTTTCTATAATAGATGCAATTGCTATTTTTGCCGCCTACATTCTCTTCGATAATTCTTCCTTTAAAGCCTTTCCAAGTTTTAGCTTCCGCTGGTAAATCGATAAATTTAGCTTCCATTATAACTTCATTAACCAATGTGCAATCATCTGTTGTTTTAAAGAAGTCTTGTTCAGAAAGTTTTTGTGTTTCTGAAAAAAATGTTTCTATGGCTTTTAAAACTGAACTTTTTCCTATATTGTTTTCTCCAATAAGAAATGTTGCGTCACCCATTAATACTTTCGCCTCATAAATTCTTCGAAAGCCTTTTATATAAAAGTATTCTAGTTTCATATCGATTGAATAAGTAGCTAAAAGTAGGAAAAACTTTATTACAAGTGATCTAATATATAGAATTTTGTTTCGATAATACTGTACTCTTTAATTTCAAGAGTGTCGGATAGCTAATCTCATATGACTCATAAGTTATTTTCAGAATAGAGTAATATTGTATTTCCCTATTAGTATTAAGAGCGTAAATACCTTAAATTTCTACAGGTCTTTAATTCACCGGTAAGACAAAAGTTAGCCGGCTGTATCTGAAAGGTTATTGAAGATAAACTTTAGTTATAGGCTTTCCCTATATTAAATGAATGTAAGTAAAATATAGAATGATTCTGAAAATGTTTTTATATAAATACTTACATTTAACCATCTTACTAAATCTTACAATATGAAATTAATTTTAAGAGATCATATAGAAAAATGGGCAACGAGATTTGATTCTAAAGGGACACTCCCTACACTTATTTCGCGTTTAGTTAGAGCTAGTACACCCTACGGTACAAAAGCAGACTTTCCTTCAGGTAGTGCGGCTTTCATTGGTGGATGGGATGGAACTGTAGATTGCCAAGAAGAAACTCCATATGTTCCTAAGGGAATATCTTTATGGGAGTTTGGGACTGAGGATGATAATAAAGGAAAAGCTGACGATGATTATGCTAAAAGGACTAAAGATCCTCAAGGATATAACCAAAAGGATTGTGTCTTTATTTTTGTTACTCCTAGGTTTTGGAAAATGAAAGATAAGTGGGTTAGTGCAAAAAAAGCTGAGGGGATATGGAAAGATGTAATTGTATATGATTCGTCGAACTTAGAGCAATGGCTTGAGATTACTTTGTCTGTATCAAGATGGTTTTCTAGCCATGTTGGAAGTTATCCTTTTGATGGAATTATGACAGCCGATGAATTTTGGAGTGAATGGTCGACTGGGATGAATGGTTTAAAATTATTACCAGATATAATAACTTCAGGAAGGGAATATGAACAACAGCAATTGTTGACAATATTACAGGAATCTGCTAGTATAAAGGGTGTGAGAGCGTCAACTAAGCAAGAGGCGATTGCTTTTATAATAGCTTCAGCAATGCAATTTCCTGAAGGAGAATCCGAAAGATTTTTCTCTAAATCTTTAATAACAGATACAGAGGGTAACTTTAGAGGAATTAGAATAAATTCTAGTACCTCCTTAAATTTAATTCCAAGGTTTGATGAGAGGCAACCACTTTATTTAGCCGCTTCTGAAGGGCATCATATATTAATCCCCTTAGGTGCAGATGATCCATTTAGTCAACAGGAAACTATAACACTTCCGACAATTAATAGAGAAGGACAAATTAATTCTTTAATTAAAAGCGGAATAAGTGAGGAAACTGCAGAAAAATTTTCAAGGGAAGCAGGTAGGAATATTACAATAGTAAAAAAACTTCTTGGATTTGAGGCATCAAAAGCTAAGTGGTTTGTTACAGAAGATATTAAAGAGATTATTCCTGCATTACTTTTGGGAAGGTGGAATGAGACTCATGTCGGTGATATAGAGATTTTAGAAAAGCTGTCCGGGGTAAAATATACAGAATATGTTGTCACTTTGGCTAAGTGGAAAAATTTTGAAGAGTCACCAATAATTCAAATAGGAGAAACATGGAGATTAACATCACCTCTTGATCTGTGGACAAATCTATCTGCTCACATAACAAAATCAGATTTTGACAATTTCAGTGAATGTTTTTTTAAAGCTTTTAAAAATGGCAACCCAGTAATCCGGCCGGAGGGTGAAGATACTGTTTTTTCTTACTATAGTAATAAAACTGAATTTTCAAGTTGGGCAAGAGAAGGATTGGCTCAATCTTTAATATTGATTGCACGTTTCGGTGACGGATTAAATATTGCAAATATAAAAACACCACAAATATGGGTTGATGAAATAATTAATGAGCTCCTTAAAGTTGATAATGACAAACTATGGGTTTCAATTAATCATGAAATTCCATTGATAGCTGAAGCATCACCTACTAGCTTTTTAAATAATGTTAAAAAATCGCTCTCAAGTAATAAACCACAAATAATAGAAATGTTTACTGAAACGGAGGGTTTTTTGTATGCAAATAGTAATCATACGGGGCTTCTTTGGGCTTTAGAAGGTTTGGCATGGATGCCAGAGTACCTTTTAGATGTTACAGTTATTTTACTTACATTATCACGACTTGATCCGGGTGGAAGTTTGTCTAATCGCCCTATAAATTCTGTAAGAGAAATTTATAAGCCATGGCATTTTCAAACATTGGCAACGTTTGAAGAGAGAATGGAAGCCCTAACCTATGCAGTTAAAAAGGAACCAAAATCAGGATGGATATTGCTTATGTCTATGATGCCAGACTATAATGGTATTGGACAGACCACTCATAAAATGAGATGGAGAATATTTGACAAAAATACTCATCAAAATTACACTCATAAAGAAGTTCATGATACTTATTCTTCTGTTTTTTCACTTATTCTTGAAACGTTAGAATATGAAGATTCTAAATTTTTAGAATTGATTAATAAGTCCGTAAATTTAGCATCTACTGATAGAAGAAAAATTTTTGATTGGGTTGAAAAACACGCCTCTGATGTGAAGATGTCAAGTTTAATGACATGGAATGGACTTCGTAAAATACTACATCATCATAGATCATATTCAAATGCTGATTGGGCTTTACCGGAGACAGAACTTTTGCATTATGAGAAATTATATAAAAAGCTTACGCCACAAGATACTATAAGTAGAAATCTTTGGCTATTTAATGAACAATGGCCTGATTTTCCTGAAGGGTTTCCATTTGTAGAGGCAGAATTCGAAAATAGACATAAGAAACAAGAGGCAAAAATTAGCGAGGTTAGGAGGAATGCCATCGAAACTTTCTTGTCTGAGTTTGGTGTTCAAGGTACTTTAGAAATAAAAAAATCTATAAAAAATTCATGGGCATTTGCAGAAGCACTTGCGTATGTGCTTACTAATGAGGCTGATATTCTATCAATTTCTGATAGTTTGTCCGATGATCAAGATACAAGGTTTGTACACGGTTTTTTTTATACCAAATTTATTTCTGAAGGTTTTCAATGGATTATAAATATATATAATACCTTCAAAACTCATGGCTTTAACAGTAGTGCATTGGCAAATATCCTTATACCTTTAAATCAAACTCAAGAATTATGGGATTTTGTTTCAACTCTTGATGAGGATGTGCAAATTGAATATTGGAGAAACATATATCCGAGGTTTTTTCATGTTTCGAATGATGAAAAAACTTTTGGGATTAAAAATCTTATTAAACATGGCCGTTTCTTTTCAGCAATAGATGTATCATCCCATTTTGCTAAAGAATTACCGACAACAATATTAGTTGAGCTATTACAAAAAGCAGCTAATGAAGAGGCTAGTGAAAAGCCTAATATTCAAACACATGAAATTGAAAGAATTTTTGAGTCTCTTTATGAACGAGATGATATTGATAACTCGATCTTAGTAAATCTGGAATGGCTTTTTCTGCCCATTTTTGACTCTTATCATGGTAAAAGAAATCCAAAAATATTAGAAGAAGAACTGTCAAAAAATCCTAAGTTTTTTGTTGATCTTATTACGTGGATGTACAGGCCGGATAGTGATGTTGAAGCTAATACCGATGAAAATACGCTGTCAGATGAACAAGTTCAAAACCGAGCGACCCAGGCTTACCGTCTTTTACGGTCGTGGAAAAAAATTCCTGGTATGCAGGATGATAGCTCTATTGATAAAACTCAGCTTGTAGAATGGATTGAACAGGCTAGAAATTTAGCTGAGCAGGCCGGTAGATTAAATGTGGCTGATTCTCATATAGGTAAAGTTTTAGCTACCTATCCTGAAAATATCTCTTCTTGGCCACAAGAATTTATATTTGAAGTAGTTGATAATATCAATTCTGATGATGTAAAGAGTGGCTACAGGTCAGAAATGTTTAATAAAAGAGGTTTTTCTTCAAGGGGGGCTAATGAGGGGGGCGATATAGAGAGAGGTCATGCAAATTACTTCGCCAAACTTGCCAAAGATTACAAGAATAAATATCCAAATGTCGCTGAGATATTTAAAAAGCTTTCCGAAGGTTATCTTTTAGATGCTCAAAAGATGGATGATAGTGCAGAAAGAAGGAAGTTGGAATATTAATGTTTTAAAAGCTCAGAAGGAGCTACACCCAATACAGAGGCAATTTTGTATAATGTGCGCAAAGTGGTGTTAATTTCAGCTCTTTCAATTCTGCCAATCTGTGATTTGGGGATGTTACAATCATTAGCCAAATCTTCCTGAGAAAGTCCACTTTGTTCTCGGAGTCTCTTAATTTGTGAGCCAACTAGCTTTATAAATGTATCCTCTGAAGCATCCATATCCAAAGGTGTAAACAATCTAAAATTTGTTTGGACGCATATATGCGTTTTTTATATATTTACACCTGATAAATCTATAGGCACATGAAAAAAATAGTACAATTCTTAAGCGTTTTGTTGATTGTATCTTGTTCAGGTTCGGACGAAAGCCCTGTAACAAATCAGCAAGGGACAAATTTTTTTAAAGTTAATAATACAGTTTATCCAATAAAACATGTTTACATATTAGCTACTAAATATTCTGATCTTGATTTTGCTGGGTATAATATTATACTTACGGATGGTGAAATTTCGACAAATCATGACTTTGACGGTGTGGAAAGTTTTTCTGACTCAATGACACATGCAGCGTCATTTTTTGTAATGTTTGATGAACCATTAACAACTATTCCGAAAGGAACATTCAAATACAATAGTAGCCCGGGAACTAGAGATCTGGCATCCTACGGAATTGTGGATAATATAGTAGTTGAAGGCGGAGAAATAGCATCATCAAATATTGTTTCCAAACAGTCTGATTTAATAGGAGAGAATGGAAGAATTATAATCACAGAAAATACAGTCGATACGAATATAAATTTTAATCTTGTCACCACAGTAGGTCAAATTCAAGGGCAATTTACAGGAACGGTAAAAACCAATTTCTAATGAGAACAATATACTTCTTATTTTTAGTTTTATTAGTTTCGGCTTGTCAGAATAATAATTCCTCAAATCAAATTGAACCTCAAAATTATTCAATTCCTAAGGCAGTTCCGGTCGAAACTTCCGAACCGGTGATAGTTCCAAAGTATTACTTTATGGTTTTTACGGCTGAGCAACCATATGAATTATATACATCATATAATAACGAGAAACATATTCTTAAAAGAACTGTACAGCATATTACTGATATTGAGGAAGTGAACATTGAGATAGACGAAGACTTCAAATATAGAGCTTTGGATAATGCTGAAAAGAACATAAGGGAAACTGCTCTGAGAGGAGCCACAAACAAATTTAGAATGCTTGCGACTGCATATGAAATTAGTGAAACAGAGGCTGAATCAAAAATTATATCAAGAGACCTGTATGTTTTCGATTCATATGCAGACGCAAGTAAAGCAAGGCACTCACGTATAGAGAATGTTTCAAAATAAAAGTATGTGCCTATATAGAGGGTTTATTTGTTAGACCTTCTATATTTGACATTCATGCCCTAAGCAACCATCTTTAATGATTGTTGTGGGCAGTCCATCATTTGTGAGAACTTTTCAGATACTTTTGTTAGGATGTCGTTATGAATACTGTTTAAATGATATTTCGTAATAAGAGCTTTAAATCTAGCCTTTCTGTTTGTTTTAACCTTATAGCTTCTATCTCGACTAAGTTTTTTCCAGTAATTGGGATTTGTGTATAAATTAAGTTCATTTTGATCCTCTTGCGTCATGTCTACTTCTGAAAAGTCATCTATAACTATAAGTTTTTGGATTTCACCCATCAAGAAAGCATATAGTTTTCTTATTACATCTTCCTTTTGTAAATCCTCCAGTCTATTTATTCCGAACTTCTGAAGCTTACGTTTAGATATGATTTTTATTTCTACTCTTAATATATGATTTTGTAAGCGATATTGTTTAGACTTATTGTAAATCTTGAGTAAATAATCGGTTTTGTGAAATACTTTCATATCGCCCCGGCCTCTAAATTTCTCATCTGCATTAGGGGGATCTAAGTCATACATTAATAAGTTATAGTCAATTAGTTCTTGAGGATCTTTAGATAATTGAATATTTAATCCAAATTCTAGATTTGTTATATATGTCTTCTTATTCAATCCAAAAACTTTAATTAAATGAGAAATACTTTCATTAGAGGATGAAAAGCATAGATCATTAAAATTTTTTCTCTCCTTGCCATTTAGAAGATTGGTAAGCATATGGATACTGCCCCTTATAAAGGAACTCTTACATGTTAGCACGACATCCATATTAAAGTATTTACCCCTTTTTGGGCAAGCATCTATCAACCCGGTTGATAGGTCTAATTTTGTGCTTAAATCAATGACACGAGTATGATTGATATGATCCTGTAGGTGTTTTTTTTGAGGAATCCAGATTTTTGCATTATCTATCATTAGGCTGCATCGTTAATAGTTAATTTTCTTTTAGATTGAATAGGAATTAAGGCGTTTATCAACTCACTTTTCTTATAATATCTTCGCCCTCCAATTCCATATGCTTGTACCTTACCTTGTTTAGTCCATTCCCATAATGTTGATTGATCAATACCAAGAAAAATAATGGTTTCATCTCTAGTTAACACTTCCTTTTCGCAAGGTTTCAGATTTTCAATTATATCTTTTAGTTGGCTCTTAAGATCAGAGCTTAACTTTGTAACCAGTTGTTCAGGGCTATACTGTATAAATTGTATATTGGAATTCATTTTGATATGTTTTAGTTAAACAATAGATCGTAGCCATCTCTTACAAATGACTCTAATAACGTGATCTCGTACTGATTTTAACTCTCATTGATGCACCAACGAAGAGAAGATAATTTAACTTAGTAGCTACCTGTTTTTCATCTAGTACAAAGTTACTACACGATTTAAACGCGAAATATGATCTGTTAGATAGGGAAATACTATTTAACATTATGAATACTGGTGAATATTGTAAATTATTGAAAATCAATATTAATTTGCTGAACTTAATTAAGCTTGGAAAAAGTTTAACATTTCTGTATAGCCAATTAAATTAAGCTTGGAGTTTGCAAGCCAAATTAACAATTGTTTAATAAGTTAACTCTTATTTAAGGTTTCTTAAAAAATCTTAAAGTACGTTATTATACAAAATAATCGCTAATTTCCATAGCCATATCCTTGTTACTTTTACCGATATAATTTAAAAACATAGATTCACTTTTGTGGCCTGTTATGTATTTTAAATAGGTAGTTGGTACCTTTCCATAATAATTGGTGGCAAATGATCGTCTACCAACGTGAGAAGTAATCAATTCCCATTTTGGATATGTTCCTGGCTTTTTCCTGAATATTCCGCTTTCCGGTTCTGTTTCTTTGTATATACTTCCTTCAACAAGTGTATTTATACCTGCTATTTTACAAACAGTTTTTATAAACTCATTATATCGTTGATCAGATATTTTATAAGGGAAGTCACCATTTCGGCTCTCAAGAATGTTCAGAACTTTGCTCGATAACGGTATTGACATAACTGTCCCTGTTTTCTTTTGGGTAAATTCCAGCAGATGAATTTTCTTTGCTTCCTCTTTATTATCGCCCTTTTTTAATTCAATACGGATCATGTCTTTTTTGAATCTCATAAAGTCAGATACTCGTTGCCCCGTATAACAGGATATAATAAGCCAATCTCTCGCATTTTTGAGGCTCTCAGACAGTTCTTCTTTAATATTTTCTATTTGGCTAATCTCATCAAATGTTAAGTATATTTTTGCAGACCTCTCCTTATTAGCCTTCAGATTATCAAGTTGTGGACTAGTTTCAATTCCCATTGACCGGGCATGTCTACAAAAGGTTTTTACAAATGAAAGTTCCCTTTGAATAGTGTTTTGGGCGTAGCCTTCAGAAATATAAAAATCTATAAACTCGTTTTTAAATTTATCATTAATGTCTTTAATGTATATAGGGGTTTTCTTCAATGTTTGTAGCTTTTCAAGCTTACCTTTTATTGTTTTAAACTTTTGAATAGATGAATCTTTCAGATCAAATCTCCTGTGAGTGATGTAAAAATCAATATACTCAATTATGGTATTTGGTACAGCCTCGTCTTTGGCCGGGTTATAGTATAAATCTATTTGATTCTTCAGCCATACGTTAGTAATTTGTTCAGGGTTAATTAGATCAAAAGCTTTTAAAATGTGATTAGAGAGTTTATTAATCTGTGTGTTTATATCATGTTGTAGATTTAAATTCACAGAATCCTTGATCCTTTTTTGAGGGTGTATTTTTTCCCAATAGTATTTTGAGACGTATACTTTTGATTTGCCTCCAAAGACAAAGTCTTTATCATTATATCTGTACAAAAGTCTAATGTTAAGATTTGCTTCTTCTTTTGTTGACCGGTAGAGAAAATTTACTGTAGGCATAGGTGTATTGTTACAATACAAATATAACAATTTTGTATTATTTTTGTACGGTAACATCCGAATTATTCCAATATTACCGATTGTTATCCAAGATGAGTATATGTATTATTTAGTTGTAAAATATTGAAAAACAGAGTTTTTATTGTTGTTATGCAATGTATTGTATTTGGTATGATATAGGATGTATGCAGTCCCTTCCTCTCTGCCAAAGAAATCAATGCTCCCGCTATGCGGGAGCATTTTTTGTAATCCGTGCCACAAAAACAAATTATCTTAACACAAGTTAAACTTACCCATCTCTCTCGCAAACTCCCTCAAATTTCCCTATTTTTGCTGCTTAACAACCAAAAACAACTATGGCAGGAGGAATTTTTGCGATTCTTGATGATATCGCAGCATTGATGGATGATATTGCAGTAACGAGTAAAGTGGCTACCCAAAAAACAGCCGCTATACTTGGTGATGACCTCGCAGTTAATGCTGAAAAGGCCACGGGCTTTTTATCGTCGCGTGAGCTGCCTGTACTTTGGGCTATTACCAAAGGCTCACTTCTTAACAAGTTAATCATTATCCCTATTGCCTTATTGCTGAATTACTTTTTTCCTGTAGCTATTAAATGGGCTTTGGTATTGGGAGGTATTTATCTTGCCTATGAGGGCGTAGAGAAGATTATCGAGTTCCTGTTTCATCGCACTAAAACTGGTCATGAAGTAATAGAAGATGCAGAGGATACCGATGGCCCTGAAGAAGAAAAAGCCAAAGTGAAATCGGCCATTACTACCGACTTTATATTGTCTATCGAGATCGTTATCATTGCATTAGGAAGTACCTTAGGAAAACCATTGATGACACAGATACTGACTGTCGTTGTAGTTGGCTTTCTGGCTACTGTAGGTGTATACGGAATCGTTGCACTTATTGTACGTATGGATGATGCGGGTTTCAGCCTTATACGACGTTCTAACGATAAAGGCTTTTTAGGGGCGTTGGGTAATTTGCTTGTTAAAGCATTGCCTGTAGTTATTAAGGCACTTGCTGTGATTGGTACGCTTGCACTTATCATGGTGTCAGGTGGTATTTTTGCACATAACATTGAGTACCTGCACCATTTTCTTCCGGAATGGCCATCTATAGCAAAAGAAGTAGTTATTGGGCTTGTTGGCGGAATTGCTGCAGTTATTCTGATGACTATCGGCAAAAAGATACTGTCGCTTGTAAAGCCTGCGTAAGGTTACAGGTACAAAATATGAAATGCTCCGCGAGGGGCATTTTTTATTACTTTTAAGTAAATTTTTAATCATGGCTGAATCAAAACCACTCATCATAACAGGTCCTGAAGAAGGCGATGCTCTTTTTATTGCAGGCTCTAATTACAGGGTTGTACTCACCGGAGGACAAACTAATGATAAACTGGCTATTATAGAAATGAACATGCCGCCGGGCAGTGGTCCTGTACCGCACGAACATCCGTTGTTTCAGGAAAGTTTTTATGTGTTGGAAGGGGAAGTGGAGTTCAGGACAAAATCAGGAACATATACGGCCAGAAAAGGTGCTGCAGTAACTATTCCCGAAGGTGGGCCAGTGCATAATTTTAAGAATATATCGGGCGAAATGGCAAAGCTGTTATGTGTGGTAGCTCCTGCAGGACTTGATGCTTTTTTTAAAGAGGTTTCAAAACCATTAAGGGAAGGAGAGAAGCCTCAGCCGCCTACCTATGAGGAAAGGGCTAAAATTATGGAAACTGCCGAAAGGTATGGACAAAAGCTCTATCCGCCGGATTATTTTGACAAACAATCATAAAAAACTACATTATAATATGTTTAATGACAAGCAGTGATTTAATCGTTATCATTTAAGATATTATAAAAAGTACGTTACACATATCTTATTTAATAAAAAAAGGAAACACGAGGTTTCCTTAATTATTGGTTGTATTGGTTTATGCTGTTGCAGAATAGTTTTTAAGTTTAGCTTCGTTGAGAGAATTCAGGTACTCTGAAGGAGATTTTCCCATGAGCTTGGTAAAAGCCCTGAAAAATGTTGTCCTGGATTTAAAGCCTACAGCCCATGCCTGGCCTTCAAGCGAAAGGCTTTTCCATTCACTGTCGCCGAGTTGCTGGATGAGGTATTCAATTCTTTTTTTATTTATAAAATCCTGAAAGTGCAGGTTATGATAGGAATTTATAAAATGCGACAGATGATGTACAGGTATATCAGTCAGTTCAGAGAGGTCACGTATCACAAATCCCTTTTTAAGGTAAGGTTTATCTATTAATGCCTTTTCTATCTGAGCAGAGTACTCCAGTATCTTTTTGTCGGACAATACAATTGCTTGTGCCTTACAGTGCTCAACTTCATTGATTGAAGGGGCTTCGGTAATTACCTCTAATGTTTTTAGGTAGTCTTCGTGAAGTTTTTTTGTGTCAAAAAACACAGAAGGCTTGTAAAAAGCCACATAGCCCGCTCCTAACAGTATCGCTGAAATAATGAAGTCGTTAATAATATTGAAGTTTACGCCGAAAGAAAGACCATAAACTTTTTGGATGAACAGCCCAATGAATAGTGATAGTATTAAAAAGCTAAAACATTTAAGCCATATGGTTTTTTTTGCTGAGAGTAAAACAAGTTTATCCGTATTGGTAAATGTAATTAATGCCTGCGTGTAGGCATAAAGTAACCATGCAAGGCTAACCAGCATATTAAAAGCATAAAAATCGGTAGTGTAGTCAACAGTGTTAAATACCCAAAAATTTGGATTAACGATTTGTGAGTTACTTGTAACTGTATAAAAAAGATAGAGTAAAGCGGGCAAAAAATTCAGCGAATGATACCATTTGAATACCAGAGATGGACTGGTAGTTTTCTTGGTGTATAAATAAGCGCATGGAGCAACAATAAAGGCTAATGATTTTAAAGGAGAAGCTTCATTGAGATAGAAATGCAGGCTACTGGTATATAAGCCATAGATGCAGGAGCAGGATAATGCAAAAAGGCAAAGGCTAAGAAGTAAGTTTTGTAAGATGTTTTCCTTTTTGCAAATGATAATGACTGAAACTATCAATCCAATCATTCCGGCTAAAAAGAACATAGTGGATAGTAAATTTGTAATCATAATAAGGTGTATTGGCTGTTGGTCTTACTAATTTAGACTTTATTTCAACTGCAATACGTTAATAAAATGTCAAATTGGTTAAAATTTTAACATTTAGGTTACTATGAGTAAATAACTTATCCCGGTGCCTACTAATACAGTAAAGGCTGATATTAGTAGCATTGGAATTAATGTATATGAATTTATTTTGCTAACACTTGATAGTTGCTTTCTTCGCAGTAAGAAGTAAAACGTAATAACGGTTAAAAGTACAGTGCCGGTCACAACAAGGACAATGCCCATAATATTGCTTTCGGCAATTATTTCCTGAGTTAATAGTTTTGCTTCAGAAAGTATCTGTGGTCCCTTGCTGATACACAGTCCGGCTAAGATCATGACAAGTGTAGTACGCACCCACGCCAGATGTGTTGTTTCCAAGGCTAGATCGGTTTGTTCTGCCGTTAGATAATCCCTGAATTTCCTTACCGGAACTATCTGATGAAAACTGGAGTGTATTTTCTTCATGGCCATGTTTTGATGTGTTTGGTAATTTCAATGGAGGTATTGTTCAATAATATATTTACTCCGGTTAAAGTATTTTTACTTCTTAGAAGACATCATTACATTGTCTTTGTCCATCTGAGCCGAAAGAGCTTTGTTGTAACCCGCAAGAAAATCATCCAATGATGCAGGATTGTAGGTTTTAGACTGAACAGACCAAACCATTTTTTCGGATTCGGCATCGTATAGGTTCGATTCAAGGTAGTATATCTTATCATCGGTATAATAGCCTGGGGTATAAAAGTTGTTATAACCGTAAGTATAATATGTACCGAAACCACCATAATAACCAAAACCCATAGGGTAGTAATTTGTAGTTCCCGGAACATAACGGGTTTCATGTTCCTGATTTACTAATGCTACTGTTAGTATTCCATCACAATTGGTTTCTCTTATTTTTTTTAAAATAAGTTCTTTGTCTTTTGTAACGTCACCGGATCTGAAATTGGGAGGTAATACATCTGAACTTTTTACCGTAGCAGATCCTCTTGAGGCTATTAACTGAGCCAGTCCGTTTTCAACGGTTTGCCTTGCAGCAGCCCTGTCTGAAATAGCAACGATAAAGACTTTGCTATAAGCTTTCTGAGGTGCAGCTGCATCTTTATACGATCCGGTTACCGACGTATTTGTGCCACAAGCTGTAACTAAAAATAATAAAGTGAATAAGTAAAGGTGTATTTTTTTCATAATCAGGATTGTCTTTGGTTAATATGACAATGCAAAGTAACCTGATTATATTTCTTAAGCCTTTTTTTTAACGCTTAATAGGTTGCATCTTATAAAATGAAACATTTTTCTAATATTTAGTGTTGCTGCATAGTTTTTACATTCCATAGTGGCATAAAAAAAACCACCAGCGCTAGCTGATGGTTTTAAATATCTTAGATAAGAATTTCTTAAAGAAGCTCGATTTCCTGAGTTTCACCAGGAGATGATTTTCTCACGTTAATCACCCTTCCGGTTTCATCAATTACAAAAGCGATAAACTCTATGTTAGCAGTATTAGCAACATTTGCAGGTACCGCAACATTGAAAGTTCTTGTATATGTCTGGCCAATTTTTGTTTGGTCAGCAGTAATAGCTTCACCGGTCATTCCCGTAAGCGGATCTCTAAGCACATGATTATGCTCGTAGTCTTCCAGTAGGTCAACCCCGTCATAATATGAAGTATAGTTGTGCTGCTCATAAATAAGCCCGTTTTCAACTACGTATACTACCAATTTAAGGTTATTACTGAAATCTTTACCAAACATTACATTTACATCCATACTAATATTACCGTTAGCAATAGAAGATGTCATAGCAACACCAAGCTTTGGGTTTTCACCCTGTGTTAGAGCTATGGCTTGATTGATATTGTTCGGTTCAGGGAAAGCCCACTGAATGTTTCTGTTCAGGTATCCTTTAGGATATCCCGGAGCAAGGTTCATTGCTGTTTCAAATGCAGAAGTGTCATAGGTGTATGGATCATATCCGGTGTCATTAGGATTTTTTCCCGGACCGTGGATGGCTACTGCTATAGCATCTTCGGTTTGATTATGAACCAATTCTATAGCATGCGCAACCCTTGGGCACCATCCGCACCATGTGCCTGTGTAATCTTCAATCAGCATTCTTTTCCTGAAGTTGATTCCTGTTCCGTCGTGATAGTTTATCATTAATGGTGATGAAGTTACGGCATTGTAAACAGCTGTTACTTCAAAATTTCCAACAACATCAGATGTGAATGTGTTGCCTTCAATTTTGTTGCCATCAACATAAAATTCAGCCTCTTCAGTCAGTTCATCGCCTTTAGCGTCTTTTACTGTAAATGTAACGGGGTTTCCAATTACCTGAACAGATTTATCGGCAGTAAGGCTGATGTTTGTCTGGGATTCTAATATTTCATAATCAGTTGAACAGCCTATAACGATAAGTAGGGCTGCAACTATCAGGATAAAATTCTTTTTCATTGTAATGTAAGCGTGCATTGGTGCTTTTAAGCTAATGCGTATTAGTTTTTAACAAACTTTATCTGAGCTGTTTTGTTTTCTTCGGTAGTAAAACGTGCAAAGTAAACACCCGCTGCAACTGATGAAAGGTCGATTGCCTGAGAACCATTAACAACAGTAGCCGATTTTACGATTTGTCCGTTGATGTTAACGATCTGAAGTTTTGCATTTTGGTTAGCAGTAACGTCAAGTGTGTTTTTTACTACAGTGTTATTTACTACGATACCCATTTTCTCAAGAGAAGCAAAATCAGTAGTTGATGCTGTAGGGTCGTATTTATACGTGAAAGTAATAATCGGTTCACCTGTTTGCTCTCCGGCAGCGTTTACGTGTACAAGTGCCATGGTGTAGCTTACAGGAGATTGGTACTGATTGTAAAAGTAGTTTTCTGCCCCACTTGTTCCGTTTGGCAATACCTCTGTGTATTCATTTGCTACACCCGGAGGAGCCAAAGTACCTTCAGGTGCAGTATTAAAGCAGTATCCTCCGTAACAAAATTGTACCTGATTTCCTAAAGGATTTACATCTGAATCAACCATTTTAAGCTTAACATTAATGGTTTCTTCAGTATTGTTTAAAACCAAAAAATGCATTTTCGCTTCTGATCCATAAACATTGTAAGTATATGTCTGGTTATTTTGAAGTTCTACATCACCATCCATTACTATAATTTGTGCCTGAGCAAAAACACCAACAAAAAGTGCAGCTGCTAAAATAATCTTTTTCATTTTTCCGAATTTAATTTAATGTATGCGTTTTTATTAAAAAAGCTATCGGAAACAGAAAAGCCGTTCCCGATAGCGTTATATTATATAACTGTTAAATAGTGTTTAAAACTATTTGATGATTAGTTTTTCAACTCTTTCGCCAGATGCACCGTTTATTTTAGCGATGTACATACCTGTAGAAAGTCCACTTAGGTTGATAGAACCACCGTTTTCGATACCTTTAGCAGTGTGAACTGTTTTACCTGTAAGGTCAGTAACCGTTACGTCGATGGTTTCTTCAGTGCTAAAATTGAAGATGCCGTTAGAAGGGTTAGGGTATACAGCTAATGATTTAGTTTCGAAAGTCTCGTTATCAAGAGTTCCGTTTGTTTTGAAGGCAGTCTCCTTAATAACCTCGTATTGGAAAGTACCATTGTGAGTAAACAGTAGAGTTCCATCTCCAGCTGTAATAGTTACGCCGTGTGCTGGAGCTTCACCATTTTCGTTCGCATCCCAACCATCACCATAAGCATCACTTAAGAGGATAGTATAACACTCATTAGAGCTTAGTGTTTTATTGTATGTAAACGTTTTTTCCTGATAAGTAGGTGTGTTAGTGTAGTTTGGTGTTTGGTATGCTATGTCAGCTGTAGTGTAACCTCCCTGAGGTTTGTTTCTAAGGATGTAAAGTTTCATCTCATTAGGATACTCATCTGTATGAATCGTAATAGTTATATCATCAGTAGATTCAAGCGGAGTACCTGTTACATAATCATATTCTGCTGTGATGTTGTTTTCAGGGTTTGTATCAACTGCCGGAGCATTATTAACCTGAGTAAGTATAGCCTGATAGTTAGCACCTTCTTCAGAAATAATACCATCAAAAGTTACTTCAGCTACTCCAAAAGGAACCAGGTTAACGTCAAAAGGCTGAGTTGCTACTACTTCCCCATCTTTTTTAAGTTGTACTTCTACATGAGATACAGTGTGTCCGTAACTTTGTACATATGCACTTACAGTAGCTCCTGATTCACAGTATTTTCCACCTCCGGCTCCAATTCGGCCCCAATGGTCAACACCTACCATAGCAGTACCTCTTGCAGTATTAATAGCTGCAACCATAGTAGCTAACGAAGCTCTTTCAAGGTTAGTAACTGTTCCAGGTTCATCTTGCCCGTTTGGAGTAATTATGTAAAGAGATGGAAAACCTTCAAGATTATAAGCTGCAGCAGCAGTATCATTATTGATTATAGGATAATTTGTTCCCTCAATCCAGTTTCCTTGTGATGGGCCGCGTTCAGGTTGTCCTGCTGTTGGAGGTAAACTTTGTCCGCCTAATTCAAGTATGTGTGTATTGTCATCAGCTTCAACGAATATTACAGCAAGCTCATCGCTTCCGTTTGGTCCGTAAGCAGCATAAAGATCTTCTAGTGTATGAGACTCGTGGAAAGACCAACATGGGCCACACCAAGCTGCTGACAAATCAACAACTACAGTTTTTCCAGCATTTAGATAAGCCTGAAGTGAAATTTGTTCACCATAAGTTATGTCATTCCCTACAATTGAAAGGATTTGCTGTCCTGAAATTTCCGGCGCCGGAGATCCGTTTGCGATTTGTGCATTTGCAGCAAAGGCACCCATAAGCATCATGCCAAGTAGTAGTCTTTTTTTCATAGTTTAAATAGTATAGTTGTTATTTTATCTTTTATATTCTAATCTAAATTAAGTTGTTATGGGTTAAGCATATATAAACCTAATGTAAATTATTTTGACGAAATTATAGAAAAAAATGACATGTCAAAATTTTTTCGTCAAATCATGTAAAAAAAAATCTAAAAAATGGCAAAAAACATGATAATCTACCAGTTCGATAGACTTTTAACCGCTAAAAATGCAACTTTTTTTAAATTTTATGCTGTTCTTTTTTGTTTTTAACGAAAACGCATACTATTAGATGTTAATTTTTTTTTAATATTGCGCACGCTACTGCAAATGCAGTTTTATTTAAACTTTATAATTATGAAAAAATTAGCCCTGCTGTTTTTGTTTCTTACAGTTTCTGCTTATGCGCAAAAAGAAATGCCATCGGTAACACTTAAGTCATTAGATAATAAAACACTTAGTGTTAAAAATGATTTCGCTGAGAAAGATAAGCTTTATGTATTTTGTTTTTGGGCAACATGGTGCGCTCCTTGTATTAATGAGCTTGATGCAATAAATGAAAATTATGCAGCATGGACTAAAGAGCTTAATATGGAGGTAATTGCCGTTTCTATTGATGATACGCGTACACAAAAGCGTGTTAAGCCGTTGCTTAACGGTAAAAAATGGCCATATACAGTACTGCTTGATACAAATCAGGATTTAAAACGTGCTCTTGGAGTGGCTAATCCTCCTTATACAGTAGTGGTAAAAAATAAAAAGATAGTTTACATCCACAATGGTTACAGCCAGGGTGCAGAAAAAGAACTTTATAATAAACTGAAGCAGCTGTAATTAATGAAAAAGCTATTCCTACTATTACTGCCTTTTGCAGCGGGTGCTATTTATGCCCAGGAAAATGATACAATACAAAAAAAGAACTACGGAAAGATATACGGAAGTTTAGAATCGAACTCGCAATGGTATCTTAACGATAAAGGGAGAGGGCTTAACCATCCTGAAGATCCTTTCCGTTCTAACAATTACTTGTTGGTAAATTATCAGCTTGGAGGTTTTACTGCCGGAGTTCAGGTAGAAGCTTATGAACCTAATGCGCTTTTAAACTACAATCCGGGTTTTAAGGGTACTGATCTTGGTATTTATTTCGCAAGCTATAAAACAGAAAAGTTTGAGTTTACTGCTGGTTATTTCTATGAGCAGTTTGGTAGCGGAATGCTGCTCCGTGCATGGGAAGACCGTGCATTAGGTATTAATACTGCACTTCGTGGGGGAAGAATCATTTACCGCCCAAGTGACAATGTAAGATTAACAGCATTATACGGAAGACAACGTAGCGGTTTCGATGTGGCAAATGGCGATATCTATGGCTTTGATTCTGATTTTAACGTAAGCCAGCTGCTAAACTTTCAGGAAAGTGACCTTTCATTTGGATTAAGTTATGTTGGGCGTTACGAAAATGTAGATTTACCGGATCCGAACTTTCATTCATTAACGAGCATGTCGGCTTTCCGATTTAATTTCATTCATGATGCATTTTATGTGTCAGGGGAGTATGATTATAAAATTGATGATGCAGTGCTTGACGCACAGAATAATATATCGAATGATTTCGTAAAACCGGGCAATACGGTATTGCTTAATTTCGGATATTCTAAATCAGGACTTGGTATCGATGCAACTTTCCGTCGTATTGAGAACTTTAAAGTGCTTTCTGAAAGAATTCCAACGGCTACCGGAGATTTACAAACAACCAGTCTTAACTTTAACGACAAGGTGCTAAACTTTACACCGGCACTTACAAAACAGCACCACTCTAATCTGGCTAATATTTATGTTTTCCAGGCGCAAAGTAAAGTAGACTTTATTGACCCAACTAAGATGAAAGCGGGTGAGACCGGGGGTCAGATAGATATTTTCTACGACTTTGATAAAGGATCGTCTTTAGGAGGTAAATACGGAACTAAAGTTGCCCTGAATTTATCAAGCTGGTATAATCTTCCGGGGAGTTACAGAGCCGTTCCGGCAGATTATAGTACAAGCTTTTTTGGTGTAGGTGAGAAATATTTCTCAGACTATAACTTTGAGGTGAAAAAGAGGCTTTCTGATACATGGCTTACAGGTTTTGAGTATATCAACCAATACTACAACAAAGACTGGTTAGAAGGTGGTGATAAGGTAAGAGCTAACATTGCTGTTGCAGAAGCTACTTACAACTTTGCTGATAACAAATCAATCCGTCTTGAAGGTGAACATATGTGGGCCGATGCCGATAAGAAAAACTGGGCAGGTGGTACACTAGAACTTAACCTGAATGATAAATATTCTTTGTATGTTTGGGATATCTATAACTACGGTAATGACGATCCTAAAAAACAAACACACTACTACAATATGGGAGGTGCTTACCGAATAGGAGCTACCCGTATTGCTGCTAACTACGGTAGGCAGCGTGGCGGACTTGTATGTGTGGGCGGTGTATGCCGTTTCGTACCTGAGAGTACTGGTTTTACGCTAAACATTACTACTGCTTTTTAATAATTACCAAAGTTTTATATACGTGAAGATCCCTCTGAACTAATCAGGGGGATTTTTGTTTAAATATAGTCAAATAGACTATAAGTGTTTGTCAAAAAACACTATTTTTAGCTTTCCAAAAAACAAACCAAAAATCTATGAAAAACTATCCTGAGATTATCCGTTGGGGTATTATTGGCTGCGGCGATGTAACAGAACGTAAGAGTGGTCCGGCATATCAGAAAACGGAAGGATTTGAACTCTATGCCGTAATGCGCCGTGATTCCGAAAAAGCGGCTGATTATGCGCAAAGGCATGGTGTTCCTAAACATTACACCGATGCTGATGCGTTGATCAATGACCCTGAGATTGATGCCATATATATTGCTACACCACCGGATACCCATGAATTTTATGCCCTTAAGGTGGCCGAGGCTGGAAAACCATGCTGTATAGAGAAACCTATGGCACCGTCATATAGCGAGTGTGTTAACATTTGTAAAGCTTTTGAGGGAAAAGAATTGCCATTATTTGTGGCTTATTACCGTCGTTCGCTGCCTCGTTTTTTACAGGTAAAGAAATGGATGGAAGAAGGAAAAATAGGGAAGGTGCGCCATGTAAACTGGCATTTAAGCAGAACACCTTCGCCGGTAGATATATCGGGAGAATATAATTGGAGAACTGATGCCGAAATAGCCAGAGCAGGTTATTTTGATGACCTGGCCAGTCATGGACTCGATCTTTTTGCTTTTTTCTTTGGTGATTTTAAAAAGGTAAACGGCAGCAGTTTAAACCAGCAGGGGCTTTATACTGCAAAAGATGCAGTTGTTGGTTCCTGGGTTCACGAATCAGGGGTTACAGGTACCGGAAGCTGGAACTTTGGAAGTTTTGAGAAAGATGATAGTGTTACTATCATTGGCAGTAAAGGAAAGATAGAATTTGCAATATTTGATGATGTTCCTTTAAAACTTACAACAAATGATGGAGTTGTAGAGATTGAGATCGAACATCCTGAGAATATTCAGCTTTACCATGTTAAGAACATGAAAGAGCATTTGGTAGGTAATCTGCAGCATCCTTCAACAGGAACCTCCGGAGCCCATACCAATTGGGCAATGGAAAGTATGTTAGGTTTATAAAAAAGAAAGGCCTCTGCAGCACAGCAGAGGCCTGATTCTATAACCAAACCTAACCTTAAACTGTTACCTTACAGCAACAGTTTCAACAAACATTTTATCGTTATATTTTGTTACTACGGTAAACTTCGCAGCATTAATTTTCTTGGTGTCAAAGCGTTTTGCATATGCAGCCTCGCCTTTAAAGGTTTCGTTGAAAAGCTCAACATTGTTCTCATCATAAAGAACGATCGATACCGGTGTATTGTTCACTTCTTTGATGTTTACGGTTACGATACCGTCTTTAGTGGTAACCACAGGCTTAAGCACTTCGGCAATAGCCCTGTCAGACACTGATGCTGTTTTCTCATCAATCCTGATTTCGTAACGCGCTATTTTAGTTCCGTTTTCAGCTTCAAGGAAATAGCTTCCTGCCGGGAAAGCGTTCAGGTCATACGTCCTGCTTATCTTTCCGTCTTTGCCCTTAATGTTTTCTTCAAAAAGGATCTCACCATCTTTACCGGTAATAGATACGTGTGCTTTTGTATTGTTGATTGAAAAATTGATCAATTTTCCAAGGCCGCTTCTTACGCTAACAGAAAAATCTGCATCGTTTGCTCTTACTCCAAACGCAGTTAAAAATACTGCAAGGGCTAAACCGAATTTCACTACATTTTTCATACTATTTATATTTATTGGTTTAACAAAAATTCTATGTTGCTAAATTAGTATTGATGTAAAATAGTATGCGCACCTATATTTTCTAATTTATATACTATATTGTCTTTTCGAAAACGTTATAGGTTAATTTCATGTAAATACTGGCATAATTTTTATAAATTTGAGTTCCAAAACACATCTGAAGATGAAAAATCTGAAAGCAACTTATGAAGTTATCGAACCTGCTTTTGGCACTTCTTTTTATTATTCCAAATATGTGCAGAATGCCAACATCAAAGCGCACCTCTGGCATTACCATCCGGAAGTTGAACTTGTATTCGTAAATGGCGGAACCGGAAAGCGCCAGATAGGCAGCCATATCTCCTATTATACGGATGGCGACCTAATACTTATAGGCAGTAACCTACCGCATTGTGGTTTTACCGATGACCATACAGGTAATAAGAACGAAACGGTTATCCAGATGAAACCTGATTTTCTGGGGGATGCTTTTATGGCGTTGCCCGAAACCCAAAACATCAACAAACTTTTCGAACGGGCTAAAGGAGGAATCGCTTTTGGTGAAGAAACTAAAAATGTATTAGCTGAAAGGATAGAAGCCATGGAATTCCAGCCTCCGTTGGAACGACTGCTTACCATGATAAGTATACTCAACGAACTGGAGCATGCGAAAGATTATAAGATACTGAATGCCGAAGGTTTTGCCCTGGAGACCCAAATGCAGGATAACGACCGTATTAATATGGTGTTTAACCATGTGAAGGATAATTTCAGGGAAGAGATTCCCCTTGAGGCCATGGCCGATATGGCGAGCATGACCGTACCCTCATTTTGCCGCTACTTTAAAAAAGTGACTAACAAAACCTTTACCCGTTTTGTAAACGAATACCGTATCGTGCATGCCTGTAAGCTGCTTACCGAAAAACAAATGAGCATTGCTGATGTATGCTACGAAAGCGGCTTCAATAACTTTAGCCACTTCAATAAGTCCTTTAAAGATTTTACAGGGAAGAGTGCTTCGGCGTATAGGAATGAGCTGAGGACGGTGGTGAAGTGATTATATATCCAACAAATAACACCGAAGGGGTGTCATATTTATAGCAATAATAAGAATAGGGTTTTTAAGCTCCGGAGGAGCGACATAATATATGCCGTTCCTCCAAATTAATTATTATATTTACTTAGCTAATCAATAAATCACCAATGAAGAAAATATTAATCTTCTTATTCTTCCCATTTATAGTCACTGCTCAAGAATACGCTACAACTGATAGTGGAAAAAAGTTTTGTTGAATAAAAATGGGACTTACAAATATGTGAAAGAGGTTTCTGATAAAGATGGCAGAATCCTATTGAAAAATTTTAAAGAAGCGGATGGACTTATTATTTATCCTGAATCATTGATAAAAATTGAAAATGCTGATGAAAAAAAGATTGATGTTAAATTTTCTTTTATTTCAACTAAAGATGAGTTTTCAACTTTGACAGAATCTTCGATAAATCTAATGGTAGCTAAAGCTAATTTTGAAGTTATGTATCTTATGAAAAATAAGTATACATATACTCCTAAAAAAATCCTTATGATTCATGGCGTTGATAATCAGAATTGGATTATAGATATAGTCTATACTGCTCAAAATGATTATGGTGGTTTAAAAGATGGACATAAACTTGTGACTATGACAGGAGATGGATTTGTTTACCATGTGGACTAACTTAAAAACTTTGTTGCAGCATCATCGGTTACACCACCTCAATCCCCATCTCTCCAAAACCTTTTAGCAACTTATTATCAGGTTCAGCTTCGGTAATGATTACATCCAGGTCGGTTACCGGGCAAATATAGAAAGGTTCAACGGTGTTGGTTTTTTCCAGTGACGACATGGCAATAGTTTTTGCGGCTTTTTCTACCATTATCTTTTTTACCTGTGCATCTTCATAATCCATTGCGGTTACGCCCATGCTTTCGTGGATACTGCATATCCCTAAAAAGCAGATGTCGGCCCTAACACGGCTAAAGGTATCCAGTGTTTCCTGCCCCATAGTAGTAAAGCCTGTCTTATACAGTCGCCCACCGGCAAAGATAACTTCTGCATTCGGGTGGTCTTCCAGCACATTGGCAACGGGAAAACTATTCGTTACAACCGTTATCTTTAGGTTTGCTGGCAGGCTTGCCGCCAGTGCTACTACCGATGTCCCTCCGTCAAAGAATACTACCTGACCGTCCGTTAAAAAGTCTAATGCTTTTGTGGCAATTATCTTTTTAGTGCCAATATCATGTTTTTCCCTGTCCCTGTAATGGTGCGGAACAGGTGAATGTAATACAGCACCGCCACGAACGGCTTTCAACAGCCCACGGGTATCAAGTTCCTTAATGTCACGGCGTATGGTATCTTCTGATACGTTAAGCGATTCACTCAATGCATCAAGACGTACTTTATTATCCTGTGATAACTGATCTAATATGGCCTGCAGGCGTTCTTCTTTTAACATGATATTGCAATATATTGCAAATATAAGCAAATAAATATTGCAAATAGTTGCAATTTATAATTTTATTACACTACCTTTGCTTCTAAATAATGCAATAAAATGCAGAATAACGCAACAATGAGAAAATCGATTGCTATAGATATGGACGGCGTAATGGCCGATATAGAACAATATATTGTAGACTGGTACAATAAAGAAGCCGGAACTACTATTACCAGAGATGAAATACAGGGTATGGAAGACCACGGTCTTTTTCCGGATAAAGAATTATTATTGAAGATTCTGAATACCGAAGGTTTCTTCAGGAACCTGCCTGTGATGGATGGTGCTGTAGAAGTGGTTAAAGCTCTAATGGAAGAATACGAAGTATATGTAGTGTCAGCCGCAATGGAGTTTCCGTTATCACTATTCGAAAAGAAAGAATGGCTGGCAGAACATTTTCCGTTCATCAGCTGGAAGAATATTATCTTTTGTGGAGATAAGAGCATTATAGATACCGATTATATGATTGATGATCACATCAAAAACCTTGATTTCTGTAAAGGAAAAACGTTGATGTTTACAGCATACCACAATGTGAATCTTACACATCATAAAAGGATAAACCACTGGAACGAAGTGAGCGGCCTGTTAAAAGAATTTGAAGAAGCCGCAGAGTAAAAAATATATTCTTGGGTAAGGATATACCGGAAAATGCAAAATGTTAATCTGGAATGTTTGGGTAAACCTGCAAGGTCTTTTAGGCCTTGCAGGAAATCAAAACAGATATTATTTCAACTCCACCTTCACTACAAAAGCTTTATCATCTACTTTTTTGGAAGGGGTCTTTATATGTAATCCTAAACTATCATAGGTATAGGCTGTCTTTTCAGTACTTCCTAAAATGCTAACGCTTTTTACTTTTCCTTTATTGGCTAAAGCCCCGAACGTTATAGAAGCATCTTCTCCCGGCCAGCCTAATACAATAGCATAAATGGTATTGCCTTTTCTGGTATAGCGAACGTCCTGTGCCGTGTAGCTAATTTTATCCAGGAACATACCGCCTTTTTCCTGTTTAGTTGGGCCTTCGCCAAAAACATCAAAAGTACGTGTGCCATAAATAGCCTCACCGTTTACGTTAAGCCATTGCCCGATCTCTAATAATATATCCTGTTGGTTTTTAGGGATAATACCATTAGCCATAGGTGATACATTAAGCATTAGCGCACCGTTCTTGCTCACGATGTCAGCCAATAGGTCAACAATATCATTAGCGGTTTTCAGGCCAAGGTCGTTAGTATAACTCCAGCTGCCTACCGATACGGTTTCATCCGTCAGCCAGAAATCTTTGGTGATGGCATTTTGGCGTCCTTTTTCAAAGTCTTCTATACTTACGCTTTTAGGAAGCTCGCCTTCCTTATGTGTAATGATGACCTGTTTCTTTTCCTTTACCGAGTGGTTAAAGTAGTATGCAACAAATTCCTGTTTTGTCTTCTCCGGTATCTTAGTCATTTTGCTGTCAAAATAAATAAGATCGGGTGAATAGTTATCAATAAGTTCCTTTAACTCACCATACCAATTGGCATAGAACTGATCGGGTGGAATATTACCATAGAACTGTGCCAGTTTAGGATCGGTTGACGATGTTGGGAATTTTGGGTTGTATGGGAAATACGAAATATCATCCAGCCATTTGTCCGGATTATCCTTATTGATCTGCAGATTTCGGTCTTTATGGAAAGAGGTTACCAGCTTCATGCCTCTGCCATGAATTGCTTTGGCAAGTTCGCCAACCAAGTCACGGTGTGGCCCCATATCCATACTGTTCCACGGGTTGATCTTACTATCCCAGTTACTCCAGCCATCGTGGTGCTCGGCAACTACGCCGGCAAATTTAGCTCCCGCCTTCTGGAAGAGCTCTGCCCAGTCATCAGCGTTAAAATATTCTGCATGGAACATCGGTACAAAATCATGGTAACCAAATTTAGAAGGATCACCATATAATGATACCATATGTTTGTACTCAGGCGTACCCTCTATAAACATATTTCGCGGAAACCAGTCGTTGGCATACGCCGGAACCGAAAGCACACCCCAATGTGCATAGATACCAAACTTGGCATCCTTAAACCATTCGGCAGTCTCGTCATATTTGGCAAGCGATTCCCAGTTAGGCTGGTAGGCTTCCTGCGCATTGCCTACAGTAAAGCTAAAAGCAGCACATGCAGCGAATAGTATTTTTTTCATGTTATATCGTTTAAAAAGCTCCGGAGGAGCGGCATATCATTAATCAATTGGCGTATATACAAAGTTCTTAAATGTTACGTTGCCTTCGCCTACGGCAGAAAGCCCTATCCTTAAACTCGTAAAACCGCTCAGTACATTGTGGTGAAAGGCTGATACCTCTGCCGAATTCTCAATTTTTGTCCATTTGTTGTTATCAGCGCTGTAAAACATATTTACCATTTGTCCGCGTTTTTCAAGGCGAAGGTAAATGTGTTTGCCTACCGGATTTTTCTCAGTAGCAAACTGCCATGAGCGTAAGGTAGCCATGATGCTCTCAGCATTGGCACCAATTCCGGTATGTATCCTGTCGGCATAAAAAAGAATAAGCGATGCCGTTGCGTTGCCTTCTATGGTAGCCTCAACCTGTACAGTATACGAATGATCTTGTGGGATGCACGATAGGGGAGCGCTGTCATGAAGACTTTTACCTTGTGCTTTAATATGAAGTCCACTCTTGTCTAGGCTGAAACGTTTAGTATCATATTCTTTAAAGAATTGCCATTGCTTTCCTAAGGCTCCTTGCTGGAAATCGTCTGATAATCCTGTTTTAGCCACAATTGCTTTGCCTTTAGGTTTTGCAATCGGGGCTTCAGTTTTTATACCATCAGGATTTTTGAACCAGCCGTCTTTTGTCCATTCGATAGGCTGAAGTAACGTTTGACGGCCTAAATTGTAATGCCCGTTTTCATAGCCGTGAAAAACCATCCACCATTTACCAGAGGCATCGTCAATGATTGTTGAATGTCCTTTCGACCACCATTTCTCGTCTTCACTACCTGTTCTAAGTACCGGATTATAGGGTGAATTCTCCCAAGGTCCAAGTGGCGATTTAGAACGTGCTGATATCACCATGTGGCTTGTAGCAGGGCCGGCGGTTCCGCCCTCGGCTACAGTCAGGTAATAGTAATCTCCCTTTTTCAGGATCTTAGGGCCTTCCATACAAAAACATTCTATAGACCATTCACGAGGGATAGCCCAACCATCATATACATGTTTTGCAGGTCCGGTTACCGATAGTCCGTCTTTAGACAACGGAACATAATCGCCCGCACTGAAGTACAGGTAACGATTACCTTTTTCATCTACCACATGACCAGGGTCAATGCTGCCTACTTTAAGATCGATAGGGTCGCTCCACGGTCCGTTGATGTTATTGGCCCATACCACATAATTGGTATTACTTACCGGGAAGTAGATGTAATATTTATTGTCATATTTTACCAGATCCGGCGCCCAAACCGAACCAACATTCTTTGTCAGGGCGTGGGTTACAGGTTCCCAGTTTACCATGTCTTTACTATGCCATATCAGCAACCCCGGATAATAGTCAAAAGAGGAATGCACGATATAATAATCGTCTTTATCTCTTATGATAGAAGGGTCGGCATGGTCGCCGGGAAAGATAGGATTGGTAAACGTATCTTGGGCCGATACGGTCTGAACCAATGTTAAGGACAATATGAAGAGTAGAAGTTGTTTCATATATTATTAATTTATTGTACCACAGTCCCGATAGTTATCGGGAACACAAAGAAAAACACAGAGATACACAAAGTTTTTTAGTTTGCGCCTTTGGCGCGAGAACACAAAGTCAACTCTGTGTTCTTACGCTTGCGTTAAGCTCAAAATGAACTTTGCGAATCTCTGTGTAAATCTCAGTGACTCTCTGTGGTATAACTTCTTATTTTACCATAACCGTAACTTCCTGTTTGATATCTCTTGATGAATTACCTAATTTAAAGGTATACGCACCCGGCTCAACAGTCCATTTTTTAGTAGCGTTATCATAGTAAGCCAGTTCTTTTACCGGAACTTTGATCGTAGCCGTTTTAGAACCACCTGCATTTACCAATATTTTAGCAAAACCTTTAAGTTCTTTAGCGGCACGCTCTACTTTACTTCCTGTTTTAGCAGAATATAACTGAACTACTTCTTTACCATCAACTTTACCGGTGTTTTTTACCTCTACAGTTACAGTGATGGTATCATCCTGACCGTATTCCTTCTTGTCAGCTTTCGCATTCGCCAATTCAAACTTGGTGTATGACAGTCCGTAACCGAAAGGATATAGCGGTTCTACGTTTTTGGTGTCGAACCAACGGTAACCTACAAGGATACCTTCTTTGTATTCTTCAGTTGCACCACCAGGAAAGCTGTTAGTAGCATGAGCCGGAGAATCCTGTATTTTCTTAGGCATTGTCCAAGGTAGTTTACCTGAAGGGTTCACTTTTCCTAATAGTACATCTACGATAGCGTTACCAGCTTCAGAACCATTATACCATCCCCAAACGATAGCTGAGTTTGTAGCTACCACATTGTTGATGTCATACGGAGCACCCGCAACAAAAACTACAATAGTTTTAGGGTTTGCAGCCTTAACAGCAGCGATAAGTTTCTCCTGTCCGAAAGGAAGGGAAAGGTCAGCACGGTCAGAAGCTTCTGTTTCATAATCACGGTTAGCTCCAACAAATAGTACAGCAACATCCGATTTTTTTGCAGCAGCTACAGCTTCTGCAACCATTTTCGGGTCAAGGTCGTTTACTGTTTCTTTTACTTCCTGAGTTACCTCACCAAATTTCATTTCCTTCTTAGGCTTGAATTCAGTTTTATAACCCTGAGCGTAGTTGATAGCAACCGATTGAGGTAGTTTTGCTTTTAATGCATCAAGCGGAGTGATTTCATGTTTTGTTTTAACACCTGCACCAAAACCACCCTGAGCGTGTTTCTGGGTTGCATTCGCACCAATAACAGCTACGCTTTTCAGTTGGTCAGCGTTAAGCGGTAAAAGGTTTTCAGTATTCTTAAGGAGTACAACCGATTCTGATGCGATGTTGTAAGCATCTTTATAATGCGCTTCAGTAGCAATACTTCCTATAGCACGACTGTTTTTGTCAGATCCCATTGCTTTCAGGTTGAAAAGCATTTTCAGGATTCTTTTAGCATGTTTGTCAATTTCCGCTTCCGATACCTGGCCATCTTTTACAGCTTTGATAAGCGGATTGGCAAAGTAGAAATCGTCAAAAGCAAGAGGTGTACCCATTTCAAGGTCGGTCCCTGCTTCAAGTGCTTTTTTTGTAGTATGCACCGCAGCCCAGTCAGAGATCACAATACCTTTAAAGCCCCACTCATCCCTAAGGATATTCTGAAGCATATACGGATTCTCACAAAGGTAATCACCGCGGAATTTATTATACGCACCCATTACGCTATACGCATGACCTTTTTTTACAGCATCCTCAAACGCAGGAAGATAGATTTCGCGTAGTGTACGCTCATCCATCTGAACATCTACAGTACCACGGTTGGTTTCCTGATTGTTGGCAGCATAGTGTTTTATACACACAGCAACATCATTCTGCTGCACACCTGTTACATACGGAACCACAAGTGTCTTGTTCAGGAACGGGTCTTCCGTCATGTACTCATACGTACGACCTCCAAGCGGTGTACGGATGATATTGAATGCCGGAGCAAGCAATACATCTTTTTGGCGTGCACGGGCTTCTTCACCTATGCTTCTTCCAAAAGTGTGTGCCATCTCAGGGTTCCATGTAGCCGAAAGTCCGCCACCTGCGGGGTAGTAAGTAGCGAAATCGTCGGTATTTCCTGCCGGAGCCCAGCTGTCACGCGATATTTCTTCACGCACACCAAGTGGTCCGTCAGCCATATGCACTTCCGGAACACCAAGGCGTTCTACACCTTTATTGGTAAACATGCTGTAACCGTGCAGCAATCCTATTTTTTCTTCAAGGGTCATCTGAGAAACGATCTTGTCGATCTCAGCGTCATATTTATCGCTCATCGGAGTACCTTCATAGGTAGCGGCGATATCGCCCGAAGCCGTAGGGTCTCCTGTTTCTTTTTTACATGATGCCATTACCAGCACAAGTGCTGCCGAAAGGCAAAGTATCTTATTCTTCATTATATAGATGTTTATTTGGTTCGTATTGTTTTCGTTACCGCAATTGCGTCTGACGCTCCTCCTGCCTGTAACTCAATTGTGCCTTTTTCAAGTTCGAATTTCTGGGTTTTAGTATTCCAGTATTCAAGGTCAGCCGCACGCAGTTGCAAGGCAACGTTTTTTGTTTCACCGGCTTTCAGGCTAACGCGTTTAAACGCTTTAAGCTCTTTTATAGGACGCTCTACCTTTGAGTCGGTATGTTTTACATACAGCTGTACCACCTCTTCACCATCACGGTTTCCGGTATTGGTAAGCGTTACATTTACAGTAAGGGTATCACCTTTTGCAATAGCTTCTTTTTCTACTTCTATTCCTTTGTAGCCAAAAGTAGTATAGCTCAGTCCGTGGCCAAAAGCGTAAAGCGGTTTACCTTTAAAGTACATATAGGTGCGCCCGTTACGGATGTTATAATCCAGTAGTTCCGGTAAATCCGAAATATCCTTAACCCATGTCTGGGATAATCTTCCTGCCGGATTGTAATCGCCAAAAAGCACATCGGCAAGGGCAGTACCCAATTCCTGGCTGTTGTGCGTCATATGAACAATAGCCGGAACATGCTCCTGTGTCCAGTTGATGGCAAACGGGAAACTGCTCATCAATACAACTACTGTATTCGGGTTCGCCTGATGCACTACCTTAATAAGGTCTTCATACTCTAACGTAATCGACTGTCGGTCTACCGATTCTTTACCGTCACTCGGTACAGGACATTGTGCCCATCCCGCGTTACACCACGGGTGGTTGCCTGCAATAACGATAGCAATATCGGCTTCCTTAGCAAGTTTGGCTGCTTTACCGTCTATGTTGTTCAGGGCATAAGTGATCTCAATATTTTCGCCTGCTTTGGCTTTAATGCCTGCCAATGCTGAAACGGTATAAGGCGGAGTTCCGCTATACCAGTCCAGTATTATCTGATCGGCACGCGGACCGATAACTGCAATTTTCTTCACCTTTTTTCGGTCTATCGGAAGCAGATTCTTGGCAGGGTCGTTCTTTAAAAGCACGATTGATTTTTGAGTTGCTTCCAATGCCAGTTTTTTATGGGCTTCGGTAGTCCACGGGTCCACGGCGTTTTTATCAAGGCCAATGTTAGCATACGGATTTCCTTCGGGAGCATCCAGCATACCCAGCTTTAGCATAATGCGGTAATCGCCGCGCAGTACTTCGTCAATCTCTTTTTCTTTCAAATAACCATTGGCAACTGCGCCATATACTGCATCTACATATTCATCAAGGAACTGGTTGATGCCGGCCTTTAAAGCTGCAGCAGCACCCAGGTATTTGTCCTTATAATATTTATGGTCAGAAAGTAAAAGCGTAAAAGCCCCACCATCGGTACAAATGATACCGTTCTGGCCCCATTCTTTTACGGTGATGTCTTTCAGCATTGGGTGAACCATTGCCGGAATACCATTCACTTTATTATAGGCCGCCATATAAGCACGAGATCCGCCTTCCTGAACTCCCATCCTGAACGGAACCGAATAGTATTCCCTCCATAACCTTTCATCAAAATCAGATGAGGTATAGGTACGCCCGTCTTCGTTGCTGTTGGCAAGAAAATGCTTCATAAGCGAAGCCGTTTGCCAGTATTTAGCATGATTTCCCTGCAGTCCTTTTACAAAAGCAACAGTAAGCGAACCTGTCAAAAACGGGTCTTCACCATAGCTTTCTTCGGTACGCCCCCAACGAGGATCGCGGGCCAGGTCGGCATTGGGAGCTCGAACCACGAGTCCGCCACGGTTGTATTTCTGGTAGGCAAAGCGTGTTTCGATCGCCTCAACGTTGGCAACTTTCTGCAACAGTTCAGTATCCCAGGTTTCGCCAAGGCCATACGCTTGTGGGAAAGTTGTAGTAGGCAACGGTTCTTTATTTTTACCACCCCATTCTCCGGGAGGGCCACCCATGGCAAGACCATGAAGTCCTTCAACGTGGCCTGTACCTTTAACGCCAAGACGCGGCACCGACGGGTTAGTGCTCAGTGCCTGTATCTTTTCATCCAGCGTCATAAGCGACAGCAGGTTATCAATACGTTTTTCCGCGTCCTGGTCCGGGTTTTGGAAAGGGTACTGATAACTTTTTTGCTGTGCCGATAATGATGCCGCTACCAATAACACTATGTATAGTGCATACTGTTTCATGGCTTATAGTTTTTTAAAGCGTACAGCTGTACCACCCGATATTGGCAGCATTAGTGTAAGCTTATCTTTGGCAGTAACCACTTTAGTAGTAATGGCTACAGCACTTGGGTTATGTGTCATGTCTGTACCCGGAGCATCGGCATAAATTTGTGCCTCATATTTAGCATTCGGGTCAAGGAAAGACAACTGAACGTTCAGGTTACGGGCATCTTCATTGGTAATGCTACCAAGGTACCAGTCACCGCTGTTGCGGTCTTTACGTACAGTAGTGACAAATTTTCCAATCTGTCCCTGAATGACTTTTGTGTCCTCCCAGTCGGTAGGTACATCTTTAAGGAACTGAAGTTCTGCTTTACCTTCGTAGTTTTCCGGTAGGTCGGCAAGCATTTGTATTGGAGAATATAGCACTACATATAGTGCTAATTGTTTTGCTGCAGTAGTATGAACTCTTCTGTTGTTAAAGCCCATTTTTTCTTCCACATCAATTACACCCGGTGTAAAGTCCATAGGACCGGCAAGCATACGTGTAAATGGCAGGATGGTTTCATGGCTTGGCGGGTTACCCTCGCTCCATGCGTTATATTCCATACCTCTTGCACCTTCGCGCGCCATCATGTTAGGGTAGGTACGACGCTCTCCTGTATCTTTTATTGGTTCGTGGAAGTTTACGGCAAGCCCATACTGAGCTGCTTTCTCTAACACATAACGGTAGTAACGCACACCAAACTGACCGTGGTGCCATTCTTTCATATTGAGTTTAGAACCTACCTGTCCTATTTTAATATTGTGAATTCCCAGTCTTTTATAAAGGGCGAAACCTTCGTCAATCTCTTTCATGTAGTTGAGGATGTTCGATCCTGTTTCGTGGTATCCAATGATCTGTACATCTTTTTTATTACCATATTCAACTACCTTATCAAGGTCAAAATTATCTGCGTTTTTAGTGAAGCTGAACATATGCATTTTATTCTCATACCACGCCGGAGTCCAGCCTTTGTTCCAGCCTTCTATAAGCAGGTATTTAAAACCTTCTTTAGACGTAAAGTCAATATACTGTTCAGCGTGTTTAGTGGTTGCACCCTGTTTTTCACCTTCCCAAAACGTAAATTTGCTAATGTGCATACCCCACCAAATTCCTAAGTATTTGAAAGGATGAATGTATGAAAGGTCTTTTAGTTTGTTCGGTTCGTTAAGGTTAAGGATAAGGTATGACTCAATAAGGTCGCCCGGTTTTTCGCCTATCTGGATAGTTCTCCACGATGAGGTAAAACCACCTTTGTAACGTGCTTTTATACCGTCGCTCCACGGCACAAGGTCTGATTTTAGGTTAGCACCCGTAGTGTGTTCCATAACCATACTTGGCCAGTCGGTAAGATTGGCTTCGTGGAAACTGATTACATTATTCTTGTTCTCAATAGTAAGCGGAGTGTGTACTTTATTAAGTGTGCTCACTGCCGATTTGGTAAACAGGTATTCATAACGGTTTTCCTGATAGGCAGGAATCCACCACGCCTGTCCGTCTTCTTTAAGGTTAAAGGTAGTTGCCTCGTCCATAACGAATATACTATCCTTAACACCTTGTTCAGGGAATACATAACGGAAAGCTACACCATCATCAAACGCACGGAATTGTATTTCCAGCTTACGTTTGTTCTTATCCTTGCTGTTTAGTTTAACAATAAGTTCGTTGTAATTGTTGCGGATGTTTTTCTTTTCACCCCAAACCTGTGTCCAGGTATCATCATGTGTTGAGGTTTTTACATCGGCAATTTCAAAGTTTTTGGTAAGATTGTCGCTTTTCAGCACAAACCCCATAGCCGATTGTGTAATGATATCATCTTTACCATGTTTTACAGCATAGGTAGGCGCATTGTTTACCAGTGCAAAGTTTATGGTGTTCTTTCCTCCCGGAGAGGTAAGTTCGTAATTGTTCTTTTTCGCCTGTGCGTTTGAAGCCAGAGAAGCGAACAAAAGAGCAGATAATATAAATTGTTTAATCATAATAGTAGCTTGTAGCGGTTAAGCTTTAAAAATCCGGGAACCGGAAGTCAAAACGGTTCCCGGAGAGTTTAAAGAACTAACCCAAATAACACAAAATTTATTTTATCCATTCAGTTTTGAATGTTGTTTTTCCGTTTAGCGGATTTTGTCCAAGGTTAAAGCTGCTGCCCGATTTAGAAGCAGTAAGGGTTTGTACCTTGTCACCACCCGGTAGGTAAACCTTACCTGAAGCTATTGTGGTAGCGTCAGCTGCATATACCTTTAGCGTCAGCTTGCTCCAGTCCATATCCTGAGTAGATTGTGCCAGTCCAATGTGAGGCAGTGCTGTACCGTCTTTAACCAATACTACGATAGGAATATCTCCGGCTTTGATTTTATGCCATCCGCCCTGATATACTTTTTTAGTCTGGTAATCTATCCATGTACCTGCAGGAAGGTAAACATCCCTTTCTGTAACTTCTTCAAATAATGGAGCAACAAGCAGGTCAGACCCAAACATATACTGGTTGTCAATTAACCATGCTCCCGGATCGTTAGGAAATTCTACAAACAGCGCACGCATCATTGGCAGTCCTTTTTCAGAACTTTCTTTTGCCTGAGCATAGATGTATGGCATCAGTTCGTAACGCATATTATCAGCCGCTCGGTATCCTTTAAGGAAATCTTCGCTAAATAACCATGGCTCTCTTGGTGGTTCTCCGTGGCTACGCACGTGAGATGTTAGCATTCCAAACGGAGTCCATCTTCTGTATAATGCTTCCGGCGATTTAGTTGCAAATCCACCTAAATCGTGGCTCCAGAAACTAAAACCTGATAATCCTAATGAAAGTCCGCCTCTAAGCGTAGCGGCCATAGCACCGTTGTTGGTTTCGGCATCACCACCCCAGTGTAGTGGGTAACGCTGGCTACCTGCCCATGTGCTACGTGCCCATATTAGTGTATAACCTTTTTCGCGTTGTGTAACTTCGGCAACAGCCTTGTTATAACGCAAAGGGTACAGGTTGTGCTCATAATAACCGGTACGCCCGCTGTGGTATAATCCTTCCGATGGTGCTGCTTCTCCAAAGTCAACTTTGAAAACACCCACGCCCTGATCGAACAGGTGTTTCAGTTTGCCCTGGTACCATTTTACCGTTTCAGGGTTAGAGAAATCCAATACTGCATCTTCATACGGTAGGTTTCCTTTTTTATCTTTTACAGCAAGGCCGTTGTTTACTATCTCGTTGAATAAAGTATTTTTAGGAGTGAAATACGGCAACTGCCAAAGACATACGTTGAAGCCGTCTTTTTTCATGTCGGCAATCATTTTGGTCGGGTTTTCAAAACGTTTAGAAGCAAACTCATAGTTGTTTCTCCAGTCTACATCAAACCACCCTGTATCAAAGTGAATAACATCACTTGGTATTTTGTACTTACGAAGGTTTTTAGCCACCTCACGGCCTTCTTTCTCAGAGAAATAGGTAATACGGCTCATCCAAAGACCGAATGACCAAAGTGGTGGCATGGCTGCCTTACCGGTAAGGTCGGTATATTCGTCAAGGATGTCTTTTGGCTCACCGATGAATACAAATAAGTCTGCAACATCATCGCCTATCATCATCTTATTAGCACTGGCATAGTATTTACCAAAGTCAACCGTAATAGGGGCAGACGTATGCATGAATACACCATAACCGCGTGAGCTCATATAAAAAGGAATTGGCTTATACATGGTTTCATTCTGAACACCATTGGCATCATCCGTCCACATAATTACTTTCTGTCCACGTTTGTTGAATTGTGTAAAGGACTCACCACAACCAAAGATCTTTTCGTCCGGCTCAAGCCCAAATACAGGTGCTACACTGCGCGAATAATCGCTGTTCTTTCTTACGAAAGCAAACGGTAGGGTAGGTGTATAGGTATTTTGAAGGTCGTCATTATGCAGTGTCGATGTAAGCAGTTTACCCGACGCATCATATATTTTTACGTGCCACGGTTTGTTTTCAATAACCACTTTACCGTAGTTGCTCACATACTGGTGTCCGGTAGCAGTTTTGCTGTATTTCCATCCTTCAGGGTGGTTAGGAGCAGTACCGTTTACCAGCATCAGCGATTCTGCCGGTTGGTTAAACTGTGGCCCTGAAGCAGCCACGATTCTTACCGTACGTTCAGATACGAATTGTATACTGAAAGGCAATACAGGAGATGCCTCATATTCTGTAGCAGGGAATTCGTTTGCTTTTTCCGTATCAGGCTTCATCATCATATTGTTGAAGGCCTGACGGGTTTTGTAATTGTAACGAAGGTATTTTACCGTTCCTTTTCCCGTAGCCGGATCAAAAGAGGCCAGCTCGTCGGCAAAATAGAAAGTGTTTAGGTAATCCTCAAAATCTTTGCTAACATCAACCGGATGGTTCAGGATGTTCGCATTCTGAATTTGAGCAGCAGCTTCATGGCTTGCTGCCAGACCCAGGGCCAGGCTAAGGAATGCCGCTGCTAAAGTTGTTTTTTTCATTTTATTATAGATGTTTGTTTATTTGGTTCTTATCTCAATAGTGCTGCTCTTTAAGCCGGCTGCACTCGCTGTAAGTTCTATGGTTCCTGCCTTTTCTGTAGACTGTACTATTACAAGGCATTTACCGTTTAGCGCTGTGTGTTTAGTGCCTTTGTATGATTCATGGCTCACAGGGTCACCGCTGCATACACCAACAATCTTACCTTCTCCTTTCAAACTAAAGTTTATCTCGTTGTTAGCTGTAGCTACAAAAACACCATTGGCATCATAAATATCAACCGTTATAAAGCTAAGATCGTTGCCATCAGCATCAATGATAATCCTGTCTGCGGTTGCTTTTAGTGAAGCAGCTGCGCCCGAAGTTTTTACTTCTTTTTCAAGCACGATCTTGCCTCCTTTGCGCGAAACAACTTTTAGTGTTCCGGGTGCATAAGGTACTCTCCACATTACATGAAGATCGTCGCCTTTTTTACTTTGTTTGCCCAGCGATTTTCCGTTAAGGTAAAGTTCTACTTCGTCGGCGTGGTTATAGTAAGCCCATACATCCACAGTTTGTCCGGCTTTCCAGTTCCAGTGCGGAAGTATATGCAGTACATCTTTATTGGTCCATTCGCTTTGGTACATATAGTATACATCTTTCGGGAAGCCCGCAAGGTCTACAATACCAAAGTAAGAACTGATAGACGGCCACTGGTAAGGAGTAGGTTCACCTATATAATCAAAGCCTGTCCAGATGAACATTCCCGAAAGGAAATCGTGTTTTTTCATCACCTTCCATGTTGCTTCGTGGGTAGAGCCCCAGGGTGTCTGGATTTGGTCATATGCTGAGCAGGTATTACCCGGGTTACCCGTTGTTAGTGGTATATCCCAGCGTTTAGGCCATTGTTTTATCGTGTCCGATTTCTCGTCATAATACCCTCTCGTTTGTAGTGCCGAAGTGGTTTCGGTAGCTATAAAAGGAGTTTTCGGGAAGTTGATCTTGTGGTTGGCATACGTTTGGTGTGCGTAGTTATAGCCAATAAGATCCAGTGCCCCCGATCCTGCCAGTGCGTTAGGCTGTGCAGCCGTTTCGGTAAACTGGATATTAATATCTCCATTTACAATAATTGGCGGATTCATCGCAGCAGTTACAGGGCGTGTAGTGTCCAGTGCTTTTACAATAGCAGCAAGCTCTTTACCAATGCGTGCCCCATTTTCGTTCCATTGTTCCGGTATCTCGTTACCAATGCTCCAGATGAAAACACTAGGGTGATTCCTGTCCCTTAAAATTTGCGCTTCAAGGTCAATCTTATGCCATTTATCCCATGCAGTGCTGTAGTCATATTTGTTCTTTGACTGCTCCCACATATCAAAAGCCTCATCCATTACAATAAAGCCCATTTTGTCGCAAAGATCAAGCAATTCAGGAGCAGGAGGGTTATGTGAAGTACGCACCCCGTTTACGCCCATGTCTTTCATAATCTGAAGCTGGCGTTCAATCGCTCTTGTATTGATCGCAGAGCCTAACGGACCCAAATCGTGATGAAGGCATACGCCTTTTATCTTCAGTTGTTTTCCGTTAAGGATAAAACCTTTATCAAGATCAAATGTAAAAGAACGTATTCCGAAAGGCGTGCTGTAGCTGTCTGCAACTTCATCGCCGGTTTTAATTTCGGTTATAGCGGTGTAAAGTTCCGGTGTCTCTACATTCCATAGTACCGGATTGTTTACAGTGGTTTCCTGTTTAATGGTTTTTTCGGCGTTAGCCTCAAGCGTTATCTTTTGGCTTACCGATGTTACTTCACTATCACCTTTGTACAGGGTAGTGGTAACAGTTGCTTCTTTGGTTGAAGCATATTCATTTTTGACTGTAGTCTGTATGGCTACGGTAGCATTTTCGGCAGTTACTTTTGGTGTCGTTACAAATGTGCCATTTTCGGCTACGTGCAGTTTGTCGGTAGTCTGAAGCCATACATTTCTGTATATGCCCGAACCTGAGTACCATCTTGAATTGGGTTGCTGGTTTAATACTTTTACCACAATCTCATTTTTGGCATCGCCAAATTTTAAGAAAGGAGTAAGGTTATATTCGAAGCCGATATAGCCATTAGGGCGTTTGCCTAAATAGTGACCGTTTATCCATACTTCACTGTTACAGTATACTCCGTCAAATAGTATTGAGGTAACTTTTGTACTATCGGCTGCGGCAACGGCAAATGTTTTTTTATACCAGCCAAACCCTCCGTTTAAAGCACCTCCGCCTATTCCGCCGGGGCTATGCTCGTCAAAACTACCTTCTACGCTCCAGTCGTGAGGTAAGCTTAGCGTACGCCATTTGGTAGCGGCAGAAAAGGTGTCTTTGTCAACGGCAGCATCATTAAGATGAAACTGCCAGTCTTTGTTAAAGGATATTTTCCGGTTGTTATGCTCTTTAGTATCACTGCTGCTGCATGCTGTAAACATTAGCATTCCTGCTGTAGCAATGACCATAAAGAGATATGTGTGAATTTTTTTCATGCTGTTTTTTTGGAAAAAAAGCCGGTAAACACTTTTGGATATGCTTACCGGCAATATGCTTTATTCTTTTGGTTTGAAGTGGAAAACAATCTGGCATTTTCCTTCACCGGTACGGCTCTGATCACGAATAACCGCAAGGCGCATCGAAGTTTCAGTTAGCTCAATTACGTTTAAGGTAGTCCAGTCGCTGCAGTCAGGATGATAATCACCACCGTAAAGCATCTCTACACCACCATTGAATTTCATTTTGTGTTTGGCAATATCAAAACTGAAGGTACCTGTTTTAGTTGTTTGGGTATCATCATTTAGTGCAGTTTGCGTTACACTAACGTTATAAGCCCCATCAAGGTCAAATGTCATTTCTCCCCAGTTTTTGTCTGGCATTGCCCAGCTTGCCTCGGCATAAGTTGGTAACCAGCTCCACGCATCAGAACCTGATGGGTTATAAGGATAGTCAAGACCTGCCCATCCAATTGGGCTACTCATATCTACTACCCATGTTTTACCTTCAACTTTTTTAGAAAGCATTTCCCACTCAGGTGCAGCAAAGTAACTTTCATTAGTGTTTTCAAGTGTAATGCTTACAGGCTCTGCAGGTACAGCACCACCTTTACTATATGCAGTAAAGAAAACATCATAGGTTCCTTTAAAAGGAAACATAACTTTTGCCTCGGTAAGGTTGCTGGTTCCCATAAGGTTACCGGCTGCATCCTTATACTCCCAGTAGGCAATAGTTCCAGGGGTATTGTTCTTCATTGTTACCAGGTTAGTAGCATCTGCTGTAACCGAAATATCAATCTTAGATGCATCAACAGGAGCCGGAAGGCTTTCGTCATCTACTGTAGCATCGCAGGAAACCAGGCTTCCTATAGCTGTAAAAGCAACGAATAATTTTAGAAACTTTTTCATGATTAATACTTTTTATATTATTTAATTCCATCCCGGATTTTGGGTAATTGTTCCGTTAGAAAGCAATACCTGAGACTGAGGAAGTGCGAACCAACCTAATGTTTCCGGTCTGAAACTTGTTTCAAAACCATTAGGCATAGAGGTTGCATCTACAGCTGCTTTAGTGGTATTCATATCCTGACGGATAAGATCGAACCAACGGTGTCCTTCAAGAGCAAACTCAAGTCTGCGCTCATTCATAATGTTAGCTTTAGTAGCAGGTATGCTGCTTGTAGTGTTGCCAAAAGCACGCTCACGAACCCTGTCAAGACAAGTTTGAGCAAATGCTGCATTGCTGTCAAGGTTAAGTTCTGCTGCCATAAGTAGCACATCTGAAAAACGGATGACAGGATAATCTTCGTAGTTGTCTATCTGGAAATCGCCTCCGTTAGCAGCAACTTCGGCACTGATAGGACAGAATTTTTTCCATCCGTAACCTGTAAACTGACGTACTCCGGCAGCTACTGCATCATAGTTTAAGCCTTCGGCAGCATAGTCAATAATAGTTGCGTTTCTGCGGATATCGCCATCGCTGTACGCTTCATATAGAGAAGGTGTTACGGTAGCACCACCCCATCCTTGTCCATAAGTACCAAGGTCACCGCCTCTTACAGCAATGTTTACTGCAAAACGGTTACCTTCATGCAGGTTCCAGTCAGCGTTACCCGAAGAGTTAAAACGGATAGCAAATACCATTTCAGTATTTCCTTCACCGGCATAAGTTACACCTGATGAAGCTGCTGAAGCAATCCAAAGGCTTCTAAAGTCAGCTACAAGACCATGTCCGCTGTTGTTTGCCACATCGTTAATGTAGTTTACTGCCTCTGCTTTAGTAACTACACCGGCAAGATCCGGTTTCTCATAGTAATCAGTATAGAAAAGGAATGCTTTAGCAAGGTAAGCCTCAGCAGCCCATTTTGTTACACGTCCGTAGTTAGCATTAGATGGCTGAGAATAATTTGCAGGTCCAAGATTATCTGCTGCAAATTTAAAATCGTTTGCTATAAGAGCATAAGTAACATCTGCAGTTGCTCTTGGTGTCTGGAATTCATTTGGTTTTAAAGTGTGATCCAACGGAACGATATCGCCAAATACGCGTGCAAGCTCGAAATGGAAATGAGCCCTAAGAAAACGTGCTTCAGCTTCATATTGGGTTTTAAGTTCCGGTTGTGTACCCCAGTCTACCTTATCAAGGTTTTCAAGAAGGATGTTAGCCCTGTAAATACCAAGGTAACAGTTTTGCCATATAGGGTTGTTCATTTCCTTGTCGGTAATAAACTGAAAGCGGTCAAGCTCAAGGGCTACGTTACTATCAGCTGTACCAAAACCACCATAACAATCGTCAGAGGCAGTTTCTGTGTTAAGAAGAAAACCACCGTAACCTTCTCGTTGCAGTACATCATAAACTGCTACAAGTCCCTGTAATGCATCTTTCTGGTTTTTATAGAAGTTTTCTTCTACCTTATCTGTGTAAGGCTGGTTCGATATAAAATCGTCAGAACAGGCTGTAACTGCCAGTACTGTTGATAAGCATGCTATTTTAATATATTTTTTCATTTTCAGTCCTTTTTTAGAAGTTAGCGCTTAAACCTAACATATATGTTCTTGGCTGAGGGTAGTAACCTACGTCAATACCTTTTGCCCACGGTTGGTTTACGTTACCAAAACCAATTTCAGGATCCATACCAGGATATTTTGTAAATGTATACAGGTTGTTAGCTGATACATAAAGCCTTAACTGGCTGAATGTTTTGCTTATCTGATCGCTTAGTTTAGCAAGGTCACAACCTAAAGTTACAGTTTTAATCCTGAAGAAATCACCATCCTTAATATAAAGGTCTGAGAACTTAGTGTAGTTACCATTATCTGTAGTACCATAAGTTACCCTTGGAGTACTGTTAGATGTACCTTCGCCTGTCCAACGGTTAAGAACTTCGCTGGTGTAGTTGTAGTAAGGTCTTGAGTAATCGTGAATACCATATGCAATCTGGTTTCCACCTGCACCATACGTATAAACCGAAAGATCGAAAGCTTTATAATTAAGCTGGAAGTTTACACCATAGTAGTAATCAGGGTTAGGATCACCAATCTGAGTTTTGTCATCGGCAGTAATCTGTCCGTCACCATTGCGGTCTACAAACTTAACGTCTCCCGGAACAGCACTCGGCTGTATAAGTGAGCCATCTTTAGTGTAAGCATCAATTTCCGCCTGGTTTTGGAAGATACCTGCTGTCTGAAGTCCGTAGAAATAACCGATAGGCATACCTTCCTGAACACGGTTCATCTCATCAAGACCCTGGAATAGCAGGTTGCTTTCTCCGTATATAATGCCGTTTTGGGTAGCAATACGGGTTACCTCGTTTTTGTTATGAGAGAAGTTAGCATTTACACTTAATCTCCAGTCTTCGTTAAAGGCTTTGTTGTAACCAAGGGCGATCTCGAAACCTTTGTTTGTTACATCACCACCGTTTATAAATGGAGCCTGAGCACCTGCGATTTCCGGAACAGACGCCTGTACTAACCAGTCTTTTGTCTGTTTGTTATAGTAATCAAAGCTAAGGTTAAAATCGTTAAACAAAGTAACATCGATACCTACGTTGGTTTGCTCAGAAGTTTCCCATTTAAGATCAGGGTTAGATAATGCATCCGGGCTTGCACCTACAAAAAGAGGAATTTCGTTAGGGCCTGTGCCAAAGTGGTAATTTTTGTCGTATGAACTGATTGTAGACATGTAAGCAAAAGTTCTCGGGAACTGATCGTTACCATTCTGACCCCAGCTACCACGGATTTTTACTTTGTTAAGTACTTTAGCATCCTGAGGGAAGAAATTCTCCTGATCTATGTTCCATGCTCCGGAGAATGAAGGAAAGATTGCGTATTTGTCATTCGCTCCAAATTCTGAAGAACCGTCTCTTCTAATGGTAGCGGTAACAATATATTTATTGTCATAGTCATAAAGCAGTCGTCCAAATTGTGAATAGATGTTGTATGGTACCTTACCTCCCGAAACGGTGTTTTGGGTTTTATCTGTAGTATTGCTTAGGTAAGCATGGTCAAAGTCATCAAAAATAAGGTCTTTACCTGATCCTGTCTGGAATTCAGAGATACGCTCACGTGCAGAGATACCGGCAAGTACATCTATATTGTGTTTGCCTAAGCTCGTTTTATACTGAAGCGTGTTATCCCATGTCCATGAGTAGTTGTTTGTGGTGCCCTGTGTAACTGTTGAGATAGTGTTGTATGACACTGATGACAACTGGTATACCGGAGTAAACGAACGATAAGTATTATCGCTTACATCAACACCAAATGAAGTTCTGAAAGTAAGCCCTTTGATAAGATCAACTTCTGCAAACAGGTTACCTACATAACGGTTTGTTTTACTTTCGTTAAAATTAGTATAGTACATTAAACCAACAGGGTTTGTGATATCAGAAGATATATCTGATGAGCCATAGCTTCCGTCAGCGTTATAGGTAGGGAAGTTAGGAGGAGAGTTCAGAAACCCTCTGATAGAGTTGTTGTAAATACCGTCATCGGCAATACCGCTGCTTTTTACTTTTGTATATGTAAAGTTCTCACCAAAACGGATATTCTCTCTTATTTTATAAGTACTGTTCATAGTAAAGCTTACACGGTCGTAGTGTGATTGTCCGCTGTTGCTTCCTATCAAACCATCCTGTCCGTAGTAAGAAAGGCCTGAGTTGTAAGTAGCTTTACTATCTCCACCCGAAACAACAAGTGAGTGGTTTTGTTTCATGGCACCATCGTTAAACAGGTCATCCTGCCAGTCGTGGTTTGTCATATTGTTGATCTGATCCTGAGTATACATAGGTGCAAGTCCTGAGTTTACACGGGCTTCATTCATAATCGTACCGTACTCTTTAGCAGTAAGCATGTCCAGTTTTTTAGCTACTTCCTGAAAACCTGTATAGCTGTTTAAGGATACACTCATTTTGCCTTCGGCACCTTTTCTTGTAGTTACAAGGATAACACCATTAGCAGCACGTGCACCATAAATAGAAGCTGCAGCAGCATCCTTAAGTACGTCCATCCTTTCAATGATAGACGGGTCAAGGTAACCAATACCGTTATCTACCACAACACCATCTACTACATAAAGTGGTGTGCTGTTTCCTGTAGTACCTGTACCACGAATGTTTACTACCATACCTGCACCCGGCTGACCTGATGTAGAGGTAATGTTAACCCCTGATGATTGTCCCTGAAGGGCAGCAGTAGCATCGATATTGTTTGTTTGTTGCAGGTCTTTCCCGCTTACAACTGTTGTTGCAGCACTCGATACCTTTTTCTTTTGGGTACCATAACCTACAACTACTATCTCGCTAAGTTCGTTAGCTTCCGGTTTTAATGATACCGTAACTGTTGCTTGTCCGTTTACGGCAACTTCTCTTGGGGCATAGCCCACAAAACTAAATACCAATGTTGCATTTGGGCTAACTGCAATCTGGTAATTACCGTCAATGTCGGTAGAGGCACTGTTTGTTGTTCCCTTTTCTATTACACTTACTCCGGGTAATCCAAGGCCGTCATCGGCACCGGTTACTTTACCTTTTACTGGTTGCTGCTGTGCAAAGGCAGCTGTAAAAGCGAGGGTAAACAGAAATGATAAGCAAAAGGTAAACATCCTGTGCGGAATCGTAATTTTACTTTTCATAATTAATTAGAGTGTTTGGTTATTGTTGTTTTTAATCAGGTTCTCTTAGTAAGAATTCGCTACGATTTGCTCAAACAGTTCCTGTTTTCCGCTCATCGGCTGAGGTTCTCCATTTCTACGCGCGATGTCGCTAAGGTTTTCCAGAGTAAGTTCTCCTTTTTCAAACCTTGCACCTTCGCCACTGTCAAATGATGCATATCTTTTTTGGCGTAATACCGAGTACTCACTATTTTGAAGGATGTTGTCAGCACATATAAGACCGCGTGCAAAAGTGTCCATTCCCGAAATGTGAGCAATAAATTTATCGTCAAGGTCTATTGAGTTACGGCGCACTTTAGCATCAAAGTTTACACCACCGCCCTGCATTCCGCCATGTTCAAGGAACACAAGCATCGCCTGAGTAGTTTCATAAATATCGATAGGGAACTGGTCGGTATCCCATCCGTTTTGATAATCACCGCGGTTAGCGTCAATGCTTCCTAACATTCCGGCATTAGCGGCAACAAGCAGTTCGTGTTCAAACGTGTGGCCTGCCAGTGTAGCATGGTTAACTTCGATGTTAAGTTTAAAATCTTTCTGAAGACCATAAGTGTTAATGAAATTGATACATGTTGCCGAATCAAAATCATACTGGTGTTTCATAGGCTCCATAGGTTTAGGCTCTAAAAGGAAGTTTCCGGTAAAGCCCTGTTTTCTGGCATAGTCGCGAGCTGTTGCAAGGAACTGACCCATATGGTCTATTTCGCGTTTCATGTTAGTGTTCAAAAGGCTCATATAACCTTCGCGACCACCCCAAAACACATAATTTTCACCGCCTAAAGCAATAGTAGCATCCATTGCGATCTTAACCTGAGCTCCGGCATGAGCCAAAACGTCAAAGTTAGGGTTGGTAGCGGCACCATTCATGTAACGCGGGTTGCTAAAAAGGTTAGAAGTCCCCCAAAGTAGTTTTATACCTGTTTCCTGTTGTTTGATTTTAGCATATTCTACCATTTCCTGAATGCGTTTTTCAAACTCAGCAAGGGTAGAAGCTTCGTCTACCATATCCACATCGTGAAAACAGTAATAAGGAATGCCAAGTTTTGCCATGAATTCAAATCCTGCATCCATTTTTTCTTTCGCTCTTGCAATAACATTCTCGTGTTTGTCCCACGCAAAAGTTTCGGTAGGGCTTCCAAACGGGTCACCACCTTTATTGTTTAGCGTATGCCAGTAAGCCATAGCAAATTTAAAGTGGTCTTTCAGTGTTTTTCCCGCAACTATGCGGTTCTCGTCATACCATTTAAAGGCCAGCGGATTAGTGCTGTTTCTGCCTTCATATTGTATCTTATCTACAGTACTAAAAAACGACTGGTTTGTTGTTGTACTCATTGTATTGAATTATATTAAATAGTGTTTTTCCAGTTTTGATAAATTTCAGCATATTGCTGGCTTAATGCCGTTGTTGGTTCAATGCGTTCCAGGCATTTAAGGCTGTCAAAGGCTTCGTCAAGCGACTTGTAATAGCCATAACCATAGGCTGCACCACGCGCGGCACCATCGGCACCGGCAGTGTTGTAAAGCTCTACGGTAGTTTGGGTGGTGTTGGCAAAAATCTCCCTGAATACAGGACTCAGGAACAGGTTTGCTTTTCCGGCGCGAACTACAGTACCCGATGCCCCAACCGATTTCATCACATCAAAGCCATAGTTCATGGCAAATACGATACCCTCGCAGGCGGAGCGCACAAGGTGTGGTGACTGATGAATGTTGAAGTTTAGGTTTTGAATGCCCGATGTTGCAGGTTTGTTATTAAAGATGCGCTCTACCCCATTTCCAAACGGATAAAAGCGAAGACCTTCACTGCCTACAGGTGCTTTTGCGGCTTCTGCATTAAGCTTTTCGTATGAAATAAGCTCATTGCTTCCGGCAGACATTATTCTACGTAGCCATTGGTATAATATTCCCGATCCGTTTATGCATAGCATTACGCCATTGCGTTTTTCGCTTTCGGTATTGTTTACATGAAGGAAAGTATTGATGCGGTTGTTAGCATCATAAGTGTCGTTGTCACTTACGGCATAAACTACTGCCGAAGTTCCTGCAGTAGTGGCTATTTCTCCTGGTTTTAATACGTTTAGAGAAAGAGCATTGTTGGGTTGGTCGCCGGCACGGTATGTGATTTTTACTGCTGGGTTCAATCCAAGTTCTGAAGCTACCACCGGATTGATATCAGCCTGTTGGCCAAAGTTGGCTACTATTTCAGGTACAAGATTTGTTGGTAGCTCCATGGCTTCAAGTACTTCTGTTGCCAGACGACCTTTGGAGAAGTTCCATAAAGCAGCTTCCGATAATCCTGAAGTGCTTGTTTGTGCTTTTCCTGAAAGTTTTGCGGCTATAAAATCGCCCGGAAGCATAAAGTAGGCTACTTTGGCAAAAGTTTCCGGTTCGTTATCCTTTACCCATTTTAGTTTTGAAGCGGTAAAGTTGCCCGGACTTCCTAAAATAATGCTTTGCGCATTTTGATGCCCCATAAGGTCATAAATGCTATCGCCTATTTCTGCAGCACGGCTGTCGCACCAAATGATAGAAGGACGTACAGGGTTTAGTTGCGCATCAGTAACTACAAGTCCGTGCATTTGGTAGGCAATCCCTATAGCTGCAATGCGTTTCAGGTCTACACTGTGTTTTTGCCCTAACTGGCTTATTCCTGATTTAACATAGTTCCACCAAAGGTTAGGGTCCTGTTCTGCCCAACCAAATTTTGGAGCTATAATATCCATCTCAGAATCAGGTACGCTCACAGTGGCTATAATGTCGCCTCTCTCGGCATCAAGCACCGAAAGTTTTATAGATGAGCTTCCTAAGTCTATTCCTAAAAAATGCATAACCTGATTATTTGGTATTTGTAAATTAACTATTATGAAATTTCAGTTGCGAATATACTACAACGTTTTTTCTTATGGTTAATTTGACCACAAGTATAGAACATTATTTTTATATCAACAAAATATTAAGCAAAAAAATTTATTATTACCAATTGAAAAGCAGTTTATTAGCGGATGTGTAAAAAAATACCTATTGTTGGTAATTTTGAAAAAATCCCTATATTCGTTGGGATTTAAATGGGAATGATGGCAAAAAAAATTATAGACAAAGAATCGGGTAAAGTTTCGGAGCGTTCAGTCATGAATGCCATCACAATCGACTGCGTAATTTTCGGTTTTGATAAAGGCAGTCTAGAAGTATTGCTTATTGAGCACGCCGAAGGTATCCGAAAAGGAGAATGGGGTTTACCGGGTGGTTGGATTCACGAGAATGAGAGTATTGATAATGCCGCACACCGACTACTTGCCGACCTTACCGGTCTTGATAATATTTATCTGGAACAGTTAAAGGCGTTTGGCGAGCCCGATCGCTTTCCGCTAGGGCGTGTAATAACTATAGGCTACTATGCGCTTGTGAAAAGAGAAGATTATAATATCCGTGCCGGTTTTACGGCTTCCGATGCTAAATGGTACAAAATTGCCGATGTCCCCAATCTTATTTATGACCACAACCAAATACTGAACTACAGTCTTACCAATCTGCAAACCCGTGTTAAGCAGGCGCCAATTGGGTTTAACCTTCTTCCTGAAAAGTTTACATTGTTAGAGCTGATGCAATTGTATGAAGAAATACTTGGTGTAGAGATGGATAAATCTAACTTCAGGAGAAAAATATTGCGTATGAAATTGCTTGTTGCTCTTGGTGAAAAACAAAAAGAGGTTTCGCACCGAGCCGCCGAGCTTTATGAGTTCGATCCCAAAATTTACGAAAAGCTTACCAAAAAGGGCTTTAACTTTGAGTTTTAAATCGTTTGTATATATGCGTGAGAGTCCTTCGGGGCTCTTTTTTTATTTCAACCAATTTAGGGTGTGAGTAGGCTTCCCCTTCTTTGAAGGGGTGCCCGTAGGGCGGGGTAGTTAGATGATCAATAAACCACCCCGGCTTTCAGCCACCCCTCCGGAGGAGGGGAAGCCTACTAATGTCTAAATAGCCAGCTTACAACGACCCTCTTTCAATCAATCTGCTTTTATTTTCAATTTGAGTTTTGTTTTGTGACAATATCATTTCGGCTAATAGTCTTCCCATTTCGGTAAAGTCAGTAGAAATGGTGGTAATGCCGTGACCCACCACTTTTTTAAGCGGGGTGTCGTTGTATGATATTACGCCCACATCGGTGCCTATTTTCAGATGCCGGTCGCGTGCCTGTTCCATAACACTTACTAAATGCCGATCGTTAGGAATGATATAAACTTCACCGTGTTTTAGCTGCCTGTTCTCAAAATCAGGAATGATTTCGAAATCAAAATTATTCTCAGTACAGAAGTTTGTAAAGCCCTCAGCCATACCGGGCGGTTGTTTAAAGTCAGGGAATATGAGTATCAGTTTTCTGTATTTCCTCAGTTTTTCCTTGCCCTGCAATAAGCCATTGTAAATGTCCTTTACAAAATTTTGATGCACCGATGGATAGTCGTGCAACTCATCATTTGTCTGGTCCAGTATATAAACATCATTTTTAGGCAGTGTTTTTATAGCTATCGCCGCCCCCTTAAGTGTGGTGGGCATAATGATGTATTTGGAATAATCACCGTTATTCTCATTGATTAGTTTTTTAAAAACCTCAATGTTGAAATAGTGAAAAAAGATATCTATCTGTGCATTGTTAGCCATCGTTTCCAGAAACGAATTGTAAAGGTCTTCTTTGAAGGAGTTGAATTCGTCAAACAGCAAAAAAATGCGCTGCTCAAAACTGAATTCCTCACTTTTTATATAATACCCTTTTCCAAGGCGCGAATAGATAATGCCCCGTTTTTTAAGTTCGTCGTAAGCCAGTAGTACAGTATCTCTCGAAAGAGAAAATTCTAATGCTACTTTGTTTACCGACGGCAGCTTGTCGCCACGTTTTAGTCTCTTATCTGCAATGCCAGTCTCCACAGACAGGATTATCTGTTTGTACTTGGGGAGGCTGCTGCGGTTGTCTATGTTTATTATTTTCATGAGAATGTAAACTGGTAGTAAAGATACAAAAACTGGTAGGTACTGGTACGGTTATTATGCATTAACTTTTACATTTGATGCCGATTCGATAAAAAAATAATGGAAAAAAATCACATTTCACATTTTAGTGATAATAGTGTTACGAAATTATTCGGCACTCTTGGGGATGGTACTGAAGTATATAAATATACTCTTACGAACCACAAGGGGCTTGAGGTTGCATTTATCACTTATGGTGCAGCAATACAGTCGTTATTGGTTGATAGCAAGAACGATACAAAAACAGATGTGGTTTTAGGATTTGATACTATCGAGGGTTATGTAGGATCGTATAATTTACCAAGCCCGCCGTACTTTGGGGCGATTATTGGTCGCTATGCGGGGCGTATTGCAAACGGAAGCTTTCAAATAGATGACAAGCTCTATAATCTTGACAAAAATCTTGGAGAAAACACCCTGCACGGAGGGAAATTTGGCTTTTGCCGTGTGAATTGGGAGGTGAAGGGTGTAAAACAGGGAACTGATAGTGCCTCGATAACTTTTTCATATACAAGCCCAGATGGCGATGAGCGTTTTCCGGGTGAACTGGTTACTGAAGTAACGTATATGCTTACCTCTGAAAATGAAATTAAGATTGATTATACTGCCAAAAGCAGTCAGGATACAGTGATAAACCTTACGCAGCACAGCTACTTTAACCTTGATGGTCATAATCATGATGTGTTGGGTCAGCAATTGATGGTAAACAGCTCCGTTTTAGTAGATATTACTGACGATGGCATACCTACCGGCAGTTATGCGGAAGCCGACGAAAAAGGTTTTGATTTTAAGATACCGTCGGGCTGTCCGGCTAAAATTGATAATTCGTTTGTGCTTACAGCCAATGATCAGCCGGCAGCAATATTATCCAGTGATGTGACCGGACTGAAAATGACGGTGTATACCGATCAGTCTTCGGTGCATATTTATGTTGGGGGGAATTGTTTTGGTACAATTGAAGGAAAAGAGGGTGCGGCATATCATCCGCAGAGTGGGATATGCTTTGAAACCCAGAATTTTCCCGATGCACCAAACCACGATAATTTCCCGAATGCCATTTTGCGAAAAGGCGATACCTATACACAGAAAACGATCTGGAAATTTGAAACGATATAATACCTGGTAAGGTAAAAGATACATGAAAAAGAAGTTAATTAAACAGGTTACAGCGGCTTTTGAATCTGCTTTTGGAACCGAACCACAACATATTTTCCTGTCTCCGGGCAGGATAAATGTTATTGGTGAACACGTAGATTACAATGATGGTTTTGTGCTTCCGGCAGCTATCAATAAATACATTTGCTTTGCGGTGTCAGAATCGGGAAGTTCAAAATGTACTATCATAGCCAAAGACCTTGGAGAAACCTATACTTTCGATATCAACGACGAACTAAACCCTACCGATATTATGTGGGCTAACTACATTCTTGGTGTTATCCATCAGCTTAAAGGCAGAAGCAATGCACTTCGGGGGGTAAATATTGTTTTTAGCAGTACTATCCCTATGGGAGCCGGGCTTTCATCTTCGGCGGCACTGGAGTGCGGTATTGGCTATATGTTTAGCCATATGTTTGATCTTGGACTTACAAAAGAGGAAATAGCACTGATCGGACAGAAGTCGGAGCATACTTTTGTGGGTGTAAATTGCGGTATTATGGATCAGTTTGCCTCAGTGTTCGGTAAAAAGAAAAGCGTGATAAAACTGGACTGCAACTCGCTTGAATATGAATACCACAAAGCCGATTTTAAAGATTATTCCTTATTATTGTTAGACAGTAATGTTAAACATACACACCTTACTTCGGGTTACAATACCCGCAGGCAGGAGGTTGAAGCAGGGCTTGCCCTTTTAAAAGAGGCATATCCCGGCATTAAAACATTCCGCGACTGTAACGAGCAGCAGGTAATTGCACAACGTGAACAACTGGGCGAGATCAATTTTAAGCGTTGCCTGTTCGTAGTACAGGAAATTCACCGCGTTCTCGATGCTGTTGATGCGCTTAAAGCATCAGACTTTGCTAAATTGGGACAACTGATGTTCGCTACCCACGACGGACTTTCTAAAGGTTATGAAGTAAGCTGCGAGGAGATTGATTTCCTTGTAGATGCTGTAAGGGATAATGACAATGTGTTAGGCTCACGAATGATGGGCGGAGGCTTTGGCGGATGCTCTATCAACCTGGTGAAAAAAGGTAGCGAAGATGCGCTTATAGAGCGTGTAAGCGGTGAGTACAAAGCCAAATTTGGCATTACGTTAAAACCGTATAAGATTAAGATTTCAAAAGGTACAACCCTTTATAAAAAATAACATGCAGGCATTTGACAATAACGAACATCCGCACAGGCGCTATAATCCTTTAACGGGAGAATGGGTGCTGGTATCGCCACACCGCAACAAAAGGCCGTGGCAGGGACAAAAGGAAAATGCTGCCAATGCATCGTTGCCGGAATATGATCCGGATTGCTACCTGTGCGCCGGAAATGTACGCTCAAATGGTGTGCAGAATGATAAATACACTGATGTTTTTGTATTTGATAACGACTTTCCATCATTGCTTACCGATGAAGTAATTGTACCTCAGTGCAGCGATCTGTTTCAGCTGAAGCCGGAAAGAGGAATCAATAAAGTGATATGCTTTTCGCCAAAACATAACCTGACGATTCCTGAAATGGAGGTAAGCGCACTGGTAAAAGTAGTTGATGCCTGGAAACAGCAATATACTGAACTGGGCAGCAAAGACTTTATTAACCACGTACAGATATTCGAGAACAAAGGTGCAGTAATGGGCTGCAGCAATCCGCACCCGCACGGGCAGATATGGGCACAGTCGTCGTTACCAACTCTGGTTGAAAAAACACAGGCCAATCTGCTTGCTTACTATGAAAAGCACGGAAAAAGCCTGCTTGCCGATTACCTTACCGAAGAGCTTGTAATGCGTGAACGCATTGTAACAGAAAACGAACATTTTGCTGTTGTAGTTCCGTTTTGGGCTACATGGCCATATGAAACCATGATCATCAGTAAAAGGCATTTTGGCAACATTACCGAAATGACAGCTGAGGAATCTTTGGCATTTGCCGAAATTCTGAAAGCTATTACCGTGCGTTACGACAACTTGTTTGAAACGTCTTTCCCATATTCATCGGGGATACATCAAAGACCAACCGATGGAAATCCGCACCCTGAATGGCATTTCCATATGCATTTTTATCCGCCATTGCTGCGTTCGGCTACCGTAAAGAAATTTATGGTGGGTTACGAGATGATGGCCGAGGCACAAAGGGATATCTCACCCGAGAAAAGTGCCGAAATTCTTAGGAATCTTCCTGAAAAACACTACAAACAAACTATATAACCGAACACTAACACACAAGAAACTATGAAAGCATTATCTACTGCCGACTATATCGTTTTCTTATTCTACTTTGTCCTCATTGTAGGTTACGGATTATGGATATACAGGCGAAAAAAGAAAGAAAGCACCAGTAGTAACGACTACTTTTTAGCCGAAGGCTCACTAACATGGTGGGCTATTGGCGCATCGCTTATTGCCAGTAACATTAGTGCCGAGCAATTTATTGGTATGAGCGGTAGCGGCTTTAAAATGGGACTTGCCATTGCTACCTACGAATGGATGGCAGCCGTATCACTTATAGTGGTTGCCGTATTTTTTATACCGGTATACCTGAAAAACAAGATTTTTACCATGCCGCAGTTCCTGAATCAGCGCTACAACGGACGTGTAGCCATGATTATGGCTGTATTTTGGTTGCTTTTATATGTGGTGGTAAACCTTACCTCAATATTGTATTTGGGAGCATTGGCTATAAGCAGTATATCGGGCTTTGACCTTAACCTGTGTATGGCGTTCCTGGCTGTTTTTGCCATATTTATTACCCTTGGTGGTATGAAGGTAATAGGGTATACCGATGTTATACAGGTATTCTTTCTGATATTGGGAGGCCTTGCAACAACTTATCTTGCGCTTAATCTTGTAGCCGAACACTTTGGCGGATCGGGTGTAATTGATGGTTTTAACCACATGACTACTCAGGCGGGAGACCATTTCCACATGATATTTGATAAGACCAATCCTAACTATGCCGACCTTCCGGGATTATCGGTGCTGATAGGAGGTATGATCATTATTAACCTTAACTACTGGGGTTGTAACCAGTACATCACGCAGCGTGCTCTTGGTGCAGACCTTAAGACTGCCCGTGGGGGTATATTATTCGCTTCGTTCCTTAAATTGCTAATGCCTATCATTGTGGTATTGCCGGGTATTGCAGCCTATGTACTGCACCAGCAGGGTGGTTTCCAGACGGAAATGCTTCAGGGAGGAGAGCTTAATCCTGACCGTGCTTATCCGGTACTGCTTAACCTTTTGCCTTCAGGGCTTAAAGGATTATCGTTTGCAGCACTTACAGCGGCTATTGTTGCATCGCTTGCAGGTAAGGCAAACAGTATTTCGACGATTTTTACACTTGATATCTATAAAGAAAGGATCAATACCGGTGCCAGCGAAGAGAAACTGGTTAAAATCGGTAAGATTACAGTAGTCGCAGCGATGATAATCGCGATTATCATTGCACCATTCCTTGGAATTGATAAAAAAGGAGGTTTCCAGTTCATTCAGGAGTTTACAGGCTTTTTGAGCCCGGGTATCTTTGCGATGTTCATCCTTGGATTCTTCTGGAAAAAAACTACTTCTAACGCAGCATTGTTTGGTATGATAGGCGGATTTATCTTCTCGGTTATCTTTAAGTTCCTTCCGGGTATGACAGATCTTTCATGGTTGTACGACTGGGGCTTTGCTGTGGCAAATGCCGATGGTATTTACGAGATTCCTTTCATCGACAGAATGGGCTTTGTATTCCTTATCTGTGTAACGGGTATGGTATACATCAGTCTTAAAGAATACCGTAAAGGCATTACGCCTAATGGTCTTGAGGTAGATACTTCAATGTTTAAAGTGTCTAACGGTTTCCTTGCGGGATCTGTTATTGTTACGGCACTTATCGCTGCGCTGTACATCTTCTTCTGGTAGAATTTGCGAGAATAAAAAGAAAATAAAAGCCCTTTAAGTGTTACGCTTAAAGGGCTTTTCTTATTTGATGGTTACCAGGTCGATAATCTCACCTTTATAAAAGTCGAACAGCATTACTTTTTTATAGCTGCTGGCAAAAGGCTGTGATAGCACACTAAGGTCAAAATAAAAACTATCACATTGCGACGATAGGTTATCGAGTATAAGTACCAGCCAGTCAGAGTCATCTTTTGGAGCCGGGGAATCATTAATAGCTGATAGTATGTCCTGCCTGCCGCATTTTTTTACGGAGGTATTGGTATAAATGCCGGCATTGCCATTAACGCGTGTTAACCTCCTTACATAGCTGTAAGGAATTATCTTTCCATGTATGGCATTTATTATTTCTTCTTCTAAATCAATTAAACGCGCAGGAGTATAGTTTTTTTTCTGGTCATGAAGCAAAACGTAATAAGAGTCTTTAAGTTCATGAAGTCCTGCGCCTATGTTCAGGCCTAATGTAGAAAGTATATTGGGAGTGTCCGGATTGGTTAGAGCAACATCTGTAAAAGTAATTTTAATGTCGCTTCCTTTACCGTTGTTAAATGAGCCATTGTCGTTAATTGTGGTTTCGGGACCATAGCACGACGCAAACTTCCATAAACTGATAATATTGTCAATGTCTTTATTGTTGTCTGAAGCTGAACAGCTTTCAAGAGCACTTATCCATTTTTCTATCATTTTGGCATCCATAGTATAAAAGTTTCTATCAAAAATAGCGTTGTATGACATTGGGATGCGTATTTTTATACCAAACGGCATTTTTGTTATACCAAACATTTTTAGCCCGATACTTTAAAAAATCAGTAAACCGTTTTCGTATAAAATAAGTGGGGTTTGGTATAAAATGATTTTGTAAGACATTGTTTTTAACGTATTTCGCAGGGATTTAAAAAAGTATGCAGAAATTCAGGGATATATATTGTACCGATAACAACGGGTTTGTAAACTTTCTGGTAGAACCCAAATACAGGATATACCGCCATTTGATGATATGGCTGTACCTGGTGCTGACACTGCTTGACAGTGGAGAAGCCGGAGAATTTGAAGGTAATTATTATCTGTACGTTCGTATAATGTGGATGGCTTATTTCCTGACTATGGTTTATTTTAATATGTATGTATTGGTGCCCTACCAGCTTTTTAAAGGAAAATACATTACCTATATAATAACACTTACGGGGCTTATAGTGCTTACGTTTTCGGCAATGCGACAAATTAATATTACTTATTTTGATCCGCACAGGATATTGCCTAAACCTATAAAGATGAATGTGTGGCGGGAAATACTGGCTGCGGCTAATATTCTTACGCTTACCGTTTTTTCTTCAACGGCAATAAAGCTGTTTCAGCAATGGAAAGCCGATACTACCCGTATGGCGGAGCTGGAAAAGAATTCATTGCAAATGGAACTTAAAGAACTGAAAAACCAGATAAATCCGCACTTTTTGTTCAATATGCTGAATAATGTAAATGTTTTGGTTACCAAAGATCCGGTTAAGGCATCGCTTATAGTAATGAAGCTGTCTGATTTTTTACGCTATCAGTTGTATGAGAATAATGCGGCATCGGTTCAGCTTTCATCCGAAATTCAGTTCCTGAATGATTTTATGGAACTCGAAAAAATAAGGCGTGATGAGTTTACCTTCAGCCTGGAGGTGAAAAATGCAACTACCGATGCTGAAATAATGCAGCGGCTTATACTACCGCCAAATATGTTTATTACGTTTATAGAAAATGCTATAAAACATAGTGTTGATTTAGATAATCCGTCGTTTGTAAAAGCCGATTTTACAATAATGGCCAATCAGCTTCATTTTAGATGTGTCAACTCTAAACCGGCAGAGCCAATGGAGCAGTCGGCCAATGGAGGGCTGGGGCTTGCCAATGTGAAGAGACGACTGGAATTATTGTATGGTACGAATTATACATTAGTGATAAACGACCATAATGAAGAATATGAAGTAAACCTGATACTACCGGTATGAATTGTATTATAGTAGACGATGAGCCGTTGGCGCGTGAAGGAATGCTGCTTCAGCTACAGGATATAGCCGGGCTGACAGTTATCGGTAGCTTTAACAGTGCCAAGAAAGCAAGGGCTTTTATGGAAGAAAATAAGGTAGATCTTATTTTTCTGGATATACAGATGCCCGGTACAACGGGACTTGATTTTGCAGCTACAATTTCGGGTGAAACGCTGGTGATTTTTACCACGGCCTACTCGCAGTATGCCCTGCAAAGCTATGAGGTAGAGGCGGTAGACTATATAGTTAAGCCCGTAAAAAAAGAAAGGCTGCTAAAAGCGGTGCAAAAGGCTATAGGTTATAACGCGTTGCTAACCGGGCAAAATGCCCAGATGGAAAGCATGGATGCCGAATTTATGCTTATAAAATCGGAAAGGCGTTACCACAAAATAATGTTTAAAGATATACTGTATATAGAAGGGCTTAAGGATTACGTTGTAATTTATATTGAGGATAATAAGATCATTACTGCGATGAACCTGAAAACCATTCATAATCACCTCAGTGCAGGAATGTTTTCCAGGGTCAGCAAGTCATATGTGGTAAACATTAATCACATCGATTCATTTGACAATCATACCATTTTTATAAAGAATACTGAAATACCCATTGGCGATGTATTTCGCAAGGAATTTTTAGATCTGTATTTAGGTAAAGACCTCTCAGGCAAACTCTAGGGAGTTCAATCATCAATCAAATCAAACCCAATCATGAAAAAAAAGCTGTTTTTATTTTCATCGGCATTGCTATGCCTTAATGTAACTGCTCAGGAGGCCGATTCCCTAAAGCAAAAAGCCCAGACTGTAATTGCCGATAAGTTCCCTTTTGCCCGGGTTTTCGATGTAAAATATGTTCAGTATATCCCTCAGGATTTTGATAGCGAATTGCTGGATAAGGACTTTATAAGCGGGAGGATAAAAAACAGGGGGAAGTTCAATTTTTTCGCTAATATTCCTGTTGTTATGAAAAAGAAGTGGAATATTACGGCAACGGCAAATTACAAGTATGAATTTATGGAGACGGAGCAGGTAAAGGACGGAGCAGGGATGGTGGCTCCTTTTTATGATAAAAAATACGATTTTCATTATCTGTCGGGGGTAGTAAGTTTTACAGGTTTTACAACGTTATTCAAAAAACCGTTTATATACAATGCGAGTTTAATTGTTGATGGTACTGAACGCGATGCACAGCGTGTTAAAGGTTTTGTTGGAGGAAGTTTTGTAATTAAGGCAAACCGAAAAACAAAAATGACCTTAGGTATGATCGCATTAATAGACAAGACATCTCCGGTGCCGGTAGCGCCTGTGTTTACATTAGATCACAAATTTAACTCCGGGTGGATGCTGGATATAATTTTGCCACAGCGTTTATTTATAAAGCATGATATTTATAAAAACGGAAGGCTTTCGTTTGGGACCGAGCTGGTAAGTGATGGGTTTTACTTTCAGTCATCTCAAATCAATCCGGGCAATGTGTCCGATTACCGACAGCTTGAACTTCGCTCTGGGGTTACCTATGAGCATTGGTTAGGAAACGGGTTTGTAGGTACGTTTAAAACCGGATTATCTAATGTTTTTATATCAAGGGTAAGTTCTAGGGGAGAATCTACCAATGATTATTTACTCTCAACCAAACAGGATGGCACGGGCTATTTTAGTCTTGGTTTTTCATACGATCCTTTTAGCAACAGAAAGAAAAAATAGGTTATCGGTATTAAGATAATTTTACCACACAGCAATTTACTTATTGCATAACTTTAGGTTGAATAAAAACATAAATAGTTATGGCAACGCAATCTAAAGGGGGTAAAGGTTTGTTTGAAAAATTTGCAGAGAAGGTAACCAAAGCCACAGGAAGTACACCTGTTTTTCTTGGCGCTTTTTTAATTGTAGTGGTCTGGGCCATATGCGGACCTATTTTTGACTACAGCGAAACCTGGCAGTTGGTTATCAATACCGGGACGACCATTATTACTTTTTTAATGGTATTTCTTATCCAAAAGTCGCAGAATAAGGATTCACTCGCAATTCAGATAAAGCTAAACGAGTTGGTGGCATCGCATGAACTTGCCTCTAATCGCATTGTTGATGTTGAGGATATAAGCGAAGAAGAAATGGAAGTGCTGGAAAAATATTATCAAAAACTGGCAGCTTTGGCTCAAAAGACCCGTTCACTGAAGGAGTCACATTCTATAGGTGAAGCACAGGCAAGGCATGAAATGAAAGTGGCGGAAAGGGAAAAGTCTAAAGCCAAAAGTCCCGGGAGAAAGGATTCTGATTCCAAGGCCAAAAAAGCAAGTGCCAAAACCCAAACAACAAATTCCAAATCCCAGAGTCCTAAAACTCCAAATTCAAAACCTAAACCAACTCAAAACTCAAAATAGGCTGCTTTTCTTCCCCGTTGATGATGATGGATAACTGGTGTTCTCCCGGATAGAAAACCCTTGTTGTTATTGCCTTAAACGATTGTTTGCGTATTATAACAGCCTTTTCGCCAGGCTGGTATATTTTCTCGCTTATCTTAAATACTTTTTTTGCCAGCTGGACTTTAGCTTTACGGTAGTACATACCATATTCAAGGCGTACGGTTTGTGGTTGGTTATCCTTGTTTTCAATAGCAAAAGTAAATTCTACGCTATCGCCCATTTTTACATTCGGCGTGCCTATTTCAAATTCTGAAAAATCGATATGGGTGGCATCAAGTCCATAAAGTTTTAATATCTCAGGATGACCCTGCTTTAACAGAGTTCGGGCACCGTGTTTTACAATGGCGTCGGTTTCTTTACTGTTGCCTTTCCATTTTTTAGCAATATCCAAAACAATATGCGGATGATCTTTGGCAATATCGTTAATGTTATTGGCTACACTGCGACGCACATATTCTGAAGGATCATTTTTTAGATTTTCCAGTAATGGCAGTACAGGTGTAGGGTCTTTTTTAAGCGAAGGTATCGCCATTGCCCAGGGTAATCTTGGTCTTGAACCCTCACTGGCAAAACGGCGAACATGATGGTTATGATGCCTGGACCATATAGTCATTTGTACCAGCATCTGGTTTTCATATTTGATAAGGAATGGGCGAACCGCAAACTCGCAACTGGTAAACTGTGTAATGTATTCCAGAGCACGGATAGCATCGTCATAATGATCGAGTCCGTATACTTCAATATAGTCAGGTAGGAACATACAGGCGAGGCTGTCCTGAGTGAAATGAGCCTTTCTCATATTTTCTATTATAGTTTTTAATGCATCAACGGCTTTACTGAAATCCTTTGGCATAAATTCGTGAAGGACTACAGCAGTATGACGCATCCTTGCCTTGAGTTCCTTATGCTCGAAACCATCGGAGTTTATAAGTGTAATGAATTTAGTTTTGTCAAATCCGGGAAGCGATTGATCCAAAACAGCAGAAAGGCGTTCGTAAAATGCAGGAGAGTATATGTTTTTAAGGGCGCTCATAGGAATGATAGTTTACATAGCAAACATACTTTAATTATGGTGAAATAAAAACCCTCCGAAAGCGGAGGGTTTTTGTGTATAGAAATTTGTAAAATTCTAATGGCTTTTCTGTAGTTTGCCATAAGCGTGTTCCAGAGCATTTTTCATTTTATCGGCTGCCCCTTTAATGGCTTTCTCAACCGAATCGGCGTGGTTTGTTGTTGCAACCGGATTAAGACCCATAGCGTGAACTTCTATAGTGCAGCGTTTATCATCCGGACCAGTTTTGTCACCGTTTTCATCGGCAAGGTGAACCGTAACGCCTGTTATCTTATCATCATATCTTTTTAGTGTTTCGTTTATTACTGTGGTAAAATAATTTTCTATTCTCTCATGACCGTTGTCTTTACAGTCAATGCTAAACTGGATTTGCATAGTTATGTATTTTGTGGTTATTCATAGTAAATTTAGCTATTTTTCATTCAATAACGAAACAAAATAGGTTAAGATTAATATTTAATCGGTTTATGGTAGCATAGAAAAAAATAATTGGAATATGTTTGGAATAATATACCGATTGGTATAATTTTGTACTGAGAAAATGATAATGCCATGATGAGCAAAGCGGAAAAGACAAGACAATTTATAGTAGAAAAAACGGCTCCCATCTTTAACAGGAAGGGATTTGCGGGTACATCTATAAATGATATTGTTGAGGCCACAGGGCTGACTAAAGGTAGTATTTATGGTAATTTTGAAAGCAAGGATGAGGTTGCCCTGGCAGCCTTTGACTATAACTATGGAAATGTAGTTGCCCTTATAAAGTCTAAAATGGCAGGTAAGCCCCATAATATAGATAAGCTAAAAGTATATCTTACGGTATTTTCTGATTTTGTGAATCTTCCTATGTTGCATGGGGGATGCCCGGTTTTGAATACCGCTATTGAATCGGATGATACGCACGGGCAGCTTAGGGCTAAAGCTGTAGGAGCTATTGAAAACTGGTACGGCCATTTAGAGAAAGTGATTAATGATGGCGTTGAAGCAGGACAAATAAAACAGGGTACTAATGCGAAAGATTTTGCAGGGGCATTTATTGCGCTTATTGAGGGTGGAATAATGCTGGCTAAGGTTACCGGTAAGATGCAGGGACTTAAAGCTGCCATGAAGCAGGCAGAAAAAATGATTAAGGACATAGCAACCTAAAAATTTTGCTCTAAAATATACCGATCGGTATATTTTAAAAAGAATGATATTAAAATTTTGAAGATATATTTTTTTGGAACAAAATATACCGATTGGTATAAAATATAAAATTATGAAAGATGTATTTATAGTTTCAGCGAAAAGGACACCTATTGGAGGGTTCCTGGGAAGTCTTTCGGCATTAAGTGCTACAGAATTGGGAAAGATAGCCATAGAAGGAACTCTGGCGCAAACAGGTATACCGGCAAACGAAATAGACTCGGTGTATATGGGTAATGTACTTTCGGCTAATCTGGGACAGTCTCCTGCCAGGCAGGCTGCGAAGTTTGCAGGCATAGACGATCATACCGATGCTACAACCATTAATAAAGTATGCGCTTCGGGTATGAAAGCGGTGATGCTTGGCGCTCAGCAAATTCAACTGGGTGCAGACAACGTAGTAGTTGCCGGAGGTATGGAAAGTATGAGTAATGTACCGCATTACATACAGCAACGCGTGGGTAATAAAATGGGGCATAGCCTCCTTACTGATGGTCTATTGAAAGATGGTCTTACCGATGTATACAACAACTTTCACATGGGGAATGCTGCCGAAATTACCGTACGTCAATATAATATATCGAGGGAAGAACAGGATGCTTATGCACTTGAATCGTATGGCAGGGCTGCGAAAGCGTTTGAAGACGAAAAGTTCAGCCGAGAAATTATCCCAGTAACTATAAAACAACGCTCAGGAGAGGTAACCATCAACAAAGATGAGGATGTATACAAACTTATTGCTGATAAGGTACCTACGCTTAAACCAGTATTTGAAGAGGGTGGAACCATTACCGCTGCTAATGCCAGTAACCTTAATGATGGTGCGGCTGCGTTGATATTAGCTTCTGCCGAAGCGGTAGAAAAATATAACCTGAAACCCATTGCTAAAATAATAGGCTATGCCGATGCTGCCCAGGCTCCGGAGTGGTTCACCACAGCACCGTCACTGGCGATACCAAAAGCACTTGCACAGGCAGGATTGTCTCAGGATGATATCGATTATTTTGAGATCAATGAGGCATATTCAGCAGTAATACTGGCTAACCGACAAATATTAGGCATAGCACCCGAAAAGATAAATGTTTACGGAGGAGGTGTTGCTATGGGGCATCCTATAGGCGCTTCTGGAGCAAGAATAATTGCTACGCTTACTTCGGTGCTTGCACAGGAAGGCGGTAAGTATGGCGTGGCAGCCATTTGTAATGGCGGCGGCGGTGCTTCGGCAATTGTAATAGAAAACCTAAAAAACCAGTAATATGTTCTCAGAAGCAGCACAATTCCTTAAAGACAGGGTAGGTAAAGAAGTTACCGATTCGCCGTCACCTTTTATGAGCTGGCTAAAGCCGATAATGCTGGAAGTAAATGAAGGTAATCTTCGCTTTCAGTACACAGTCCGCAAAGAAATGACCAATCCGTTCCGTACACTGCATGGCGGCGTAACAGCAGCAATTATAGATGATGCTATTGGGGCAACATTAATATCGTATGGTGAGCCTTTTTTCTATGTTTCAGTGAACCTGGTTATCGATTATTTATCGGCAGCCGTAGAGGGAGACATTATAATTGCTGAAACGAAAGTAGTTAAGAAAGGTAAGCAATTGGTAAATGCTGAATGTGAGGTATGGAATGCCGACCGTTCAAGGCTTATTGCAAGAGGATATACTAACCTGCTGAAAACAGAAATTAAAAAATAAACAATGAAAAAAGTAGCTGTAACAGGGCTTGGAGCCATAACACCGCTTGGTAATTCGGTAGCTGAATTCTGGGAGAATATCCTTGCCGGAAAAAGTGGTGCAGGACCTATAACCAAATTTGATACTACGAAGTTCAAGACCCATTTTGCCCACGAGGTAAAAGATTTTGATATAGAAAAATATATAGAAAAAAAAGAGGCGCGCAAGTATGACCTGTTTACGCAATATGCCATAGCGGCAACCGATGAGGCTGTAAAAGATGGCGGACTTGATTTTGCCGCCATGCCGCAAAACGAACGTTTTGAGGTAGGTGTGATATGGGCATCGGGGAATGGTGGTATCAGCACATTTGAAGAACAGCTTCAGGAATTCAATTCAGGCGATGGTACACCAAGATTCAATCCGTTCTTTATTCCTAAAATGATCATCGATATTGCTGCAGGGGTGTTGTCTATCCGTTATGGGTTGCATGGTCCTAACTATGCAACGGTATCCGCCTGTGCTTCATCCAATACGGCGATTATCTCCGCTTTCGATACCATTCGCCTTGGCAAGGCTACTATTATGATTGCCGGAGGAAGCGAAGCCGCAATAACACCTGCATCAATAGGAGGTTTTAATGCTTCGCAGGCGCTATCTAAACGTAATGATAGCCCGCAAACAGCATCACGTCCGTTTGATGCCAGCAGAGATGGTTTTGTAGCAGGAGAAGGTGCAGGGGCACTGATTTTGGAAGACTGGGATCATGCCGTGGCGAGAGGTGCAAAGATATATGCCGAAATAGTAGGAGGCGGTATGGCTGCCGATGCCTATCACCTTACCGGAACTCCGGCCGATGGCCTTGGTGCAGCACTGGGAATGCAAAAAGCATTAGCGGATGCCAATCTGTCTCCAAAAGATATTGATTACATCAACGCACACGCTACTTCAACGCCTGTAGGTGATTTAAGTGAACTGAATGCGATACATACTGTTTTTAACGGACAGGATGTGGCGGTAAGCGCTACCAAATCGATGACGGGACATTTGTTAGGGGCAGCAGGGGCAATCGAGAGTATTATTAGTGTGCTGGCAGTTAAAAATGATATAGTGCCGCCCACAATTAATGTAGAGCATTTAGATCCAGCCATACCCGAAGGACTTCACCTGGTACTTAACGAACCCGAAAAAAGAAACATACAGTATGCGCTGAACAACACCTTTGGTTTTGGTGGGCATACGGCAACATCGATATTTAAAAAAGTTACAGAGTCATAAAGTTATAAGGTTGCAAAGTCGCAAAGTTACAAAGTCGCAAAGTCATAAAGCTTTGTGTTCTTAGTGATCCCGATAGCTATCGGGATAGTGAACCTTGTGGTAAAAAACAATAATATATAAATTCTAAAACAATGAAAACAACAGGAAATACAATATTAATTACCGGTGGTAGTGCCGGAATAGGATTAGAAATGGCACGTCAGTTCGTGGCGTTAGGAAACAAAGTAATCATTACCGGAAGGGATGGGGAAAGACTTAAAAAAGCAGCAGTTGAACTAGGTAATGTTACGGCAATTACTTCTGATGTGAGCAATGCACAAAGTGTGGAAGATTTGGTGAATCGTATAAAAACCGAATTCCCTGAGCTGAATGTGCTGGTAAACAATGCCGGTCGTGCAGATGTGCACAACCTTGCCGATGCAGAAGGGAAAGCCTATGAAATTGCAATAGCTGAGTTTGATACTAATTTTCTTTCGGTGGTGCGACTTACCGAGAAATTGCTTCCGGTACTTAAAGCTCAAAAAGATGCTGCTATTGTAAATGTTTCATCAATTGTTGCCTTTGCTCCGGCGCAAAGCCTACCTACTTATTCGGCAAGTAAAGCCGCGCTGCATTCCTATACAAAATCGCTAAGGCTGGCACTTAGGGATACTGCAGTAAAAGTGTTCGAACTTATGCCTCCACTGGTAAATACAGCACTTTCGGCAGAAATAGGAGGAGAGAATGGTATAGCGCCATCGGTACTGGTAGATGACCTTGTTGATGCATTGAATACTGACAGGTTCCAGATACACACCGGGCAAACCGAGGACATATACAGGTTAAGCCTTGCTAATCCTGCGCAGGCATTATTGGCAATGAACGGTCTTTCTTAAAGCATCCCGGCACAAGCCGTCTATATACATCTATTCTGTAAACAGTCCCGCTTATGGCGGGACTGTTTGTTTCTTCTTAAATTTTTGGTGTAAGCCTGAAACTATTGCGCAAACTTTTGCATCTTTGTAAGACAGCAATCACGCAATACCATTATGAGGCAATTATTTCTGGTTTTACTATTTTTTTCGGGCTTTTTGGCAACGGCTCAAATATTTGAGCCTAAAGTACTCGATACTATAGAAAAAGACAGTTTACCTCCGGTATATGATGTTAAATACCGTGAAGACCAGTTTTATGCTTCATTAACCTATAACCTGATCCAGTCTAAGCCTGACAATTATTCTCAGGATGGGGTTTCTACAGGTATCTCTTTAGGCTTTTTAAGAGATATGCCTGTTAATAAGAACCGCACTTATGCCGTAGCTTTAGGGTTGGGTTATTCGTATAGTAACCTTAAGCATAACCTTCAGGTGCTTAATGTAGATGGCACCAATACGTATCAAATGGTATCGAACGGTTCTTTTGATAAGAACAAACTGGTGTTGCATTATCTGGAAATCCCATTAGAATTACGCTGGCGTAACAGTAATCCGACCGATCACCAGTTTTGGCGCATCTATCTTGGCTTTAAGGCCAGCTGGATGTTTGCCGATAAAGCCATATTCAGGGGAGACGTAAATTCTACGGTAAAACATGATGCGAACCTAAACGATTTTGTATACGGCACGTACATTTCTGCAGGATGGAATACCTGGAATTTTTATGCCTATTATGGTCTTACGCCGGTATATAACAGTGCGCCTATAGAAGGAACCGATCAAAAGTTAAAATTACGGGCTATTAATCTCGGGCTGATGTTTTATATACTCTAATGAGCATAAATCTCCGTGAACATATAGAAAAGATTGTACCGCTAACCGATGATGAGTTTGCATTTGTAATGTCTCATTTCACTTCCAAAAAGCTAAAGAAACATCAATTCCTTATTCAGCAAGGCGAACCTGTACGGTATTCCTATTTTGTAGTTTCGGGACTCCTGAAACTTGTGCATACCGATGCTTCAGGGAAGGAGCACATCGTATCCTTTGCGATGGAAGACTGGTGGGAAAGCGATTTTCAGGCTTTTCACAATCAGTCTAAAGCTACTATGGCGTTAGAATGCCTTGAAGATACTGAAGTATTTTGTCTTACCCTTCAAGATTATAAAAGCCTCTGTTCCCAACTTCAGAAGATGGAGTATTTTTTTCTGGAAAAGGCTAACAGAGGACATATAGGTTCGCAGCAACGTATTTTATCGCTTATTACCAGCAATGCCAAAGAGCGCTATGAGCAATTGCTTGAACGCTACCCATCTCTGTTTCAGAGAGTACCCAAATCCATGATTGCTTCCTATTTGGGCGTTTCGCGCGAAACGTTGAGCAGGCTAACCAACTAGCGTGACAAACCTCACTTCATATCTGTGACGAATGTCATAGGTGGCAGCCATCCATTCTGTGCAATTTTGCAGTGTAACTATTTCAGTTTTAAACATGAAAAACACAGCGAAAATTTTAGTATTTACATTATTAACGGTTATGCCTTTACTGGCACAAACCAAAAACGCAAAGCAAATGGAAAAAAGAGAATTCAGTCCTTGGAAATGGCAGGATGAACGCAGCTATGTTCAGGCTGTTGAGGTTAAAAATGTTCAGGCAACATTATATGTTTCAGGTCAGGCGGCAGTACACGCCGATGGTACTTCCAGTAATGCCGATATGAAAAGCCAGTTGGAGGAAGCGATAGCAAATTTAGAGCAGGTTATTAATCATGCAGGTTACGATCCTAAAAATATTGTTAGATTAACCATATACACAACTTCAACTGAAGAGTTGTGGCCTAATTTCCCAATTCTCCAGGAATGGATCGCAAAACACAGTATAAAACAGGCGACCACGCTGATGGAAGTAAAAACCCTTTTCGAGACCTTAAAAGTAGAACTTGAAGCTACGGTTGTAAAATAAAAAGATAACGCCATGTGTAAGCATGGCGTTTATTTTTGGCGTAAGCGCTAAACTTTTGCATCTTTGTAAGACATGATAATCTTATGAGTGTAAATCTCCGTGAACATATAGAAAAGATCGTACCGCTAACCGATGATGAGTTTGCCTTTGTACTGTCTCATTTCACTTCCAAAAAGTTAAAGAAACATCAATTCCTTATTCAGGAAGGGGATACTGTTGATCACTCCTGGTTTGTGGTTTCGGGTCTTATAAAAGCATCTCATACCGATGAATCGGACAAAGAACATATACTTCAGTTTGCCATGGAAGACTGGTGGGTAAGCGATTATCAGGCCTATCATTATAAAACGCCGGCTACGCTTTCGTTATCCTGTCTTGAAGATACAGAGGTACTTTGCCTGTCGCTTGAAAATTCTGAAAAACTTTGTAGTGAACTCCAAAAGGCTGAGCATTTCTTCAGGCGTAAGGCTAACTTTGGTTATGTTGCCCTACAGCAACGCATATTATCACTACTTACTACGAGTGCCAAAGAACGTTATGAGCAGATGCTAAAACAATATCCTTCACTTTTTCAAAGGGTTCCTAAAACTCTTTTGGCTTCTTATCTGGGAGTTACCCGCGAAACCCTGAGCAGGCTTTCTTCATAAGTGTGATTCAGGTCACAGTATATTTGTGATGTAGGTCAAATGCTTCTTCGTCTCATTCTGCCGAACTTTGTACTATAAATTTTCAACGATTACAACATGAAAAATATAGCAAAAGTTATAGCGATATTGTTAATCAGTACTGTACCTGTATTGGCACAGGCTAAAAAAGCAAAAAATATGGATAAGAAGAAAATACTGTTTGTGGTAACCAGCCACGACAAAAAAGGAAGTACAGGCGAACCTACCGGTTTTTACCTTGGTGAGGCGTCACATCCGTGGGAAGTGCTGCACAATGCAGGATACACTATTGATTTTGTAAGCCCAAAAGGCGGAAAAGCCCCGGTTGATGGTTTTGATCTTAAAGATCCTGTAAACAAAGAATTTTGGGAGAATGCTGAATACCATAACAAAATAGACAATACCTTAAAACCATCTCAGGTTAACCCTGCGGACTATGCTGCAATCTATTACGCAGGCGGGCACGGTGCCATGTGGGATTTTGCTGATAATGACGAACTACAAAAGATAGCTGCTTCCATTTATGAAAAAGGCGGAATTGTTGGAGCGGTATGTCACGGCCCTGCGGGATTGGTTAATATAAAACTATCTAATGGTAACTACCTTGTTGACGGTAAAAAGATAAACGCTTTTACCAATGAAGAAGAAGAGGCTGTAGGGCTGACTAAAGTTGTGCCGTTCCTGTTAGAAGACGGACTGAAAGCGCACGGTGCTAAATTTGAGAAATCAGGAATGTGGCAGCAGCACGTAACAGTTGACCAAAGGGTTGTAACCGGTCAGAATCCGCAATCCGCAAAACGGGTAGGGGAAGCTATATTAGCCGAATTGAAAAAGAAATAAATAATAATGCTTAAGTGAAAGAGCCTTCATGCGAAAGTGTGGAGGCTTTTTTTTGGGTCGGAGGTCCGATGTCGGAGGTCCGATGTGACAGTCGTTGCGAGGAACGAAGCAATCTCAAGAGATTCTTCGGTTCCGTTTTACTTCGCTCATAATGAAAACCTTATGGTTATTGCAAGACTGCCTATCGGCAAAGGCGGGTAGTTACGACGAAGCAATTCCTATTCATTCCCTACGGGAAAACTTTCCATATCCTGATTCTTTCTGCCAAAATTATTTCCCTAACTGGAAATGTATCAGAGGATAATATCGTGTAGCGATTTAAATGTTGGTAGTGATGTTTTAGGAGTTGATTGATTGAGCCTGAAAGGCTCAGATATAATAACCGGAGGCAACACCTTCGGGTTTTAAACCGCCGGAACTAACCATATAAACCAGAGCCCTACCTGAGGCACAATACCTATGAGTGCACCTAGCAGTACTTCGCTTAAGGAATGCGAACGCACAGCCATGCGCGATGAACCCACAATACCGGTACATACTACCAATAGTGCGATGAGGTACAGGTAAGTGATATGATAATAGGAAGAGATCCCAATTACAAAAAGCACTAGGGAAGCAGTAGCCATGGTGTGCAGGCTTGGGCTAAAGTTACCCAATACCAATGCAAGGGTTATTACAGTGCTTATCAGTACGCCTGTAAAGTAATAGTATAATTCCGGGATAACGACTATTGATAGGCTGTACTTTATGAGGAAGAGTATCAGTAACGCATAAATAGCTAGCGGTAACCGACGTTCTTTTGTATTAGGCAGTTTTGATTTCATTTTACCCAGCGAACGCAACAGGTAAAATATAGACATGGGCAATAGTACAGTAAGTATGAGTACCTGTACAAAAGCAAGGTAAATTTCGTGCTCATAAAAAAAGCTGTTGGCCACTACAAAGTAAAACAGCGTGGCATATACCGGCACAAACAGCGGATGGAAAATATAGGAAAACAGAGCAAGAAACTTCTTCATGCAAACCTATATTTTCTTTCTCATCCTGGCAACAGGAATATCGAGCTGTTCACGGTATTTAGCAATGGTACGCCTTGCAATAGGGTAGCCTTTGTCTTTAAGTATCTCGGCAAGCTTGTCGTCCGGAAGTGGTTTGCGTTTGTCCTCTTCGCTGATAACGGTTTCAAGTATCTTTTTGATCTCAATGGTCGATACATCTTCACCCTGATCGTTTTTCATCGCTTCAGAGAAGAACTCTTTTATAAGTTTAGTGCCGTAAGGTGTTTCAACATATTTACTGTTGGCTACACGCGAAACGGTCGAGATATCAAGCCCGATCATATCGGCAATATCCTTAAGGATCATGGGTTTTAGTTTGGCTTCATCACCGTCAAGGAAATATTCCTCCTGATAGTGCATTATGGCATTCATGGTTACGAACAGGGTTTCCTGACGTTGGCGAATAGCATCGATAAACCATTTTGCAGAATCCAGTTTTTGTTTGATGAACTGAACTGCATCCTTTTGAGCATTGCTTTTATCACGGCTGTCCTTGTAGGTCTGCAACATTTCCTGATAGTCTTTAGAAACGTGCAGTTCGGGAGCATTACGTCCGTTTAGTGTCAGTTCCAGTTCGCCATCTACAATACGTATGGCAAAGTCAGGTACAACATGCTCTACGGCTTTAATGTTGCTTTCGTAAGAGCCGCCCGGCTTAGGGTTCAGGCGTTCAATCTCATCAATGGCAGCACGTAGCTGATCCTGAGAGATGTCATATTTCTGTAACAGTTTGTCGTAATGTTTTTTGGTAAAAGCATCAAACTGATGTTCGATTATATCGGTGGCAAGCTCTACCGAAGCGGTAGGCGTTTTGTGTTTAAGCTGTAGTAAAAGGCACTCCTGCAGGTCGCGCGCACCCACACCCGATGGCTCAAGTTCATGGATAACGTGCAGTATGCGTTCGGTGGTCTTTTCATCGGTATAAATACCCTGTGTAAAGGCCATATCGTCAACAATATCGGGGATACTGCGGCGGATGTAACCCATATCGTCTATGCTCCCAACAAGGAACTCGGCAATCTCGCGTTCTTCATCGGTAAGGATAAAGGTATTCAGCTGCTCGATAAGGTTTTGGTGGAAACTTACGGGTGCGGCAAATGGCATCGTACGATCCTCATCGTCGTCACTGTAGTTATTCGCCTGGGTTTTATATCCGGGAATTTCGTCGTCGCTAAGGTATTCATCTATGTTGATCTCGTCGGCATCAATGCGCTCGTTATCATAATCATCATAGTCGTCAAAATCCTCAGAAGTATCGTATTCGTCCTTCTCATATTCATCCTCCTTACCTGTCTCCAGGGCAGGGTTTTCTACCATTTCTTCTTTAAGGCGTTGCTCAAAAGCCTGCGTAGGCAATTGTATCAGCTTCATCAGCTGAATTTGCTGCGGCGATAGTTTCTGGGATAGTTTAAGTTGTAAGTTCTGCTTAAGCATAGATAAACACAGTCATTTTTACAGTATAAAATTACAAAAAACAGGCATAATTATTGATGCTTTTTGGAGAAAATTGTAAAAAGGATAATTTAAAACTTTTGTTTTTGGGTTTTTGCGTTCTTATGCTGTTAGATGCAAAATGCATTTAATAAAAAAAAAACACCACAATATAAACTGTGATGCTTTTGATATTATTGTAGGGAATTCTGATTAAAATTGATTATTTGGCAGACGTTGCAGATTAATATTCTTGTTTTACATTTTGTAGAGACGTTGCAGAGCAACGTCTGAATAGGGGTAAACAAAAAAGCCTCACATTACTGTAAGGCTTTCTAAATTCTATTATTTCAATTCTCAGTACTAATATCTCAATACTGAAAAGATTAAAATTCTGCGTTTTGCGGTGTCCTTGGGAAAGGAATCACGTCGCGGATGTTGCCCATACCGGTTACGAAAAGTACAAGGCGCTCAAAACCAAGTCCGAAACCTGCGTGTGTAGCCGTTCCGAAACGACGGGTGTCAAGATACCACCAAAGCTCTTTTTCGTCGATGCCAAGCTCGGCGATCTTCTCAAGAAGCACGTCAAGGCGCTCTTCCCTTTCCGATCCTCCAACGATCTCACCGATGCCAGGGAACAGGATGTCCATAGCACGCACGGTTTTCTTGTCGTCGTTAAGTCTCATGTAGAATGCCTTAATGTTCGCAGGGTAATCAAAAAGGATTACCGGCGACTTAAAGTGTTTCTCTACAAGGTAACGCTCGTGCTCACTTTGTAGATCGGCACCCCATTCTTCAATGATATAGTTGAATTTCTTGTTCTTGTTTGGCTTACAGTTCTTAAGGATATCGATAGCCTCAGTGTAGCTTACACGCTTAAAGTTGTTCTCCAGTACAAACTGAAGTTTCTCTAATAAGCCCATTTCGCTGCGCTCTGCCTGTGGTTTTTGTTTTTCCTCATCTGCTAAACGCTGGTCAAGGAATTTAAGGTCATCCTGGCAACGGTCCATTGCATATTTGATCACATACTGAATGAAATCCTCTGCAAGATCCATGTTGTCGTCAAGGTTGTTGAAAGCAACTTCAGGCTCAACCATCCAGAATTCTGCAAGGTGGCGTGAGGTGTTAGAGTTCTCTGCACGGAAAGTAGGTCCGAAAGTATAGATCTGACCCAATGCCATTGCAAAAGTTTCTCCCTCAAGCTGACCCGATACGGTAAGGTTGGTTTCCTTTCCGAAGAAATCCTGCTTGTAGTCTACTTTTCCTTCTTCGTTCAGTGGTGGGCTACCAACAGGAAGCGACGTTACCTGGAACATTTCACCTGCACCCTCTGCATCCGATCCGGTAATGATAGGTGTGTTCACATATACGAAACCTTTTTCCTGAAAGTATTGGTGAATGGCAAACGACAGTACTGAACGTACCCTCATGATAGCACCAAATACGTTAGTACGCACACGAAGGTGGGCGTTCTCACGTAAGAACTCCAAAGAGTGTTTTTTAGGCTGCATAGGGAATTTCTCAGGATCTGAATCTCCAAGTATCTCTACGCTTTTAGCCTGTATTTCATATTTCTGACCTGCACCCTGGCTCTCCGTAAGGTTGCCCTTAACAGCTACAGCGGCACCGGTTGTTATTCTTTTTAAAGTTTCTGCGGGCGTATTTTCAAAGTCAACAACACACTGGATATTATTTATAGTTGATCCGTCGTTAAGGGCTATAAACTGATTATTCCTAAAAGTTCTTACCCATCCTTTTACTAATACATCATCAACAGGCTTCGCGCTGTTCAGCAGGTCTTTAACTTTTGTGTGTTTCATTTTTTAAAATTTAAACTTGTTTTATGGAAAATGCCCCGTTTTAGCGTATAGAGAGGCAAATGCCTGCAAATGTAGTAAAAAGCGTAAAAAGTTGATAGGGCTTTGTGTTGTAATTGCATCAAATTTATAAAAATGTCGCGGCGGGGTTAAAATTGAACCATAGTCGGGGGGAAGGGCTATCTTTGCCGGTAAAACAATTTACCATGAACTGGATATTACTTATCATCGCAGGCTTGTTTGAAGTAGGTTTTGCCTCGTGCCTTGGAAAGGCTAAAGAAACCTCTGGTGCAGTTTCTAATTACTGGATGGGTGGCTTTTTTGTTTGCCTTACCATCAGTATGGTATTGCTGTATAAAGCTACACAAACCCTGCCTATAGGTACTGCCTATGCGGTGTGGACAGGTGTCGGTGCTGTGGGTACGGTATTGGTAGGTATTTTTGTTTTTAAGGAACCATCAGATTTCTGGAGGCTGTTCTTTCTTACTACGCTTATCGCTTCTATAGTAGGGCTGAAGTTTGTTTCGGCTCATTAACATTTTAAACACTAAGAACACAAGGATTTTGCACCAGGTTCACAAGGCTTTGTGTTCTTGGTGTATGCTTAGTGTCCTTTGTGTTTAAATATTCGCAAAATTTAAAACAAATTCAGTACAAACGTAATCTTTACTGCGATATTCTTTTCGAACTGTGGCAGGTGATAGGGACCGTAACGGTAAAAGGCTGATATACCGGCTATGCTTAAAATCTCATTAAGTTCTACACCGCTTTCGTAATAACCTTTTTCGAGCGTATTAAAGCTGGCACCTATATGGTCATTTTTATTATCCATACTTCCCCATGCTGCACGGGTAACAAGTGCAGGTGCCATTTTCAGGATGCCGGAAATGGTAAATTTCCTGAATGAATGCCTTAGCTGTCCTGTAATATACTTACTTGAGAAAAACTCGTTGAAATACATGGTCTCAAAACCATTTTTACTGGCAAAGTTGATACGTGCCAATACGCCGTCCTTACTCAGATTGTTGGGCGAAGTGCTATACAGGTGTGTAAGCGGAGTATCGCCTAAGGCAAGTCCTGACTGTATTAGAGCCGATGTTTTTTGTCCGTTAAGGTATTTCTGTTCATATTCTGCCCTTGCGTCAAATTTGCTGAAGGAGAAATCGCTGTCAAGCAGTCCGCCAAGCGACTGTGTATACTGGAATGTGAACTTAGGGTATCTTTTCTCAGATTCTATCCTTCCGGTAGGCGTTTGCATAAAATCACTAAACGGATTCCACTGAACCGATACTGTTGCCAGAGTTAGGTAAAAAAGGGTATACGGAGTGTTTTCAGGTATGTAGGTATAGCCAAATTTCGGGTCAATGCGGCTGCGTTCCAACTGCCAACGGCTTTCGGTTTTAGGTAGTATCTTGGTTTCTATATACCCCATGTAAGTCTGGTGGTTATAGAAGGTAAGAAGGTTCAGTAGCCTTGGGTCGTAGATCTTAAAGGCTTTTTTGTCAGTAGCAAATGAGGTACTCGCAATCTCGGTAATGTCATCAGCGTAGTTGAATCCTATCCATGAGTTTGAGAAGTTACCCACGCGTACAGCGCCACCCATGCCATACTTAAAGACACCGTCTTTAGTACCATAGGCACCATAACCGCTAAGCCTGAATGTCTCGGCAAATTTATTATTGGTTACAAAACCCAAACCTGGCCTGAAGCCTTCGTAGTTGTTGTATTTTATAATTTTTTGAAGGTCAATATCTATAGGACCGGCAGGATAATATCCGTTAATGATGCGTTTTCCTTTAATAATAATCTGCTCCCAGTTTTCTTTAGCGACAATACTGTCCATGGCAGTATAGGTGGTCAGGCTTCGGGTATCAAGAGTATCAGGGCGGAAGTTATTCCAGTAGTCTTCCGGCCTGTTTATGGCTTCTTTTTTAATATCTATGGCAACTCCCGCACGTCGTATGGTAACAGGAATGTCGAATTTTTTATCAAAATTTCCCGCTTCCGAATAAACGTAAATAAGATCGGTAGGTTCGGTGTCGCGTTTGCGTTTGCCTGTGCCTTCAGCATCAAATTTTATGGTTTCCCCAAGTATCTTAATATCCTGTTTGTTGTTTCCTTTTACTATTTTAAGGGTTTTCCTGTCCGGAAACCAAATACCTTTTTCTTTTTCATAGCTAAAAAAGTGTGTTGAAGTCACATCAATTACATTTTTAACCCTGAATATGGTTTTTGCAACGCCATAGTTCTGCATGTCAAGGTAAACGATACCGTCGAGCTTTTTCTTTTTGTTCTTGTCTTTAGGCGTAAAGTAAAGCATGTAAGTATTGCGTCCATCAATAGTAACCGTGTCAAGTATCTTATAATGGTATTCTTTGAGCGCGTCTGATGCTAAAGGTCCCGCATATTTGGTCTCAAGGATATCTATTTTATCGGTATATACCGAATACGATTGCAGTTTCAGTCCGATGAATTCATATAAAGGCTGCTTAAAACCTGCCATTCGGGTAGCGAGTACATTTTCTTTAAGTCCCTGCTTTTTGTTGAAGAGAAATTCAGAGACCTTCTCCGTTTGGTAGATGTGCCTTTTCTCAATCAGTTTTTTAAACTTGTACTCGGTTGAATCTATTCTCTTGAAAATACGGGCTGCTTTTTCATATTCATAAATAGAATCGAGCGCACCGGCTATAGAGTCAGGGTTAGCCGTAACAATTAACCGTTCATAGGTATTGTAGCTAAAGCTGTTGAGCTTTTGCTGAGGATCATTTATGATTTTTCCGCGAATGGCTTTTCTTATGATTTCAATGGCAGGATTTTCACTGCCAATAACAATTTCCTGTAATTGCCCTGCTGTTGGCTCTAATGCTACAGAGTAAAATATCCTTCCGGGTGTTATCTTGAACGAACGTTCGGTGTAGCCAACATAGTCAACGGTAAATATCTCGTGCATTTGCGGATGGTCAAGTACAAATTTGCCGTCAACATCGCCAATTACGCTTTTTCCGTTTTGTTGGTAAATTGTAGGGAAGGGTAAAATTTCACCGGTTTTGCTGTCTTTCACTATACCGGTAATGGCCGATTGTGCCCCGCATGCGAAGGAGATAAAGAAAAGCAAAAACGTAAGTAGTCTCATTGAAGGCTTTATGGCTAAAACGAAAGAAGTGCAAAATTGTTACTGCAAAGATATAGAAAATAAAAATCCGCCTCGGTGGGCGGATTTTCAATTATACTTTCATGATTTCGGCTTCCTTAACAACCAGTAGTTCGTCAATTTTCTTGATGAAGCTGTTTGTCAGGTCCTGTACCGATTCTTCAGCGCCTTTGCAAGCATCTTCAGAAACACCGTCTTTTTCAAGTTTCTTGATGTCGTTGTTAGCGTCTTTACGAACGTTTCTGATACCTATTTTTGCATCTTCTGCCTCAGCTTTTGCCTGCTTTACAAGATCTCTCCTGCGCTCCTCTGTTAATGGCGGAACACTGATGATGATGTTGTCTCCGTTGTTCATTGGGTTAAACCCAAGGTTAGCGATCATTATCGCTTTCTCGATAGGCTGAAGCATGCTTTTTTCCCAAGGTGTAACTGTAATAGTTCTTGCATCGGGAGTGTTTACATTGGCAACCTGAGAAAGTGGTGTTTGAGAACCGTAGTAATCTACAAACACACCACCAAGCATAGCCGGTGATGCTTTTCCTGCACGGATGTTAAGGAATTCTTTTTCAAGGTGTGCTATAGAGTTGTTCATAGACTCCTGAGCGCTATCTAAGATAAAATCGATTTCTTCCATGGTGTAATTCTTATGATAAAAAATTAAACGTTTACAGTAGTTCCTACCAGTTCGCCTTCACAAACTTTTACCAGATTACCCGGTTTGTTCATGTCGAACACAATGATAGGTAATTCGTTTTCCTGGCTAAGTGTAAAAGCAGTAGTGTCCATTACGTTAAGGCCTTTTGCAAGTACATCATTAAACGTAAGGGTGTCATATTTTGTTGCCGTTGGGTCTTTTTCAGGATCGGCAGTATATATACCGTCTACACGTGTTCCTTTCAGGATAACATCCGCGTGAACCTCTACACCTCTCAATACGGCAGCCGTATCGGTAGTAAAGTAAGGGTTACCTGTACCTGCTCCAAAAATTACGATTCTTCCTTTTTCAAGGTGGCGAACCGCTCTTCTTTTGATATAAGGCTCGGCAATTGCCTCTATTTTAAGTGCTGTCTGAAGACGGGTTTGCATTCCTGCATCTTCAAGAGCTCCCTGTAGTGCCATACCGTTAATTACGGTAGCAAGCATACCCATGTAATCTCCCTGAACCCTGTCCATACCATTGCTGGCACCTGATACACCCCTAAAAATGTTTCCTCCGCCAATTACGATAGCGATCTCAACACCTTTTTCATGTATTTGCTTTATCTCCGCTGCATATTCGGCAAGCCTTTTAGGGTCAATGCCATATTGCCTGTCGCCCATCAGGGCTTCGCCACTAAGCTTTAACAGGATTCTATTGTATTTCATAGGGTAAATTTTGACTGGTGCAAATATAGTAATAATTGTTTTTCGTAAAATAACAATTTTGTAACCTCACAGTCCAAATAAACTAGGGTATGGGATGAGCCGGAATAATTTCGCTATGTGATTTCTTTGCAGCCTCATAACCTATCTCAAATATCTCATCCATTTTAGTCTTATTGGTTTCAAAGGTACTGTATAGTGCCAATTCGTCAGGTGCTATTACCCAGTCACATAGCGTGAATTTTTGCATATTGGTATTGGCGGAAAGCAAATCATAGGCACGCGTGGTTACCGAACGTATGGTGCGCAAATCGGAGGCGTCAATTTTTTGTATCGGACTCACATAGATACCTATCAGGTTGTCACAGCGTCCTTGAAGGATATCTGTAGGGAAGTGGTTGATGATGCCACCGTCACTGTAGAGTCTGCCGTCTATTTCATAAGGCGAGATGATACCCGGAAATGCAGATGAAGCCAGTACGGCATCGGCAATTTTGGTTTCGGGCCCAAAAATGCGCAGCTTGCCCGATACCAGGTCGGTAGCGGTAAGGTGCATCTTATATGGCATATCGCCAAGGGTAGCATCTTTAAAAACTGAATAAAAATAATCACGAAAAGCTTCCGAGTCGATAAAGCCTGCCTTGCGAAAGGTGAAATGCTTCCAATGAAAAAAATATATCGATTTAAAGAATTCGAGTATTTCTTCGGGACGCTTGCCCCAGGCATACAAAGACGACACAATGGCACCCGAGCTTGTTCCGGCAATATGTGAAGGCTCAAGGCCTATTTCATCTAAATATTTCAAAACGCCCGCATGGGCTATACCTTTCGAGCCTCCACCCGAAAGCACAAGTCCAATGGACCCACCATCAATTTTCATTACATTATTTATTTACTGACTAATTTACAGTTTTTTGTTGAACTCCTCCTGACTTTTTTCAAATTGGTCTTTTTTTTGATATCATAAAAGTATCACTAATTTTGCACTTAAAATTGAGAGATATGAACGTAACAACATCATTGATTGAAAATAGCATAAACAAAAGCTTTACCTATGAGAATTACAGGAAGCATGTTTCTGCTCTGCTTGCCGATGGCCTCTCTACAGGAAATACGCAAAGCGAAGATTTAACCCATTATTCGACATTGAACGAGACACGTATGAACCGTCTTGACAAGACTATACACGTGCCGGATGAGATAAAAGAAAAATTAGGAAAACTTAAAAAACAGCATACACTTTTAGTGATCTCTGAAGGTTGGTGTGGCGATGCTGCACAGATCGTTCCGGTAATGAATAAATTGGTTGCCGAAAGTGATAAGCTTGACCTGAAAATCGTGCTTCGTGATGAGAACGACGAACTGATGAACGACTACCTAACCAACGGTGCACGCTCCATCCCAAAACTGGTTCTGGTTGAAAGTGATACCCTTGTTGCCCGTGGCAGCTGGGGACCACGTCCGCATGATGCTGCTAAACTTATCATGGATGACAAGGCTAAACACGGTGTGGTAACTCCGCAGGCAAAAGAAGATTTACAGCGTTGGTACCTGCATGATAAAGGTATCAGTACTATGGAGGAAATTACATTATTGCTTGAGAACGCTGAGAATATGTAAATTTTGGTTGCCGGTTGTAGGTTGATGGTTGTCAGCTTGACTTGTGCCTTATATAATTTATCCCTGGCTTTTAGTCGGGGATTTTTTATGGGTATGAGTGTTCATTTCGATTTCTATGATATAACCAAATCTTTTTGATAAAAGGTTTGGTTTTTTATTACCGCAAAAACCCGATGGATTATTTTATTTCTAACAGC
>NZ_QQAR01000007.1 GCF_003350375.1 Flavobacterium sp. AG291 | reverse complement strand
ATTGTGGATTACCCTAACTTCTTCACCCCGAATGGCGATGGCTTCCACGATACCTGGAACATCATCGGGCTGCAGGACACAGGATCGGTAATCTATATCTTCGACCGTTACGGCAAACTGATCAAACAGATCAGCCCTGACAGTGACGGATGGGATGGTACCTTCAACGGTGTACAGGTACCGGCAACCGATTACTGGTTTACCGTTACCTACCCGGAATATGACGGAACAACAACCGTGATACGTGAATTTAAATCGCATTTCTCACTGAAGAGATAAGAATGCAAAAACAATAAAAAGAACCGGTCAGCCAACAGCTGCCCGGTTTTTGTTTTTTATAAGGAGATTGTGGGTTTGAAGGACTTATCATTGCCTTGATGAAAGGGTGTTTTCAATATCTTTTAATTCAAGACCTTTAGCTCTAAATAAAATTAACAAATGGAATAGTAAATCGGCTGCTTCATTTTTGAATAGCTCGATATTATTATCCTTTGCTTCAATAATAAGTTCAACAGCTTCTTCACCTACTTTCTGAGCAACTTTATTAATTCCTTCATTAAATAACTTTTTGGTGTAAGAGGACTCCTCAGATCCGGATATAATTCGCTCTTTTATTATCTGTTCTAATTTGTAAAGAAAAACTTTTTCATTCGGAAGGGAAAAACAGGATTCATTCCCGGTATGGCAAGTTGGGCCTTTTGCTATCACATTTATCAATAAGGCATCAGAATCACAATCAAGAGAAGAGGACTGAACAAGAAGATAATTTCCGGAAGTCTCGCCTTTTGTCCATAAGTTTTTACGACTACGGCTATAAAAAGTTACATATCCGGTTTCAAAAGTTTTTGTGTAAGCTTCCTGATCCATGTAGCCTAACATTAATACTTTCATTGTTCCGGCATCCTGAATTATAACAGGCAAGAGTCCGTTTGATTTTGTAAAGTCTGGTTTCATCGTATAGGAATGTTTTGTTCTTTTAAATAATATTTAAGTTCAGAGAGAGTAATGTCACCATAATGGAAAATGCTTGCAGCTAAAGCGGCGATGACATTTGTTTTAGAAAAAACATTTTTAAAATGTTCCTTGTTTCCGGCTCCTCCGGAGGCAATAACAGGTATGTTTACGGCATTGCTTACAGCATTAATAGTAGCAATATCAAATCCTTTTTTGGTTCCATCCTGATTCATAGAAGTGAGCAGTATCTCACCGGCACCCATCTGTTCCACATGCCTCGCCCAGCTTACCAGTTCAATTCCAGTAGGTGTTTTGCCGGCGTTAATAATCACTTCATTTGTGTTATTGACTAATTTTGTATCAATTGCAACAACTACAGCCTGGCTACCCATTTTATGGGCTATTTCACTTATTAAGTCTGGATTTCGCACGGCAGCGGTATTAAGGCTTATTTTGTCGGCACCACTATTGATTAGTATTTCAGCATCCAGAACTGTAGCTATTCCACCACCAACTGTAAATGGAATGTTGATTTCTTTGGCGATTGTCGTGACAAGTTCTAATAATGTTTTTCTTTTTTCAAGTGTAGCAGTAATATCAAGAAATACCAATTCGTCAGCACCATCCTGTGCATATTTAGCGGCTAATTCAATTGGATTTCCTGCATCATTAAGCCCCAGGAAATTTATTCCTTTTACCACACGTCCACCCTTGATATCAAGGCATGGTATGATTCTTTTTTTTAACATAATCTGCTTAATTCTTTTAGTTTGATTTGTCCTTCATAGATGGCTTTACCAATGATTACACCTTCACATCCAATTTCTTTCATGCGGTAAATATCTTTAATAGAAGATATGCCTCCACTGGCGATAAGTTTAATATCGAGAGAAGTAAGTATTTCAAGATACAATGCAGTTGAAGGTCCCGATAACATACCGTCTTTAGCAATATCAGTACAAATTACCTGCTGAATTCCTTTTTGCTGATAATTTTTAATATAAACCAAAACATCATCCTGACTTTGATTTAGCCATCCGTTAATTGCTATTTTACGATTGCTACAATCGGCCCCGAGTATTATTTTATCTGAACCGTATACTTCAAGCCATTTAGTAACTATATCAGGTCTTCTGCCAGCAATACTTCCTGCCGTTATTTGGTTCGCACCACTGTCGAACGCTTTTTCGATTTGGCAGTCAGATGTAATTCCTCCTCCATAATCTATTATCAAATTTGTTTGGCTGGCAATATCTTCAAGAACTTTACTATTTACAATTTTACCTGCTTTTGCACCGTCAAGATCAACCAGATGCAGGTATTTTATACCCGAGTCTTCAAATTTTTTTGCTACATCAACAGGGTTTGTATTGTATATCTTTTGGGTATCATAATTTCCCTGGGTAAGCCGGACACATTTACCATCTATTATATCTATTGCGGGTATAATCCTCATAATTCTAAAAAGTTTTTAATTAGTATTTCGCCCAACATACCCGACTTTTCCGGGTGAAACTGAACAGCATAAAAATTATCTTTTTCTAATACTGCGCTATAGGGTAATATGTAGTTACATTCAGCTATGGCATATTTGGACATTTCGGCATAATAGCTATGGACGAAGTAAAAATGAGCATCAGTTGGAATGTTTTTGAATAATTTTGATTCCTTCATATTTAATGTATTCCATCCCATGTGGGGAACAATATTATAAGGCGGGAATTTTTTGACTTCAATATCAAAGATTCTAAGTCCTTCAGTATTTCCTTCTGAGGTTGAATTACACATAAGTTGCATGCCAAGACAAATTCCCAATACAGGCTGTGTTAGCGATTTAATTACTGTATCTAATCCTTTTGCTTTTAAATATTCCATAGCTGTTGCTGCCTGACCCACTCCGGGAAAAATCACTTTGTCTGCGGATGCAAGAAGTTGCGGATCATCTGTTATGATACATTGATGTCCTAAACGTTCGACAGCATTTTTTACAGATGTGATGTTACCTGCATTATATTTTAGTATTGCTATCATAATGTTCCTTTTGTGCTTGGGATTGAAAAATCATTATTCTTTTTAATTGCCATTTTAATTGCTTTAGCAAAAGCCTTAAATATTGCCTCAATTTTATGATGCTCATTGGTTCCTTCTGCTTTGATGTTAAGATTGCATTTTGCCGTATCACTAAACGATTTGAAAAAATGCACGAACATTTCCGTAGGCATCTCACCAATTTTTTCACGGGTAAACAGAGCATCCCAAACTAACCAGGGTCTGCCTCCAAAATCAATGGCTACCTGTGCCAGGCAATCATCCATGGGTAAAAGGAATCCATACCTGTCTATTCCTTTTTTGCTCGCTAATGCAATTTTAAAAGCTTCACCTAATGCCAATGCAGCATCTTCTATAGTGTGATGCTCGTCTATATGCAGATCGCCCTTAACTGTTATCGAAAGGTCTATTCCTCCATGTTTTGCCAACTGATCCAGCATGTGGTCAAAAAATGAAATACCTGTGGCTATGTCGCTTTTTCCTGTACCATCAAGGTTTAAAAGTATACTGATTTCAGTTTCCTTAGTTTTTCTGAATACCGAAGCAATTCTGGGAAGTGCTTTCAGGTGATTGTAAATTTCATTCCAGCTCTTTGTTACAAATGTTGCCTGTTTGTTACTATCACCAATAAATATTGATTTGCTGCCAAGGTTTTTTGCAAGTTCAACATCGGTTTCTCTGTCTCCAATAACATAAGAATTTGCGAGGTCAAAATCTCCTTTTAGGTAGTGGGTCAGTAATGCAGTTCCGGGTTTACGGGAGGGAAGGTTCTCGTGTTCAAAACTTTTATCAATGATAATCTCTCTAAAAGAGATACCTTCATTTTTTAATGCCTGAATTATCTTATCCTGAGCAGGCCAAAATGTATTTTCGGGAAAAGAATCTGTTCCCAAGCCATCCTGATTGGTAACCATTACAAGTTCATAATCCAGTTCGTTTACTATTTTGGACAAGCCATTAAATACACCGGGATAAAATTCCAGTTTTTCCAGACTATCAAGCTGAAAGTCGACAGGCGGCTCAATAACGATTGTTCCGTCACGATCTATAAAAAGTATTTTTTTCATATGGTACTATTTTCTAAGGCAGTAAGAAGCTTTTGGTTTTCATCTGGAGTACCTACAGATATCCTTATGCAATTGGGCACTACCTGATTCCTGTTTCTTACTATAATGTTGTTTTGTTTTAAATAATCATAGATTCTATTAGCGTTCCGCACTTCAATCAAAAGGAAGTTTGCCTGAGACGGATATACTTTAACGACCTGAGGTAACTTTGCAAGAGCTTCAGCCATTCTTTCTCTTTCGCTAATTAGTAGAGATTTTGCTTTTTCAAAGCCCTGTATATCCTCAAGTTTTTCTATCGCGGCCTTATAATTGAGCGTACTGATGTTGTATGGTGGCTTTACCTTATTGAAGATATCGATTATAGCTTTAGATCCAAACGCCATTCCTAAACGTACAGCCGCAAGTCCCCAGGCTTTACTTAGTGTTTTTAGTATAATCAAATTGGGATACATTCCAAGTTTTTCAAGCAGAGAGTTATTGGTAAAATCGGCATATGCTTCATCTACTACTACTATACCCTTAAAGTTTTTGATTATCGATTCAATTTCCTCAATTGTGTTACCGGAGGGGTTATTTGGTGAACAAATGAACAGTATTTTTATAGCGGGATCTTTTAAAGAAGCTATAGCGCTGTATATATCTAACTGAAATTCGGCATTAAGAGGAACTTCCAATAACTCTATATTGTTTATCGATGCCGATACTTTATACATACCATAGGTAGGTGTAAAAGTTAGGGCTTTGTCTTTTTCCGGTTCGCAAAATATCCTCATGCAAAGGTCTATTGCTTCGTCGCTGCCATTGCCAATGAAGATGTTTTCAGGAGCAGTAGAGTATACCAATGCTATTCTATCTTTTAATGCGCTCTGATGAGGATCCGGATAACGATTTAACTCTCCGAAAGGATTTTCATTAGCATCGAGAAATATTCCCTGTTTGCCTGTATATTCATCCCGGGCTGAGGAATAGGGCTGCAACGCCAGAATGTTTGGACGTACTATCGTATTAATATCAAACATTATTTAAGTCTTTTAGTCGTATTGTAACTGCATTTTTATGAGCCTGAAGTTCTTCGGACTCAGCCATTATTTCTATAGCCGGACCAATATTCTGCAATCCCTTCTCACTGATTTTTTGAAAAGTTATTTTTCGTATAAAACTGTCGAGGGATACTCCGCTATAGTTTTTAGCATAACCATTTGTAGGTAAGGTGTGGTTGGTTCCACTGGCATAATCTCCGGCACTTTCACAGCTTAGATTACCAAGAAAGACAGAGCCGGCATTTATTATTTTCTCAGTATAATTTTCAGCATTTTCGCAGGCAATTATGAGGTGTTCCGGAGCATATTGATTACTCAGGCCGAAGCACGACTCCAAATCATCAAAAACAATGATCTTGCTGTTTCGTAATGCTTTTTCAGCTATTTCTCTTCTGGGTAAATCCTGAATTTGACTGTTTACTTCATTTATAGTTGCCTTAGCCAAAGATTCTTCTGTGCATAACAAAATCACCTGACTGTCAGAACCATGTTCGGCCTGTGATAGTAAATCTGCAGCCAGATATTCAGGATTTGCAGTGGTATCGGCAATAATTAATAGTTCACTTGGACCGGCAGGAATATCTATGGCTACACCATATTTTAATGCCAGTTGTTTAGCAGCGGTTACATACTGATTTCCAGGGCCGAAAATTTTATCGGCTTTTGGTACGCTTTCCGTACCCAGAGTCATAGCTCCAATAGCCTGAATGCCACCGATGCAATAAATATCTTTAATTCCGGTTAGCTGTGCTGCATAAAGAATTGCATCATTGATCTTTCCATGCTTATCAGGCGGTGTGCACAATACAATGTTTTTACAGCCTGCTATTTGTGCCGGAATAGCAAGCATAAGTACAGTTGAAAAAAGAGGGGCAGAGCCACCGGGAATATAAATGCCTATATTTTCTATCGCACGGCTCTCTCTCCAGCAGTATACACCTTCAGTTGTTTCAATTATACTTTTTGCCTCTTTCTGAGAAATGTGAAATTTTTCAATGTTGGTTTTAGCCAATTGTATGGCTTGTTTTAACTCTTCCGGTATTAGCTTAGCCGATTGAGTTATTTCCTGTTCTGTTAATTTTAAGCTATCAGGTACAACACCGTCGAAAATGTTGGTATATTTTCTAACTGCAACGTCTCCGTTTCTTTGTATTTCCGTGAATATCTGAGTAGCCAGTTCTTCCAGATTATAGCTTTTTATGGCAGGTCTTTCGCATAGCGACGACCATTCATTTTTAGTAGGGTTGTAGTATGTTTTCATTTGTTTACAGTATCATTTTTTCAACATTAACTACTAGTATTCCCTGAGCGCCTAATGCTTTTAGGCGATCTATATTATTCCAAAAATCGTCTTCACGAATTACAGAGTGAATGCTGCTCCATCCCGGTTCTTCAAGAGATAGGACAGTTGGACTTTTCATACCCGGTAATACCTCAGATATCTTTTTTATTGAAGAAGTGGGAGCATTTAACAGGATGTATTTGTTTTCAGAAGCGTTCTTAACGGACTGTATCCTGAAAAGCAATTGATTAAGGATAGTCTGTTTATTGCTGTCAAGGTTGGGGTTAGAAATTAATACTGCTTCACTTTTGCTAACTATTTCAACTTCTTTTAACCCGTTAATTTGCAAAGTGCTTCCCGTGCTAACAATATCAAAAATAGCATCTGCAAGGCCAATACCCGGGGCAATCTCTACGCTACCATTGATAGGTTCGATTTCCGCAATAATGTTATTTTTATTAAGGAATTGCTGTAAAATAACTGGGTAACTTGTTGCTATTTTTTTATTGTTGAAGTATGATGTATCATTATATTCAACATCTTTAGCAACAGCAAGGGAAAGTCGACAATTGGCGAAACCAAGTTTGGTGTTAATTGTAACCTCTTTGTTTTTTTCCCACACTTCGTTTTCACCCAGTATTCCCACGTCTGCAATACCTTGCTCTACATATTGAGGGATGTCATCATCCCTTAGGAACAGGATCTCAATTGGAAAATTTGTAGATACTGCTTTTAAGGTGCGTTCGCCGTTAGAGAGTTTTATGCCGCACTCCTTTAGTAACTGGAGCGATTTTTCGCTAAGCCGGCCATTCTTCTGAATGGCAATTTTTAATTTACTCATTTTTATTAGAAATAATGCCTGAGTAAAAAAAGAAGGGGGAGCGCTCGATTAAATAAAAAACCCGTCTGATTTTACTCAAACGGGTTTTAGAAAAATATTTGGATTAACTACATATCATTTCCTTCTCGCATTTGAGCCAGTATTAAAATGATGATGATGATGTAGTTGATTAAATCTCATACTTAAGGGTTATTTGTCTGAAATAACGTAGCAAATATAGAACTATTTTTAAACAACAAAATTATTTGACCAGAAATTATATTTTTATTTTGCTTTGAGATTAAAATATTGTGCCTGATTTTCAGACATATAGATGTCTTTAAATATTTACTGAAAACGGACAATACCAAAATTTTATATAATCTTTATAAAATTGTATAAGAGACCATAGGAAAATAGGTAGTACATTTACATTACTTTATTAAAGGTTTTTTGAAACCGGTTGGATATGAAAAACTTATATATTATAGTGCTGATGGTTTTAGGGTTTATTTTAACCCCAGAGACTTCTTTTGCCTGTAATAATTCAAATCATACTCCCCAAAACAAGTCTTATACAGAATGTTCGGTAACTGATACAAATCATGCTGGTGTTTGTAAGCAGGAACATAAAGGAAAATGTGACGGAAATTGCTGTCAATGCCTGACTATAGGTATGCTGAAATTTTTGCCAATTGCTTCTTTGGAAACGGGACAGCTGTTTAATTCTGCATTAGAAACAAAAGAAAAATTTGTTTATTCAGAATCATATTTTGAGTCCGATACTTACGGACTTCGTCTTCCTCCTAAAATAAGCTAAACCATAATTGTATAGCCATAAGTGTGTTTAAACAAGTCACACAAACTGAATTATTTGTTTACTTATAAATATTAAAAATCATGAATCTATTTTATAAAATAGCGATACCTGTATTTATGCTTGTATCGTCATATGCTAACGCGCAGTTAAAAAATACCCAAACTGAAATAGTTACCGTCTATGGTAGCTGTGATATGTGTAAAAAGACAATTGAAAAAGCCGCTACAGAAAAGAAAATATCTGAAGCCGTATGGGATAAGGACTCACAAAAACTAACTCTTACTTACGATACTACTAAAACCACTGCTGATGCCCTCCTAAAAAAAGTAGCCTATGCAGGTTACGATAATGAGAAATACCTCGCACCCTCTGAAGCTTACAATAAACTTCCGGGATGTTGCAAGTATGAGCGCCCTGCTGAAACTACTGCTAATAAGGATAATCATGAAGGTCATGAAACCTTGGCTGCTGAAAATTCAGGTCAAAGCAATACTATTTTAAAAGATGTCTATAGGTCTTATTTTACTCTAAAAGATGCATTGGTAAAGTCAGACGGATCAGCGGCAGCTAAGGCTGCATCAGAATTAGAGAAAACGCTAAAAGCGGTGCCAATGGATAAGATGCAACATGCTGCCCACATGGTATGGATGAAAAGCCTACCTGTTTTGCGAGAAGATGCTGAGCATATAGCAGAAACCAATGATATAAAACATCAACGAGATCATTTTGTAACATTGTCTGATGCTCTGTATAATGTGGCTAAAGCTTTTACTACAGGTGAAACCATTTATTATCAGCATTGTCCAATGTACAATAATGGCAAAGGGGCTAACTGGCTGAGTTTAGGAAAAGAAATAAAGAATCCATACTACGGAAATAAGATGTTAAGTTGCGGAAACACTGTTGAAACCCTTAAATAATGCCTATGCAAAAGCTAATTTTTATTTGCTTACTGCTGTTTTCAATGGTAATTCAGGCGCAGAAAATTAAGGAATATGACCTGTATGTTACTGATACAGTAGTAAACTATACCGGTAAAACTGTAAGTGCTATCGCTATTAATGGCATGTTACCAGGTCCGGAGCTGCATTTTACTGAGGGCGATACAGCTGTAATAAGAGTGCATAATATGATGCACCATGAAACTTCAGTACACTGGCATGGGCTTCTGCTTCCTAATGAGCAGGACGGTGTACCCTATCTTACTACGGCTTCCATAAAGCCTATGAGCGTACATACGTTTAAATTTCCCTTAAAACAGAGTGGTACTTATTGGTACCACTCGCATACTATGTTACAGGAACAGTCAGGTATGTATGGAGCGTTTATCATCCATAAAAAAGATGAAACTAAGATGCCGGAATATACAATGCTCTTAAGTGACTGGACTGATATGAATCCGCATCAGGTTGAACGTATGCTTCACAAGGAAAATGACTGGTTCAGTATCAAAAAAGGAGCTACCCAAAATTACGGACAGGCTATAAAGGAGGGTAAGTTTGGAACAAAGTTCACTAACGAGTGGAAGCGTATGCGGGCTATGGACGTGAGCGATGTATATTACGAGCGCTTTTTTGCTAATGGTAAAAGCGAAGTTCAGGCTACAGATTTTAAGCCTGGTGATAAAATACGGGTACGAATCATTAACGGGAGTTCCTCCACTTATTTTTGGGTGAATTATGCCGGAGGTAAGATGGATGTGGTAGCTTCTGATGGGGCAGAAGTAGTACCGGTGAGTGTAGATCGTTTTATAGTAGGAACTTCAGAAACTTACGATGTAATTGTGACTATTCCTCCTAAAGGTATTGCTTATGAGTTAGTTGCCACTTCTGAAGACCGAACGGGGCATACATCATTATGGCTTGGTAACGGAATTAAGCAGTTGGCCAATCCTTTGCAAAGGCTGAATTATTTTGAGGGTATGCAGATGATGAATGATATGATGACTGTGGGAGGAAACATGAAAGATATGGGGATGAACATGAGTTTGCAGCAGATGGATATGAATGCAGTTATGTATCCTGAAATATCAGGCATGCAAATGACTGGCATGCAAGGTCCGGATGCTACAAATGCAAATGGTATGGAAAACATGAAAGAACATGACCATCATGCTATGGAAGAGAATAAGGATATTGTTACACTTAACTACAATATGCTTAAATCGCCGGTAAAAACTATTTTATCCGACAGGCCTTATCGTACACTGCATTTTACCCTAACCGGAAATATGAACCGTTATGTATGGACTGTTGATAATAAAACCATATCTGAAACCGATAAGATTCTAATTAAGGCGGGGGAAAATATACGTATTATTATAACTAATAATTCAATGATGCGACATCCCATGCATCTTCATGGACATTTTTTTAGGGTAGTCAACCAATATGGAGAATATTCACCGCTAAAAAGTGTACTTGACATTATGCCTATGGAAACGGATACTATTGAATTTAATGCTTCCGAAAAATATGGTGACTGGTTTTTTCATTGTCATATACTCTATCATATGATGAGCGGTATGGGCAGAATATTTACCTATGAGGATTCGCCACCTAATCCACAGTTGCCTGATGCGGAAGCATCGCTAAAAAAAGTATATGCAGACGATAAGCGTTATTATTTTTCGGCGGATATTGGTCTCGAAAGTAATGGTAGTGATGGAGAGCTACGACTTGAAAACACACGCAATTTTATAGATGCTGAATGGAGAGTAGGCTATAATAGTGAATCCGGTTATGAAACCGAAGCGCACATTGGCCGTTTTCTAGACAATAAGCAATTTTTTGCTGTATATACAGGTTGGGATTTCAGGTATCATAACGAGATGGATAAACAGCGCAATCTTTTTGGGCAGCGAAGCACACAGGCAAAAAGGGCAGTAGCGTGTTTAGGGATTATTTATGTTTTACCCTGGTTTGTAGAGACTGATTTACGGGTAGACCATAAAGGCAATGTTCGCTTGCAGTTCACGAGACAAGATATACCTGTTACTTCCAGATTACGATTATGGGGAAGCTGGAATACGGATTTTGAATACAGTGTAGGCAGCCGCTATATATTGACCCGATACTGGTCTCTTTCGGCACATTATGATAGTGATATGGGCATGGGTGGAGGTATTGCCTTTACCTATTAGTCTTTATGAAAAAAGATAAAAGAAAAATCCCGAAGTCAATTTGATTTCGGGATTTTATATGTATCACCTTCAAGGCAAATTCTAAACTATTTTCAAATTCAGAAAATTATTGTTTGCGGATATTTATATTTAAGAAGTCTAAATTATTATTCACCATATAGACTGATAATACTTACTGTATTCCCAGTATAATTAGAAACAATAGCATATTTACCATCTGGGCTCATCTTGATACATCCTGGCGACAATCCAACATTAATAGTAATTGGGACTAACAAATTAGTAGATAGATCTATGATATTCACAGTTCCCTGTCCGGCTGTCAACCCCGTGTAATCAGGTGCACCTGAACTGTATAATGTATTGTAGTTTGAAACAAAACCATAAAGTCCATCTGGAGTAATATCAAATCCGGATGGTTGTATTCCTACTTCAATCAGCGCCGATTGAGTATTTTGTTCAAGATCTATTACACAAACCGTTGTGCCATAAGGCGCAAAGTTATTGCTCCCAAAGTTGGTAAGGTATGCAAACTTACCGGAAGCATCAATTTTTAAAGCGAACATACCAAATAGAAATGGGGTTCCTCCAAGAAAGGGCGCACCGCCTATAGTATCAACCACAACGTTAGTAGCCGTAGAAATCTTTGATAACGTTCCTTGCCATGGCTCACCGTTTGTGTAATTTGCGGTATAAACAAAATCACCTTTTGGACTAATAGCAATTGCAGATGGTGCTGCAGCCTGTGTATATTCACTTAAAGTAATTTCCTGAATAATTTTTTCACTAATCAAATCTACTACACTTACAGTATTGCCGGATCCGGATGGAATTGCTTTACTTGCACCATAATTATTAACATAGGATTTAGTGCCGTCGGGGGTGATTACCATACCTGATGGCCCATTAAATCCGTCTATTATTCCGGTAACTTTATTTGTTGCAGTGTCAATTATGCTCACTGTAGATGCATTGGAGTTAGTAACGTAAGCTTTAGTTTCGTCTTTAGATAGCGTTATGGTGTACGGCTGATTAAATGTTCCGCTTGATATTGTTAAGACTGGCATCATGGTTGTTAAGTCTATCAGCGTCACGGTATCACTTCCTGCAATTCCGTAATTATTACCATTGGCTACATATAATTTAGTAGAATCGGATGTTATTGCCATTGCTGTAGGATTCACACCAACGTTAACAGTGGCAATTAATTTGCTGTTTATAATATTTTTCAATTGATTTTTATCAGTTTTTGACATAGTATTTTTGGTTTAATTAATTTTATCGGTTTGTTTTTTGGCTGTCCTCGTTTTTTAATTTTAGTTGACCTCTAATTTTTATAGATCCAGGTTTAAGGAGTGCTAAAACTAAGCACTAAAAAGGACTCGGAATCACGTAGATTTACCCGATTTTAAATTATTGATTTAAGAATTTAGTTTGTTAAAAAAATAATTTTTATGGTATTTATAGAATATACCATTACATTTGCTGCAACTTTAGGGGTGTCTACTACCGTAGGCTGAGATTTTACCCTCTGAACCTGATGCAGCTCATACTGCCGTAGGGAAAAGTAAGATGACTTTGACGTTCCTCCGTGTACAGTCGTAGCCATTCCTAAAGTATATCAATATATACCAACAAGGAATGGAGCTTACAATCAATAATCAGACAAGACATTTTACTGAAAGTACAGTCACTATACAGACTATGCTTGATATCGAAATACCTTTGAAGCAAAAAGGTATTGCTGTAGCCGTTAACAACACTGTTATTCCCAAAACGCAGTGGAATAGCTTTACTCTCTCTTCAACAGACCAGATATTAATTATTTCTGCCACTCAGGGCGGATAGAATTTTATTGCTATAAATCAAACAGACATACTAATGGAAAATACAGAACGTCAGATTTCCCGCACTCCTTTTCCTAATTCTAAAAAAATATATGTTGAAGGAAATATGCATCCTATAAAGGTAGCAATGCGTGAAATTTCACTACATGATACCAGGCTTTCTAATGGCGGCCTGGAGAAAAATCCACCCGTTACGGTTTATGATACTTCCGGACCTTATACTGACATTGATGCCGAAATAGACATTCGTAAAGGATTGCCACGCATTAGGGAACAATGGATAATGGAGCGCAATGACGTGGATGAATTACAACAGATTACATCTGACTATGGTAAGCAAAGGCTCAATGATTCTAAACTCGATCATTTACGGTTTTCATACTTACACAAGCCGAAACGCGCTAAAGCAGGCGCAAATGTAACACAGCTGCATTATGCAAAAAAGGGAATCATTACTCCGGAGATGGAGTACATAGCAATACGTGAAAATCAGCGTTTAGAAGCTTTTGAACAGCAAAATCCTTCGCTTGCCTCTCAGCATATTGGAAATAGTTTCGGGGCAAATACGCCTAAGACAAAAATTACACCTGAGTTTGTTCGTAATGAAGTAGCCTGTGGAAGGGCCATTATACCTAATAATATTAACCATCCTGAAAGTGAACCCATGATTGTTGGGCGAAACTTTCTTGTAAAAATAAACGCTAATATCGGCAATAGTGCGGTTACCTCAAGTATTGAAGAAGAGGTTGAAAAAGCTGTTTGGGCCTGCCGCTGGGGAGCGGACACGATAATGGATTTGTCCACAGGGAAAAACATCCATGAGACAAGAGAGTGGATAATTCGCAACTCCCCGGTTCCTATTGGTACAGTACCTATATATCAGGCACTTGAAAAAGTGAAGGGTATTGCTGAGGATCTCACTTGGGAAGTTTTCCGGGATACGCTTATAGAGCAGGCAGAGCAGGGAGTATCTTATTTTACGATTCATGCCGGTGTACTGTTGCGCTATATCCATCTCACCGCTAACAGGGTTACCGGTATTGTTTCCAGAGGGGGATCAATTATGGCGAAGTGGTGCCTGTTTCATCATAAAGAAAATTTTCTATATACCCATTTCGAAGAAATATGTGAAATTATGAAAGCCTATGACGTTGCTTTTTCACTTGGCGATGGCCTTCGTCCGGGTTCTATTGCCGATGCTAATGATGCAGCGCAATTCGCAGAACTCGAAACGTTAGGCGAACTCACTAAAATTGCATGGAAACATGACGTTCAGGTATTTATAGAAGGACCAGGCCATGTTCCCATGCATATGATAAAGGAAAACATGGATAAGCAGTTAGCACATTGCGGAGAGGCACCCTTTTACACTTTGGGGCCACTTACTACAGATATAGCTCCGGGGTATGATCATATAACCTCTGCCATTGGTGCAGCTATGATAGGTTGGTATGGAACAGCTATGCTCTGTTATGTTACGCCTAAGGAACACCTGGGATTACCCAACAAAAAAGATGTGAAGGATGGTGTGATAACATATAAAATAGCCGCTCATGCTGCTGATCTGGCTAAAGGTCACCCAGGGGCACAGTACCGTGACAACGCCCTTAGTAAAGCACGCTTCGAATTTCGTTGGGAAGATCAGTTTAATCTGGCGCTTGATCCTGATACAGCAAGGGAATTTCATGATGAAACCCTACCAGCAGATGGCGCAAAAGTGGCACATTTTTGCTCTATGTGCGGTCCGAAATTCTGTTCAATGAAAATATCACAGGAAATAAGGGAGGTAGCTGAAAAAGGGATGAGAGATAAATCGGAAGAGTTTGTTGAGGCCGGAAAAGAAATTTATTTGTAGTGCTGATTGTTATTACAAATCCGGTAATTTTTACTGATGAAGCGAATATCATTAACACGCTATTTGAAGAAGGACTGCAGTTGCTTCATATGCGAAAACCTGGTATAGGCATCTACCATCTCAAATATCTTCTGGGTTTGATACATGAGGAATATTATGATAGGCTGGTACTGCATCAGCATTATAATCTGGCAGGACAGTACGGCATAAACAGAATTCACTTTACTGAAAGTAACAGGCCTGATTTTGATAAGATACTCGAGATGCTGGGCAACGACCAAGAGTGGATATTTTCAACTTCAACACACAGTCTTGAAGATTTTAACGGATTATCCCATCGTTACGAATATGCCTTTTTAAGTCCGGTGTATAACAGCATTTCTAAACCGGGATATGCTCCGGATACAGATATTATCGAATCAATAAAAAGGCGTAGTAACTTTAATACAAAACTGATAGCGTTGGGAGGAATAAGTCATAAAAATTACAAACAAACACTTCAGACGGGTTTTGATGGTGTAGCCGTTTTAGGAAATATATGGAACTCAGGCGACCCCATATGCGAATTTAAAACGTTTAATAATGAGAAGTAAAATACAATATATATCTCAGGGAGAGACTGCTGACACTCAGATACAAAATATAAGATCAGTACTTGACGCCGGGTGTAATTGGGTGCAATTACGCTTTAAAAGTGTATCGGAATTGGAGGTGCTTACAGTAGCAGAACAGATTAAAAAAATAATGCTGGGATATGATTGCACATTTATAATCAATGATTATCCTCATATAGCAAAAGCTGTTGATGCGGATGGCATCCATTTAGGACTTGACGATATGGATATAGCACAAGCGAGATCTATTATAGGACCTGGCAAAATCATAGGAGGTACTGCAAACACACTCAATGACGTGATTAAACGCCATACAGAACAATGCGATTATATAGGCCTTGGACCATTTCGTTTTACTGCAACTAAAGATAAATTGAGCCCTGTTTTAGGATTAAAAGGCATGCAAAGTATTATGAAGGAGATAAATGAATATCAAATTCATACACCGGTTTATGCCATAGGAGGTATAATACAAGATGATATCAAACATATTATTGATACGGGTATCTATGGGGTAGCACTATCGGGCTATATTACTTCGCACACTCAAAAAAAAGAACTATTTAGTCAATTAAATATAGTATGAAACCATTAGTAATAGGAGATAAGAAATTTGAATCACGGCTGTTCTTAGGTACAGGAAAATTTGGATCCGCCACGCATATGGAAGAGGCTGTCCTGGCGTCAGGTAGTGAACTGGTCACTGTTGCACTCAAACGGGTCGATTTTGCAAAGGACACAGATAGTCTCTTATCACATCTGAACCATAGTCATATTAATCTTTTGCCCAATACATCGGGGGCAAGAAATGCGAAAGAAGCCGTATTTGCAGCGCAATTGGCACGCGAAGCGATGGAAACCAACTGGCTTAAGCTGGAAATACACCCTGATCCTAAATACCTGCTTCCGGACCCTATAGAAACCCTAAAAGCCACTGAAGAATTGGCAAAGCTGGGCTTTATCATCTTGCCGTACATGCATGCCGATCCTGTTTTATGCAGGCGTCTTGAGGATGCCGGTACATCAGCGGTCATGCCTTTAGGGGCACCTATAGGCTCCAATAAGGGTTTGAAGACACAGGATTTCTTAGAAATCATTATTGAGCAAAGTAGGGTTCCTGTGATTGTAGATGCAGGAATTGGTGCGCCTTCTCATGCAGCTTTGGCTATGGAGATGGGAGCTGATGCGGTATTGGTCAATACTGCTATAGCTGTTGCGGGTAATCCGGTACTAATGGCAGAGAGTTTTAAAGAGGCTGTTATTGCCGGACGTAAAGCTTTTGAAAGCCAACTGGCAGGAAGCGTTAGTATAGCCTCGGCATCCAGCCCCCTTACTTCATTTTTATATGACTAATGCTAATTTCCAATGACGACTTTTAAAAGCCTCTTTGAACAATACCACTGGGATAGTATTCAGCAGAAAATACAGCATGTTACAGCTGCTGAGGTACAACATAGCCTTTCCAAAAGAAAGCGCACTATAGATGATTTTTTAATACTTATTTCTCCTGCAGCTACGCCGTTTTTGGAAGAAATGGCTGCGATGAGCAAAGAACTGACACAAAAACGTTTCGGCAGGACCATACAGATGTATGTACCTATGTATCTTAGCAATGAATGTCAGAATATTTGTACTTATTGTGGTTTTAGCCTGGACAACAAACTAAAGAGAAAGACTCTGAACGATGCCGATATTCTAAAAGAAGCCGAAGCTATAAAACAAGCAGGTTTCGAACATGTGCTTTTAGTTACCGGTGAAGCTAATTATACAGTTAATATCAATTATTTCCTGAATGCCATCAGTTTGTTAAAGGCAAAATTTGCTAATATTTCTGTAGAAGTGCAGCCTTTAAGTACTGAAGAATATCAGGCATTACATACAGCTGGCGTACATGCTGTACTGGTTTATCAGGAAACCTATCATAGGCAAGTGTATAAGCAGTACCATCCCAAAGGGAAAAAATCAAATTTTGATTTCAGGCTGGAAACACCCGATAGGATAGGTAAGGCAGGGATACATAAGATAGGGCTTGGCGTATTGCTTGGTCTCGAAGATTGGCGTACCGACAGTTTCTTTACTGCGCTCCATCTGGATTACCTTCAGAAAAAATACTGGCAGAGCAGGTATTCGGTATCTTTCCCAAGGCTGAGGCCTGCCGAGGGTATTATTGAACCAAACTTTATTATGGATGATAAGGATATGTTGCAGCTTATTTGTGCCTACAGGATATGGAATGAAGATCTTGAAGTATCCGTCTCAACAAGGGAAAATGAAAAATTTAGGGATAACATTATCCATTTAGGGGCTACCAGCATGAGTGCCGGGTCAAGGACCAATCCCGGTGGGTATTCGGTAGCGCCGGAATCGCTCGAACAGTTTGAGACCAGTGACGAACGTTCAGCCGAGGAAGTTGCCGAAAAGATCAGAGCAGCTGGTTATGAGCCGGTATGGAAAGACTGGGATAAAATATATACTTCTTAAAATATGATTTCAATAGATAGCTTTTTGCGTTATAATCGCCAGATGATGCTGTCCGGGATAGGAGAGGCGGGGCAGGAAAAAATTCAGCAGACTAAAGTACTTGTGATAGGTGCAGGGGGACTTGGCTGTCCTGTTTTACAATATCTCGCAGCAGCCGGTATAGGAACATTAGGCATTGTTGATTTTGATATTGTTGAATTACACAACCTGCACCGACAGATACTTTACAACGATGAACAAATAGGGGAATCAAAAGCAGTAACTGCAAAAAAGGTACTGCAAAAGCTGAATCCGGGCTTGAACTATAATATCTATGACCGAAAGCTTACAGGTGAAAATGCGGCTGACCTCATACGTGACTTTGATATGGTTATAGATGGGAGCGATAATTTTTCAACACGCTATTTAGTCAATGATACATGTGTTTTGCTTAATAAACCGCTTGTATATGGCAGTATACTGAATTTTGAAGGACAGATGGCAGTGTTTAATCATAAAGGAAGCAAGAACTTAAGAGACTTGTTTCCATCCCCACCTGATCCAAAAGACGTTCCTAATTGTAGCCTCAACGGCGTTATAGGAACTTTGCCGGGTATTTTAGGCAGTATGATGGCTCACGAGACAATTAAGCTAATCACAGACCTATCGGTTTTACATAATGAAATGATAGTTTATGATACTTTGCAGTGGAAGTTCATCAAAGTGAATTTTTAGTTCTCAGCCCGAAAGAGGGAGGGGGAATATTTTTCTTATTCAGCTTTTTTCATTGAATATATCCCTCCTGCAAAAAGCAGCACCGCGACCCCTGTGTAGATAAAGCCCTGCTGTTTGCCGGATTCATTTGAAGCATCAATTTTTATGCCCAGGAAATTAATTTCTTTTGTGTTGTCAGCTATTTTATTCAGGCCAATATAACCTATAGCCAGGCTTAAAACTATAAGTGCAATTCCTACGATTTTTGAACTTTTCATTACTTTTTTGTTTTTAGTGATTATTTATATTGTTTTTGGTGATTCATGCTTTTAGGCATTGCGTTTTGAGAGTGACATCATTAATAAACCGACTGTTGCACCTGCGAACATAGCCAAACCAATTTCTTTTATCGATTTTGAAATTGGTTTTTTTCCATATATACGCATGGGCTCTTTTGAGCGGGCCAGTATATTCCCGGCATTTCCCGTTTTGTCTTCATTCATTTTCATCATGAGTCGAACTGCACCGGAAGCCAGATTTATGGTTGTTTTAGGGAACATCCGATATATATTAGTAATCGCAGCTGCTCTGAAATCAGGGAAAAGGTCTTTTTGGGGATGTAATGCAAGCTGAACCATTTTTTCGGCGGTGTCACGGGGATCTGATGCAATCGGAGGAATTTTCATATCAAATCCTGAGTATTTTGCCGAATGCAGATTTCCTGTTGAGTTTTGCAATTGAGGATAAAGATTGCAGATATGGATGTTCCTTCGGTTAGAGATTTCCCCTTGTAAACCTTCCATCATACCCCTAATTCCGTATTTTGTAGCGGTGTATACTGAACTATAGGGAGCAGGCATAAAACCTCCAATGGATATATTGTTTATTATTATTCCGTGATTCTGTTTTTTAAAAATTTTAAGCGCATTGTAAGTGCCATGCAGATACCCAAATAAATTTGTCTTTATCACCTGCTCGTGGATAGGCATGGGTATTTCTTCGAATTTGCCACTTGCCATAACCCCTGCATTATTAATCCATACATCAATGGTGCCATAGATGCTTAGTGCTTGTTGAGCAACCTTCTCTACATCCTCTTCTACAGACATATCGGCTGATACACCAATGGCGTTTGCATTCAGATTCCTGCATATTTCCACAACCTCGTCAATGCCTTGTTGTCCTCTGGCTACGATAACCAGATTAGCACCTTTCTCGGCAAAGGCTTCAGCTGCTGCTCTTCCCACGCCGCTGCTTGCTCCGGTAATGACCACTGTCTTGTGCTTTAGTTGTTGAGTATTTTTCATAGTATTTATTTACATTAGTATCATTGTTACATGGCCACCTTTTATTCATTCCTTACTTTCAAATTACTAAGAATGTTTACATTAATAGTTTCTATAGTAACGGTTTTCAGGTATTTTTGTTAATGATAATATTTAAAGTTAGCCAAATGAGTAACAAGTGCTATTTAAATCATTGTTAAAGACTGAAAGAGAAAGTGTTATTTAAGGTTTTTATATAAAATATTTTGTAGTTCCTTAACCTTAGTTGTCAGTAATGCCAAATATGCGGTTAATATTGGGTTAATCATTTGTAAAACAAAGCCCTTGTACTACGGTACTTTTATACCTTGTATCCTATACTAACAACCTAAATAAAATGTTATGGAGAACTCAAAATTATATTATATGTGGGTTAATCTGCCTAATAAAATCAGGCTTCCCCTTTACACACGTGCTAAAGAGCGTCGCCAGCAGATTTGTGACATAATACTTAAAGCATTAGAGTCCGGTGAGGCAAAACTCATCAAAGCGGGTCTCAACGGACCAAATAAAGCAGAAGCCTCTGGTAAGCAAAACCAATTTACCAATGTGATACTGAAATACCATACCAACGGAAAAATAGACTTTAAATGGAATGAGCAGAAATTGATAAAAAAATTCGCAGACCTTTTTAAAACATCAGAAGTGATAATTATCGGGGATAACACGCGATTGTTGATGGATACTGATAAGTATAGGAAGATTACTCTTGAGGGAAGAGAAAAGTGGTTAATACCAAATCAGGTAAGTAGTACCTAAGTTACATAATAATGAAAAATAATAAAATTCTTTTCACACTTATAATTACGTGATATATTCCATAGTTTCAGCTTAATTTTATTGGATTAAAAAGTTATTATGACAGGTAGTACTGTGTCTTTTGTAATGCCATATACCGTATCACCTTCTTTTGGTTCAATTACATAAGTTCCTGTAAATTCTCCAAATGCCGGAAGTATCATCTGATTTTCGGATTGGAAAAAGCATGGAAGCTTTAAAGATTGCCTTCCTGCTCCACGTAATTTTATGGCCGGATGCACATGTCCGCATAAATTAAAAAAACCTTCACGGATTTCAGGATAATGCGTAAGCAGAATTCCATTTAGTTTCCATTCGTTAGTAATTTGTATGTTTAATTCGCAGTATTTAGCCGGATTTATAATGTCATGATTGCCTGCAATAAGGATTATAGGGATGTTTGTTTTTTCTACCCATTGCTGAAATAAATACCACTCATTATTTAGTTCGCTATGAAATAAATCACCTAAAAAATAAATGCTTTCAGGATCAAAGTAATTTACCACTTCGTCCAGTTTTATAAAGTTTTTATTTATGACAGCTTCAGGTATTGCTGCACCATATTTTCTGAAGTGAGATACCTTTCCAAGGTGTGCATCGCTGATAAGTAGCATACGTTTTTCTGTCCAGTAAAGTGCCCCTGAATTATGCAAAACAAATGTATTTCTATTAATTTCTATTTCTAAAGTCATTATTTTTAGACCTTTAATTTTATTAGTATATGAGATATGTGATTGCTTTCTTTTTGCCTTGGTTATCATTGATACTACAAGGTAAAATTCTCAGTGGGATAATTTGTCTTATCCTGCAAATAACTATAATTGGCTGGATACCTGCATTTATATGGGCAGTAACGGCTTTAAACCGAATGTATGCCGACAGAAGAACCAATCGTATTATTAAAGCTATGGCTAAATAAATTACTTCATATAATTTGCAGTCATTTTTTTAATCCTTTCCGCTAGTGTTTCGCTTGATAAACGTTCCCTGAGTCTGTCAGTTATTATAGGAAAACTGAAAGGAGTAGGTTTTTCACACTGTTTCCATACAACTTCCTGATTTTGTATACGTTCCAGAGCCAGTATCAGACGACCTTCTTCCAACTGATGTTCAAAGGTTTCCCGATAGGCCTGTTGAAATAAAAGGTTGTTAGGCTCATAATCACGAAATACTTCAAAAATAAGCTGGCTACTGCTTTGCAGGTGCTTTGTCTTGACATTTTTTCCGGGATAGCCTGTAAATACCAGTCCTGCGATTACAGCAATATCCCTGAATTTTCGCCTTGCCATTTCGGTTGCATTAAGGCTTTGCTGTAAATCAGTATGCAGATGTAATGGTGTAAATAAGTTGTTGTCAAGAACCTGCTGCATATCAATTTCCTTATCCGAAAGCAATTCAAAACCATAGTCATTATAGGCTAGTGAAAATGTTATAGGACTTAGCAGACTGATGCGGTAGGCCATAACGCTAGCTAATGCTTCATGTACATAACGTCCTTCAAAGGGATAAAATATAGCATGGTAACCCTCACGGGTTTTAAATGTCTCTATAAGGAACTGGTTATCTGTTGGTACAATGCTTTCCTTTCGCTGACGGGTAAACATAGGCTCTAGCGATCTTAGCTCCCTGCTCATCGATTCTGTATTTGCGTCATACAGTTCTTCTCTTATCAGTTCACTCATCTGGCTTGATAATGTAAGTCGTCCGCCCATCCAGCTGGCATGTACGGCTTTTACCCCTGGGTTTGCCATTCGTACTATTACTTCCATGTTGCGTATGCGTATCAGTTCGAGTTTGCGGCCTGCAAAAATAAATATGTCCCCAGGGCTAAGCTTAGAGACAAACCATTCTTCAATACTGCCAATATAGCCACCTCCTAAAAACTTGACATTCATAACTGAGTCGCCTACAATTGTGCCTATCTGCATCCTGTGTCTGAGCGCAGTTGTTTTACTGTTAACTTTAAATTTGCCATCGGCTTCAATTTCCACTTTTTTATATTCATCATACGCCTGCAGGCTTTGACTGCCACGAGTAATAAAGTTGAGGCAAAACTGCCACTCTGCTGCTGTAATACCCTGATAGCAAAAGGTGTCTTGTATTTCTTTAAAAACATCAGTAGGGTAAAAACCATCACTCACTGCAAGAGTAACGAGGTATTGTATTAATACATCCCAGCTATTAAGGTAAGGTACACGATCTTCAACTACCGTTTCTTTTACAGCGCGGCGTAGGGCAGAGGCCTCAACTAATTCTATGGCATGCGTAGCCAGAAAGTAAATGTTACTTTCCTGTCCCGGTTGATGCCCACTACGGCCTGCCCGCTGTAAAAAACGCGCCACACCTTTTGGACCACCTATTTGAACCACTGTTTCTACCGGGGCAAAATCTACACCCAAATCAAGGCTAGAGGTACAAACTACAGCTCTAAGCTGCTCATCACGTATTGCCTGTTCCACCCATTGGCGGGTTTCTCGAGCAATACTGCCATGGTGCATAGCAAGTTCACCTGCAAATTCAGGATATTTGGTAAGCAGCGCCTGAAACCATAATTCGCATTGCGAACGGGTGTTGCAGAAAATCAGTGTTGTTTTACTCTTTCTTATAATATTGGCCACTTCATCAACAAGATGTAACCCCATATGTCCACGCCAGGGATAGGTATCCATTTTTTCAGGAATGACTGATATCACATTTATTTTTTTGTTTATATGTGCACGTATCATTACTGAATTTTGAAGAGCTGGGCTCTTTGTCCCCAGAAGTACTTCTAAAGCCTGTTTTAAATTACCTATTGTTGCAGATATTCCCCAAATCCGTAACTGTGGATTTATATGTTTTAGCCTGCTTAGTGCCAGTTCTACCTGTACACCTCGTTTGGTTCCTAATAGTTCGTGCCACTCATCAATTATAATAGCCCCGCATGTCTTAAAAACTGATTCATACCCCTTGGAAGCTAGCATAAGCTGCATACTTTCGGGAGTGGTTATAAGCAGGTCTGGCATTTTATTTTTTTGTTTTGAACGCTCAGATGCAGAAGTATCACCGGTGCGCACCCCAACTTTTAGTCCGGTTTCAAGATCGTCGGCTACGCGTTCAGCCGCCTGTTTAATTTCGGTAGAAAGTGCCCTTAAAGGTGTTATCCAGATGGCTTTAAGTCCTGGTTTATGTTTGTTTTTATAATTGGGGTTGCTTTTTATGTAATCCAATATAACGGGAATCCAGAGTGCATAGGTTTTTCCGCTACCGGTAGGGGCATTAAGCAGGCCATTCTTACCTTGTAAAAAGGCTGTCCACGTTTGCGTCTGAAACGGAAACGGTTTCCAGCCCCGGCCTGTAAACCAGTTGGTAGCGATATCAAAAAGTTCTTCCCTTTTCATATATTGAAATGTAGTTCTATGTGTGATTTATCCCGGTATCATAGCTTTTAAGTCGTCAATAGTGTTCGCTTCCTCAATTGTTTTATCATGCCGCCATCGTAATATACGCGGAAAACGTGTGGCTACACCACTTTTATGCCTGCCTGAAAAAGCAATTCCCTCAAAGCCTATCTCAAAAACTAGCTTTGGTGTCACACTGCGTACAGGACCAAAACGTTCCAGAGTGTTCTTTTTTATATAATCATCCACCATACGGAATTCAGCATCTGTAAGTCCCGAGTAAGCTTTGGCAAATGTTACCAGTTCTTTATTTCCATCGTCGTTTGTTTGCCATAAGGCGAATGTGTAGTCGGTAAACAGGTTAGCCCGACGGCCACTGCCACGCATGGCATATGTAAGTACTGCATCAATGCTAAAAGGGTCAAGTTTCCATTTCCACCAGTCACCTTTTTTGCGACCAACACCATAGGTAGAATCATTTCGTTTAAACATCAGTCCTTCGCTTCGCAAATCCCTGGCTTTAGCTTTTTCGCGTAATGCTTCTTTCCAGTCCTTCAGCTGAATTCTCTCTGAAATCTGAAGCGGTAGTTGAAAATTTTTTACCTGCTCGTATAAATTTTCAAGAAGATTACGTCTTTCGTTGTAAGGCAGGTTTCTTATGTCGTTGCCGTTCCATTCCAATAGATCATACGCACGGATGATAACAGGTGTTTTTTTCAATAAGGCAGGAGTTACCACTTTACGCCCGATGCGCGTTTGCAGGTCGTTGAATGAACCGATGTTATCCTCTATCCAGGGTAATATTTCCCCATCGATTACAGTACCATTTGGGATAACTCCTAAAAAACTATTGAATTCAGGATATTTATCAGTAACCAATTCTTCACCGCGACTCCATACATATAATTGATCGTTGCGAACTATTGTCTGACTGCGAATACCATCCCATTTATGCTCGGTGCTCCAGTTGCTTACATCTCCTAAATCTTCAATTTCACTCTCAATAGCATAGGCAAGGTAAAAAGGGTAGGGCTTAGAGAGGAAATCCTGAGCTTTTTCCTCCAGTACTAAATCCTGAAAACTAATGTTGGCCGGATCCCAGTCGCCCATTAGTTTGTAAGCTAATATATCCTCATCTACGCCTGTAGCCTTGCTCAGGGCACGGGTCATCAGTTTTTGGCTCACCCCAATTCGGAAGCTTCCGGTTATAAGTTTAGTAAATACAAATCGCTCGTAATAGTTGAGCGATAACCAGTTATTGTGCAGGTACTCTTTTTTCTGAGTATCTGTCTTTTTTTTGAGAAGAATCATTTCCTCTACAAACTCTGTCAGGGTTTTTTCGCTATGATTTTTTGAGGCAGGTATGACTAACGCAATGGTTTCGGCCAAATCACCTACTATGTGATAAGAATCCTCAAAGAGCCATAGTGGAATATTAGCCAATTCGGCAGCCCAAAGTCGTAACAAAGTTGTGTTTACCGGACGAGGCGGCCTTCTGTGTGAGAGTATGGCAATGGTCCATACTTTATCTGTGTCGCTTGCTCTACGGAAATATTGGGTCAGGGCATCTACCTTTATATTGGTTTTATTGCTACTGTCAAGCGTTTTAATGAGTTCGGCAAAATATTTCATAAATCACCTCCTTCCATAGTGACTGTTTCATTGGATTCTTTGGTGTCAGTTTCCCCTTCGTCACCTTCATATTGAGATTGTTCGGTTCGTGCGTCATAACCCAACTCACGCAAGTAGGCGCTAAAAATATCACTGTAACCATGGGTACAGATAATTTTTTCTGCCCCCGTAGCCTGTATACTTTCCAGTAAGCCCGTCCAGTCGCAATGATCGCTAAGAACGAATCCTTTATCAATTGCACGTCTTCTCCTTGCTCCGCGAAATGCCATCCAACCGCTCGCAGTACCGGTTACATAAGGCGTCATACGTTTTATCCATGGGCTTCCGTGTGCACTCGGTGGTGCAAGTACGATACTACCCTGCAAATCTTCTTTTTTGGTTTCAGGAGTTATTAGTACAGTTTCAGGTAGGTCAACCATCGTACGTATTATATTGGTCATGTTTTCAACGGCTCCATGGGTGAAAATTCGCCCGATTGATGGATCAAGATGTTTTAATAAGCGTTGCGCTTTACCTAATGTGTAACCAAATAATACTGATGTTTGTCCTTCAGCTTTGTTTTGTGTCCACCAGGTGTTTATGTCGTTCATAACTTCCTGCTGAGGTGTCCATTTAAAACAGGGGAGGCCAAAGGTGTTTTCGGTGATGAAAGTATGGCATTTTATGACTTCATAAGGTGTAGATAAGCCATCATCTTCGGTTTTATAGTCTCCGGTAAATACCCATATTTCTCCTTTGTATTCGACCCGAACCTGCGAACTTCCTACAATGTGCCCTGCCGGATGAAAGGAAAAGGCAACTCCATTTATGGTAAACGTTTCTCCCCATTCCTTACCGGTAACATTTATGTCACCTAAACGATGTTTGATAATTGGTACATTCATATGATGCGTTATGTAACGGCCATGCCCCCAACGAGCGTGGTCGCTATGCCCATGCGTAATAATTGCTTTAGGCACAGCACGCCATGGATCCAGATACAGGTCGGCCTGTGCACAGTAAATACCTTTATCATTAAATGCGAGCAGAGGCTGTTTCATTTTTACAGTTTTATATAAAGTTACAAACTGTATTTCTTTGATAATATAAGGTTTTGAGAAGTTTAACGGATTTTACATTTTTAAATTAATGGAATATTAAACAGTTATGAATTGCGTTTCTATGTCTTTACTTTCATTAATGAAGTAGCAAACGAATTTTTTTATTCTATTTAAGTTGATATTCGTCCGTGTTTTAGTTGTTTTTTCTATATGTATTGGTTTTATAAAATCAAATATGCTAACTTGGTATATAATACTGAGATATGATAAGTTAAATATATTATGGATCATATACCAAACAACGAACAGCAAAGACTTAGGGCATTACGAGAACATACTGTTTATGATACCGTTTCTGGTGAAGTTTTTGACAACATTACAAAACTTGCAACCGTAGTATGCAATACCCCTATTGCGGTACTGTCTTTTGTAGATGAAGATCAGTTACTATTCAGTGCATCAATAGGACTTAAGGACAATTCAGGGATTAGGAAGGAATCCTTTTGTGAAACGGTTATTGAAAAAAGAGAATTCTATCAAACCAACATTACCATATCTTCTTCAGATTCGGTAAAACATTATCCTGTAAAAGGCAATGCTTCCGTTGCTTTTTATGCAGGGTATCCCCTCGTGGATACTAGTGGATTTGCGATTGGCACAATTTGCGTACTTGACTATGAGACTAAAGAACTTTCACCCGCTCAAATACAAGCCTTAGGACTGTTGGCAAAAGAAGTTATGACACATTTAAAGACCAGATCAGAACGCAAGGCATTGCGCACCTATCTTGATCTGTTTAATCTCTCTGATGAAATGATGTGTATAGCGGGTATCGATGGTTATTTTAAAAGTATTAATCCTGCATTTGAAAAAGTGTTAGGATGGGACGAAAATTATCTTCTCAGCACTTCATTTATTGATCTTGTACATCCAGATGATCGCGAGGTTACCCAAAACGAAATCGAAAGTTTGAAACAGGGAAACAAGACCATCAATTTTGTGCATAGGTTCAGGACTAAATATGGTGAATACAAAACACTTCAGTGGTCGGCCACTCCGGAACCTAAAGAAGGAAAGTTGTATGCAATTGCCAGAGATATTACTCAGGAAAATCAAAAAGACATGGAGTTGTCACTGAGTGAGGAACGTGCCCGAATTTTTTTCGAAAATTCACAGGGTTTTATGTGTACTCATGACCTTAATGGTAAATTTACATCGGTTAACGAGGCAGGTGCAGCGATACTGGGTTATACCAAAGCAGAAATTCTTAGCAAGGATCTTTTTAATATCGTTCCCGAGCGAAGGCATGAACTTGTAGTGGACTATCTGGCGGAAATAAAAAGGGCCGGTAGTGCCAAAGGGCAGATGGTTACCACACACAAAAATGGCGAGTATCATATATGGCAATATAATAATATATTAGAGCGAAATCTTACCGGTGAACCTTATGTAATAGGCAATGCAATAGACGTGACAGAACGTTACAGGCTTGAAGAGGATCTTCGTCGTACAAAAGAAACACTTGAGCAGACCAACCGCGTTGCCCGTGTTGGAGGATGGGAACTGGATTTGCAACGGCAGAAATTGAGCTGGACATCTATAACAAAGGAGATTCACGAAATGCCATCCGATTTTCAACCAACCCTCGATGAGGCAATTAATTTTTATAAAGAAGGATCCAGCCGTGAAACTATAGGTAAAACAGTACAGCAGGCACTGGTAAACGGTGAGGCATGGGATATGGAACTACAGGTTATAACCGGAAAAGGAAGGGAAATATGGGTAAGGGTTATTGGTAATGCCGAAGGAGAACCGGGAAATTACAAACGCCTCTATGGTACCTTTCAGGATATCACATCTATCGTAGAACAGAGGGAAGCACTGGTGTTTGCTATTCAAAAAGCTGAGAATGCTAATAGTGCAAAATCAGAGTTCCTTGCTAATATGAGCCACGAAATACGTACTCCCTTAAATGGTGTTATTGGTTTTACGGATCTTTTGATGAAGACCCATTTGAACGATACACAGCAGCAGTATCTCTCGATAGTGAACCAGTCAGCCAATGCACTCCTCGGCATAATTAATGACATACTCGATTTTTCAAAAATTGAAGCCGGCAAGCTGGAATTAAATATAGAAAAGTGTGATGTTTATGAACTTGCCAGCCAGACGGCTAATATTATCAGTTATCAGGTACAGAAAAATGGTCTGGAAATGCTGTTAGATGTTTCTCCTGAATTGCCACGTTTCATTTACACTGACAGCATCCGGCTGAAACAGGTACTGGTTAATCTTTTGAGTAATGCTGCTAAATTTACCCAAAAGGGAGAAATAGAATTAAAGATTGCCTGCGTGCAATCCGATGAAGACCAAACCCGATTACGCTTTTCGGTACGGGATACAGGCATCGGGATACCTAAGGAAAAGCAGTTTACTATTTTTGAGGCTTTTTCACAGGAAGATACTTCGACCACAAAAAAATATGGTGGCACAGGCCTTGGATTAACCATATCCAATAAGTTGCTGGCTCTCATGGGGAGTAATCTTGAACTGGAAAGCCATCCGGGTTCAGGCAGTACTTTTTATTTTGAAGTTTCCTTCAGATCAGAAAGGGGAGAACCCATCGTGTGGTATGATATTGAGAAGATAAGAGAAGTGTTGATCGTAGATGATAATGAAAATAACAGGACTATACTACAACAAATCCTGGGACTAAAAAATATAAAGGTGACAGAAGCCAGAAACGGACTCGAGGCTCTTCAGTTGTTGGTTGATGGAAACAAGTATGATGTTATTTTGATGGATTATCATATGCCGGTTATGGATGGGCTGGAAACCATAACGAAAATACGCCAAAATATTTACCCCACTACTGCGCAGCAGCCCATAATATTGCTTCACAGTTCGGCAGATGACGAAAAGATCATTGAAGCCTGTAAGGGGTTGAATGTCAGTAGTTACCTTGTGAAACCTTTAAAGATTGATGATATTTACAGCTCGTTGGAAAGACTCTCTCATGAAGAACAGACTGTTTTTACACCCGACCTGGAATCAGAGGAAGCAGTTACTTCAGAAAACCTAACAATATTAATTGCTGAGGATAATCCGGTAAATATGATGCTGGTACGTTCTATTCTCAACCGATTGGTACCTGGAGCTACCCTGATAGAAGTCAGTAATGGCCTGGAAGCTGTGGAATATTGCAGTCAGCATAAACCGGATCTTGTTTTAATGGATATTCAGATGCCGGAAATGAACGGTTGCGAAGCTACCGAAAACATACGAAAACAAGACCAAAGGCAATCCGTTCCTATTGTGGCCTTAACAGCTGGCAATGTTTTGGGCGAAAAAGAAAAATGCCTTAATGCGGGTATGAACGATTATGTAGTAAAGCCTATAAGGGAAGAAAATATTATCGATATACTTTCAAAATGGCTCGGGAATGGCTCAGTATAGAGCTCGTACTGTGCATGACCATATCATCACTCATCATGTCGATGGATGGACATGTTAATAGTCAAGGGTTCTGTTGAGTATACCAATAACTTTTACCTTTATATTTAATAAATACAACCAAAATAAATACCAAAGGTCATTACTACCTAAAACTATTATTCTTCAGGCTGTATATTTTACACTTAGATTTATACAGCCGAGCCAGATGGAGGCTTTATGAAGTTAATAATAGTTAATAGTTGTTAATTTGATGATGCCATTTCTTGCTGAAAGGTAAAAACTATAAACTCGGCCGGCCTTACTACCGCTACCTTTACGCTAACATTCATAAACCCATTAAGGATATCATCAGATGTCATAGTACTGCCAAGCCCGCATTCCACCGAAAAAGCATCTGATGCTGATGCACCCTGAAGGCCGCCTTCTTTCCATACAGAAGTAAGAAAACTGCTGATCATTCCCTTTACCGCTTCCCATGTGTTTTTTACGTTAGGCTGGAAAGTATAAGGTTTTACAGCCAGTTTGCAGGACTGTTCTAAAAATATCATTGTCCTTCGTACCGAAAGGTACTTCCAATCCTGACTATTACCATCGAGAGTACGGGCTCCCCAGACCAAAATGCCTAAGCCGTTAAAGAAACGGATAGCATTTATTGATTTACCGGAATAAGCATCCATGTTAAGATTGGCTTGCTGACTTTCAGATAACCTTATAGGCAACGATGCTGCACCCACTATGGTTGTGTTTGCAGGAGCCTGCCATACACCCTGCTGGTTGTCTATAGTTGTCATTACACCTGCCATACCTCCGCTCGGTGGCAGTAGGTTCACATCGGCTAATATATATTTTATGATTTGGCTATAGATTTCGCTTGCATTAAGCAAAGCACTGTTATATTGTGTAACCGTTAGTGGGTTTGCACCAGGATTTTCAATCATATCCAAAATGGTTGTTACACTCATATTCGGATTGTCTGCAGGACTAAGCAGTGATGATAACTGTTTTACATCGCCGCCGAACAGGTTGGTGTAGTCAATATCCTGATTCTGCATTACAGTTGTACCAATGAAAGGGTAGTAGGCAGTGCCATAATCGAGCCCCTGTGAGCCTGTATTGTTACGGAAACTTGTAATATCATTTGTATACATAATAGGGTCGGGTTTTCTCCCGCCTATTATATCAAATATAGCTATTGAAGTTTGCATTTGAGAGCACTGCAACAGCATTTTCTGCATAAGTGTACCATTATCGGTTATGGAAAGTAATGTCGCCTCGGGGCATATATACATGGTAGGCTCCTGTTCATTTAAAAGCAATGCCAAGCCGTTGATAAGCTCGTTTAGCTGTACATTTGGGTTTATAATTTGTGTACCAGGGGCCATTGCCGTGCCTGACGGGTTTCCATAACCCCCAACGGAAACGATATAAGCATCACCGCCACCATTTTGATAAAACAGCCTGATACTATTATATAGGTAATAAATCGTATTTGGATCAGGCACCAACAAATAGTAATTATTATTAATTATGATAAAATCCCCATTGTCTGGCTTATTTTTTTGCTGAACAAGGTAATATTGTGGTTTATATTGTTTTGAAGGACTAGCAGGCGGTGGTGGGTCTGGCAGGCAATAAATAGCCTGAAATTCTGCAAATGAGGTGATTTTTTGTACTTTGTTGGTATAAGATTTTCCATTACACTGTGCCTGTGGTGTGTAACCGATAAATGCTGGAACAGCGGTAGCTACCGGAATTACCGAATTCTCAAAAGCGTTTATTTCGCTGATATAAACACCGGGTGATTTAATGTTCGATGCGGGCATTAGTATTTTTTTAAATTATAGATATTGTAAATATGTATGAATGATGTAAGTGTACCTGAATTACCTGTTCAGTCCGGTTTGACTGGTAACCGCCTGTAAAATGTTCTATCGTTAGCTCAGTTCACCAGTTTTATCAAATACGACTGTAAATTGTCTTTCAGGTTTTCTAATTATGCTATTGTGCCAAACTTAAAGCCATAGACAGCTCTTAGAAAGAACAATGTATTAAATCCTGGTGCTAAAATTCCACGTAGTTTTACGTGATTTTAATTTCTCATGATAATTTTATTTATTTTGAAAAAAGAGTTATGTCGTATCGAGGGATAACTTTTTCCCTTTAGTTTAATAAATACCTAAAAGATTACTCAGGGGTCATTGTTCTTCCCTGTCACTTTGCTTCTGCGCTGGTCTTTTAAACAAAGCAAATTAGGTCTTTTAAACAAAGTTGTCGGGAAGAAGTGCATCTACCTTTGCATCAATAACATTAAAATTTATTAAGATGTATCGGAATAATTATCGGGGGGCATTACAGCAACCAATAGGCTCAGGATTTAATGCTTCTTCCACAGCAGCAGACGTAATTGAAGGTATTGATCTAACGGGAAAAATTGCAATTGTAACCGGAGGTAACACAGGTATTGGGCTGGAGACTACCATAACCCTTGCAAAGGCAGGGGCCACAGTTATTGTTCCCGCAAGAGATGTAGAAAAAGCTAAACGTAACTTAGAAGGGGTTCCGCATATCGAAATAGAAACAATGGATTTGATGGATCAAAAATCTATTGATTCTTTTGCAGAAAAATTCCTTGCATCGGGCAGGCCACTTCATTTACTTATCAACAATGCGGGTATTATGTGGGTTCCGCTTCGCCGGGACAGTCGCGGTATCGAATCGCAGCTGTCAACCAATTATCTGGCACAGTTTCAACTGACGGCAAGGCTTTGGAATGCTCTTAAAATGGCACAAGGGGCAAGAGTGGTAAATGTATCTTCGGGAGGGCACCAGTTTTCTGATTTTAATTTTGAGGACTTTAATTTTGAAAAAAGGGATTATGACACCTTAGTTGGCTATGGACAATCAAAGACAGCTGTAAACCTATTTTCCCTTGAGTTAGATAACAGGGCACAGTCCTTTGGCATCCGTGCTTATTCATTGTGTCCCGGTGCTGTAGCGGAAACAGAACTGGGTAGGGAAGCACCAATAGACCTGCTACAAAAATTAGGTTACACCGATGCCGAGGGTAATATATTACCCGAAGTAGTGGCATCACTCAAAACAATCCCACAAGGTGCAGCAACAACCGTATGGTGCGCAACGAGCCCCATGCTGAAACATACCGGGGGCGTGTACTGTGAGAATGTTGATGTAGCAGCAATGGTTACAGATGTTGCAATTATTGGAGGTATTAAGCCTTATTCTCTTGATGAAACCAATGCAAAACGTTTGTGGAAGTTAACTGAAGAATTAACAGGAATCGAATTTAAAACGAATTGATATTCGTAATTTTGAAAATTTACAAGTCCAATGGATTACGAGGTAAATTATATCAATTCTGAGATTAAGCTTTCCTGTTATTCAGGAAAGCTGTTTAGGACAGAAGCAGCCTTTAATGACCATCTCCTTGTATGGTTGATTTCAGGAGAAACAAAAATGATTTTAGCCGATAGTACAATGGTTTTCGGGGCAGGATGTGTTTTTCTAATCCCAAGAAATCAAGTAGCCACTATTATAAATACACCAAAAGATGGATTACCACACAAAGCTGTGGCCATGCACCTCTCCACGGCAAGACTCAGGAATTTTTATCTTGATAAAGAGGTGCAGCAAAAGACAGTGCTCGATAAGATCATTAGCTTTGATCAGCACCCTTTTCTGCAAAGTTACCTGGCATCTCTGATTCCATATTTCGATCTGCAGGATCAATTTCCTGAAGATATTGCATGGTTGAAGATTACTGAAGCCATTAGCATACTCAGGAATATTGACAAAAGAACAGACAGTATCCTGGCCAATTTTGAGGAGCCGCATAAGCTCGAACTTGCATCATTCATGGAAAAGAACTTTATGTTTAACCTGCCTTTGGCAAAGTTCAGTTACCTTACCGGTAGAAGCCTCACCACTTTTAAACGTGATTTCAGTAAAGCTTTTAATACAACGCCACAGCGATGGTTGACCAGGAAAAGGCTCGAATTGGCATATTATCAGCTCACGGAAAAGCAAAAGCGCCCAGTTGAGATCTGCTACGAAACTGGTTTTGAGAACCTCTCCCATTTTTCTTATGCTTTCAAAAAGCAATATGGCTGTGCACCCACAGAATTGATTATCCGTAATAATACAACTGGGTAATAAAAAGTCTGGTCATGGCCTTTTTGCCTTGCAGGTCACCAGGCATTTTCATCGGCAGCGGTATTGTCGCCATCCAGCAGGGCCGGCGACACCCTTGCTCGGACTATGGGAATGCATCTGCATCTTCGCCTTTATGTTTTGGATAGGCGTTTTTTTAGTAGTGCTTTTGCAAAGAAGAGAGACAGAGTATAACTAACGTTACTATTCTTTAAACTAAAAGTGTCAAATCTTTCGATTCAACACTTTTTTAGCATTAACCTCAACAAGAAAAATTCCAAACCATTTTATACATGATTTAAACAAATTAATTTGTTATGCCTAGAGACTGTTTTTGAACATCAGCAATTTGTTTGGAGGTTCGCTTGCGGAGGGCGAATACTTAATTATTGATGTGCTATATAGTATATTACGAATTCATTCTGATTTAAATTGCTATTGCCCATCAGTATTTTTGAGTCTTTTGGAAGTTGAATTTTTGTGGGCTTGCCAAAATTTATAATAGTAGTTATGAATTCATTATTTAAAGACCTGACAAAAGTAACAATGTTATTTTCTACAGTTAGATCTTTATAATTACCATATTGAAGAACCTTATATTTATTTTTTAAATTAATAAGCTCTTTGTAAACCTCATAAATAGAATTCTCATCTTTTTTTAAAACCTCCATATTTTGCTGCTTATAATTATCACTAATTTTTATCCACGGTTTTGAAGAAGAAAAGCCTGCAAATTGTGTTGTATCCCATTGCATTGGGCTGCGGGATTTATCCCTGTTACTATTGTTGGCAACTAAAATTGCCTCTTCAGCAGTTTTACCATCTGCGATGGCGAGTTTGTACTGTGTTTTTGCTTGTATGTCAACAATCTCATTATATTGTTCGGCAACAATATTCTGCATTCCTATTTCTTCGCCATAATAAATAAACGGGATTCCTTTTGCAGTAAGAATGACTGCAGCAAGTGCTTCGGCTCTTTTTATATTTCCATTAGCAAGGCGGTCGAGCATGCGCGGCATATCATGACTGCCAAAAAACAGGGTAGGATATCCCTCCATTTCCTGATCCATTTTTTTCAGTTCACTAACAATTTTTTCAACAGAAAATGAAGGTATGCTTCCAAAGTTAAAGTTGAATACTACATCTAACAGTTCTTCAGATTGGTATTGTTTTAAGAATTCTAATTTATCGCTGCCTATTTCGCCAACGATAAAACGGTTTTGATATTCTGCTACAACTTGTTTAATGCCCTGCATAGCGTGTTTTACACCAGCTTGGTCTATATCATAAACATGCTGTTGTTTTTCGTTAACTACTGGATTATCCTGCAAAACCCCGTCAGTTGTGAGAAAGTTTATAACATCAAGTCTAAAGCCATCTACCCCCATTTCAAGCCAAAATCTTAATATATTTTTTACTTCCTCTACAACTTTTGGGTTTTGCCAGTTAAGATCGGCCATTGTGATATCAAACTTGTGATAATAATACTGTTTAGAATTTATATCATATTCCCATGCACTTCCTCCAAAAAAAGATTCCCAGTTATTAGGTTTATCTTTCCAGATATAGTAATCCCGATAGGGATTGTCTTTTGATTTTTTTGCTTCCAGGAACCACTTGCAATCAGTAGAGGTATGGTTTAGTACCATATCCATGATAACTCTTATGTCCCTTTTATGCGCTTCGTTTAAAAATGTTTTAAAATTCAATAGTGTTCCATAAACAGTATCAACGGCATAATAATCAGCTACATCATAACCGTTATCAACCTTAGGAGATTTTAAAAAAGGTGTAAGCCAGATGCCCTTTATGCCTAACGACTTTAAATAGTCAAGTTTATCAGTCATGCCATTAAAATCCCCATATCCATTACCATCACTGTCAGCATAGCTGGGCATGTATATCTGGTAGAATACGGTTTCTTTCCACCAAACCGCTTTTTCGGTATTTTGCGAATTTGCAGTAAAGCAGCAAATTATCAAAAGCAAAGAGATAAACTGTTTTTTAGATGGCGGTTTCATTTTTATTTACCAGAATTATAATCTACCACAGTACCATTAACCAGCATTTTTGAACCCATGTAAGTAACTTTTCCTTTGGCAGGAATTATAACTATAACCGCTGAAGATTTTGGGCTAAGTTCAATTGTAGCCGATAATGATATATTCCTTGCAACGAAAGTACCCGAAACAGTGTCGTATAAATCTACTTTTTTTCCTTTTGGGGCAGTTACAGTTATAGTCTTATTTTTTTCATAGGGGTTATAGTACAAATAAGATGGGTAAGCCTTATCTGCAAAGAAATCAGTAGCAAGTAAATCAAGTTGGAGAATGCCTTCAACATTTGTTTTTTTAATAATACTTCCAAATATGCCTACGTGGCCGCTACCATAAACACTCAGTTGTGATTCAGGTGGATTTTTTCCTGGAACCCATAAGGGGCCATCTCCCTGCGCAACAGGGGCTTCTACGTTTTGATATTCAGGCAGGTTGGATTTTTTGATAATACCTTCGTAAGCAATAACATTTTTACCCACTCCAGAACGTTGTGGTATGGTTTCATGCTCATCCGGCATATATTGCGGATAAAAAAATCGTGATGCATTGGCAGCATTCAGCATCCATTTGCCAATTGCGTCAGCATAAGATTGATTATACCGTACCATTGGTACTAATGGCCAGGCTGCATCATATGTATTCATTAGAAAGCCATAACCACCATGGTCAACGGTACTTCCAAAAATACCGGAAATATCATAATTATTCCACTTGCCTGTAAGCATTCCCCATCCTTCACGGCATACAGCAGTACCGTCAAAGCTCCATGCAAGCATTTTATTGGTGTCATAATTTTTTCCCTGTTCAGCATTTATTCTTGCTGCAAGATAAGCGCCAAAAGGCATAAGCAATTCGTAAGTAGGGTTTTCGGACTGTGACTGCAAGGCAGATAGTGCAGAAATAGCGCCTTTGAGGTATTTTTCATCTCCAAATTTTTTATAGGCAGCATATAGTACCCATGCATGGCCGGCTGCCGCATCTGGCTGGATGCATATATTATTTTTTACAGGCAGCATTTTCCCATAATCAAAATAGGAATAATTGTAATTGCCATTAAGAATTACATCTGCTTTATAAAATTTGTCTGCAATGGTTTTTGCTATTTCGTCTAAGCCGGGCTGGTCAGGATATTTATCATAAATAGCATAAAATAATACATTTGGATATACATCATACCACCAATCGCGACCATAGCCACCGCCAAGTAAAGCAACTTCAGGACAGGTATTGTTCATCATTATATCCCATCCTGTTTCCCTGTTAAAGTAGTTCTTAATCATACCAACAATATTATGTCCCTGTTGGTTTGTTTTATCAATGCCCACAAGCGTAGCGCCTAATGTAGCTCCCATGGTAGCTAACGCCTCATGAAACATGCCTTTATTGTTAACAGGTCCCTGACGCACATCGCCCATGGCTGTATATAATCCAACGACATCCTGTGGGTAGTTTTTATGGGATTTGTCAATCCAGACCAACGGCCAAAACTTACCTTTGGCATTAAAATCGTAAACTGTTTTATCAAAATTCAGTGCCAATTCAGTATAATCTATTATTTCAAAAGGCTGAGGTATATCCGGCATTTCGTTCACCCTTGCAATGGTTTGTTGTTTCACCTGACAGTATGCAGAAAGGCAGAGAAATAAAAGTAAGTAGGGCAGAGATCTATAAAAAATATTCATGTTTGTGCTTTTTTTCTTTAAACAATATTTGCAGCAGTTTCCTGTAATACTTTAGTTTCTTCTATATCTTCTTTTTCGGGAGCAATTTTATTGCCCTGAGCAATTATGTTTTTACTTATAAATATAGAGCATAACTGCAAAAGAGCGATGATTCCTACTGCATACCGAAGCGCAATATCTTCAGATATTGTATAATACAATACCAAGAAGGTTCCGGCTCCTAAAAGCCTGCCGACGTACAATCCAGATTCGTGGTTAAGTATGTAGGCAAATTCACCTCTTTTCTCAATATGGGAGACAATATCGATAACACGCAGCTGAATAGGGTAGTAGGCAAGGTCCATTAAAGGTTTTGCTATCAGTAAAAGCAACAGGAATATAATCACGCTTGTCTTATCGTACAGGGCACCATTTATACATGCGCCAACCGCAAATAATATAAGACCGACCGAAAAAGTCTTAATTCTATCCGATGGTTTTGAAAACCGCCCTATAAAATAAATGATTATTGCTGCCAATACGGCACCTATTGATTGGGCATTTCCTAATTCGCCTTCTTCTCCCAGTATTTTAAAGATAAGCATTGCGGGTGCTGTTACCAGAAATCCTTGTGCCAATCCTTTAAACATAGCCAGGGAAAGTAGCTTATACCATAATGGATGGAATTTTAAAAAAATATATTTTTTCTGTACAGGGTTTTCAAATTTTCCTATAAAGCAGACAGCAGATGCGGCCAACGTGATAAGAAATACTACTGCGGTTATAATTACATATGCACTGTGCTTATCTGTTTCGCCTGTTTTTGATTGTATGAACCATCCAATTGTGGCTGGTACTATAATCGCTATCATGGTATAAATAAAAGTCTCCAGGCCATAATAGTAGTTACGATTATTGTCGTTTGTAGTGTAGATGGCAAGATAATCCCTGTTTGACCAATAAAGCCCAAAAGATAGTCCCATTGTTATTCCGGCAACACCTATGCCCGTCAAATCAAGCGTTTTTAGCGACATCATTATAATCATGGAAACACCGCTAAGCAGCATGCCCATCGAATATAATTTTCTGATATTAATATATTTTAAAAGAAAACCATTTATAAGAAATGTAAGTGGGATACCTGTATAAATAGCCAGCTGGTAAATGACAACTTTAGAAGTATCGTTAGAATTCCTCATAATGTAGGCCGCTACAAAAATATCTATTACAGGCTGTACTAATGCATATACCATATTGGTAAGTACCAGTATTTTAAAGTTATGCGACTGACTTTTAAAATGGTCAACTTCTGTTTTGAGTTTTTTAAGCATTAGTCATATTTTAAAAGTGATAGTATTTCTTTAATAGAAAAATGCGCACCACACACAAATTCATCGGCAGCGCCATAGTATACTGTAAGAGTATCACCATCAGGCTCTACGATGTGTCCGTTAGTGAATACCACCTTACCAAAGAAACCGTTTATCTCATATTCAGCAGTAGGTACCATAACAGGAGTTTCTGTTCTTGCCAATACTTTAGAGGGATCATTCAGATCAAGCAGAAATGCACCCAAACAATAATAATGGTCTTTGTTAGCTCCATGATAAATTTCGAGCCAGCCTTTTTCGGTTTTTATTGGAGCGGCGCCTGCGCCTACACGTTTGCTGTCCCAATGCCCTTTTCGGGTTTTCACGATACATTGATGGTTGCCCCAGTGGATGCCGTCAGGTGATGATGCTAGCCAAATATAATTACCTCCTAAATCTACGCTGCTGGGACGGTGAAGAGCGTAATATAAACCATTTATCTTTTCTTCAAAAATGGCGCAGTCTTTATTATGTGCAGGGAGTATCAGACCGTATTTTTCAAAGTTTTTCCAGTCTTTAGTGGTTCGTAGTCCAACGCCAACACCATTATCTGATACCGATGTAAATGTCAGATAATAAGTATTATCTATTTGTGCAACACGGCAGTCTTCTATTCCAAAAGTTTCATGCCTGCCTTCACCAACTAATAGCGGATAGCCCTCTGGCTCATAAAAATTGATTCCGTCGTCACTGCATAATAATCTCAGGTGAGACAATGTAGTAAGATAATCAGTTTTTTTATAGTTGATGACCCGTGCATCGGTAGCGATAAGCTCCGGATGGTCTTTTTCTATTTCAATGATGGTTATCTTTCCTGTTTCAGTTAGTATTGGGAAAGAAATATGGGTATCTTTTTGAGTTGGCCTTTCAGCTACGCGTACGATAAGCCAGGTTTTGTCCTGGAAGCGAAACACCCCCGGATTTAAAAGACAGGTTATTTCCAGTCCCGGTGTGCTCGGAGGAATGTCGTTAGGAGCTAATAGTGGATTCTGACTGAAGCGTCTTGCAATATCTTTCATAAGCAATATTCATAATTAGGGTTAACCGGGCCTGATCATTCAGGACCCGGAACTAACCCAAACTTTTTTTTTAGTAATCGTCGTTTTGTATTAGCGTGCCCGCTGAAGCATCAATTTCCGATTGCGGAATAGGGTAGAGCATATGTTTGTCCTGGAAATTTTTGCCATGAGCTGTCATTACCTGTTTTGCAATTCCCCAACGCTTAAGATCAAGCATTCTCTGATTTTCAAAACCAAGCTCAACCCTTCTTTCATGTATAAGCCAGTCTTTTACGGTTTGATAATCATTAGCAGCCGGCCTGCCAGCTAAAGTTCCTGCAGGAGGCATTGTTCCATCTACATTAGGTGTAGTCCTCGCTCTTTGTCTGATTTGGTTTATTATGGCAATGGCGCCTGAAAAATCATTTGATTCGAGCAACGCTTCGGCTTTCCATAAAAGTGCATCGGCATAACGAATGTATACTTTATTATTTGGGGCATCGTCATTACCTTTATTTGCACCATCCGTGCTGCCCAGCATTTTATTTACGTTTTGAAGTTCTACATTTACTGTGTATAGTTTTCTTGGATCATTTTCTTCAAAAGCTTCAAGAAAATTAGTACTTGGCGCAAAGAAGCCCCATCCTAACGGAGCACATATTCCATTCCCTCTTCTTGGAACAGCATTGGTTTGATGATCAAAGGCAAAAATTACTTCATTGTCTGTAAATTCAGTCCTGAAACTATCAAAATAATGACTGTTTAATGCAAAACCTAAGGCTGCCAGTTCATCAACAAGGGCAGGCACCTGGCTCCAGTTTTCAGTATACAATTCCGATTTGGCAAGCAAAGCTATGGCAGCACCTCTTGAGGCTCTCCATTTTTCTGTATCCGAAGAATATTTTGAGTTAGGCAGCAAATTCCTGGCTAGTGTCAGATCGGCTTTTATCTGTTCCCATACAATAGATTTATCTATCCTTACGGCTACCTCAAATGCTTCCTGATATGTTTTAACAGGGCTGAGTATAAGTGGCACATCTCCAAAATTAGTAACTAACGAGAAATAATAATATGATCTTATAAAATACCCTTCGCCTAAAAGCTGATTTTTCCTTTCAGCTGAAATTCCTGTTATGGTTTCAATATCAGGGTTTTCCAGATGTTCAATAGCAATATTGATTCTTTTAATTCCTTCATAGTTATATTTCCACAAGCCATTAGGACCGCCATTTTCAGATGTAAATGTGTAATTGTTTATTTCATCTATCCACGGCTGGTCTCCGTCAGGATTCCATTTTTTTTCCATGTCATCTGACGCAATATCCTGTAGGATGTAATCATTCTGAAATACCAGCCCACCGGCCCAGTTCCATTCGCCTAATATATTAAGCCTGTTTGATAGCAGGTCATAAGAGGAGCGCACGGCTGTTTCTATAGTGGCTATAGTTGGTGTAGTATTTGCCTGATCAAGCGTTGTTAGTCCAATTGGGTCTTTAGTAAGTTCATCCTCACAGCCTGTTATGGAAATCAGGCCAATTAATAATCCCAGTTTTATATAATTTTTCATGATAATTTTTTTAAAGTTTTATACGGGCTCCAAAAAGAAAAGTTGAAGATTGCGGATAAGTTCCCTTATCTATCAATGATGTTGATTCCGGGTCAAGTCCTTTGTAGTCGGTAAATGTCAGCAGGTTTTGTCCTGAAACATAAATACGCACATTAGAAATTCCTTTAATGGTATTACCTCCAAAGGTATAGCCCAACTCGATGTTCTTTAGTCTCAGATAAGAAGCATCTTCAACAAATTTGCTGGAAACCTTGCTTCCTCCATTATCTGCAAACGTAAGTCGTGGCGTAGTATTACTTGTACCTTCTCCATGCCAGCTGCCAAGTACATCGGTTGTTGAGTTAAACGGACGGCTGTCATAATCCAGAATCTGTATCATATCATTGTATCGGTCAACACCCTGAACACCCTGCCACAAGAACGAAATATCAAAATTCTTGTATGAAGCATTAAAGTTTAGTCCATACGTTATTTCAGGAATAGGGTTCCCAATAAATGTACGGTCATCCGCATTAATCTGTCCATCGTTATTTAAATCCCTGAATTTCATATCACCAGGCTGCGTATTATTTGTATTAGTATACAAGTAGGAGTTTATTTCGTTTTGATTTTGATAAATTCCATCAAAAACATAACCATAGTATGAGTTTATAGCCTCTCCTACAGCTGTGCGGGTATGCGTTCCTGAGTCGTCAATATTTTTTACATAAGTAAATAGCTTGGTAACATCATTTTGTAGTGTTGCTACATTACCACTGATACCGTATTTAAATTCATTATCATTATTCTTGAAACTTAATGCAAGCTCAAAACCTTTATTTTCAACTTCCCCGGCATTCACAAATGTTCTATCTATTACTCCAACTGAAACTGCGGGAAGGGTTACACCCAATAAGATGTCTTCAGTTGTTTTTTTAAAATAATCGGCTGAAAACGATAGTTTATTATCCAGGAAAGAGAAATCTAACCCAAAGTTAGTTTGTGTTGTTGTTTCCCATTTAAGGTCAGGGTTTCCATAACGAATTATATTTACCGAGCCGCCTGTGGTGCTTACTAATGTTTGGTAAGCATTATTAGGTATTTCCTGATTACCGGCTTGTCCCCAGTTTGCCCTTAATCTTAAATAGCTCAACCATGAATTATCTTTTAATAAATCTTCATTAGAAATGATCCAGTTACCACCTATTGATGGGAAATATCCCCATTTGTCGTTAGGTCCAAATCGCGAAGAACCATCTGCCCTTATTGTACCAGTGGCAAAATATTTATCATTGTATCCATAGGTTGCAGAACCAAAGAATGATACTAAAGACCACTCTGTGGCGCTTCCTGAACTGTAAGGGTATGGCAGGCCATTTCCTCCCAGGCCACCGTAATCCAAATAACGGAAAGGATCTGTTGTATTTTCATAATTAGACCTTGCACCCCCTATGGCAGATTGTTTATTTTTAATGATTTCGGCACCTGCCAATGCATTTATGCTATGGCTACTATTAAATGTTTTTACATAATTTAAAGTGTTAGACCATGTAAAAGTAACATCCTGGCCACGATTTTCATTCAGGCTGTTAGGCAGGTTGTTTCTTCCGAGTCCCTGGCCATAGTATACGCTGTTAACATCGCTAATATTATCGTCGCCATAGTTTTCGGCAAAATTCTTATTATGCGAAAAAGTCATATCCACACCAAGATTACTTCTTAATTTTAGTGCTTTATCCTCAAGGAAAGAATATTCTGCAAACACATTGCCAAACGTTTGGTAACGGTTTCTCTTATCATCAGTAAAATGAACAATAGCCAATGGGTTAGAGGTGTATTCATAAATCCTGCTATAACCATTTACCGGGTCAGGACTCGTGTAGAACGGTAAATCGGTATAAGGGTTTCTTGCAGAATAGGTAGGGTCGCTTAGATCTTTATAAACAGATAGTACAGGAGGGCGTATTAATGCATGACGGATAACACCGGGTGCATCGCCACTCGATGATAGCTTATCCTGAGACTGATAGGTAATCTGGATGTTAGTGCCTACGGTAAATCGGTCAGATACATCAGCAGTTATATTTGACCTAAAATTTACACGTTTGTAGCTGTCATTATCTTCGGTTACAATACCATTCATTCCATAATATCCACCTGAAATAAGATAACGTACTTTATCGGTTGCCCCGCTTGCAGAAACCTGTGCATTTTGAGAAAAGCCAGTAGTAAATAGTTCATCCAGCCAGTCAGTATTAGCAAGGTTTCTTGCTGTTCTGTCGGCAGTATAAGGGTTTTGCCCTGTATAGGTATTGTTCCAGGCCTGCTCTTTTACTGACATATACTGATTACCGTTAAGTAGTTTAGGAAGATTAGTAGCATAACTTATTCCACTGAACATTTCTACGTCTAATGTAGACTTTCCTATTGCTCCTTGTTTAGTTGTAACAATAATCACTCCCCCGGCAGCCCTTGAACCATATATTGCAGCAGATGCTGCATCTTTAAGTACTGTCATTGACTTGACGTCATTCATATTAAGGAAAGAAATGTCACGTGTTGGTGTACCGTCTACAACATATAGCACATCGTTGTTGCCTAAAGTACCCTCTCCACGGATTCTTACTTTTATACCATCGCCCGGTGCACCGGTATTAGCGGCAACAAATACACCTGCAATCTGTCCTTGTAATGCCTGCGCTACGTCGGGAATTCTTGTTTTTGATGCATCTTCCATATTTACCTGAGCTACTGCGCCTGATATTGAATTCTTTTTCTGTCCTACATAACCTGTAACCACAACCTCGCCAAGGACTGTAATGTCAGCTTTTAAGGTTACATTTATTTCAGTCTGCCCATTTACACTTACTTCCTGAATTAGATAGCCTATATAACTATATACTAATACAGAATTTGGGTCACTTGAAATGCTATAATTTCCATCAATATCTGTAATAGTGCTTATAGCTGTACCTTTAATCATTATTGTTACTCCGGGCAAGGGTCCGGTTTCATCTTTCACTACACCTTTTATAGTTTGTGCATAGATAGCAGCTCCTGATAGTATCATTAATAATAGAATCAGGTAATGTTTGATTTTTTGATTCATAACAGATAATAGGATTGGTTAATAATTAGTGTTATTTTTTTCATGTTTCTAATTTTTGGCTTGAATAGTTAAGAATTGTATTTACGAAAACGTTATAAATTTATATTATGCGCATAAAAAAGAGTGTACACTATTTTTTCAAAAGTGTACACTCTGCAATAAATGTTTGATTTTTAATTGTTTAAAAATGCAGCGCTTTTCGCTTTGTAATCTAACTGGTAACTTTTAGGGGTTGTGTTATACACTTTTTTAAACTCCCTGTAAAAATAAGAACGGTTGTTAAAACCGGATTTATAACAAACTTCCGATACTGTCAGGACATTTTTACGTAGCAGCTCGGCGGCATATTTCAGGCGTATGGTTCGTATCAGGTCGCCGGGGGAAAGCCCATAAGCTTCTTTTGTTTTTCTGTATAGTTGCGAGGTACTCATACCAAGCTTTTTTTCAATAAATGCACTGTTTAGGTTTTCGTTATCTATATTTTGTTTGATGTGGTCTATAAACACTTTAATAAATGCTTTCTCTGCACTGTCCAGGGAAATTCCGTGGACATTACCGGCAACCACATCTTGAGTAAAATGCCTTAATATTAGTTCTTTTTCTTCTATTAGTTTTTGTATCCTTACTATTAAATGATCGGGATGAAAAGGCTTAGGAATGTAAGAGTTGGCCCCGCTTTCCAATCCTTCGATCCTGTGCAGCACAGAATTTTTGGCGGTAAGCATTATGAATGGTATATGGCATGTCCTTAGATCATTCTTTACTGTCTTGCAAAGTTCAACCCCGTCCATAACAGGCATCATTACATCACTTATAATAATATCCGGTAATTCACTATTAAGAATCTTGAGGGCTTCATCTCCATTATAAGCAGATAGGATTTTATATTTATCTGAAAGAAGATCTTTTATGTAGTTTTGTATTTCTTTTTCATCCTCAACTACGAGTACCTTTTTTCGGTCATTTTCCAGTATGTCAAGATTTAATATCTTATCGGGTAGTACTTCATGAATTTCCTCTTTTTCTTCGAGAATATCTTTAAGGTGCGGTGAGATCAGTATGGAAACAGTACCTGAATCAATTTCTTTTTCTTTAAAAGAAGATTTGTCGCAGGGTATCTCTATCGTAAAAACTGTCAGTATATTTGGTTGGCTTGAAACCGAGATTTCTCCACGTAGTACAGTTACGAGTTTTTTTATATAAGCAAGTCCTATTCCTGTCCTTAGTATTTCAGTATCTGAGGTATTATTGATATTGGAAAGGAAAAAACGGTCAAAAAGAGAATCAAGTTTTTCTTTTGATATACCTTCTCCTGTGTTTGAAATTATTATATTTAAATTTTTGTTTTCAATAAAACATTTCAGGCTAATGGATCCATTTCTTGGTGTGAACTTAAATGCGTTGGACAAAAGATTGAATACAATCTTCTCAAGCTTATCTTTGTCAAACCATCCAGAAAGGGAAGGAGTTACATCAATTGTATAACTGATATTCTTGTCGAATGCCCAATCGTCAAAAAGTTCTGCTATCTGCTCAATTAGGGTTACAAGGTCAAATTCTTTAACCGTGTTTTCAAGATAGTCATACTCTGCCTTTCTGAATTCTAAAAGCTGTTGGGTTAAAAAAAGTAAGCGCGATGCATTACGCTGAATCATATGCATGTACTTCCTGTTTCTTCCTTCTATTTTAGTGTCTTCAGATAGCTTATGTGCAGGTCCTACAATAAGTGTCAATGGTGTAAGGAATTCATGCGCAATATTGGTAAAAAAGGTTAACCTGTTTTCATGCAGTTCTTCTTCTTTTTTCCTTATAAGTATATTATCCCTTAACGATTGCCTTTTTTGATAATAGCTGCGTACAAAGAGTAGGAACAAAACGGTAAGCATAAGATAGATTGTCACCGCAAGATTAGATTGCCACCAGACAGGTTTAATTCTGATATCAAGTGCTTTTACAGGTTCACTCCATACACCATTGCTGTTTGACCATTTTATATATAAAATATAGCTGCCTCGGGGTACATTGGTAAACGAAATGATTTTTCGGTTATCGATGGTATTCCACTCTTTGTCAAAACCTTCCATTTTATATGAATATTGGCATTTATCGTTATTAGTATATGTTAATGCCGAAAGGTAAATATCAAAAAAGTTCTGATTATGTTTAAGGGTAAGCGAAGGATGACTAACTGAATTAGGGGCGATAACTAAGCCCTGATAATAAGGGATGGACTGATTGTGTCCGCTAATTTTATCAATGAACAGATCAGGTAATTCATCAGACGTTTTTATATCTTTTGGCTTAAAATAATTAAACCCTTTAATGCCCCCCATAAAGATATAGCCCGATGTCCTATCGAGGTAAAAGGAGCCATCTGCAAATTCATTATTTTGTAAACCATCACTTTTTGTATAAGCTGTAAATTTTTCTTCCGCAGTTTTAAAAGAAGCCAGCCCAAAGCTCGAACTTAGCCATAATGTTTTGTTATCTACAGGTACAATTCCATGTATTGTGTTGTTGGGCAATCCATCTTTTTCTATATAATTTTTAAATATTGCCTTGCCATTTTGAAGCGATTGCAATTTGCTTAGTCCCAAACTTGTACCAATCCAGAGTGTTCCGGCCGCGTCTTTTGAAAGGCATAAGATGTCATCATTCAACAAACTATGTGAATTATTAATATCGTTCTTGTAGGTGATGAACTTTTCTGACCTTGTATCAAATAGGTTTAATCCCCCCAAACGTGTACCTATCCAAAGTTTGCTTTTGCCTTCAGGCAGTATAGAAAAGATTATGTTACTGCTGATGGCAGTAGCGCTACCCGCACTGTATCTTTTAAACGAGCTAACTTTAAGAGTGTTATTAGTGCGTTCAATTTTACAGCGTACCATCCCATAACCATTTGTACCCATCCAGATATAGCCTTTATCATCCTGGTATATAGAATAAACCGATTTAAAATAATCGTACTTGTCAGTCCCAATGATTTCTTTCCAGCTAACCAGCTTAGATGTAAGACGATCATACACGGTTAAACCCACTCCATCAGTTCCAATCAGCAAGAGATTGTCTTTTGCGTTTTTTAAAGCATAAACTGCATTGTTAAGAATGCTGTTACTTTCATTGTAAATTTTATACTTTATACTGCTGTCAGGGTTAGTATAAAAATCCGTATTTAACTGTAAAAGCCCATTACCTTTAGTGCCAACCCATAAAGAATTGGAATCATTTACAAAAGCTCTCACAATAGCGCCATCGAGAGGGGGCAGATGTAATTTTGATATGAGTCCAAATGATTTGCCTCCCGGTTGAATTTTCAGGATACCATCTCCGTCGGTGCCTACCCACAATATATTCTCAGTGCCTTTAATTATATGGGTTACCTTGTGATTATTCAGGTATTTATTCCAGGGTGTGTTTATTATAGTACCCGAGGGGTCAGACACTGTGTAACCTGATTTTCCAAATAAAATAAGTTCCTGACCAGTAGACCCAATGATTTCGTCGATAGAATTTATGTGTAGAATTATTCGTTTTTTGCTTTGAGGATCAAAAAGAAATGAATTCCCTTTTGTGTTGACAATACTGATACCCGATTTAGGGGTTATATCAAAAGTACGTACGTCACCTAATAATAAATCAGTTTTATCAATTATTCTCAGGCCGCCTGAACCTTGTTTTATAGATACGCTGTACAGGGTGCTGTCATCGAATAAAGCGATTAGATTTCCATTTTGTAAAAATTCTATTTTTACTATTGTCTTTGCTGCAAAGGGATTATTATTAAGAGGTTGAAATGTTTCGTTTGTAAAATAGCCTAGTCCCCAACCTTTAACAGCACAAAAAACGTCTCCTTGATCGTTTACGGCGATATGAAAATGCGATTCAGTTAGTGGTGTTTTGCTGTTTTTAGAAAAAAAATAGTGCTTAAAACTATCTGATTTTTTGCTATAGCGGTTAATGCCATGCATGGTAACAATCCAAATATCACCTTTTTTATCCTCATCAATTTTAAGCACTACCTGATTAGATAATGAATTCTTCTTGTTTGGCTCTGGCCTGAAAATTTTAAAATTACTACCATCAAAGCGGTTAAGTCCGTCCCAGGTTCCTATCCACAACAAATTTTGCGAGTCCTGAAAAATATAATTTACTGAACTGTTTGATAACCCTTTTTCATTGTCAATTTGTTCTAATGAGTATTTGGAAATAGTATCAGCAATTTCACTTTTATTATCCTGATTTTTTTGAACAAAGGATATTGTATTCTGCTCTTTAGTACAAGCAAAAATTATAAATAAGATAAAAGTAAAAATTAAGTGCTTTTTCAAATGGATTATATATTTAAGAAAATTAAAATATTATACGAATCAATTAAGTTTTCAATAAATATAGGAATGTTTTTTGGTAAATTTATGAAGGATAAATTCGTTTTAAAATACATTGAAGTTACGGCTCTGTCACATTTATAAATAACATTTATCTTTAGTCTTTAAAATTCTTCATTTCATGAATACTAAAGGTCATTGCTTTCCGAAATTTATTATTCTTCAAGCAGTATATTTTAGCTTAGGTTTACATTGAGCTATAGGGGATGTCGAAGAGATAATGAAGATGCGCGACATTCAGGTTGACCATGGTACCATCCAACATTGGGTATATAAGTTTACACCATTTATAGAGTTGCAAATGAAAAAGAGAAAACTCGTCGTTGGGAAGAGCTGGAGGATGGATGAAACATATATTAAAGTGAAAGGTCCAAGCTAATATGTTTAAATCATTTTGCAAACTGGCACTATAAAATTATACTGCGTGAATTTCTTGGATTTAAAAAACAGATGTGACAGAGCCAGTCTGAATTCTGTTGAGGATCATGATAAATTTACATTTTTTTTGTTATTAATCTTTAGATATCCTTAGCTCCTAATTATATAAATACATTTTCTACTTCTTCTGATAGTAAGATATGTTGTTGAATTTTAGAGGTGCTGTGGCAGTTCTTTTAAAATCATCTTAAATTATTGACTATAAATATTCTTTTGGGATAACATTGGCAACAAAGGGCATATTAATTCTGAACTTTAAAAATGCTAATTATCAAATAGTTAAAATTTTTATGAAACAGAATAACACACCTTTGAATGATCAGGAAGCAAAACAAAAAGATTTGATGCCTGCTAAGTCAGATGCAATAAACAAATTTCTTACCACTGACCAGGGGGTAAAGATCAACGATGATAATAATTCTCTTAAAGCAGGAGAGCGTGGTCCTTCACTTCTTGAAGATTTCATCCTGAGAGAGAAGATCACTCACTTTGACCACGAGCGAATTCCTGAAAGAATTGTGCATGCACGTGGATCGGGTGCTCATGGCTATTTTGAAGTTACCAATCCTATTCCGCAATTTACCAAAGCAGGATTTTTCCAGCAGGCAGGGCAGAAGACACCGGTTTTTACACGTTTTTCTACTGTTGCAGGCTCAAGAGGCTCAACTGACCTTGCCCGTGACGTAAGAGGGTTTGCCGCTAAATTTTACACCCAGGAAGGTATTTATGATTTGGTAGGTAATAATATCCCTGTATTTTTTATACAGGATGCAGCTAAATTTCCCGATTTGGTACATGCTGTAAAGCCTGAACCGCATAACGAAGTTCCACAGGCTGCATCTGCCCACGATACTTTTTGGGACTTTATTTCCCTGATGCCGGAATCTGCACATATGATCATGTGGGCTATGTCAGACAGGGCCATTCCGAGAAGTTACCGCATGATGGAAGGCTTTGGTGTTCATACTTTTCGCTTAATAAATGAAAATCATGAATCTCATTTCGTGAAATTCCATTGGAAACCAAAATTAGGCACACATGCTGTTGTATGGGATGAAGCACAAAAGATTTCGGGTAGTGATCCGGATTTTCATAGGCGCGACCTTTGGGAAGCAATAGAGACGGGTAATTTCCCTGAATGGGATCTTGGAGTTCAGATAGTTCCTGAAGCAGATGAACATAAATATGAATTTGACTTGCTTGATCCTACTAAGATTATCCCGGAAGAATTGGTACCGGTTACAATCATTGGGAAAATGGTTCTTAACAAAAACCCCGATAATTTCTTTGCCGAGACAGAACAGATTGCTTTTCATCCCGGGCATGTAGTGCCTGGTATCGATTTTACAAACGACCCTTTATTACAGGGAAGGCTTTTCTCTTATACCGATACGCAATTATCCCGACTTGGTAGCCCTAATTTTCATGAAATACCTATCAACAGGAGTATTGCGCCTGTGCATAATAATCAGCGTGATGGGCACATGCGCCAGGAAATCAATGTTGGTCGCGTAAGTTATTCACCAAACTCATTAGGAGGAGGATGTCCATATCAGGCAAAAATTGCCGAAGGAGGCTTTGCGAGCTTTAATGAACGAGTTGATGCACATAAAGTGCGCCAGAGGAGCGAAAGCTTTTCTGATCACTTTGGTCAGGCTAAACTGTTTTACAATAGTCAGACACAGGTGGAGCAGGATCATATTATAAAAGCACTTCGCTTCGAGTTAGGTAAAGTGGAAACAACGGCTATAAGGGTTCGTATGCTGGGCATTCTTTCGCAGGTAGATAAAACACTTGCCGATAGAGTAGCACAAGGGCTGAGACTTACAGTTCCGGTTGCTCCTGAACAGCCAATGAATCATGGCGTATCGCCTGAGAATCTGGGCGGAGAACAGGAACCTAAAACTGTAACCCCTTCAGTAGAATTTTCTCAGGCACTGAGTATGATTAATAACCCTACAGTAACTCCAACAATAGCATCGAGAAAAGTAGCCATTGTATGTGCTGATGGCGTAGATGAACAAGCTGTGCTGAATATTAAAATGGCACTTGTAAAGGAAGGTGCTAAAGGATTTGTTATAGCACCATATCAGGGTAATGTTAAAACAGACAAAGGAGAGGAGATAGCTGTTGATTTCAGTTTCCTTACCTGCTCTTCGGTGTTATTTGATGCTATATATATTCCGGGAGGACAGGGACTTAATGAACTTTCGCAGGATGCTGATGTCATGGATTTTTTAAATGATGCCTACAGGCACTGTAAGGTAATTGGTGCTCATGTAGATGGAATAGAACTTCTTTCAGGCATTGCATTTGCCAAAAAAACAGATAATGACGAGGGCTTAGTAATAGATGAGGACACGCAAAACACTGATTTTGCAGCAAATTTTATCGCTGCAATGGGTAATCATCGTATCTGGGCAAGGGAAACATCATTATAAAACAACTAATTAATTATAATATGAAAAATACAAATAATAAAAATTTAAATGCTTCTGCAAAAAGTAATTCCTCTAATAGTATTGTAGCTCCAGCTTCTGATGCAGCAAGTGAATTAAAGGATTTTTTTATTGACTCCTTAAAGGATATTTACTGGGCAGAAAATGCCTTAGTATCAGCCTTACCTAAAATTATTCAGAATGCCACTTCACCGCTTTTGGCCTCGGCAATCAAAGAACATTTGGAAGTCACAAAAAACCAGGTGGTACGCCTTGAAACTATTTTTAAACTACTTGGCGAAAAAGCTGAAGGTAAAAAATGCGAAGCTATGGCTGGACTGTTGAAAGAGGGAGACAGTATTCTTTTAGAAACTGTTCCGGGTTATGTAAGGGATGCCGGCATTATTGCTGCTTCCCAAAAAATTGAACACTATGAGATCGCTACCTATGGAACCCTTTCCGCATTCGCAAAAACGTTGGGTGAGAACGATGCGGCAAAACTGCTTACACAAACGCTCGCTGAAGAAAAAGAAGCCGACATGGTGCTGAGCGATGTTGCATACAGTGCTATTAATTTAAGTGCTGTTGATAACATAGCATATGACACCAATGGATAATGATCAGTAATTAATACTAAAACAAAAATTATGTCAAAAAGTCAAGATTCGAAAAAAGGCAGTAAAAAGGAACCCCTTAAAACTGCAAAAGAAAAAAAAGAAGCCAAGAGGGATAAAAAGAACAGTAAAAGTTCAGAATAAAATTTAGGTGGACAATTTCAGGTAAGCACACATTAGCCCAGGCGATGTGTGCTCTTTATTTTTAGATGATCAGTAGCCTGATTATAAATATGTTTTTTTATGGTAGCTATAGTTCATCCATTTTCTTTGTTTCTAGAGCATTAATAATTCCAGCAGTAGATGCTGTATTATTGAAATAGATATAAGCTTGCTTAAAGTTTTGACTTTTGACTTCATTGTATAAATTTTCAATCTGCTCTTTGGTATATTCAGAATAGAAAAGCTTAGGGTTTCCGTGCATTCTTACATATCCTGTCTGGGATGTTTTTATTATGTCAGTCGGGAGTTTAGGGTAATTCACACTACAAAAGGTAATGTTGTTGTCTCTCAATATTTCGAAAACATCCTGTCGCCACCAGCTTTCATGCCTGAATTCGACAACGTTAGTGAATTCAGGATTCATAGCCGCAATTACTGCTTCCAGTTTTTCGCGTGTAAAACTGAAACTTGGAGGCAATTGAAAAAGCACACAACCTAATTTATCTTTAAGCCCATCGCGTGCGATTTCATAAAACTTTTCAATTTCTTCCTTACAATTTTCCATCCTTTTGATATGGGTAATTGTTTTTGGGACTTTAATGCTGAGCTTGAATTCCTTCGGAGTCTTTTCATACCAAGATTGCAGGCTCTTCACCGTTGGGAACCTATAAAAAGTTGAATTAAGCTCATACGTGTTAAAATACTTACAGTAAAATTCAAACCATTGTTTTCTGGGCAGGTCTTCAGGAAAGAAAAGAGGCTGCCATGATGTTGTTGCATAGCTGGAGCATCCGATATTTATGGATATATCTTTCATTAGTAAAGTTCCTGGCAATTAGTACAAAAGAAGCTGCGACGTTTCTTGGTTCCAGTATATTCCTTGTACATTGGCAGGTCGCAGCGGCTACAATTTTTTTTTGTGTGGGCCAGCCAGTGTTTTTTTAGTGTACCTTCATTTTTCCATTTCAGGAAATCAAAGCTATATTTTCGTGCCTGATCCGCAATTTCTTTAAGTTTTTTCTCAGGGATATTTCCTGTGCGTGATTCAGGATGTACATATACCCTGTACAATACCTCATTTTTAATGATATTGCCAACACCGGAAAAAATATCCTGTTCGAGTAATGCATCGCATATCATCATATCAGGCTTATCAGTAAGCTTTTCGATTGCTGCTTTTTCGTTCCATTGTGGGTGCATTACATCAGCAGACCAGTTATAATGCGAATTTATATCACCTTCAAGCACTTTTACCGCAGCTGTATAAATGTTGATTTCACCATTACTAAAAGTCAATCCTAACCGTAACAAAGCTTCTTTAGTTTCGTTGATACGGTAAGTTCCGAAAAGCAAAAAATGGACACGGATAGTAAATCCTTCAAAACATAATAATAAATGCTTGCCCCAGGTTTTTATATCTAAAAGTTTTTTATCCTCAAGTCTGGGCATATCTATTTTGGCATTGCCGGCAGCAGCAATAACTTTATAGCCAATAAATTCAGCCATCTTTTCTTTTGCAATTATTATACTTGGTCCTTCAGGCATGATTCTGTGATTTTATTTCATTGTCATTATAACCCAAACTTTTATAGCTAGCCAGTGCAAATGCAGAGAAGATTATATGCGCAACAAATAATTGCCTGTAGTATCCGTATCTGTAATTTTTCGGGGGATTATAATGTTGTGCAAAAAGTAATTTCCATACTGCTATACCTGCTATACCACTTAAAGAACCAACAATAAGGATTTTTGTTGCTGTAGGTTTTCTGAGCGCTTTGTGCCAGATAAGCCAGTATGCCGATACAAAAGCGACACCTGCAAGATAATGAAGTCCCCAACCCGCAGGATGCAAAACCTCGTTATCTAACCTGGGCATGTTCTCAGATTTATCAATCAATTTATTTATCATTACAGGTTCTACATATTGCTGTCTCTCCCGTTTTGATTTCCAATAGCTGTAGAGCGTCATAAACGTAGTACCTATAATTGCCGATATTATAATCTTTTCTGTAGTTTTCATATTTTATAATAATTGACAATTTCTATATGTTATAACATTAAAATTAGTGAACGTTAGAGGGAATTAGTATAAATCCCTGTTAAAGATTGGCCAGGTTTAATCAAATGAATTGCAATAAAAAAAGCCCCTGCAATTGCAGGGGCTCTGTAATAAACTTATATAGTGATTAAGCTATAACTACGTTTGTTGCATTTAGACCCTTAGGTCCTTCTTCTACATCGTAACGGACTTCGTCATTCTCACGAATGCTTTCCTTAAGACCTGAAGCGTGAACAAAGATTTCTTTTCCACCTTTGCTCGGGGTAATAAATCCGAAACCTTTTTCTTCATTGAAGAATTTTACTGTACCTTCTTGCATTATAAATATATTAATTTGAGTAAAGGTAGTCTATATTTTTGGAAGTTATTGATAAATAGATATTTATTTAAGAAGATCTGTTGTGTTTTGATTTCTGCCGTAAGTAATTTGTGCTAAGTTAGTTTTCTAAACTGCCAAATCTGTATATTCCAGCGTTTCAGAGGTTGCTAAGGATTTAAGGCTTATTGTAAATGTATTTGATTTCAATTTAAGCTCATATGTTATATTTGACATTTCTAAATAGATATTAAATGCGAACCCTTATAGTTTTCAATAGATTGATATTACTGTTTTTTTTCTGTTTTGCTTTTATTTTTATACGGGTAAATAGTTGTCTCTCTAAGTGACTCGAGTGGACAAATTCCAAACCATTTTATGCAGGATTTGGAAAAACTGGCCTATTATTTGGGGTAATTTGTAAGTTAAATTTTATTTTTTGTGGTTTGGATGTCCTGTTGGGGTCATAGTACTTTTTTTATATCAAAGCTGTGGCAAGTCAATAATATAGTAACAGTGGATAAGAACCTGAAAAATGATTGAATATCTTCAGGTTGATGAGTTTTGTATAGCGGTAAAAATATTTAAAAATACACTGATGGGAAGCAGGTGCGCTTATTGCAAGCAACAATATTCTAACATTTTATTATTCCATCAATATCACAGGCAATGTCTCTTAGTGTTACAGTCTTAGAATTACCGATTTTAATTAATTGAATATTAAATAGTTATGAATTTCCTTTCGTTCTTTTTACATTCATAGGATGAATTTAAAAAAAGGAAATTATGAAGGCATTATGGAAAGGGAGCATCAGTTTTGGCTTGGTACATATCCCTATAAAACTCTATAGCGGTACCCAATCACACCGTTTGGCATTGGATATGGTCCGTAAAAAGGATAAATGTGCAATTCAGTACGTCCGCGTTTGCAAAAAGGATGGCAAGGAAGTATCCTGGGAAGACATCGCCAAAGGGTATAAAAAAGAAAATGGCGATTATGTCATTTTAGATAAGGATGATTTTGCCAAAGCCGCTCCTGAAAAAACACAATCCCTCGATATTTTTGAGTTCATTAAAGAAGAGGAGATTCCTGCTAAATATCTTGAAAAGCCATACATCACCGAACCGGCCAAAGATGCAAAAAAGGTTTATGCCCTTTTAAGGGAGGCATTGCGCAAATCAGGGAAGGTTGGCCTTTGCAAATTTGTAATGCGCACTACCGAGCACCTAGGGATAGTGAAGGTAGAAGAGGATGCCATACTGCTGATACAGATCCGGTTTGAAGATGAACTTCGGGATCCGGAAGAAGCAGGCCTTATTCCTAAAAATTTAAAAATTGACAGCAAAGAACTGTCCATGGCTATGAATATCATTGATCAGCTGACAGGTACTTTTGACCCTACAAAATATAAAGATACCTATAAGGCAGAACTGATAAAGATGATCAAGAAAAAAGCAGCTGCTAAAAGTAGCGCGACTGCACCTGCTCCCCGAAAAAGAAAAAAAACAGCTGAAGCTAAAGATGATTTGCTCGAGCAGTTGAAAGCCAGTCTTGCAGCAATAAAAAACTAAGCGGTGATGAAGTTATCGGAATACAATAAGAAGAGGGATTTTAAAAAAACGGCTGAGCCCAAAGGCAAGGTGAAGAAATCAGGTGAAGTATTGCATTTTGTTGTGCAGAAACATGAAGCTTCGCATCTGCATTTTGACTGGCGGCTTGAAATTGATGGTGTGCTGGTAAGTTGGGCTGTACCCAAGGGACCGAGCGCCGATCCTTCGGTGAAGAGACTTGCTATGCACGTTGAAGATCATCCCATGGATTACATCGATTTTGAAGGCAACATTCCGAAAGGCCAGTATGGAGGAGGTACCGTAATGGTTTGGGATACCGGTTCTTATTTGGCTGAAGGAGCCGATACAGTTTCCCAAAGTAAGAATTTGATAAAGGAAATGTACAAGGAGGGAAACATCAAAATAATTATGCAGGGTAAGAAACTTAAAGGTTCCTATCACCTTGTACGAATGAGCGGGAAAAAACAGGAATGGCTGCTTATGAAAGGTAAAGATGATTTTGCTAATAAGAAAAATTTTGACCAGCATTCAGTACTGACAGGTCGTACACTTCTGGAAATACAAAACGACAAAAGCTCAGAGACCTGGGAAAGCAATAAGAAAGCGACTCCGGCTAAAAAAGGGGATAAAAACCATATCCTGAAAGAAAATAATGATGCTGCGTCTGATGTCTTATCTTTTAAAAGTGAGGATCTGGCCCCTGCCAAACCCAGAAAAACATTTCCGAGGGAATGGAAGCCCCAACTTGCCACATTAACGGATGCAGCATTTGATGATGATGACTGGATTTTTGAAAATAAATACGATGGCTATAGGGCTTTAATACAGATTAATGGAGGAAAAGTCAACCTTGTGTCACGAAACGGGCTTTCATTTAATAAAAAGTATGAATCGCTAGTCGATTCATTTCTAGCTATTAAGGATGATATAATACTGGACGGTGAGATCGTAGTTGAAGACTCCAAAGGTAAAAGTCATTTTCAGTGGTTACAGGATTATGACGAAAATCCCGGTAGAGGGAAACTGAAATGCTATATGTTTGATATATTGTATTTCAATGGTTATGACCTTACCGGATTATCATTATTACAAAGAAAACATATCTTAAAAGCACTATTACCTGAATCTACAACTATTTTGTATTCTGATCATACTATTGGCAAAGGTATACAGGCACTGAATAAAATTGCAAAGAAAGGCGGAGAAGGAATCATTGCAAAGAAACTGGACTCCTCCTACCATGTAAATAAACGTTCTAAAGACTGGCTTAAGATAAAAGTCACCAAAGAGCAGGAAATGGTGGTTGGTGGGTATACTGAGCCTAAAGGTATTCGTAACGCATTCGGTTCATTATTGATTGGCTATTATGACGATGGGAAATTAATCTATTCGGGTAAAGTGGGTACGGGATTTAATCAGGCATCATTGGAAAAACTGCATGCTTCACTAATGAAAATTGAAACCACTACCTGCCATTTTGATGAAAAACCAAAAATACCTAATGTACATTGGGTTAAACCTGAACTGGTGGCACAGGTTAAATTTACTGAATGGACAGCGGGCGGGAGTATGCGGCATCCTGTATTCGTTGCGTTACGAACGGATAAAAAAGCTAAGGAAGTAATACGGGAAAAACCACTCAAAAAGACAAAAAATGCTGGACAACATAATGATGTTAGTAGGAAGGATTTTAAATCTGATAAAGTAGACATCACAAATCCCGATAAGATATTCTGGCCTAAAGAAGGCTACACTAAAGGAGATGTCATTGCATATTATAATGTTATGGCTGACTATGTTCTAAAATATATAAAAGACCGGCCCCAATCGTTACGACGAAATCCTGACGGTATTAAAAATCAAGGGTTCTTTCAAAAAGATATGTCTGGGAAAACTCCAAAATGGGTTAAGACCAGAAAGCTTAAATCTTCTTCGGATGGTGAATCTGTTGCATACCTGGTCTGCAATGATAAAGAAACACTTCTTTATATGGCTAATCTGGGGTGTATTGAGATCAACCCCTGGAGCAGCCGTATTGGAAGCATTAATAATCCTGACTATATCATTTTTGATCTTGATCCCAACAAAGCATCATTGCAGGATCTTATCACTACGGCAAAGAAAGTAAAGGAAATATTGGATAAGCTCGACATAAAAGGCTATCTCAAAACTTCAGGCGGTAAGGGTTTACACATTTTCATCCCGGTAAAGTCAAATTATACCTATCGGTTAACCAGGGAGTTTTCACGTTTAATAAGCGAAACCGTTTACAAAGCCCTGCCGGATATTACGAGTCTGGAACGGATGCCTAAAAAGCGCATAGGCAAAGTTTATCTTGATTTCCTTCAGAACGGCAAAGGCAAAACGATGGCCTGCGCATATTCGTTGCGCCCGCGCGAAGGAGCGACCTGTAGTGCGCCACTGGAGTGGAGCGAGCTCGATCATGCTTTTGATATTAAAAACTACAACATTAAAACCATGCCCCGGCGTATCAGGGAAAAAGGAGACCTATGGAACGATTTTTTTAACGATGCCATAGACCTTAAGACGGTATTGGATAAACTAAAAAAATAATTGGGTACAGGAGAGAAATATCCTTATAAATAGCATAGCAATAGTTTATAGAACCTTTAACTGAGCTTTATTATTATGATGGTGATGGTTGTTGTAATTTAGAGGATCAACTAAAATTACAGCTATGAAAAAAGATAAAGCAAAAAAAGGCACATCAGCGCAACTGGAGGATCCTACGGTCAAATATCCTCAGCCGCCCTTTAAGAAACAGCAACAAAGCTGGCCTGGATTGGTCGCGAACATGGAACCACGTCCCGATCATGGGGAAAGTTCCTACCAGGGCTCGGGCAGGCTTGCCGGCAGAAAGGCGCTTATCACCGGGGGCGACTCGGGTATAGGAAGGGCAGCAGCAATAGCTTATGCCCGTGAAGGTGCTGATGTAGCAATCAATTATCATCCTGATGAGGAACAGGATGCTCAGGAAGTCGTTGCTCTTATAAAAGAGGAGGGGCGTATAGCAATTGCCCTACCGGGAGACCTTCGCGATGAATCCTTCTGTGAGACCCTTGTCCAAAAAGCGGTAGAAGGCCTGGGCGGGCTTGATATTTTAGTAAATAATGCCGCGCGCCAGCAAACCCAGGAGTCGATACTGGATATCACTTCTGAAGCCTTTGATGCTACCATGAAAACCAATGTCTATGCTCCTTTCTGGATTACAAAAGCGGCTTTACCCCATTTAAAACCGGGTGCGTGTATAATAGGTACCACTTCAGTGCAGGCACAGGATCCAAGTCCAGAATTGTTTGATTATGCCCAAACCAAGGCTGCCACCACCAATTACATTCGTTCGCTGGCAAAACAGCTTGGGCCGAAAGGCATCCGTGTCAATGGTGTAGCACCGGGCCCTATCTGGACACCCCTGCAGGTAAGCGGCGGAGCAACCATGGAAAAGCTGAAACAGTTCGGGGGCGACACGCCATTAGGAAGGCCTGGCCAGCCTGCGGAGCTGGCCTCACTATATGTTGAGTTGGCCGACAATACGGGAAGTTATTCTACCGGTCAGATTTTCGGTGCGGCAGGAGGTGGAGGACAGCCGTAAATATTCAACCAAACGATTTTTGCCAACACAGCATATAACTTTTTTACAGAATCTTGTAAATAGTGTTAAGTAAAATCCTATACTTTTATGTTGTTTGCATTTAATCCCAATTCATTCCGTTATGAAAGTATTCCACTTTACGCTGTTTATAGCATTCACTTTTTCCCTTTATTCCTGCCATGGAGACCGTGAGGATGAGGCAACCAGTATCCAGTATCGCATAACGGCGGAAGAATCCATACTATCAGAAGCAGCCTATCGGTCTGCTGATGGTTCCATCCGTATTGTACAAGGTCTTGATGGGCTAACGTTATGGCATACTACTGAATTCGTATCCGATGATTTTGATGTCCATTTAAAAGCTACATTCGAAAATGTTTTTGAATCGGGAAAATCGTATAAACTCTGGTGTTTTGTCGAGGGTGAGCTGGTTTTAATAAAAGAAGGTATAGCCCCGCCAATGGAGAAAACTATAGTAGAACTTAATTATTCGCATCAATAATAAGGAAAGCCTGGTGAGGAATTGTTCATAAAAGCTGGCTCTCTGATTAGTTTGCAGTTCTTCTTTCTTTTTTGATACTAGTAGAAAGATATTGCAACGCAAAAGGATACTTTGAGAATTAAATATTTAATCTAATTACAAATGAAATGAAAAATCCACGAAGAGAACACGCGGAAGCGCGCCAATCCATAAGAAAGAAAAACCGTATCATACATGTTATTGAGGCAGCGGTGGTGCTTTGCATTTTAGGGCTTATCATCTGGAGTGTATTCTAAGGGATTTTTCATACTACATGCTATTCCAGGGATGTGATTAAAAAAAGGGGCTGCTCAGTATTGAGACAGCCCCTTTTTTACGTATATTTTGTTTATTACTCATTCAGATATGTTTCACGCTCCCAAATCCTGTGTTGACCTAATAGCTTGGTAAATTGATCCGTAAAAGCTTTTATACTTCCCTTGTTAATCAATACTCCAGGCATTTCAGTACTTTTAGGTAGTTCCTGCCCAGGAGCAATTATTGTTTTTTTGATAAGGTTCTCCATTCCATTGTCGAAACCGATAACCTTACAATGCCTGTAAGCGTTATTGATAAATTCAATTACATTATTGTTTTGCAGCAATGTCACATTGTTTTTTGAATCGGGAATGTACACCGCATCAAACACTACGGAAGAAGAAGAGAAAAAAGCAAAATCAGCCTTGATTTCCTTTCCTGTATCTGTTTTTACACTACCTGGGGTAGGAGCTACGATTTTTGCAGCCGCACCTTTTGCTTCAAGTGATTTTTTCAGGGCAGTAAGGGATTTTTCGCTTACCCCGTCCCCGCACAAAAAGGCAACCTGCCTGGTCTCAATGGTTTCGGTAACCGTAGGATTTTTAATCATGCTCAGGGAATTGCTGGGCTCATAACCTTTACCAATACGTTTTGGCTCATTTTTTTTTTGATCAGCATCTGCACCAACACCTTTATTCATGGGTTTCTCCGGTGCGCCCGGAACAGCGAGTCCCAATCCTTCAGCTACTTTTTTTGCCAGTGTCTTATCTACCTGGCTTAAAAGGCCCAAGATACGTTCACGTATAGCAACCGTTTCCACTTTACTCAGCTCAAAACGTAATGCATTGATAATATGGTTTTGTTCAACAGGCGTCTGGCTGTTAAAGAACAGGCTGGCCTGGCTGAAATGATCGGAAAAACTTTCACTTCGCTCACGTACCTTATGCGCCTCCATACGCTCATAGTAACTGACGAAACCGCCTTCAGACTCTTTTGCCTGTATCGGGTAATTATCGTTCAAGGAATTAGGGCTATAATGTGTTTGGCCAACGTTGATCTCCTGGCGCATGTGCCCGTCGCGCTGGTTGTTGTGCATAGGGGCAACAGGCCGGTTTATGGGAATCTCATGGAAGTTAGGGCTCCCCAGTCTTGAGAGCTGGGTATCAGTATAGGAAAACAGTCTGCCCTGCAATAACGGGTCGTTGGTAAAATCGATTCCCGGTACTACATGCCCGGGATGGAATGCGACCTGTTCGGTCTCGGCGAAGAAGTTATCGGGGTTGCGGTTCAGCACCAGTTTTCCTATTGGTGTCACCGGCACCAATTCTTCAGGGATTAGTTTGGTTGGATCAAGAAGGTCAAAATCAAATTTATGTTCGTCCTCTTCCGGAACAAGCTGCACACCAAATTCCCATTCCGGGAAATTGCCCATTGCGATGTTATCATAGAGATCACGCCTGTGGAAATCAGGATCATTACCTGATATTTTTAACGCCTCGTCCCACACTACTGCATGGGTACCGAGTTTGGGTTTGAGGTGGAATTTGACAAAAGTAGATTTGCCCTGGTCGTTTACAAAACGAAACGTATGGATACCGAAGCCTTCCATCATCCTTAAACTGCGCGGTATGGCTCGGTCGCTCATAGCCCACATGACCATATGCATCGTTTCAGGCATAAGCGATATGAAATCCCAAAACGTATCATGAGCCGACGCCGCCTGAGGAATCTCGTTATGTGGTTCGGGTTTTACGGCATGTATAAGGTCGGGGAATTTCATAGCATCCTGAATAAAGAATACGGGAATATTATTTCCTACCATATCAAAATTGCCTTCCTGAGTATAGAATTTTATGGCAAACCCACGCACATCGCGGGCCATGTCAGTTGATCCCCTGAATCCCGCTACCGTAGAGAAACGGACAAAAACAGGTGTTTTCACACTGGTGTCATTTAGGAAGGCAGCTTTGGTATATTCGCCAACATTACCATATGCCTCAAAATAACCATGGGCACCGGAGCCACGGGCGTGAACGATACGCTCAGGGATACGTTCGTGGTCAAAATGGGTGATTTTTTCACGCATTATGAAATCTTCCAACAACGAAGGGCCACGCTCTCCCGCTTTTAAACTGTTATGGTCATTGTTTATTCGGACACCCTGATCCGTGGTAATGTACTGCCCCTTGTTATATTCCCTGTTGCGTTCCAGATCCTGGGATTTCAGATCTTCTTTTTCACTGTTTTTGCCTGGTTTGGTATTGTCTTTTTTCATAACTGGTTATTTAGTAAGGTGTAAAATTTTGATTCTTTAGTGATTGCAAGAAGCTTTTCTGCTGCCGTGTGGTTGTTTTGCTGTACTGCCAGTTCAAGCGCATTAAGGCCGCGTGTATCAGTCAAATAGGGGTTCGCCCCGTGGGCTAGCAAGAGATCGGCCATGGCGTTGCGCCCAAACATGACAGCAAACATTAACGCTGTCCCGCCACCTGCATGCTGCGCATCAATATTGGCCCCATAGCTCAGGAGCAGTTCTGCCACATCAGGGTAGCCTTTGAAGCTGGCACCCATCAGGGCTGTGTTGCCACCATTGTCAGTGGCATCAGGATTGGCTCCGGCATCAAGCAGCAGGGCTACCGCCTCGGGCTGATTATTATAAGCGGCAATGATAAGGGGGGTAAAACCTCGGTCATCTTGTATATTCAGGTCCGTTTTATGGGTGAATATCTCCTGGAGCACCGGCAGGTTTCCCTGCCTTGCTGCTGCAAAAAGAGCTTGTGCAATTGTATCCATGGTGTAATTTTTTAAAGGTAATCCAAGTTACAAAAGGCTGATTTATAGTATGCTTAATATTATGCTTAAGTTATCCTAAATCTTTCTTAAGTGGTTTACGACGGTCGGCTTTCGAAAATCGCTTTTGCAGAAACTTGAGGGCTGCAGCGACGGCTTTCACAAATTTTGCGGATAACTCATATCAGTATGACAAGATATTTGCTTGGTGATTTTACAAAGGAATATGATAATCAACGTCAGGTAATTCGACGCATCGATTGCGCCTGGGGACCGCTTTAGGTGGGCCGGAAAACCCAAACCAAAGATTGGTCTGCCATAGTAATGCGCCGGATAGTAGTGATGGCGAACCGCAGCATCGAATTTGTCGTTACCATATTTGAAACCGGCAAGCTCTGCTATGGATACTACAAATGAGATTTGAACACAAGAAAAATTTTTATGTGAAACTTAGGAGTCCATATTGCAGACGTTCGTGCAACCAAATTCTCGATACTAACATTCGAATTCTAAATTGATTTTACCATTTGCAATATTATCAGTAAATCCTTTCTTATGTATTTTATATTTGCTTTATTAAACTCAAGCCATTATGAGAAAAACATTGTATTTTTTAATATTCTTTTTCCCTTTTATGTGTTGCTTCTCCCAAACATTCGATTGGGTAAAGACACCGGAGATTGACATGAATCTTACTCTTGGTTATACAGGTTATTGCACGGCCACTGATACCCAAAATAACGTTTATTTAGTGGGGCTCAAAGAAAACCCCATGCCACAGACTGAGCAGCTTGGCACTTTAATGTATATAAAATATGCCACTACAGGACAAATGCTTTTCAGTAAAGCAATAACCGGTGATGCCGGCATTTACAATATGGCTACCGATACGCAAAATAACCTGATCATGCTGATAGGCTATCATGATGGTATTACTATAGGCAATACAACTATAACAGCACCTTTGGAAGAGATTGCGGATATGCGCTTTATCGTTGCTAAATTTGACAGCAATGGAAATTTGTCATGGTACCGTAAGCTAAATACCACCGAGGAATACAACTGGGTAATGGATGCACGCGGTATTGCGATTGATGCACAAGATAACATCTTTGCAGGCTACGACAATTATAATAATAGTTTTATCACGAAATATTCAGCTGATGGCGCAGCACAGTTTACGATCACTCAGACAGGTGCCGCAAGGCTTACATCAGTTAGTGTAGATAATGAGGGAAACATCTATGCTGCCGGAGCCTGCGCGGATGCTACCACCGATTTTAACGGAACCCAGGCTGAGGTGATAAACGATTATAACACATATATCGTGAAGTATTCCTTTAATGGCATCTATCAGTGGCATAAGAGCGTACAGGACATTACGTGCTCAACCCCGGTTGTAATAGCACGTACCCCAAACGAAGTATATTTTAGCTCCTATCTCTATGGCGCGTATGCATTTGACGCAATCATGACCGAAGGGGGGCTTGGAGTGGGCGAAGATTTTTTCCTTGCAAAACTAAATGCTTCCGGCAGCTACCAATGGGTACGTGAAGTACCTGGTGAAGGACAGGCAATTCCTGGCAATCGTAATTTTTTATCACTGGATCACCAAGGTAATATTTACTTTGCCGGGCAGGGCAGTGGAAGCACACACTGGAACAACACTATAGTAACAACATCTGAACAATGGGGAGCAAAGAATGTTATGGTTCTAAAATACAGCCCCGAAGGAAATATTCTTGCAGCTGTAACTGCCGGAGGATCGGGATTTATTAATCATGCTGATGCCATTAGTGTAGATAGCAATGGAGAGGTATTCATAAGTGGCATATGCGACGGTACAGTGAGCTTTGGCGAGCTAGTGAATGAGGCGCCAACGTACAGCAAATATCCTTTTTTGGCAAAAATAGGTATAGATACTTTGGGCGCCTCAAGTGCAAGTAAAACAGCTGTTACATTATATCCTAACCCAGCTTCGGATAGTGTCTATATAGGTGGGCTGCAGGAAATCATAAAAGGTACAATAACAAACACACTGGGTCAGAAAATCATCGATTTTGAAGCCGTTCCCGATGGGTCGATCGATGTAGCAGCCTTAGCAAAAGGTACTTATTTTATACGTGCAGGGAACAGCTTTACCGCAAAATTGGTAAAAAATTAGTTTTTGATTTCTTACAGCCGGATGTTGGTTTTAATGGTTTAAAAATGAGTTGCCAGTCTTTTAATCAAATGGGCTGGCAAATAGTTACAGCCTCAAACCATTTGGTATTAGCGAAAAACGCTTCACTACCAAAGCGATTGAAGTTTATAGCATGGCTGGATTTTCAAATGCTTCCAAGATTCGCAGGCAATGGACTATCCGGAGTCTGCCAGCAAAGCGGCATTACATTCAGAGCAATATGCACAACTATTTAGCAAACACTTAACTCTTCTTCTTAATTCCTGATCCTACAAGGTTGCCATACTGTAGCATTTCTAGCTTTATATCCCCGTTATCTGAGGTGGTAAATTTCAAAATGCCGTTCGTGCCCCCTTGTCGTATCGCTGCAAATTCATTCCTGTTAAAAGGAAAGAACCTCATATCCCATTTTATATCCTTCGTGTTATAAATCAGGTGGTTATCTTTATAGGTGATAATATGTTCATTTCCCTTCTCATCAACATATGTTCCTGCAAATGGTATCATTGATGCCTCACTCATCGGTATCTTCTTTTCATATTCTACCGTAAGGGTGTTGCCGTCCAGGATTTCGAATATGTTATTGGTTGCGGTTACACCCATTTTGAAATTCTCAAGTACAATAATCGTCCTGTCCTTAAGCTTGTCATGATAGATTAGTGTCGTATAGCCATCCCAGCTACCAGTGTGCCCAAAAGCCATCTTATTTTCTGCTTTTCTCACATCGAAGCCGAAGCCGTATGGTATTTGCTTTCCCTTGGTTGTCTGGGTTACGCGGGTCATTTCATCGAATTCTTCTTGACTAAACAGCGTATTATTTCTTAAGGCTATTATCCATTTATAGATATCCCCAATATTGGAATTCACCTTGGCGGCTCCTTCAACCCCGTCAAGATAATAGGCCATCTGGTCATTGTATTCAGGACTTTCCATAGTAACCTTTTTAAAGGAGCCGGGAGCCCAGACATACCCGATGGCGTAATTAGCGACTTTTGCCGGGTTTTTACGCCTGTTATACACGAACGTATTATTCATTTTTAAAGGCCTGAAAATCTTCTCGGCGAGATAATCGCCATATTTTTTACCGGAGACCCTTTCGATTATCGAAGCGAGCAGAACGTAATTTGTATTGCTGTACCTGTGTATGGATTTTGGTTCAAAATCCAGTGTGTCCTTCTTTGAAGCGTAATATTCGATGACATCTTCGTTTGAGGCTATTGCTGAGCGATCCCAATCTTTACTCATGCCGGATAAAAAATCGGGTATGCCGCTGGTATGCCTCAGCAAATCGTAAAGGGTAACATTTTCCCAAAAGCTAAGCTCGGGAATATGCTTTGACAGCTTATCGGCGTAGTCCAGTTTGCCTTCCCTTTTAAGCAATACTATAGCAGCACCGGTAAATTGCTTGGAGCAGGAAGCCAGTTCAAATATTGTTTTTTCATCTATTGTTTTTTTCGTTGCCTCATCGGAAAATCCGTAACCTTTTTGAAAAATTACCGTTCCTTTTTCAGCAATGAGTATTTCACCATTAAACTGATTTTGCGCATGTAGCATAGTGAAGAGGCTGTCGAGCTTTACAGATTGGCTGGATTGGCAATAGCTGTTAACGGAAAAAAAGATAAATACGGTTACTACGTTTAAGAATTTCATAATTATTATTGATTGATTGATGATTGTAGTCAAATCTAAAACTATTTTTGTAGTTATACAACTATTTTTATAGTTTGTGAATAATGATGAGGTAATCTCGTTATGAAATAGCCCTATTTCCTCGCCGTGATTTTGTTATTAGCAAAAAGGATGCGGGGGCAGGGGACAGGTACAGGATTTTTTACAAATGGGAGCGATTGCTGGGAACTTCTAACCATAATGTAAATACTGTATAGACAAAGGAGGTTAGCCTCTCAATTCCGGAAGGAATCAGGCTATAAAGTGATGCATAAAACTTTGCCAGATTATTGGATACGCTCCCTTTTTATGCAGCCCCTTTCACTTAAATTAGAACGTCTCTAAATTATAGGGTTGTGTGATTTTTTTAAAACCGTAGGAGGAAAACTCTCGTAAATGATTTACAACCTAAGCATTATAGCCAATATGAAAATCAAAAAAATCCTTTTTATCCTCCTCGGGATAGTGACACTACTCCTTGCCATTCTGATCTTCCATATTATAACAGCAAAGCCTGCTTCTTACGATAACCCTAATTTGCAGATTAGCAGGATTGAGTTTGAGTCTGATATCGACTCCCTGCAGGCAAAACAAATCTGTTCCGATTTAAGAACTATCAAAGGCCTTACCTCAGATTCCATTATTGTGAAAAGAAATGTCGTAGTGTATTTTCACAACAATAAAGTCACCGATTCGCAGAAAGTTTTTGACGAGCTTATGTCGAGGAGGCACTATCGCGCCAAACGCTATATCCTGCCGCCGGGCATGATAGCCAAAGAGGTTTGTCCTGTAGATCAAAGTAGTGCGGGGTATAAACTGTCCAGAAAAATCAATCAATTTTTTAATTAACCATTCTATACTTTTATTATGAAAATTTACACAAAAATCACTTTAAGCACGTTGCTTATTTCTTCGGTAGCCTTTACCTCATGTAGCAATGACGATAATACCCCGAAAGGCGTTGAACAGGCAACAATCTATGAAAGGCTGGGAGGAACTACCATGGTTGCCGACCCGGATAATGAAGGCCAGATGATCGAGCAGGGGCGCTTGAGCTTCCGTAAGGTGGTCAATTCAACGGTTGGATTAATTGTTGCCGACATTCAGGCGGATACACCAGGAAATCTACAGGCACATTTCGCGCCTCTTTTGGCTGAAACCGGAACGACCCAGGCTACCAATATTGCTAAGCTATCGGATAACCTGACCGATTTCTTTTCATTCAATACCGGGGGAACCAATCCTGTCAATACCTATTCCGGACTTGACATGGCCTCTGCGCATAATCCTGCGGTAAACCCTCGTATGGGCACAAAGGCAAGCGATGCTGACTACACAAAATTTGTAGGTTACGTTGGTGCAGCAGCGAATGCCAACGGGGTGGCGTCCGATACAGAACTTTATACTGATATTGTTGCTGTTTTGGAGTCACTCAGAGCGCCGATAGTTCAAAATTAATTCTTTCTTAGCAGGGCATTTTTCGTCTCTGAGCCACTACTGATGAAAAGAAAAATTGCAGCAGGAATTGCTTAAAAAGAAAGCCGCAGTAAAAAAGAAAATCAATTTAGGCTGACATTTACCCTTGCCCAATGGTAAAACGCGCAGGAGATATGTAATTCACCGATTGTATTTTGGCTTTGGCACTGAAAGACTTAAATGGCAAAACGCGGCCCTTTGATACGTTTTCTTTCCGGGTCTTCAGCTGGCGGCATACAAGATTAATGCACAGTATATTAGAATAAACCGGTCATAAAATATGCATTTTAGGAATTTATATATTTTAAAACCCTATTTTTGGGAATGATAAATTTTTAGTGGGGGCTAAAAAAATTATCGATTCAAAAGGCGGCAATCCAAAGATTGTTGCCTTTTCTTTTATATAGAACTATGCCTGTCGGGACGTGTTTAATTAGCTTTTATAGCAATCTGGTCTGAAAACTTTTTCAGTGTTAAGATTTTTTATATCAATTGTTTATGATGGTAATTGAGCTCTTTAAAAGCCAATGTACGGTTAGGGAAGGCACCGCTTTTTCTGTTTGGACCGGGGCTGCTGAGAGGCAAAAATCGGAACGGAAAAAAAAGTAAAAATAAACTTACGCTATACATTATTTACCTTTTATTCCTTTTCATGTAGGCCCCGGAGTACTACTTTAGTGGCCAAATAAATGCACGCCTTTGGCTGTATCTATCAGCAAAGGGCGCCTCCCCCAGTGCCCTTTGCATATTTTTATGACTTTTTGTTCCTTGCACCTTACCTTAACCCTTAAATTTACTATGAGATAAATCAAGCATTAATAATTGTTCACCGGAAAATTTATCCTTCGTTCAAAGATCCGTAAAATTTTCATGACGTCTAAGTATAAATTTGAATCGCCCCGGCAAGAATTTGTAAATATGGGGAACGACCCTTCAACCCCACACTGGTGCAATTTTTCAATGGATTTTGCCAGGCAGCGTATTCACTGTGTCTGGCGCAATACTGATTTCTTTGGCATGCGCTACCAGTACAACCCTTTTACAGCTGACCTTTTGCAAATAAATTGCAGCGCATCCGGGGAAAGGGTTTCCATTAAAATTGAGGACCACCAGATATTGCTTTTTATTATGTTAGAGGGTAGGGTTTGGGCAGAGTTTACCTCAGCAAATTTAGTTCCTTTTGCAGTCGGCGAATTTGTTGTAGCGGATCGAAATTTGGGACAAATAACAATAAATCTTAGAGATGGCATCAACAGTTTTATGGTAATTACTATCGAAAGGGAGTGGTATAGGGCAGTATATGAAGATTATTTTGCTGCCGGGCTTAGCGAAAACAGCACACCACAGGAAAGGCTAACGGAGATTTTCAAGTGTAGTGCGGGGCATAAGGCTGAAAAGTGGATCAAATCCATTTATCGTTTTTCGCACCTTGGAGTAAACGCTGTTGATGGCAACCTGCGGATGAATATTGCCCTACTTCTGGAGTACTACTTCAAACGTCTTGAAAACCATTCTGAAGGCCTTGCCCATAGCGTTAAGCACTACTTAGATCAGAACTATCGCAACCAGGGGTTGAGTGTCAGGAGTGTTGCTGACCATTTTCACGTTACCGAAAGAACACTAAGGAATCACTTTAAGAAAGAGTTTAACCAGACTGTCCATCGCTATTATACTCAACTTAGAATGCAGGCAGCCAATGAGCTGATCACCGTTAAAGGTTTTCAGGCAAAGGATATCTACGACAAGTTGGGATACAACGATGAAAGTACCTTCAGGTATGCATACACCCGGTATTTAAGAAGAAAATGAAATGCTTTGAAAAATGTGTGCTGTTATATCCCATACATACTCCACATAGTTTCGCACAGAATGAAATACCCAAGAGCCTTACTGCCTCCCTTGTTTTTGTTAAGTATGTTGCCTTTAATATTGGCCGGTGTAGTGCTAAACGGGTCAGAGTCTGCCGCGTTCAATATCAGTTCCATGTACTTGTAAAACTCTTACGAAATGCACGAAGTGTAATCCAGATCTTATCGCAGGGTTTTAAATCTTCATGCAAATAATCAGATTTTATTATATCGCAGTTACTTAATTGTTTATCCTGTTGAGATAATTACTTGGGATATCAAACCATAACTATAAGCTTATAAAAAATTTAATAACTTGATATTTTTGTAAGTTTATAAAAACAAAAAAGCTCAAAATCATTGATTTTGAGCTTTTTAATGTGTGACCTCGACTGGATTCAAACCAGTAACCTTCTGAGCCGTAATCAGATGCGCTATTCAGTTGCGCCACGAGGCCTTTTTTGCTTTTTTTAGATTTAAATATTCGTGATATTTATCATCCTCATTGCGGGTGCAAATATAGGCAATAATGCGTAACTTGCAAGCTTAAATGAATAAAAAAATACAAAAAAATGACGCTTAATCAGTATATACGTGACGTTCAGGATTTTCCGAGAGAGGGAGTAATGTTTAAAGATATAACACCATTGCTAAATAATCCTAAAGCTGTTCGTGAATGTATGGCTTTGCTTCTTAACAATCTTAGAGACCGTAAAATTGATAAAGTGGTAGGAGTAGAGAGCAGAGGTTTCTTTTTTGCAACGCTATTAGCTTACGAGCTTAATGCGGGTTTTATTCCTGTTCGTAAACCTAAGAAATTACCATTTGCGACAATTTCGGCATCATATGAGCTCGAATATGGTACTGATACTCTTGAAGTGCATACTGATGCTATAAAGGCGGGAGACAGGATTCTTATCCATGATGATGTATTGGCAACCGGAGGTACAGCAGCTGCAGTATGCGAACTCGTAGAAAAGCTTGGCGGTGAAATTGTACAGTGTAATTTCCTTATGGAGCTTTCTTTTCTTAACGGTAGAGAAAAGTTAGGTAATAGAGAGGTGTATGCACCTTTAGTGTATTAATCCAAAGCCCGAGTTGTTACAAAGTACTTCCAGGCTATAATTGCCTTTTGTAGTTTTGTTGCTTTGCTAAGATCCAAGTGCTCTTTTGTGTAATTTGGCAGTAGCCACTTATTAAGTTTGGCAAGTATCCTGAACATAATATTGGTTTTATTGTAACTCAAATATAAGAAAAGGCTGCCTTATATGGGCAGCCTTTAAGATTATATTAAATTACACATTTAATGATTTAGAAATATAGTAGTCTAATGAATATTTTCCCGATCCTAAAAAGATAATTGTAAGTAATGATATTGTATACATATAAGGGATATCTTTTATTGTATTGACATCATTAGCGTGAACAATAAAGTAACCTGTTGCTGTTACCATCATAGCAGGAAAGGCTGCCGCTCTTGTAAATAATCCAATAATTATAAAGAATGGCAAATAAACATTAGCCATAATGGCAATAAAATTGTTCATTGTGTCAGGAAAACCAAATGGGTTAGGTATAACTTCTACGGAAGTTACACCAATTCCAATTTTTTTTAGTCCATGAACTACGATAAGTTGTGCTGCAATACCAATTCTGAACAGTAGAATAGCAAAATTATACAAAGGATTTTTCAAATCTGACGATAGCAGTTTTATGAATAGTTTTTTCATGGTTTAGTTTTTTTGGTATCCTCCAAAATAATTTACCGGGCTCCATTCTGGTATTGCTTTTGGCTGAGGGGCTGCATAAGAGCGATACTCATCATTTGCATATACTACTTTACCATTTACAACAGTTAGCTTCGCTTCCATGTTCAGAATAGTATTTTCCGGGACAGAGAAATAATCGTCAGATAATATTGTGAAATCGGCAAGGTAATCTTTCTTAAGTATGCCTCTGTCACTGTCCAGATTGATTAATTGTGCGCTACCCTGAGTGAATAATTTAAGCGCAGTAGTTCTGTCCAGTATATTTTCTTCATTCATATATTTTAATCCACCAAGTGTTTTGCCTGTTGTAAGCCAGTAAAGTCCTACCCATGGGTTATAGCTCGCTACACGAGTACCGTCTGTACCCATACCCACTTTAATTCCCATTTCCATCATTTTTTTTAATGGTACAGTATTGGCAGCCGCTTGCTTGCCATATCTTTTGATGAACGCTTCTCCCTGATATGCCATGCGGTGTTGTATTGCTATACCTCCGTTTAAGGCTTTTATTCTTTGAAGGTTTTCAGTAGAAACAGTTTCGGCATGATCGAAGAACCACAAAAGCCCATTTAGAGGAGTTTCTTTATTTATATCTTCAATTACATTAAGAAAGCGGCTTATACTTTCGTTGTATGTTGCATGAATTCTGAAAGGCCATCTGTTTTTTATCAATAAAGAAAGTACTGCCTTAAGCTGACCTTCCATAGCCGGGCTCAGTTCAGGTCTCGGCTTATCGAAATTCTCAAAGTCGCCCGCGCTCATTACAAGGTTTTCACCGCCTCCCTGTACGTGATATTCCATTTTTGGCATTTTTCCAAATTTTTTAACTCCATCTGAAGGTTCATCACATCCATCTCCAATTTCAACAGAACTTATCCATTTGGTGTAGTCAGCTAATTCATTTCCTGCTTTCTGAGCAAAAAGATAGTAGGGCATACGTACGGTTAATGCATTTTCTTCGCATAGTTTGCCGGTAATGCCATAATCGTCAGGATAATTTTGAAATCCTCCACCGGCATCCATAATGGCAGTCACACCCAATCTGTTCATTTCACTCATAAACTGTTTGGTTGAGTTTATCTTTTCTTCGGTAGTTAATTCCGGTAATTTTGATAAAGTAGAGTAAAGGATAAAAGCATTAGGTTCAGCGACAAGCATACCTGTTGGATTACCGTAGATGTCTTTCTCTATTAAGCCTGCATTTGGATTAGGAGTAGTTGCATCTATTTTTAAAGCTGCTATCCCGGCTTTGTTCAGATAAGCATGTCCGTAAAGATGTAATATGAATGTAGGAACATTCCCTGTAGCTTCGTTAATTTCATCTAATGTAGGAAGCCTTTTTTCCTCAAACTGATATGCATTCCAGCCACCAACTACGCGAACCCACTGGCCTTGTGGTGTTCTTTGGGCCTGCTCTCTTAGCATTGCCAGTGCTCTTTTTAAGGAACGTACGCCATCCCAGCGAAGTTCTGTATTATAAAAGCGGCCACCTCGTATAATGTGCATATGCGAGTCAAAAAGTCCCGGGATAATTGTAGCTCCTTTGGCGTCTATAACAGTAGTAGTCTTTGTTTTGAGCTTAAGCAAATCGTTACTGCTTCCTGTCTTAATGATTTTTCCGTTGCTAACGGCAATTGCTTCAGTAATCGCATTATTGCTGTCCAGCGTATGTATTTTGGCATTGAATACAATCAGATCAGCCTTTTGGGCATAACCATTAATGACAATTAATAGAAAAAGGATTGGTAAATATTTAGTAATAGTTTTCATGATGGGTATAGATTGGATTAATTTGGAAAGATAAAAGAGAGCTGTGCCGAGGGGCACAGCCCAACTTTAACCAAGCAAAACCTAAATTTATAATTAGTGTTTTAGCATATCGTGAGCGTATTGAACGCCTACACCGTAAGCACCACCATATTGTTTAACAAGATTTGTAACTGCTACATAAGTTTCCTGACGAGCCCAGTCGCGTTGCAGTTCAAGTAAATATTGTAATGAAGTCATTGGGTGAGCACCTGCCTGTACCATTCTTGTAACGGCCATTTCGTGAGCTTCTTTAGAAACATCGGCGCTTGCGTCTGTTATTACATAAACGTCATACCCCTCTTCGATAGCTGATAATACCGGCCCAACGATACATACACTTGTCCATAATCCGGCAAAGACTAATTTCTTTTTGTTTTTGCCTACAATGGCTTTGTGTGCATTTACATCTTCCCAGGTATTCATGGTAGTACGATCAATATAACCTGATGTTGCTTTTGGATAGAATTCCTCAATCTCTCTGAATACCGGTCCGCTAAACGATTTTTCGGCAACTGTAGTTACTACGGTAGCTACCTTAAAAATTTTAGACGCTCCTGCCACAAGTGCAGTATTATTACGTAATTGATCTATTGGTGTACTGCCTACAGCAAATGCCATTTGGCTTTCATGGTCTACAAGTACTAAAGCGTGGTTAGTAGGACTTAATAATGCAGCTCCGGGTTTTTGAGCAAAACCGGTTAATGTTGTTAGAGCTAATGCTAAGGTTAAAACTAAATTTTTCATGATGTTTTAAGAATTAGTGATTAAAATGATTATCGATTTTTTTAAATTATTTTGTTGTTACAATCTTACAGGACAAAATTGCGATATCCCTAAATCCTGCACATTGAACTAAGACAAGAAAACTATCCGGACGTTTTCTGTTCCTGAAACCATATATTTCAAAATCGAAGCCTTTATTTTAAAATATTGATTTTCAGTATTTTTGTAATAAGTATAGTGGTTTTTATTTACGATATAGCGTAATTTGTTCAGGCTCCACGAAATAGAATAACCGATTATTGGATAATAGATATAGAAAAAGGGAACCTTATGGTTCCCTTTATTGAATCTTTTTATGTTTTAGATATTATTTAGTTAAGTGATGTCTTTTTTTAATTCCAAGTCTTTCCATTTTAGAATTAAGTGTTGTGGGAGGTAAATCTAATAATGCCGCTGCACCATTAGGACCCGATATCTTTCCTTTAGTAAATTTGAGTATCGTTAGTATATATTCTTTTTCAAATTCATACCATGGCTTTATGTCCGATCCGGTTGCAATTTGCTTGCTGTTACTAACCTGAATTTCTTTTATGGTTTTATCGGGAGCTAAAAGGAAAGCTCTTTCCATAGCATGTTCCAGTTCACGAACATTGCCGGGCCAATGATATATTTTTATAGTATTTAGTGCTTTTACGGCAATATTTTTTATTGCTTTTTTATTCTTTAGTGCATAACGCTGAACAAAGAATTTGGCCAGATCAGGAATATCATCAGTGCGTTCTCTTAAGGCAGGGACTTCAATAGGAAATACATTTAGCCTGTAAAACAGGTCAGCTCTGAAGTTTCCTTTATTTACTTCTTCCTGTAAATCTCTGTTTGTAGCCGCTATTATACGGGTATCTACATTAATATGACCGTTGCTGCCTATGCGTTGTATCTCTTTCTCCTGTAGGGCACGTAATAATTTCACCTGAAGCTCTAATGGCATTTCGCCTACTTCATCCAAGAACAATGTTCCTTTATGTGCCTGTTCGAACTTGCCTTTCTTTTGGGATATGGCTCCGGTAAAGCTGCCTTTTTCGTGGCCAAACAATTCACTTTCCAAAAGATTTTTAGGTATGGCAGCACAGTTTACTTTGATAAGATGCTTTTTTGATCTTTCTGAGTTTTCATGTATAGCTTTAGCAACAAGCTCTTTACCTGTTCCGCTTTCACCTAATATAAGAACACCACTATCGGTATTGCTAACCAGTTTGATTAAGCTCCTTACTTTTTGCATGGGTTCGCTATTTCCAATAATCCCTAAATCTCCGGGGGGTTCCGATACATTTTGAGCATCTTCTTCAATTACCGAATTGGAAGGTATAATGTTTTCAAGAAGTAATATATTGGTAAGCGTTATGCCTAGTTGAGGTGACAGTGACTTTAAAACACGAAATGTATTTCTTTCGGGAGTATAATTCTTTCCAAAGCCAATAAAAGCAACCGATTTGAATCGTTTTGTAATTATTGATAATGCTATTATACTTTGTGTTTGCCCTTCATAAGTATCTTTAAGAAAGGAGGGAAGTCCGGTTATTTTTGCAAATTCAGTTTTTGTCATAAAAACAGGTTCGGCTGAGCTTAAAACCTCATTGAAAATGCCGGAACTATCTTTAAACGCTGCAGATGATAATTTCGAATATTCTGAAGGGAGTATATGATATTGAAGATAAAAATCCTTAGACTTTTCATCTTCAATACAAATACTAAAATGATTGAACCCAAAAGCGTTTTTTAGGTTGTTAATGATCACATCATGAAACTCTTTCCTGGTGCTTACAGATGCCAGGATCTCACTCATGGAAATAGTCAAAGATTGTTCCTGTTCTCTTTGCTGTATACGTGCGATTATTTCATTGTGGCTCATAGTGACCTGGCTTCTGATTATAGTATGCTAAAGTATAAATTTACCGTTATTCCTGTTTTAGCCATATATCGGCATATTCTTCAGGATGCCTTTTAAATTGAGCATGAACATAAGGACAAAGCGCAATTACCTTTAAATTATTATTTCGGCTGTAGCTTACCATTTCCTGCAAAAGCAGTTTTGCATATCCTTTCCCTTCAGCTGAGCTGTCAATTTCAGTATGATATACTGTTAATTTATCATCACGAAGGCTTATCACCATTTCTCCAATTTTGGTATTGTCTTCATACAGATTGAAGGCTCCGTGTTTTTTTTCATCTATTTCTAATTTTATCTCGGTCATGATAAGTGTTTTTTATGTTAATAATGTTCCTGCTGTATACCTAATTTTTTCATTTTAGAATATAGGGTGGTAGGAGGTATCTTAAGTATTTCGGCAGCTCCACCCGGACCAAATACTTTACCGCCACAGGCTTGTAATGTCTGCATTATATGGTTACGTTCCATATCTTCCAGCGATTGCAATACTCCGGTTTCAGAAGGAAGTATGTTTATTGCCGTATTGGAAGGCAGGTTTATTTCACTTATTTCATCTCCAAACGCTAAAAGAGTGCTACGCTCTATTAAATGCTCAAGTTCACGTATGTTCCCTGGCCAGTTATACTGTGCCATCTGTTCAAGTACACCGGGAGTAAAAGCTTTAATATTCCTGTTAGCAGCGGTATTAAATCTTTGCAGGAAATGCATGGCAAGTTGGGGTATATCCTCTTTTCTTTCGCGAAGCGGTGGTAATTCGACAGGAAAAACATTTAGCCTGTAGTACAAATCCAGTCTGAATCGTCCTTCGGCTACTTCACGCTCCAGGCTACGATTGGTTGCAGCAACAATACGAACGTCAATTTTTATGGTCTGTTCACCACCAATGCGTTCAATCTCTTTTTCCTGTAATACACGCAGTAATTTAACCTGAGCATCCAAAGGAAGTTCGCCTATCTCATCTAAAAATAAAGTACCTCCATCTGCCTGTTCAAACTTTCCTATTTTACGGGAGTTAGCACCTGTAAATGCGCCTTTTTCATATCCAAAAAGTTCTGATTCTACAAGCGATAATGGTAAAGCAGCACAGTTTACCACTACTATGGGTTTATTTTTTCTGTCCGAATGCTCATGAATCGCATGGGCAACCCTTTCTTTTCCGGTACCGCTTTCACCCGTAATAAGTACAGAAGTTTCTGTAGGGGCAACTATGTTTACACGATTAAGTATTTCTTTAAGTGACTGACTGTTACCTATAATACCATTAAAGGCTGATGTTTGCCTGTTTGTATCAATCAAAGGAGCACTTACCTGATGTTCCAGTGCATATCTGTATCGGGCAATGTCCAACATTACCAACAGGTCTTTTTCCCTGAAGGGTTTTACCATAAAACCATAAGGTTGTGTCTTTTTTACAGCTTCAAGGGTAGACTGATTGGTATTTGCCGATATGAAAAGAAATGGGGTTTTTGATCCATTTAACTCTTTTGCCAGATCTATGCCGGTTTCACTTCCTTTAAGTATAATATCGAGAAGTACCCAGTCAGGTTTTTTAGCAGCAATCATAGTTCTGGCCTGAGCAGCCGAAGAGGCAATACCTACCACATTGTAACCGCCTTTTTTCAATATCATTTTAAGGTCGTTGGCTACAATGAATTCGTCTTCAACTATCAGTATTTTTTCTTTATTTTCCATCATCATTTAGGCTATAAAGTAGCCTCTCTTTTTATAAAGTTAATTGTTATTATTACACCTTTATCAGATTTTATGCTAAATGTGCCGTCTAACTGTTCGGCAAGACCCATCATAAGATTCATTCCTAACGAATCGCTTTCGTTCGATTCAAAATTTTCGGGAAGTCCAATGCCATTATCTTCAATCCTCAAGAGGTAATGCTCATCCTTTTCTTCAAAAAGTATATTGATTATTCCTTTGTGCTCGGGGAATGCATATTTAATGGCATTACTTATCGCTTCGTTCAAAATAAGTCCCAGCGGTACTGCCTGTGCAACATCCAGTTCTATTTCTGATAATTTAAGCTTGAATTTAATTTTATCGTCATCATCAAAACTGTCTTTTAGGTATTCTGCCAGTTCTTTTATATACCATGACATGTTGATACTGGAAAGATTATCTGTCTGATATAATTTTTGATGGATCAGTGACATGGCATGCATCCTGTGCTGGCTATTTTGTATAGCTTCCAGAGCATCATCATTATCCAGATAGGCAGATTGTGTATTTAGAAGGCTTATAACAATCTGAAGGTTGTTTTTTACTCTATGATGAATTTCCTTTACAAGCCATTCTTTCTCATCTACAAGGCGCTGTAACTTTCTGTTCTGTGTGTTTATCTCTTCCTGCTTTGCTTCGAGTATTGCGTTTGTTTTACGTTTCATGCAATATCTGCTATATAATAATCCTAAGATTATGCATAGTACTATCAGGCTTCCTATAAATATATAGCGTATTACTTTCTCAGTTTTGATTTTTACTTCCTGAAGCTCATTTTTATGCGTGAGCAGCTTAATATTTTCGTCTTTTTTTTCAGTTTCATATTTAAGTTGTAAATCAGCATATTGTTTAGAACTGTTTATGTTGAAGATGGAATCATTAAGCTTTTTGAAATTTTTAAGGTGCTGGATGGCGTCTTTAAAGTTTCCGTTGGCCGAGTCAACTTCAAAGTGAGTTCTTTCTAACTGTGAACGATTATACAAATCATCATTTACAACTGATAGTTTTTTCAGCTCATCAATGTAGGTATATGCTTTTTGTGCCTGACCTGTTTTAAGCAGGTAGTGTATCATTGCATAATACATTTTTTCAACTGCCAGATGATTATTGTTTTGCTGTTCGCTGCATTTCAGCAATTGCTCAAAATACGGCTTGGCTTTTTCATATTTTTTTAGTTCACAATATAGCAGTATGTAAAGGGAAGGGTATTCAATATTACAATAGTCGTTGGGAGAATATTTAGCACCATTATTTAATATTTCAAGGGCTTCATTGTATTTGCCCCTGCTATATAATCCCCTAACGGTATTAATGGTTATAGAAGTCACCCCTTCAACATCTTTATTTTCTTTAGCGAGGGTAATTGCCTTTTTATAATATTCAACTGATTTATCGTGATATTTTAATTCAGAATATATAGTGCCTATAAGATTGATTAAAACAGTTTGCCATTGTTTATCACTGGCCTTATCTATTATTTTTTCTGCAGCCAGAGCATAAGATAACGCAGTATTATATTTGCCTTGTATCCTCAGGTTTAAGGCAAGCATTGTATATTCTGAAAAGAAGTTATTCTCTTTAATGCTCTTTTTAATCTTTATAGCTTGTGAGGCATACTTTATAGATGTTGCAGGCTGATAGGCCGAATTATATATGATTGAAAGATTTGTAAAGGTTTCGGCTTCTTCTTTAAATGACCCTAATTCCTGGTATAGCGAAGCTGCCTTTAAAAGATCTCCGGTATTTCTTTCAAGATTACTGCCATCATAATCTAATCCTATAGAAGTATAGGCATCAGCCATATCTTTTTTTAGATCTTGAGCAATAGCATAATCAAGTGCCTTTTGTTTTAGCTTTCCTGCCAGTGTGGCATTGCCTCTTTCCTTTGCAATCTTTCCATCCAGAAGCATGCTTTGTGCAATATTGCTTTTAAGGTTAAGTTGTTTACTGATTTTAAGTGATTGCCTATTGAGCAAAGCTGCGCTGTCAAGATCTTTTTTGTAGTTTCCCGGTCTGTCCAGGCAGTAGTTTGCAGTCCAAAGAAGATTTTCAGCTTTTTTGGTTTCATCTTTTTCAAAGTGCAGTCGGGATATAGTTTTTGAAAACTTAACTTTATCTTCAGTTGATTGCGCATGAATGCTAACTGCCGTAAAAAAGACAATTAACAATATTATTTTATGTAAGCGCCTAAAAATCATTTTACTTTTACTATGATGGTTTGTTACCCCGAATATAAGCACATTCTTGTTTTTCAGAATATTTTTACAAGACTATTTTATATGTGACCTTAGCATCCATGCCATTTTCTCATGAGTTTCCATTAAACCGGTTATGAAATCACTGGTACCATAATCTTTAAGATCAGTATAAAAATCTATATTTTCTCTCAGGAATATAATAATGCTTTCGTGATCAATCAGCAGTTCTTTAATGAAGCCAATACTATCATTAGCTTCACTTTTAGTTTCTGTAAGTTGGGTAAGATTCAGGAAATCTTTCAATGTAGCAGGTGCATAATGGCCTAAAGTCCTTATTCTTTCAGCAACACTGTCTATGATTTCGTCCAGCTCACCATATTGTTGTTCAAAGAACAGGTGTTTATTATAAAAGTCATATCCTTCCACATTCCAGTGAGCATTCCTTGTTTTTGTATACAGTACATATTCATCTGCAAGTAATTTGCAAAGTTTTTGGACTCCTGTATTTCTATTTTCGGTAGTTATTCCAATCTTAGTTTCCATGTTTGTAATTTTTTTTATACTATAAGCCATAATGTTGCCAAAAATGTAAAATGTTTATAATTAGAGGTTAGAGCTGTTTGAATAAAATTCGTAATTACGATATATCGTAAATTTATGAACAGTTTTTGTAATATCTGGATTAAAATTTAATTTGCATTGTTGCTCCGGTAAACAACATATCTTTTCCGGTACCTGCAGCCTTAAGAAAATCTCCGGCTTTAAACCAGGTTGCCTCAACACGGAAATACAAATATTTATTTGGCTGGAATATGATTTCGCTTTCAAATTGCTCACCTATTTGTTTATCGGTGCTTGCATCTCCCGGATAAACCATAATTGTGTTTGGTCCATAAATGCCATCCTGGCTGCTATACCGCCAGAACATATCATAATCCAATACCCAATTAAGATTTTTGGTAAGTTCAAAGTTTAGTGAAGGATGTAAATCAACAAGGTTAGAAGGACCGATTACGGAGGCTAGTCCAAAATAAGCCCCCCTTGGAAATAATGGGTTAAAAGTTTCTAAATTGTTATCGTTTTTTGTTTTATCGCCACTTATCGTTTCAACTTTTAAACCAATTTCCGGATGTAAAACTACCGATGTGATACGATAACCTGTATTTAAGGTAACAGTCCAGGCTTTTATGTCTTTTACATCTACAGTTCCAAACTGATAAACTGCTTCTGCATCATAACGCCAGTTATCATATTTCCCCCAGATGCGGGTTCCTAAAGAATGTCTTAATTCTTTTCCGTTTGCATCATCAAAATGAGAGTTGGCCCTTTTGTAACCTAAATAATATAAATCGATATTCTTTATTACAGGTATCTTATTGATAACTATGTAGCTTCCCCAAAACTGTTTTTCCTTATTTGATGTGTCATCAAAAATTCCATCTTCAGCTACTACATAATGACTGTAGAAAAGATCGGCGTGATAATTTTTAAAACCGGCTATCGCTTTTATAGCATCAAAAGATTGTCGGTTGTTTGGGCCTTCACGTAAAGCCACAAGGCGTTGTGAACCATAACTAAATTCCTGCCTTCCTGCCCTTAAAATTAATTGACGGTCTTTCTCTGAAAATACATTCAAATCAACAAAACCCTGATGCAATTCTAGAGGGTTGCTCTCAACCGGGCTCGGATCTAATCTGCCACTGGTATTACTGCTTTGGAATTGTACAAAAGCTCTAAAGTGTTTGCCTGCATGAAAATCGCTATGCAATAATAAACGGTTAAGTATATAACCATCAGCATCTTTAGGTTCATCTCCCCATTTTTCATTCTTAATGTAGAAATATTGATACCGAACCTCTCCGCCAAAGCTTAGAAATGTTTTTCCTGAAGAGGTGAGGGGGATGTACTTTGCCTCTGTGTACCAGTCTTTTTTAATTGTATCATTAGCCAAAACAGAATAGTCTTCTTCAAATCGCATGGATTTAAACTCCGGATAGGATTGTGCATAGCTTTGCTGTATAATAGTGAAAGCAAGGATGCTTAAAAGTATTAGGGTGATGTTTTTATTTTTCATGATAATCTTTTTAAGATTCTTGTATTGAAGCCGAATACCTCTTAATCTAATCCGGAGGCTATATTTATTTACTTAAGAAAAAGTCAAGTAAGTCTTTTTGTACCTGTGCAGTATTTTCCTGAACCAGCCAGTGTCCTGAGTTTGCAATTTTTGACTCGGTTACATTTTCGGCTACTAATTTGGAATGATCTTTTAGGAAAGCGGCTGCAAAATACTCTCCACCCATGGCTAATAAAGGTGTTTTTATTTTTCTCTTCATGAATATAAGATTGTCTTTTCCATCCTGAGGAAATGCACCAAACCATTTAAAAGCGGCTGTGGTTCCGCCCGGAACAGCATAAGCCCTGATAAATTCTGTAGTTTCTTCTGGTGTAAAAGGTTCTTTTACATGACCTACTACAGGCCAAAAGTTAGTTAGGAATTCTTTTTCTTTACCTTTCACGATGTCACCTGAAGCGGGCCATGCAAAAAAGCCAAACCACCATGCGGATGCAGAAACCGACGACCAAACCGGCTCAACTCCCGGTAAAAGGGCATCCATAAGCGCTACTTTGTTTACGCTGTCTTCATATTGGGCAACATAGGCATAGGCAACCATTAGTCCTATATCATGACCGGCCAGGTTTATCTTTTTATATCCCAGTTGATTTACAAGTTCATGGATGTCTGATGCCATTGTTTTTTTATCATAACCTCCTTCGGGTTTATCTGATTCTCCGACACCTCTTAAATCGGGAGCGATTACTGTAAAATGTTTTGACAGTTCCGGCAGTAATCTGTTCCACATATACCAGTTTTGTCCAAAACCATGTACCAATACAAGCGGTTCGCCTTTTCCACCTATTACATAATGTATCTTAATACCATTTACCGTAGCTGTTTCATGCTTAAAGTTTTCAGGTGGATTTGCAGGTGCAACTTGTATAGTATCGGTTACTATTGCATTTGTATTTTCCTCAGTTGCCGTTTCTGCTTTTTTACTACAGGAAATGATAGAAAGTAATAAAAAACAGGATAGTAAAATAGTAAAGGCTTTTGTCTTAAAATTGAAGACTCCAGAGAGATTTGATTTAGTTTTCATAATTAAAAAGATTTAGTTGTTGATTAATATGTAAGGATTTGTCAGATGTTGTTTATGTTACTACAAACAACTGCTATTTGCCTTACATACAACTATTTATCTAAAATCATTCTTTTTAATTAAGTGTTTGATTGTTAGTTCTTTAAATTTTAATCTAATTTTTTTAATTACGATATTTCGTGAAAAAATGTTGATGTTTATTATCGGAATGTAGCTTACTCTTAAGATGTTGGTGTTTTATATTTCAGTACTTTATCCAGATAAAGAAAAAGAGCGGCTACATTTTAAGATAGCCGCTCTTTATACTGAATTTAATTATGATTAAGCTGTTTTAAAGCCTCCATATTGAGCCTTTAAAAGGAAGTATCCATTCTTTATGTTCAAATGATTCCGGTATATGTGAAAGGTCTGTTTCAGGATTAATATAAAGGGTACTCAATCGTCCGTTGAGGGCAACATAACATTCAACATTTACAATGGGATCATACATTCCCAGCGATTCATAATGGTCATGTAAAAAATGAGCATATTCCAGTATAAAATCGGGTTGAAACGCCATTTGCTTTTCCTGAAATCGTGTTAGGTAATCCTCATTATTTACATAAATGCTTTTCCCTGTTTTCCTGTCTGTAATTTTAAACTGTGCGGAGCCGGCTTTTTCCATGAGCATAACTCTCCATGAAAATCGAAATCCTTCTTCGGTCCAAAATAATTCCCCCGGATATAAAATATACCGGAAAGGAAATGATAACTGAATTACAAGAAAAATTCCCAAGAGATAAAGGCTCAAGCGATAAAGTGACCTGAAACGGGGAGCATAAATCTGTTGGGTTTCTGCTAGCTTTGCAGGTAATTTAAAAATTTTGGATAAAAATTTAAGTACGTTCGTATGCAAACTGTTACTGAAAAAAATCAGTGAACAAACTATCATAATATATGGAAACATACCGATAGGAAACAATAACGAAGTCATTAAATGAAAAGAAAGGACCAATAAAAAACCTAATAGTCTTGTTCTTCTGTTTATAAGAAGAAATACGATAAAGAGATCATATACTGCTCCAAAACAGCTAAAGGTGTAGTGTACCCAGCTTTTCAACATTAAAGGACCAATAACGGGTAAGTTAGCATGAGCTGTAAGCCATATTTTTAAAGGCATTGCATTAACAAGCCAATCGGAGTTTAGTTTTGCAAGACCGGCATAGAAATAAACCATAGCCAGTAAAAGCTTTAAAATGTCAATAGTCCATCGTGGTATTTGTCCAAATGACCGTACTGGATTCCTGTAGGCATCTACAGAAAAGTAATTGCCTGCCGGAAGGAATATCATCACAAAGCTTATAACCGATACGAAATAATAATGGTTAAGATAGGTTGTCTTATCCATAAGTTCTATGTAAGTAAAACTTAGAAAGAAAATTATGGCTGATATTCTGTATTTATAACCTATACTGATACCAATGGCCGCAAGTGCACAAATTAAAAATATAACATAAGTATATACCCCGATGGGCTTTATCCAGCTAAATCCATAGTAAGTAAAATGAAACCCCGGCTCAATATAAAATTTATCGATCCAGTCATTTAATGCAAAACGTACAAGCCCCAATAGCATCATAAATCCAAATGCAAGCCTGAAAAAAGCCAGTGTTGAGGCATTTGTATATGAATTAAGATATTCTTTGATACGGTAAACCATTTTAGTAAGATTTAATTTCGGCGTAACAGTGTTAGCTTATTTATTGACTTATCGGTTTTTAAAACTGTAATTGTAACGTTGCATAATATGTTCTTGGAGCAGAAGGAATAATTCCGGGACCGGGATATCCGGTAGCTCTTCTCGTAAAATATTTATTATCGGTTAAATTATTTATACCGGTTTCCAGCTTAATCGATTTTGTAAAGATATAAGAGAAAGAAAGGTCCATAATATGGTATGAAGGGATTTGACCAATAATTCCGTTTTGATTTTTAACGTCTAACGGAGCATTTGTTGCGTCGGTATATTGATCACTCAAGTAAGTTAACTGCAGGTTAGACATAAATTTCTTATAGCCAAAAGACATTCCCGTCTTTAAGTTAACAAGTGGAATAAATTCAACTTCATTACCAACTATTCCTGATAATCTTGATTTTGTATATTTTGATTTTGTAAAGGCTGCATTTACAAAGATATTCCAGTTGTAATTTTCATTCTGTTCATTAAAGAAAGTTTTTTGCAGGCTAACATTAGTGAAAAACTCAAGTCCGTACATAAAAGCATCACCAACATTTGTTCTGTATTTTACAGGTCTTTCATCCTCAGATTCCGGAAAAATTTCGTTATATCGGGTTATTATCTGTCCAATCCTGTCATTATAAGCAAGCCCAAAAGCGCTTATGTCATAGTTAATTTTGTTTGATATTTTTCCTCTTATTCCTCCATCAAAAGTATAACCTTTCTCATCACTAAGATTCTTGTCTATTACATAGGAAGGTTCTATAATTCGTAAGTCGTTAAAAGTTATCGATCGGTAATTTTGCGAAAAGTTAGTATAAAATTCGAGGCCGTCAACAGGTTTGTAGCTTAGCCCTGTTCCCAGTAGTACAAAAGAGCGGCTAAGATTTTTGTTTTCATTTGTTGTCTCATCCAGTATAACATTGCCTGCAAAGTCAAGGTTTATTGTTCTGTATGAACCAATAGCCTTGGTGTCAATATACTCGAATCGTATGCCAGGAGTTATTGTAAACTTTGAAGTTATTTTAAAAATATTTTCTCCGAATAAAGCTATATTTTTATTGGGATAGGTGTAATCTGATTGATTTTTGTAATAAGGAAACTCATCTGTTGCGTAATTAAAATTAGCATCACTACCTGAACTTCCCGGACCTTGTTTGGCAGTATTATGTGCATCATAATATTTGGCTCCCAATACAAAAGCATTTTTATTACCAAAGAAATTATAGCGATGTAATAGTTTAGTTTCAAAACCCCAGTTTGAGAATTTTCCTGTGATAAGATCACGTACCGTGCCTGGAGTATCGGCATCTGATACCCTGTTTGATCTGTAACCGACTGTATTTCGTTGTGCATAAAGGCCAAACAAATTAAAGCTTAAGTCGGTTGATGAGTTAAACTTGTGCTTAAATTTAAGCGTCATAAGGTTCCAGTTTACTTCAAACCAGTTCCTTTTGCGGTTACTCTGCATAGGATTTTCTTCAAACATTGTGTCGCTAAGGCCTCCCGGTTGTTTTGCCAGGTAAGTGAAGTAGGTATAATCTAAGCTAAGACTGGTTCTTTCAGTAAATTGGTAATTAAAATTCCCAAAATAATTATGGGACTTAAATTCTGAATTAGGTTGGAATCCGTCACCTTGTTTATAATTGTAGTAGGTATAATAACTGAATTTGCCTACTGTGCCGCTAAGACTTGTAAAATTGGTTATAAAGTTATAAGATCCAAAAGTCTGGCGTGTTGTCACTTCCATTTTTTTGTTGCTTACCGGTGTTTTCATCTTAAAGTTTACTAATCCGCCAAACTGAGGACCATATTGTAATGAGGCGGCTCCTCTTACTACCTCAATACGGTCAAGACCTTCGGCTGGAGGTGTGTAATAACTTTCCGGATAACCCAATATGTCAGCACTAATGTCATAATTATTCTGGCGGACATTAAAATAGGCTGAACGGTTAGGATCCAGTCCTCTACCTCCTATGTTTAGCTGAAGTCCACCATCATTACTTTCATAAATGTTTAAACCTACAACCTGAGAAAATACCTGTCGGGCATTATTGGCAGCCATATTTCCCATTTGTTTATTAAGTACAACTACTTCTGTTTTTTTACCTGCATATATTGAAGTTCCTTCAATATCTTTCAGTCTTGTAAGTCCCAGTACCTCATTGCGTCTGTCTTCAATAATAACTTCTGATAGTTGTATCAGTAACGGTTTCATTTGCACTGTAATTTGCTGACTGGAAGACGCGATTGCAACTTCAATTGTAGCAATATCAAATTGATCAGATAAGAATTCAAGCGTATATTTTCCAGGCTTAAGATTTGTAAATACAAATTCACCCTTATCATCTGTTTTAATAAGTTTATCTGTGGTACGATTGTATACTTCAGCTTGAGGTATGGGGTGATTTGTATTTTGATTAATTACTTTTCCTGACAAATTGTATTGGGCAATACAAGCTGTAGTTGAAAATAAAAAAATAAAGTACAGGCAAAAATCCTTCAGTTTCATTTTTATAGAGGTTTATGCGGACTTTATAAATTTTACTTTTAAGAGGAAGGTCCGCAAACAGGTGGCAAAAATAATACGAAAAGCTGCCAATATCTGACAGCTTATACGTTTTTTTGATTATAGTGTGTATTCTCGTGTATTAATCACCATCGGTATCAACATAATCAACTGATATGCTCATTGCAGACATCATATCTGTTTTCATGTATGTAACATTGCGTTGCATTTTATCGTATGCCGTAAGCATCTTGTTATTATCGGTTAGTACTTGTTGATAAAGATTCTCCTGCATATCCATTATAGCTGTATAGGCTTGAGAATATTGATTATCCATAACCTCACTAAGAGGTGTTTCTGAGTCTGATCCGTATCCTTGTGTTTTTAAAAAATCAAGATAAGAGGCCAGAGAAGGGCCTTTAGTAGTTGCGTTAAAATGTTTTCCATTAAAGAAGTCCCAACTAGCTTGCAACCCATTCAGAAGAAGTTCTCTGGAATATACTTTACTGTAGAAACCTTCAACTTTTTCAGGAAGTGGAGCTGTAGAAAAGCGACCTGCAGGTATACCTACTTTTCCGGTTCTAACGTCTCTTTCAAAATATTGCACATAGGCATTAACCATTTTATTTACGCTTCCTGTGGCTGAGTTATCTGTTTTAGAGATAAAAGTATTTTTAAAGCTACCATTCCAGTCATTAAGTACTGCACTATTCAGGTTTACAAGCTTATCAACAACTGCAGTCAGGTAGCTCTTGTAGTTATTGGCAAGAGCATTTTCAGTATAAAATGACAGAACATCAGTGTCAGAAAGACCGAAAAGTAAATAATCTAGTGCAGGAAATCCTTGCGCCACATCATTTCCCGGGCCTTCAAGGGTTACATCACCATTACCGATTTTGGTTGTAATCAGAGTAGTGTTTGTAGGGTAGGTATTACAGAATTTGGTGAACTGTAATTCTTCGGCTTTTCCAATATTATACATAGCCGAATATTGATATGCTTTATACGCTTCAAACCATGCTGATCTCAAATCTTCAAGTCCTGATGTAGTAGGTTCTGAAGTAAAGTTTACTGTAGCTGTTTTTAGTGCTGCTAATTTTTGGTCATAATTTTGTATTGCAGGTACAATTAAATTATTAGCCCAGTTTTGTAGCATTGTACCTCTGTCATATTGATCAGATTGTCCCTGAGAAGAATCAGATGAACATGAAGTAAGAAGAATTGTAAAAGAAAAAAACAGAATCAGTTTTTTCATGAAAGTCGTATTAAGTGTTGAAATTTTAAAAAGAAAAAAGAGGGCATTAGCTGCCCTCATAATTTATTAGTGGCTACCACCTTCGTGGATTGCTTGTTCAACTGTAAAGCCAAATCTTTGAGCAATTGTTTCCATTAATTCTGTAGCTTTTTGAGAAGTATAATTAGCATCCCAAAAACCATCAGTTCCTCCTAAAAGAGTTTCCTGAATATTTTTTACTTCCTGTGCTGTAAAGTATGATGTATTTTTTGCCGGATTATTAGTGTAGCGTAATCCGGTTATAAAGCCATATGCTTCAGAAAGTGCGTGGAAAGCTTTAACAGTCTGTGTGTTATCTCCAGATAGTAAAGCTTTACCTTCGTTTAAGTAGTAAACTGCTCTAACTGCCCCAACTTTAGAAAGGTTTTCCTTTATAATTGCGATTTGAGCATTTCTGGTAGTATAATCTTTATTTACGATAGCTGCTCTACCTTTAATGAATGCATTTTTAATGTTGGCAGTTATACCTTCAAAGAAAGGGTTACCGTTAACAGTGTTCAGGTAGCTTTCCCAAAAATATACTTTTGTTGTACCGTCAGTATTTGTTGTTTGGTAACCAAAGATGTAACCATAAGCCTCATCCCATTTATGCTCCATGGTAGTATAATTTTTTCCGGCCTCTAAAGTACCTGCATCGTTAGCAAGTTTAGTTTCATCGAGAACGGTTATACTTAAGTAATTATTTAAGGCCTGATCCATAAAGCAAGCACCCATAAGACCTTTGATTATTGCCTGGTTAGGCTCAAGCCCTTTACCGTTTACAAGTCTTTTTCCATCTTCAATAGAACCAGCTGTACCCGGAGTAGCTGTTGTAGCATAATTAGCCGCTGCTTGTCCCATTTCTGTAAACAATCCGTCGAAAGAAGCTTTAATTTCAGCAGCTTCTACAGAGTTTGAAGCAAAATAATCAGCAGATGCAGCTGTTTTATCTCTTAACTGCTTGCCGGAAGTGTTAAGTGCTTCTTCAGAAAATGGATTATTTGTATTTGAAAACATGTTTAAAACCAGATTGTTATCAAATGTTGGAAAACCTGCTTTATTTTTTGAATATGCATCAAACTCCAATAGCATTTTTAGTCTGGTAGTCTGTCCGGAAAAGTCTACAGTACTTTGTCCGTCTCTTTCAAAAGTATAGGTGGCAGGAATGTTGTATGACGGTTCATTTGATGACGAATCGTCATCTGAACATGATGCTAGTGCTAGTGATGCTGCAACAGGCAAAACATAAAAAAAGATTGATTTGAATCTCATTGTCTTATTTAGATTAATTAAGTTTGGAGTGCAAATATATAAAGGTTTTTTGAAATCCAAAAGGTTATTTAAAATAAATCTAAATAATTTCAAACCGTTGTTTTGTAGTTGTTTATGGTTATTTTGTTTCAGTTAAGCAAGAATAAAAAAACGTTTATTGATAGAGTAAAAGCAAAGTTTTTGAGTACTGATTGTATGCGTTAGTGGAAGTTAATAATAGTCAATGATAAAGTATTTACAATCGGATTAAATGTTTTATAAGTAAAATCTTTAAAAATTTAATATTTCAAGATTAGAATTTCTAATCTGTACATTAAATCTTTCTAATGTTAGTGTTTGCAGGCATTTTTCGTTTTTTTTGGTACATCTTTTGCTTTAGGAGTGCTATGTTGAAAAAAATAAAAAATGGTGTATTCGGGAAGTGCCTTCGTGTGGTGCTGATTGGCTATTTTTTATTGAATAATATCAACATATCAGCCAGTCTGGATGGTATCATTGCTAATAATACTGAAAGCCATTGTTTAATAGGTAAAACCTGCCACATACTTAAAAAGCTTTTAAAACCCGATACTTTGTTAGAAGAACTGGAAGATTATGAAACCAGTAAAACTAAAACTGACAAAAGTACCAAGGGGTTTCAACTTGCCGATTATCTGGTTCCGGTTTATACTGCTTTGCCTTGTAATTATTCTATTAATGAGGGTGATAAAAAAACTCATAATTATAATCTGGTAATTTCACCTAATTTCTATACTAAAATACATTTACCTCCTCCGGAGTTTATTTTATAAATACTTTTTTCAGAACTTTATAATGTTAAAGTTTTGGTATACCCATATTTAGGGGTATGCTCCCAAATATTATTCTATTTATAAATTGATTTATGACTCCATTTCAAAGATTTTACAATCTGCTTAAACTAGATAAGCGGGATGTATATCAAATAATTTTTTACGCGGCCTTTGCAGGTCTGGTTAATTTATCATTGCCACTTGGCATACAGGCTATCATTAATTTTATTCAAAGCGGGCAGTTAAGCGTATCCTGGATAATACTTGTTATTTTGGTTACTTTTGGTGTTGGCTTTGGCGGAGTTTTGACAATTATGCAATTACGCATTGTTGAGAATCTTCAACAGCGGATATTTGTTAGATCTTCATTTGAATTCGCGTATAAGATGCCTCTTATTAAGTTCAAAGAGATGTATTCAAACTTTGCTCCTGAAAAAGCTAATAGATTTTTTGATACGCTTATGGTTCAAAAAGGTACGGCAAAATTGCTCCTTGATTTTTCTACAGCTTTTTTGCAGGTAGGTTTTGGAATCATACTGTTAACGCTTTATCATTCTTTTTTTATGGTGATAGGTTTGTTTTTTATTGTTATTCTGTACATAATATTTAAGTTTTCGTATACAGATGGTTTAGATACAAGTTTAAACGAATCTAAGTTTAAGTATAAGGTAGCTGCATGGCTTCAGGAAATAGCACGCAACCGTGAAAGCTTTAGGAAAAAGAATGGTTTTGATTATGCTCTTAGCAGAAATGACAAGTATGTATCTGACTATATAGATTATCGGGAAAAACATTTTCAGGTAATGAAAAAACAATATGTACATCTTGTAATTTTTAAAATACTTGTTACCGCTGCTCTTCTGTCAGTTGGTGGTTTTTTGGTTATTCATCATCAGATGAATATTGGTCAGTTTGTTGCTGCAGAAATTGTTATCGTTCTTTTGATCAACTCTGTTGAGAAGATAATTTTCGGTCTTGATTCTTTTTATGATGTACTTACCTCTGTAGAAAAAATTGCTCAGGTTACTGATATGGAAATTTCTTGTGTCCCAAAAATAGCCAACAAGAGTGAAAGTGGAATAAACATTGAAACTGAAGGAGTAGGATATAAATATCCTGACTCTGACAAAAAGGCGCTTAAAAATATTAATCTCAAGATATCACAGGGAGAAAAAATTATACTTACGGGTAGTAATGGTGCAGGAAAAAGTTCTTTGCTTAGACTTCTTGCAGGCCTTATTGAGCCTGAAACCGGTAGTGTATATATAACTGATAATTACATGAACCGTCTTGACGAGGATAATTTCAGGGCTCAGGCAGGTACTTTTTTACAGGCAGATACTCTTTTTGACGGTACTATTCGTGATAATATACTTTTTGGAAGTAAAGGTGTTAACAATGATGATTTAAAATGGGCTCTTGATAATGTACATCTTACACCTCATATTAAGACTTTTTCTAATGGATTGGAAACACATATACATCCCGGAGGTGGACAGCTCTCTGATTCTGATGTGCAAAAAATCCTTTTAGCAAGGAGTATTGTAAATAAGCCAAATATTCTATTTCTGGAAGATCCTATAAATAAGATGGATGAAGTAACTTCACGAAGGGTAGTTGACTTTTTATTGTCTGATGAAAATCACTGGACAGTAATAGTAGCTTCAAAAAATAAGATATGGAGAGAGGGAAGCAGCCGTATGATTACAATGGATGAGGGGAAAATAATTAACGACATTAAACTGTAAACACTATGCTTAATATATCTAAAGATAATCATGTACTGATAACTCCGTGTGATTATTCCTCAATTTCTAAGGTAGCACGCAGGCCTGAGTATAAATTTCTTAACAGGATTATAGTGGGTTTTCTCTTGTTTATAGTTGGATGCCTTTTCCTGCCATGGACACAAAATATATCGGGTTCCGGATCGGTAACTACTCTTAAGCCGGATCAAAGGCCACAGACAGTTCATAATGCTATTGCCGGTAGAATTGAAAAATGGTACGTAAAGGAGGGAGATTATGTGAATAAAGGGGATACTATACTTTTTATCTCTGAAATAAAAGAAGATTACTTTGACCCAAACCTGGTTTCTAATACAAAACAGCAGGTAGATGCCAAAAAAATGGCACTGGATTCTTATGGAGACAAAGTGAATTCGCTGGAAGTACAGGCGCAGTCCCTTGCTAAAGAAAGACAGCTTAAGTTACAGCAGGCACAAAATAAAATAAAGCAGGCTCAACTTAAGATAAAGAGTGACAGTATGGATCTTGAAGCAATAAAGACTCAGTTGAAAATTGCTCAAACACAGTTCAATCGTTCTACAGCATTGAATAAGGAAGGCTTAAAGCCTCTTACCGATGTAGAGCAAAAAAGATTAAAACTGCAGGAAGCTGAAGCTTATATAATAACACAGGAAAATAAACTTTTAAGCAGTAAAAATGAGTATATAAATGCTAATGTTGAAATTAACCGTATTAATGCTGAATATGCTGAAAAGATATCTAAATCGCGTAGTGATAAGTTTACGGCTCTAAGTACACAATATGATACCGAAGCGCAGGTAAACAAACTCCACAATCAGTATGTAAATTATAATATAAGAAGTGGACTTTACTATATCACTGCACCCCAAAGCGGTTATGTTAACCGTGCTTTATTGGCCGGATTGGGTGAGACTATTAAAGAAGGTACATCTGTAGTTAGCATAATGCCGGCAGGATACGATATTGCCGTTGAGACATTTGTAGACCCAATAGACTTGCCGTTGGTACACAGAGGAGCTGAAGTAAGGGTTTGGTTTGATGGATGGCCCAGAGTAGTATTCTCAGGCTGGCCGGGTTTATCTTACGGAACTTTTGGCGGACGCGTTGTGGCTATAGAAAACTTTATCAGCCCCAATGGAAAATATAGGGTGCTTATTGCACCTTCAGGTAAAGATAATAAATGGCCTAAAGAACTTAGTATAGGTGCAGGAGCACAAAGCATTGCGCTTTTAGAAACCGTACCGGTTTGGTATGAAATATGGCGTAACCTTAATGGTTTTCCGCCTAATTTTTATAAAACAGATGAAAAGGCTGATGGTAAAAAAGAAAAGAAATAATGAAGAAAGGTTTTATATTATTTTTTCTGTTCTTAATAGTTTTTACACCGCTTTATGCTCAACAATTAAATTCAGATGAGCTAAGCTATAGCGAATTTTTAGGGTATGTAAAAAAGTACCATCCGCTATTAAAACAGGCAGGAATTGAAGTTAGCAAGGCGGAAGCAACTTTAATGGCGGCGAGGGGTGGTTTTGATCCTAAAATAGAGGTGGATTATGATAAAAAAGAGTTTAAAGGAACAGAATATTATTCGCTGCTTAATAGTAGCTTCAAAATCCCTACATGGTATGGGATAGAATTTAAAGCCGGTTTTGACGATACTTCAGGGCAATATATAAATCCTCAAAACCGTACGCCAGAGGCTGGATTGACATCTTTGGGTATCAATGTGCCATTAGGACAGGGATTATTTATTAACCAACGGATGGCTGATGTAAGAGAAGGAAAATTGATGCTGAAGTTAGGTGATGCAGAACGCAAGCTTAAAGCTATTGAAGTTTTATATAAAGCAAGTGAAGCTTATTTTGAATGGAAACGAAGTTATTCTGAAGCGCAACTGTATAAAGATTATATGGAGTTTGCTAAAACACGTTTCAGAGGAGTACAGCAATTGATTGAATTGGGGGATTCGCCGGCCATAGACAGTATCGAAGCAGGGATAACAGTAAAAAGCCGTGAACTGAATCTTGAAAATGCAAACTTAAAACTGGGAAAGGCAAAACTAAAATTATCTAATTTTTTATGGATTGAGAATGTTCCGGTTGAACTGGAAGCTAATATAATACCGGAGCAGGATCTCATAAAAACACTAGAAACAACGCTACAGACAAGTGCATTGATGGGAAAATCTGATGTGCTTGATTTTCATCCAAAGATTCAGGCTATGGAAACAAAACTATCAATGCTTGAGATAAACAGGAAATTAAAGGCTAATATGTTATTGCCGAAACTGAATGTGGGATATAATTATATTTCTGAGCCTGATTATCTCAGCAGTTTTAATGCAGATGACTATAAATTCAACTTTAATTTCAGCGTGCCTGTATTCCTTAGAAAAGAACGGGGAAATCTTAAGTTGGCTAAACTGAAAATTAAAGACATGGAGTTCGATTTAAGCCAGCAAAGGCTGGAGCTAAAAAACAAGATTAAATCGCAGCAACTTGAAATAGAATCACTAAAAAAGCAAAAAGAGGTAATTGATACGCTTGTCGCTAATTATACCGCGCTATTGAATTCAGAAGAAAAACTTTTCTCATTTGGAGAAAGTTCGATGTTCCTTATCAATTCAAGGGAAAACAATCTGGTTAACACCAAACTATCGCAAATAGCTTTGGATTATCAATATTTTACATCCAATGCTGAGCTTTTCAGGATTATGGCTAATCCTGATTAAGCCCCTTTATTTAATGAATTTAAGAGTCTAAACTCATAAACAAACACCTGCCATTTACGGCGGGTGTTTTTTATTAATCTAACTTCTATTTAAACAAATAAAAGCGTTACTGACTTTTGCTAAAAAGTATGAGTTAATTATTCTTTAATACAGAGATAACATTTTGCACTATCAATCAGTATAAGTTTGCAATTCTTATCTAAATACTAATGAGTCTTAAGCTTTCTTTTCCTATACTGATTTGTGTTATAATCGCTTGGTTTTTTCCATCATTCCACCATACTCAGGGTGATTACTATTCAGATGATTTTCGGGATATAATTGTATCTCAAACAGATTTATTAAACCAAGAAATCATTAGTTTAAATAATGTGGCTGTTTTATACAGACAAGGCGATGGTACGCTAAAGCAGTTAAGACAACAGTTAATAAAAACAAGGTTAGCTTTTAAAAGAACAGAAGGTATTTTAGAATACTATTTTCCGAAACATATAAAATCTTATATAAATGGTGCTCCTTTATATCACCTGGATCCATATCCTGTAAAAGAAGAATTTAAGACTAATAATTATTACGGCATCAGCCCTGAAGAATATAGTAAAACCCTGCCTATAGATCATCTAAACACTGATCATTATCGTGGAGCTCAAAGGGTAGTAGCACCTGTTGGACTGCAGGTACTTGATGAAACTGTCTTTGCAGATGGTGATGTTGATGCAATAGAGGTAGTAAAACTGACTGCAGCACTGAAAGAAACCTATACTGTACTGGTTGAAGCTGTAAAAAAACGTAATTACTTCTATGAGCATGAAATTATGGAAGCTACACGATTAGAACTTGTTCGTATTTTTACAATGGGGGTTACCGGGTTTGATACACCTGGGTCGCTTAATGCGATGGAGGAAGCTGCGGCTTCACTAAGGGGTATGCAGGAGGTTTTAAAGCCATTATTGCAAAGGCTACCTGAAGCAGAAAAACAGCAATTGGAACTGAGTATAAAAACTGCTGTCACTTATCTGGAAAAAAACCATGACTTTGACAGTTTTGACAGGCTTACTTTTTTAATGGAACATATTAATCCGTTATATGATTCTTTTCGAAAAATGCAGATAAGTCTACATATAAAGAGTACACAGGAAATTAGCGGTGAAACATCTTCATGGAATGCATACAGCAAGGGGATCTTCGCTGAGGATTTTCTTAATCCATACTATTATACCTTACTTAAAGAATCGGATGACAGTGAAGCATTACGTAATTTGGGGAAACAATTGTTTTACGATACATCGTTGAGTAATAATGAAAAAATGAGTTGTGCATCGTGTCATCGTCCTGAAATGGCTTTTTCAGATGGTGTTGCTAAATCATTGGCAAGTGTAGAAGGCAAGAGTGTGTTACGTAATTCACCATCATTGATAAATGTGGTTTTCTCTGACAGGTATTTTTATGATTTGCGTGCTGTCGATCTTGAAGAACAGGGTGAACACGTTATTGAAAACCATCTGGAATTTAATACGAACTTTCCTGAACTCATCAAAAAGTTAGGTAACAATACTATCTATAGAGTTTTATTTGACAAAGCATTTGGTGCAAATGCAGAAATTAACCGTTACCGTTTCTCGGCTGCCTTATCGTCTTATGTAGCGTCACTTAGATCATTTAACAGTAGCTTTGATCGCTATGCGCGTGGTGAGGTAAAAGATATTTCTGCACAGGTTAAACTCGGCTTTAATCTTTTTACCGGTAAAGCAGCATGTGCAACCTGCCATTATGCTCCTACTTTTAGCGGGCTTGTACCTCCATTATACCATGAAAATGAAAGCGAAGTGCTTGGTGTATTGGCAAAGCCAAATACACTTGATGTAGATCAGGATTTTGGAAGAATTGGCAATATGATTACAGAAGATTATGAAGAGATATACAGAGGGTCTTTTAAAACCATGACAGTGCGAAATGTAAAACTGACGGCTCCTTACTTTCATAATGGAGCATACAATACACTCGACGAGGTTATTGATTTTTATAATAAAGGGGGAGCGGCAGGCCTTGGTCTTACCTATGAGGTGCCAAATCAGACACTTCCGCCTGATCATCTTAATCTTTCTAAAAAGGAAATTACTGCTCTTATCGCTTTTATGGAGTCGCTGACTGATAATCCGGGAACTGCTTATTCTAAGCAGTAATAATTATTAATGTTAAGTAAAATCGTACTCTTCTTAAGCTTAAGGTAATAGAGTAGTTTTAGGTTAATTTAATATTAAAACTTATATTTTTGGATATTATTCACTAAAAATGCAAATTTGATAAACTTGTGGTTTTTGCGACCATAATATTTTTGAGAATATTACATCTGGTTATAATCTTAGGTAGAATTTTTCTTTATTTCCTCAAAGTTACCTTAACATAAAACTCCCTTAATTATCATTTTTGGGTAATGCAACCTTAAAATGCTTTATGGGATTGCGGGCATTTGGCAGCGCTACTTTTGGCGCTTTAATAATCATTAATTTTTCACAAATGCCAAACATGAAAAAGAATTTTCTCTTTTTAAGTTTATTGTTTTTCCTTGGGGTGAGCTATAGCCTGCAGGCTCAGATCATTCCTGGAGATTCAATTGTGTATGGCCCCATGATGAGCCCGCCTTATAACAATAAGGTAAGGGTATGGGTGCTTACCAAAAACAACACAGGCTCCGGAAATGCTTTGTCCATTTCCATGTCTGAAAATGCTGCACCGGGCACTCTTCTAACAGGTACGGCTTACAATTCTGATACCCGTTTAGGGTATAACCTACGCTCTTTTGAGTACACTAACCTGTTGCCTGGCGGTAATTATACTGCTAAGGTAATGGTAAATGGTGTTGCTTCAAATAGAGTGGCAACTATCAGAAATGAACAGGAGATCATAGATGATTTTGAGTTTCTTTCTGGCGGCTGTGGTAGAATATACGACCTTTCACGTTGTATAGACATACCGGAGTCCGCGACACATATTAACGGTGACCCGAACATGTTTAACGTTATGGCGCAGGAAGGCAGCGACATGATGGTATGGTTAGGTGATGCCGTATACCTTTTAGGTCTTCAGCATGCTATGGGGCAGTGTCCTGACGGTGTTGATGACTGGGCAAACAAAGACATGGCGTTTGCACGTTACATGTTCTACAGGGATTTTCATGACAACCTGACTAAGGCTATGCCTCAGCTGGCTATTACAGATAATCATGACACTGGACCTAACGAGTTTAACAAAACAATGCCAACGTTAGGTGAAATGAAAGAGATATTTAAAGACTGGTGGCCTAACCCGGAATACAAGAGTACTCCTGAAGGTCCCGGGCTTTTCTCTTCGTACAAGTACAAAGATGTTGAGTATTTCTTACTTGACAACCGTAGCTACCGCGATGGTACTCTTGCTCACCTTGGTCCTGATCAGATGGTGTGGCTTAAAGGTGCACTTTTAGCTTCTACAGCTAAATTTAAAGTGCTTATTAACGGTACACCATCATTTGAACGTAACTGTGGTGGAAGAAACTTTTGTGCAACAACACAATCTGCAGAACTTGTAAACTATATCCGAGATAATAATATCAACGGTGTGTTATCCCTAAGTGCTGATATCCATGAGCAAAAGTTCATGATACGTGAAGGTAGTGATGTTAAATATCCGCTTTATGATATCTTGTCTGGTAACCTTAACTCTGACATAGGTAACGGTCAGCACAATGTAAACTACGGTAGCGACTACCTGATGACAGGTGTAAAGCAAACGTATTTGAGAATTAATGTTTTTGGAGCAGAAGATGATCGTAGAATGAAAGTTGAATATGTGGGGCCTACAGGAGTTCCATATTTTGAGACAATCATACACGAAGACATGCTTACAAGTCAGAATGCTGATGCGCTTAAACTTCAGTTAGACATGAGTAATTCTATTACTGATGCATCGACTTACAATCATGTTATTACTGCAACAGATGTAGCTTATGTAAACGATAGGGAAGGTTTAGCTAATGAAGCAGTAAGCTTTGGGCAAAATACTTCGGTAAGTATTCCGAGTGCACTTTCTCTTAATTTCCATAATCGTCCGTTCAGTCTTGCGTTTTGGGTAAAACCAGAAGCTTTCCAGTCTAACGGTTCTACAATAATTTCTAACGGTTCTGCCGGAACAGGTGTTTCTTTTGGATTGGATGCTAATGGTAAGTTAACCTACAAAGACCATGCAACTAATACAACTTATACAAGTCAGTACAGCTTACTGCCACATACTTGGGCTTATATTGTATGGAAATATGATAATGTCAGGAGAAAACTGTCTCTATATTACAATGGTTTTGTTATCCAGTCATGGACTAACGTAATCTCTCCGGTTGCATCTGCATCTGAAATAAAAGTAGGTAATAACTTTGAAGGTAAAAAATTCATTGGTGCTCTTGATAAATTGGTTCTTTACGGAAGAATTATCTCTGATGAGGCTATTCTTACTGAAGCTGATTTTGAAACTACACGAGGAGAAGTACTTAAAGTAGCTGGAGCTCCGCAAATGGCAATCCCAGGATCGGTAATTAATCCTTTATTAGCTAACAACTTTACAATACAGTTTTGGGCTAAACTTAATGGTGATCCGGGTACAAACTTTAAAATGCTTGCAAGTAACGGAAGGGTAAATGGTAACTCTACAGGTATATCTTTTGAATTCCCGGATAGCAATAAGCTTAATGTGGTTATTGGTAACAATGGTTCCGGATGGAACACTATTTCTGAGCAGGGTGCTGCATGGAATGTAGGAGAATGGAATCAGGTAACAGTTACTGCTGTTAATAATGGACAGCTTAAATATTATGTAAACGGTGAATTTGTAGCGCAAACTAACTTTACGCAATACGTGGGTAACAGTTGGGGTCTTGGTCTTGGTTACAGTCCGGCATATACAGGTGCTGTTCAGGCTGAACTTGATGAGCTACGCATCTGGCAAAAAGCACTTACTCCAGAAGAAATTAAGCAAACAATGCATTATGCTCTTGAAGGTACAGAAGAAAACCTTGCATTGTATTATGATTTTGCCCCTACAACAGAAGGTGCAAATACTATTACAAGTAAAGGGAGTGTTCCTCATGTTGTTACACTTAACGGTGGTACACTTGCTCCTGCGACTTCGCCGGTAGCTGTTATGCCGGCTGATTACCAAACTACAGTAAAAGGTAAATGGAGTAAAAACAACGCAATGAACGCTGCTGGTCTTTCAATGCCTGATAACATTACTAATTATGCAAGTAATGTAGTTGTGGGTAAAAAGAATGATGCTACTCTTGATGCAGTTCCTGGAAGTTCTACACTTTCTTATGCTAAAGGTGGTTGGAAAATTGATCCTGTAAGCACTCCATTTGCTTCAGTAAAAATGAATCTTTCAGAGGTTCTTGCAACTAAATTTGATTCGGTTGCTAATGTGGCAGGTAAATATTACCTTCTTAAGAAAGAAAGTGATACATCTTATCTAGACGTTAGCGAAGGTGATTTTGACGGACAAAATGTTACTTTCCACAATGCAAACCTTACTGAAGGTGAGTATTTCCTTGGATGGGATATAGCAACCTTTAGCTTAGGCAGAGGGGGAGCACTATCATTAACAGGCGGTCACGTTGTTACTATACCAAAAGCTGATATCAATCCTACTTTATCAGGAGAGTTTACTTTAGAGTTCTGGGTAAACATGACACAGGATCCGGGTAGTAACACGCCACTAGTTTCTAACCATGGCAGGGTTAATAATAATACTACCGGACTTTCAATTGAAATGCCGGATAACAACAGTGTATCTGCTGTATTTGGTACAAACACGAACAACTGGAACAACATTAATTCAGGTACCCAGCTTATAGTAGGCGAGTGGAACCACGTTGCTGTTACTGCTAAACCGGGAGAGAACATTAAACTTTATCTTAACGGTGAGCTTAAAGCAACCAGTGCTTACACTGGATTTGTAACTAATACTAACTGGGATTTTGCCATTGGAAAAAGTATAAACTACAATAGTCAGACTATTTCTAAAATGGATGAATTCCGTATTTGGAATAAAGTTAAAACTGCTGAAGAAATTAAGGCACAGATGCACTATGGCATTAAAACAACAGATAACAATCTTGTTTACAACCTTACTTTCGATCAGGAGGATAACGGAATAATTGATAATACTGGTACTCAGGTTAATGATGTAACTTACACAAGTGCACAAATTATTGATGCGACAAGCCCTGTTGCCGATCTTACAGAGGCTTTCCCTAAAGTGACAGGTAACTGGAGTATTAAAAACGAAACTGATAACGGTTTATATGTTAAAGCTGATATTGACAGTTTCTCATCGAACCTTATAGCAGGCCGTAATACAGATAGTACTGTATTGCCATTAGGAACTGTTGAAAATACATCTTATGTAAAAGGAGGTTGGAACCTTAATGCTCTTAGCCTTGAAACGGCTACACTACAGGCTGATCTTTCTAAAATATTTGCAAATCCTACACAGATAGATAACCTTGCCGAGCAGTTTATGCTGATAAAAGGTGATCCGGAAAGTAACTATCAAACGGTAGCTACAGGAGTGTCTGTAGATGGTAAAATTGATTTTGAAAACGTAGCTCTTACTTCAGGTAACTATTATCTTGCTTTTGAAACGGATGTAAATTCGGTTATTGCACAGCAGGGTGGTACTCTTGAATTAGGTCAGGGACACGAAGTGCTTATACCTAAAGAAGGAGTTAACCAGGCACTTTCAGGTCCGTTTACAATTGAGCTTTGGGGTCGTTTAACACAAACAGCCGGAGCAAATACAAAACTTGTAGGTTTCACGAGTCTTACAGGTGGTAACTTTGGTTGGGAAATGGAATTCCTTGATAACCAGACTCTTCAAACTATTATGGGTAAAGGTGCTTCAGGAGGCTGGAACAGTCTTAACTCTACAAAGGTATGGGCTGTTAATGAATGGAACCACGCTGCTGTTACTTATACACCGAATGGAGAATTCAAATTCTACATTAATGGTGAATTGATGAGTAGTATGCCTGTAACCCATTTTACGCCAAATGCTAATAACCTTGCATTAGGTAAAAACGTAGCTAATAACTCGCCTACGAGAAGTACAATAGATGAGTTCAGGATATGGACTAAAGCTAAAACTATCGAAGAGATACGTGAGGATATGTATCTTACAATGCCTGAAGCTACAGCTAACCTGCCTTATAACTATACCTTTAATCAAGATGATAACGGTTTTATCGTAAATAGCGGTTCGCAACAGGTTGAGGTAGCTTACACTAATGCACACATTATTCCTGCTACGGCTCCGGTAAGAGATATGGAGGCTCCGTTCCGAAATAAAGTTACCGGTAACTGGAGTGTTAAGAATGATGACAGAAATGGTCTTTTCCTTGCTGATGTTATTACAAGCAAAGAAAATAACGTTGTTATAGGTAAACAGCTTGGTGGAGAAGTACTTCATATTCTTAATGAAACGGCTAATGATACACTTTACCTGAGTACACCTTGGAAAATGGCTTCGCTTTACATGGATCAGGGTTCTCCTAAAGCAGATCTTTCTAAGATTTTTACAAATCTTAATGATGTTCAGCTTATTGCCCAAACCTATTTCTTATTGAAAGGTAATCCGGCTGAAGCTCTGGAAATAGCTGCCACAGGTACTAAAGTTGGTAATATTGTTACTTTTGGCGAAATGCCACTTGATGGTACACCTGTATACCTTGCATGGAAAAACGAACCGGAATATCCGGTTGGTAGTTTCCCAATTGCTGCACAAAGCATCTGGAAATATAATGATAGTGGTGCTGATCTTGGAACTGACTGGAGAACTAATGCGTATGATGATTCGGCATGGTTATTTGGTAACGGTATCCTTGGGTATGGTGATCCTAACCAAAATACTACACTTAGTTATGGTGCTGATGCACAAAACAAACACATCACTACATATTTAAGACATACTTTTAATGTTGAAGATGCTTCAGCAATAGGAACTCTTAAATTTAAAGTACTTAGAGATGATGGTGTAGTTGTATATGTAAATGGAGTTGAAGCTTTCAGAGACAATATGCCTCAGGGAGAAATTACATCTTCTACAATTGCACTTGCTGCTGTAAATGATGCTGCAGAAACTACATTCTACGAATTTACTACTGATAATTTGTTACAAACAGGAGAGAACGTTATTGCTGTAGAGCTTCATCAGGCAGCAGCTAACAGTTCAGATCTTGGATTTGATATGGCGGTAGACTTTAATCTTCCTCCATTAGCTCCGGCTGCTTACCCGTTACCTAAAGGTTCTGAATGGACTTATCTTGATAACGGTATAAATCAGGGTACTGAGTGGACTAATCCTGTGTTTAATAACACTGAATGGAAAAAAGGAATTGCACCTCTTGGATATGGAAATCCAATGAACACTGTGGTGTCTTTTGGCCCTGATTCGGCAAATAAATATATTACTACTTACTTCTCAAGAGATATCCAGATTAACCTTTCTGAACTTACTGATATGGTAAACTTCGGACTAAGGAGAGATGATGGTGCAGTTGTTTATGTAAATGGTACAGAAGTTATAAGAGACAATATGCCTACGGGTGCTATTGATTATCTAACACACTCTGTAAACACTATAGATGGTGCAGATGAAAAACGTTACTACGTTTATCAGGTTGCTAAGTCAGCATTTGTTGATGGTGTAAATAGAATATCTGTCGAGATGCACAATCGCGATCAGTCAAGTTCTGATATAGGTTTTGACCTTTATGTTCAGAATACTGAAGATCTTACTGTGAGTTGCGATGAGCCTCATATTGGCTGTTTCACATCTATTGCACCAACAGCTCAGCAAAATCATCTTATAATTTCTGGAGATCACCGTTTCCAGCTGATATTTAAAGAAGGAACTCCTTATATGACAGGAGGCGGTAACGTTCCTGGAAACCATGACTTTGCAGCTTATATTGGTATCAATGGAAGTAGTACTAACGGATACCTATCAGTTAACCAGGAAAATACTCCGGGTGGTGTGTCTATGCTTAATCTTCATCTTGATGAAACTCAGGATCTGTGGGTTGTAGATAATTCAAGAGCGGTTGATTTATACAACAGTAACCTTGTAACAACTTCAAGAAACTGTTCGGGTGGTGTAACTCCATGGGGTACTATTGTAACCAGTGAAGAGGATACTGCTTCAGGTGATGCAAATGGCGATGGCTATCAGGATCTTGGATGGCTAATAGAAATTGATCCGGAAACGGCTCAGGTTAAAGAGCACGGAAACGGTTATCAGGAGAAACTATGGGCTATGGGTAGAATGAACCACGAGAACGTAGTTATCGCTGCCGATCAGAGAACTGCTTACTATGGTGAGGATGGAGGAACACATTGTGTTTATAAATTCGTTGCGGACACACCAGGTGATCTTAGCGCAGGTAAGGTTTATGTACTTAAACTTGATCTTCCGTTATCTGATGATGAGCCAAGTTCAGCTACAGCTACATGGGTACAGGTACCTAATGCTACTAAAGCAGATCGTAACAACCTTAATACTGTAGCTTCAACTCTTGGAGGTACTAACTTTAACGGTGTTGAAGATTGCGAGATTAGCCCGCTTAATGGTATGATCTATTTTACATCTAAAGGTAAAAACCGAGTTTACAGATTTAAGGACAATGGTGATACTATCAGTCAGTTTGAAGTATTTGCCGGAGGTAAGAATTATAATATTGAAACTGCAAATGGTACTATGAGTGAACCATGGGCAGATGGAAATGATAACCTTACTTTTGATGATAAAGGTAACCTTTGGGTACTTCAGGACGGTGGTCTTAACTATATCTGGGTTATTCGCCCTGATCATGAGCAAAGCCATCCTAATATTAAACTGTTTGCTTCTATGCCGGCGGGTGCAGAGCCTACAGGACTAAACTTTACACCAGACTTTAAATATGGTTTCTTCTCTGTACAGCATCCAAACGGAAATAACGCTGCTCAGCAAGATGCTACATTTGGTAACGTTACATTTAACGCTTCGGCTACAGTGGTGTTCTCATTAGATAGAGATCTTGGAGCGCATACTCCTGTAGCAGATTTTACGGCTAACGTAACTACAATACAGGAAGGTGAAACAGTAACGTTTACTGACCTTAGTACAAACAACCCAACATCATGGGCATGGACGTTTGAAGGTGGTGAGCCGGCTACTTCTACAGAAGCTTCACCTACTGTAACGTATAATGCTCCGGGTACATACAATGTAAGTTTAATTACTTATAACATTGCTGGTACAAGTGCTGCTGCTGATAAAGCAGATTACATACTTGTTGAAGAAGTACTTGGTATTGATACACCAAACCCACTTAAAGGTATGGTAACAATGTATCCTAACCCTACTGATGGAGCTGTTACTATTGAAGTTAATAATGAAGCAGGTAACGATGTTATTGTTGAGGTATTTGATATTACAGGCAGAAAAGTGTCTGAAACAAAAGGCCAGTCAATAGCAGGAAACCAGAAAGTTGAACTTAACCTTTCAGGAGTTGCAGGTGAGCAGGTGTTTGTTGTCCACGTACACGTGGGTGATAAAACAGGAACTTACAAACTACTGAAAAAGCAATAATAGTTTAGTTTAGGAAATTTGTTTTTTGAATGAGAGGGCCGGCAGTAATGCCGGCTCTTTTTTTATGTAAAATCAGGTAATAATACGCAGACAGGCCTTGGAACATTTTTTTAGTTTTACATACTAACTGTTTTGAGTTGAGAAATGTTTTTCAGGCTTATTTTGGTTAGTAGATTTATACCACAACTAAAAACTTAAAATATGACAAATCCAGAAACTATTGTAAAGAAGATTTTTAATGGTATACACCGTGAAGAGGTCATTCTTGAAAAAATGATAAAGAAATTTGATGCTAAGGCAAAAAAGATAATTTATCATTTGTTTGGAGAAGGAGAAGAAATCCAGCTTACAAATGATATCAATACTATTCCTTCCAACGGAATAAAAATTAATACACCGGGGACTTATTATCTTACACAAGATATAATTTGGCTTCCAGGGACAAATGAAAAAAGTATAGCTATTAACATTACATGTAGCGATGTAGTCTTAGATTTAAACGGACATAAGATTACCGCAGTATCTTTAGATCATACTGCTGAAATTGTTGGGATAAATGCAGGCTCTCTTGAAGGTTGCAATAATATTACAATTCAGAATGGTGAGTTGGTTAATATGTCACTTCACGGTATTAGTGTAGGTTTAACCAGCAATTTAAATATCGTAAATGTAACAGTTAAAGGATCTGAATATACTTATTTTGGAACAGATCGGCTGGTAACGGCTTCGGGAATTTATGTTGAATTTTCTAACTACGTTAATATTACCCGTTGTACCGTAACGGGTGTAAAGGTTACATCGCCCGCATATGCAGGTATACAGTTATTTGCTTCGACAAATGCTACAATATCTAATAATTATGTAAATAATCTGGTTAATCTGGATGGAACTGTAACAGGTTTTAGTTATGTCGAAGGATGCAAGAAGGTTACAACATTTAATTGCCATTCGTCTGAATTCAGATCCCATTATCAAGCCAATCCATTAGGAAAAACTACCACTTTCGGGCATACTGTTTTAGGTTTTTTACCTACTGCCTGTTCTAATCTTCATTATGAAAATTGTACCGCCACCAATTTAAGGGGATGTTGTGATGATTGTCATGGGATGTCTATTTTTGATTCAAATGATGTTACTGTTACTGCTTTTAGGGCTACAGGTATACTAGACGGAGATGCTCCTGTTAATACCGGGGCAAAAGCAACGGGATTAGAAGTTTATGGTAATAATATAACTGTAAAATTTAGTGTAGTCGAAAATATATTCGCAATAGTTCCGCAGGATAAGCAGAGTTGCGGTTTTAGTGCCGCCGGCAACAATATTACTTTTGAATCTTGTGTTGCCAATAATGTTTTGGTATTTGACGAGAATAGAAACATAACCAATAATTATGATAAATATGGTTACGGAATAGGGTTTGGATGGGCACCGGATCCGCGAAAACCTTTTGTAGATATGTATGCAAAAGACACTATATATGTTAACTGCGGAGCGATATCTTGTCAGGTTGGGTTTGACACCTGGAATCATATTGATGGAAAATGGGAAAACTGGACTGTAGAAAATTGCGATATAAATGTATTGCAGCAGCCTGGCGCAAAAAGGATTTTTAGCATGAATAATTGCTCTGAATTACCACCCGATATGACAAGCCCTATGGTAATAAGCAACAATGCTTCTAATAATGATTTTATTCCTGCATTGAGTTTTTAGTTTATATTAATCTACTATCTGACAAGTCCTAAAATAGGTTGACTATTTTAGGACTTGTTAATTTTATGTAATTAAAATATAGTTACCTAAAATTTTTAGTGATATAACAATTTAAAGCAACTCTGTCGTATATTGTATTACTAAACTTAACTATATTTAATGAATATCTATCTTATACTTGTAACTCTGATAAGTCTTTCAGCAGTATTTACTTATATCAATCACCGTTTTATTAAAATGCCCTTTGTTATAGGGTTATTTTTCTTGTCTACTATTCTATCTTTGGTGATTTTAAGTGAACGATGGTGGGATTCGGGGCGTTACATGGAAACAAGAGCTTAACTACAAAGTCACCAATTTCAAATGGGCGGTCAAAGAATATTACAAAGTAGCTAAACAGATCGCCGAGTACTGCCTGGGCAGCTAGAGCAATTGCAATACCTCCAACCCCAAGACCGGCTATTATTGTGGTCACATTATACCCCATATTATCTATCAAAAACACTATGCCCAGTATCCATATTATTATGTTTACAATAGCTATAAGTCCGCCGGCTTGCTTCTCTTTGCTTTCACCGTCCTCATCCCGCTGAATAAAAGAGAATACAAATTTTTTAAAAGCAGCAATTACAATTTTAATGATATAGAATGTGATTGCCATCATGTATGCCACATGCAAAATATTCCTAAGCTTTTCAGGTAAATTTAAGGTTTGAATAGAGAAGTAAACTGTAGTTATGTACAGTATTGGGAAGATGCTTTTTTCGATAATCCCTAAAAGAAACTCATCCCAAGTAGTTGAGGTAGAGGCGGCCCATTTTTTAAGCCTTCTGAAAATGTAATGCTTAAATATTTTCAGGGCAATAAATGTTATAACTATTATGGCTATTACCATAAGCCAGTTATAAATAGTGTTTCCCAGAAAAATGTTGTCTAAAAACTCGTTCATACTTCTTATTTTTTGTATATAATAAATAGTACCGGTTTTATAACAATAGCAATAGTACCCAAATATAATATGGGAGTAATGCCTGACATGAGCGATGATTAACCTTCGAGGAAAAATTGATTAGCAATGTAATCGGGGTGGCCAAAATGGCGAATGCACATGCACGGTAAAATAGGCATATTGTTACGGTGCCGGTATGTAATTACGAATGTAGGCTTTTATTTATGGGTTTGCAAACCATCGCTGGTTAAATCTTTATTATTATGTTCAGAACGGAATAGTTACGATTGATAATGTAAATTTTAGCTTAAAGCATCTTTTATGCGTTCTTCATTTGTAACGTTTGAAAGATTAATTGCTGTCTCTATCAGGGCAAGGTGAGAATAGGCCTGCGGGAAATTGCCTAAAAGTCTTTTAGTTTCAAAATCAATATCCTCACTAAAGAGCCCCAAATGATTACTATAAGACAATAGCTGATCGAAAAGAGCAAGGGCTTTTTTACCTTCACCAATCTTATAAAGGCTGTTTATAAACCAAAACGTACATATCGTAAAAGAAGAAGATGGCAATCCAAAATCGTCTTTGTTTTTATAACGGTATAAAAGACCTTTATGACTTAGCTCTTTTTCAATGGCATGAACAGTGCTGATATAACGAGGATCGGAAGCTTCAATTATTCCGTAGCTTTCCATTAATAATACAGAAGCATCGAGATCTGAAGAACCATAAGATTGGGTAAAAGCATTACAGTCATTATTCCAGGCATTTTCAAAAACATCTTTTTTTATGGCATCGGCCAGAGGTATCCATTTTTGGGCTTTGGCCTTTTTGTCAAGTAATAAAGCTACTTTTATTGCTCTGTCTATAGCTGTCCAGCATAATACTTTTGAAAATGTAAAATGACGCTCTTCTGTTCGAAATTCCCATATTCCTTTATCGGGTTCCTGCCAGTGCTGTTGTACCACCCATACAATACCTTTAGTAATATTCCATAATTCCTCTCCATTTTCAATGCTATTGCTAAAATGTGTAAGTTGCTGGTAAATTACATCCATCAGGATTCCATAAATATCATTTTGGCGTTGTGAATAGGCAGCATTTCCTATTCGTACAGGTTTTGAATCATAATATCCTGAGAGATGATCAAGGGTTTCTTCGGTCAGTTTTTTTTCGCCGTTTATGCCATACATTATCTGGAGTTTCTCATCCTTATCAGGAACAAGGCTTATAATAAAACGGAGATAATCACGCGCCATTTCATAATGGCCAAGTTCGTGAACAACCTTGACAACCATCGATGCATCACGGATCCAACAAAACCTGTAATCCCAATTACGGACTTCTCCAATGGTTTCAGGTAAAGATGTTGTAGCAGCGGCTAATACAGCTCCTGTCTTTTCATAGGACAATAATTTGAGCGTTATGGCACTTCTGGATATTTGTTGTGCATAGCGGCTATATGTTGTTGTTCTTTCACTCCAGTTAAGCCAATATGTTTTTGTTCGTTGGAGTTCAAGTTCAACTTTTTTAAGCGTTGGAACAAATATTTTTTCGTTATAAGTTAGTAGTAAAAAAGCTTTCTCAGTAAGAAATATTTCTTCTTCAGAAAGTACTTTATTCTTATCCAGATTTGTATATAGGAATGTTGAATCGAATTTCTTGTTATCGGTAACACTGATAATAAAATCTTCTTTTATATAACTTCTTGTTTCTTCAAACGCATATTCCAGCTTAGGGTCATATTTTACGTAAAAAGAAGGATTTCCTGAAACAGGTCTCAAGTAGCGTATTATTTCAGGTGGTGAATAAAAACCTTTGGTTTCTTCACCATATCGGGGCATGAAATCAATAAGTTCAAAAGCATCTTTGCCATTGTCAAATTTGGTAATCAATATTGCAGTATCTTCCATGTAATATTGATTTATTTTGTAATCATCAGTAGTTTTTATACAAAAATTACCGCCAATTTTTTCATCAAGAAGTTTTGCAAAAATTGAAGAAGAATCAAACTCTGGCAAGCAGCACCAATCAATAGAACCTTTGTTTGAAACCAATGCTGCGCTGCGGCAATTACCAATTATGCCGAAATTTAAATTAGTCATAAAATGTGTATTTGGATAGGTTGTAGGCTTTCAATTTTTTAAATTTACAAAAATCGACTTATTAATCCAAAATACTTTTGATGAATAAAACAATTATAGTTTCTAACCGTCTGCCAATCGAATTACAATTTGAAAATGAAAAAATGCATATAAAAAGCAGCGTTGGGGGATTAGCTACAGGCTTAAAATCCATCCATTCTGATGGTGATGGCATTTGGGTAGGATGGTCAGGAATTACCGAAGATGAGTTAACGCCGGTTCAATCCCAAAAGGTAGACGAAGCACTTGACGTACATAAATGTATCAGGGTACCGCTTACGGAATATGAAATTGAAAATTATTATCATGGTTTTAGTAATAAGGCACTTTGGCCACTGTTTCATTATTTTCAGGCTTATACAGAATTTGAACTTGAACAATGGGATTCGTATAAAATGGTTAATAACAAATTTGCTGAAATTGTCATTAAGCACGCCGAAGAAGGTGATACAGTATGGATACATGATTATCAGCTTCTTTTATTGCCTCAATTATTAAGGGAACAGCGTCCGGACCTTACAATTGGTTTTTTTCTCCATATCCCTTTTCCTTCATTTGAGCTTTTTCGTACTTGTCCGTGGAGGGATGAACTTTTATACGGCGTATTAGGAGCCGACCTAATAGGTTTTCATACCTATGATTATGTTCGACATTTTCTTTCATCTACATCAAGACTTGCAGGTCTTGATGTGCATTTCAATGAAGTTAATTATGGAGATAGAACTGTAAAGGTAGACTTTTTCCCTATGGGCATTGATTATGACCGGTATCATTCCGCTGCAATAGAACATGCTGCAAGACCGGAGGAAGCAAAGTCACAACTCAGAAAAAGCATTGAACAGCATAATTCTAATAACATGGAATCAAGACTTGTGCTTTCTATAGACAGAATGGATTATACAAAGGGAATACCTAACCGAATAAAGGCATTTGAGTATTTTTTAAATAAGTATCCTGAGTTTAAAGGTAAAGTCCGTTTGTTAATGCTTGCTGTTCCTTCAAGGGAGAAAGTAATGCAATACCAGCACCTTAAACGTGAAACGGATGAATTGGTAGGTAGGGTTAACGGACAATTTGCTACAGTAAACTGGACCCCAATATGGTATTTTTATCGTTCAATGCAATTTGATGATCTTGTAGATCTTTATGCCTCTTCAGATGTAGCTATGATCACACCTCTAAGAGATGGGATGAATCTTGTGGCTAAAGAGTATGTTGCTACCAGGATTGATGGTAGTGGCGTACTGATTTTAAGTGAAATGGCTGGCTCAGCACAAGAAATGCATCAGGCGTTATTGGTAAATCCAAACAATTTTGAGCAGCTTGCCGATAGCTTAAAAACTGCTTTAGAAATGCCTGAACAAGAACAGGCAATAAGGCTCGCAGCGCTACAAAAAGGGGTGTCGAAGCATAATGTAGAAAGATGGGCTAATGCTTTTATAAACTCTCTAACAGAAATTAAATCACAAATTGCTCCTGTTTTTCCAGACAGATATACTGATGGTGACAATGAAATGCTGAAAAATCATTATTCCGAATCCGGTAAAAAATTATTACTCCTTGATTATGACGGGACTTTGGTAGGTTTTAAAGACAATCCTTTAGATGCTAGCCCCGATGAGGAACTCTATAGTTATCTTGATTGTCTCGCTAAACATAAAGATACAGAAATTGCTATAATCAGCGGAAGGGATCGTGCTACCTTAGAAAATTGGTTTGGACATAAAGACTATACAATAATTACAGATCACGGCGTATGGCTAAGAAGAAAAAGTGAAGGCTGGACACGTCTTGCAAAAGCTGATAGTGATTGGAAAAGAAATATTAAGCCTATTTTAGAAAATTTTTCAGATTGTACGCCGGGAGCTTTTGTAGAAGAAAAAGAATATTCACTTGCCTGGCATTATCGTCGTTCGGATGCCGAACTGGCACAATTTCGTATAAAGGAAATTAAACATATGCTTACTGAAACACTCGAAAGTAGCTCACTTTCACTGCTGGAGGGTAACAAAGTTCTGGAAATAAAAAGTGATTCAGTAAATAAAGGCCGAGCTGCTGCACGATTACTGGCGGACACAAAATATGATTTTATTTTGTCAATAGGTGATGACTGGACTGATGAATTTATGTTTGAGGAATTACCTGTAGAGGCTTATACTGTTAAGGTTGGTACTAGTAAAACTGCAGCAAGATATTTTGTGAAAAACTTTGAAGAGGTGCGTAAAATACTAAAATCATTGTGTTAGCATAAAACTATATTATTTAGGTGATCTTGTTAGTGAATGCTCTAGAATCCGTCATAGTGTCTGTAGATACAGTTATTTGTTTAGTTTTAATAAGTTCCGGACAATAGTGATGTACTTATAACAATTGAGTGTAGTTTGTACATGACAAAAGGACGGGTTTTTTAGATATAATATCATTTCAGTTTTTTGGCATACTTTTTATGTCTAATAGTGTGTAATCCAAAGTAAAAAAAGAAAGGAAATTTAAAATGCTAAAATGGATTGATGTTATACGATTTGCCAGTGCAGGTAACCCTGTGCCTGATAAAAAAATTGTAAAGAAAAATGAAGAGTGGCAGATGCTGCTTTCACCTGAAGAATTCAGGATAACCCGATTAAAAGGTACAGAGCGTGCCCATAGCTCAGAGATGTGTTCACTATTTGAACCCGGAAAATATGCCTGCGTTTGCTGCGGTACTTTACTTTTTGATGCTAATCAAAAATTTGAAAGCAGTACAGGATGGCCTTCGTTTACCCAACCTGTTGCCCAAAATGCCATTGCTTACAATAAAGACATAAGTTATGGTATGGTACGTATAGAGACCGTCTGCAATACCTGTGACGCTCATTTAGGACATGTTTTTCCCGATGGGCCTGAGCCTGGCGGATTACGATATTGTATGAATGCTGTAGCTCTTAAAAAAGTGGAAAGCAACGAAAGAAAAGCAACTTTTGGAGGTGGATGTTTTTGGTGTACAGAAGCTATATTTACTCAGCTTAAAGGAGTTTCGAAAGTAGAGAGCGGGTATAGTGGCGGTAAGATCACAAATCCTACATATAGAGAAGTGTGTAGTGGATTGACTGGCCATGCAGAAGTTGTTGAAGTAACTTATGATCCTGATGAAATATCGTATGCAGATTTACTTCGCATACATTTAAGTACTCATAATCCGACTACTCTTAACAGGCAGGGTGCCGATGTAGGAACGCAATACAGGAGTGTTGTTTTCTACAGGAATGAAGATGAAAAAACTACAGTTTTAGAGATTATTTCTGAGTTGCAGGAAGCATATGATATGCCTATAGTAACTGAAGTTAGTCCATTAGATTATTTTTATAAGGCAGAGGATTATCATCAGGATTATTATGTCAACAATTCTCAGGAAGGCTATTGTCAGGCCGTCATCGATCCTAAATTAAGGAAGTTTAGGGAGCTATTTAAAAGCAGGCTCAAAGATACAGAGCAGGAGATAAACGATAATCGTGTTTAAAAAAGCCGGTTTTGGAGGAGGTTGCCACTGGTGTACTGAAGCGGTATTTTCTTCTTTACAGGGTGTTAAGTCTGTAAAGCAGGGGTGGATAGGTTCTACCGGGAATAATTCTTACTTTTCGGAAGGAGTAATTATTGAATTCGACGAAAGTGTTATTTCTTTTGAAATACTTATTGCTATTCATCTTTATACACACAGCAGTACATCACAACATTCAATGAGAGGTAAATATCGTTCAGCTGTCTACGTATTTGATGATCGTGACGCTGAAATTGCAATGCAAACTATGGATACCTTACAATCTGAATTTAATGAACCTTTTGTAACTAAGGTTTTACCATTTAAGGAGTTTTCGCTCAGTAGGGATGAACTACTGGATTATTATTTCAGTAACCCACAAAAACCTTTTTGCGAACGTTATATAACACCTAAATTAAAACTCATTATGGAACGGTTTTCTAACGTTGCTAATAATGATAAATTAAAGCATCTGTAATAATTTATTAGTCAGATGCATATTATATTATGGAAATAACAAATAAAAAAACGGCATACTCAATACTGGAACTTGCAATAGTATCGAGTGGCCTTTCGATAGAAGAAACATTTAAAAACAGTGTAGACCTTGCCAGGAAAGCGGAGGATATGGGATACAGCCGATTATGGCTTGCTGAACATCATAATATGGTTCACGTGGCCAGCGTGGCAACATCCATATTGATTGGTCATATAGCAGGACATACCAAAAGCATCAGAGTAGGTTCTGGTGGTATAATGCTGCCCAATCATTCACCACTTATAGTAGCAGAGCAGTTTGGAACACTCGGAAGACTTTACCCTGACAGGATTGATTTAGGACTGGGTAGGGCACCGGGTACCGACCAGATTACTGCACATGCTATACGTAGTGACAGGATGCAAGCGGTACATAATTTTGAAAGAGAAATTGAACAAATACAAAAATATTTCTCAACAGAAAATGAGTGGTCTCAGGTGCGTGCTGTTGTAGCCGAGGGTGTTGGCGTGCCGCTTTATATTTTAGGCTCAAGCCTGGATAGTGCACATCTTGCAGCAAAAATAGGGCTCCCATATGCTTTTGCAAGCCATTTTGCCACAGGATTACTGCATGAGGCTCTTGATATATACCGAAAAGAATTTCAGCCTTCAGAATATCTTGCAAAACCATATACTATTGCAGGTGTTAATGTGATCGCTGCGGATACAGATGACGAGGCAGAACGCAATTTCACTTCTCTTATCCGTATGTTTCTTGGTATACTGACAGGGAAGAGAGAGCCTTTACAACCGCCGATTGAAATGACTGATGAACTGATGATGATTCAGCATAATCCTGCAGTACGTGAGATGCTTAAATACTCTTTTGTGGGTAGAAAAGAGGCTGTAGCCAAACAGTTAGACAGATTTCTTCGTGAAACTGGTGTAGACGAACTAATGGTAGTATCTAATATGCACAAACATGAGGATAGGATAAAATCCTATAGCATATTGTCTGAAATATTGAAGGAACGAAATAATTAACAGGATGTGTATATTTGATATAAAATAAAGATATCTATGAAAAAAATAGGATTTTTATCATTTGGACATTGGGCTAATCATCCGTCTTATCAGGCTCGTACAGCGAGTGATACGTTGCTGCAATCTATTGATTTGGCAGTAGCTGCTGAAGAAATAGGTTTGGATGGTGCTTACTTTAGGGTACATCATTTTGCCCGTCAGTTAGCATCGCCTTTTCCATTGCTTTCGGCTATTGGTGCAAAAACCAGCAAAATAGAGATTGGTACAGGTGTAATTGATATGCGTTATGAAAACCCATTATACATGGTGGAAGATGCAGGTGCTGCCGACCTTATTTCAGAAGGTCGTTTGCAGTTGGGCATAAGCAGGGGATCACCGGAGCAGGTTATTGACGGTTGGCGTTACTTTGGCTATGAACCTGAAAGTGGAGATACAGATGCAGATATGGGACGTAAAAAAGCGTTGGAATTTTTAAAAAGGCTTGATGGTGTGGGTTTTGCACAACCAAATCCGCAACCTATGTTCCCTAATCCACCTGGGCTATTACGTCTTGAGCCGCATTCTGAAGGATTGCGCGAGCGAATATGGTGGGGCGCTGCTTCTAATGCTACAGCTGTATGGGCTGCTGAACAGGGTATGCATCTTCAGAGTTCGACACTAAAATATGATGAAAACGGTAAACCTTTTCATATTCAGCAAGCAGAACAGATCAGGATGTACAAAGAGGCCTGGAAAAATGCCGGTCATCAGCGCGAACCAAGAGTTTCGGTAAGTCGTTCGATTTTTGCATTGGTAAACGATCAGGATCGCTATTATTTCGGTCAGCAGGGAAGGGGAGATGATAGTTTTGGCTATATAGAAAGTGACAAGCGTGCTATTTTTGGAAAGAGCTATGCCGACGAACCGGATAAACTAATTGAGGAACTGGCTAAGGATGATGCTATCAAAGAAGCAGATACTTTATTACTTACCATACCAAACACACTAGGTGTTGATTATAATGTACATGTAATGTCAGCTATAATGGAGCATGTGGCTCCGGCACTAGGATGGCGATAATATAAAATTTAAAGGTACTGCCTCACTTTTGAGGCGGTCCTTTTTTGTTTTATCATAATAAGAAACTTATATTTCTGATGGTTCAGATATGTTTTAGACATCTCGTGAGAATAAAGTATTCTGTCACTTGAATATTAGGAGGTGCTAAAATAAATATTTCACTTATCAATAACACCCATTTTCGTCATTAAAAAGGTTGCGCTTTTGTTTCGGCAAACTCCATCACGAAGCTGATAATCAAAGTATAATTCATTATCTACTATTTGGGCCTCAAAACAGCGATTTACTAATTTTTCAGGATGCGTATCAGCAAGACTGCAAACTTCTATGTCATGAGTTGCAATGGATCCTATCGCTTTAAGGGCGATCATTTTTTCAATAACCTTAATAGTGCCACTATGTTTATCATCAGAATTAGTTCCTTTCAATATCTCGTCAAGTAAAACAAAAGCTCTGTTGTTAGCAAGTGCATCGATAATATATTTAAGACGTTTTACTTCGGCAAAGAAATATGATTCATTATCAGAAAGCGAATCAGACAATCGCATTGAAACTAATACTGGTAATGGATGAATGATAGCCTTTTCTGCACATACTGGAGCGCCAGCTCCTGCAAGTACCATATTTACCCCTAAACTGCGTAGAAATGTACTCTTACCCGACATATTAGAGCCTGTGAGTATCATAAAGTTTTTATCAAAATTAATGTCATTCCCAATTCTTTTTCCCTTTCTTAGAAGTGGATGAGCCAGGTTTTGAAATTCAATTTTAAAATCAGAATTGAGCTCGGGAAAAACAAATTCAGGATTGTTGTAATACAAATTTCCAAAGCTTCCTAAAGCTTCTATTTCGGCAATGGTGTCCAGCCAGACAACTATGCTATCTGCATATTGCTTTTTCCATTTCCATAAGGCTTTGAGAGAATTAAGGTGAAACAACAAGGCTCCGTTAAACAATAAAGCCCCAAGCAGGTTATTTATACTGTCCAGCCTGGAAAAAAGTACCGCAAGCCTTCTAATTTCTTTTGAAGCTTTTTTATTATCATTGATAAAGATATTTTGTAAAGCTTTCAATTTTTCTGATTCAAAAGATTGGCTTTCAATCTCTTTAATTATAAGGCCATAGTGATGAATTATTTCATCTACCTCAGTAATATCTTTTGTTTCAGCCTTAATAGTTTTTAAATGTAATAATGTAAACAGTAAATTAAACCCAAAACACCATCCGGCTACATCTCCAAACAAACCATTGCCTGTAATTACATATACCAGAAAAAAACAAATAAATGCTATAGGTCCTGTGTATAATAATATATTAGCAATGGGAGACATTTTGGCTGTTCTAGCATCAGCCCATTTTACTAATTGATTGTAAATTTCCTCACTATCCGGCTTTACCATAGCCAGTGCCATGATTTCCTGTCTGAATTCTGCTTTATTAGCCAGTTCTCTTGCTGCTTCCTGATTTTGAATAATTGTGCTTTGCGGAAGTAATTTATTTAATAAATCAGCCAGCCTTTTATTGCCCTTATAGGTTTTGGTTCGATTAAGATTGTGAAAAAGTGATTTTCGTCCGTAGATATCCAGATCAAAGGTATAAGGGTGAAAATGGTCTTCAAATTCTTCACCATCATTAAAAGGAATTGAAATACCGTTAAGATAGTCCATCTCATCCTTGTTGATTTTTACTAATGCCTCAGCACGTAATTTTTTATTACGAACAACAACATGACGATTCATCAGCAGAATAAACTCTACTATACAAAATGCCATACCCCAAAGTAAAAGAGAGGTTTTCTCAGTTGTAAGACTATAATAGCCTAAAACAAGAAAAACTAACGCCATTAACAATCTTGACGTGCTAATAATATTATATCGGGTAGTTAGCCTTTTTAAATCCTGTAAAAAAGCTTCCCTGCGTTTTTCGTAGAACTCCATATACACATCACAATTAAAATTAAATATCCTGCAATGGCAGGATATTTCTTTTAGCCTTCATGAAATACCAGTAAAGGTATTTTGGTATGATAGGCCATTTTTTTTGTGAGACTGCGATGGAAAAGCCCTTCAAAGAATCCACGTTTATGCGTACGCATAACCAGCATCCCTACGCGCTGGTTTTGTATAAAATCAAGTATGGTTTGTTCAATATGATCGCCGGCAATATTAAAGAAATCAATTTTTTCACTTTGATAATATATTTTCCATTCATTGATTCTTTCCTCAATATCCTCCGGATCATCATCATTCTTAATATAAAGACATAGTACCGATGCCTCAAATTTTTTAGCAATCTCGAGTGTTTTAGCAAGAGCGTCGTTGTCCTTGTCTTTGTATTGAGTTGTAAACGCAATACTTTTTATCGGATGATATTCTGCTTCTGCAGGTATACCTAATACAGGGACTTTTGCATTGGTAATTACTGAAGCAGTAGAAGAGCCAATAAAGGTTTCTTTTAAGCCACTCGCTCCTTTTGTCCCCATAACAATCAGGTCTATATTATCGTCGTTACAAACCTTGTTTATGTTATATATAAGATCACCATAAAGCAGTACATTTCTCATTTTTACGTGTCCAAGGTTCCTTCGCTCGGCAATTTTGTGCAATTCGGGCAATTGTTCCCTAAAGCTTTCAAATTGGTTCATTTCCACTATGTCGAATATTTCTTTTGTCGATTCCGGCAACGGCGGTGTTTCAACTATTGGCAAATCATATACATGCAGCACTACCAGTTCGGCCCCAAAGGAGTCAGCAAACCTGAGAGCATAAATGAACGCCGTTTGTGCAGCTTCAGAAAAATCTGTTGGAAAAAGAATTTGTTTCATAATAGCGGTATTGGTATACTATAAAATTACAAAAAAATACCGAGGCTTCTTACATTTCAACCATGAGCTTTTTGTTAAAAAAATAAGGGCTGCCAATGGCAGCCCTCAACGTTGTTGTGTATTTCGAATTTATTATAGTTTATTAAAAGTATCAACATAAGTACCGGTTATGGTAACATTGTTTCCTTTAGTTACGGTTCCGAAGATTGTTATTGATGACCCCGAACCTACAAATTCAAGCTTGGCTCCACTGTTTAATACCATATTTCCGTAAACTACAACCGAACCTTCTATTTTCAGCGTTGCATTGCTGTTTACATTTAATGAGTTGTATGGGTTAAATACTGAACCCTGAGCTAAAGCCCCTCTCATATAAAATACACCGCCACTATTTACGTTAAGCCCTTGTGAAACAGATAGTGATCCACACCATGTCAGATTGGCATTTACATTTACTCCTGTAAGTGCTGCTGCTCCCTGATATTGTTTTGTCTCACCAGAATTTACGTTTAACCAGTTTGATCCTGTATAAAGAGGAAAAGATGTACAGTTTGTTACAGTTCCTGAACTTGCAGAAACCATTTTAACTATTTTAAGACCTCCATTACCCATAGCTGCAAAGATGTAGTCTCCTGAACTTGTGAGATAGTTACAAGAACTGTTTCCGCTTAGAGAAATTGAACCCAGGAAACTCAAAACAGAGTTGGTATTTTTATATATGTACATACCGGCTCCGCCATTGGCAACAAATACGTTATCATTATTAACAGACACTGCATTGGTAGTTATATCATTAGCAGTAACTCCTGATACATTTGTTGGTACAGGAATAGTCTGTGTTTTTAAACCTGTAGAAATATTATATACTCCGAGTCCATTATAACCTTCAGAAACAAGTAATGATGTTGTTCCGATGAAATCAACTGTTCTTTTAGCTGCAGCTACATCCTGAGATGTAGAAAACGAAAGTAGTTGAGTCAAACCATTAGCATTGTAAACTTTTACTCCCTGAGTTCCGCTTAGTACTACTATTTTGTTATCATTATAGCCTACAGCCCTTAAATCAGCTAAAGGAATTGTCATTTCAACAGCATTTGAAGTTTTATTAAGCTGATAAAGAGATCCGTTATCTCCTGAAACTGCATAATACTTAGATGTTGAAGATGTAACAGAAGTTCCTGTATTTCCAGTAAGAGATACCTGATTAAGTGTTGTAGTAAGCAAACCGTTATTAAGCGGCATTATTCCTGAAAAAGCTGCGGTACCGGCCGTCGGAAAGGCAGCTGTGCTTCTTGCCCCGGCCACATATAGTACACCGTTGTCATATTTAACACTACTTACGTCGGTGTTAGGCAATATAGCCTGAACCACAAGTTGAGGGGTGTTAGGATTTGAGATATTAATTACATCTATTGCTCCACCATAAGCCTCACCTTCAATATTGTAAGAGACATAGGCATAATTTCCATTGATAGCAACATGAGTAGCTTTTAAAGTTGCTCCGTTGTAACTTGGAGGAGCAACTTCTGCAACCAACACAAGTGGTAGCGAACCTGCAGTCTGGTCTGTTCTGTCTGAAGATCCTCCTTCTTCACGCATTGATAATACTCCGGCATTATCATATTTAACTCGTGTAGTAAGGTTTTGCGAGTCACTATTTAAAACAATGCCACCATTTGAAGGTCTGTCATCATCGTGTGTACATGATACAATAAAAAAAATAGCTGCCAGAGCTGAAAAACGCAATAGATTAATTTTCATATAAAATTTTTAGTTGTCGAAATTTATCAATTTAGAACAATTTCCAAAAAATATTTAACTTGTTCTTTACAAGTTCCTTTTTTAAATAAAAGGACATGTATGCTAACCGAATAAAAGATGTTATTTTCCATGACCATTCTGTTTTGATGAGACAAATATATTCTGGTAATTTCTCCTGTCATAAAAAATGCGGCAAAGCACAAATTAAGTGCGGTAAATAGGCTTATCTTTGCAAAAAATCATATAAGATGATACTACAAGATACGATAGTCGCCCTTGCTACCCCTTCAGGATCAGGAGCTATCGCCATTATAAGAATATCAGGGCCGGAGGCAATTACAATTGCGTCAAAGGTATTTGTATCTGTAAACGGAAAAGACATTACTAAACAAAAAACACACACATTACACCTTGGCCATATCGTAGACGATAATAAAACCTATGACCAGGTGCTACTTTCGTTATTTAAGGGTACTAATTCTTATACAGGTGAAAACACTGTGGAAATCTCTTGCCACGGATCAACATATATTCAACAGCAGATTATACAATTATTATTAAGAAAAGGCTGCCGTATGGCTAATGCAGGTGAGTTTACCTTGCGTGCTTTCCTGAATGCAAAACTTGACCTTTCACAGGCTGAAGCTGTAGCTGATCTTATTGCGTCGGATAATGAAGCTTCACACCAAATCGCTATGCAGCAAATGCGTGGAGGTTTTTCAAATGAAATAGCGAAACTACGTGAAGAATTGCTAAATTTTGCTTCGTTAATAGAGCTTGAACTTGATTTTGCAGAGGAAGATGTTGAATTTGCTGACCGTTCTCAGTTTACAGATTTACTTGAGCGAATTGTATTCGTGCTAAAAAGACTAATTGATTCGTTTGCTGTTGGAAATGTGATTAAGAACGGAATACCGGTAGCAATCGTAGGAGAACCAAATGTTGGTAAGTCTACCCTCTTGAATGCTTTACTTAACGAAGAACGCGCCATAGTATCAGACATTGCAGGGACTACGCGTGATACTATTGAAGATGAGCTGGTAATAAACGGAATAGGCTTCCGATTTATTGATACTGCCGGTATTCGTGAAACTAAGGACGTTGTAGAAAGCATAGGTATCAAAAAGACTTTTGAAAAAATTGAACAGGCACAGGTAGTTGTGTATTTAGTTGACGGTTATCAGTTAACAGCAGATACCTCTTCTCTTGATCGATTGAAAGTTGAAATTGAAAAAGTAAAAAATCAATTTCCTTTAAAACCTTTAGTAATCATTGGAAATAAAGCTGATAAACTCTCTACTGAGCAAAAAAAAGAAATCTTATCTGTAATCCCTGAACTACTTCTTATTTCCGCTAAAGAAAATATTGGCGTTGAAGAGTTAAAAGACAAGCTGCTGTCGTTTGTAAATACAGGCGCACTCCGTAATAACGAAACTATTGTGACCAATACCCGTCATTATGATTCATTATTAAAAGCCCTGGAAGAAATACAAAAAGTACAGTTTGGACTTCAGTCAGGCCTGCCAGCCGATCTAATGGCAATAGACATTCGTCAGGCGCTTTACTTTTTCGGAGAAATTACAGGACAGGTAACTAATGATGAGTTGCTTGGTAATATTTTCGCTAATTTCTGTATCGGAAAGTAAAATGTTTTTACAGTGATTTATCTTAGTTTTTAACACCTAATGAATTCTTAATTAATGTGTTAATGTTTTTAGTTGTTTGTAACTTTATATAAGAAATTAACTTCTAAAAACAGTATTATGCCATTTATAAAAACAAACTCAGTTAGCTTATCGGGTAACTCTGAAGAAGTGGAGTTATTCTATAAAGATGTTGGTAGGGGTAAGCCAATTATATTGATTCATGGCTGGCCTCTAAACCATGAGATGTGGGAATATCAGTTAAATGAACTCCCACGATATGATGTTAGAGTTATAGCTTATGACAGGAGAGGTTTTGGCAGATCGTCCAGACCATGGGATGGATATGATTACGATACTTTTGCATCTGACCTAAGAGCTGTTATAGATACATTAGATCTTAATGATGTTACGCTAGTAGGTTTTTCAATGGGAGGAGGAGAAGTTGCCCGTTATCTTGCCAATTATAATAATGATGGGAGGGTAGTGCGCGCAGCATTAGTAGGAGCTGTTACTCCTTTTTTACTTAAAACTGCCGATAATCCAAGGGGAATTCCAAAGGAACAATTTGACTCTATGAAAAAAGATATTGAAGAAGACAGGGCAAAATTCTTATCCGCTTTTGGAAAAACATTCTATGGTTATCATACCTTTAATCATCCGGTTAGTGAAGAATTTCTGCAGCACAATCTTACACGCTGCCTTAATGCTGCGCTATATGCTACTGTAAAATCAATGGATGCATGGTCTACAACTGACTTCAGAAATGATTTGACTAAGATTAAAACTCCATTACTTGTAATTCACGGAAGGGAAGACGAAACGGTACCAATAGAAATATCAGCAGAAGAAACGGTTAAAATTGTTCCTCATGCAGAGTATGTAGTATATGATGATGCACCGCATGGTCTTTTTTACACTCACAAAAATAAATTCAATGAGGATCTCCTAAGCTTTGTTGGTGGACATGCTATCGAGTCATATCATAAGTACAAGGGGTTTTAAATCATAATTTGAGACTTTAAATTTATTATATCAAGAAAAAGCCGTAACAAATTAATGTTACGGCTTTCATATAAAAAAGGATTGGTTAAATAGCTTATTTAGTTGTTAAGCATTACCGGCATAACCAGCATGGTAACAGTTTCGCCTTCGTCAAGACCATCTACCGGAGTAAGGATACCCGCACGGTTAGGTAATGACATCTCCAGCATGATCTCATCACTCTGAAGGTTGGTAAGCATTTCCGTAAGGAAACGTGAGTTGAAGCCTATCTGCATATCATCTCCCTGATAATCACAAGTCAAACGCTCTTCAGCTTTGTTTGAGTAATCGATATCCTCGGCAGAAATATTTAATTCAGTACCAGCAATTTTCAGGCGTATCTGGTGTGTAGTCTTGTTAGAGAAGATAGCCACACGACGAACAGAGCTTAATATTTGTGTTCTGTCGATAAGAAGCTTGTTAGGGTTCTCTTTAGGAATAACCGCTTCGTAGTTGGGATATTTTCCATCAATAAGACGACATGTAAGTACATAATTGTCAAATGAGAAAGTAGCATTTGAATCGTTGTATTCAATCTTTACTTCAGCATCAGATGATCCAAGGATACCTTTAAGTATAGTAAGCGGCTTTTTAGGCATGATAAAATCTGCAACCTGAGAAGCTTTTACGTCGGTTCTTGAGTATTTTACAAGTTTGTGTGCATCAGTAGCGACAAATATCAACCCTTCCGGAGAAAACTGGAAAAATACACCTGACATAACAGGTCTTAGGTCGTCGTTACCGGCAGCAAAAATAGTTTTGCTTACGGCAGTAGCCAGTACTTCTGCAGGCACAAGGGTAGAAGATGGATCTTCCAGTGTTACCGCTTTAGGAAATTCTTCACCGGCAGCATAAGCAAGAGCATACTTACCCGAATTAGAGCTAATTTCGATAGTATTGTTATCCTCTACTGTAAAAGTAAGTGGCTGCTCCGGGAACGTTTTTAAAGTTTCCAGTAAAAGTTTTGCCGGTACGGCTACACTTCCTTTGCTGTCTGAATCTATTTCTAAAGTAGCAGACATTGTAGTTTCCAAATCGGAAGCAGATACTTTTAATTCAGTACTGTCTAATTCAAAAAGGAAGTTATCAAGTATTGGCAACGTGTTGTTGCTGTTGATTACACTTCCTAAAACCTGCAATTGTTTTAGCAAATATGAACTGGATACTATAAATTTCATCTCTTTTTTGTTTATTTAGTTATAAAATCGGCTGATTTTACATTTCACAAATATATCGTAATCAAATTAAATAGTGCAATATTTTTTATTAACACTACTTTGCATATTTCTTTTTCCTAAGGTAAGTAAACAGGAATCCGAATACTGCTAAAATCACTATTGGTAATCCGACAGTTATAAACTGCGCGGCAGTATAGTTTTCATGAACTTTCTGTGTGTCCAGTAACGGAAGGTTTACATCTTTGCTTCGGATGTTAATAAGTCCTTTGTCATCGAGCAGGTAATTTACGCAGTTCATAAGGAAACCTTTATTGTCATAAAGCACTCCGGTCCATTTATCGTAACCAAGTTCTAAAGGTTCGAAATTTTTATCCAGTTGGTTTTTTGCAATGTCTCCATCAGAAATTACAATCATTTTACCTGCCTTGTCTACTTTTTTAAATGCAGCATCTTTAAACGGAAGTACACGGTTCTCAAATGCTGAATGGAATTTACCTTCAAGTAATACTGCCACAGGAATGAAGCCTTTGCCTGCATAATCTTTAGGGCTTGTCTCTTCTTCAACCATGGAAAGCTTTATCTCTGTAGGAGTACCTATCTTTCTTGAATATTGAGATGATCTTAAAAGTACCGTTTTGTCAATACCATTCTTAAGGGTGTCAATACTGTTAGCGAACTCAAATCGGATACCGTCCATGTTCTTTACGATAGGATTTTTCGAATCTGGATAGATAAATGGAGAGAAACGCCAAGGATATTCCTGAAACTGTGTTTCACTTCCCTGAGCACCTGTAGCCAGTTTGATACGTGTAGCTATCTCATCTTTAACCAGATCGGGATTAAGCCTGATACCATATTTGAAGAACATATCGTTTAGGTTCAAATCACGTGGAAAGGCAAGAGTTACTCCCGTGTCGTTATAAAGGCTGTCCATTTCTATCTGAACGGCATCAACCATCCAAAGGGTTTTGCCCCCTTCAACGATATATTGATCAAGCACCTGTTTTTCCTGTTCCGAAAAAGCTTCAGTTGGTTTTGCGATAACGGCAAGGTCATAACCTTTAAGTTGTCTTAATGTGGCTTCAGGGTTTTTAGCAACAGAATCAAGCGTAAAAGGTGCGATATAGTAACTTTCTCTTATATTCCTGATAAAATCACCTATCTGCCTGTCATTCATTTCGCCATTACCTTTTATTATGGCAACTTTCTTTTCCTTTTCTTTAATTACTTTGTTGATAGCATCGGTTACGGCATATTCAAGATGCTGAACTGAACTCACAACTTTTTCAGCTGTCGAGGCTAAAAGCATATTTTTAAGCAGCGGAAACTTTACGGTTTTCTTTCCGTAATTCGCCATTGCCCAAGGGAATACCAACTCCTGCGATTGCTTACCTTTATCATCTACCGTGACGCTTACAGGTGTCATACCCATTTTGTAAAGCTCCTGTACTGCCTGATCGCGGCCGTCTTCATCCTTAAGCGGATTAGTGAAGTTGAATACTATATTGCTGTTACGCGCGTGAAATTCTTCCAGTAATTGTTTGGTTTCATCCTGTAGTCTTTTGAATTCACCGGGAAACTGGCCTTCAAGAAAAACGTCAATATATAAAGGGTCTTTTACTTCTTCAATGACACTTAGGGTTGCAGGAGAAAGAGTGTAGCGTTTATCCTGTGTAAGGTCAAAACGTTTGTACAAATAGTATCCGCCAAAATTAACTGCAAGCAAGACAATTATAATTGTAAAAAGCTGCTTCAGGTTCTTCTGTTTTACTGTTGGCTGTGGTGTCTGATTAACTGTTTCCATTATCCTTTAAGCGCTTTAAGTTTGTAAACAGTTAACGACAGGAATAATACCGTAATACTAATGAAGTAGATTACATCTCTGGTATCTATTACGCCACGGCTCATGCTTTTAAAATGATAATCCATTCCAAGAGACGAAACAAAGCCTTTAAGGTTGCCTATGTAGTTTGCAACGCCTTCAAATCCGAAATAGAATAGAAAGCACACAAAAACAGATATGATGAATGCTACTATCTGATTGTCGGAAAGGGTAGAGGTAAATACTCCTATAGCTGTATATCCTGCAATCAGGAATAATAAACCAAAATAAGAACCTAGCGTACTCCCCATATCTATATTTCCTTCAGGATTTCCAAAATACGAGATTACCATTACATAAATGATTGTTGGCAGTATGGCTAAAACAATTAATATAAGAGCACCGAAGAACTTACCGTTTACTATTTCCCATACGCTAAGCGGTTTGGTAAATAATAATTCTATAGTTCCCTGTTTTTTTTCATCAGAAAAACTGCGCATGGTTACTGCCGGGATAAGGAAAATTAATATCCAGGGAGATATCGTAAAGAATGGGCTCAAATCGGCAAAGCCACTGTTCAGAATATTAAAATCACCCTCAAACACCCATAAAAACAGGCCGTTGAGCAGCAGGAAAATAGCAATGACCAAATAACCTATCGGCGAACCGAAAAAGGACTTGATCTCACGTAATAACAATGCTTTCATTAATATTTTTTATTTTTTATTCTAAAGTAACCAGTTTATTTACACTCCAGGCTTCAGGCTTTTGGTTAAATAGCTGTTTGGTAAATGCCCAAACCTCTATAAACAATTCTGATTGACGGTATTTCTCAAGATCTGCCTCATCTTCCCAATAGCTATAAGTGAAAAACACGGTAGGGTCGTTCCTGTCCTGATATAATTCTAAGAAACGGTTTCCGGGAAAATTTCGTATTTGTTCCTTAACCTGTTCAAAATTATCAAGAAAGGCCTGGACCTTATCTTCGTAGAATCCCATTTTTACTATGCGTACAAACATACAGTTTTTTATTGTTTTTTTATTTTCGAATTTATTCGGTCTGCAAACTGAATACTGCGACTGATTATTACTTGAAGACTACATTAATTACATCTCTGAACTTTAGCCCCAATAGGGTTGCAGCTGAGCCTACAGTTAGAGGATTACTTCGGTATATTGCAATTTCCAGGAATCCGGCCTCATTGAATATGGCCAGTTTATCACCCTCATAATCTTTTATAGTAAAGTTTTCCCGTACGGTAAAATCGGAGTAGTTTTTACGTACCGACTTTATGGTTTTAGTACTGAATTTAATTTCAAACTCTCTTCCTTTAGCGGTATCGCGTACAAGCTTTTCAGTTACATTGGTTACACAGTTACCAAAGTGATCTATATAAGCGATGTATCCTTTTATAGAGTTTTGGTCGGCAGCTACAATAGGCTGCAGTTCGCTCATTTCTTTTATTTCGGTTATTTCGCGCCCTATAACATTTAACTGTCCGCCTTTGGCAATATGGCAGGCAACAGCGACAAACGCATCCATTTCGGTGGAACCTTCAGGTAGGCGGTCGTGTATGTTTATCTCAACTATTTTTTGAGGAATGATCTTTTGCGTAAGCATGCTAAGGATGCCATTATCGGCACAAATAAAATAGTGATCGTTCCATTGCATGGCAAGATGCCTGTTGTCTTTGGTAAGTTCGGCATCTACGCCAATAAGGTGTACAGTGCCTTTTGGAAAGCTATTGTATGCTGCGCCAACAATATAGCTTGCCTCAGAAACATTAAACAAATCGATGTCGTGGGATATGTCAATAATCTGAGCCTCCTGATAACCGGAAATAATTTTTCCCTTCAAAGCGCCCACAAAATGGTCCTTGAGGCCAAAATCGGTTGTAAGGGTAATTATTGACATAAAATTGTGTAAAACTTTTGCTGAAAACGATGTTTAATTTCACTAAATTTGATTGCAAAGCTAATAATTATAATGCTCATTTCTCTAATTAAAATCAACTGCTTTTGAACGAAAGAATAATTGAACTGACAGACATTGCCCCTAAAGATTTTTGGGGTGCTCAGGATTCACATCTTGAAACGATAAAAAAATATTATCCTAAGCTAAAAATCGTTGCACGCGGAACCACATTAAAAGCATTTGGTGAAAAAGAAATCCTTGACGAGTTCGAAAAACGCTTTAACAGGCTGATGCTGCACTTTACACGCTATAACAACATTGATGACAATGTCATAGAAAGGGTAATTCAAAGCGACTCACAGGTTGAGCAGATGGATCCGAGCGATAAAATACTGGTACACGGAGTAGGTGGCAAGCTGATTAAAGCTCTTACGCCAAACCAACAGTTGCTGGTTGATACTATGGCTAAAAATGACATGGTATTTGCAATAGGTCCTGCGGGTACAGGTAAAACGTATACAGGTGTTGCCCTTGCCGTAAAAGCATTAAAGGAGAAACAGGTTAAAAGAATCATATTAACCCGTCCGGCAGTAGAAGCAGGGGAGAACCTTGGTTTCCTTCCGGGAGACATGAAAGAGAAGCTGGATCCGTATATGCAGCCGTTATATGATGCACTACGTGATATGCTTCCGCCGCAGTCATTAGAGGATTATATACTGAAGGGGATAATCCAGATTGCACCACTTGCTTTTATGAGGGGACGTACGCTTGATAATGCCTATGTAATTCTTGATGAGGCACAAAATACTACGCACTCGCAGATGAAGATGTTCCTTACCCGTATGGGTAAAAACGCCAAATTTATGATAACGGGTGACCCGGGACAGATCGATTTACCGCGTAGTACGACCAGTGGACTGAAAGAAGCATTGCTTATTCTTAAAGACGTAGATGGTATCGGTATCATTTACCTTGATGATAAAGATGTGGTACGTCACCGCCTTGTTAAGAAAGTTATTGAGGCGTACAAGTCGATTGAGCATAGTAATTAAAATTTTAAAATATACTTATAAAAACCTGCAGAAATTTATATTTCTGCAGGTTTACTTTTATTATGATAAATTTTTCAAAGCCAAAGCATCCTTTTTTAATTTTAGCTATTCTGTTATTGTCTCCTATAATTTATCTGATTGTTCGGGAATTATTATTTGAAGATACAGTTGTTGGTACATATGGTATTAATAAAACAATTGGATGGGCATGGGATTTAAGCAATTTTATGCCGGTTGTGTTTGGTTTTTCGGTTATTACAAGTGTTGTGGGATATGGTTTTTTAGTATTGTTTAAGGCCAGAATCAATAGTTGGATAACTATTATTCAAATGCTTTCACTTGTTTTTTTGCTTGTAAGTATTTATTTTGGCTTTTGTACAACCGGTTTGATAATTTCAATTTTGTCGCTGATTTTATTCTTCATAAATGTAGGTTTTGCAATTGCCTGTAAAATGTCTGATAAAAACAAAAGATTAGAACATTAACTTTCTTATTTTTGCATCTTCAAAAAACAATAACTTATAACAGTTTCAATGAATACCATCACAAGCACTGATTTCAATTTTCCGGGGCAAAAATCGGTTTACCGCGGTAAAGTAAGAGAAGTATACAATATTAACGATGAGCTATTGGTAATGGTAGCTACCGACAGGCTTTCGGCTTTTGACGTAGTTATGCCAAAAGGTATTCCTTACAAAGGGCAGATACTGAACCAGATCGCTACTAAATTTATGCGCCTTACCGAAGATGTAGTGCCTAACTGGCTTATCGATACTCCGGATCCGAATGTTGCCGTAGGTCACCTTTGTGAGCCATTTAAAGTAGAGATGGTTATCCGTGGATACCTTTCAGGTCACGCTGCCCGCGAGTATAAAGCTGGTAAAAGGGTATTGTGTGGTGTGGAACTTGTTGAAGGACTGAAAGAGAATGATAAATTTCCTTCTCCGATAATCACGCCTACAACCAAGGCTGATAATGGTGAGCATGATATGGATATCTCTCGCGAAGATATTTTAGCTAACGGTATTGTTTCTGAAGAAGATTATTTAGTACTTGAGAAATATACACGTGCTCTTTTCCAAAGAGGTACTGAGATTGCTGCTTCAAGAGGGCTTATCCTTGTTGATACCAAATATGAATTCGGTAAGACTAAAGACGGCAAGATAGTTCTTATTGACGAGATCCATACACCGGATTCTTCCCGTTATTTCTATGCTGAAGGTTACCAACAGCGTCAGAACAATAATGAAGAGCAGAAACAGCTTTCTAAAGAATTTGTTCGCCAGTGGCTTATCGCTAACGGTTTTCAGGGTAAAGAAGGACAACAAATTCCTGAAATGACCGATGAATACATCGAGACAGTATCTGAAAGATACATCGAATTGTACGAAAATATCATAGGAGAGAAGTTTGCTAAAGCTGATATTTCTAATATCAATGAAAGAATTGAAAAAAATGTTCTAGCATTCCTAAATAAATAATTTCTCATTAAAATATTTGTAACCGCCTTATTTTTAAGGCGGTTTTTTTATTTATATATGCAAGCATAGTAAGTTTATAATTGTTAAAATTTTGTTAATTTTAAAAACCGCTGTAACGTTTTCCGTGTTATGCTCGTCTATTATTTTAAACGGTCTCATCAACCGGTTAATTAAAAATAATCATCAAATCAAATTCAATCAATCATGAAAAAAGCGATCATTTATTCAGGCCTGGCTATTGTATTAGCGTTTACTAATGTATCAATGGCAAACAATGCAGAAAGTACTTCAACAGCAGTAACAAGGGAGTACAAAGTGACCACACCGCTTGGTGTAGCAATTTCTAAAGGTGATGTTGCAACCGTAAAAAAAATGTTAGAGTACGGAGCGTCAGTACATGAAAAATGTAATGGTATGACTCCACTAATGATTGCGGCACGTTACAACCAGTCAGAAATCATTACTCTATTGCTGGAAAAGGGCGCTAATGTAAAAGATAAAGATGAAAAAGGTCTAACAGCCTTAAAGCATGCTGAAGCATCTAATGCTAAAGAAGCTGTTGCTTTGTTAAAGCAGGCAAATGCCTAATTCGTTTTTAACGTAATGAAAAAAAAGCATCCGCTGGAGCGAATGCTTTTTTTTATGCTTTGAAGTAAGAGAAAGTTTCTTCGTTTTCTATGTTGAGCAGCGCTTCGTAGATTAGCCTGATTACATTCTCGACATCGTCTCTGTGAACCATTTCTACAGTGGTATGCATATAGCGTAACGGAAGTGAAATCAAGGCAGATGCAACACCGCCGTTGCTGTAGGCGAAAGCGTCGGTATCGGTACCTGTAACACGGGATGATGCCAATCTTTGGAATGGAATTTCGTTCTTATTAGCTGTATCGATAATAAGTTCTCTCAGGTTATTTTGTACAGCCGGAGCGTAGGTAATAACCGGACCTTTTCCTATCTGAGTTTCACCTTCGATGCGTTTATCGATCATTGGCGTAGTGCTGTCATGGCACACATCGGTTACGATGGCAACATTTGGGCGGATGGTTTTAGTGATCATCTCGGCCCCACGAAGTCCAACTTCCTCCTGAACGGAATTGGTTATATATAGTCCGAAAGGAAGTTTCTTTTTGTTTTCATGGAGTAGTCGGGCTACTTCAGCAATCATAAAGCCACCTATACGGTTATCAATGGCACGGCAAACGAATTTATTTTCGTTTAGGATCATAAAGTCGTCAGGGTAGGTGATCACGCAGCCAACATGTACGCCAAGAGCTTCAACTTCTTCTTTGGTTGAGCAACCAAGGTCGATAAAGATGGTTTCAAGTTTAGCGCCTTCTTCTTTTCCTCGCTGACGTGTGTGAATTGCAGGCCATCCGAAAACTCCTTTTACAATGCCTTTTTTGGTATGGATATTGACTCTTTTAGAAGGAGCAATCATGTGGTCTGAACCGCCATTACGTATAACATAAATTAGCCCGTTTTCCGTTATGTAATTTACATACCATGATATTTCATCACTGTGGCCCTCAATTACTACTTTGTAAGGAGCGTCAGGGTTTATTATACCCACAGCAGTGCCATAGGTATCTGTTATAAAAGTATCAACGTAAGGCTTTAAGTAATCCATCCATATCTTTTGGCCTTCAGATTCATAACCTGTAGGTGAAGGGTTGTTTAGATATTGCTCAAGGAAAGATAATGATGTATCGTTTAATATAGATTTAGAAGACATAAATTAATTTTTGGCTAAAATATAAATTAGATTACAGAGTTGCGTATTATTGTATACATTTGAAGTAAAATTTTTAATAAATGAAAGCACAGATTTGCTTGCTCTTCCTGTTTTTGTCAAGTATGACTGTAAGTGCTCAGATTGCTGAGAAGGATACTATAAATGATCCTGAACTGGATTCTATAGCATTTAACATGCAGATGCCTGAACTGGTCATATCCAATGTTAAGGACAGTATTTCTGTGGATGAGCGAAAAAAACTTGCGCTTTTAAAAAGAAGAACGCTTAAAGTATATCCTTATGCTAAAACTGCTGCTGATAAGCTCACCATGCTTAATAACAATCTGGCAAAGCTAAAGACAGAAAAGGAGAAAAAAAAATACGCTAAAATCGTTGAGAATTATCTCGAAAATGAATTTGAAGACAGGCTTAAGAAATTGACAAGGTCTGAAGGGCAAATATTAGTTAAACTCATTTACAGGCAAACCGGTACAAGTACTTTCGACTTAATTAAAGAACATAAAAGCGGATGGAAAGCTTTTTGGTCTAATCGTATAGCCCATATGTTTAATATTGATCTTAAGAGGGGGTATAGCCCGTCAACAATAGCTGAGGATTATCATATTGAAGGCTTTTTATTGCAGGCTTTTAAAGAACACAGATTACAACGACAGGATCCGGCTTTTTCAATAGATTACATAGCTATAACTAAAAACTGGAGGCAAAAGAAAAAAGATAACTTATAAAAATAAGCCGGTTTTATCCGTTTTTTTTATAAGTTATCATTAGAGGTGTTAATTTTTTTAATTTTTCTGAGTAGGGAATTTCTTCAATGGTTTGTTTTATAGAATGTCGAACCATTAAAACCTTATTATGAAAAAGAAACTACTTTTTTTTGCTATTATTCTTTTTACAGTGGTAAAAGGATTTTCTCAGACGGAAGCTTATCCTGCCCCGAGTATCAATCAATGCGGCAACGAAGTATTTGATCTTACTTTACAAACACCTATTATTTTAGGGAATCAGGATCCGGAAATTTTTACAGTCACTTATTACCTAACACAGGCAGACGCAGCAGCTAATACAAATCCTATATTGAACCCTGCTGCCTTTGTTTCACCTATGCAGCAAACTATTTTTGCAAAAGTAGTAAACACCGATGATGATTCTTCGGCAATTACAGTTTTCCAAATTAGCTGGGTGTCAGGAATTTTTGTTCCGGATTTACCGGATGTTTCCGGATGCAACTCATACGAACTTCCTTTTATAGAAGTTGGACAATATTATTCATCTCCTGGCGGTGTTAACGAAATTCCTTTTGGTACTGTGATTACTCAGACACAGGTTGTTTATGTTTACAAAGAAAATGATTTTGGATGCTCAGACGAATCAAATTTTACTGTAACGATTATTCCGACGCCAAATTTTAATGCTCCACAACCAATAACAGGTTGTTTAATGAATAACGATGGTAGTGCTATCTATGATCTTACACCAGCAATTGCTCAGGTTACAGCTGGTACTACAGGGTATACGTGTACATTTCACCAAACACAGGCAGCTGCTGAATTTGGTGTAAATGCTATAGTAAATCCTCAGAGTTATAACAGTATTACTGGCGTTGTTTATATTTCTGTAGTTCAAACAGGAACAGTGAGTAATTGCCGTTGGGTAGCTCCAATTGAATTAATTGCAATTGAGTGTAATGGAAATACAATTACGGGATTTGCATCACTAAATTTTGATAATGACTGTGATACTTTTGAAGCAGCTGCTTCAGGTATACCCGTTTATTTGACTCATAATAATGATGTATACATCACTTACACAAATGCAGATGGTTATTACCATTTTGATAATGTTCCGGATGGAGATAATTCAGTTTACGTAATAGCTGATGCGAATAGTACAGTGTCACCATTGAATTACTCTGTTGTTATGCCGACGGAAGCTAATGAGAAAAACTTCTGTATTACACCACAATTCGAAGCGGTGAATGATGTGGCAGTTACACTTTTCCCTATTACTGCTGCTCGCCCGGGTTTCCCTGCAAGTTATGTTCTTTTTTATCAGAATATGGGTACTGTAACTCAAAACGGCAGTATAACGCTTCAGTTTGATGCGAATAACTTAAACTTCACAAATGCTCTTCCAGCAATGACACAATCAGGTAATATGCTTACACTTGATTATGTTAACCTTTATCCGTTCCAGAGTAAAATAGCAATAGTGAATTTTACTGTAAATGTACCTCAAATTACATCTGCAGGAACTATTTTAAATTTTACAGCTAATATTACTCCGCTTACAGGTGATGTTAATCCAGTTGATAACACATCTGTTTTAAGCCAGACCGTTATTAATTCTTACGATCCTAATGATATTGCTGTTCGCGAAGGTGAGTTTATTACAGAAGCACAAACAAACGATTATCTTAATTATACTATACGCTTTCAGAATATGGGTACAGCAAATGCTGAAAATGTGAGGGTAGTGGTTGGTCTTGATGAAAACCTTGACTGGTCAACATTCCAGGCAGTATCAGCAACTGATGAATTTACAGTAAAACACACAGGAAATGAAGTTGAGTTTATGTTTACAGGTATTGATCTTGCTTTCGAGAATGAAGCAACAGGTATAGTACCTGAAAGCAACGGACACATTATTTACAGAATCAAACCAAAAACAAGTGTTACAGTTGGTGATTCTATGTCTGCACAGGCTGATATCTATTTTGATTTCAATGATCCTATAACAACTAACGAAGTTACTACAACAGTACAGAATGTTTTAGGTACAGGAGAAAAGAACATCAGTCTGTTTAAGGTTTATCCTAACCCTGCATCAGAGAGTGTAAATCTTCACCTTCCAAATAATGAAGCTAATGGATTTGAAGTTTCGGTTATTGATATGCTTGGTAAAACGGTTCTGAAAAACAGTTACATCACTAATGAAGTAAGCTTAAATATAGCAGCGTTAAATTCAGGAGTGTATTTTATAAGTATAACTTCTAATGGTAAGCATCAGGTTAAGAAACTTATCATAAAATAAGGGTAATAAAATGAAAAAAAGCCGCATTTATGCGGCTTTTTTTGCTATTTAGAGGTTTTCTTCTCTTCGGCCTTTTGTTTTTTGTAAAAAGGTATCATATAAGAAACCGTATAATTTATTCCGGCGCCAAAACTTCCTTCATAAGTTCTGTTAAAGCCAGGTATATAAAGATTGTCAAAGTTATCAGGTTTTGTTTCCGCCAGCAGCATGTTCAGTCGTACACTAAAGCCTAAATAAAGGTTTTTTACGACTTCGGCTTTCAGTCCGCCAACAACTTCTGCCCAGTGTGCTGTAAGTCCTGAATAGTTCTCATTTGGATACAGAGTCACATCGGGGAAATAGTCTGTTGTGTCGTATATGGTATATGAATTAAGATTTTGGCTAAAAGTAGCAAAACCATAGCGCATACCTATATATATCATATTTTGCATTTCGAGCCAGTTTTCATACACATTGTAATCAAAACCAACTTTTAGATAGCTTCCTTTTGTGGTGAAGTTTAACTGATCATCATCTACAGTAAAATCTACAGTTCCAAGTTCAGCAGCGGCATACATTTTATTTGTTACCCTGTAATCTGCAACAAGTTCCAAACCTGAAAACCCATCTTCATATAGGGAACGTGCAGGTCTGTAAAGGTCGGCACCAATACGTATACCGTATTTTTCTGTTTTAGCAGGCTGGACTTTATTGATAGTATCCGTTGGTTTTTTATCCTGTCCGTAGCCCGAAAATGTAAACAGCAATAAAAGGCTAAAAATAGATTTTGACATGTACTTCATTTTCGTTTTCTATGTATGGAGTAACTACTTCGGGATTTCCTTCAATAAATAGTCTTGTATCAGCATCTGTAACTGATGGATTAGGATTACCATTTGATGCTGGTATAAGGGTAAATGTTGTTTTATACCCGCATGCACGAGAAACATAAGTTGTCTGACGAGTATACTTAATAGTAAGATAATCAGTATTACTGACTTTTATGCCATTGGATGTTGTGTTGTATTGTAAAGCCCATGTAACTTCATCCTGGTCCGTTCTCAGCGGTAGTGTAATTTTGCTAACACTGCTAGAAGAATTTGCAGGTAAAATTTCGTTTGTACCTAATACGTAATATTTAAAATTACTAACGCTTTTTGTTTCAGTCTGAGTTTCTTTATCGTAGAATTCAACTACCAATCCAGGTGTGGTAGGAGTATCTTCTGAACAGATGTCATCTTTCTCACAACTAAGGAGATAGACTGAAAAGGCAAGTAATACGGCTATAGAAGCTATTAATCTTTTCATATAGGCTGTGCCTGTGTTATATTATCGTTTTTCCAAAAGTACAACATTTTCCACATGATGCGTTTGCGGAAACATATCAACAGGGCGTACTCTCGTAACTTTGTATTTTTCGTCCATCAGAGCAAGGTCACGTGCCTGCGTTGCAGAATTACAGCTTACATAAACCACCTTTTCAGGGGCAATTTGTAAAATTTGGTCTACCACATCTTTATGCATACCATCACGTGGTGGGTCGGTAATGATAACGTCCGGCCTTCCGTGAGTATTTATGAATTCATCATTGAAAACAACTTTCATGTCACCAACAAAGAACTCACAATTAGTAATATTATTACGTTTTGCATTTTCTTTTGCATCGGCAATTGCTTCTGGTACTGCTTCAACACCAATAACTTTTCGAGCTTTTTTAGAAACGAACTGAGCAATAGTTCCTGTTCCGGTGTAAAGGTCATAAACAAGTTCATTTCCTGTAAGTCCGGCGAACTCGCGTGTTATGCTATACAGTTCATAAGCTTGGTCTGAATTCGTTTGATAGAACGATTTAGCATTGATACTAAATTTAAGGCCTTCCATTTCTTCAAGGATATAGTCACGTCCTTTGAAGAGAATTATATCCTGATCGTAAAGCGTATCATTAGCTTTACTGTTTATTACATATTGAAGTGACGTGATTTGAGGGAAACGCTCATTAAGGTAATTTAAAAGCAGCTCTCTTTTTTCTTTATCATCTTCAAAGAACTGAATAAGTACCATGATCTCGCCAGTTGATGCTGTACGAATCATTAATGTACGTAACAAACCTTCATGATTACGGGGATTGAAGAAACTCAATCCGTTTGCATTAGCAAATTCCCTTACGCTGTTACGGATATCATTACTGGGATCTTCCTGAAGACTACAGTGGGTTATATCAAGAATTTTATCCCATGCTTTAGGGATATGGAATCCAAGAGCATTAGCGTCGGAAATTTCTACACCGCTATCAACTTCTTCCTGAGTTTTCCATCGAGCGTTAGAAAACGAGAATTCCATCTTATTACGGTAAAACAGCTGTTTTTCTGAACCTAATATTGGTTCAAAATCGGGTAGTTCTATTTTTCCAATGCGTTTTAGGTTATTGTAAACCTCCTGGTTTTTGTAAAATAGCTGTTGAGAATACTGCATGTTTTGCCATTTGCATCCTCCGCATGAACCAAAATGACTGCAAACAGGATCAATTCTGTGTTCCGAATATTGATGGAATTTCACGGCTCTTCCTTCATAATACGACTTTTTCTTTTTAAAAGTCTGTATGTCTACAACATCTCCAGGAACCACGTTGGGTATAAAAATTACTTTTCCATCCGGAGCTTTAGCTACCGATACACCTTTAGCACCTGCGTCAAGTACTGTAATATTGTCAAATACGATCTTATCTGTCTTCTTTCTTCCCATGGCGCAAAAATAAGGTATTATTACAAAAAACAGGATACATTTGTTGTAATCTCATTAAACAAAAAAATATTATGAACAGGTATTTGGCTCTTTTGCGTGGAATTAATGTTAGTGGTAAGAATATCATTAAAATGGAAAGTCTAAGAACATTGATGGAAAATAATGGCTTTAAAAGTGTTAAGACTTACATTCAGAGTGGAAATGTAGTATTTGAGAGCGATGAAAAATCAAAAGACAAACTGAAAAATAATTTATCCGGTCTTATAAAAGATGAGTATGGTTTTGATATCACCGTATTCATAATTAATAAAAATGAACTCGAAACAAGTATTGATAGTAATCCTTTTACAGAACGGAGAGAAGAGGAACCTTCCGGATTTAAAAAACTATATGTTACTTTTCTTTCGGATATTCCAACGTCTGAAAATATAGAGAAGCTACTTCAGGCTCCTATTGGCAATGATTTGATTGAGATAGTTGATAACATTCTTTATTTTAAATTAGAATCGAAAGCATCAGACTCAAAGCTTTCAAATAATCTCATAGAAACAAAATTAAAATTAAAGGCAACTACCCGTAACTGGAATACAACATTGAAGTTGTTGTCTATGATGGAGTAATTTTTGTTTTAAAATTTTGTTAAATACCCCATAATTACTCATTTATTTGAGTAATTTAGGAAAACCAATTCAAACATATTCTGATGAAAAGAAACGCTACGGCCGTTTGGTCAGGCTCCCTGAAAGAAGGCGGAGGAAAAATTACTACGCAAAGTAATGTACTGAGCAATACTCAATATTCTTTTAAGACTCGTTTTGAAGATGGTATCGGTACCAACCCTGAAGAGTTGGTAGCTGCAGCACATGCCGGATGTTTTACTATGCAATTGACAGCATACATCAATGAAGCCGGTTATAATGTAGCTTCAATTGAAACAAAATGTGATATAGATTTCCAAAACGGAAGTATTGTTGGTTCTCATTTATCAGTTCTTGCAAGAATTGACGATATTGACACCGATGTATTTCAGCAGCTTGTAAAAAAGGCAGAATCTAATTGTCCTATTTCAAGGTTACTGAATACAGCTATCACATCAAACGCAACATTAGTACGGAGTTAAGTTTATTTTTGATTTCATATGAGGCCCCTTATGGGGCCTTTTTTCATTGCGATAATTTATATCTTTGAATTACTAAATCTCAGCCATGAATCGTTTTGACAGGATAACCGCAATATTAATACAGCTTCAGTCTAAAAAAGTGGTAAAGGCACAGGACCTCGCCGATAGGTTTGGCACCAGCCTGCGTACCATTTATCGTGATATACGCACCCTTGAAGAAGCCGGAGTTCCGTTGTATGGAGAAGCGGGGATAGGATATTCAATTGTTGACGGGTATAGATTGCCGCCTGTAATGTTTACGCAGGAAGAAGCCATCGCTTTTGTTACGGCAGAAAAACTTATGGGTAAGTTTACCGATAGTGCGCTAAATACTAATTTCAGTTCGGCAATGTATAAGATTAAAGCTGTTTTACGGGGAACTGAAAAAGACCTTGTGGAAAACCTTGAAGAGCAGATTCTGGTAATAGAAAGGCCAAAAAACAGCACACCTCCGGCCAATATTCTTGATGTATTACTCAAATCTATAGCTGAAAAGAAAGTCGTAAAAATGATATATAAAGCATTTGGCAATGATAATAGTGAGAGACATATTGAACCGATAGGTGTTTTTCATGAGCACGAGAACTGGTATACTATCGGCTTTTGCCATTTGAGACAGGAATACAGGCAGTTTCGACTTGACAGGGTTATTGAAATTAAATTGACCGATCAGCCTCAGGAGGAACGTGCTTCCTTAAAAGAATTTCAACAAACACAAGAGGCTATCAGAGCTGGATTTAAGGTTCAGAAAGCAGTTATTCGCTTTGATAAAAGTATAGCGATATACCTGCAGGACCGACGCCATTATTTTGGTTTTGTTTCAGAGGTGGTTACCGATGATTATGTAGAGATGACTTTTCTATCACAATCGTTAGAAGAAGGACTTGCCCGGTGGTTTATAATGTTCGCAGACAAAGGTGAAATTATTGAACCACAAAATTTAAAAGACGCAGTTGCTAGGCTTTTAAATACAATGATGAAAAAAAATCAGGTTTCGGAAAATCTGCTGACATAGGGTTGTCATAAACCATGATTTAATTTGTACTGTAAACAAATTAAATCAATCAATTATGGAACTTATTAAACTATTACAGAAAGAAATGGAGCAGGAAGCAGCAACAACCCGAAAAATGCTTAGCCTTGTCCCTGTAGAAAAATTTGACTGGCAACCTCATCCAAAAAGTATGACAATGAAGCGTCTTGCTTCTCATATTGCCGAGTTACCCGGTTGGGTTGAAATGGCAATAACTACAGATGGGCTTGATTTTGAAAATAATCCTTATCAGCCATACGATGTTACGTCTAATGAGGAGTTGCTAACCTTTTTTGAGGAATCGCTTAAAAAAGGTAAAGAGGCTTTAGCTAATGCTGATGTAAATACTTTTAGTAAAGAATGGGTATTGCGTAGTGGCAATCAGGTTTATAGTAGAGACAGCAAATATGAAGTGATAAGAATGGCATATTCACAGATTATCCATCACAGAGCTCAGCTTGGGGTATATTTACGATTACTTGATATTCCATTGCCGGGAAGTTATGGCCCATCTGCAGATGATATGACTTTTTAAGACATTGATAAAAAACCTCATTTTAAACTAAATGAGGTTTTTTATTTGCGTTTAATTCAGATTAAATCGGCGATAATTTTATTTTTAGTAATTTGCAGGCTAATTGGATGATTTCTCTCCACAAGAAGGAATTGCTGTTTGACAAACAAAAAATAAAAAAGCAATGTCAGTTTTAGAAAAATTAAGCTCAGCGGAAGCTATAGCTTTAGAGGACAAGTATGGAGCACATAACTATCATCCACTTCCTGTTGTGCTTAGCAGGGGAGAAGGTGTGAATGTATGGGATGCAGAAGGGAAAAAATATTACGATTTCTTATCGGCTTATTCAGCAGTAAATCAGGGGCATTGCCATCCCAAGATTGTAAATGCAATGATAAGTCAGGCAAAGACACTTACGCTAACTTCACGAGCTTTTTATAATGATCAGTTAGGGAAGTATGAAGAGTTTGTAACGAAATACTTTGGCTTTGATAAAGTATTGCCAATGAATACCGGTGCTGAAGCTGTTGAAACGGCTATAAAACTTTGTCGCAAATGGGCTTACGAGAAAAAAGGTATTGCAGAGCAGGAAGCTAAAATTATAGTTTGTGAGAATAACTTCCATGGAAGGACTACTACTATTATTTCTTTTTCTAATGATGAGAATGCAAGGAAAAACTTTGGGCCTTATACAGCAGGGTTTATAAAAATCCCTTATGATGATATATCGGCTTTAGAGAATGTTCTTAAATCTGAAAAAAATATTGCAGGTTTCCTTGTTGAGCCTATTCAGGGTGAGGCGGGTGTTTATGTTCCTGCCGAAGGTTATCTTTCCAAAGCAAAACAACTTTGTAAAGAAAACAATGTATTATTCATTGCAGATGAAGTTCAGACAGGTATTGCCCGTACGGGTAAACTATTAGCGGTTCATCATGAAAATGTCCAGCCTGATGTCCTAATTTTAGGTAAAGCGCTTTCAGGAGGTGCTTACCCTGTTTCGGCAGTATTGGCTAATGATGATATCATGAATGTTATAAAGCCGGGTCAGCATGGTTCTACTTTTGGCGGTAATCCGGTTGCTGCAGCTGTAGCTATTGCTGCTCTTGAGGTAATTGAAGAGGAAAAACTTGCCGAGAATGCTGAGGCTATGGGTGTATTGTTCAGACAAAAAATTAATGAATACATTGCTACAAGTAATATAGTTACACTTGTCAGAGGTAAAGGATTGCTTAATGCTATTGTCATAAATGATACTGAAGAGAGTTCCACAGCATGGGATATTTGTGTGAGCCTGAAAGAAAACGGCCTCTTAGCAAAGCCAACTCATGGTAATATTATACGTTTTGCCCCACCATTAGTGATGAATGAAGAGCAACTTTTAGATTGTGTATCTATCATTACCAAAACGCTTAAGGCTTTTGAAAAATAATTAACCAATTTAAATATCGATGGATTACAATTCACAATCACAATTTGAATCATTTGAGCTTCAGTTTACAAAACAGGCACAAGACTATTATCATCAAACCGCTAAATGGGCAACTTTTCTGTCAATCATAGGTTTTATAGCAACAGGCTTTATGGTAATTTTTGCTCTTGTCATGTTTGCTATAGGGGGGGCTATGGCTTCAACCATGGCAAATAACCCTATGGCAGGAATGTTTTCAGGAGGAATGTTAGGCGGATTTTATCTTTTGTTTGCAATTATTAATTTCTTTCCTGCATTGTATATGTTCCGATTTGCATCAAAAGCTAAGGCTGCACTTTCTGAAAACAGTACAACTACGCTTACAGATTCTTTTGAGAATTTAAAATCATATTATAAGTTTACCGGATTAGCGGTAATCATTATGATATCAATTTATATTTTATTCTTTTTTGGTCTGATTGTAGCAGGAATGTCTTCTGCGTTCTAGACAGATTTAAAACAAATACAGATCCCGGCTTTTTAGTCGGGATTTTATTTAAAAGGATTCTCCAATCCTAAAATAAATACCGCTATCTTTTTTTCCAATGGCGTAGTCAATGCCAATATTTATTTTTTGTGATGGTATCGCTTTAAAGCGAATTCCTGCGCCGCCTGCCGGTAGTGCACCGCTTGATGGGTTGCCGGTAAATGCCATGCCAAAAAAGCCCACAGCTCCCCAACGCCTGTAAAAGTTCCATCGGTATTCTGATTGTACTGAATATACCTGATTCCCTCTATATTTGCCTTCAGTATATCCGCGGATGTCTTTTCCACCTACTGTGTGCTGACCAAAAAACGGAACAGTTCCCATGCCTGAAAAAATACTGGCACGATTTGCCAATACCATTCGGTTATTAATTTTCCAATAGTAGTTAGAATAAGCCCGTATAGAATGAAAACTTTCCTTGCTTCCCAGCCATTCGGAATTTGCTACATAAGTTATGGCAGCCTTCCATCCTTGTTCGGGGTAGTATACATCATCTCTTGTGTCATACATGAATGAAATGCCCAAACCATTTGCATTGGCAATACTATCTATTCCTGTTTCAAAATGAGTTTTACTGTGTTGAAATTTTATGATTCCTCCACCATAAAAGTGTGGTACAATTTGCCTCATTACCCTAAAAGCTGCAAATTCTGTAATGTTACTATAGTCCACAAAACCTTCTTCTCCTTCATTTGAAGACTCATAATATTGAAAATTGATGTTTCCAAAACCTATTCCCGCCGTTACCCTCCATTTGTCCTCATCGAGGTATAACTGTGAAAAAAGTGTAATAAACCAGGTCTTATTTTCACTGAAACCTCCACCCAATCCGGCTATGCTTGCGGGAGAAATAGTGTCTTTTTTGTTTAGATTAAAAAAAGCCATACTATTTAACCCAACAATAGAACCATAAGCATCATTGTAACTAACTATTGGTATACCAGTAATGTCAAATTTCTTCTTAATGCTGTCGTTAACTTTTTCCTGGGCATTAAGAACAGTGCCTATGAGCAGGACAAAACAAAACAATGCATTTTTCATCTTGATAGGTTGTGGATTACTCAAAGATAATTAACAAGCGGTTACATATTGTTGTTCAATGAGTTTCAAATTATAAACTGAAACAGAATTGTATAGTTTTTTGTGCTAAACTTGGTTCATATTATAAAATGAATCATGAATTAATGTTTTAAGAGTCTTTGATTGATTAATCTTACTTAATTTAGTGAGCCTAATAATCAGATATTGTATAGCATATTTAAAAATATGACAGGAAAGCTACACTATATTGTTTGCATTAGTTTTATAATGTTGAGTTCATCTTCTAAAGCTCAAAGTGAAGTTCTGAATCAGATTTGGAATGAATATGCTTTTACCCAGGATCTGAGCAAAAACTGGGTGGTTGAGTTAGATGGTGGATTAACCTCAAGTAGCTTTCCGGATAATAATAATTATTTCAGCAGGATTATTCAGGTTTACTTTAGAGGATGGGCACATTATTATCCGGGTAAAAGGTGGAAAGTATCGTTTTTTTATGCGCACTATTTTAATAAAAATGTACCTGAACTCAATCAAAGTGATGCTCCTGAGTATAGATTTGCATTTCAGGTAACCTATAACCTCCTTAAACACCATAGGATAAATATAAACCTCAGAGGGAGACTGGAAGACAGGAATATTAAAAATGAGGAACTTACGTTTGAATCCGTTGAGAGACTAAGGCTACAGGCGAAAGCTGTTTATCCTTTAAATGGGCCTAAGGTTGATAAACGTATAGTATATGCTTTTTTGTCTGATGAAGTTTTTTTAAAAACGAAAAGTGATGTAAGTGGAAAGGATATCTTTGACAGAAACAGGCTAACAGCCGGATTAGGTTATCCTGTTACAGATAAATTTCAGTTAGAGCTTTCTTATGCCAATGAATTTTTACCCCGAAGTGGTGGTAATAAACTTTACAATGCTATTCAGTTAAATGTTGTTTTAATTAATCTTTTCTCTAAAGCTGAAAAGCCGTTTAAACGTGAAAAAACCGAAGTTGATGAAGCTGCACCATCCGGAGGAGGGTCATAAAATAAGTAACCGTAAATGCGAAATAGTAGTTTTCTAATGTAAATATTGGTTTATTATCTGTTATTAAGTCATAAATTTCATATAAAATTTTACATTAAAAAACCCATTTTAAATTTTTGGTTTAAAATGGGTTGTTGTATTTATTTTGTATGTTTTACAAGTCAAATCTGTCAAGGTTCATTACTTTATTCCATGCCGAAATAAAATCTTTCACAAATTTGTCTTTAGCATCAGAACTACCATATACTTCTGCAATTGCCCTGAGTTCAGAATGGGAGCCAAAAACAAGATCGGCACGGGTTCCTACCCATTTAACAGCTCCGGATTTACGATCATTACCAACATAAAGTTCTTTATCCTCAGAAGTTGATTTCCACTCTGTATTCATATCCAGAAGATTTACAAAGAAATCATTTGTAAGCTGACCCGGCCTTGTGGTAAATACTCCATTTTTAGAGCCGTCATAATTGGTGTCTAGCACTCTGAGACCACCTATTAAAACAGTTAATTCAGATGGGGTAAGTGTAAGAAGGTTTGCCTTATCAATTAATAGTTTTTCGGTTGATACCGGTAGATTTGGTTTTCGATAGTTTCTGAAACCATCAGCTTTAGGTTCAAGATAACCAAATGATTCTGCATCGGTCATTTCCTGAGAGGCATCCATACGACCAGGGGTAAAGGGAACTATAGCTGAATGTCCTGCATCTTTTGCAGCTTTCTCAACTCCGGCACAACCGGCAAGTATAATTAAATCTGCTAATGAGATCTTTTTGTTTCCTCCCTGAGAAGTATTAAAGTCTTGTTGAATGCTTTCAAGTTTAGATAGTACCTTTTGCAATTGAGTAGGATTATTTGCTTTCCAGCTTCTTTGTGGCTCTAATCGAATACGTGCGCCATTGGCTCCGCCACGTTTATCCGATCCGCGGAACGTAGAAGCTGCTGCCCATGCTGTAGAAACTAATTCTGAAATGCTTAAACCTGATTCAAGTACTTTTGTTTTTAGAGCAGCTGTATCATTATCATTAATCAATTCATGATTAACTTCAGGAATGGGATCTTGCCATAATAAGATTTCCTGAGGTACATCAGGACCCAGATAACGTGCTCGAGGCCCCATGTCACGGTGTGTTAGCTTAAACCACGCTCTGGCAAAGGCATCGGCAAACTGATCGGGGTTTTCAAGGAATCGTCGTGATATTTTTTCGTATGCCGGATCAAATCGTAACGATAGATCTGTAGTAAGCATAGTGGGTAGATGTTTCTTTGAGCTATCATAAGCGTCAGGAATTATCGCCTCAGCATTTTTAGCGACCCATTGATGTGCACCAGCGGGGCTTTTTGTGAGTTCCCATTCAAAGGCAAAAAGATTTTCGAAGAAGTTATTGCTCCATTGTGTAGGAGTTTTGGTCCAGGTTACTTCAAGGCCACTGGTAATGGTATCAGGACCTTTTCCGGATCGATAATTATTATGCCAGCCAAATCCCTGCATTTCCAGTCCTGCAGCTTCGGGCTCTTTACCTACATTGTCTGAAGGGGCTGCTCCGTGAGTTTTACCAAAAGTATGTCCACCGGCGATTAATGCCACGGTTTCTTCATCATCCATAGCCATACGGCCAAATGTATCTCGAATATCTTTTGCAGCTTTAATAGGGTCAGGGTTACCATCCGGGCCTTCAGGGTTTACATAGATAAGTCCCATTTGAACTGCTGCCAATGGATTTTCAAGATTACGGCTATGGATATCACCATCTGCATTATCATCTGACGAAACAACACCATGATCTTTAGGAACTCCGTCTGAACCATGAGCATAACGAATATCACCACCTAACCATTCTTTTTCAGATCCCCAATAAACATCTTCCTCCGCTTCCCAAACGTCGGCACGCCCTCCGGCAAAGCCAAATGTTTTGAATCCCATGGACTCGAGGGCAATGTTTCCGGTTAGAATCATTAAATCTGCCCAAGATATTTTATTGCCATATTTTTGCTTGATCGGCCAAAGCAATCTTCTGGCCTTATCAAGACTAACATTATCAGGCCAACTGTTTAGAGGTGCGAAACGCTGTTGTCCAGCACCGGCACCTCCACGACCATCACCAACACGATATGTACCCGCACTATGCCAAGCCATACGTATGAATAGGCCGCCATAATGGCCAAAATCTGCAGGCCACCAATCCTGTGAATCGGTCATTAAAGCGTGTAGATCTTTCTTTACAGCTTCAAGATCCAGGCTTTTAAATGCTTCGGCATAATTAAAAGCTTCTCCCATAGGATCTGATAAAGAAGAGTGTTGTCTTAGGATGTTTAATTTTAACTGGTCAGGCCACCAATCACTGTTTTTTGTACCACCATTATTAACAGCCTGTTTAAGAGTACCGTTGTGAAAGGGACATTTACTTACATCGTTTGATTCGTCTTTCATATCTTACTGGTTTAATATTGTTTGTGTTGAGTATCTTATAACACTAAAATTAAGATTTTGATTTGGAATATCATAATCATTTAATTCTATATCAGGATAATAGAAATTTATTAAGAGTTATGATAGATATAACCTAAACTCTGACCAATACTAATAGCTTTTTAGACATGATATATATGATGTTAAGCCTCTCTAAAATATCTTTTTCTAAACCAAAATGCTAAATTAACCAGGGCAACAAGTGCGGGAACTTCAACCAAAGGACCTATAACACCTGCAAAAGCCTGTCCGCTATTAATTCCGAAAACACCAATAGCCACAGCAATGGCCAATTCAAAATTGTTACCTGTTGCTGTAAATGCTATAGAAGTACTTTTAGAATAATCAGCTCCAAAGTAGCGGCCTGTAAAGAAACTAATTACAAACATAACTGTAAAGTATATAACTAATGGTATCGATATACGCAATACATCCATTGGGATCTGAACTATTAACTCGCCTTTAAGGCTAAACATAACGATGATAGTGAATAGTAATGCTATTAAAGTAATAGGAGAGATGAAAGGAACATATTTTGTTTGAAACCATTCTAAGCCTTTTAATTTTATCAGCGCATATCTGCTAATAAAACCCATTGCAAATGGAACGCCTAAATAAATACCTACGCTTTCTGCAATTTGTCCAATACTAATGTCTATTGAAAAACCATTATAACCAAAATAGGGAGGCAGGATCGTAATGAATATATAAGCATAAACGCTATATAGTAAAACCTGGAAAATACTGTTAAGGGCTATTAATCCTGCCGCATATTCCCGGTTTCCATCAGCAAGATCATTCCATACCACAACCATTGCAATACAACGTGCAAGACCTATAAGTATAACCCCAATCATATATTCAGGATATCCTTTAAGGAATAATAAGGCCAATATAAACATTAAAACAGGACCTATTACCCAGTTGAGCAGGAGTGATGCACTTAAAACCTTTATATTTGAAAAAACCTCACCTATTTTACTGTAATTAACTTTCGCAAGAGGAGGATACATCATAAGAATTAATCCTATTGCTAAGGGAATATTTGTTGTGCCACTTGAGAAAGAGTTGATAAAATCTCCACTTGATGGTATGAAATAACCTATGCTTACTCCAACGACCATTGCGAGGAAAATCCAAAGTGTAAGGTATCGATCTAAAAATCCAAGTTTTTTTCTTTCAGCAACAGGACTGCAATTATTTGAAGACATATTTATTTTTTTATTTGAGAGAATACATAAAACATTTCACTGGCTATCTGTAGGCTTCTTTCTTTGTATTTTTCCGCCTGTTGAGGTGTGTTGTCAAATGCTTTAGGATCTTCATAGGTTATGGCTATCCTTTTTTCAGCTCCGGTTATAAATGGGCAACCACCATCTGCTTGTGAACAGGTCATTATAGCAGCAAACTCTTCTTCCGGATTAAAATCATCATAGTATGCTTTTGAGAAAGCAATCACTGGATGCTCGTTTTCAGCATATTTTACAGCATATACAGGGTTACTTCCTTCGGAAAGGCTTTGAATTTTAAAACCTATGTTCTTTAATGTGTCAGCTACAACCGGGAACATGGCTGTGGCTTCAGTTCCTCCTGAGTAGCAGTATACATTTTGTACACGATAGTGAGCAGCAGCTGTCTGAGCCCATATTTGCGCCAAATGACTCCTGCGGGAATTATGAGTACAAATCAGGTTTAGTCTTATTTGTTTATTTTCAGTTGATTTTCCTTGTATGTAGTTTATAAGAGGCTGAAGTATTTCTTTACGTTCTTTTGAAATACTTTCAAATTCTATATTATTTACTACGTTATTTATCTCAGGGAATAGTATGCTTTCGGTTTTCATTGAAATATTTTTAGCAGCAGCCGCCTCCGGGCGTACAGCTGTTGGTTGAATTTTTTGAAATATCGATAAGGTTAATTTTCTTTTTCTCTTTAGGCGCTCCGCATTGATCTGAGGCCAGGCATGCCGTTTGCTTATTTAGTAATAAAAAGTTTGTACCGTCAAACCCCAGATCATATTTACCTATTGTTTTGTCCTGATATTCTACTTCAATTTCAAAATCTCCAATGTTTAGAACTTTTTCCGATAGGTCAATTATTTTCTTCAGTTTTTCAGGTTTCAGGCGGTGGTCTTCATCGTTTGAATCTTCCCATAACTGAAAGTTTACCACTGTTTCTTTACGGATTGTACCTCCACAGTCAATAAAATCTTTTGTTATAAGCCCTACTTCGGTAACATGGAAATTCTCAGGAACATAAGATCCGTCCGGTAGTTGAAACGACAGCTTTTCAACTGTATTCAAATAATTTTTGATTTCAGATAACTTCATAATTATACTATTTAAGTTTAGCAACAATCGTTCTTTTTATTTTTTGTGTAATTGTCTATTTGCTGAAAAAACGATTTGATTTTTTCAAATCCTTCTTCGTTAATGCAGTAACATATAGCATTGCCTTCAATATTTCCTTTAATCAACCCAGCATTTTTTAATTCTTTTAAATGTTGAGAAACTGTAGGCTGGGCGAGAGGCATTTCATTTACGATATCACCACATATACAGGTGTCAACTTTCATAAGGTATTCCAGTATTGCAATTCGTGCCGGATGCCCTATAGCTTTTGCTAAAACGGCAAGTTCATTTTGCTTTCCTGTGAAGTGATCAGTTTTTGTAATCCCCATTGTAATATATTTATATTGCAATATTACGATAAACTTTTTAAATTGAAATTATTTGTATGTTAAGAATTATAAATTACTCATTATTAGTGGTAATAGATGTAAAATAGTAATTGGTTTAATTTATTCTAAATCTGAATTACTGTTGTAATTTAGTGGCTTGCTTTATATTGTATACATTTATCTGATAATAATTTGAAAGAGAAGGAATGCTGCAATTTAAGGATAGAAGATTAGTTACATTTGGTGCCCATGTTAAGGCTATTCGTTTAGGTAAAGGTTTAGAGTATGCTGATTTAGCTCGTGAAACGTCTTTGTCTAAAAGTGACATTGCTGCTATTGAAGAAGGAAGTAAGAACTTTGCGTTTACAACTTTGCTGGAACTTGCAAAAGGATTGGGTGTGAATCCTTCCAATCTGTTGGATTTTGATTTTCAGTGATAATAAATAATCCTTATTTATATAAATAAAAAAAACTGCTCAGTCAAATGAGCAGTTTTTTATTTTAGATTAAGGCTTAATTCTTAATCTATTTGTATTTTATATTTATGCTGATAATGTCGGAAGTAAGGTTTGTAGACCTGCTATAGTGACCATATCTGATTTCTAATGCACTAAAATGTTTTATCCCAAAGACACCATCGGGTGTGGCAATACGAACCCCCATACCAAAAAAACTACTGTCAAATTTTGAAAGGTCATAATTACTGGTATAATATTGCTCGGATCCAGTATGTTGTCCGTATGGGCTGAAATATTTCACAGCACTTTGCGAATAATACCTATAGAAAGGGCTCAGGGAAAAGAAGGGAGACAGTTTAACGGGTACTTCAATATCCGCAGTATGTGATGTCAGTTTCCAGTCGTCAGTATAATAACGGTAATAAGCACGTATAATTACATTATCTCCTAAGAAATAACTTGCTCTCACTGCCAAAGGGATTTTGAATCTGCTGTCAGGCAGATTTTCCTGATGTACGCTACCGTCATTAAAGTAAACCCTGTGGAAAGGCAGACTTAAATAGCCCTGCTGAGAAACAAGATCTGCCTGGAAGAGTACCTGAAGGTTTTGATTTACAACCTGAGAATAGCTAAGGGTACCGGCAAAAGTGTTTCTTCCTTCTGTACCACCATTTTCAATGGTCGGTCGAAGTTCTATCGGGTTTATTAGTTTTACCTGATCAATATAGGTTTGGAATCTTGCAGTAAACTCGCCATTACGATCTTTGGTTTTTTTAGAATAGTTTATGTTTCCACCAAAAGACTGATAATCAAACTCTGTTGAAGACGAAACTCCCGCACCTATGGTATTTCCTTTCTCTTCATTTTCCCTGCTATAACTTACAGAAGGGTAGAAGCGAATGTCGGAATAGGAAGCCGAAGAATTTGCACTAAGGTCAACCATATCTGAAGAGGCCGAAGAATACTGGTCTACACCAACTTCAAAATCCCATGTATGTTTTTTTCCCGTCTCGCCATATTTAACAAACTTAACATCAATGCTATTGGAAATATCGGTAAGTTTTTCCGTTCCGATACCTCCGGTAACAGCAGAATTATTTCCATCCTGCTTATAATAACTCGAAACAAGATTAATTTCTTCCAGCTTTAACTTTTGAGCTTTATAGGCTATAGAGTCGGTCTGTACATTATCCTGTGCAGTTGCACGTAAAAAACCCAGAAGCGCAAAGCCTGTAATAAATATACGTTTCATATAATTTTACTTTAAGGGTTAATTACATCCGCAGCCACCGCCGCTTTTTCCTGAATTGGCACCTGATGAACCCTCTCTGTAACTCTGAAAACTTAATTCTGTTTTTTCTACTTTACGGTTGGAAAGTGCCATTTCGGCATCATTTATTTTATTTTTCTGGTATTCTTTTACAGAAGTACAGGAAAATGATCCTGCACCTGCGAGTACCAGAATGCTCAGGCAATAGATACGTCGTCTCATGTTGTTTTAATTAAGGTTAATATCTTTGGAGGTATAAATTTTATTATTATCGTCTATAATGATACAATGCAGGTCAGGAATCTGATCGATAAGGTATAATCCTGCTTTTATTCCCATAACTGCAATAGGCGTGGCCATGGCATCGGCAAATTCAGCATTAGCACTTATAACAGTCACGCTTTTTATTCCGGATATGGGCAAGCCTGTTTTTGGATCAATAGTATGCGAATATTTTTTTCCGTCAATTAATATGTATTTTTCATAATTTCCAGAAGTAGCTACGGCTTTGCCGGAAATATCTACGTAAGAGAATATGTCCTGTGGCCTGTCGGGATTTGAGATTCCTATGCGCCATTGGCGTCCGTCAGGTTGCAAACCCCAGGCTGTAAGATCGCCACTGGCATTAATAATGCCACTTTGAACACCTTTTTTTATAAGTAAGGCTTTGGCCATCTCGGCGGCATAGCCTTTCCCAATTCCACCAAAACCAATGCGCATTCCTTTTTCTTTTAAGAATATGGTATGATTTTCAGGATTGAGGATAATGTTGTTGTAGTTTATCAGATGCACCATCTTTAAAGCATCTTCTTTAGAAGGAAGTTTTTTCATGCTTTTGTCAAAATTCCAAAGGCTTTTATCAATGCTTCCATATGTTATGTCAAACGCTCCCTGGGTTATCCTTGAGATAGCAATACTTCTTTCAATTAGATCGTATACCTCTTTATCAACCTGGACAGGAGCTATACCGGCATTAGCGTTTACTAGACTTGTCTGACTACTCTCGCTAAAGGTGGTAAACAACTTCTCTATACGTCTTACTTCATCAATTGCAGTCTCAATATGGGTTTGGGCAATGCTGTTATTTTCTGCAACAACGGTAAAAGTAAAATTATTACCCATTAGCTTTAGGGACTGCGAGAATGTTTTCATTTATAATCGTATGATTATTTATTAGCAATACAGATATTCTTTATTTCCTGAGTCCATTGCTCAACAGTTATCTCGGGTTTTCCTGACCATGTTTTAATAACTTTTCCGTTAGCATCCAATAATAGGGTATAAGGAAATTGTCCCTGTTTATTGTATTTTTCTGCCAGAGCCTCATTTCGTTTTACCTGATCTGCAGAAAGCTGATTTTTCTTTTTTCTGGGAAAATCGGCATTAACCATTACAAGGTTTTCCCCTGCCATAGACTGGAAAGCCTGACTGTCAATGTAATCTTTTCTTAACATGATACAGGGGCCACACCAATCGGACCCGGAGAAGTTCAGGAGTATAAGCTGATGTTTTTCTTTTGCTATTTTTTTAGCATTTTCAAAATCTGTCTCCCATTGTGTAGGAATCACAAATAAGAGTAATAAGGCAATTAATTTCATATACTTTTTTGTTTTATAAAAATAACGTTAACCCATAAAGTGAATTGTATTTTGAAACTTAAGATTTGCTTAAGATGTAATAATCAATTTTATCCTACCTGAACACCAAAGAGATACCCAACTAAAGCAGAGGCACACATTGCAACCGTGCCCCAAAGACAAATACGTATAATACCTTTAAGCATGTTTGAACCTCCGGCTTTTGCTGCCAAAGCGCCCGAAAAAGCAAGGAATACTATAGCAAAAACATATTGAAGGATTACCATTGATTTTACAGGGGCAAATAAGGCCACAAGCAAAGGCAGAATGCCCCCGGCTATAAAAGCAAATGCTGATGCCATTGCAGCCTGAAAAGGTTTAGCCTGTGTGATTTCATTAATGCCAAGTTCGTCCCTGGCATGAGCTTCAAGTGCATTATGAGCAGTAAGTTGTATTGCGACTTCATGTGCGACCTCGGCTGAAAGTCCTCGTTTTATATATATATCGGTAAGTTCAGCTAATTCGGAATCGGGCATATTTTTAAGCTCATTTTTCTCCCGTTCCAGGTCAGAGTTTTCTATATCACTTTGCGAACTTACAGATACATATTCTCCTGCAGCCATAGAAAGTGCTCCTGCAACAACACCGGCTATTGTAGCTAATACTATTGGATCTCTGGTAGTGCTTGCAGCTGCAATTCCGATTGCGAGACTTGTGGTAGAGAGTATACCATCATTGGCTCCTAGTACTGCAGCCCTTAACCATCCGCTACGGATTATAAAGTGATTCTCAGAATTTATTTTCATTTCAGGATGCTTTGTTACAATAAAGTTAAAGAATTTACAGATATAAAAATCTATTGTATATAATCTTTTTATTAGGAGTTTTTTTATTTATCAGTTAATGGATAAACTCTTGTATTATTTAGAATTAGTGAAAAAAAAAGCTGCCTCTTTTGAGGCAGCCTTATAAACATTTAAAGAAATTTTATTCTTGTCTATTGATATAAACCCAACCGGTTAAAGTTTCTCCGTTTGAGCGTTCAATCATATAGAAGTACGTACCCGTAGGCAGCTCATTACCTTTGTCATCATTACCAACCCATTCCTTAGTGTAGTTAGACTTGCTGTATAGTTGCTGACCGTAACGGTTAAATATCTCAAGTTTTTTAACTTCTAAAGCTGATAAGTCAAAATTATCATTACTACCATCTCCGTTAGGAGAGATACCTCTAGGAATCATACATGATGTGCTTATTACTTCAAACATGTCTGTATTAATACATCCCGCATCTGTCGTAACTGTAACTGTATACTCTCCCGGTTTAGAAGGAACAATTTTTTGCTCTGCAGCAGTAAATCCTTCAGGACCTGTCCATGCATAGGTAGCACGATCAGTATCAAATGAGCCATCAGTATTAACCACTTCAAGATAGTAAACATTTGAGTCACATTCATCAACAAAAGAGAACTCTGGTGTAGCTGTAATTGTTACATCAAAGAAGTTTTGGTCAAAACATTGCGCATTACCCAGAGCAGCGACATAAACATACAGACGTTGAGATGCTGTAATTGTCTCACCTGCACTTAGAATTGTTCCTGTTCCATTTTCTCCTGTATAATAATTATTACCCTCAGTTAATGCAGGAAGCACATAGCTATCGCAGGCATTAACATCTTCAGGTGCATCAGCTACTGGAGTTGGTACGACAGTTACGGTAGAAGGTATAGTAAACACACATCCTTCTTTAGTTACTGTTACTTCATAAGTACCACCCTCTGTTACAGTTATTGAGCTTGTTGTATCAGGTAGTGTAACATTATCAAGTGCCCATACATACGTTGCATTTGAGAAATCTTCGCCTGCATCAGGAGTTACTGCAATAGTAGCAGAAGTGCCTTCACAGATAGTCTGATCTGCTGTAACAGTAAATTTAGGAGGAATGTTTGATAGGATAGTCTGGAAAGACAGAACCTTAGCACATGGCTGTCCAACTCTCATAATCCTAACCCAAATAGTAGTTGTAGCATTAGTTACAAAAGTAGTAGGTATATTATTAGTACCACCAGCTACAGCATCTGCTTCTGTAGTATAGAATGTGAAGGTATAATTTGGCATTTCAGATGCATCAAATGCATTAGCAACAGCTTCGTTAAGATCGAAAGTAACATCGTTACCACACTTAGTAAGATCTACAGGATCATTTGCAGGGATTATCTGCTCCTGAACTTTTATAGAGAAGTCACTTTCTCTCATAATAACGTTACCATTACATAACTCATAAGAAGCACGTGCAGTCATTGTAGTTATACCGCCTTCTAGTGCACATACCTGAATATCTTTAGATGTACTATAAAGTTCACCATCTTTAAACCACTCGAAGGTAGCAGTAGGGTCTCCGTTTGGTGTAAATCTCCAGGCTTCATTAGAAGCAGACCAATCTCCAGTGTTTCTTCCCGGAGCAGTAAACCCTACAGTTCCATCTTCATTTTGCACACCAATAACACCAACACCGCCTTGCCAAGAAGTACAAGGAACTCTTCGTTTAACGTAAACTTCTATAATGTTAGTAATCTCGTAGATAACAATCTGTGAACTTTGAGCGCCAATGGCCTGGTCTTCTGCGCTGTCAGTACTACAGCCGAATTGCGCAAGTTCATTAAAGCTAACTACAAATGCACGACAAGGGTAGTTTCCTAATACCTGATAGTTGATGTTAGGGTTGTCCCAACTATTATTATCTGGATTAGGGTTAGTATCTTGATAAACACCATAAATAGCGTTTTTTATCGGGAATGAAGTATCAGGTACACTCTGGCTGAACGACCATGGACTAAATGCGCCATTAGCCTGATCAGCATTAAAGCTTACTACACCATTAGAGCCTACCTGGGCAGCATTGTAAACGCCTCCCATAAAACAGAATTCAAATGGCAATACAACCCTAGGACCCCAAATATCATCTACGTCAATGGTAAGTTCAGTACCACCAAGTGTTGGGAAAGGTTGTACATAAGGTATACCTTCTACTTCATATGAAGTTGTTTGCGAAGCGCCTTCATAATAATTAGCGCTAAAGTTTACACATAAATTTTCGTCAGGACATATTATATATTCAGTATCCGGTGCGATAATATTAAGCTCATCATCTACGACACTAACGTCTGCACAAGCAGGCGGAGTAAAGATTGAGAACCTAAGTGCTCCAGACCAGAAACTTTTATCATTAGTATCCATATCACAAATAGCTCTTACGTAATATTCGTAAAGCGTGCCTGCAGAAACGTTTGCCAATACATATTGTGGTTGGTCTACAATTACACTTGTTGTTGGAGCAGTCGATGGGAATGCACCACCCTGAGGCTGTATAACAACTTCCCATTGTGTTTCACTACCACCCGGAGTCCAGCTAAGCAATGTAGTGTTAGAAGCGTTTACAACGCTCTCACTTACCAGGTTAGTAGGTTGAGGACATGTAATAACCGAACAATATGGCATACCTTCATAAATAACTGTTTCCCTTTCAGATGCACCTGATCCGGCAACTTTGTTAAACACTGTTTGGCTGTTAAAGTTATTTACGATTGATAATCCTATACCAGACTCATCCCAAGTACCTTTATTCCAGTATACCTGATAAGGGATACCTGTACAAAGAGGTATGGTAACAGTTTGAGGGCCTTCTCCACTGGTGAAATCGGCTCCAATAGTTGCTACAGTAATTCCACTTTGTGTTATACTTACAGTGTCACCATTCCAACCCCATCCGGTGCCAGTCATTGTAAAGTTATATAAACACTGATCTACTACTTCACAAACATTTGTGTGGAAGTCAAACGGACCACTCCAACGGCTTTTATCACCAGGGCCACAAACAGATCTAACATAGAATTGATAATTCGTAGCAGGAGTTAAGCCTGGATAAGGGAATCCATTGGTTGGGGCAGGAGTACCCACAGTGTTTGTTTGCGGTATTGCACCTCCTTGAGGAACTACATATACTTCCCATTCTGTGGCAGAACCTACTTCAGTCCAGTTTAATGTAACCTGAGTCATACCAGCGTCAGTAACGTTAAGGTCAATAGGCTTAGGACAAGTTAAAACTTTAGCTTCAACGTTGTCTACAGCTGCAGGCGTCTCTCCGCCACTCCATGCATTATTTACCCATTGGAAAACAAAACGCTGAGTTGTACCGGCTTGTGTTGATGTAAGAGGAATAACAAAATTTTCATTTTTCCAGATACCATTGTTGAAAAGATTCTGTGTGGTTATTTCTACACCATCACCACCGTTAATTTGGTTACCGGCAACAGGCAGATAACTTAAAGGAACCATCCATACAGAAAGGTAATCGCCACCCCATTCTTCGCCTATACTTTTCCAGTCAAAAGTAAAGTCAAGTTCTGTCGTTCCGGCAGGAATTACGATATCTCTGTAAGCATGGATTATTGATTCCTGATCGTTAGTGAATGCATTTGAAACTCCATTATCGTTAGTTACATACATAGATTGTGCAGGAGTGTTGAATGTCGCACCACCAACAGCCCATGTATTAGGCTGATCAAGGCTGATAAATGTATAATCAGCTGCACCAGCGTCAAAGCTTTCTGCATATGGAAGAACAGCAGGAACCTGAGGTGTATTAAAGTTGTTTCCACCAACCCAGAAACTGTTTCCATCAGCCGCTCCACAATTACTCCTTATCCATATAAAGTAATTAGTATTCGCAGGAAGACCTGATATAGTAACTGATGTTCCTGATATACCTGTACCTGTAGGTGTTGTCCCTGCAACAGGAGGAACCGGGCTTGTAGTTAAATAATATTCATAGCTGTCAGGAGCATCATTAGGAGCTGTCCATGTAAATGTAACATTGTTCTCATCTATAGACGTTAAAGTAACATCGGTAGGTGCAGAACATGTAATTACAGAGAATCCTACATTGTCTACCGCAGCAGGGATAGTTCCGCTACTCCAGCTGTTTTCCCATTCAAAAATAACTCTTACAATAGTGCCATTCCATGATGGAGGAATATTTACAACATTATTGGCAGTTTTCCATACGTTGTTATTGAATAAGTCTGGACCTACATTTATTACATTAGGATTAGAACCAACCTGTTCACCAGCAATAGGACTAAATGTAACCGGAGCAACATAGGCTCTTAATACATCTGACCCCCATTCTACACCAACACTTTTCCAGTCAAAATTAAGAAGAACCTGACCTGATGCGATTGTAGCAGGAAGCTGAATATCTCTGTAAGCATGAACTATGCTAAGTCCATTACTGTTATTATAAGAGTTAGTAACACCACCATCGTCAGTAACATATAGCGATTGTGTAGGGCTATTGCTAGTAGCAGTACCTACAACCCATTCATTATCATTTGAAGTGTTGAATGAATAACTTTGAGGTGTACCGTCAAAATTCTCAGCATACGGCATAGTAGCCGGAATCTGAGGTGTTACAAATTTAAGCGGACCTACCCAGAAACTTTTCCCGTCTACACCACAATCACTTCTTACCCAGAAATTATAATATGTAGAAACGGCAAGTCCCGGAATCGCCACAGTTGTGTCAATTGTGTTACCTGTAGGGGTTGTTGTTGCTACCGGAGAAGTTCCGTCTGTTGAAATATAATAATCATAAGACCCCGGTGCAGAAGCAGGAGGTGTCCATGAGAATGTAGCTGTATCTATCGTTAAAGCATCAAGTACTAAATCGCTAGGTGCAGGACAGGTAATTACACTTAGTCCTACATTATCAATAGCGGCAGGTATAGTACCACCTCCCCAGCTGTTTCTCCATTCAAAGATTACTCTTCTTACGGTACCATTCCAGCTTGCAGGTACATCAATAACATTATTAGCGGTTATCCATTGATCATTGTCAAAATAATCAGGGCCTGATTTAACAATATCACCGCCTTCATTAATTTCCTGCCCTACAGTTGGAGTAAATGTAACAGGAGCGATATAAACCTTCATTAAGTCGCTTCCCCATTCAACGCCCATACTTTTCCAGTCAAAATTCAGAAGAATCTGTCCTGATGGAATATTAGCAGGTAGCTGTATGTCTCTGTAAGCATGAACTACTGTAAAGTTAAACGAATCATAACCATACGTTGTACCGTCATTACTTATATATAATGATTGTGTTGGGCTACTGCTTGTTGAAGTACCCACAATCCATTCGTTAGGGCTGTTGGTTCCATTAGCTAAAGTAAAATTGTGTGCGCCAGCATCAAAGTTCTGAGCATATGGCATAGTAGCCGGAATCTGAGGTGTAGTAAACATTACAGGTCCGGTCCAGAAGCTAATGTCAGTATCGCTACAATGAGATCTTACCCACACAAAATAATTAGCAGATGTAATTAATGGAGTTATTGTAGCAGTTGTTTGCGTGCCCGGTACAGTTTGCGTTGGTGCAGTACTGGCTAAAGGTGCTGTGTTGGTTTGTGATACATAAACATCATATGTTGTCGGAACAACAGATGGAGCTGTCCATTCAACTACTGCCTGAGTAACGTTTAAATCCTGTACAATCAGGTCACTTGGCTGAGGACATGTAACAACCTTAAATTCAATATTATCAATTGCTGCCGGAGGGGCAGATCCAACGCTACCGTCATTAGTCCACTCAAATACAAGTTTAACTAACGTTCCGTCCCATGATGCAGGGGGAGTGATAATATTATTTGAGGCTTGCCAGTTCATACTAAGATTACGATTTGTACCTATTCTGATACCATCGCTATCTGTTATTTGTGAACCGGGTGTAGGAGTAAATGAATCAGGTACAAGCCATACGTTGATGAAGTCACAACAAGATTCACCAAAAGCTTTCCATTGGAATGAAAGGCTTAACTGATCTACTGTGGCAGGCAATATTAGCGTTTTGTATGCATGAACTATTGAAGAAGCTCCGTCTGAATAAGCATTGTTAACGCCATTATTATTCGATATGTAAAGTGATTTATTTGGACTGAAGTTAGTTGCAGTGCCTACAAACCATTTATTAATCTCTGTTCCATTTGACAGAGTAAAGCCTGAATCGGCTCCGTCAAAATTTTGATAATAGTCTAACTGAGTCGCAACCTGACTTGTGTTAAACACATAGGGGCCTGCCCAGATACTATAATTACCATTACCACAATTTTCTCTTACATAAAACTCGTAAGCTGTAGCAGGGGTAAAAGGAGTAATTGTTGCACCCGTAGTGCTTCCTACTGTATTCCCTGTATTTGAGGTTACTGTAGTAGCGTTAGCAGCAGATGGCAATCCTGAACCGGCTGGTTGTACAGCCATTTGCCAGGAGGTTGCACCTACTGTTCCGGGATTCCAGCCTAATGTCGCTGTTGTTCCCGTAATACCGGTTACATTACCACCTGTAGGCTGCGGACAGAATACCTGTTGTATTATTAAAGTATACTGTGTTGTTTGCGGAGTACCGTTTGTAGATATTACAAAATAATAAGTGGTACCAGCTGTCATAGCAAATGAAGCATTGTTATATGCAGATGTTGCAGATGCAAGACCACCTGTTAAACACGAAACACCAATACTAGTACAGTTATTATATACAAAAAGACCTGCCGGTCCCCCTGTACCTGTCAGGGTTATATTGTAATTTCCTGTTACGTTAGGAGTGTATGAATATACTACGTCATTTCCTGCCAGGTAGTTTCCTGAACTACCACAGCCTGTACCAGGCAGGCCTTCATAAAAGTCACTGTTGTCAGAAGTATTACCTGAGGCGCTCTGATTACCCGACCCTAAAACAATTGGATCAGCACAGGTATCTCCCTGACACCTTGTTTTGAATAATGTTGGGCCAACCCATTGGCTAATACCTCCGTCATCACACAAAGAACGAACGTAGAATTTATAAGCAGTACAAGCTGTAAGCCCTGTTTTTACATAAGGAAGGTTACCGTTGTAAACTTCTCCTGAACCGGTTGCCGCAAGACCATCCTCTACAACTTCAATTTCCCATTCACTGGCAATATTGTCTGTCCAGCTTAATGATGCTGTTGTAGTCGTAGTGGCTGTAATCACCGGAGTGACAGGAGGCACACACAAGGCACTAACCTTTACATCGTCTATAAACCAACGATCTTTATCATCACCTTCCATAAGGAAAGCTACTCTAACCTGTGTTCCCGGTGCCCATAAAGCATTTGCCGGTATCGTAATGATCTTTTCAGTCCATTCCGTCTGAACCGGGTTAAGTGTCAGTTCAGAATAGGTTGTTAAAAGGAAAGCTGCATTACTGTTAAAATCTGCAGGAGTTGGTGTAGCCCCTGTATCTGGCATGAGGTATACTTTGTATATACCGCCGTTGTCACCCGCAATAGTAAGTCTTGACTGAAATCTTAGTTCAGCATTTGCTACCATAGGGAAAGCTTTAGTAACAAGCCAGTCTGCCGGGATGGCATCCGTTGGTGCTACGTTCTCCTTTTGAAGATACGCAGAGTGTCCTGAACCCCCATAAGGTGGTTGTTGGGTGTTGCCCGGAATCGTTTGGATCCAGGTCTGTAATGGTCCGAATTGATTTATGACGACCCAGTTTGGTGGTGCTGCCGGGCTACCTGTCCATGGATCATCAAAGTGCTCCACAGGTAACTGCGCATACGCAAAAAAGGACATCAACAATCCGAAGATCATTAAAGTAATTCTTTTCATTGTTAATGTAGTTTAAGTTAATTTAATTTAAACCTTCTGCTGTTTTAACAGTAAGATTATAGCAATGTTAAGAATTGTTAAGATTCGTTTTCTGTTTTTGTTCTTATTTATATGTATAAAAATAGTGACATATAGCTAGATTATTGGTGACAGTATTGTTATAAATAGTTGTTATTTAGTTATTTGTGTTTAAAAAAGGTGTTTTTTTTAACAGAATGTAAATTATTGATTTTTTATAAGATAGATTGCTAAAATGTTATCAGTAATTTACTACATGTTTCTTTGTTGTACGAATTATTTAATGTTTTCACAATCTAATATCGTGATTTTAATAGTTATAGATTTGCTATGTATTCATACAAATCCAAGTCTTTTGGTAATTCCATTTTACTAACAAGGCGTTCTTTTCTTTTTTTGCAAGCATCAGATGTTATGTTAAGTAAATGAGCAATTTCTTTATACGATAAGTTCATATACATATAAGCAATGAATCTAATTTCACTAATATTTAATGTTGGGTGAGCTGCTTTAAGTCTTGTAAGAAAACCGGAGTTCACTTCCTGAAAATGAGAAATAAAATCATCCCAGTCATTATCAGTTTTTATATGATGTTTGAGCGATTCTACGTAAGAAGCTAAGGTGCTATCTTTTGAATATTTAGGTCTTTTTGAAAGGTAGTTTAATATTTCCTCAATTAATTCATTACGCCCGGAAAGATGCAAAGCTTTTGCTGAGAGCTTTCTGTTTCTGGTATCAATTTCATTTTTTAGACGTTCTTGTTCTTTAGTTGAATTTAAAACCTTTTGTTCAAGTATCAGGCTGTTGTTTTTTTCACGCAGAAGATTAAGTTCGCTATTTTCCTGATTTCTCTTTGCTACAATATTTTTTTGTCTTAATACAATGATTATGAATAGTACCATAACCAGTATTATGGTGATTATACAATATAATATCCAACGTTCATGAACTATTTTGTCCTCCTTTTCAATTAATTGTTCTTTATAATTTTGTATTTCAAACTTTACCCTGTTGTTTTCAAATAATCTTCCGTTTTTTATATCGTTGAGTTTTTTTTCAATATCAATAATTGAATCTTTATATGATAAGGCTTTTTCCAGATTACCACTTTTTTTGAAGATATCGGATAATAACTGATAAGTGTCTTTTTTTATGTCGATAACCGGCTTTTTATCAAGGACTTTTAAAGCAAACTCTGAAGCCATTTCGTAATTGTTTTCACTTAAGTAACTTTTAGATATTAATGACCATAGAAAAACATCTACGTTTAATGCATTAGAATAATCAGGGTTGTTTAATAGTTCAAAAGCCTCTTTTCTGGCAATGTGACTATTGCCCAACAAGAGATCGTTTTCTATCAAAAGAATTTTTGCAGAGAGCAAATATTCTTCTTCTAAATATTTTAATGATTCTTTTAAATAGTATCGCGCTTTTTCAGGTTTCTCGAGTTTGTTATAGATGTATCCTATATTCATTACAGGGAGGCCTTTTCTTGCATCAATATTTTTTTCTTTTGCCAGTTGATAGGCTTTAGTGTAATATTCTAAAGCTTTATCATAAATCTTTTCTTTCGTGTAAAGATTAGCAATGTTATTAAGGGATGCAATTTCATCCTTAGCGTCTAATTTACTTAATGCAATGGTGTAGCTTTCCAGAAAATAATTTAATGCTTCTCCATAGTCAAACATTTCATAGTAGGTATTCCCTATGTGAAAAGTAGCATCATAAAGTTGTCTGTCCCACTTGTATTTATTGGCAATTGACCGAGCTTCTGTAAAAAACTCTAAAGAATGTATATAATCCCTTTTTTTGAATGACTCTACACCTTTACTGATTAGAGAGTCACAAACCTCTTTTGTATTTGACATCAGGATATTTGTCACCAGTAAAAAAAGAAGGCATAGACAGATTCTCTTTATGTTTATTTTAAGTAGCATTTTTAAGCAGTATAAATCTTATTTTGTACAGAGTAAATGTAAGAAATATACCCGATGATATAATGTTTTCTATTCAAATTTTGACTAAAATGATAAAGAATAGACTTGTTTGTTGTCTTTTTGTCAATAATTCAATACAAATAACAATATGATTGATTATAATATGTTTTTTTAAGTTTAATTTTGATAAATTGACTGTCGTTGGTTTTATTTTTTTAAGATATTACTTAAATTTTGTACATTAGTATTGCTTATAAATACTAATAAATTTATGACATCACTTAAGATATTTTTGGTTGAAGATGATTCTTTTTTTGGAGAAACATTAAAGTATCATTTAAAACTCAATCCCGATTTCGATGTTCATCTTTTTAAGACAGGTAAAGAATGTCTGGATAATTTATTTTTAAAGCCGGATATAATTTGCCTTGATTTTGGGTTGCCTGATATTAAAGGAGATGTACTGCTTAAAAGGGTTCATCAGTCGAATAATAAAATTCCCATTATTATAATCAGTGGTCAGGAAGATATAGAAGTAGCTGTAAATTTTTTAAAGTCTGGTGCGAGGGATTACATCGTAAAGAATGTACATACCAAGGATATATTATGGAATTCTATTCTTAAGATCAGAGAGAATTTACATCTTATAAATGAAGTTGAAGAGCTTAAGGAAAAGCTTGAACAAAAATTCAGTTTTGAAAATGCCATTATAGGGCAAAGTGAAGCTATTAAGGATGTTTTCAATAAGATTAATAAATCGATTAGAAGCAATATTAATGTTTCTATAACGGGAGAAACCGGTACCGGTAAAGAGGTAGTGGCCTCAGCAATTCATTACAATTCCGAGAGAAAAAATAAGCCTTTTATAGCCGTTAACATGGCAGCTATTCCTAAAGAACTGGTAGAGAGTGAGTTTTTTGGACATGAAAAGGGGGCTTTTACAGGTGCAGACACTAAAACTATAGGAAAGTTTGAACAGGCTAATGGAGGAACCATTTTTTTAGACGAAATAGCGGAACTTGATTTAAATCTTCAGAGTAAATTATTAAGAGTTTTACAGGAAAGGGAAGTGGTACGTTTAGGAGGAACTTCAAGAATAAAATTTGATGCGAGACTTATAATTGCTACCCATAAGGATTTAAAAGAAGAAGTTAAGAAAGGGAATTTTAGAGAAGATTTATATTACAGAATTATAGGGTTACCTATTGAGCTTCCGCCATTACGAGAGAGAGGTAACGATGTACTGCTATTAGCAAAACACTTTATTGATATGTTTGCTAAAGAGAATAAGATGAAACCTCCAGTTTTGTCAAAGGAAGCTAAAGACAGATTGTTAAAATATTCTTTTCCAGGTAACATTCGGGAACTTAAATCTGTTATGGATCTTGCTTGCGTGATGTGTGAAAATGATGAAATTTTAGATTACGATCTTACTTTTTCGAGTATAAATAATACTGATTTTTTCCTGTCCGAAGAAAAAACACTGAAAGAGTTTACGCATGAAATTATAATGCACTATCTGAAAAAAAACAATAATGATGTATTAAAAACTGCCAGGCAATTAGATATTGGCAAATCAACAATATATAACTTAATTCAAGCAACCGAAAAATCCAACTAAATGAAAGTAGCTTCAATATTATTCAGGAATGGTTCTTTTGAACAGGAAAAAAATGATGAGAATTTGATTTTAGCTGATGCTGACCTCGTGCTTGGTTTTGGGGCAAGGGAACTGGTTTCTGATGAAGCAGTTTACACTGAGGTTAAAGAGAAGTTTCCGGTGTCTAAGTTAGTCTTGTGTTCTTCTTCCGGTGAGATAAACGGGACTGAAGTTCTTGACAATACAATTTCATTTACAGTTATTAAATTTTCTTCTACAGTTGTAAAGAGCTCAGAAGTAAATATTTCTGATTTTCCTAACAGTTATGAAGCCGGTAAGGTTTTAATGCAGAATATTGATCCTGTCAATTTAAAATTTGTACTTGTTATTTCTGATGGTGGACTTGTTAATGGAAGCGAACTTGTGAAAGGAATGAATGCTTCTAAAACTGAAGATGTTCTCATAATGGGCGGTCTGGCAGGTGATGCTGCCCGATTTGAAAAAACCGTTGTAGGATTAAATAAATTACCATCTCAGGGACAAATTGTTGCTTTAGGATTCTATGGTGATAAATTAATGGTGTCGCATGGATCATTAGGTGGCTGGGAGAGTTTCGGGCTTGAAAGGACAGTAACTAAATCGAAAGAGAATGTTCTCTCTGAAATTGATGATAAGAATGTATTGGAGTTATATAAAAGCTATTTAGGAAAGTATGCTGAGGAATTGCCGGGTTCGGCTCTTCTTTTTCCATTAGCAATAAAAATGGAAGATAATGAGGAACCATTAGTTAGAACCATACTTTCAATTGATGAAGATCACAGTACAATGACTTTTGCGGGAGATATTCCTGAAGGAAGTAAGGTACGTTTTATGAAAGCTAATTTTGACAGGCTGATTGATGCAGCAAGTGGTGCAGCAGGAGCATGTCTTGATATTAATAGTTTTACACCTAAGTTAGCATTATTGATAAGTTGTGTAGGCAGGAAACTTATTTTAGGAAGCCGTATTGATGAAGAAGTTGAAGCTGTTTCCGAAATTTTTGGAAAACAGACAATGTTGACAGGATTTTATTCTTACGGTGAAATTTCTCCTTTAAAACCTTTTGCCGATTGCGTGCTTCATAATCAGACAATGACGATAACTTCATTAAATGAAATTGATTAACATGAATAATCATAAGCTTTTACAGCGACAAATAAACAAATATATACCTGCAGAGTTAATTGATAATCCTTCGTTTCAGTCTTTCATTAAAGCTGTTAATGATTCCTATATATCTTTTGAAAGAGACAAAGATTTAATGGATCACTCTTTTAAAGAAAGTGAAAAAGAATATCATGAGGTCAATCAGAATTTAAAAAAAGAATATGAATTAAAGCAGGAATCTATTTCTAATCTCTATAAAAGCCTTAGTGAATTAAAAAGTGACAAAAACTTTGAAGATGAAATAAAACAAAATGACCTTCTTTTTATTTCAAGATATATAAGCGACGAAATTCTTAAGAGAAAAGAGACTGAAAAAAAACTTTTTGAAACGGCAGAATTTTTAAGGGTACTGCTTGATAACATTCAGTCAGGAATATTATTTATAGATAATACTGATACAATATTATATGTAAATCAGCATTTATGCGATATAAGGAATATCCATGCTTCTCCACTGGATATGATGGGAAAAAAACCGGATTATTATTTAAACGATGTAACAGCACTTTTTAAAGACCCTGATGCTTACAAAAACAGGATTGTTGAAATAATTAAAAACAAGGATATAGTAACCGGTGAGATACTTGAGACAATTGATGGCCGTTTTATAGAAAGAGATTATATTCCTATTATAGTTGAAGATCAATTTATAGGACACTTATGGAAGTCTACAGATGTTACTCAAAAGATTATAAGTAAAAATTTATTACAACAAAGTGAAGAGCGTAATCGTATAATTATGAATTCTTCATTAAATGCAATAATTACTATTGACATAAAAGGAAAAATTACTTTCTGGAATAATCAGGCAGAAGTTATTTTTGGATGGAAGAGAGATGAAGTATTAGGAAAAACACTTAATGATACAATTATCCCTAATAGGCATAAACAACAGCATTTTGATGGCTTAAAGCATTACCTTGAGACTGGAGAAGGGCCTGTTTTAAATAAGCAAATTGAGCTTCCGGCTATTAATAAGAATAACATTGAATTTCCTGTAGAAATTTCAATTATACCGCTTGAGCAGGATGGAGAGGTTTTCTTCTGTTCGTTTATTCAGGATATATCTGAAAGAAAGAAAGGGGAGGCTAAATTAAGATTACAGGAAGAGAAGTACAGAAATATTATAGCAAATATTAATTTAGGACTTATAGAAGTAAACACAGAAGAGGTTATACAGTTTGCAAACCAAAGTTTTGCCGAAATGAGCGGGTTTGAAGTCGATGAACTTATTGGATTGAGTGCTTTGGATACTTTTGTTTTTGGTGAAAATATTGAAGTAATGAAAGATAAGAACCGTTTGCGAAAAAACGGTATTTCGGATGTATATCAGATTCCGGTAAGAAATAAAAGAGGTGAGTTGAGATGGTGGGCTGTTGGTGGAGCACCTAATTATGATGATAAAGGGAATTTGGTTGGATCGATAGGTATTCATCTTGATATTACTGAGCAAAAACAGATGGAACTCGAACTGGAAAGTGAAAAAATTAAAGCCCAGGAAGCATCAAAAGCTAAAGAAGCTTTTCTCGCCAACATGAGTCATGAGATAAGGACACCTCTAAATGCAATTATTGGTTTCTTGAGAGAACTTGAGAGACAGGGGTTGTCTGAAACTCAAAAGAAATATGTTAATAATAGTGCAATTGCTTCTAAGCATTTGCTTTCTATTATAAATAATATTCTTGATATTTCTAAAATTGAAGCAGGAGAGATGTCTTTGGAAGATGAAGATTTCATTTTTTCTGATGCAATAAGTAATGTAATAACAGTGATGCAACCCATAGCTACTGAAAAGGGATTAAAGCTGTATTCTGATATTGCTGAAAATACGGGTAATGTATTTAAAGGGGATATATTACGATTAGAACAGATACTCTTTAACCTGATTGGTAATTCCCTGAAGTTTACTACAGAGGGATTTATTTCTTTAAACTGCAAAGTTTTAAAAGATAATAATAACTTTCAGGAAGTGTGCATTTCGGTAACTGATACCGGAATAGGTATGGAGCAAAGTTTTGCAAATACAATTTTCAATAAGTTTTCTCAGGAAGATAAATCTACAACACGAAAGTTTGGAGGCACTGGCCTAGGTATGGCAATTACACGGGAGCTTGTACAGTTAATGAAAGGGCATATTACTATTGAAAGCAAAAAAAATGTCGGAACTACTATAAACATTATTCTTCAACTTGAAAAGGGTGTTTTAAAAAATGTAAAGAAACCTCAGAGTGAGATAAATCATGATATTGCCGGAACAAACATTTTGTTAGTAGAAGACAATCAAATGAACAGGATGGTTGTTAATTATACGCTTAACTACTTTAACTGTAAAGTTACAGAGGCGACTAATGGTCTTGAAGCACTTGACATTTTGAAAAAAGATAAATTTGATGTTATATTAATGGATGTTCAGATGCCTGAAATGGGGGGCATTGAAGCTACTAAAATAATAAGGGAAGGATTAAAAATTGATACTCCTATAATTGCACTTACAGCTAATGCTTTTAAGAGTGAAATTGATAAGTGTAAAGAGGCGGGCATGAATGATTATGTCACAAAACCTTTTGAAGAGTCTGTACTTATCGAAACTTTAGCCAGATATACCATTAATAAAGATGTTTTACCCGAAAGTATTATAGAAAGAAGAGATATAGCAAAATTATATGATTTGAAGATTCTCAATAATATGAGTAAGGGAAATAATGAGTTTGTTCAAAAGATGATTTCTATTTTTATTAGTCAGACGGAAGATGTTATAGATAGGGTTGATAAAGCCTTGGTTGATGAAGATTTTCCTCTCGTTAGCCAACTTATCCATAAGATTAAGCCCAGTATTGAAAGCATGGGGATTTTATCTATTATGGAAGATGTTAAGCGTTTGGAAAAAATAGCAAAGGAATCTTCTGATCGAAATCAAATTACAATTTTATTTATCCATATTAAAGATATTCTTTTAGGGGTTATTGAAAAGCTAAAAGAAGAAGTCAAAGTATAATACGTTGGAATATTTTCCAAATAATGGAATAAAAAAAGCAAATTAAATTTATAAATTACTGAAAAACAAACAGTTGTAATTTTGGTTCGAAATTGGTATATACTTTATCAAACAAAAAAGTGATAAAGATGGAAACCCAAAACCAATTTAAATTCTTCATTGTAGACGATGATGTTTTCTGTGCAAATGTTTACGAACAATATCTCACTACATTAGACTACAAAGACATAACTACTTATAGTAATGGCACTGATTGTCTTAACAATTTGCATTTGAATCCGGATATTATTTTTTTGGACCATAATATGGAAGATATTACCGGATTTGAGGTGCTTAAAAAAATTAAACGATATAATCCAAACATTTATGTGGTTATGATTTCCGGTCAGGAAAACATGAAAACAGCCATTGATGCTTTAAAATATGGTGCTTTTGATTATGTAATTAAAGGCAAAGATGTATGTGAAAAGATAGGTGAGGTAATAAATAAAATTATCAGGGTAAAAGAAGAGCTGGCAAAATCTAATCCGGGTATTATAAAACGCCTTCTGTCTATATTTTAAGAACTCCTTAATACTATTGGATATGAAAACTACACTTAAATATCTTTTTATTGTTTTGATTCTGAGCTCTTGCAAAACACAAAATCTGCTTGTAAGCAAAGAACAAAAACCTGAAGATAAGAACACATTTCTATATGATTCAGATTATCAGTACAGGATTCGTAAAGACGATAAGATATCTATATCAGTATGGGGTGAAGATGATTTAAGTGTAGGGTCGGTCTATGGCATCTATAACTCTAACGAAGTTTACGGAAAATGGTTGATGGTAGACATAAACGGAAATATAGAAGTTCCAAAAATTGGCACTACCAATGTTTTAGGTAAAACTGTACCTGAGTTAAAAATTCTACTGACCGAAAAATTAAAAAAATGGCTTGTAAATCCTATCGTTGACATAAAAGTACTTAATAAGGAAATCACAATTTTAGGAGAGGTTAGAAACCCTAATACCATACAGGTTGACAAAGACAACGTTACTTTATTAGAACTGATAAGTAAAACCGGAGGATTTGAGTTTTATGCTAATCTTAAATCGATAAAGGTTTTAAGACAAGAAGGAGAAAATGTCAGGGTCACAAATATTGATCTTACAACAGCAAATGATATTTTGAATACCAATATACAATTACATCCGGGTGATGTTGTAATTGTACCTTCCAAGAAGAACAAGGAATTTGATAAACGCATAGCTACAATTATACCACTGGCTACTACAGTAAGCGCAGCAGCAATTTTAGTGGGACTCCTTTAAAAACTCCAGCCATGAATGAGAACATAAGAATACTGAAACCTTTTTTCAGAGGGATCCCTATTATAATTATGGTAATGATACTGTCTGTACTTGCAGCCAAAAAATACCTTAATTACGTGACCCCAATGTATGAAAGTACAGCCAAACTAAAGTTGGCCGATGTACAGGAAGGTGTGCCCAGTGCTAATCTTTTTAAAGACTTTGACATTTTTGCTTCAGCTAATAAAATAGCAACAGAGATTGAAGTGTTGAAATCATCGTTACTTATTGATAAGGCATTAGTAGAACTTCCTTTTAACAAAGAGATTTATAGAAAGGGCAGTGTACGATCAGTTGAATTATTTAATAATTCTCCAATACTTATTGACGCAACGTTTAGTTCTGATAAAGGACTAAACAAACGTTATGGCCTTAAAGTACTGTCAAATAATGAATTTTTGTTTACTTACCCCGATTCTGAAAGGAATATAAAAGGCATTTTAGGTAAACCTTTAAAAATAGATTATGGAACTATATTGGTACGGTTGAATGAAGAGTATATTAAATCAAAAAAGGAAGTAAAAATAGCTGATGATTATGAATTTGAATACCTGAGCCAGGCAAAGCTTATGGATAAAATAAATAAAGAATTAGATATTGTAGCCGTTGATAAGGATGTACCGGTAATTAGAATTAACCTTAAAAGCAATATACCTGAAAAAGCTTCATTATTCGTAAATAAATTGGCTGAAGTTTACATAAGAGATTATATAGAAGGTAAATATAAAGCAGCCGATACTACTGTTGATTTTCTTAAGGGTGAAATTACATCTTCGAATGAAAAGCTAACCAAATCAGAAGATAATATACAAAATTTCAGAGATAAAAAGAATATCATCAATCTTACTCAGGAGACTGAAACAGATTTAAGGAAAATAGCACAGTTAAAGATTGAAAAAACCAACCTTAAAATGAGCCTGGATGCCATTAAAGAACTAAATGGCTACATCGATTCGGGTAAGGATAATTATCTTGATCTGGCGGCAAATTTTGAAGCATTTACCGATTTGCTTTCTACAGAAATGGTAAAAAACATGAAAGCACTTCAGGCTGAGAAAAAAGACTTATTACTTACATATACTCCTGAGAATGATAAGGTAAAAATCATTGATTCTAAAATTAAAGATTTAACCGACTACCAGATTGAAAGCATTAAAAACACAGAAAAAAATCTTCAGGTAAAATATAACGAATTATCTTCTCAAATAGGTCAGGCAGAGCAGGCTTTTGTGGGCTTGCCGGAAAAAGAAAAACAACTGAACATACTTAACAGGGAATTCAATTTGTATGAGAAAAATTATAATTTTTTAAATGAAAAAAGAATTGATGCTGAAATAGCCAAATCGGCCAAAATCGCATTTCATAAAATAATAACACCTGGAGACATTCCTGCTTCGCCTGTATCACCAATAAGAGCTATTATAATAATTGTGTCTGCAATAATGGGAATGTTTGGATCATTAGTTCTTATATATGCTGTCCATTTTGCAAAAGCAAAAGTTAATGATATTTATACGATTGAAAAGAACAGTAATATTCCTGTTGCATTAGCTACTCCATTTATTAAAAATAAAGAAGAAATAAGAGAAACTTTTTTACAGGAGGCTATGCAGATGGATCTTAAAGGACTGGTTGGTGAGAAAAATATATTGGCTATAAGCTCATTTGATAAATCCAGTGATCATAGGTTTCATTCATTGAACCTTATTAATTCATTTAGGGAGCAGGGAAGGAAGGTGCTGGTTATAGACGCTACCGGAGAGCTTGAAGTTGAGAATGATAAAGAAGATTATATTGATTTTTCTGAAGCGAAATACCTAAGTTATACTAAATCGGCCTTTGATAATTTAATAAAAGAACAGATGGAAGATTATGAACTATGTGTAGTGCATAATCAATCCATAAAAAAAGGGTCACTTTCTTTAGTGTTTATGAGCCTTGCAAATCAAAACTTTGTTGTTCTTGATAGCAGGCAAACAGCTGAGAAAATAATTTTAAAGATTGAACTTTTAAAAGAAGAATATAATCTTCCAGGCATGTGGTTTATATTGAATAAAACAGGCTATAACCCTAGTATTTTCTCATCGCTTAAAAAAATGTATAGACAGCTCACCAACAAATAAAAGTGTTTTGATATGTATCCATTAAAAAAAATAGCAATCTCTAAACCTCTCCTGGCTTTTACAGATCAGGCGCTATTTAGTGGTACAAGTTTTTTGCTAACAATCTTGTTAGCCCAAAAGATGGACATTAAAAGTTTTGGGGTCTATTCATCTGTGGTATTGATTGTGTATCTTTTAGTAAGTGTTTTTAGTGCTGTTTTGATTCAGCCTTTTCAGGTTTCTTTTTCCACAATTAAGCAGCCTAAGCAATATATCTCATTTTTATTTTCGGGATTGATGATTCTCCTTTCATTGTTGGTTGTGATTCTCTTACTGTTGAATAGATTTATTTTTCGGGAAGGCTATCATATAGTTACCGGTTCTCTTGTATGTTTTTGCGTTGGATTTTTGATAAATGATTTTCTAAGAAAGATTTTTCTGGGTACCGGCGATATCAGAATGGTGCTCATTATGGATAGTGTTTATTTTTTAGTGCTTATATATTTATTTATTAATCCTGATTTTAGTTTATCCGGAACTTTGTGGATACTGGGTTGTGCAAATTTAATTTCTTCACTTCCGGGCCTGGGCAATATAATTAAACACTTTCAAAAACCGGCGTTGTGGAGAGAATACTTGAAGGATCATATTCAGCAGGGTAAATGGTTGCTAAGTGTAGCAGTTTTACAATGGTGTTCAGGGAATTTTTTCGTGCTGGTTTCCGGAACTTATTTAGGTGTAGAAGCTTTAGGGGCTTTAAGGCTTGTACAATCATTTTTTGGAATTATCAATGTAGGACTTCAAACCATAGAGAATTATTTTGTGCCTAAAATATCTTCAATTTATAATGAAAGTGTTGAGAAAGCAAAAGCATATATAATTAAACTCACTATAAGCGGACTTGCAATTTTTGCTTCGATACTATTACCTGCCTTTGTTTTATCAGATAAGATTATTGTTATTGCCGGAGGCTTACAGTATCAGAATTACGGTTATGTAGTAAAAATGATCTGTATTCTGTATCTCTTCATTTTTTTAGGTTATCCTGTAAGGATATCTATCAGGGTGTTGATTCTTAATAAAACTTTTTTCATAGGATATTTAATGTCATTTATCTCATCAATAGCAACATTCCATTTCCTGTTACAGTTTTACGGACTTTACGGAGCTATAACAGGGCTTATTATCAATCAGCTTATAATGATGATATATTGGCAAAATCAATTAAATAATAAACAATTCGTATTATGGAAATAATTCATTTAATTCTTGGTAAAGCTAATCCGGACAGGATGAATGGTGTAAATAAAGTGGTATACCAGTTAGCGACCAAACAGGCTGAATTTGGTGAAAAAGTTGCTGTTTGGGGAATTGTTAGTGATAAAGAAGAAAATTACGGCAGCCGCAATTTTGATACCCAACTTTTTTTAAAAAGCTCCTTTCCTTTTTTCTTTTCAAAAGAACTGCAAGAAGCTATACTGGAAAAAAAAGGAAAAGCAGTGTTTCATCTTCATGGCGGATGGATTCCCGTTTATTTCTTATTAGCCAAACTGCTCTACAGGCACAACATAAAATTTGTAATTACTGCACACGGAGCCTATAATACCATAGCAATGAAAAAAAGCAGTATGATGAAAGCATTATACTTCCGTTTTTTCGAAAGAAGAATCCTTGAAACGGCAGACAGTATTCATTGCATAGGTAAAAGCGAAGTTCACGGGCTTAAAAAGATATTTAAAAAAGATAATGTTGTATTGCTGCCTTACGGATTTGTTAACAATTCTTCTGTTGAAATTAGGCAGCCAAATAAAGAAAATATAATATTTGGTTTTATCGGAAGGCTGGATATATATACTAAGGGACTAGATACTTTGCTTCATGCTTTTAAAAAATTTCATTATACCTATCCGGATTCTAAGTTATGGATAGTGGGTGACAGTAATGAAAGAGATACTCTTCAGTACTTGATTTCAAAAAATCATCTTGACAAAAATGTGGTTTTGTATGGGAGTAAATTTGGAGATGAAAAAAACGAGTTATTACAGAAAATGGATGTTTTTGTACATCCTTCAAGAAATGAAGGGTTACCCTTGTCAGTTATAGAAGCCGCAAGTTTTGGCAAGCCCTGTATTGTTACCGATACTACGAATATTGGTCATGAAATAGCAAATTATAATGCGGGAGAGACTATATATTCCCAGAACGAGAATAAACTTGAAGCTGCTATGGTTCACATGTTTAAAGTTTTTAATGATCCGGGTGCTTTTGTAGCAATGCAGCAAAATGCTATGCGAATGGTACAAGAGGAATACAACTGGGAAAAATTGCTATTGAAATTCCGCAATAATTTATACCATTTGTAATGGAAACCAATGTAAAAATACACGACGCTTTTTTAAAAACAATAAACAATTATATGTTTATTGTTTTACTGCTTATGATTGCCTGTTTTTTTACATGGAGTGAAAATGTTGCAATCACCAGAGGTATAAAAGTAGTGGGAAGGATGGGACTAATGCTTTCGTCTATTGGTATTTATTACAAGATACTTAATTATGGAGCAGTAAATACGCTTGGATATAAAAATATATTTTCTCCATTATTTTATTTACTGTACCTGACACTGGGGTTTTTATCCTTTATGTGGAGTACTAATCCTGGATTCAGTATGCTCCAGTGGTTTATGACTTTTCAAAGTCTCGTATTTGCTTATTTTTTTATTAAAAGCTTAAAAGTACTGGATCATTTTTTTGAAGGTCATTCAATTCGTCTCTATCATTTACTTGGTAATTCTGTTTTCGTTTTGCAAACCATATTTGTAATTGGTATGTGGGTAGATCCTGATACTTTTTTCAGGTTGACAAATGGAGGAGAAGAAGCCCGTTTAGGAGGCGTAATGATGAATCCTAATGAACTTGGGATGTTGGCAGGCTTAGGTGTTGCTTGCCTGATTTTTGACCTTTACAGAAAAAAGAGTAAAGTATGGACTATCATAAAAATTCTTGTAATTTTTTATGCCCTGTTCATGACAGGATCCCGTTCTTCGTTAATTGGAGTTTTATTAATCATATTTTTCCATATAAACCAAACTAAAAGGAAGGGCTTAAAAATGGCTATTATTGCAGGAGTTCTTTTGGTTGTGCCTTTTGCAATACATCAGGTTATTTTAAAAGGGGGCGATAAAGAGCGTCTTGAAGAAATTCTTACCCTTACAGGACGTTTACCTTTTTGGCAGGCTCTTGTTACTGAAGGTCTGCCAAGAGAACCATTATTAGGGTTTGGCTATATGAGAATAGATTATAAAGAGTTTTTTCAGAGTGTTCATACCTACCCGGGAAAAATGACCCATAATACTTTCATGCAGGTTTTAATGAACCTTGGGTTTATTGGACTTTGTACCGCAATTTTCCAGATGATTTTTACCTTTAGGGCCTTCTTTTCTGAAAATAAAGAAAATAAACTTATGCTTATAGGCATGCTTATACCGGTGCTTATAAATTCATTTACTGAATTTGGAATATTTGGTGAAAGCAATTATGGTATTCTTTTTTATCAGATGATAATCTTTTCGGTATCCTTTAAATATAATACCCGTTTGACTTCTGTTCAGAAAATTTACTTAAGAAAAAGAAGGCCTGATTTGGGTTTGTAGATTTCCAAAAATCGTATAATTTCCATTTTTTGGAATATTTTATTGTTTGCTGTTTGTTGAAAACGCCTGATTTTAAAGGGTTTTTAAGTTTTGGTATAATTTTCCTTTCTATAAAATTGAAATTAAATTTATATGTCATGGAAAATATATTTAATAAAATAGGATACACCCTATCACGTAAAAGCAACAGTACTAACGATTCTGTCCTTGATGTTTTATGTATTAAAAATCCGGATGGAAGTATTAGATGGGTATGGAATGCTAACAACAAAAAACCATTATTCCTAAAGTTTTATAATGTAGGAAACAAGAGGGCTAAATTGTTTGCATTTATGATAAAAATGGTTTTTGCGTTGAGACTGCAAAAGCTGATATTTAGCAGAACGAGATATTTTTACAACAAAGAAACTATTACGCTTTTTGACTGTAATGATGCATGGGCCTTATTTACCGGAACTGTTGGGCCTAATAATAAGGCTATATTATACACAAACAATTCCTTCTTCAAAATTGCTACTACTAATAATGCTCAGGAGCTGATAAAAAAAGAAAACAGGATTTTAAGCAATAATGCTTTTTCAAATTTCAGAGTTCCTAAATCAAAACAAATATCGGATGATATTATTCAGCTTTCTGATGTTACAGAAAATGGTATCAGGACAGGGAAAATAGGTAATGGTCACCTTAAAGCTTTAGATGAAATGAATTTCCCTAATGACCAGATTGTTAAAATTAATTCTTGGAAATTATTTAATGATTTGAGGAAAGATTTCAGTACTATTAAAGATGAAAGAATTCCTAAAAACCTTATGAGGAAAATTAATATTCTCATCGATGGTTTAGATCCCGAAGAAGTTGTAGGGGTTTCTCTGTCCCATGGCGATTTTACTTCATGGAACATGTATGAAAGTGACGGTAAAATTTCATTATACGATTGGGAGCTGGCCACATATGACAGGCCTAAAGGGTTTGATTATTTTCATTATCTGATTCAGCAAGGTGTGATGGTTGATAGAAAATGCTGGAAAGACATTTATGAAGACATCAAAGACCAATGCTCCGGTGATTTTTGCAATACTGCTTTTGGATATGACCTGGAAATAGTAAACAGATATTTAAAGTTCTATTTACTGATAAATTGTATGAATTACTTAAAAGTTTATGCATCACAACCAAATTGGCATATACAGATCAACTGGTTATTTGAAGTTTGGAACGAAGCTATGAATATGTTCCTGACAGAAAGCAAAAGTTCAAGACAATTGATGATTATGGATTTATTTGATCATATCCAAAATGAGAATTATGCAGCAGTTAAATTTCTAAATGGCTATCCGGAAAACCTAAGCATAAATTCGGATATAGATCTTATTGTAGAAAATGATCTCAATGACAAGCTTATTAATTTCTTCGAAAAACATTCTTTGGTAACAAAAATGGTATCTAAGCCTAAGTCATTTATGAATACGATTCAACTGATATTAAACGAAGGCTCTTTCCTTTCTATAGATCTTATATGGCAGCCTAAAAGAAGAAATGTTGTTTTCATGGAAGTAAAAAAAGTGCTTAAAAATGCTTATCTGAACAATTTTGGTGTCAGGACAACTTCTGTTAGTGATACCATGCAATATATTTCAGGATTCTATTCGCTTAATAACGCTGCAATCCCTGAAAAGTTTAAAGTATATGAAGAAGCGGCTGTTGACATGAATAAAAAAAATGACAGCATTGTTAATGAGTATTTTCAGAATTATGTGAAAGATAAAAAGGCACTGATGAGAAAATTGAGAAAGATTAAAGAAAACAGAGGCCTTAATGCTGTGAAAAATATGGTCTTATATTTTTATGATACTCTGACTTCCTTCAGAAGAAGAGGTTTTGTGGTTACTTTTAGCGGAGTAGACGGAGCAGGTAAATCGACAGTAATTGAAAATGTAGCCCAGTTAATAGAGAAGCAATTAAGATTACCGGTAGTTATTTTACTTCATCGTCCGTCTGTACTGCCTATAATAAGCGTAATTTTTAAAGGCAGGGAAGAAGCTAAAAGAATTGTAGAGTCAAGCTTACCAAGAAAAGGGAACAATACCAGCTTTTTATCATCTCTTTTGCGCTTTTCATATTACTACACAGACTATTTTATAGGGCAATTTCTGGTATACATTAAATATACTTTAAGAGGTTATGTAGTAATTTATGATCGCTATTATTTTGATTTTATTGGCGATGCTAAAAGAAGCAATGTTGTTTTACCAAAAGGACTGTCATTCTTTGGCTATAGGTTTTTACTTAAACCTAAATTCAATTTCTTTCTTTTTGCTGATACACAGACTATTTTAGAAAGGAAAAAAGAGTTAGATGAATCCGCTATAAAAGAACTGACTAATAATTATGGCTCTTTGTTTGGAAAACTTGGAAAACAAAGCAAAAGCGAAATATATGAGGTAATTGAGAACAATGATCTTAACATCACTCTAAATCATGTTTTACTAACCATTAAAAGCCATTGATATGAAAACTTTAATGCAGAAGTTGATTCAGCTTAGAAATCCTGATTTCAGGTTTGATGAAAATATCACTACACCTATGCTGATACAGTTTATGCGGATACAATTTATGGCAGTATTTAGAGGGTTGTTTGTATTCCTTTACCTGAAAAATCCTAAAGGGATGATGTTGGGTAAGTCGGTAAGTTTTTTTAACCCATCGGGGATAACCTGGGGCAGATTTTTACGATTAGGAAATCATGTTTCCGTGTCTGCATTAAGCATTAATGGTGTGAGATTCGGAAATAATGTAAGCATAGGTGCCTTTAGCAGGATAATAGTATCAACATCGCTCAATAATCCTGGTGATAAGATTGTATTAGGAGATAATGTAGGTATTGGTGAATTTGCCTATTTAGGTGGTGGAGGTGGCTTAGAAATAGGGGATGAGTGTATAGTAGGACAGTACTTTAGCTGTCATCCCGAAAACCATAATTGTGATGACTTAAATATTTCTATCAGGCATCAGGGGGTTTCAAGAAAAGGGATACTAATAGGTCGCAATTGCTGGATTGGCAGTAAGGTTACAATACTTGATGGTGTAGAAATAGGTTGTGGATGTGTTATCGCTGCAGGAAGTGTGGTAACTAAATCTTTTCCGGATAATAGTATAATTGGAGGTGTTCCTGCTAAAATTTTAAAAAACAGGAGTCATGAGCAATAGAATTATTTTAGCATCTTGCTATGCCGTTAATCCTTATAAAGGCTCTGAAGATGCAATGGGTTGGAATTTTGTAATGCAAATTGCCAGATTTAATAAAGTAATAGCAGTTACAAGAGAAAACAACAGAGAAGCAATAGAGCAATTTATGGCTATAAATCCGGCCTCTGAATATTCTAACATCACATTTTTATATTTTGATTTGCCCTATTACATGCGCTTCTGGAAAAAAGGAAGCCGTGGAGCCATGCTTTACTTTTATTTATGGCAAAAGGGAATTGTAGGTTTTGTAAAAAAACAAAAACTGAAATTTGATATTGCTCACAATGTTAACTTTCATAACGACTGGACACCCAGTTTTTTATGGAAATTAAATAAACCTTTGGTTTGGGGTCCTGTCGGTCATCATCCGCTCATTCCAAAAATGTATTTGAGGCCTTATTCCCTAAATTATAGTATAAAAGATAGCCTTACCTGGCTTGTAAAAAAAATATTCTGGAATTATTCATCTGCTTTAAAAGAAACAAAAGATAATTCGGCCCATATATGGTGTATGAATACTGATGTTCCTGTTAAGCTTAACCTGAAAGGTAATAGTTATTCTGTTTTTCCATCTGTAGCTTCAGAGGATTATTCCGGTACTGTCGAGGGTAGAGAAACACAAGGTTTCCATATTATAAGTGCCGGACGTTTTGTTCCTCTCAAAGGTTTTGATCTGACCATTCGTTCTTTTATCAATTTTTTAGATAGAATACCTTTTGAAGAAAGGGGGAATTGTAAACTAACGCTTGTAGGCTCAGGACCGGAAAAAGGATTTTATGAGCAATTGATCAATAACAGCATTGCTAAAGATAATATTGAAATTATTGAATGGATTGAGCGTAAGGAGTTAATGAAACTCTACGCAAAATCATCAGTGTTTATGTTCCCATCCCACGAAGGAGCAGGGATGGTTGTAGCTGAAGCATTATCCTTTGGTTTACCTGTAATTTGCCTTGACAACATTGGTCCGGGGCAATACATAACATCTGAATGCGGTTTTATTGTACCTCAAACAAATTATGATGCAACGGTTTCAGGACTTGATGATGCATTATACAAATTGTTTAATGACAATAGTTTGTTGGCAAAAATGAGCAGGAAAGCGCGTGAACGATATAATGAACGATTTACCTGGAATAGCAGGGGAGAGCATCTTAAAGAAATTTATAATAGCATATCATTATGAGAGTTATAGCGGTACACTTATTAAATGATTTTAGTGGCAGCCCTAAAGTTTTAAGACAGCTGCTAAATGGCTGGGCTAAAAGAAATGTTGAATTACATTTATTTACCTGTAGCGGACGAGAAGGGTTCTTATCAGATTTGCCCAGTGTTATTTGTCATTTCTATTGGTATAAGTTTGCTAAAAATCCATTGATACGATTGATATTTCTTTTCTCAAGTCAAATTCTTTTAGCCGTTAAATTAGTCTTCTTTCTGAATAAAGACGATGTATTGTATATAAATACTGTGTTACCATTTGGAGCAGCATTAGCCGGAAAAATAAGAGGTGTAAAAGTCATTTATCATATACATGAAACCAGTATGAAGCCATTACTATTCAAACGCTTTTTGTTTGGTATTGTTAGATGTTCAGCTGATGATATTGTATATGTTTCTGAGTTTTTAGCCAATCAGGAGCCATTGGATGTTAGAAAACATATTATTCATAATGTTCTTGAAGAAGAATTCATTCAAAAAACATCTGTTTCTTCAAATTATTCGAAACACGAAAAGATCGTATTGATGATATGTTCATTAAAAGCATACAAAGGAGTCAATGAGTTTTTAAAGTTGGCTGAAATGAATTCCGGGTATGTTTTTAAGTTGATTGTAAACGCATCAATTTCAGAAATTAACGACTACTTTAAAAATGTAGAAATACCTGTAAATCTCTTAATTTATCCTACTCAGATTAACACACATCAATTTTACGATGAGGCTGCTATGGTGCTTAATTTATCGGATACAAAATTATGGGTTGAGACCTTTGGCCTAACCATTTTAGAGGCGATGGCTTATGGTTTGCCAACGATAGTTCCTCCTGTTGGCGGTGTTACTGAACTCGTAGATGAAGGTAGAAATGGTTTTTTAATAGACAGTAAAAACCTGTCATTACTATCCGCCACCATTTGCAGAGTTTTGGAGGATAAAGAACTATATAATGAAATGAGTAAACATGCAAAAGATAAAAGCAGGGACTTTAATCTTGATATTTTTGAGCAAAAATCATTTAACCTGCTTTCCTGATAATGTTTTTATTTCCAAAATATGGAAAATTAAACATTAGGAAATGTTTTTAACTTGCTGAAAATCAAATGTTTTTAATTGAAGCATGATTTTGGTACTGTACCAGAAAAATAATAAAATTATGAAAACACGTAAAATTGCCATAATTGGTACCGTAGGCTTACCGGCTAAGTATGGAGGTTTTGAAACCCTTGCAGATCATTTGGTGAGCAATCTATCTGATAAGTATGATTTTACGGTCTATTGTTCTCAAAAGAAATATAAAAAGGAAGAACGATTAAAATCGTACAAAGGAGCTAAGTTAAAATACATTCCTTTAGAAGCTAACGGGATTCAGAGCATATTATATGATACTATTTCTATAATCCATGCAATTTTTAAAAATGATGTTTTACTGATTCTTGGTGTGGCCGGAGCATGGATTTTGCCTTTTGTGAGATTATTTACAAATAAAAAAATAATCATTTCAATTGATGGAATCGAATGGAAAAGGGATAAATGGCCACTGATGGCTAAATTGTATTTATGGTGGTCAGAAAAAATAGCTGTAAGATATTCACATATTGACATATCAGATAACGAATCCATTCAGGATTATACAGCTATCCGTTATGAAACACTAAGCCGTGTTATTGAATATGGCGCAGATCATACAAAAAATGTAAAACCTGATGAAGAGGATATACGTAAATATTCGTTTCTTAAACAGAATTATGCGGTAAAGGTATGTCGTATTGAGCCAGAAAATAATGTCCATGTAGTTTTAGAAGCTTTCAAGCAAAAATCAGACACCAATCTGGTACTCGTAGGGAACTGGAATAATAGTGAGTATGGTAAAAAACTGAAAGATAAATATAGTGAAGTCCAAAATCTTTATTTGTACGATCCTATTTATGACCAGAGGGAAATTGATTTGATAAGAGGAAACGCAAGTTTATATATTCACGGGCATTCAGCAGGAGGAACCAATCCATCCCTGGTTGAAGCTATGTATTTAGAGCTACCGGTTATAGCTTTTAATGTCTCTTATAATATTACAACTACTGAAGGAAAAGCGCTCTATTTTTCGTCTGTACAAGATTTAGTAAATCAATTATCTATTGTTAATGATGAAATGCTGGTTAAACTTGCTGCCGCAATGTCTTCAATAGCCAGAAGAAGGTATACCTGGAATACCATTGCCAGGAAATATGAATTTTTGATTGAAGAAGCTTATATGACTAAAAGGAAGATAGGTGTTTCTTCGGAGGTAAAAAGACTAAGGAATTCTTTTTTACAGGATTTTCAGCTGTCACATCTAAAAGACAATAACTTTTTTTACGAAAACAGATAAGTCATGAAAACAATATTGGAAATTATATCGTATGGATTTTTGTCGCTTCTTTTGACAATCAGTTTTATACCATTCATTAGAAAAGTTGCAATTTCTGTTAACCTGGTAGATAAACCTAATTACAGAAAAGTGCATTTAGATACAGTGCCTTTGATAGGAGGGATAGCAATAGCCTTAGTAATATTTATTGTGATTTTTATTTCTGGTTTCAGAAATGTTTTTATCAAAGAATACTTTAGTGTTTTTGCAGGAGCAATTACTTTGCTAATCGTTGGTATTATTGATGATAAAAATGATATTTCGGCAAAGTATAAATTAGCGATACAACTAATTTTGGCTCTAATCATTGCACTTTCCGGTACAAGACTGACTTCACTATATGGCTTATTTGGCATTTATGAAATAAGTACGTGGATACAGTATTTATTGACAATTTTAATTATTACGGGTGTTGTTAACTCTTTTAATCTTATGGACGGAGTAGATGGTCTCATGGGTGGACTTTCATTAATTGGTTTCTCAATTTTTTTGATTTCCGCAATTTATTTCAAAGATTATTTTCTGGTATTTTTAAGTGCTGTTTTTATGGGAGCTATCGTAGGTTTTCTAAAATTTAATTTAGGGAAGAAAAAGATTTTCATGGGTGATTCAGGATCTCTGTTCATAGGCTTTATAATGATAACATTAGCTATAAAGTTTTTACAAAAAAATATGTTGCCGCATGATACAACCCCCGATCTTGTTTTATTGATCTTGCTTGTCTTTTTTTCAATACCTGTTTTTGATTCGTTAAGGGTATATCTGGGAAGAATGAAAAATGGAAAATCTCCTTTTAAAGCTGATAAATCACATCTTCATCATTTGTTGCTGAGTATTGGTTTAACACATAAGAAAGTAGATATTGTAATTTCTGCAATATGTATGCTAATGCTTATATTGATTGTCAGTTTAAAATCTTTTTTGACAATGACCTTAATTATTATGCTTTTAATTCTTTCTTTTTCAATAATCATAAGATTGCTTCTGATGATTAATAAGTTATATCAGTGGACTATTAGAATCAAAGTGATGGAGTGTTCTGTAAATAAAAAAGAAGGAAATTTAGATTATTAATTATTGTATTTTGTTTTTCTCCTTTCACGAAATTACATTGACAGACATGCTAAATAATTATTTATAATAGTTATCGGATTATTCTTAAATATATATGTTGTTAACTTACTGAAATTACTTTTATATTCATATTTAATTAAAAAATAAATTATTTTAATGTTAATTTATTTAAAAATTGAATAAATTTGTATTTCCCCCAAACTTGATCGATATGGAAGATCATATTCTTTTTAATGCTATTATCGAAAATGCAATTGACGGAATTATTACGATTGATGAACATGGCGTAATAGAATCGATAAATCCCTCTGCATGCAATCTCTTTTTGTATTATCCACACGAACTTATCGGAAAAAGCATTGAATTATTAATGCCTGTTTCTTATATAGAAAAGTATAATTCGTGTTTACACTCTTTATTGTCTTCCGGGATTGATTCCAGAGGTATTAATAGGGATGTACTGGGTAAGAAAAAAGATGGCTCTATATTCTCTTTTAGATTAGGAATTAGTGAAATCAATTTTCAGGGTAAAAGACTGTTTACAGGATTTGTTCATGACCTGAGTTATCGAACCGAGGTAGAAAATAAGCTGCTTCAGTATACTCAGCATTTAGAAGAAATCGTAAAGGACCGTACAAACTCTTTGAATGAAACAATTGAAGCTCTTACCGAGGCCAAAGAAGAAATAAGTACAACTTTGGAAAATGAAATAAAGATGAGCAGGCTAAAAAGCAGGCTTTTATCTATGGCTTCTCATGAATTTCGCACACCTTTGAGTACTATTCAGCTTTCTTCATCTTTGATTCAGCATTACGCCGAAAAATCCGAGCACAATAAAATTGAGAATCACGTTTACAAGATTAAAAGTGCCATTGGTAATCTCACGACGATTCTTAATGATTTTTTACAGCTTGAAAAGACCGAATCTGATAAAATAAAAGTTTCTTATACCTATTTCGAACTTGATTTATTTGTTAATGAGATAATAGAAGAGTTACAATTACTTGCTAAGAAGAGCCAAAAGATAATAAGCAGGCATACGGGTAAATTCAGATTAGTAACATTAGATCAAAATTTGCTTAGAAATTGCATTATTAATTTGGTATCTAATGCCATTAAATATTCCGGTGAAGAAACTAATATTGAGATTCACTCTTCTATAACAGCAAAAAGTATAAATATAACTGTTAAGGATAATGGTATTGGTATACCAAAAGAAGAACAGGAACATTTGTTTGAGGCCTTTTTCAGGGCTCAAAATACAGGAAATATTCCGGGAACAGGACTAGGACTTCATATAGTGTCCAGATATGTAAAACTTATGGCAGGATCTATAAGTTTCAAAAGTAAACAAAATGAAGGTACAATATTTTCAATTAAATTTCCATTATCATGAGCAAAGTACTTATTATTGAGGACAATGACAGCATTAGGGAAAATATTATTGAAATATTAGAACTGTCCGGCTACGAAGTTTTATCTGCATCAAACGGAAAGTCAGGAATTGAACTTGCAATAACACATAATCCAGATATCATATTATGTGATATAATGATGCCTGAATTAGATGGTTATGGGGTATTGCATGTACTTAGTCAAAGTTCAGTAACCAAAACAATTCCCTTTATATTTCTAACATCCAAAGCAGAAAGATCGGATTTAAGGAAAGGGATGGAACTGGGAGCGGATGATTATCTCACCAAACCTTTTGATGATTCAGAATTACTCAGGGCTATTGAAAGCCGTACCAAAAAAAAAGAAGCACAGCAATTATATTATGGGCAGACTCCTGAAAATCTTAATACTATAATCTCAAATAAAAAAGGATTAGATGAATTAAAAAGCGTTATGCAGGAGCGAAGCTGTAGGAAATTCAAACCTCATCAGCATATTCATTATGAGGGAGATCACGTAACCGGTATATATTACATTATAAGCGGAACAGTAAAAACTGTAAAATTTACCAAAGATGGACGTGAGCTAATTACAGGCATATACAAAGAGGGAGATTACCTGGATATAAACGTTATGCTATCGGCAAATATTTACAGTGATACAGCCATTGCGATAGAAGAAACAGTTTTAAGTTTTTTACCCATTGATCAATTAGATAAGCTTATTTTTTTACATCCTGAAATAGGAGCCAAGTTCATTAATATACTTACCTGTAATATCAGAGAAAAAGAATTACGTCTTCTGCAAATTGCTTACATGTCAGTACGTAAAAGGATAGCAGAGGGAATAATTAAAATGGCCGGGCAGCATAATTGTGACAACGCTATGATAAAAATAACACGGGATGATCTTGCAGCACTATCAGGAACTTCCCCTGAAACTGTTAGTCGTACGCTAAGTGATTTTAAAGAAGAAGGGCTTATTAAAAAAAGCGCAGGAACGCTTCATATTCTTAATTTTAATAAACTTAATACGTTAAGGAACTAGCTGTAAAATAAATTAAAAGTAAAGTAAAAAAACATCATTTTGGATTTTCCAAAATGATGTTTTTTTTTTGCGTTTTGAAATCAATAATCCACATTGCCTTTTTCAGGGTTAATTAACGCCTTTTTTCTCATCAAAAATATACTAATTTTTTTGGATACCATACCTTAAATAAAAATGATGTGAATCATCTTTTTAGGTGATCTGTGTCATTACGCATGCTGTATTTAAAATTTAACTTTGATAGGTGTTTTAGATATGTTTTAAATATATCGTTTGATTTTTTTTTAAAAATCTACTATTTGAATATCGTAAGGCTTCCAAAAATAAAAATAGTTAACTGAATGTCTCATTTTTTAAAACTTGTTTTTTGCTAAAAATTAACAAGATATAAATTGTAAAAAAAGTTAATAAAACAAACTAATTTATAGTCGTAAAGATTATACCAGCCCCCTTAAAAATAACCTTATAATTCCTACCTCCTCTAATACTTTATAAATTGTTATACCACAATTACGAAGGTTTTTTTAAGCAATAAGCTAATCAGTTGATAAGCTTATAAAAAACATACTTTTTTGATCAAATAAAAGGATTAAAAAACACAACAATCTCAAAATACAGTTTTCAAAAATTAGAGATTATGAAAAACATTACTTCCTTTTTTAAAAATATTAAATGTAGTCTTGTGATAGTATTTCTATTATTTAATATTCATTATGCATTTTCGCAAGTAGATCTAAGGACGTGTGGTTTTAATTGTACTTCAAATAATTATACATTAACGGATGTATATTTAAGCCTTTCATCCGTAAGTGGTATTCCTATAGGTAATACGCCTTGTACAATTGGTCAATCACAACAGGTTTACATCTACTTAAATTATTCATCAAATTCGAGCTCCACAGTTCACTTTGCTAGATTAAATGCCGACTTAAATATAGGTGGAACAACCACTTTTGTTAATGTTCTTTTGGGAGATATAGTTCCCGGGAACAACATCAAATTATTATATGGGCCTTTTAATTGGGTTTGTGGTGACGAATTAAGTCTTACCAATACTATAATTGCCTGGAAAACTACTAGTAATAACGATCCGGGACCAAATTATCAATGTAGTAATTACTCTAATTCACAATGTGATTTTACTAATGCTATAACAATTTCTAAGCCTTTAGCGGTTCAGTTTAGTTACAAAGCGTGTAAAGTTGGAAACAATACAACTGTGAATTTCACTTCAACAACAAATGGTGGTAAAACGCCATATACATATGCATGGGATTTTCAAAATGATGGAGGGGCGCCTGATTCTACTTTATCAAATCCCACATATGTATACACAACTCCTAATAATACTGCAAAACTTACCGTTACCGATGCTCAAAATATCTCAAATTCCTATACACTGGCTATTATTCAGCCTGCTGAATTAATGGTAAGTGAGACACATACAAGCATAGGGTGTAGTGGAGGAACATCTTCCATAACATTAAATGTAACCGGAGGAACACCAGGTTATACTTATTTGTGGAATACTGGAGCAACAACAATGAACCTCTCTAATGTGTCTTCGGGTACATATTCGGTTACTGTAAAGGATAGTAATAATTGTACTAAGCAATTATCAGTAACTATACCGGGAGGAGATACAATTAAGCCTGTAATTAATCCTTTACCTGCTCCTACAACTATTAATTGTCCGGATACGCCAGTATTTACTCAGGCAGTTGCTACTGATAATAGTGGGACAGTCAGCTCGTTGACTTATACAGAAGTTAATACTCCGGGATCTTGTTCGGGGACTTATTCTATAACAAGAACGTGGATAGCTACAGATGCATGTAACAATCAGTCTCTTCCTGTAAGTCAAACGATTAATGTTGTGGACAATACACCCCCAGTATGGAGCACCGCAGCATCATCTCAAAATGTAACACTGCAATGCAGTGATGCTTCAGGACTTGCTGCTGCTCAGTCACAAGCTCCTGTCGCTACAGACAACTGCGGAGGTACAATTACCTACACCAAAACCTCAGGTTCTTTTGTAGCAAGGGCGTGTGCCAATGCAGGCACCTATACCAATAACTGGTTTGCAAAAGATGTTTGTAATAATACTTCCTCAGTCTTTACTCAGGTGATTACTATTGAAGATACCCAGGTTCCTGTATGGAGCACCGCTGCATCATCTCTAAATATAACGCTGCAATGTAGCGATTCAGAAGGACTTGCAACTGCTCAGGCACAAGCCCCTGTAGCTACAGACAACTGCGGCGGAGTAATCACCTACACCAAAACCTCAGGTTCATTTGTAGCAGGAGTGTGCGCCAATACAGGTACCTATACCAATACCTGGGTTGCAAAAGATGTTTGTAATAATGCCTCCTCAGTCTTTACTCAGGTTATTACTATAGAAGATACCCAGGTTCCTGTGTGGAGCACTACAGCATCATCTTTAAATATAACGCTGCAATGCAGTGATGCTTCAGGATTAGCTACAGCGCAATCACAAGTTCCTGTCGCTACCGATAACTGTGGCGGAGTAATCACCTATACCAAAACCTCAGGCTCTTTTGTAGCAGATTCATGCGCTAATGCAGGCACCTATACCAATACGTGGATTGCAAAAGATGTGTGTAATAATACTTCCTCAGTGTTCACTCAGGTGATTACTATTGAAGATACCCAGGTTCCTGTGTGGAGCACCGCAGCATCATCTCTAAATGTAACGCTGCAATGCAGTGATGCTTCAGGATTAGCCACAGCGCAATCACAAGCTCCGGTTGCTACAGACAACTGTGGAGGTACAATCACCTACACCAAAACCTCAGGGTCTTTTATAGCAGGAGCGTGCGCCAAATCAGGTACTTATACCAATACTTGGATAGCCAATGATGGATGTGGTAATTCTTCAGTTGAATTTACTCAGATAATTACCATAGAGGACACCCAGGTTCCTGTTTGGTCAACAGAGTCATCATCTCTAAATGTAACGCTGCAATGTAGCGATTCAGAAGGACTTGCAACTGCTCAGTCACAAGCTCCTGTTGCTACCGATAACTGTGGTGGTACAATCACATACACTAAAACCTCAGGCTCTTTTGCAGCAGGTTCATGCGCTAATGCAGGAACCTATACCAATACCTGGGTTGCAAAAGATGTGTGTAATAATACTTCCTCAGTGTTCACTCAGGTAATTACTATCGAAGATACTCAGGTTCCTGTGTGGAGCACCGCAGCATCATCTCTAAATGTAACGCTGCAATGTAGTGATGCTTCAGGACTTGCTGCTGCTCAGTCACAAGCCCCTGTCGCTACAGATAACTGCGGAGGTACAATTACCTATACCAAAACCTCAGGTTCATTTGTAGAGGGACTTTTCCCTAATGAGGGAACTTACACAAATACCTGGACTGCTACTGATATTTGTAGCAATAGTTCTTCTGTTTTTACACAAACAATTACAATCGTAGACACTCTTGTTCCAGTAGTGACAACTTCTGCTTTCGCACTTAATATAACGCTGCAGTGTAGCGATGCATTAGGACTTGCAGCTGCACAGCTATATGAACCTGAAGCAGTTGATAATTGCGGTGGTGCTGTTAGTTTTACCAAGACCTCAGGAACATTTGTTCAAAGTGAATGCGAAAACTCGGGAACTTATACTAATACTTGGGTTGCTTTGGATTTACGTAGAAATGCTTCATCAGTATTTACTCAGATAATTACAATAGAGGATACCCAAGCTCCTATTTGGTCAACAGAGTCATCATCTCTAAATGTAACGCTGCAATGTAGCGATTCAGAAGGACTTGCAACTGCTCAGTCACAAGCTCCTGTTGCTACCGATAACTGTGGTGGTACAATCACCTATACCAAAACCTCAGGGTCTTTTATAGCAAGTGCGTGCGCCAATGCAGGCACCTATACTAATACCTGGGTTGCTACTGATGGATGTAACAATACTTCCTCAGTGTTCACTCAGGTAATTACTATTGAAGATACCCAGGTTCCTGTTTGGTCAACAGAGTCAGTAGCGCTTAATGTAACGTTGCAATGTAGCGACTCAGAGGGATTGGCCAATGCTCAGTCACAAGCTCCTGTTGCTATTGATAATTGCGGCGGTGCGGTCAGTTATAATAGAAGTTCAGGCGAATTTGTCCGAGGTGACTGTGATAACTCAGGTACTTATACCAATACCTGGGTTGCAAAAGATGTTTGTAATAATACATCCTCAGTTTTCACTCAGTTAATTACTATCGAAGATACTCAGTTTCCTGTGTGGAGCACCGTAGCATCTTCTCTAAATGTAACACTTCAATGCAGTGATACAGAAGGACTGGCCAATGCTCAGTCACAATCACCTGTCGCTACAGACAACTGTGGAGGAGTAATCACCTATACCAAAACCTCAGGTTCTTTTGTAGCAGGAGCATGTGATAACTTAGGTACTTACACCAATACCTGGACTGCTACCGATGGATGTAACAATACCTCTTTAGTATTTACTCAGGTGATTACTATTGAAGATACTCAGGTTCCTGTTTGGTCAACAGAGTCAGTAGCGCTTAATGTAACGTTGCAATGTAGCGACTCAGAAGGATTGGCCAATGCTCAGTCACAATCACCTGTCGCAACAGATAACTGTGGAGGAGTAATCACCTACACCAAAACCTCAGGAGAATTTACCCGTGGTGACTGTGATAACTCAGGTACTTATACCAATACCTGGATTGCTACTGATGTTTGCGGTAATATATCAGAGATCTTTACTCAAATAATTGCCATAGAGGACACCCAGGTTCCTGTTTGGTCAACAGAGTCATCATCTCTAAATGTAACGCTGCAATGTAGCGATTCAGAAGGACTTGCTGCTGCTCAATCTCAATCACCTGTTGCTGTCGATAATTGTGGCGGAGTAATCGCCTACGCCAAAACTTCAGGTTCATTTGTAGCAGGAGCGTGCGCCAACTCAGGTACCTATACCAATACATGGAGTGCTGCTGATGGCTGTGGTAATGTATCAGAGATCTTTACCCAAATTATTACTATTGAAGATACCCAGGTTCCTGTTTGGTCAACTGAAACAACAGCCCTTAATGTTACTCTTGAATGCAGTGACTCAGAAGGATTGGCCAATGCTCAGTCGCAAGCCCCGGTTGCAACAGACAACTGCGGAGGTACAATCACCTATACCAAAACCTCAGGTTCTTTTGTGGCAGGTTCTTGTGCCAATTCAGGTACTTATACCAATACCTGGATTGCTACTGATGTTTGCGGTAATATATCAGAGATCTTTACTCAGATAATTACCATAGAGGACACCCAGGTTCCTGTTTGGTCAACAGAGTCATCATCTCTAAATGTAACGCTGCAATGTAGCGATTCAGA
>NZ_QQAR01000006.1:162404-205472 GCF_003350375.1 Flavobacterium sp. AG291 | reverse complement strand
AATATTTGATTCACTAAAGTACTGAGATATGCGATGCCTTTTTCATGCCTGTTGGTGACTCTAAAAATGTGTTTAGTCATGAGAATTTCTTTTGGGAAAAAGTTATGCGGAGCGCAAGCGAGGCAGGACTGCCACGAATGAGGATTGGAGAAAGATACAAAACGATTGTATCATTTAAAAAGGACGATTATGACAATTATCGGAAGAGTGACAAGGGATGCCGAGGTGCGCAACCTGTCAAACAACAAAAATGTAGTAAGTTTTTCAATAGCCGTGAACCACGACTACAAAGACAAAAACGGGACTAAAGTGACCCAAACGGAATTTTTTGACTGTGCCTATTGGTTTTCTACAGGTGTGGCGCAGTACCTGACCAAGGGCAGCCTTGTAGAACTTGCAGGGCGTGTGTCTGCCCGTGCGTGGATGGGCAACGATGGCGAGCCTAAAGCAGGGCTGAACTTCAACACCACCGACATTAAACTGCACGGGGGAGCGAAAAACGAAACGCAGCAGGCGCAACAAAAACCACAACAACAGGCGCAGCAGCAGCCCGTAAACCAAACAGCGAGCGCAGCCCCTGTGCAAAATGCTGAGCCACTGCAGCCTGCCAATGCAGCAGCAGCACCCGTGTACGAAGCCGAAGTACTCCCTAATGGCGAAGTGCCTAACGATGACCTGCCATTTTAATTACTAACCTTAAAATCTGAAATCATGGCACATAATATAAATTTCAACGAGCAGACAGGGCAGCCCGCCTTTATGAGTGTAAAACAACCCGCATGGCACGGGCTTGGGCAGATTGTAGAGAACTACCCGACAAGCCGTGAAGCCATAGCGGTTGCAGGCTTGGATTATGAAGTAACCAAAGCCCCGATTTTTGCAAGGGGCGCAGGGCTATTCGATACCTATCCTGTACCCGACCAATACGCCACGATGCGCACCGATACCAAAGCCGTTTTTGGCGTGGTGGGCAATGACTACCAAATTGTACAGAATGCCGATGCGTTCGCCTTTTTCGATGCCATTGTAGATGGTGGCGAGGGCATACTGTACGAAACCGCAGGCGCACTCGGCAATGGGGAACGCATTTTTATAACCGCCAAGCTGCCCGGCTATATTCGTGTGGGCAACGGCGATGACGTAACACAAAAGTATATTTTCCTGACCACCTCCCACGATGGCAGTGGGTCAATTACCGCAGCCTTTACGCCTGTGCGCATCGTCTGCCAAAACACGCTTAATGCAGCGTTGCGCAATGCGACCAATGTCGTACGCATACGCCACACCGCAGGGGCTAAAGAACGTTTGGAGCAGGCACATAAGGTGATGGGCGTTGCCGATAACCTGTCCCTACAATTGGAGGGCATTTTCAACGAGTGGGCTAATGTGCGTATTGAAGATAAACAGGTAAAGCAATTGATACAGTTGGCACTTTGCCCGAACAAAGAAACCTACAACCTTTTAAAGAAAGGGGCTACCGAAGAACTTTCAACGATGTACAAAAATGCCTGTGATGCGGCATTCGAGTACGCTATGGCTGACGATACCCAAAGCCTTGTAACAACCAAAGGCACTTTGTTTGGCGCATACAATGCCGTTACGGGCTACTACCAAAATGTACGCAGCTTTAAAACGGGCGAGGACAAACTGAAAAGCATCTGTTTGGGCGGCACAGCACAGGCACGGGGGCAAAAAGCCTTTGACCTGTGTGGAGATTTCTCTAAAAACGGGGCGGTTGCCCTGCAATTCAACTGATAGTTAACCGCTGCACCGCTTAGCGGTGCAGCATAAAATTTATTGTGATGAGCATATTAGCACAAACCACAGAACGCAAGGCGGTAACCACGCTTAAAAAAGTACTGCCCATTTTTGAAAGACTTGACCACGTGGCAATGACCGCAGCCGATGCCTTTGACACCGCAACCGCCCTGAACCTGATTAGGCGTGTGATAGAAAGCAACCCCGAACCCAAACGTAAACCAAAAAAATAAACGCCATGCCCGTTACAAATTTTTTCGCCCATATCGCAGCCATCCCGTTCGAGGGCTGCCTGAACATTACCGTCAAAAAAGACGGGGAGCAACTGACCACCTCCGTACTGCTGCAAAATGAGGGCTGTGGGGATGCCGCCAAAAACCATATACCGCCCCTTATTTTAAGGGGCAGCGCAAAGGAATTGTGTGAGGGCTTTTTTGATGCTGTCAGTACACCCGTTGCCGAAACCTCGAAACTGCTCGTGAATATGGAAGCCTACCTTAAAGGGCAGGAAGCTGCCAAGAAAAACGCAGCAATGGAAAAGAAGAAAACCGAAAAAACGGATAAAGCCGATAAATCGGACAAGCCCACCACGCCCGAGGAACTCAAAGAAATGAAATATATCGGCATTATGGCGGAAGTGGATAAACTCGAAGCAGCAGGCAAACACAGGGAAGCATGGCTAAAAGTGCCAAAAACTACTGAGTTCCCCGACAAAGCCGAGGAAATGCAAAAACGCAGATCAAGCCTGTCGGCTCAGTTCAGCCCCGACCTGTTTGGCGCAGAGCAGCCTGCCACAGCTATAACAAATGTTGAACCTAAAACGGAAGAAGATGCTACAGACCACACTACTGCGGAGGGTATTCCTGATGAAAGACAAGGGGAATGAGGTTGAACTGACCGACCCCGACCCGAAATGGAGCGTGGAAGCCGTGATGAATTTCTATGCGAACACGTACCCGACACTAACGACCGCCAAAACAGTCGGCCCTGAAATTACAAACGATACCGTACAGTACCGTTTTGAAACCACTATGGGGACTAAAGGATAATAAAACTAAAGTTATGGACTATGCAACAAATAATAGCGGGGCAGTTACGGCTGCCCCAAAACAAAAGGCAAAAGCTGCTGCACAAAAACACAGCCGAGTTCCTGACAGGCTTGCAGCGCAGGAAAGACACCGCAGAGGTGCTTGCCGACCGCCCGACTTCAGCCCCTGTGGGGCTGCTGCCTATGGTTTTCTGAAAACCCGTTTTTTGCCACACCACACAGGACAGGGAATTACAGACAGCAGAGAAAAAGAGCACTTTTACTATAGTTACGGGCTGCTGTGCAAACATTACAGTATCAACCCTGTAGATACCACAGGGTTTGCCTATCCCTACGGCAGGGAGGTTGCCCTACACGAAGCAGCACGGCTGCTCAACGAAAAGTATTCCCAACATATCGGTTTGGAACTGTTGGAGGATAACGGCAATTTTGTAGTTGAAGCAACAGAAACCTGTTATACGGGAAGAACCCTCTTTTATATTCCCGTGTTGCCCCTGCATTATATGATGCAGGACAAGAAGCACCGTAAAGGCGCACGGCTCTTGCTTTGCGTGTTCAGCTACCTGTTCCATACTGTAAATATTCCATATTACACCGAGGACAGTTTTTTGTATTGGCACTATGAAATGGTATCAGAATGGGTACAAAATGACCCCGATGATTGGGAACAAAAAGACTATTATGACTATGTAAGCCAGTTAAGGGCTGCACAGCATTACGGGGAAACCATGCTGCGCAGGATTTGGAACACTCTGCATTTTGACCATTTTGGGGAATGGCTCACAGCCTTTAAGCCCATTGATGATTTGGATAAGGAATGCCATCGCATTGCCCAAAAGTTTTACCAACTATGGCAGTACTACCCTGAAACTTCTATCTACGAACACGCAGATAAAAACTGCCTGCCCGACTATGAAAACGACGATTTTGATGATGATGAATGTATCACAATGGAAAAATATGTCGGTTTTGTGGCTTCCACCGATGGGTGGCTGTATGAAAATGTGCAACAATCCGTTAACGGCTTTTTTAGCGAAAGCCTTTCAAAGCAAGAACCTGTACTAAAACGCTTCTTTGATGGGCAGCCACAGGATAACGATACCCTTGATTTTGAATGCCGATTGTTCCCACTTCTGAATGAATTGTGTTACCTCCTAAACAACTACGACTATGACACCAAACGTCCCACTATACCAGCCTAAAGCCGCCCTTGTGGTTTTTACCGCAAGTGGTTTTACTGCCCCCTATATTGAATATTACGATATGGACGAAAGCGGATGCCCTATAAACCCGCACCCGTTAACGGTACGGGAAGCGCAAAGCCTTGCCAAAGCCCTTGACACCCGTGAGCAGGCGGGAAAGGCGTTCCTGCGCCCCGAGGGTGTACTGCCTGATAATGTGCTGCACCTTGACCCCTCCGCTAACGGCAGCGTGGTTTGGTACACCAAGCCCCAAAGGCAAACTCTGTACTTTGCCGAAAACCTGGGTTTGGATAACGGCACGGTTGCCCTGCCTGCGCTCGTTTGGAAAGCCACTAAAAAGGAACTGCAACTATTTGCGCTTAACGGCAAAACCAAACCCAAAGCCGAAACCCCATTATTCCACGCCCCGTTTTTTAACCTCTACCAAAAAGGTACGGTTTGTATGGGCAATGTCGATGTTGCCATAAAATCCGCTGCCACCTTGGAGGAATTTATTACGGCATGGCAGGGGTATTTTTTCGGGAGTTATTTTTCCCACCATATCAACGAACACAACCCCATTGGCGTAAACCTGTTTAACCTCTACAAAGAACTGATGGCTGACCCTGAAAAACCATTCCCTACCTATACCCTCAGAACCACACCGCTAACCCTTAATAACCTACTGTAATGGAAACTAAGATAAAAGCACATTTTACCGCACCTGAACTGTTGAACCCTACCAACCCCATAACCGTGTGCCTTATCGGGGCAGGCGGTACAGGCTCACAGGTGCTGACAGGCTTGGCACGGATGTCGCACAGCCTGCAACGATTGGGACACGCAGGCTTTCAGGTCAGCCTGTGGGATGATGATGTGATTACCGATGCCAATCGTGGCAGGCAATTATTTGCGGAATGTGAAGTCGGCTTATCCAAAGTAGCCGCCCTCATAACCCGTACCAACCGATTTTTTGGAACAGCTTGGAAAGCCGTTGAAAAACCCTTTACCGTTGATACCGCAACAGGCAGGAATGCGATTTATATTTCGTGTGTGGACACCGCAGCAGCACGTTTCGGCATAGCTGATGTTTTAAATGATTTGGATTTGAGTACGCACCGTTCCGATATTCCCCGCTACTGGATGGACTTCGGCAACAGTAGGGACACGGGACAGGTTATTCTGTCCACCATTGGCAATATCAAACAGCCTGTATCGGAAAAGTTCCTGCCTGTGGGCAGCCTGCCACAGGTTACAAGTGAATTTTCGGAACTGCTTAAAGCAGGCGACACCGAAGACCTGCCAAGCTGCTCACTTGCCGAAGCCCTTGAAAAGCAGGATTTGTTCATCAACTCCGTTTTGTCACAGATGGGATGCAGCCTGTTATGGCAGCTACTCAGGCAGGGGCTGACCCTTGAGAGGGGTTTCTTTCTGAATTTGGGGAATTTTCGCAGCCAACCGTTAGCGGTTGGCTGATTATATTGGATGGCGGCGCAAAAAGGCAATCCCTCCCTGTGGTCGGGAACGCCTTTTTGCGGTTTGGAAGCGGATGCGCCCACATGGCAACAGCATCGGGATAAACCCTGCTGCACTTGCCGTGCGGGCGCTTTGTTTTTCGGGAGGGTTGTCATAACCCTCCCTGGTTATCAAAACACTTTATACTCTAAAATAAATAATCATTGGCTTCCTTGTGGTAAACCCAGGGCTATCTTGGCTAATAGTTATGTTTCAGAACTTATTATATCACCAAATCTATCAATCTCTGGCGAAGTTGAAACCGTTTTAGCCCTTCCTTTAACCATTGTTTCGGAAACGAAGATAAACTGACCTTTTTTGTGTACAAAGTAGTTTGATTTTAGAAGTTTGAAATGTCCTTTGCGGAAATGTGGCATTTTTGAAAGTGGTGAACTCTCCTTCTCTTTAATCTTTTCAGATGTACTTAAAGTAAAGTTCTTTGCTGACAAATCTTCACTTCGTTCTAACAAATCCTTTGGAACTCCATCGACAACACAATCAGGAAAACAATTCATATAAGCAATTGTATTAATTGCAAGTCGGAACATTTTGGATTGAATTAGAGAAATTTCGTCTTCCTTCTTGTTAACATCGGAATAAAATTTATCCGACATCAGCCCACCATTGTCAGCCAATGAAAAATAGAGTTGTACGCTATTATCATCCTCTAAACTTAAAGAAAAAGCGTATCCTTCAGATTCATACGGCAAATGCAAGGCAAATTGGTATACTTGTCGGTTACTTTGAATTTTTGAATATATATGGAAGATATCTTTACTTGTTCCTTTTTCATTTAGAAATTTTTTAATATTCTCTAAGTCAGACAATGGCGTTGACTCAAGAAAACTCCGTAATTGCCGATCCAAAAAGAAAATGTGCAATAATTCCCCTCTTGAGTCCTGTCTCCACAACTCTAATCCTGAAACTATTAATTGTCTGGAGCCCTCATTATCAAATGACCTTAAAGGGGCATTTAATATATTGTTTCGAAGTATGGCGAATATTTGGTCATCAGTATATTCAGGAGTCAGCTTCTTCTGGATCCCATAGAAATTTTGCCAAAAATATTTTAACGGTTTGCTGTAATAGACTTTTCTAGCCATATCAGTTTCTTTTTAATTAATTTGTAGAGCAACTCAAAGTTTGAATTCTATAGGGAATGCAGTAGGCTATATGTAATTAGTTGTCCGGACAGATCTGAACCACTTTAAAAATCTCCATTTTTTTAATTAATGCTTTTAAAGGTAATTACTTTTAACCTTCACTCACATTGTGACCCACTTTAATTTGTTGATGTTCCCCACGTTAATTCTCATTATGTATTCATCTTCACCAATAAAGCTCCATGTTCTCTCGGAAAATCCACATCCTCCTTTGTCCCTCGCTTTAACTAAAACTTTACCAAGTGGATAAAACGTACGTATGTACTCACCCTTCTTATAGTATTGCTCTACAAGCTCAAGTTCTTCTTTTGTATCACAAATTAATAGGTAATCCTGGCCGTTCCCAAATCTTCTTGCACATTCCAATCGCCCGGTGAAACTCGCTATTTTATTCTTCCTTCCTATTCTTTCGCATGAGCGGAATAGTATGGGTCTTTCTGTTGGCATATAATTCTTAAGGACAATATCCCAGACATCAAAAAAAGCTTTTCTCTTTTCATCGGGTCCGGTACAAAGCCAATTGCTGATAAATCCTCGCGTAGCTTCAGTAATTTTTGCATCAATAGTAAGAATATCAATCAGGTTTTCAGCAATATCCTTTTTCTTGCTTTCCGATAATCTGTAGTTAAAACGGTCATTCATAAAAAAAGCAGTATTGCATCTCCGGCACTTACGCATTCGGTAGTTTGTTTGTCCGCGGGGCGATGCTGGTTAACGGCAATGAACATACAAAATATTTCTTTACGTCTTGTACGGAAAAACTGAAAAAATTTAATATAGGTAACTTTACCTGTTTTTTCAATAATAAAGGAATTTTAATACATTTACCATAACAACCACCAACATAAGCAATAATTATTGCAGCATTAATAAGGACTTATATGGAAAATAATGTCTTATTCGTAACGACATACTGGACCCTCAACCAGAACAGAAAACTTTATTCCACTATCGTCTACCTCAAGAAAGACGACTGGAATGATTGGTTTGAATTTTACACCCTCTACAACGCTAACCTGTACATCAACGGGCAGGAATTTTCACTCGGTTATGTGAAGATTGGACATAGGACAGAAAGTAAAACGGTACTGCCGGAAACATTCACGGAACTTGATGATTCCTATTTCTCACTGGGGCAGGATTTGTCATATTATGAAAAGTTAAATAGCATCGGCGAGACAACACGGGACGAAATTCTTGCCGGACTAAATGATATTTGCTTAAAGGTAGACCTGTACGAAGAGGTTAAGGATCTTGAAGTGACAAGAACCTCCCTGCTTAGGGACATTAGCCGTGTTTCTGTTGAAGGGCAATTCCGAAGGCTGGTGCAGGGAGATGCCACACTTACTTCATTTGAGTTTGAATATATTTATCCGAAAATTAAGGAAAAACCACAGGCCAGGATTCAATTCGATGTTCAGCCCAATTCGAATCCCCCTACAAATATCCACGTTGTTATTGGAAGGAATGGGGTTGGTAAAACCTTTCTGTTCAATAACATGATTTCGACGCTGCTCAATGCAAACCGCAGGAATTCAAGGTACGGGTACTTTAATTTTAATTCTCCTGATAATGAAAATTCGTTTGCAAATATAGTTTCGGTATCATTTAGTGCCTTCGATGAATTCCTGCCTGTAAAAGAAGACAAGGAAGGTCGAAAAATTAAATATACCTCAATCGGTTTACGAAAAATTGAGGATGACAAAGTCTACATCAAAAGTCCCAATGAGCTGAAAGATGAATTTGTGGCCGCAGTAGAGAAATGCAGAAAAGGAAGCAAGAACCAATTGTGGCTAAAGGCACTTGAAATTTTGGAGACCGACCCGATTTTTAAGGCAGCACAAGTGACAAAGATTGCAAAGATTGCGGAAAACAAAGCTTTTGTCAATGAATCGAAAACCGTATTCTCTAACCTAAGCTCCGGCCACAAGATTATACTTTTGTCCATTACTAACCTTGTGATCCACATTGAAGAAAAAAGCCTTGTCATCATCGATGAACCCGAGACCTATTTGCACCCGCCACTGCTTTCAGCCTTTGTCAGGGCACTTTCTAACCTGCTAACCAAACGGAACGCGGTGGCAATCATCGGTACACATTCGCCTGTAGTACTTCAGGAAGTACCCAGGTCCTGCGTAATCAAACTGGTGCGGCGTGGCAGCAATATCTTAACCAACAGGCTTACCATCGAATCTTTTGGCGAAAATGTCGGTATACTTACACGGGAGGTTTTTGGCCTGGAAATAACAGAAGCCGGCTTTCATGATATCCTGCAGGAACTATCAGAAGAGAAACTCAATTACAAGGATGCCCTTTTGGAGTTGAACAACCAACTCGGGCTAGAGGGCAGGGCAATATTGCGTAACCTTTTTAATTAGCAAGGATGAAATTTATCGTAAAACCGGAAATTACCGTCGAAGCTGTACTCACAGCCTGTATTTCCAATCTGTCCGATGTTGCCTTAAAAGACGAGTATACAGCCAAAGTCAGGATTCTAAAAAGCCACGAAAACATATTGGAAAGGAAAATTCGATCGCTCGAGTTGCATACAATACCTCAGAATGTTCAAATAAGCGCAATTGCAAACGAAACTGCCCTAAAAAAGCTATACACTGATAAACTGTCCAAAAAAGGCCAGCTCGCTAGAGAAATCTATGATGATATAATGATACTGGCGCCAAATGAAAAATGCCCGTACTGCAATCACCGGCCGGCAGATACTCTGGATCATTTTCTGCCTAAAGCTAATTTCCCAATCTATTCCATAACCCCAATAAACCTCTTGCCAGCGTGTACACAATGCAACAAAGGTAAGTTAGGTTCAATACCGACCAGGGCATCGGAACACACGTTGCACCCGTATTTTGATAATATTGAAGATATCCAATGGCTGGAATGCATAATCGTACAGGTGAAAAAGATAAAATTTGAATTCAGGGTAAAGCACCTGCCACGTACCGATGTAATGCTCCGTCGCAGAATGGAACACCATTTTGCATCCTATGGGCTTAATGAGCTATACAAGTCACAGGCCAGTTCGGAATACATGAACATCGAATCCCATTTGAAACGTATTTTTAACAACAAGGGAAAAGAAGAATTACGTGAATTTTTATTTGAGGCATATTTGTCAAGGGCTGAAGTAGACATCAATTCCTGGCAAACAGCCCTCTATAAAGCCCTGCATGATAACGAAGATTTTATCGAAGGAAAATTTCTTTAAAAATTGCGTTCAGTCGAAATGTCATTCAGTAGAGAAGACCCTGAACATATTTTTTTAACTATTCTCATATGACACTTACCCTAATATCGTTTAGCATAACATCCTGAATAAGAAATAAAATTCTGCTATATTTGGGTACTAACACTATTTTAAAGCGCATGGCAGCAGACGGTAAATTTTTGGAGAAACTCGTTAACATTGTTGAAGAGGTTTACAGGTCCAGCCCCGGCACCGAAATCCTGCGCAATTATAAGATTACCAATGTTGATGGGGCGAAAAGGGAATTTGACCTGATTATCACTTCGCAAATCAACGGCTATACCATTACCATAGCCATCGAATGCAAACAGTACAGCAAAAAGGTCAGCGTGGACAAGATTGAGGCTTTCTACGGCAAATGCCAGGGCATTCCCCAAATCGATAAAAAGATATTTGTAGCGGAAAACGGTTTTCAGCAGGGTGCTCTCGATACCGCAAAAAGATGTGGCATAGAATTGTACACATTTGCTGAAATCGGGCAGCGGCTTAGGGAAACCTTGCAGGTCAACAGGGTGAAACCTGTCTTTAAGCGATTTGAGATACTATCAGTAGGTTGCGAGTGCGACGGTGAACTGCCAGAGATTCCCCTGGAGGATGTAACCGTTTTCCATTCGGTTAACGGTAGGGACACTTATAATTATTATGAATTGCTAATAGAGACAGCGCGGCCTGAAGCGGCAATACTTAATTACACAGCACTGTTTAATCATTTTAAAGACCACCAGACAAGTCAGAAGGTAAATTTTAAAGCGCTGCTTACCGGAATCTATTTTATCTATAATGATACAAGGATATACGTGCGGCAGATTGAATGCAATGCTGTAATCGATATCGAGTTGTCCGACATGCATCTTATCGAAAATACATACATGGCGGTAAATCAGGACGAGCCTAAAGCAACCACACTTTCCTTTGACCTGGATAATAAAGTCACAGGCAGTATCGTCATGGATAAGGATGAGAAGCTGCATTTTTTTGATACTACAGGCAACGAAATTAATAAACTGGAGGTTATGCTGGAATACGATACAGCATCAGGGCAGTTTAAAAAGCCAGCTAGACCATAAATTAAGACCAAGGATATGTTTAAATTTTATTCAATAGATAAGGTAGGATTAGTAAATCAGTTAATCGGGACAACAGCAAGCCTGCGTCTGTCTGCGGCCTATACCTTTAACGACCCTTATGAGCTGAAATTTAACCTTGCCATTGATCCATTTGCCAAAGGACAGGAAAGCGAGTATTTTAAGGTTAATCCAAACCATTCTGCTGCAGATTTCAGCTATTGGCAGGAGCACGTTTCGCAAAACAGCCACTACGTGTGGTTTGCTGAGCAGCAGCAGCGCCAAGCGCTGGCCCAATCATTTTTACTGAGTTGCTTTAGCGAAAGCAATTACAATAACCTGATGTGGTCGCATTACACAAATAATTATCAGGGAATCTGTGTTGAATACCATCCCGATATTTTTGATAAGCTCAGGGAAAGCAAAGGGTTCTTAGGTTTCGGTAAAGTGCAGTACTCTGAACAGCCTCCGCTGGTGGACAGCCTTGAGGATCCGGGCAGCAAACTGATGAAAATGGTGTTCAACAAACAGTTGGAATGGCAGTATGAAAAGGAACACCGCCTTGTGTTCCAAAGCAGGGAAGAGCAGTATTTTATACCGGTAGCTCAAAAGTATATTAAGGCAGTTTATATCGGTTCCAGGGCAACAAAGGAAACAGTGGACGCTGTGCTTGAAAGTTGCAGGGATACAGGAATAAAAATATTTTATGCCATCACTATGGGTGATTCCTATAAGGTCGGATTCGAAGAGCACAAGGAGAAGACCATTTACATGCGCAGCTTCTTTTAAATAATTTTATTCCTCTAGCCGATGAACCAAAATATAAAATACGGCTATCACGAGCCTACGGGAAAAGTAGTGCATATCTTCGCTGCTCGGAACGGGCTCTCCTGCCAGTGCCGTTGCTTCGAATGCAATGAAAAGCTTGAGGCTGTCCAGGGAACAAAGAAAGAGTGGCATTTTCGTCACAACAGTACTTCAAGCTGTAAGGGTGGGCCAGAAACGGCGTTGCACCAACTTGCGAAACAGATAATTGTGGAGAATGCAGAAATTAAACTTCCGCAGACTATTTTGACCTACACGAATGCCTTTATGGAGCAAAGGCTCGGTCAATTCACACCTGATGTAACCGTCTCAAGCCGGCAGGGAAAGGTATATTTTGAAATTTGTGTAACCCATACAATAGATAATCCAAAGGAGCAATTTTACAGGAACTCTGAAATGAAAAGCATTGAGATTGATCTGAGGCAAACAGCCCGGGATATTACTCCTGAAAAGTTAAAACGACAGCTTTTGGACTCTGCTCAATACAAACGTTATATCTATTGGTATCCCGAAGACGAACAAAACGCAGTGTCACATAAGCTTGAAAGTGATAATAACCTGCTGAGATGGATCTGCCTTATAGCAGCAGCTGCCGGTTTTCGTTATTATTTTCTAAGGCGAAGAAATTGGTAGATGTAATTTACACACCGCTTAACGGTTATTGATGCCGCTCGTTTTCCATTGTGCAAAATCGGCATAGAGTTTTTGCAGGCCTTCTGCTTCTATAAATAAAATCATTTCCGCCTTGCATTTGGTTTTAAATCCTCTAAATCGCGTCAGTTCTGAAAGTGGGATTGCGGCGAGCTCGCCGACAGTCGATATACCGACATACTCAAAAAAGTTCAGCATTCTCCTGCTGAATGCAAACGTACATTCTGTAAGGGGCATGCTGAGCTTTGACGAAATATCTACCATACAAACCGTTACAAGTGAAATGATTTTCCGTGTAATGGCCCTGCTATCACCTAATATTGAATGTATTACATTCTTAAATGGAAAACAGGCACTTGAGTATCTTAAAACAGCCCAAACGCTGCCAGAAATGATCTTTACCGATATTAATATGTATCTGATGGACGGAAAAGAATTTATAAGCAGGCTTATCGAGGATGAACGGACTAAGAAGATACCTACGTATGCTTATACAACGCCCTTTATGTTCAGCCATTTAGAGCCTGATATAAAAAACCTTTTCTCCGGTCAGATTTTTAAAATGGTAAATTTCAGTGATTTTGAATTTAACCTCAGAAAAATAATAAAAAGGAATCATATATAATCGTAATTATCATAGGGCAGTAAAATCTCTTTTACAAGGACATATCAATTTTCAAAAAACTTTTAAGTTGTAAAATCTTAAAAGATTCTATGGGTAATTTTGTAAATGATTTTAAATTTTTAAAGATAACTTTGTGAAGCAAGTGGTACATCCCCAATGCCTCTTGCAAAAATACTGTATGCAATTCCCTGCTCTAAGCAGGGAATTGCATACAGTATTTTTCCTTTGAATCGTTATTTATTATTTAACGATGTAATTAACAAAGCCTTCATCAGTATTTCTTTAGGTATTTTTTTTGAGAAAGACTCTTCCTGAGAAATGTTAAGCATAATAATTGATCTTTTATTTCCACTTCGCATAAATGCATGCTAACGTAAAGTTTTACTTTTTTTAATCTAACAGGTAATAGAATTTAAAATGGAATATTCCAAAGTGTTTAAATTATAAAGGTTTAGGCAAAATACCGCAACAAATATGATCTCCTGCACCGTTAATTTTGGGCAAGTGTATAAGACTAATTACATTTCGAAGCAAAGGGAATTGTTCCTTTTGTTTCTTTTGGAAAGTTTTCAGAAGTTTGGTAAAAGCCCCTGCAATTGCAGGGGCTTAGTTTTTAACGCTCATTATTTTCTGAATTCTTATTAAAAGATTTCATGAACTGATAAAATTCTTTAAGACGCCACCAGGCAGGACAATCGTCCTGTTTTCCTTTATGGTTCTCAATGAGAACAAAGGCATGAGCGAGGAAGCGCTCTGCATCTGTGATTTTTGCATAAGGTTTCCAGTTGACTTCCTTTGGGGGCGGGTTACCCGTAAAATATCGCTTTATTTCTTCTACTGTCATAATCTCAAAAATGAAAGCCCTTCCGGGGAAGGGCTATAGAATAACATAATGGAATTGATGAAATTGAACGTGGCTCAAAATTAAAAAGTGAAAATATTCATGTCAAGAGTCTTAACATTTTTTTTAATACCGGGTTTCTAAGCACTATACTGAGTGGCTTCTATACCTATTTTAATTCTTCGGTAGCAAGTGATATTATAAAAATATTACTTTTGTAACCTATAACAATACATAAACTACTGCATCTTTACCGCCCTCTTAACAGAGGGCTTTTTTGCGCAGCATTATATTCATTAGTGATAAATCAAAAAAAATCGGCTAATGCATCTATAATTGGTAAGGCTTTTGTTATCACCAAAATAGTATATAACAAAAAGCGAAAAATTTTATAAATAAGCATAAAAGTCCAAATTTTAATTTTGCAATAGGCATAGTGAAAATCAGTTCCCCCCACTGATTTTTTTTAAAAAAATGATCCCTGTTATATGCAGGGATTTTTCTATTACATTTGTACCGCTACAATTGTGATTGGTTGGTATATTGTAGCTTGGTTATTTGGCCCTCATTGGTGGTTCTTTGAGGGCAATTTTTTGCAATAAAAAACCCTTCCGGAGAAGGGTTTGGAATAAAACAATAGGATTGATAATTTGAGCACCTGACAAAATTATAAACAGGTACTTTTTACGTCAAGAGTGTTAACATTGTTTTAACCCACTTGTATGATAGATAGTTGTCAGTAAGCGTAGAATTACCCCTCACTCTAAATTAACGAGATTTACAAAGGATATTCGATTTGTAAGTTTGTAGAAACTACTCTAAAGACTTTTCTTATATTTGCAGCATATTTTTTCATTTGAAATAAATAGTAAAATTGGTTAATGCCTCCTTGTTATTTCAGGGGGGCTTTTTTCTTTTTTACAGCACTTTCATAAAAAGTAAATAAATTTTTAGAATATAACTTACGCACTAAAGATAGTTTCGAGAAAGATGGTTAAAACGCAATACCCTCAAACTGTTCTCATTTTCTTTATTGTAGTTAAGTAAGCAGATTTTTTCTTTTATATTTGTAATGCTACAATCGTGATTGGCTGTCTAATTGTAGCGTTGATTAATATAGCCCTCATTGGTGGTTCTTTGAGGGCATTTTTATAAAGGCTATCAAATTGTAATATTGCTCCCGATGGCTTTGTTTAGACTTCAGATGCTGATTAATATATGAGTTTAAGCTTGGGTGAGATCTTCACAACATTGTAAAATGTACAAATGCAACAAATCCGAAAATATTTTGACCGTACGTTTAAGCTGACTGAACAAGATTGGCAGATTTTTTCTTCTAAACTTACAAAACAGGATTTTCCAAAAAATCATATTCTCTTAAAAGCAGGGCAAATCGAAAATAACCTTTCATTTATTGAAACAGGAATTGTACGTTTCTATATTCCTAAAGAAGAAAACGATCTTACATTTGCTTTTTCCTTTAGCAATAGCTTTGTAAGTGGATATAATTCATTTTTAATCAGAAAACCATCAGTATATTACATAGAAACTTTAGGCAAAACAACACTTTGGCAACTAAGTTATGAGGATTTACAAGAGATTTACGAAAAAACAGAAATCGGCAACCTCATTGGACGTAAGACGAGTGAAGAACTGTTTTTGAAAAAATCACAAAGAGAGCTCTCTCTACTCAATGAAACGGCAGAGCAGAGATACCTTAATTTGTTTATCGAACAACCTGAATTAATAAAAGAAATACCCCTGAAATATATTGCTTCTTATATTGGTATTACCCCACAGGCGCTGAGCAGAATACGCAAACGAATTTCTTAACTTGGGTTCATTGCTTTACCTGAAACAACAAACGAACTTTGCTGAAAAAAAAGATGAAACCTTTAATAGTTTTACTTATTTCATTTATTGCCTCATTATTATTGACAAAAATATTTCTTGGCACTTATGATTTGGCCTTATCAGGTAGAGTTGGAATGTCCGCAATGCTGGTGTTTTGCGCTATAGGGCATTTTGCTTTTACAAAGGGTATGTCTTTGATGATACCTGAATTTATTCCATTCAAAATAGAGGTTATTTACCTGACAGGACTTGCAGAAATTATTTTTGCTATTGGGCTTTTATTGCCCGGTTATAGGGTTTTTACCGCTTGGTTGCTTATAATTTTTCTGATATTAGTACTTCCCGCCAACATTTATGCTTCGATGAAACAAGTGGATTATCAAAAAGCAACATTTGATGGAAGTGGCTTAACTTATCTATGGTTTAGAATACCTCTACAAATACTTTTCATTGTTTGGACATATCTGTCGGCAATCTGGAAATAAAAAACCCTTCCGGAGAATGGCTTAATATAACAATTTGATGAAATGATAGATCATTAAAAACAGATAATTTTCATGTCGAGATGCTTAACAAAATTTTAAAGCACAATACTAAAGTGATTTATTAATTTGCCTGAAGTGTAAATCTCTTTACCTAAAACATAAAATCTTTGGTTTTTTCACTGTTATATTTGAAATATTTTATTTTAGATAATAAATATATTGGTTATTTAAACCTCGTCTTTAGGCGGGGTTTTGTTTTTACCTATAAAATCATACAACAGTTTAATTATAATACTGTAAGTAGTCTTTATTTTTGAGTATTACCTTTCCTAAAGCAGGTGCTACATCCCCATTGCCTGTTGCATAAATATCCCTAATGCGGGGTTTTTGTTTATCTTTGCACAGCTACAATCATGATTTGGTTGTTTAATTGTAGCGTTGAATACTATAGCCCTCATTGGTGGTGCTTTGAGGGCATTTTTATAATCTTCGCCTGGGAATTCTGTGAATGACCAAAATTGATTTAAAGGAGTTGTATTAAGAAACACTAACTTTTTTTACCACTGCAATTAAAGCATTCAATTCGTCCAGTTCTTCTTTTAAACGGGAAACCTCGCAAAAGGTAATTGCTCTCTGGTTTTTAGCAACAAAATGTTTGAACGCCTTTTGGTACTCACGGCGTTTTGAATCCTGTAACTGCGCCAGCAGTAAAAGTTTTTGGGTAAAATCCATAGCGCAAAATAATTGATAAACTGCGCTTTAAAGGCCTAACGTAGCTTATAGTTGATAAAAAACTATAGAGTAAAGTGGTAGGGCAAAGGTACTCAAATAAAATTTAGTCTGTTAACTTTTTCAGTAAACGGTAGACTAAAATCGGTAAAGTGATAGTGTGTTATATTCCTGACCAATAAAAAACCCTTCCGGAGAAGGGCTTAGAATAATGGTCTTATGATCTGTCTATTGCATGGCAAATTTATATGCACCTAATTTTGATGTCAAGTGTTTTAACATTTCTTTAATTTTACTGACAAGCAAATAATGTTAATTAGATATAGTATATATAATAATATCAAGTTGTTAGCTATGATAATTTAATAATTTCACTTTTTTGTGGTAATCAAGTTACTTAGTTTCTTTTTTTCTTAATTCGGCATAATGATACATCTTAGATAAAAAATCATTTAAACTTTCCGTCTTTAATTCAGACAACGAAAACTCAATAATCCCAAAATAGGCGGTAATTCTAAGAGACTTTTTAAATGATGTAAATAAAAAGAAAGCCGAAATTATGGTAATTAACATACTAAACCAAAAAACGCCTAGTAAAGCACTATTTGAGTTTGACTCAATTTCTGTATAAAAATAAAGCGTTACTAAGGCGAATATACAAGTAAGAACTTTATAGTAATCCATCTTCTTTTTGATTACCTCATGGGAAATTATATTTTTAAGTAAAATCTCTTTATTGCTTTCCTGGGTTATCTGGAAAATTCTATGCGTCGTAAGGGTTATAGAATTATCATTTGAAATCATGATAATTTTCTCATCTTCTGTTGATTCCATGCTGCCTCCCGAAATTAAAGACTTGTGAACACATCAATTATGTCGTTGTAGCTGCTGGAATTATCAAATGAGGCGAGAACTCTACCGGTATGGGTACGATCTTTTAATTCGATAGTTTCTTCAGAATGATTATATGTCAACGCATATTTATTCTGACCTACAAAAAACCAAATCATATTTGCCGGGGTGCCATTGTACTCCCTGACGGATATCTCGCCAGTGCTCCTCCATATAACGGCACCTAACAGGGCCAGAGAAACACCTTCAACATTTCCCGCATGATGGTTAGCTCTGCCCAAAACGCCATTTAAATACGTTTGTAAAGTTTCAATTGAATTGATTGATATTGCCATAATTTTATTTTTAGTGCGCTAAAAATAAATAAGATGATTGGGCGATTTGTACGTAAAAACACCTGTTTTTTTGAAATTATTTACCAACAAACACCGCAGCACCTAAGCAGACTACGCCGATGATAATTAGCAACCATCCGATATAAGTTAAAATGTTTTCAATAAATGGGGTAACTACAGCCCTCCTGTAATTCTTAAATTCCTGTATTCCTGACTGGTTTCTTCTGTAAAAACGATTTCTGCCAACGAGTAATCGCAATGTTATACCCGTGGCTGAGGCAAGGACTCCTATGATGATAAATGCGATGTTATTACGTCCCATGAATTTAAAATTTAAGGGAAGTTACCAGAAATTATTGTGAAAGGACATAGCACAAATGCGACAAAAATATGCAATTTTGTGCCATACGAATTGAAAATTACTAGTTACACTTTCTTAGTTGTAGTGTCAACAATTATCCCTCCTTCAGAAAGTATGAATGTTTGCTGTTCAAAAATCTTTTCCATTAAAAACCATACCCTGTCAACGTTTGAAAACATTTTTTTCTGATTGTTATTTTTAATTGTCAATGAGCCTGTATAAACGATACTTTTAATTTTGTGTGATTGACTTGGAAATGTAGCAATGCATTCTCATAATGATATTACTTGCTTACTGTTACGGAAGGTTCCTTATTTCCTGGATAATCTCTGAGAAAGTAAGTAAAACCGAAATCCTATGTAATTCTAATTTACAAAATGCTATATTAGCAAAAACAAAAAGTATGACATATAAAGAAAAGTTAGACGAGTTAGACAGGGTAATCAATCAAAAACTCACAATTTACAATGAAATACAAGAAGATCTTGAAAGTGAGAGTGTATTCAAGAAATATAATATTGTGGACTATGAAAATGCAATGGATGCACATACATTGGCTGTAAATAATCGTGGGAATGTATCTAAAGAAATGATAAGACTCGGATTATCATTAAACGACGACTACGTAGGATAATATGATTTGCAGATGGAATTGTGAACTTAGAAAAATAAATCCAGTAACAAGTTATGATTCTCTTTCTTAATTAATTGAGGCTTTTTTATTACATTAGTAAGAAACTAAAATTAATAGATATGGACGATTTCGATTTTGAACAATATGAAAGAGAAGCTGCCGAACGAGATGCAAGAATGAAAAAGAGAGAAGAAGACGCGGTTGCTGATATCACTAAATATTTTGACAGAATACACGATTATCTTTCTAACTATAACAATTTGCTAATAGGTGCATTTTTTGCACTTGCCCAATTTCAAGAAAATATCTCTCGATGGACTATATTATTTCCGGTAGCTAATCTATGGTTTTTAATAATCATAAATTATAGACAAATGAAGAATGCAAGATTTATGGCTAATATTACTACTACACCCATTGACGAAATTGATAAATATGGAAAATCAATTTCGAGGACTAACGCTCTATCTCTTTACGCAATAATCTCTACTTTTGGTGTAACTGTTGCATTTCTTTGTTATTTAGCCATTTACTAAACCGCCGGATAAAAGATTAACAGTCAAAGAAATTTGGTTTAATTAAAGTATACTTACCAAAAATAATTTAATGATTGATTAGCATGAACTACTTGAATATCCAGAACTAATCATTCTCGAAATATGTTTATTATACCTAATTGTAAAATCTCTCTATTTCATCTAAAGACAAATCTTCAAGTACTCCCATTGAGGAGTGCTTTACCAATGCCCAAACCGAGAATAATTCATTGCCTTTGTCGTCAAAATACTTTTTAACGTAAAGATCTTCAATCTGAAGAGAATTTTTCCCTAATCTGTGATGTAAAACCGAGCCTATTAAATTGTTTTTTTTTGCTTTTTCTAAGTAGCATTGTGCTTCTGTCATGGAATTAAAATTTAATTAAGTTGTCTGAGAAATTTTTAGATTTCTTATTCGTTAAATCGGATCAATTAAATTTAACATTTTGTAATAATTAATATTTACAAAATTTCTTTAAAACAACATTTTATTTCAGTTGTGTTAATAATAATTTTAAGTTCAGTATCTAGTGCTTATGAAGATAGACATAGTTTTAGTATCTCATTTAAAACATTTCAACGATTTTATTTTCTCCTGTATACACATTGAATGTAACCAACACTCATTTCTTTAATGTTTTCATCTAAATGTGCTTGTCTCTGTCTTTGATTAAAAATTTTATATTCATCTAAAACTTTTTCAGTCCACTTAGTCTCAAACTCTCTTTCAAACTTTGGTCTAATATCCTGAACCGTATTAGAAAAAAGCATTCTATCAAAATATTTTTCATCAAACAAGTTATTCAAATCATCCTCTGTAAAGAAATGTTTAAAGTAATTATGTACATTCTTATTTTGGGAGTTACTGTATGAATGTGATTTCGAGTGAACTCTGACATATATCAAAGAACCTTTTTGTGTCCTTGAAGTTATCTGAGAAATAATATATTTCGAATCCTCTATCGAAAAAAAATGTAAAAAGTCAGATGCAATTACTAACGAAAAGATTTCTTGAGGAATTTCTTTTTCTGGAATTGTTATATTTAACAAATGTAACTTTTCAAAAGCATCTCCAGTGTATGATTCTATTCTTTTTTTTAAGAAATTTAATTGAAACTCTTCATTGTCTATTGCAAATATCTCTTTTCCAGTCTTTGAAAACTCTACTAAAAAATTACTTTGTCCGCACCCTAATTCAAGTATAGGTCCGTCAATAAACTCTTCCTCAAAATTTCTAAGCAAATTTTGACTTTTGTGAATCATTACTTCGTTTGAAATTATCTCATTATAGAGTTTCCAATATATTTCTAAAGTTTTGTCCATTACTAGTGTTTAAATATCAAATATATTAAACAATTTATTTGTTATAACACGTAAAACCACCTATTTAATACAGAAACGCTTTAACACATACCAAAAAAAGATACTTTCGCATCTTTTATTCTTCTAGTTTGAAATTAAAATCCAATATTTTTTTAGGATGCACTTTAAGCCCTCTAGCTAGATCAAGTAATGTAGTGACAGCGGCATTACGTTTTCCATTTTCGATATCACTTAACGTAGCCTTAGTTAACTTTTCACTATTAGCGGCTACCTGATCCTGAGTAAGATTAAGCTGTTCACGTAATGTTCTTACATGAATGCCAAAACTAATTAATCTTTTATCTGGTACTTTGCTCACTAATATAGATTATTTATAACAAAAAGCGTAATTTTTTTTATAATAAACGTTACAAGAACTTATAACAATTTGATTTTTTTTAGTATTTTCGTAATTGCAATAGCTTCTTCTTTTGAAAGCTGTTTTATTATTATATTTTTGCGATACTTCAAAAAGTATGAAGCATTCGCTTGGAATCCCGAACGGAAAACTGGTAATTTTTTAGCAACGGGAAGATAAGTGCAAATGCTCACGCCATATATGGCGTGGGCTCACTTATTGTTGCTAGGTATACCAGTGCCTCCGTTCGATAAGTTGAGTTTAAACCCACGCCTCCTTTTTAGGAGTTTTTTCTTCACTCTCAGCTTGTATTCTTAGCGCACTTCTTTTTTTTATTTGGTTTCGCAAACGATAGAGTTTAACCTTAAATCCGTTTTGCGTATGGTTTAGTTTTTTCATAGTTAAGTAGGCCCGGCCAGTACTGGTATTCCCTTTTCGAGTTAGTTTAGGGGAAAGGCCGGGTTGCTTTTTTTTCTTATCGGTACACATAAAAATAACCCTCAGACGTCGGCAAACTAACCTGAGGGCTTTTAGACTAACAAACTCAAATTGTCTCATTAATCTTAACCAATGTTATGAAAATTTTTTCAGCAAACAAAGGGCTAAGGGTGCTTTTCTATTCTCTTATTTTAGCTTCCCTGCCAATCAGTGCCTTAGCCCGGGCACATGCTTCACCCACTGGTAAAGCATATTTTCAGCAAATCCTGTCAGGAACGATCTCTGATGCTACAGGCCCCTTACCGGGAGCTATTGTTCTGGTCAAAGGGACCACGCGATCGGTTGCCGCAGATTCTCAAGGTAAGTACACCATTGCCGCAGTTACCGGTGATGTGCTGTTGTTTTCCTTTACAGGATATAAGAATCTGGAGGTTATCGTAACTGCCCAAAGTGTAATTGATGTTTCCCTGGAGGAAGACTCTACCCAGCTTAAGGAACTTACTATAAACGCGGGATACTACAGCGTAAAGCAGAAAGAAGCTACAGGCAGTATCGCCAGGATTACTTCCAAAGATATCGAAACCCAGCCCGTGACCAATATGCTTGCTGCCATGCAGGGCCGGATGGCAGGGGTTTCCATTACACAGTCCACAGGGGTTCCCGGTGGTGGCTTCTCCATTAAGATACGGGGAACCAACAGCCTGCGCCAGGACGGGAATGATCCGTTGTACATCATCGATGGGATGCCGTTCAATGCCGCAGCCTATGGCGCATCGAATACGGGCCTGATACTGCCGGGGTCAGGAACAAATCCGCTCAATAGCCTGAACCCTTCCGATATCGAAAGCATTGAAGTTTTGAAAGATGCAGATGCGACAGCAATTTACGGCTCAAGGGGTGCGAACGGAGTTGTGCTTATTACGACCAAAAAAGGGAAAGGCGGCAAAACGGCGTTCAGTATCGAGAGCTATACCGGTTTTGGTACCATAACTAAAAAGTCCCGCCTTATGAAGACACCCCAGTATATCGCCATGCGCAAACAGGCTTTTTACAATGACGGGGTGACCGAATATCCCGCCTATGCCTATGACATCAACGGCACCTGGGACCAAAACAGGTATACCGACTGGCAAAAGGAGCTTATCGGCGGCCCCTCGGTGATAAACAGTTTGCAGTCTACCATAAGCGGAGGCAATGAGCAGACCCAGTTTCTGATTAGCAATACAATTTACGGGGAAACGACCGTATTTCCCGGAGACTTTGATTTCAGGAAAGTTGCAATGAACTTTAACCTCAACCATACCTCTAGGGACAAGCGTTTCCGGTTATCTTTTTCCGGAAATTATATAACGGATCGCAATAACCTGCCAGCGACAGATCTGACGAAAGCCGCCTTAACGCTGTCTCCCAACGCTCCGGAGCTCTATGATAGCAGCGGTGGGCTCAATTGGGAGAATTCGACGTGGAGTAATCCTGTGGCGGTACTCAACGAGCCGTATGAAAATAAGAACAATACCCTGATAGGCAACACTGCTTTGCAGTACCTGTTAGCGGATGGGCTGGAGCTTAAAACAGCTTTAGGATTCACGCAGAACCGTTTTAAGGAATCCAGGGCCACGCCCTCAACCATCTATGATCCTGCCTTTGGATTGGGCACCGAATATTCCTCACTGTCCTTAAGCAGTGTGGATGCTAGATCATGGAATTTTGAGCCGCAGCTCAACTACAAAAAACAACTGGGACAGAGTACAGTTCAGGCATTGGCCGGGATGACTTTTTTGGAACGAAAAAGCACGCAGGAGGGGCTGATCGCCCAGGGCTATTCAAGTAACAGCCTTATTTATAATCCTGCTATGGCCTCGATGGTCTTTGCCCTGCCCACAAATGATGTGGAATACCGCTACAATGCCGTATTCGCCCGCCTTAATTATGATTATGCAGGGCGTTATATCCTTAACCTTACAGGCCGCCGTGACGGGTCAAGCAGGTTTGGTCCAGGTAAGAAATTTGCCAACTTCGGCGCTGTGGGCGCAGCATGGATTTTTTCTAAGGAAAACTGGTTTGACAGACTGCCTGCTCTTAGCTTCGGTAAGCTAAGGGCCAGCTATGGCACTACGGGCAACGATCAGATCGGGGATTACCAATTTCTGAACCTCTATGGCTATTCGGGTAATAGTTACAACGGTATCCCCGGATTGCAGCCCGTGAGGCTATTCAATCCTGATTTTAGCTGGGAGACCAATAAAAAACTGGAAGCTGCCATCGAAATCGGACTTTTCCAGGACAGAGTATTCGTTAGCTCAGCATGGTACCGCAACAGGTCATCGGATCAGCTCGTAGGCATTCCCCTGCCTGGGACGACAGGTTTTTCCTCGATACAGTCGAACCTTGATGCTGTTGTCCAAAATAGCGGCTGGGAATTTGAACTCAGGCTACAGCCTGTACAAAAGAAACATTTTGGATGGAATGCAAACCTAAATGTATCCCTTCCCAAAACAAAACTGCTTTCCTTCCCGGGGCTTGAAAGCTCTACCTACAGAAATCAGTATATAATAGGTGAGCCATTAGACATTATACAAGCCTACAATTACGAAGGCGTTGACACAGAAACGGGGTTGTACCGGTTTACGGACTTTGACGGGGATGGCACCATTACCGCCAACGGTGACAGAAAGGCGGTGGTAAGGCGCAATCCAAAATATTTTGCCGGCTTGCAGAACAGTTTACGTTTTAAAAACTGGAACCTTGACTTTTTGCTGCAATTTGTAGATCAGATGGGTACAAAGAGCGCCCACATAGGCTATCTGCCGGGTTCTGTTTCAAATCTCCCTGTTCAAAACGGCTCGGTATGGACACAACCAGGCGATGTAGCATCGGTTCAAAAATATGCAACAGGTTTGGACAATGCAGCTACCACCGCATTTTACAGGTTTCTGGCGAGCAATGGCTCTTATACGGATGCTTCCTATCTCAGGTTAAAGAATGTTTCGCTGTCCTATATGCTGCCGGCATCCTTCTCTGAATCGGTTGCCAGCAAGGTATACGTGCAGGCCCAGAACCTCTTTACGATCACCTCCTATAAAAATGCGGATCCCGAAACACAATTCTCAGGTTACCTGCCTCCGTTGCGCATCGTATCATTTGGAATGAAACTAACTTTCTAAACCCTCTGTAAATGAAAAAATATTTAAGATATACTATTGTGAAAACTGTGTTGGCTTGTGGCATTTTTACTTGCGCCATAGCATGTGAGCCTTTTGTTGATGTTGATCCTCCACAATCGCAGCTCCCCGGAATTACGGTATTTGAAAACGCTGATACGGCGAAAGCTGCCCTTGCCAATTGTTATGCCACCCTGAACAGTACAGTGCTGCTCACAGGGAGTATACAGGGACTCTCAGTAACCCTCGGTAACTATGCCGATGAGCTCATCCCATCCGGTACAAATGCTGGTGAACAGGCACTTTATCAAAATGATCTTACTGCCGTAAACGCAGGTGTCGCGTCATTTTGGAATAACGCTTACAACCTGATCTATAGCCTGAACGCCATAACCGAAGGCGTTGAAATTTCTACGGGAATACTACCGGCAGAGAAGCAAAACCTAATCGGGCAGGCAATTCTTATACGATCGGTTGTGTATTTCTATCTGGTAAATCTTTTTGGGGATATACCTTATACAGCTACTACCGATTACACCATTAATGCAAAGTTATCCAAACGAACTGTTGCAGAAGTGTTGCAACAGCTCGAAAACGACTTCACCGCTGCATACCACTATTTGCCCGATGAATATAGTGTGACGGACAGGACAATACCCAACAAAAGCGTTGCGGCAGCATTCCTGGCAAGGCTGTACCTGTATATGGGCAAATGGGACGATGCCCGGTTACGGGCCGGCGAGATAATAGGTAACAGCGCTAACTACAACTTGGAATCCGATCTTGATAAGGTTTTCCTCAAAGAAAGTAGTTCAACGCTTTGGCAGCTCAGCCCTTTTAGTGAAGGGCAACCGACAGCCGATGCGCAGAGCTTTATATTCACCTCAGGACCACCACCTGCCAGGGCATTAGATCCTGAACTTGTACATGCTTTTGAAGAGGGTGATTTGCGCAGGAAGCACTGGATAGGTGAGGTTACAGATGGAGCATCAACATGGTATCATGCGTATAAGTACAAACAGGTTGTCCCTCAGGATGTATCTGCAGAGTATACCATCGCTTTGCGATTGGAAGAATTGTATCTGATACGTGCTGAAGCCCGTACCATGTTGGGTGACATCGCCGGAGCACAGCAGGATCTAAACATGATACGCCAAAGGGCTGGTTTGAATGATACAGAGGCAATGACAACCGAGGGTTTATTGTCAGCTATAGGTTATGAGAGTCGTTTTGAGTTTTTTACAGAGCAGGGACACAGGTGGTTTGATTTAAAGCGTACAGGTCTGGCTAATGGCGTGCTGGCAACAGTAAAGCCGGGGTGGAATGAAACAGATATCCTCTGGCCCCTACCACAAAACGAATTGCTGCTTAATCCATCCCTCTTACCTCAAAACCCAGGTTATTAATATGTCTTACAATACTAAACATATGATTTTGGCGGTTTGGCTATGCTTTGTGTTTTCTTTTGTCAGGGCACAGGATAAGCTGGATTTGACCGAAAATGACTATGACAAATGGCATTCCCTGGCATTTGAAACACCTTCCGCAGATGGGAAATGGGTAGTCTATTCCCTGAAGTATCGCGATAGAAGGGATACATTATTTCTGGCAGGCACTGAAAACGGCAAATTGCTGCAAATACCCGGGGGGCATTCTGCTAAATTTACCGGTGACAGCAAATGGTTTATGTATATCGTCAACGACACCCTTAAGGTTAAAGGGTTGAAACTACAAGCGGATTACACTATAGCAGGCATTGAAAATTATATCCTAAAGGGCAATAAAATGATAGGAAGTCATACGAAGACACTCACCATAAGTGCTATCGGTAGCCTCCCTGATAAGATAACAGTGCAGGATGTGAAAGAGTTTGCGGTAAACGATAAAGGAGATCGTATTGTTCTTATCCGGGAAACCGCAGACAAATCGACCGTTGAGCTACATGAACCAATGCCAGGTGCCAATGCTCAGGTTTTACTGGAGGATGCAGCCCTTAGCTTTGGGCATATTACCTGGAATAAGGGCGGGACCGCATTTTTAGTATCCGGGAATTCAAAAGAATCAAGTTCTTCGGAAACCAAGCTTTATTTTTACAGCCTGACCAATAAAACCGGCGTAAAAAAAATGCCGACAGCCCCGCTGCAAGATAAGGGTAGCATAGTCGCAGAGGGTATGGATATCTCCGATGATGGTACAAAAGTATTTTTTGATCTGGAGACCTTTGATTCACTGAAAGTGGATGTACCCGGGCTCACAGTATTTAAGGATAGTGACCAGACAATACCGCCGTTAAAGGCAAAAAAGAAGTTTTGGCATCTTTGGGATTTAGAAAGTGATACGGTGAGGGCCGTTGAAAATCTGGAGTATCCCACAGCAATGCCAAATGCGGATTATACGCATGCACTGGTTTATACCCACAGGGATTACTATCCTCTTCATGACTACGCCGGTTACTACATGGACCTGGCCATCCTTGATTTTAGCACAGGGGTTCGCAAGAAAATTGTTGACAGGCAGCTTTATGGTTATCAGCAGGTAGTCCTATCAGCCTATGGAAAAATCGTTGCCTATTTTAAAGACAGTCAATGGTGGTTATATACTATTAAAAATGGAAAACACAGAAGTATAAAAACTACATTAACAGAACCATTTTTAGATGCAGAAAATGATTATCCCAATCCCGTGCCCTATGGAATTGGCGGCTGGACTGGTAATGACCAATATGTACTGCTATATGATAAATACGATATATGGCTTATAAACACTGAAAGTGGTGCTAAAAAACGTATAACCGCGGGGCGGGAAAAGAACACGGTATATCGCCTGTATGGAGACCGTGTTTTTCCAACAATCCACTCAGGCTTTGGTTTTACATCCAAAGAATACGATTTGGAGAGGGGCTTTTTTATCATTGGCCTGAAAAATGAGGATTATGGATATCAGATAAGCAGGTATTCGAAAAAATCCGGCTGGAGAATCATTACCGAAGGTAATGGTTCAGTATCATCTTTAAAAAAAGCGGAAAAATCTAATGATATATTCTTTATCGAAAGCGCATTTGATTCACCGCCTAAACTAATGCATGTGAAGGGTTCGGGGTTAAAATATACAGTCCTGCAAAGCAACCCCCATCATTACAAATACAAATGGGGAAAGGCAAAACTTATATCCTATGATGCCTGTGGTAAGAACGGGCTAAAGGCAGCATTATTTTTTCCGGCAGGATACGATCCTGAGAAAAGTTATCCGATGATTGTCAACATCTACCAGGATAAATCAAAAGAGCTTCACAGGTATGTAGCCCCATCATTGAGAATCTATGATGGGTTTAATACGGCAAATTTTACTACTAATGGGTATTTTGTGCTGATGCCCGATATACATTTTATTATGGATCAACCAGGGAAATCGGCTCTTGAATGTGTCATCGCTGCGGCTAAAGCGGCTATTGAAAATGCAAATATAAACACCGGACGGATTGCGCTTATAGGCCATTCATTTGGAGGGTTTGAGACTTCATACATAATCAGCCAGACAGATTTTTTCCGCACGGGCGTATCCGGTGCAGGCATTTCTGACCTGATGAATTTTTATCTGGATATTGACCCGTATCAAAAATCGAATATGGAGCGCTTTGACAATGGGCAATACCGTAACAGCCAGCTTTTCAATACCGCGCGGTTTTCAGCGGAATCGCCCTTATATAATGTTAATTCTGTCAATACTCCCTTATTGCTATGGGCAGGGACCAATGACCGGCTGGTGCCTTTTTCCAATAGTATCAGGCTGCATAGTGCTTTATGGAGGTTAGGGAAAAAGAGCACGCTGCTCTTATATGACGCCGAAGGACATGTCATTGAGTCTAAAGATAATCAGTCGGATCTCTATCATAAGATTCTTGACTGGTTTGCCTATTACCTTAAAGATGGTGTAAAGCCCGCATGGATGGAATAAAATTAGGTGTCCCTTCAGGGACACCTAACATAACTAATCCCTCATGTTGTAACGAGTGGTAGTACAAGTGGTCCCTACTTTTTGAAAGGCATCATACCATAGTCCGTTGGTATGCTGAATTTGGCAAATAGGAGCAGTTTCGGTTTGACACAAAACCTGAGTGCTGCAGGGAGCCTGTCCCGGAAGGCTTGCATAGCCTATCACATCAGGCTTTGCAACGTCATTGTTCACATTTGCCGCAAATGCTCCGGCAACAGCAAGTACTACTGCCGCAAGTGGCAGTATCGGTTTAAAAAATTTAGTTTTCATAATTTAAATAATTTTATAGTCTTTATCTACTCTGTTACAGGTTTTCGATTTCCCCTGATACGGCCGTATATTTTAATGGTTCTCCGAACCAAGATTTAAAATGTCTTTACGAAGCCTGTAAGTCACGATGTGCTTGTCAGTAAGGGCAATAACAAGATCACCTTTTACAGCAAAAGATCTGGTTTTCTGGCCTTCGAAATTATAGAGGTAGAAGCTGTAGAGGTAATTGCCGGTAATGAAATTATAAACATCAATTATTACTGCCTCATTCAATATTTTCTCAGGATCGTTCTTACTTAGCCTTTTACTCTTAATGTAAAGAAGCTTGCCGTCTGTAGCGGCTCCTGCATTAATTGTCGTGGGCATTTCGGCCAGTAAGCTTTTATTTTTGCTTATATCTTTTGCAATTTTTATTCTTGCAGTCGTTACAGTATCAATTGTGCTCCTCAGGGCAATTAGTGCTGCATTACGGTCTGCCACGATATATTGGTTTCTATAATAATAGGGATATAGTATTCTTTTCTGTTCATCATTGTAGAGTAATATACCATCAGTGTCAAAAATGCCATCGATTTGCTTTTTTAAAAGACCGGGGTTTCTTAAAACGGTCGGTTTGCTGCCGAGCTGCACTATAGCTAATTCATCTTCGGTTTTTTCATTTATAGTTTTTATAGCAAATGTGTCATAGCCAATAGGCTCTAAAATTGAAAAATCAGGCATTTTAAAAGCAAGCTCTCGCGCAGTCCAGGTCCCAATATGCCCTCTGAAAATTACTGATGAGCCCCTGTCACTCAGGAAATAGTTAGAATCCCTGACCCTCAATTGGAGATAGAGGTATTTATTCTCGTGAAGCTCTTTTAATTGTAGCCGCAAAATCGTTTCGTTTTTTAGCAGCGTATCAATTTCCAAAGCGTGTAAAGAAGCTGTGCTGTTTCCTAAATAAATTCTGCCATTGGTTATCCCCGCCAGGTAGTAGGAGTTATATTTTAGAGGGCGGGAATTTATAAAAGCCAATGGATGGGGAGGGAAACGCCGCTGGAATGCATTGTTGCGCTGTACTAATTTTTCTGCGGAAAAGTATAACAGCATCATCACACTAATACTAAAAACGACAGTAAGGCTTATTGATACTGACAAGCGTTTGGCTGTAGCTGCCGCCTGAGTATAAAAAAACAGGCCTGAAACATTACCGCTATTGCCATTGTATTGTATCAACATTATAGCTGTCAAAGCCAGGATAACAAAGCCTATATTAAAAATAAAGTGTTCTGTCCATCCCATCTTTTCCAGGATTCCACCACAGGAACAAGGAACGTAGTAACTCCAGTTCAGTATGATTATGATATATACAGTAAACATTATCATAAGTGAAAAGGAGAGCAACAGCCCCAAAAGTTTTAACCTGGGGATAACTAAAAATATGGCTATCAGGATTTCGATGCCGGGAACTAAAATAGCCAGTATCTGTGCATAGGCAGCTATAATAGGCGACTGCCCTAATTGTATTTTAAATGTTTCAAAATCAATCAGCTTACTGACAGCTGCATAAACAAACAATAGAATATAAAGAAAACAGATGGTTTCAACTGCGATTTTCTTAAATGAAGGTGATAATGTCATATCCGTAGTAGTAAGGTTTTTGATAAGTTGGATTAGCAACGCCAAATTATCGTTAAAACCTTGATTTTTAGATAGCATAAACAGGCTAAAATTACTCAATAACAGTCATTAAGCAATAAATATCAAATTGTACTTATGTTTTGAATCAAAGTTACATACAATATCAGTTGGTGATTATTCTCTCATGACAAGTTGGTCATACCTGCCTGTAGGCTTTGAATTATAGGTAAAAAAGAATTTATGCAAATGCAACCTGTGGAAGGCAAACCGAGAGTAGCCTTTATATATCACGTTGCATACTGCAGCTTTTACCGAACGCATTATCGATCTGCAAATACGAATAGTCATCAATGTGAGTTTTAAGTTACTTTCGCTCCATGATTAATCATATGGCTAGTGTAGCACAAATACGTGCGATAAGTGGATGCATCTTTCGACACAATTAACCCTACAAATTGAGTATTTGTAACCCATAGTTGAAGAGCGGACCTACTAAACCTATCATGGCCTACCAAGGAGGTGTGATCAAAATTGCATCGCATTATGTCGGTCTGGTTACTCAGGACGGCGATATCCCAAGAAAAACCATCCGCAGCAATTAAGTGCAGAGATACAAAGGCAGATCGAATCTTTTGGTATTTGTTCTTTAAGGGCATACTGATCGGTGAAAAGTTACCGGAGTTTCTCCCTGAAAGTACATTATCGTATTGAGTTCACGGTGGCCGTCATAACAAACAGGTCGGATAGTTTTAGAGCGGGAGGCTAATGGAGCACACCTGTCCTTGGAGGATTTTATAACGCCTGTATCAATAAGTATTGAGGCATTGTAGCTTTTAATTAAAACAGGTAAAAACACCTGTTTTATTGTTAAAATTTATTATGATATTTGAGTATGAAATTCATTATTGTTAACGGGTCGAAATATGACAAGTAACTAGCTGAATACGATCATAATAAGGCTTGGTGTAATATTCGGGATTTGCAAAGCAAGAGGTATAGTTACTACGTAAATAAAAAGCAGGGATAACGAATTATATAAAAACCTCCAGTACTTTGAATCCCTGAATACGATGTGCATTTGGTCTTAGTATACACTACGGTTTTTAAAAGTCAGGTACTTTTTTTTGTCTTGTCAAGTCTATAACAAAGTTAAAATAATGAAATTATATTTTGTATGACAAAAATTTACTGTTGTGATAGTTTACAATTATCTGATATTAAATACAATTAGAAACAATAATACATTTTTTAATTAATTAACATAAATTCTGTGTTTCAGTATTTATTATGTAAAATTTTAATAACTTTAACTTTAATTATTTAAAAACCAATAATATGAAAAAAACCTTACTATCAATCATTTTTACCGCAGGAGTATCTTGTTTTGTTGCAGCCCAGTCGGGTAATGTGGGCGTTGGAACAAATACCCCTGAAGCTTCTGCTCAGCTTGATATTACCTCAACGGATAAGGGGCTTCTAATCCCCCGCCTGTCACAGGCGCAACGCGATGCCATTGCGGCTCCTGCGACGGGACTGCTTGTCTTTCAAACCGACAACACCGCTGGTTTTTATTATTACAATGGGACTGCCTGGGCAAAAGTAGCACCGGACGGAATAACAGGCTCGGGGAACGCCAACAGAATTACAAAATGGTCAGGTACCAGTGCTATTACCAATTCACTTCTGCAAGATAACGGAACCTCTGTTTCGGTGAATTATCCGGTTCAGGCTAGCTCACAGCTTTTCGTCTACCGTCAGCAACTTACTGCTAACGGTGATGGCCAGTCGAGCATATACGGCTACCGTGATCGAAATAGTCAAAATCAGGGTACTTCATACGGACAACCCACCTCAAATACAGCTGTAACGGGTATGTCTTTTTGGGGTGATGATTATTCTTTTGGTGTAGGAGGCTGGAATTACAATGACTTTGTGAGGACAGGGGGAGTAATAGGTTCTGAGATTTATGGTTCTTACTGGGGATCATTAGGCTATAAAGCAAGTAATTCAACTTTTTATGGTATTTATGCCACGACAGCATTATCTACCGGAACAGGATATCTTGACAACAACAGCCAGGCAGGTATAGGCCTTGGTGCCTACGGTGGCTTTATGGGAGGCTGGACGCGCGGCGAGGTTTTAGGCTTTACAAGCGCAGGAGACGTATATGCGTCCTACAATGTGGGTAATGAATACACCTCGGGTTACCAGGCTGATATTGTCAGCAGCGAAAGCGGCAGGGAGATCGCCTATAACACAACCTCCACAAAACTGAAAATATCGGATGATGGATATGCTGCCCTAACTAATGGGAGTGCAAAGGTCGCTTTCTCACAGGAACTTATTTCCATGATGGATAAAAATGAAAAGCCTGTTGTAAATGTTACGGCTATAGGCTTACCGGTATCGCTTTATATACAATCAGTAGACCGTTCCGGCTTTACCGTTGCGACTGTTGACGGATCTGCCGCTAACGTTGAGTTTTCATGGGTCGTATCTGCAAAACGTGTTGACGCTGCAAAAGTGGCGCTGCCTGAGATGTTAAAAGATGAGCGCTTTGACGAGAAGCTAAAAGCAACAATGTACAATGAAAATAACAAAGAGCGAAATGCCGATCCGCTTTGGTGGGATGGCAAGGGCTTGCGTACAGATCTTCCTCCTGCAACGGCAAGAAAAGAAGTAAAGCAAAACTAATACATGGCGGGGAAACTTATTTTTTCTGTCTTTTTCCTGTTATTTTTTTTTTCCGCAGTATGGTGCCAGGACAATGAAACTGAAAGAAGCCTGCTTAAAAAAGATATTTACTATCTGGCTTCAGACACCCTGGAAGGACGGGCACCCGGCACAAAAGGGAGTAAACTTGCCGCGGACTGGATCATCGGCAGACTGAAAAAGTCAGGTCTTAAGCCTTTTGTCAAATCAGGATACGGGGACCGTTTTTCGTATACCGAAAATGGGAAAAAAGTCAGAACCATGAATATTATAGCGTGTACCAATCCTGAAAAAGAATGCAGGCTTGTTCTCACCGCCCACTATGACCACCTGCCTATGGAAAGCTTGCATTCCAGGGAAGTTTTTAAAAATGTAATTCATAACGGAGCTGACGATAATGCCAGTGGCGTAGCCTTATCGCTTCTCTTGGCAGATTATTTTGTAAAAAGTGATGCATACCGGGAATATAACATTGTTTTTATTTTCTTCTCCGGACATGAATCAGGGCTTTATGGATCTGATTCTTTTGCAGACAGGCATTTTAGTAAGATAAAAAGCGCAAAGGCGTTGGTGAATTTTGACATGGTAGGAAGGATGAGTATAGCGGAGCCTCAATTGTTTATGAGGATTAATGAAGGAACAGGATGGAACATCGAGTTCCCCGGGCAAAATGAAAGTTTTAAAGTTCAGCTACAGTATAACGACTTTCAACTGGATCATACCATTTTCGCTCATAGGGAACTTAATGCTGCCACTTTATCCACCGGCATGCATGATGATTATCATAAGGGTACTGACGATGCAGAAAAGATAAATTTTGAAGGTATAGTGGCACTCTACAATTACCTGAAAATTTACCTAAGTAAAATTCTCGTTAAAAATTAAAACTTCTTTTTAAAAAGATAATATAATAATTGAACTGAATGAAAACAAAATTATATAAAACATTAATTATAACGCTGTTTATTATAACGGGTTATAAAAGCCATGCGCAGTTATATGTTTCAGGGGGAGGTTCAGATAATCTTTTTATATCCAATAGCGGTTTGTTGTATGTTAATGGCAATGTGACAAACAATGGAACCGTTAAGAACCAGGGTAGCATAGAGCTTACCGGAAACATTAGCAACGACGGTACGACAGCTTATGATGGCGGAACCCTTACTTTTAAAGGTTCGTCCCAGCAGAGCATAAGTGGTACAAGTTTGCTTAAGACCAATAATATGGTTATCAACAACAGTGCAGGTATACAACTAAACAATAGTATATCGGCAGATGGCATCGTTACATTTACAAACGGTATAGTAGGGGCATCTTCTGCTTCAAATTTTTTAGAGTTTACGCAAAATTCGTCTTACCTCACCCCCTCAGCTGTTTCCCATGTCAGTGGGTATGTTAAAAGGCTTGGTACGGGTAGCTTCCGGTTCCCTTTGGGAGACGGTATCAGGTTCCAGCCTGTAAAAATTGACTTAACAGCTAACAACAGCGGTGTTTTGGGTAGCTATAGCCCAACCGATGGAGGATCAGGCACATTTGTTAATACGGGTACAGAAACGATATATCTTTCGGAATATAATACCAACGAACACTGGGTACTGGAGCCTGTGACAACTGCAGAAGGTACAGTGACAGTTTTTTGGGACGACTATAAGAGCCTTTCTTTTACCGATCTTGACAGGGTAAAAATAGCGCATAAGGAAAGCACAGCATGGGCAAACGAAGGTGGTACAGGCACAGGCGACACCCTAAACGGTGAAGTGACATCCAATAGCCTGCAAACATTTGGTGTTTTTACTTTGGGACTAAAAGAAACCCTTTCTGTTAGTATTACCTCAGTGGATGTACTGTGTAATGGAGGGGCTAACGGTTCAGCGACGGCTAACGTTAGCGGTGGCACCGCACCACACACTTATTTGTGGTCTAATGGAGCCACCACTGCCACTACGACGGGACTTGCAGCCGGAACTTATACCGTTACCGTAACCGATGCTAATGGTGCTTCTGTTCAGGAACAGGTAATAATTACCCAGCCCGCTTCACCTCTTACTGCAACAGCCGGGGCACAAACCAATGTTTCCTGTAATAGCGGAGCCAATGGCGCAGCGACAGTAGCAGTTTCTGGAGGAACACCGGGTTACACGTATTCCTGGGCACCATCAGGAGGTACGGGGGCAACAGCAACAGGCCTTAGTGCAGGTGTTTATACCGTGACGGTAACCGATGCCAACGGCTGTATCGCTACGCAGTCCTTCACCATAACACAGCCAGCACTGCTTACTGCAACGGCAGGAGCACAAACTAATGTGTCCTGTAACAGCGGTTCTAATGGCTCAGCTACAGTGAACGTCACAGGAGGAACGCCAGGTTACACCTACTCCTGGGCACCATCGGGAGGTACGGCAGCAACAGCGACCGGACTTACAGCAGGTGTTTATATGGTTACGGTGACCGATGCCAACGGCTGTATCGCTACACAGTCCTTCACCATAACACAGCCTGCACCGCTTACTGCAACAGCAGGTGCACAAAATAATGTATCATGCAACGGCGGCTTTAATGGCTCGGCGACAGTGAATGTTACGGGGGGTACACCGGGCTATTCGTATTTATGGGCACCATCGGGTGGTACTGCGGCAACAGCAACCGGCCTTACCGCAGGTACCTATACGGTCACTGTGACCGATGCCAATGGTTGTATCGCTAACCAGTCATTTACAATTACCCAGCCCGCTTCACCTCTTACTGCAACAGCAGGGGCACAAACTAATGTTTCCTGTAATAGCGGAGCCAATGGCTCAGCGACAGTAGCGGTAACGGGCGGAACAGCGGGTTACACCTACTCCTGGGGGCCATCAGGAGGTACGGGTGCAACAGCAACAGGCCTTAGTGCAGGTGTTTATACCGTGACGGTAACCGATGCCAACGGCTGTATCGCTTTGCAATCCTTCACTATAACACAGCCAGCACCGCTTACTGTAACAGCGGGGGCACAAACTAATGTGTCCTGTAACAGCGGTTCTAATGGCTCAGCTACAGTGAGCGTCACAGGAGGAACGCCGGGTTACACGTATTCCTGGGCACCATCAGGAGGAACGGCAGCAACAGCAAACGGACTTAGCGCAGGCACCTACACGGTGACGGTAACCGATGCCAACGGCTGTATCGCTACACAATCTTTCACCATAACACAGCCGGCATTGCTTAATGCAACGGCAGGGTCACAGAGCAATGTCTCCTGTAATGGCGGGACAAATGGTTCAGCTACAGTGAACGTTACCGGGGGTACGCCGGGTTACACCTATTCATGGGTACCATCAGGAGGTACGGCAGCTACAGCAACTGGTCTATCCGCAGGCACCTATACTGTTACGGTAACCGATGCTAATGGCTGTACCGCTACAAAATCTTTTACCATAACACAGCCAACGCTGCTTAATGCAACGGCAGGTGCACAAACCAACGTATCCTGTAATAGCGGAGCCAATGGTTCAGCGACAGTATCAGTTTCTGGAGGAACGCCGGGGTACACGTATTCCTGGGCACCATCAGGGGGTACGGCAGCTACAGCAACTGGTCTATCCGCAGGCACCTACACGGTGACGGTAACCGATGCTAATGGTTGTATCGCTACAAGATCTTTCAACATAACACAGCCAACGCTGCTTAATGCAACGGCAGGCACACAAACCAACGTATCCTGTAATGGCGGAGCCAATGGTTCAGCGACCGTAGCAGTTTCTGGAGGAACGCCGGGTTACACGTATTCCTGGGCACCATCTGGAGGTACGGCAGCAACAGCCACCGGCCTTAGTGCAGGCACCTATACCGTGACGGTAACCGATGCCAACGGCTGTATGGCTACAAAATCTTTCACCGTAACACAGCCAACGCTGCTTAATGCAACGGCAGGCACACAAACCAACGTATCCTGTAATGGCGGAGCCAATGGTTCAGCGACCGTAGCAGTTTCTGGAGGGACGCCGGGTTACACCTACTCCTGGGCACCATCAGGAGGAACGGCAGCAACAGCAAACGGACTTAGCGCAGGCACCTACACGGTGACGGTAACCGATGCCAACGGCTGTATAGATACACAATCCTTCACCATCTCACAGCCTGCACTGCTTAATGCAACGGCAGGGTCACAGACCAATGTTTCCTGTAATGGCGGAGCCAATGGTTCAGCGACAGTAGCAGTTTCTGGAGGGACGCCCGGTTACACGTACACCTGGGCGCCATCAGGAGGTACTGCGGCAACAGCAACCGGGCTTAGCGCGGGTACCTATACCGTAACGGTAACCGATGCCAATGGTTGTACTGACAACCAATCGTTTATAATTACCCAGCCAGCCTCGGCCCTTACTGCAACTTCAGGGGCACAAACCAATGTTTCCTGTAATGGCGGAGCCAATGGCTCAGCGGCAGTGAACGTTAGCGGGGGTACGCCGGGCTATACGTATGCATGGTCCCCTTCAGGGGGCACGGCAGCAACGGCAACTGGCCTTAGTGCAGGTACGTATACCGTGACGGTAACCGACGCCAATGGTTGTGTCACTACACAATCCTTTACCATAACACAGCCTGCACCGCTTACTGCAACAGTTGCCCAGGATTTTCCTGCCACCTGCGCGGAAAACAGTGACGGTGGTGCCACAATTACTGTTACCGGAGGGGTACTGCCGTATGCTTATGTTTGGGATAATGGTGAAACTACTGCTTCAGCGGAGACTCTTTCTGTTGGAAACCACACAGTAATGGTAACAGATGCTAATAGCTGCACCTTAACTGCTACTGTTGCCGTTGGATTTGAAGATACACAAGCCCCGGAGCCTGCAGTCGCTGCATTACCTGATATTATTGCACAATGCCTGGTAACCCAATCAGATGTTCCGGTTCCCGCAGCCACTGATAATTGCCTTGGTAGTATATTGGTAACAACAGATACTGTATTCCCTATTACAGCACAGGGTACTACTGTCATTACATGGGCATTTGAAGACGTGAATGGCAATACCACAACACAGACTCAAAATGTTGTTATTACCGATACTATAGCACCAGTGCCAGCTGTATCGAATCTTCCAGCCATAACAATGCAGTGCCAGGTGCTTGAAAGCGATATTCCGGTACCTATAGCGACAGATAACTGTGCGGGTACACTTTTGGCTTCAACTACAGACCCACTGCTTTACACAGCTGAGGGTGACTATGTCATTACCTGGAGGTATGATGATGGCAACGGCAACATTACCACACAAACACAAATCATAACGGTAACCGGGTCTGCTATTGATGCTGTAACCTTTGCCGGGCAAAATTTTGTTTATAACACCGCAGCACAAGCCATAAGTGTGGAAAACCTTCCAACAGGGGCTACGGTAGATTACACTATCAGCCCTGACACGGGATTAGGCAATGCTGCTATTAATGCAGGTACCTATACCGTAACGGCTTTGGTAAATCCTGCACCGGACGCGCCAAACTGTAGCCCGGTAGTACTCACGGCTACCCTGACTATAGAGAAGGCAGAACAGCTTATATCCTTTGATCCGTTACCTGTAAAAAATCTTGAGACCGACCCTGATTTCCAGCTCACAGCTGCCGCATCTTCCGGTCTTGAGGTAAATTATACCTATACCTTTACCTCACCAGCAACGCCGGCGACGGTAACCTCACAAGGATGGGTAGATATGCTTACCTCGGGTGTCATAGCGATAACAGCTTACCAGGATGGTGACAGCAATTACCTGCCGGCAACACCGGTAACCCAACAGCTGGTCATCAATAGTAGTGATGCAAGCATCCATAACATAACAATCGGCGATGTAGCCTATGATAATCCCGGGCAGGAGATCTATCACCTGATGGTTTGTGAGGAAGCGGCAGAATCGGTAACCGTAAATCTGCTTACAGAAGCCAATGCAAGTGTAGTTCCGGGCCATACCTTTGTGATCCAGACACCTGAACCCGGGATATATACTCAGGCTATAACCGTTACTTCCCAGGACGGGAACCTGACTCAGACCTTTACTGTAACAGTAGAGAAAATGTTCCCGTTCTATGACATTGTTGAGCAGAAGTTTGACAATTTGTTATTAGCTAACAACAATCCTTCGACTAATGGAGGCTATAGCTTTGCAGCTTATGAGTGGTACAAGAATGGAATGTTAGTAGGTCGCGAGCAGTACTTCTCTGAGGGGCCGACTAACGGGGACATGCTGGATCCCAACGCGGAATATTACCTTAAGCTAACTACTGTGGAGGGCGAAGAGCTTCAGACCTGTATCGGCCAGATAACGCTAGAGCACAGTTTTAGTATATCGGTATTGCCAAATCCGGTTGTAACAGGCAGCAAAATAACCATAACCGCTGACTTTCCGACAAAAGAACTCAATGATATGCGAATTGATATTCATGACCTAAACGGAAGGCTGATACATTCCGGGCTGACCAGCCAAAGGGTTACAGAGGTGCAACTCGCCTCAGGGATTGAGGAAGGTGTATATATTGTGAGCTGTACAACCAGCAAACACAGGAAGTCATTCAAGATAATCGTTCGTAAATAATCCCATTATAAGACATCCATGAAAAAATATAATAGTATTATAAAAAGTATTTCTACCATAGCCCTAGCCGGGCTATGGCTGACATACCCAACGGCTAACGCACAGGAAAAAAAGTATTCATCGGAGTTATCTTTTACAGTAGGTGGGGTAGCTTCGTATCTTGATTATGATCTGCAAGGTGCAAAGGTGATCCAGGGTGCAGGCTTTAACCTTAGCCTTGACTACACATACTTTTTATCGGATTACTTTGGCATCGCAACAGGTGCTGAATTTCAAAGGTCGAATTCCAAAATCAAAGGTTCCGGTATTAATGGCGCCTATCAAGCTACTGATTTTGAGCAGGAGGCTTTTGAATTCCGGTACGCACTTCACAGGGTTGAAGAAAAGCAAACGGTAAACTTTTTGAATATTCCGCTGATGCTGGTATTCCGAAGCAAGGAGCATGGTTTATATGCCCGGGTTGGAGCCAAAGTAGGATTGCCTTTGACTTATAAATCCAGGGCGGTCTATAATCTTTCAACCTCAGGTTATTATCCCCAATATAACTCTGAATTGTTTGATCCTGCCTTCATGGGCTTTGGAGCGTTTGAAAACATCAGCGTCGAAAATAAAGATTCCAGGTTAAAGCCATCCTACATCGCCGCGTTTGAACTAGGAATGATGCACCATTTTGGAAAAGGTACACTTTATTCCGGTCTTTACGTGGATTACGGCCTGAATAACATTGCAGGCAAAAAGTCTGCCCCGGTGGAATATACACTCAATGGAAATGGTGCAGGATTTAGCTATAACAGTCTGATGAATTCCGTACAGGCTGGTGAAATCAGGACGGTATCCTTTGGAGTAAAGTTGAGGTATTCGTTCCTGAACATTTGATTATATGAGCTTTAACCGATTAGGACGCGGTCAGTGGGCAATAAGCTACTGACATGCAACAGTACCTAAAGAGGAAAGCAAACAAAAAGCCGGGTAACCGGCTTTTTTATTTCCATTTAAGGTATTCAGTTTTGTTGTAAGGTTATTGATAAATGATTTTTTAGAGTGATTTCGAATTGTCACTGCATTATTGTGATTAATTGGTTCTATATCATCCACCTGTGCAAACCTACTTATACAGACCTGACATAAAAACGTGAGCCTGAACCTTACAAGATATTAAACTAATATCTTAATATGTAAATAGTATTGAAATTCCATAATGCTTTTTTCCTGCGTGACAATAAGTAAACGGATTGATTTTTGAGATTTCAGATCAATATTAGCCAATCGCCTTTATGCAGTCCCTTCTATTGCAGCATTTTATAACTTGCTCTAATGGGTAGTTTTTTTTACAAAATCTATTTTTCTATTAAGATAGTTTCGCAAATCGAATTTAAAGCGTAAAGGATTGAATAAGGTTTTAAAGAAATTAAAATAATCTATAAAAACTTCTTTATTGTAATCCCTGTAATCTTTAATAATTTAGATACGCTCCAAATATAATCTATAGTCTTTCATTTATAACTAAATTTTTCTTCTTCAACATTATTTTTTATAACAATGTCATAGCCTTGAAAAGGCAGTAAATATATTGTCGAAATAACAAATTGGTTAAAAGTTTACTCTCATGGCACCCTGAGCAGCGTTCCTGTAGAGACGATTATAATATCATTTTGCAAGTAACTACTCTGTAGGTATTTATCCTGACGTCAGTTAATAAATAACGATAACATCCACTTTTTCTAGTTCTAGGCTTTCATATTGTTACATGAAGCATACTAGAATAAACAGAGCCAGGTTTAATCCTGTTTGACAATTCATTATTAGCTTTAACTTACAATTGCCGAATCATTCTTTTTAACACTTTTAATATGTCATCTTTGGTATTCGGGGGCATATATCAAACAACTGTCCTTTATTTTTAAGGCAGCGTCCATTTCATATGAGTAGTTTTTTATTGCTTGGGCTTACAGTCCTCTGCGGCTTAAAAAGTGGAAAAAACAAAAAGACAGTATTTTCATGATATTTCTTAATTCTTTGTTTTTTGTGTTTCGCTGGCTACTGAATTACAATGTGAATTTAATTCGATACCAGATGCATAACACGATCACAGGCACAGATTACTATAACTTGAAAGGAATAGTCTGATATGATAGCATTATATCAGAAGATACTTTACGTTTCTGTTTCCAACTATTAAACGGCATTTGATATACATAAACCAACTAACGTGATTAAGTTTTTAGTTGGTATTTACATATTGTAAATTACATTTTTATAAAATTTTAAGATGCTGCTTAGTTACGATTTTTGTTAGTAGATATTTATTTTTTAAATATTCTTCTTACGTTTATTTATTTATGCTTTACACATATTTATCGGAAAGTAGAAGTAGAGTAGTGACTCCTTTTTATATACTAGCTTTGCTCAATTATTGGTTTTTCAATTGATAGTATTTAATATTTAAATGAAGAAAATTATGAAAACAATTACTTACCGATCTACAGTTATTGGTCATGATAGCGGTGGGTTTCCTTCTGACAGACTTAGAAGGCCAGTATGGAGTCTCTTGTTGCTGTTTGTTGTTAATAGCATGATTGCGCAGGTAAGTCCTCCAGTGCCAAGTTATACAGTGCCTGGATCTTTCCTGCTTAATACAGCAATTTCACCGATTACTCCCTCTGTAGCAGGAGATCCTGCAGGGTATTTACTGCCGCTAACATCCTCAAATGCATCGGTAAGTACCTTTGCGGGTACTGGAAGTTCGGGTACAGCAGACGGTAGCGGTACGTTGGCCAGTTTTAATGGAATAAATAAAATAGTATTTGATAGTGCTAACAATGCCTATGTTGCCGATAGTAATAATAATAAGATCCGTAAGATCACCCCA
>NZ_QQAR01000006.1:0-161608 GCF_003350375.1 Flavobacterium sp. AG291 | reverse complement strand
GTAGGATAACACCGATGGGTTACAGTATTACCCCGTCACTTCCTTCTGGTTTAACATTTAGTGGTGTTACGGGTCAGGTGTCAGGTACACCTACGGCGTTAAAAGCCTCAACAGAATATACTATAACTGTTGATAATAATGGAGGAAGCGCTACAGCAAAAGTAATTATCGGAGTATTCTCAGCAACAGCAGTAACAACTGATGCTATAACAAACCTTACCTCCAATCAGGCGAAAATTGCAGCTACAGTGACCAATGCTGGCGGCTCATCCCAACTTACCAAGGGAGTTTGTTACGGATTTAGCCTCAATCCAACTATCAGTGACAGCAAGGTGCAAGATTCTAATTATGGGGCAGGTAGTTTTGAGGTAATTCTTAGCGGACTGGCAACAAATTCTCACTATTACATTAGAGCTTATGCAACCAATGAGCTTGGTACTAACTATGGCAATAATATTGAAATCAGGACATTTATGGAAGCACCAACATTAAACTATACAGGCAGTTCGGATTATACTATAAATATGACCATGGCGGAGCTATCTCCAACGGTTACAAGTATCCCGGGCTATGGGCTTCCGCTAACCCCCGAGAATGCATTGATAAGTACTTTTGCGGGTACTGGAAGTTCAGGTACAGCAGATGGTACCGGTACGGCGGCTAGTTTTGATACAATGAATAAAATAGTGTTTGATTCTTTGGGTAATGCTTATGTTGCCGATGGTAATAACAATAAGATCCGTAAGATTACCCCATTTGGTGTGGTTAGTACTTTTGCAGGTAGCGGATCTCCGGGGTCGGCTGATGGTATAGGTACAGCAGCGAGCTTTAATCGCCCTTTTGGATTAGCTATTGATGCTTCAGGCAACCTTTACGTTACTGATTATGATGGCAATAAGATCCGTAAGATTACCCCGTCGGGTGTAGTAAGTACCCTTGCAGGTAGCGGATCTCAGGGATCAGTTGATGGTACAGGTACTGCAGCTACATTCTATAATCCTTCAGGAATAGCCATTGACCCTTCGGGCAATTTATATGTTAGCGAGTATAGTAATAGAAAGGTTCGTAAAATTACCCCTTCAGGGGTTGTAAGTACCCTTGCGGGTAACGGGAGTTCCAGTTCAACTGATGGTACTGGTACAGCAGCAAGTTTCGCTATTCTGTTTGACATAACTTATGATGCTTTAACGAATAGCCTATATGTTACAGAAGGCGGCGGCTCACAGAGGATTAGAAAAGTAACGTTAAACGGTGTTGTAACGACCCTGGCAGGAAGCAGTGCCGGCTATGCTGATGGTACAGGCAGTGCCGCAGCATTTAATACCCCATTGGGTATTGTGTCGGATTCCAATGGTAATTTATATGTTAGTGATAATAGTAATAGAAGGGTAAGGAAAGTAATCGCTTCTACAGGCGTGGTAAGTACCATAGCGGGTAACGGTACTAATACCAGTACAGACGGAGTGGGTATTGCAGCACAGTTCTCTAATCCACGAGGTATTGGAATCAACCGTAGTGGAGAACTGTACATTGCGCAAAATTTCATTATCCGAAAGGTTACTCCTATGGGATATAGTATAACACCTGCACTTCCTATAGGCCTCAGCCTGGACAGGTTGACGGGTAAAATTTCTGGAACTCCTACACTTGCGTCTCCTATGACTACCTACAGTATAAAGGCAGAAAATAATGGAGGTTCAGCGACAGCAACGGTTAGCTTTAGGGTATCAGACGCGCCATCTCTTGCTTCATCGGTTTTCTGTGGCAGCAAGACAATTGCGGATCTTAATACATACTATGCTAATACGTCACTTGTTTGGTATATTTCAGAGGACGCTACTATAGCCCTTGAACAGGATTACAGCCTTACAAATAATACCTCTTCGTACAGTAAGTTACATACCCTTTATGCAGCCACGGTTTCTAATGGAGTAGAGAGTCAGCGTACAAAAGTAGAGGTAACTATAAACTCTCTTTTTGGGGTTTCTCTTGGTTCAATATCGGAGAGTTTTGTAGCAATTAATGTTAAGAAGTTCTCGATAGCATTTTCACCTTCAGGTCAATATAAATGGACGGTTCCGTCCGGCCTTACGGTCTTATCAGCTAATAGCCTTGGAAATGAGATTACAGTACTTATACCCGAGGGATTTGTTTCAGGGCAGGGAGTGGTTACGGTACGGGTTTATGATAGCTGCAGTGAGTCCTTGCTTTCGACCAGGACCATTACCGATGCAGTACCAGCATTAATAGGCACTGATATTGGGTGCTCATCTACCGCTGTTACCTATACGGTTTCCGCTGTTGCAGATGCAGCTTACAACTGGAGCCTGCCTTCAGGGATGTCTATTAATGGTTCTTCCTCTGGAAACAGTATTACTGTTGCAGTAGCAGATGGCTTTATATCGGGTACAGTAAGCGTGTCTATCACCACTCCTACAAAAACCTACAGTGCTTCCCTTGCAGTTAGTAGAGTTCAGATGCCTGCGGCTATCTCCGGCCCTGCAAATATCTGTGGAATAACTACTGCTAATTACAGTGTACCGGCAGTTAGCGGCGCCATTTCATATGTATGGACCCTTCCTGCAGGTATGACCGCCTCAGGGAACACGACAGGGAACAGCATTTCCGTTTCTATTGACAATGCGTCATTCTCTCAGGGTACTATAACGGTAAGAGCCGTAGGGGCATGTGGTAACAGTCCTGTACGTTCGCTCATCGTATCTAAAAATATACAGCCTGGAGCTATCAGGGGCGTCCAGAATATTTGTACCATGGGAACCAATGTGATCACTTTTTCAGGATCCCCTCTAACACTGTCTTCATCTATGGAAAGCTACATGATGTATGCCTGCGGCAGTATTAATGGCATCAGTACCTACAACTGGACAGCGCCAAGTGGGGCAAGTATCGTTTATGGTCAGGGTTCAAGCGTTATAGGAGTAGTTTTTGACAGTTCATTTGCGGGAGGGCAGCTTTCTGTTGCAAATGGATCAGCGTGTTCAGGAACTCCTTCTGCACGTACCTTGTCACTTACTTCTGCCTCAGGGGTAATTGCGGGTCCATCTGACCTTTGCGGCCTGACTACAGGTACCTATAGCGTGGATGCCGCAATAGGTTCTGGTTTTGTATGGACTGTTCCTTCATGGATGAGCATAGTATCTGGACAAGGTACTAACTCGATTAATGTTGCCTTTACCAATGTAGAGCAAAGCAATAGTGTTACTGTAAACTTTAGCCCTGCTTGCGGTACTTTAACTTCACTTTCAAAAGCCATTGGCTGCGCGTACGTTTCTTACATTGAGTCACCTGTCTGCGGTACGACTCTCCCTGGGGTTAATACTCTTATAATCGCCAAGTCGGTTGCGGGAGCGGAATCGTATAAGTTTACGGTAAATGACTCTAACAGTATCAGGGAGTATGTCTCAGCTACCAGAAGCTTCAAACTGACCAATCTGGCTGGGGAAATCCTGCTTGATACCGCGCATAATATTATTGTTTCGGTAAAAGTTAACGGGGTATGGTACCAGTCAGCGAAAGAATGTGTACTGAAAACTCCTTCACTTCCGGCATTAGTCAGCGCACAGTGCGGCTTCACGATGTCATCATTTGACCAGGCTATCACTTCAAATGTTATCCAGGGTGCTGAAGCTTATAGGTTCAAGGTTACAAGTGGAGAGCAAGAGGTTACTTATGAAACAGCAGCCAATAGTTTTGCGCTTTTGGAACTCCAGGGAATCAATATTTCAGCAGGAGCAACCTATACTGTTTCTGTTGCAGTGATGATCAATGGAATATATTCGGACTATGGCACTGAATGTGCTATAAATACTCCTGAACCATTATACACTCAACTTATAGATTCACATTGTAATGCAACTTTGAGTACTATAGATGCATATATTACTGCCACTGCTGTCCAAAAAGCTACTACTTATAAATTTAAGGTTATAGGCAATGGAACCAGTGGAGAATATGTGAGCGCAACCCGTCAGTTCAGGTTGAGTGACGTTAGTGGACTTTCTGTTAGTTATGATGATGATTATCAGGTAAGTGTAGCTGTAGGGGAGAATGGTGTCTATCATCCTTTTGGGTCTGTTTGTGTTGTAACTACTCCAGGTGTTGCGGTAACCAAACTTGTAGATTCCCAATGTAATGCTACTATGGCTTCTTACAATTCTTTTATTACTGCCAATAGTGTACCTCTGGCGACTTCATACAAGTTTAAGATAGTCGGGGGCGGAATAGATACCGAGTATACCAGCTCAGTGCAGCAATTTAAACTAACTGATATTCCAAACATAAATATTGTCCACGGCGCTAGCTATCAGATTAGTGTTGCGGTTGAACAAAATGGAGAGATGCTTGACTATGGTCCTGCCTGTACGATTACAACGCCAATGCTTTACACTCAACTTATCAGTGCGCATTGCAATGCTACGCTCGCCTCTAGTGATGCCTTCATTACTGCTAACAGTGTAACAGGAGCTACTACTTATAAATTTAGGATTGTTGGTTCGGGTTCTGATGTTGAATACATTAGTACGGTACGTCAGTTTAAGCTGACAGATGTACAGGGTCTGTCTCCGGCTCCCGGACAAACTTATCAAATTAGTGTTGCAGTAGGGCAGAATGGCAGTTATCATCCTTACGGTTCTGCCTGTACAGTTCAAACCCCAAATATCCTATATACCCAGCTTATCAGCGCACATTGTAACTCAACCCTTTCTGCATTTAATTCCTATATTACAGCCACTGCTGTAAGCAGTGCTACAGCGTACAGATTCAGAATTGTTGGTGAAGGTGTTGACAAAGAGTATACGAGCGCTATCCGTCAGTTCAGGCTGACCGATGTTGCAGATCTTGCGATAACATATGGACAGACTTTACAGATTAGCGTTGCGGTGGAGCAAGAGTCTCAATTCCAGCCATATGGCCCAGCCTGTACGGTAAGCACACCGCCAGCGGTCTACACTCAGTTAATCCCGTTACATTGTAACTCCACACTTTCAGCGGTAAATGCTTACATTACAGCTACAGCTGTAACCGCAGCCACATCTTATAAATTCAAGGTTGTCGGCGACGGCATTAACACAGAGTATATCAGCAGTGTAAGGCAATTTAAACTAACAGATATACCTAATGTTCCGATAGCAATGGGTGTAACTTACCAAATCAGTGTAGCTGTAGGTCAGAATGGTATATATCATCCATATGGAAGTACATGCAGTGTGACTACACCTGACTTATATACGCAGCTCATCAGTTCCCATTGTAATGCTACCTTAACGGCTATGAATGCATATATAACCGCGAATAGTGTATCCGGAGCTACTTCATATAAATTCAGGATTACCGGAAATAACATCGCTACCGAGTATATTAGCACGGTGCGCCAATTCAGGCTTACTGACATTGCGAATGTAAGCTTTGCTGGGGGCACAACTTACCAAGTTAGCGTAGCAGTAGGGCAGGCAGGTATCTATAATGATTTTGGTATAGCCTGTGCTATTACCACCCCTGCGGATACAGCAGCGCGTACATCGACATGCTTAAAGTATCCGGGAACTCTTGATAGCAGCATTTATTTTGAGAATATAGAGCAGGGTGACAGCTACCGCTTTATTGTCTTTGACGGTAGTCGGGAATATACATTGGAATCTTCAGTATTAGACTTCATCTTATCAGAAGTACCTGAGCTCGAAGTCCAATACGATATGGAATATAAAGTGAGTATATCGGTTCTCAAAGACGGTCAATGGAGTGATGTTATGGGAAGCTGCATCATAAGAACACCGGCGAAGGATGTTTTAGGAATGAGTCCGTCTGATGGTCAATACGATATCCAGATATATCCGAATCCTTATCAGTCTGAATGTACAGTCGCCATCCATACCGGGAGTGATCAGATGGTAGAAGTGACAATATTCGATACTGCAGGTAGGCTAATCTCGGCACAACATTTAACTCCTGCTAAAGAGATAAAAGTTGGAAATGGTCTCCCTTCGGGTGTATATACCTTTATTGTACGACAAGGTGAGTTGATAAGGATATTCAGAATCGTCAAAATAGAATAATTTTTAGTTTGTTTGTTTTATAAAGGCTATCCCTTTTTGGATAGCCTTTTTTTTTTAGAATATCGCATAGGATTAATATATCCTTGTTATTTAGGGCTTGGTGTTGGTTTGAGCAACATGATCAATAAATTTATAGTACTGTAATTCAGATTATTCCTATATAGTCTTTCCTTTTTAAAGCCTGACTTACAATTGGGATTATAATGGTTAGTAGCTTCTCTCCCTTTGCTAAACTTTTGTACTTTCTCAAAAGGCATCTGTTGTTCCAAATTTGATTGAATTGATGAATTTAGGATTTTAAACCATTTATTTCTCTGGAATGATCATTTATATCTTTAAGAATTCCTTTTGTTTATTGTTAAAACAATTTCTTAGTTATTAGTAGTAAAGCCTTTAATTTTGTGTCTAATGACTACGATCTATATCTTTCGGAAAATTCGTATTCGCAGATTTTATAAAGAGAGTTATTATTTATAGTTATGGCTATTTTTTCATTATTGAAGGTAATCTGTTGTAACTAGTTAAAAACCTCTATGGCTTAAATACTTTATGGAATCATAAGAAGTTTCTAATATATATATTAAATACTTGGTACGTCTTGACTAGTCATATGTGTGGGATGGCTGTAGGCTGTGTACCGATACTCCTCCTACAAGACAAATAGAATGATTTTAAAAATTTTTTAAAAGTTCCCTTCGGATGTCTTTTCTCTGTAAATCTGTAAAAGATTTCCCCCCGGAGAACAAGAGTAACGAAGCAAGTCTGTGGGAGGATGTTATTTACATGGTAGCTGATATATTTATAATTTATAAAGGGAAGAATCCAGTAATGGAAATCTTCTTTATAGTCTGATAATAGCTTTCTGGATTTTAATATTAGATATGAAGCGTTATTGAGATCTTTATAATTATGTTGTTTTTACATATTCCTGTTTACATGATACGTTATAATGGTTTTGGTGTGAAACTTCCTGGAAAAATAACTGGTGTAATATCTGCTTTTACAATCTTGCCTGCGTCAATCAAAATTCAGAATAAATTTTAATAGTTTTATTGATGTTGTTTTAAACTTATTTAAGTTGATTGCTACATATATTAGTATCTTTTAGGGATATACTAAAAAGAATTTATTTTATGTCCTTGATATGATTCTGTGATTGTATTCTAAGTAATTTGTCCGAAAACTGTTTGCTATTACGTCTCTTTTTCTTTACTTTAAATTTCATGTGAAGTAGTGCTACTCTAAAATTTATAGCTTACACATATTTTTCATTTATTTGCTGTTAAAAAAGGGTCATCTTATAGGACGATGACCCTTTGGTAATTAGTGATTCAGATCATAAGATATAGCAAATCAAATTAAATCACTTCGATTTTTGTTATTAGGTCATTTTTTAATAAATAAAGCATAGCTAACAGAAACGTTTGATGAATTGTTCGTAACCCAATTTTGACAACGCGAGTCTTTCACCTGAAGCTAAAATCATTTCATAACCTTCACTTCGAGTGATCTTATTTACCTGACCAACATTTACAATAAGAGTATTACTCATTTTTATGAATTTATTTTCAGGTAAAATTTGTTGAAATTCACTTAAGTTGCCTAACATATTTATGGTCTTTCCGTTGGATTTATGTATTTCGATGGACTGATCTATAGCTTTAAAATAACTTATTTCTTCGAAAGTTACGATTTCCAAATGTTGCTCTGACTCTGCAACAATATTCTTCTGTATCCCAAAAATTTGATAGTCCCTTTTTTTATATTCGGTTAAATTTTCACTATCGATATCCATATAGGCAAATGATATTAGTCTTAATAAGTCAATTAGTATGAGAGGTTTAACCATAATATATCGCAGGTTAGGTACCGGCCTGAGTATCCTTTTTGATGTCGTGTAAATAGTTTTGTTATTGACATCTTCATTAAAAATTTGAAAATCTATATTAGTAGTATCTAAATCTACAATTTTCATTACGTGTTCAGGCATCTTTTCCTTTAGAAAGCCGGGTACAGACGGATCGTAAAGAATTATTTTGAAAAAATATTTTTCCATTTCCATAACTTTTCTTTGAAGTTTTTTGTCATCACTGTAGATTAATAAGTTGTTTTCTTTTGGCATTTGTAATTATAAATTAAAGATTTAAGATTTTCGGAGTGCTTACCTTTAAATTAATATAGTACTATTAATTGATGATTAAGTTAGTTATAAATGCTGTTTAATACTATTTTTTTGTGTTACTATATTTATTTTTTAGTTATTTAAATTATAAATATATACACAGTCAGCTTTTTATAGAAGTAACTGGTTGCTATTATTTTGAAATTGTAAACTGTGCCTTGTTTGTTGTTTTTTAAAAATGAATTTAAATGACCAATTGTTAAATTGGTAAAAACTAATCTAAAAATGGGGATTGTGTTACTGCTGGTAGCAGCATCCGGTGGTAAAAAATAATATATGCAAATCTTAAGGCTTTTAACAATACTGTTTCCTGTTTTATAACATTTATTGATTTAATACTTTAAAGAAAGGATCCAATCTTTATATCACTTTATCACATCATTGTTACTTGTTATTAGCGATAGGCAAAGCGGGTGTCACATATTACAAAGGCGATGATTGTGTTTATTGTAACTGATAGTCATTACAATTGATATATTTTTACTGGATAATTAATAAAGTATCGAAAAGGTTCAGAAAATTAATATTTCAGGTATTTTAAGATTTTATTCAATAATTGTACAAGCAGTAGGAAATACATTATACATGACTCTTCTATGATTAATTGACCTTATAGTAATTATGTTGGAAATGTAATTAACAGTAAATGCTAGTTTATTTATAGGAAAATATTATCTATGGAATAACCTTTTGGCTCTATAATAACTGAGAGCAGCCAGTTGTAGGTTTCGTATTTCATTAGCTAGTCCTTATGTTAGCGTACTCACAGAATTTTGGGTCAACCACTCTGGTATTAATTGTCAGAGTAATTACTTTCGTATCACTCTTATTTTTAGTTTGTTCTTAGATAGCATAGGTGGTAACACTATACTCATCCATAGCAGCTATGATTCTCATATAAGATATATCATTAGGAAAAATTGTTGTTGATAATCTTAGATTTTCTTGTGGTAAACTCTTTTTTATTGCTGGAGATGTTACGATAATTAAAAGCAATTAATTTTCCGGTGGCTGTTTAATGCCAATTCATAAACTTTGCTACATCTCTATATACTCAAGAGATTTCTGTTGTTTACTGGCTGCATCCAGTTGTTTATTTCCAATATGGGATACCATAGAATATATGTTTTTTTGTTAAAAAAATGTGAAAACCATGTATTCGTTATTATTCAAAATCTTTCTGTTTTTTCTTTTTGGTAGTTTTACCGCCCAAGCTCAATTTTGCTTGGGCTCTTCTTTAAAATCTGACTGCAGCTGTTCCACGGTAGCTTTACCACGGAAGATTTGGATATTGGAAATCAATACTGGGCAAAGCATGCTTGTGGGAGGTTTTGCTAATGGCGTTTACGCTACTGAACGCTCTGGTAAACTTAATAGTGTAAAACCAAACTATGTAAGGGTTGGCGCAATGATTTTTCTTACGCAAAAATTAGGCTTAAAAGCTGATTTTTCTTTTGATAATATTGAGACCAAAAACAAATTGACTTCGTGGGATTCTCAATATTACCGACTTTCATTAAGGGGATGTTCTGATGTTTCAAAGGTGTTTGGTGTTAAAGAAATACTTAACGATTTTGGGATTCTTGCAAACGCAGGTTTTGTTTTTTCTCATTTCAATTCGTCGCATTATTCTACTAATGAGTTTGACCTTGGATTTGTCTACGGTATTACACCTTACTACAGAATCAACAACGCGCTTGCAGTCAATCTTGATTTTAATTTTCAAAAGACTTATAAAAAGCATCTTAACTGGGATGGTTCAATGGCGGATAAAAACGAAAACCTCTTCGGTGCGATCGATAGTGTATCTCTTGGTTTTTTAATCTATTTATAGTGTATAGCTAAGTATGGGACTTAGGTTTTTGATAATAATTGCCCAAGGGCTTCCAATAAATAAAATTAACAATGGGCTTTGATTTTTTTATATGCTTTTTTTGTGCTTTGTTCTGTTTTCTATTTACGTATTACTCAACAAGGGTTATTTTAAATATCTCAATTAAGAAACGATTATTTGCATCTACAAATCACAGGAGTTCTCATATTTCCAATGTAACCAATTTGGGAGGGATTCCTATTTTTCTTGGCGTTGTTTCCGTTGCCTTTTTCAATGACCTTCTGCTAGGTGATTCCGGTTTCAACAGGCTGTTGCTATCCTTGCTTATGCTTTTTTTTGTGGGTATTAAAGATGACCTTATTGCAATGGAGGCTTATCCAAAGCTTTTAGTACAGATGCTGGCATCGGTTTTTGCGATTGTATTATATAATCTCTTTACTGTACAATTTTATTATTTTGTCGTACCATCGCTGAATATTATTTGTTCGGTTACGCTCTCGTTATTGTTTTTTGTTATGATTATCAATTCGTACAATTTAATTGATGGTATTGATGGCCTGGCGGGTCTGACAGCAATACTAATAGCTTTGGTGTGCGGTTTTGCTGCCATTATATCCGATAACCCCTCACTTTTGCTATTATGTCTTGGTATTATTGGTTCAGTTGCAGCATTCCTGCTCTTTAATTTTTCGGACAAAAGGAAGGTTTTTATGGGTGATACTGGATCGCTTGTTGTTGGCTTTTTGCTTTCTTTTATTGTTGTCGTTACTATTAAAAGATCAGTTGCTTTATCGGATAAGGGCATCAGCACATTATCAATATACATACCAATGGCCTTATCGGGGCTACTATTCCTGACGATATTTGACACTGTAAGGGTAATGTGGATCAGGATTTTCCGGTTAGGCGTTAGCCCATTTAAGGCCGATAAGAACCATTTGCATCATCATCTCCTTAGAATGGGCTTTTCCCATAAGAAGGCGTCAATGCTTCTTACCCTTTCAAATATTCTTTTAGGCATCCTGTTTGTGGTTCTTCATATTGACTATCATTATATTTTTTATGCCCCGATTTTAATATTATTGCTTATGGCTTTTTACAGGCTGCGTTGCCTGTTATTAAAATTGTTAGTACATGTCATCACCCTTTATAGATAGCTAGTACCCGTTTAATTTTGTTAAGTTCAGTTTTCATAGATTGTTATGGACGCTTTAGGTTATTCCAATACCATGCTACTGCTTCTTTCAGGCCCTTTCTGATGGAGAATTGTGGATCATAATGTAATAATCTTTTTGCTTTATCTATACTTGCCAGTGAATGTGGAATATCTCCCAACCTTTCCGGACCGTAAATCACTTCAACGTTTTCTATTGCGCTGTCGTATTCCGACAAAAACTCTTTTAGATAGCCTAAAAGTTCATTCAGCGTAGTTCTGTCTCCAAAAGCGGTATTGTATACTGTATTTACAGCTGCAGGATTTTGTGATAGCATCGCCAGCTCATTCATGTGTATCACATTATCTATGTAGGTAAAATCTCGGGAGTAATCACCTCCGCCATTTATAATCGGGCTTTGATGATTCATGAGCTGAAGAACGAACCTGGGGATTACAGCTGCATAAGCTCCTGCCGGATCCTGCCTTCTGCCAAATACATTGAAATAACGAAGCCCGATAGTTTCCAGCCCGTAAGTCCTGTTAAAGACATCGGCATATAATTCATTTATATATTTGGTGACAGCATATGGTGACAGAGGCTTTCCTATTTTTTCTTCTTCTTTTGGCAAAGCATCCGAATCGCCATAAGTTGATGAGCTTGCCGCATATACAAACCTCTTTACTCCGGCATCACGGCTTGCAGTAATCATGTTCAGAAAACCACCAACATTGACATCGTTGGAGGTTAATGGATCTTTTACAGAGCGCGGTACCGATCCCAGCGCTGCCTGGTGCAAAACATATGAAACCCCTTCCACGGCCTTCCTGCAGTCCTCAATGTTCCTGATATCGCCCTCAATAAGTGTAAAATTAGGATTTGATAAATGGTCTTCGATGTTTTTTCTGAATCCTGTCGAAAAATTATCAAGACATATCACTTTGTAACCCTTTGCCATAAAATGGTCACAAAGATTTGAGCCAATAAATCCCGCGCCTCCTGTAATGAGTACTTTTAGCATTCTTTCATTCATAGTATAACGTGTTTTTTGTTGAGTGATTTGTGGGTTTTTCATTATTTCCCCTTTATTATTTTACGTTTAGTAACCGTTGCTGTTATCTCGGTCTTTCCTTTTTGAGCAACATCTTGTACAGGTTGAGTTGCCCCTGCCATATATGAGAACGGTCGAAACATTTACGTGCACGCAAGGCGGCATTTTCACCATGTAAAGGTAAGAGACGCTCCTTTTCTTTTATGTAAAAGCGCATAGCATGTTGTAAGGCTACCGTATTTTTTTTGTCAACATGAATTCCTGTATAGTAATTAATTACAGTATCCCTCAGGCCGGGAATGTCGGCAACAATTGACGGTGTTCCCATTGCTGCTGCCTCCATAACGACATTCCCGAAGCCCTCACGGTGGGAGAAGAGTATCAGTGCATTAGCGGCCGCATAGAGGATTTCGACCGTTTTTACTTTACCGAGTTGAATTATGTTGTTGTTCCGGGCTATCAACTGCCGGGTATCATCTTCCAACGGATCCGTATACTCCGGCGGACCGGCAATAATCAGTGTTGCATTTTCATCGTTGAGAGCTGTAAAGGCCTTACACATTTCATTAATCCCTTTATCTTTAGCGACACGCCCAATATAAAGAAAAACAAAGGTGCCTTCTCCTATTTTTAGGCGGCTTCTAAAGCGCTTTGCTTTCAATAGCAATTCCTTGCTTTTGGAAAATCGCTTCGTATCTATACCGTTGCTACTGCCACTACCAATTACAAGGCTTTTCTCCAAACTAGTAATTCCTTTTTGTATTGCATGTTCCCTAAGTGATGGGCTGATAACTATAACCTTATCGGCCAGGCGACAGGAAAGGTATTCGCAAAATCTCACAATAGTTCCCTTTATGCCTGGCATCGTATCGGAACGTAACCCACGAAGGGTAAAAACAAATCTCGTACGTGGAAAGAGCAGCAAGGCTATGGCGAACAACAGGCCTGGTTTCGGATTTCCGGCATTCACAATTTCCGGTTTTTCTTTACTTATTAAAATGATAATTCGGTAGAGGCAGTAAAGATCCCTGATGACAGAGATATCCTTTGCAAAATCCACGGCAATAGAACGGCATCTTTCTGTTTTTGCTAAATGCCTTATTTCCGGTCCATCTCCTGATACCAGTAGTACACCGAGGCCATGGTCATGTAAAAAAGCGGCCTGTCCTCTAATCAGATTGGCACAATAGGAATCAGTAACGGCAATCATTATTTTCATCTGTCTGCAAGTTTTGTAGTTTTACCGGGAACACCCGTGATAAAGCAGCCATCCTCAGAATCTTTAATTACAAAAGAGTTGGCCCCGACCAGATTGTAGCAGCCAATAGTAACTCCGCACTTAACGGAGCTGTTTGCAGCCAGCCAGGTTCCCTTTCCGATCCTGACCTGTTTTTGCAGACTTTTTCCAAACCTGAAGGATTTACCATCTAAGGTATGCTGTAATGAACTGATCACTACATAAGGAGCTAGCATCACTTCGTTTTCCAGAATGATGCCTGCTTTTGCATTTAGCCAGCAGCCTTTTCCAATGAATACGTCGTCACCAACTACAAAATTTTGAGGGCAGAGTAGGGTTACGTCCCTGCCTATCTGAAAGTTTTTACCGCAGCGCAATATAAAAGGTCTGGCAAGAAAACCCCTCAACTTTACGGTAATGGTCAGATCCGGTAGCCACTGGGTCATGTACATAACCCATGCAAAAGGGATATTATACCGGAACTGCCAGTAAATTTTTTTTGCTAGCATTTTTCAATTCGTTTAATAGTTCAATTCGTTTCTTTTTTAAAATGATGCTTTGGTAACCCTCGGCGACTTCGATGTTCCTGGCCTGGATCTTTGCGATATCGTGATGATTCCTGATATCAACGATCTTTTTGAAAATGGCGTCTACATCATACGGTTCAAATGTGAATTCGGGATCCAATAATTCTTTGATTCCTCCACGTGCCGATCCAAGGCATATAAGACCTCTTGCCATGGCTTCAATCAAAGAGCGGGGTTTCCCTTCCGATAGGGATGGGATTATAAAAAAGCTGTTTTCATCTAATAGCGCAATAATATTTTTCCTGCCAGTTACCTGTCCCCTGAAACTCACATGCTGACATACCCCCAAGTCTACCGCCATTTGGAAACATTTGTAGTCTGTAGGCCCTGAACCTACAAGGGTGAGTTGGCAATCATAACCGCTGTCTCTTAATTTCTTTATGAGGCGTATGAGTGTCTTTTGATTCTTTAGTTCGATAAAAGTACCTACGTGTATTATGGTAAATTTTACTGAGGAAGGATTGAGATCACATTTGGATTTGATATCTTCTGCATTGAGCCTGATAGAGGAAATTAAATTTGCTTTCCTACCCTTTGAAAGCGGATATTTTTTCATCAACTCTTCGCTGACGTAGCTGCCCACTATGCTGTCCCTTACTATCTCGCGAATTTGTTTCCTGATAAGTGTTTTCAGAGGCAGGGTTATTAATTTGGATATAAATGATTTTTCGCGGGACTGAATTGAATCCAGAGGATCACCTACCATCTCAAAAAGTGATGGCTTACCGTTCTGAAGCCGATGCACACGGTAACAGGCTATTGCCGGAATACGGTAGCATATAGCATCGTAGTTATTTAGGGATGGCATTTTCTTGAGGATGACCCGCTTGGACTGCAGCAGCCATTTGATTCCTTTTGAGCAGCCAAGGCTAACAAAATTTACATTATCGCCTGAGGTCAGTAAGAGATTTTGTTCAGATTTACTCTCGGCAATACGAGCCAAGACCGTAATGGTATCGAAAACAGCTAAATAATCCCGAAAATAATTATAGTCGTAAACGTATTTATCATAGATTTTTCCATTATAGTGAATGAATTGATGATCGGTAACTAAAAGTAAATGTGCCATGTTATAAAATATCATAAAAAATGTTAAACCAAATATTACAATCGTACATCTCGATTATGAGCGATGGTTCGGCTTTATAGCCTTCTTTATAAATCTTTGTAATCATTTCTTCTGCTTTCTCATAATCGTAAGGATCAATAAGAAAATCATAATAGCTTTGGGGTATACATTCTCTTATGGGTTTTATATTACTAGCCACAATCGGCTTTCCACATGCCATTGCCTCAATCAGGGCATTAGGGTTGCCTTCAGTAACAGAAGGGAAATAAAAGCAATTAATGGTATTGAAAAACTCAATAGCGGGGGAATGGTTCTCAAGTATCAATACTTTATCTGAGAAGGCGCTGTTGGTAAATATTCTTTCAGAAGCAGCTTTAACCCCACTGCCGCATAAGAGAAAATATATTTTTTTGTTGTTGCATGCTAATGCCCTGGCTACCTTAAAGATTGTATCATGATTTTTTGACGCGTCGTACCTTCCTAGGTGCCCCACGACAAATGCATCTGCAGGAATTTTGAGTTCAGAGCGTAGGCTTTTGATAGAGCAGTTAAACTGTTTGTAATCCAGTCCGTTATATACTATTCTATACCTTTGTTCATTGCTGTAAAAGTTTGGGAAGTAATATTCCCTCCCGGATTTTGAATTAAAAAGTATTGCTGAAGCATAGCGCTGCACCAATCCCTTTGCTAGCCTGTCGTAAAAATTCCTGACAAGTGAGGGGCTGTACCTTCGTGAGGCATTTCTGTAAAAAGTTATACGATTAGCAATTCCGGCAATACTGGCTAATGCTACAATCGGGCCTGCCATATTACCTGAAAAGTCACATAAAGAATAATTTCGATGTTTCTGCAGGAACTTAAATATCCTACAGAAATCAAAAATGCTGGCATATCCAATTTTATTTATAATCACCGTAACGTTACCAATATTTAGAAACTGGTCATGCAGTATACCGTTTCTGCCGCTTTTCACATAGATGTATACGTGGTTAAAACTTTGCTTTTTGAATGTTAAAAACCGCAAAAGGTAATTTTCTATACCTCCCTGACCTAATGAGTTGATAAAAAAAATAGTATTTTTCATTATTATCTGCTGCTTATTAGGGTTGTGATTAGTAAGTTTTCACTTGAAATGAGGCTTTTTGAAAGGTTGTTCCTCATCACAACGATATTAAAACAAAACCCAATGAAATATAAACCCAACAAAATCCGTGTAGCATAGCTTTTTAGGTAGACATGCTGTTCCCGCACATATAATAAGGCAAATAAGAATTTTATGATTATTATGTATCTTATAAATACAGTAGGTACACAGAACATTAGATTGACGTAGGATATCATCAGTAGTACCAAATTTCTAAATTTACTGCTTTTCCTATAGGTAATAATCAGATAGATATAGGCAAAATATATCCATAACGAAGAAAATACAACACTATATAAGGAATTTTCAGATCCTTGGTTAAACCGCTTCAAGACTGTGTCCTCTCCGGCCAGATAAATTTGAGTCTTGTTATTATAAACCTCAATAGGATTTAAATACGCTATTATGCTTATCAGCGAAGTTTTTGAGATAAGTAAGAAAGAGAGTGAGCAATAGAAGATCCACTTGTAACTGTTCTTGTTTGGGAAAATGCTATTGACAACGAGTATAAGGCCGAATACCATCAGGCTAAAATGCGTACAGACTGATACGATAACTAAAAGTGCTCCAATAGTATATTTCTTCTTATCCAGGTACAGATAGGCCCACATAAGTGTGGCCGAACCAAAATAGAATTTTATACCAGAGAACAGGTCGGGTAAAGAAAGTGATAGTATAGCAAAAAGTAGGTAAAGGCTGTAGTTTTCTGGTATAGTTTTCGCTTTATGGGTAAAGAGCCAAAGCCATGAAAAGACCGTATAAGTGGTAATTCCCAGAAAAAAGGTATTAGAGTTTATACCCATTTTTGCAAAAGTGAATAAAAATAGGTGCAATATAAAGTCCGGCCTGAAGGTGCGCCTTAAATAATTAACGAAGCCATCAAAATCATAGTTTAAGAAAGTCTCATACATAAGCTGGTATTTTGCTTTGTCATTGGTTATCCCTGGGATATACAGATAGCTGATGAAACCAAAGAGAAATGCTAAATACAGCACACTCTCACTTTTGCGCTGCCTGATACCGGAAAGCAGTATGGGCAGATATAAAAAAGGGCTGCTGAAGAAAAGAATGGTATTTTCCAAACGGGGAATGCTGCGATTGCCGGATTTGTAAGTATGCATATTCTAGTTAAGGTAGGATTTATAGCTCTTGTCCATTATGATACTGACCTTTTCCCTTAAGGTCTTGGCCTTGTCTACGTCTTTGTCACTTCCGGCATTTGACAGCAGATCTGTAATATAGCTGTCATAGCTTTTGATATATCTGGCGGGGTTTCCACCAACAACCGATCCGCTTCTTATCGATTTGGTTACGACACTTCCGGCTGCAACTATAACATTGTCTTCTATTTTTACCCCCGGCATTATAATGGAATGTGCACCAATCATGACATTGCTTCCAATTGTGATCCTTTTATACACATATCTACGGCCCTTCATATCATTGGCCAGCCATGCAGCCCCGTCGTGGGTTATAAACAGTACATCCCGTGAAACGGTTACTTTTGAGCCTATCGTAATGAGCCAAGGCTCTGTACTAAAAGAACGGGTATAAATCCTACATTCATTTCCTATACTTACCCCAAGCCTTCTCGCATAATCCAACGGGCTTTTGCAATACTTGTAATAAAGGGTAATCAATTTATTGATCAAATTCATAGGAAGAGGTTTTGATGTTTTTAGAGAATATAAAGTAAAACCCACAAAGTGCTGGGATACAGGCCAGCTGGTAGGCTTTGTTGTTTATTATATTTTGCATTCCCATAAGCGTAAAAAGAGCAATCAGCATTGATGAGAATAGTATTACCTTACCGGTAAAAAAGAAAATATGGTTTAGATTGTGGTCCAGAATTTTCCTTGCAAGTATCAGATTTACCGTAGCGCCCAGAAGATTATTTACGATTATGGCCATTATTAGCAGTTCGATGTTTTTTTGCATTATCGCAATTAATATCATCACGCCCTGAAATATCTTTTTAGCAATCTCAACATTCAGCAGTATTCTGGTTTTATCATAAATCTTAAATACAAGCCGGATTATAAGGTCAATATAAAGAAAGAAGGAGCCAATAGTGAGAAGTTTTATGTAATATACCGATCCCTCCCATTTTTCCCCAAAAAGCGTTACAATTACAAATTCCGCATTGATAAAGAGGAAGGTCGATAAGAAACCAAGCAAGAGGGTTGTATGGTCAAGAACCCTCGTAAATAAGGTAATGAACTTATTCATGTCGTCCTGTATCCTTGAAAGACGTGCATAAAATACATTTTGGGTCAGCATATTAATCAGGTTGCAGGGGACATCCTGTAATTTTTTGGCCTGATAATAATAGCCAACTTGTACAAATGAGAAATAACGGGCCATAACAAACTGAAATATATTCTCATACAGTGCGATTAGCAATGATGAGAATGTGGTATTTACGCCAAATGGATAAAGCTCCTGAAAAGCTTTGTGACTGTAACGGATAGTGATCTTATTTTCTTTTTTTATTATATGGTTAATAATGAGAAACATAGGGTTTGCGATCATGTAAGTTATCACCGACCATATTCCGCCAACAGCGAGGGCAAACACTATGGCTATCACGGAAGCCAAAAGTGCTGCAATAAGGCGTTCGTATGCCCTTTTTTGGAACTGGAGCTCTTTTATCTGATGTACATTTATTGTAAGATAAAATGACTGTAAAAGTATCACTACACCCGAGGCATTTATAAGGTATTTCATATCGGCCTTGCCATAGAGCGATCCATAAAATGGGGAGAAGACCAATAGTAGAATTTGTATAGCCAGGGCAACTCTAACGTTTACAGCTAATACAGTAGCGTATTCCACCTCTCCGGCATTCTTTTTTCGGACTAAAGCACCTGAAAGGCCGCAATCACAAAGAACACTACCAATTGATACCAACATCGCTAAGACGGCCACCATACCAAAATCTTCCGGTGTAAGCAGCCTTGCAAATAAAATGTTGGTAAAAAAATTTATAAATATGGTTCCCCCGTGCCCGACTATAGACCATATAATGTTGTTTATAAAACCGTTATTGATGTAGCTTTTAAAGAATTTCATCCACGCAGATCTTTAAGAAACCCTTTACATCGTAAATTACATGTCTCTGGCTGAGCAGTTCCTTTATATTAATCGTCAGGAAAACCTCATGTGCAACCGCCAGTATGATAGCATCGTATTTTTTGCCAGTCAGGTCTTCCTCGAGCTTTAAAGAATATTGTGTCCAGAAATCCGTAGCATTGGCTAAGGGATCGAAGAAATAGGGTTTGGTACCGAAGCTCTCTAGGGCGCGAAACACGTCAACCACTTTGCTGTTCCTTACATCCGGGCAGTTTTCTTTAAAAGTTGCTCCAAGTATTAATATTCTGGAATCCAACACCTGTATTTTTTTGCCAATCATAAGTTTAACCACTCTGGTAGCGATATATTCACCCATACTCTCATTTACCCTACGTCCGGCGAGTATTATTTCGGGCATATGACCAAGTTTTTGTGACTGATATGCCAAGTAGTAAGGGTCGACGCCAATGCAATGGCCACCAACGAGCCCCGGAGAGAATTTCTGGAAATTCCATTTTGTAGCAGCAGCTTCCAGTACCTCATTGGTATCAATGCCAATTTTGTTAAAGATCTTAGCCAGTTCATTTACAAATGCAATATTAAGGTCGCGCTGTGTATTTTCTATCACTTTTGCAGCTTCAGCCACTTTTATAGAAGAAACCCTATGTGTTCCCGCCTTAATAACACTTTTGTAAAGATTATCTATGTTTATAGCGGCTTCAGGTGTTGAGCCCGAAGTAACTTTAATAATATTTTCAATTGTATTTTTTTTATCCGAAGGGTTGATACGTTCTGGAGAATATCCCACAAAGAAATCGATATTGTACCTAAGGCCACTTATCTCCTCCAGAAGCGGTACGCAAATCTCTTCTGTAGCGCCGGGATATACTGTCGATTCATAGACAACAGTTGCTCCCTTTTTTATCGAAAGAGCTATGTTTTTTGTAGCTGATACAATTGGAAGCATATCAGGGACATTGTTAGTGTCCACCGGCGTGGGAACTGTTACGATATAAAATGTACAATTTTTCAGGCTTTCAGGGTTGCTACTGAAGTATACGCCTTTCATATCATCATTATCACGTTTGATGATTGACATGAGTTCTTTGCTGGTGAGTTCATTGGTTGAATCTGTAAATGCGTTGAGCTGCATTATTCTATATTTGCTGATGTCAAATCCGACAACAGAAAACTTCTTGCTGAAGGCTTTAGCCAGGGGCAGCCCGACATAGCCTAATCCGATTATAGCGATCTTCATTTATTTGGAATTAATTGTGAACGAAATTATAATGAAATGTATAGGTTTATTATTTAAAATGTTGACTGATGATATATGGACGCCTGCCGTCAATAACTTTGCTTCATCATTGTCGCCAGGTTTTTCCCCTAAGTTTTTTCTGTTGAATTTTACTTAGCCAACACATTAGAAAACCCTGTTTTTTTTCGGTTTTCTGATAGCCATTGTAGTATGTATCATATTTGACGCCATTTACTTTGTTGGCATAATTAAGTAAATATGCCATATTCTTTATCTTTCCATCTTTGGCCAGGTCATTAGAATACTGGACAATGTCAGTATCAGTATAACCTACCCGCGTCAAGTATATGGTCAGGTTAGCCAGATCGCTGATCAGGAATGTGTCGTTGATGTAGACTGTTGGAGGACAGTCAATAATGATGTAATCGTATATTTTTTTAAGTTCCTGCACAAGATCTTTAAATTTGCCGTTAGAGAGTAGTTGTGATGGATTTGGCGGTATTACTCCTGGGAATATGATATCCAGGTTATTAAAATTTGTGCTATCCTTTTTTATAAGAGTATCCGCTTCCAGCGACTTGGAATTAAGATAATTTGATAATCCAAAACCATTATAGCTGATACCCAGTTCTTCTTCAATTTTGGGTCTGCGAAGATCGGCTCCAATGAGCAGGACTTTCTTGTCATAGCTGGCGTATGCAAAGGCAATATTCTTAGAAGTGAAGGTTTTACCTTCACCTGCAATGGATGATGTAACTAAGATTACCGACCCAGCTTCTTGATTATTGTCATCCAAAAGAAAATTAATATTGGTTATCAGGATCCTGAAAAGTTCAGAACTCAGCGAACGATCATTCTTATCGTTAAAAGCACTAATTTCTTCAAGTTTTGGTATATAGCCTAAAAGAGGAATACCGGAATGCTTAAATACGGGATCGGTAAAACTTTTTATTTTTGTTTCGAGAAGATCCTTTAGCTTTAGATAGGCTGTAGGGAGCAGTAAACCCAAAACAAATCCACTTAAGAGATATATTTTTTTATTGGGTTCTATAGGTTGCGGTGTCGTTTCTGCATAATCAATGATTTTTACCGAAGGTGATACCGCTGCATAAGAAATGGATGCTTCTTCTTTTTTTTGTAGCAAAAGCAAGTAAAGATCCTCCTTTGTTTTTTGTTTACGCTCAATTTCTCGTAGTCTTTTTTCGTTGGCGGGTACTTTTTTTACTTTTTCACTTTGTATCCTGTCATTGCTTTTGAGTTGTAACAATTTTACTTTTAATTGCTTTAGATAGGATTCAATGGAAACGTAGATTTCACGGCGTAAGGTTTCGATTTCTTTATCCATAGCAACAATCAGGGGATGCGAAGAACCTGCGGTAAGTGCCGTTTTTGCTTTTTTAAGCAGTGTTTTGTTATAAATAGCGATGAGCCCGTTCAATTCGATATTCTCCAGGCCAATGTTTTCCGGTATCAAACTTTCTGATGGATTATTTCTGGCAGCTTCCATAAGCATGGCTGACAACTGTATTTGTGTTTGGGTATTGAAAACCAGATCTTCAGAGCGGGACTTTTTGTCGATGTATTGGCCTGCATCAGCTTCCAGATAGCTAAGTAATTGGTCTTCTTTATATTCCTTTTTCTGATTATCCACATTAGTCACCTCGTCTCCAAGGTAAAGTAGCCTGCTATTTATAAACTCCAGTGTTTTAGACAATACAATTCGCTTATCGTCCTGAATGTCTTTGTTAAAGATATCCACCATTGCATTGAGTACAGCTTTTGATTTGGCTATATTGTTATCTTTAAGCGTGATTGAAAGAATATCACTGTTCTCACCTACTGCATGTACAGCAATTTTTTGAGAAAGTTCATTTATCGTCTTGTCGGGCGAATTAATGACAGCAATATATGTCTTCTTGCTTAGAGGATATGTACAATCGATATTACGAGCGAATTCGATTTTAATCCCTTGTATCTCAACTATGTTTTTTCTCGAGGTCAGGTTATATTCATCTGCCCCGTCACTCAAGATTATATTACTATCAGTCCAACGGATTTCCAATGTAATTGGTTCTTTAGTATGATTAAATGTTAGAGGCTTTATCCTGAATGGTATGTTCCATACCTCGACGTTTCGAGTTTCGTTTTCTACAAAATACTTAGTGTATAAATTTAAGCTATCCGCAACTTTTCGAAGTAGTCGTTTTGATTTGATTGTCTCTACATTGTTCTCTATGTTTATATTAGAGGTTTTAAAAAGAAAACTGTTAACAGGAAGTTCTGTACCATTATCTTTTTCAATCAACTGTATCTTGGTTTCTGTGAAATATACTGGATTTTTAATTTTAGACAGTATAAAGGAAAGCGCAAGGCAGATAATTAATGAAATGGAAAAAGCTTTCCAATTGTCCAAAATTCTGTCTACCTGTGTTTTAAATTCAGTATTTTTTGGTTTGGTAATTTCCATAGTTACTTTGTCAATAATAGTGCGGAAAGAAGTAGCGAAGCTGCAGATAGCAAAACTGATGTATTTCCTATCAGACCGGCTGATTTAATTTTTGCTTTATTAGGATTTACGATAACTATATCATTCTTTTGAATATAGCCGATTTCGTTATTTAGTACATCGGCTGATGTAAGGTCAAATGTGTAAACTTTTTTTATCCCATCTTCTGTACGTATCAGACGCAGATCCTTCCTGTTAGCGTTTATGGTGAGGTCCCCGGCAGTTCCTAAGGCCTGAAAAAGCGAGAGCCTGCTTTCGCTAAAAGAAAATGTCCCAGGATTTTTAACCTCGCCAAGAATCGTAAATTTTGAATTTAAGATTCTTATAATGATATCACCTTGGAGGAGCTGTCCGTTCTCGTCCAATTTTTGCTTTATCTGCTCTTCAAGTTCTTTGACTGTTTTACCTGTTACCGATAGCTTTCCCAAAAAAGGAAAAATAATATATCCCTTGTCATCAACCAGGTAATTTGTTAGTCTGATAATATCCTGGTTTTGAGATCCTGAAAATTCGGAAATTCCTATATTATAGAATTTTGCCGCCTCAGGGTCTTGCGAAATAACCTTTATACTTAAAATATCGTCTTTATCTATTAACTGGTTTTTAGCAGGTTTTTCGTTGTAAGACGGGGCCGCATTCTGGATGTACAATACGTCTTTTGCGCTTGTGCAGGAAACGGCTAAGCTTCCCAAAAAAAACATGTGTACAAACTTTATTGCATTTTTTATCATAGTATGGTATTTAAAGTATGCTGATAGAAGCAAGTCGTTGACCAAGAAAAATACCAGCACTATCGTCAGCGCTGGTAGGAGATGAATATTGTACATCCAATCAATTACAATAATTATAATTAGTAAAATACTAGTTGCGATATATACATTGATACCGTAGTGATGTGATAAAGTGAGATTATTTGACTTAATTCTCTTTGCTTTGTATACCCTCATTGCTTCCCATCTTCTGGGCAGCAATTTGAAGCACTGCCCGGCTATTCGATATATTGGAAAAGCGACTATAATCAATGGAAGGTATGCTATCATACCAGATTGGTGAATTTTACAGGAGCTATCATTTAATAGGATACACCATATAAAGCCAAACACATAGCTTATGAACAGGTAATTTTTCTTTGAAAGGTAATTTTGCTGGGAAGACAACTCCTTAATGAATAGTGATAATACTAAGCCAACCAAGGCAAAATTCAGTAGGCAGAGTGGGATATTACCCCAATAACAGCTTATTAGTCCTGCAACTATAAAGAAGTTTAAAAATAATAGGCATGGTAAATATTTTATCTTATCAATAACGAAAAAACAGCTTGCTGTTAAAATAAATATAGCGGTATTGCGGACCATTGCGACAGATACAATATGCTGCCCTTTTGGTAATGCTGTGAAAGCCATTGCTATACAAAACAATATACACATTGTTTTGTAGCCTTTAGTTGTGCGGTTAAATTTTAAAATATTAAACGCAATCAAATATGTAAGAAAAAAATTGTAAAATTGACTTATGTTTGTTGTCAGTATAGCTGTGAAAAAAGGTAGTCCCCCCAAAAAAAAGTCACTACCCAAATCCCCAATATTGTCAGACTCTTTGTTATTTCCTATGTAGCTGATTTTACGTCTCCATGATAATATTTTGGGCATTAGCGAGTGATTAAAGTGAAGCGATACCAATACTGTAAATAATATTAGCATTAAATTTTTTAAATAATACATTTCATCCATATCTGTCGGGTAGATCTTATCCGACTTCAAATCTAATGTGATACTTTAATAAGGGTTGATGAGTTTAATAATTGGTAGTAATTGGTTAATAAATGGTAATCTTCAGCTGATTTACATAATTACAGGAAAAGGTACTTTTGACAATTATGACAAGAATGTTATCAGTTATTTATTTCCCCGTTTTTTATGATTACAAATTATCAATTTTATCAACGCTTTCCCCGCGCTCAACACTTAAGATCGGCGCCAGGATTCGAGCATTATCAAAATTGTTAATTCACTATACTAAAAATTTCTAGATGACCGACTTAAATGTCATAGCGCTTTATCTCCAATATCCGGAGGTTAATTATTTTAAGGATTATTTTGGTAAAAGCGACTTGGGAGCTAGTTTTGTCAGCCTTGATAGTGTAGGGGAAATTAAGTCCTATATCAAAGCCGGCTATAATAATGTTGTTATTGTTGATTTTGATTTTAAGTATACAAGGATTTTTGATTTTATTGAGATCAGCCTCCTTAAGGATGTTGTTTTTGTTGTATTGGCCAACCCTGAAGGGTTTAGCAATTATAGTTTTAAAAAAATCCATATCCTCCACCGTCCTTTTTCAGGAAAAAAAATTTCAATTTTATTAGGCTGTATCATCGAATATTTCAAAGAAGAACGTTTTAATAGTGATAGAAGCGAGCTTCGTGACAAAAATGTGCTTTGTATTCCTTCGCTTGACAGGATAGATCTGGTAAAGATTGATGATATACTTTATTGTGCGGCTGATGGTAAATATACTACTTTTCATTTGCTGAGTGGTCAAAAGTTAATTTCCAGCAAAAATATAGGGTTGTATGAAAAAAAGCTTGGAAGCGATTTTTTAAGGGTTCATCATTCCTATCTGGTAAACGGCAAACACATAACTTCGCTAACGAAAAAGAAAGGTTTTTTTTGCGAATTGAGCAACAGCGTGGTAATTCCTGTCTCAAAAAGAAAACAAGGTTGTTTTAATAAATATTTTGACATTAATAGTTTAAAATAATTATTACACTATTCCTTTTGGGCTATTGGAGAATAAAATATCTGCACTAAACACTTTGTTTTACTTAATTTTACTATTAATTCTGCTTACAGTTGGTTGTGGTGGCTGGATAATCTAGAATTTTTTAATGTGATTTATCAGTACACTAACTGTTTATAATACAAATTGGTATTTAGCGAAAGTAATATTCCCTACAGGAGTTCTGGTCTTTGATTTTGGTTAAATTCCTTAATTCTTTATACGGTTTTTTATCCTGTCTATAATATGTATGTGGGCTAATATATAGTTACGCGACCGGACTAGGTAGCAAGGCTAAAACAAGTAATTGAAGATAATAAATCTGATGATGATAATCTTTTTAGGATTTTTTTTAAAGAGTATTTGATGCTCTTATTGTTACGATTAATTTTTAGCCATTACATCAACAGAAAAAAAAGACTGCCTAATCAGGCAGTCCATAAATGGTTCATTTGTTCCTACCCCCATAGTTTTCAAATGAATACATTGCAAATGTATAACTTATAAACAATTAGAAAGGAGGTAATCAATAAGTGGTAACGTTTGAAGACAGTTGATTCTATTTTTGTTAAAATGTTAATTTTCAGTGTGAATTTAAAGATCTATTCAAGTTGTAGTCCAGTCAAAATATTAGTTGTAGATAAAATTGCTGGATCTGCATTAATAACGAACTGCACATCCGTGCCAAGTAGTTTATACAGATGTTTGAAGCTGGATCGATGTCAGCGTCTTCAATGTCCGGATTTAGAAATCAAAGAACATGTTGTTCTCCAAAATTCTCCGAATCAGTTTTTCTGTTATTGAGAATGGTTTGTTTAATGCCTCAACCTGTTGCATATTATGGACATCGGTTCCTGAATAGTCAATAAAACCTTCACTTATGAGGTTCTGTGCCACTTTTTGGGTGCTTTTGCCGTAGTAACCGGTCAGGGAAAGGAGATTGAGCTGGAATTTGCAACCAGCATGTTTTAGTTCTTGGTATACTATTGGGGTTTTGTGATAATACCTGTACCTCTCTGGATGTGCTAAAACAGGTACATACCCGAAATGTTTCAATTTGCGGATTGCTGAGTGCAGGCAAAGTGGGGGCATAGCATAGGAAAGCTCTACAAGTACATGTTTTCCGTCAAGTGTTATTAGGCTATCTTGAGCAATTGATTTTTCAAAGTGTTCATCTATAAGATATTCTGCTGCTGATTTAAGGCTGAAGCCCTCATTGTAATTGCTTTTAAACCTTGAGGTGGTACTTGTGATAATAGACAGGCAATTATCATATACTCCGTGCATAATGTGCGGTGTTGTGATAAATTTTGAAATACCGAATGTTGTAAGCCTTGACAGTATTGCAAGGCTTTCCTCAAAATGCTTCGCGCCGTCATCTAACCCAGGGAGTATGTGGGAATGAATGTCTATATATCCCTCAGGAAATACATCGGTAAGGTTTGTCTTTTTTTTAAATATGAAATGGATCACCTATGCGTTCTTTTTTGTTTTAGATAATAGATAAGACCGTCAGCACGATTAATTGTTATTTTATACAGCTGTAAAGTTATCTGTAATTTCTTTATTTGATAATGGTAGGTTATAAACGGTGCCGATGCGGCAATAAAGGTATCGATTTATTATTTTTTTTAGTTTTTTGGGTTCTTCTCTTCAAAATCGGCTGATGCGGTTGTTTCTCGGTGGCAGCCACTTATGTACTATGCTCTTAAAAGAATTTAATCTTTCATAGTTTTGAGGCTTAGCTGGATTACTAACGTGGATTGTCGAATTCACGAATTAATCAGGCAAATAAACCTCAAAAACCCCAAAAAATGAGACAAATGTTTAAGTCAGTTTTGCTGGCAGCACCGTTTTTTACTGTGCCTTCGATTTTAGCCCAGACAACGGGTACAACCAATCTTAATGTGAACCTTGCAAGTGTCCTTGCGATCGAGGTTAGTGATCCAACGGTTGTCATACAAATGAACACACCTGCGCATTTTTCGTCAGGCAGCACCACAGGAACACTTTCTGATCATCTAAAAGTTACCGCAAATGAAGGGTTTACAGTGACAGTTGAGGCGGCAGGAAACCTTTCAAATGCCGGTGAGGAAATACCGGTTTCAACAGTTGTTGTAAGTTCATCGAGTGGTTCATACCTGGGAGCTTCGGGCAGCACTGCCCCAACAACAAATCCAACATTTCCTTCGTCGGCTCTGGCACTAAGTAGTTCTGCTCCTGTAACGATAATTAGTTGTGCCACAGGTGACCTGCGTGGTTATGATGTAGCCTATAGCATCCCTGCGGCTAATACGCCTTCTTATCTTGATAAGACCCCTGGGGTGTATACGACTTTGCTTACTTACACTATTGTTGCGGACTAACCAATGTTAGGCCCTTTGCACACCTGTAAAGGAAGAAAAGTTATTATGGTAATTGAGGCCTGGTTTTTAAATCGGGCTTTTCGACTGTATAATCTCCCGGCGATAAATGCTTTTTTATTCCTGCTACTGAATCTTCCGTTAAGAGTCGTTTCGCAAATCGGTTTTGCTGAAACGAATGTTAATATTACGATTGCTCAGTTGCAGAGTATTGAAGTCAGTCACTCGTCGGTTAGCATTAATATGAATCAGGCCTCGCATTTTATTACCGGGAGTTCAACAGGTGTCCTCAATGACCATGTGCGGATTGTCAGCTCAACAGCCTACCAGGTTACTGTACAGGCAGATTCGCAATTCTTTTTTTATAACGGCGTTTTATCCACTCTTCCCATTGGGAGCGTGTTGCTTGGCATATCTTCACCTCAGGGATTATCAGGACCCCAGCCAGCTACAGTTGTAATCGTAAGTCCTGAGGTAGATTTGCCCTCACAACCGCTGACAATTATTTCTGCTGCCAGCCAGGGGCTTAACACCAGTTATGCTATGGAATATAAGATACCTGCTAAGAACGCAGTACTTTACTTGAATAGGCCTCCGGGCACCTACAGCTCTTCCATTACCTATACATTGCTGCCTCAATAATTAATTTATACTACCATGAGAATGTACTTATTGCATTTACTCCTATTATTACCCTCTTGGGTTATAGGACAGGCTGGCCTTGCGGTTTCTCCTTCCAGATTATATTATGAAGTTAGTCCCGGAGGAAGTGCAAGACAATTTATTTCAGTAACGAATCCGGGAGAATCACCTCTTGAGGTTGGTGTATCAGTCAATGACTGGTACTATGACCGATTGGGTACCAATCAGATTGCTGCGCCGAACACGCTTGTCCATTCCTGTTCGGACTGGTTACAGATTTTTCCGGGTACATATTTTGTCGTGCCCGCCAAAGGAACTACAGAGGTTGAGGTATCCTTCAAGGTTCCAGTGAATGCTGCATCGGAGCCTCCAGTACATACTGCCATCATTTTTTTTACACAGCTCAATCCTGCCAAGCCGGTGGGTAGTAACGGTGCAGCTATACAGGTTACCGTCAAAAGCGGAGTGAAAATCTATCACAAGCATCAGGGGCATTCCGTCCCTGTTTTAGAAGTTACTAACTTTAAGGGTAATCATGACGCTGATAATAATTTCATTGCCGAGTTGGAATTTGAGAACCAGGGTACTGTATGGGGAGACGGTAAAATAAAATGGGAACTTTTTAACACCGCCGATGCGAGCAGGAAAAATTTGGGGGAGAGCCAGTTTTTTACACTCCCTGGTGACAAAAGGGCTGTGTTGCTAAAATTACCTAAGGATCTTCCTGGCGGCAATTACATACTCTCCGCTGTTATGGCTTTTGGTCAAGACAGTGTTATAAAAGTATCTGAACTCGAGTTTCAATTATGAGATGGATGCTGAAAATATTCTTCTTCTTATTATTTGGTGGAGCTTCTGCCCAGTATTCACTTGGCTCTTATAACAATGGGCAGTCGATTTTTAATACCTATGCGGAATTGATGTCTGGAATGACGTATGTCAATCAGGTTTCCATACCTATTCAGTATTATGGTACCTCAATTGGGGTAAACGAATGGAGGCTTACTGCCCGGCTTACTCAGGATTTTATTAATGATAACAACCCCGCCTATGCTGTTGCAGCTGAATACGCTTATCTACAGTATAATTCACAAAGTAACAGTTCTTCCAATGCTTCTCCTGTCAATGTACCCTTGCAGGCTATAGCGTTAAATAAGTATAGTGAAACTACTCTAATACATTCGAATGTGGGTCTTAACCCACAGTTAAACAGGTTGTTTAGGTATAATCTTTATATCAAAGGCGGAAATCATCTGCTAGCCTGCACCAACGGAATGTATAAATCAGCTTATGAATTCCGTCTATATAAGATAACAGGGCAAACCCAACAGCTCATAGGTTCCTTCACCTCTGTTATGGGGGATGCTCGCTTTCAGATTAATTATGCCGGGAATTTCGGAGACCAGAGCGTCACATTACAAAACGGTGCTCAGCAATTTAATATTTCTTATACAACTGCTGCGGATTATCTCAGCGAACGGTCAGCGGTTATTAACAATGCCTTAAAAATCAAAACATACAATTATCAGTTGGCTGTGCAGGCCTCGGGCGATTTTCAGAGCAGTTTGTCGCCGCAAATACTTCCGTTGTCCGTATTAAAGCTCGATATTTCAGTCAATCAGAGCTACAATGGACTTCAGATACTGACTCCTGTCATTTTAAGTACAACAGCTCAACCGATCGTGTACAGGAACAGTAGCACGCCGCAGGATATTACCTTTAATCTAAAGTTTTATATACCGGCTAACAGCATACAGGCTGTACCTGCCGGAACTTACACTACCAGTGTATTTTTCTTAATTATCCCCAACTAATGTTTTTCAGTAATTATAGCATTTTAACCATCTTGCTACTGATGATTGGTTTTGCCGTTACCGCTCAGGATGCCGAGGTTTCTTTGTCTTTTTCTTCAACGCAGATCGAAGCCAGTGTTACCGGTAGTACGCAGGCCTATGTCAGGGTAAGCAACATTTCCGTAAGTGATATTGAAGGGACTCTTGCAGTTACAGGTAATAGGGAGGATTTTTACATTTCGCTGGATAAGGGGCGGGAAATCTTTTTAAAATCAATGGATAGCGTTTTTATTCCTCTTATTATAAAAGCCCTGCCCAATGCAAAAGCAGGAGGTATTCATTATGCCACAGCGACTTTCCGGCCTAAAAAGGGGAATGTAGCCTCTGCCACTCTTATCATGCATGTAAGGCAAATTAACCAGTTAAGAGCCTTACCTGAGGGCGGTCAGCTTTATTACCAGCCCGAAGATGGAATAGTGTATGTGCCAATGCATATTTACAATGATGGTAACGCAGCCCAAAACCTTACCCTTGCAGGGTACTGCAGCGATTGTCCTTTCAAGGTTTCGACGTCAATACAGGAGGTAGCTATTCCGGCCTTTACAGATACAGTCGTGAGCCATGGAGTTAAAATTGATAAATCCTTTATCAAGAGTGATAATCTTACTATTACCTTAACTACGATTTATAAAGACGGGACCCTGATAAGCAGACATGTTGTAAGGGCTAATGCTGTAAAAAACAAGCACAGGTATACATGGGTCCAGCCTTTCGATGTTGATGCAGAGGCACAGCAAAACCAAGTGTCCGCGAGTACACAATACTCAAGGGGAGTTTTTTCCTATTATCTGTCAGGCAATACGAAAATAAAGGGCCTTGGTGGGGTACTTGAGGCCGCTACCGACATGAGCATTTGGAATGATCATGATTTTTTTCTTCGCAATGCCAAAATCGGATACAGGAATAAGGAATATGGCGGCACATTAGGATCTGTTTCTAGATTTTCAGAACTCAGCCTAATCGGTCGTGGAGCAGATTTTTTTTATAATACCGATGCTAAAAATAAAATAGAAGCAGGCTTGCTTGACAAATCTTTTAGCCTTTCTGACCCAATAAAATCATCATCGGGAAAATCTCTGTGGTTGTCGCTTTTCCATAATACGGGGTCGTCGTGTCTTGGCGGGTATGACGTTGAAGCGTTATATGATTATGACAGCCGTCTGGGAGCAAGAAAATATATTGTTTCGGGCGCTCTATCGATTTGTCGCAAAGACTACCTGAATTTAAGGGGTGCGATGGCTGTTAGCGGACAATCACCGGGTTATGATATGAATTTTTTCAAAGGAGGGTCTCTGGAGTTGGAGGGCAGTGGTAAAGCAGGTAGGTTTTCCTACACAAGTGCAACTTATTACAGTTCTCCTTATTTCTCTGGTATCCGCAGCGGTGTAATAAATACTAACCAACGGATAACTATGTCGGGTGACAACTTTAATCTTTGGTATGCTTTCAGTTATTTGTCGGTACTATCCAAGTCAATATATGGATTTGAGGATGGATCGAGTTTTTTTACTGTCCGCCACGATGCCGGCTGTTCCGCAGTATTTGGATGGTTAACGGTGGCTTTGGCTCCCTATCTTTATAGGGAAAAGCGCAGTGTTTTGCTAGGTAACGGCGTTGTTGGGTCGTATTCATTATCGGCTGCCCGGGTTAACTTACAGTTAAATTATCAGAATCTTCAGGCGGAACAAAACTTTCGATTATCTCTCGAAGCAGGCAGGTTCAGCTCAACCAGCTTTGATATGCCTAGATTCCACTACCGGCTTAATGGTACAGGTAATTGGAGTATACTCAGTTTGTACATTTCGTATCAGTACAATAATTTCTATGTAGGGGAGGCTATAAATGCTGGAGTATTAAATAGCAGTGATACCTACAGTCAGTTTACCATACTGCCTGCCATTTCATATAAGTTTTTTAACAACAGGCTGCAGCTGAGTGGAGGTGCGGCTTACAATAATATTAGTAATGCCTTGAAAACACTACAGCTAAGCTTGCGAACAGAATATTCCCTCACCGATGATTTTAGTGTTTTCGCAGCTAAGCAGTACAGCGAAAGCGGAGGGGATTATCAGGCATTGACTACATTTCAGCTAGGTCTTGTCAAGCGTTTTAAGACTATTGAAACTGCGAGATCCTATAAGCTTACCGTGCAACTACTTTTTAATGGAAGTAATAATATCCCAGCAACTGCTGCAGCTGGCGAAATTGTTATTATAGGGGATAATGTCTTTAGGACTGACGGAAACGGAACGATTGTCTATAAGTCGCTTCCGCCGGGCAACTACACCATTCAGGTTTTAGGTGGCAATGGCTGGTATGCACCTAAACGGACACTATTTATTGATAGTGACACGAAAGAGACGATATTTTTAAACAGTATGTCTACAATACGAGGCAAGCTTAAGTATTTGCTAAGTGAGAACAGTTATGAAATATCTCATAAAAATAATGGCATAACAGTACATGCTATAGGTAAGGATGGAGAGCTTTACAGCACTAAAACTGATGAAAGCGGCAACTTCAGGCTGTTTGTACCTGCTGGGGACTACCTGTTAACCCCCGAAGGCAAAGATCTTTCAAAATATGTTGATTATAAAGGTGTTATGTTGCATTTGGGCGACACACAGGTCATGGAGGCTAATATTTTACTAAAAATACGAGAACGGCAGATCGAGACAAAAAAATTTAGCGCTATAGGATTTTCTGCTAAAAAATAGCATTATTAGCGTTTCATTTGTGGTAAAAGGTACAATAGAGACTAGTTAATGTGTTGCAACCGGTCCTGCTTCAGATACAGAAGAGAGCGTACGGATATTAAAATAACAACTTTTAATGAATTTGTCTGGTTTTATTCAGTTGTTGATTAAAAGTGTATGCTTATTTATTTTTCAGAATTTATTTATAACTCACTTTCTAAATTCGCCTGATATACTATAACAGTGTGAAAAAAAAATCCTAAAGGCAAATCTTATCTAATTCACTTAATAGGAAAGTTAGTTAAAACAGGTGGCTATGTGATATTCATTAAGGAATTGTAAGTATTTTAAATACTTACGCCATAAGAAAATGGTATGATAAAACCATAACTCATCGATATGTTTTAAATTACTGCCAGTATTGTAAAGCAGTTTTTTTCAGTAGTCGGTGAAACTGATGTGTGTTGCCAGTCTTAGCGCAAGATTTATGTATCGGGACGAATAAATTAAATTGTCAATTTTAATATATGAAAATAAGGAATATCCTAGTACAGCAAAAATACAATGATCCCAGGAATAAATATGAGTATACTGTAAAAACGGCTTTTGAAAAAGCAGAGGTGCCAACTGCTGAGAAAAGCAATATTAAATTTATAACAAATTATAAAACTTACGAAGACCTAATGAGGTTACTAGAACAATCAAACTCTTTTTATGATGGAAAACCGGATGGTGGGGAGTACTTCGTTTTAAAAAAGATCAACCGCCACGAGGTTGGTGAAAATGACTTGTTTTTGCCTTTTATCGATGTTACAGACCCTGAAGATTCAATTGTAACAGTTAGTGTTATAGTGCAGCATTTTCCATACGATTTCGATCTTTCGCTCAGCGAGCAAGAAATTGGAAATTATCGTTATGATAGTAAAAATCGTTTACTAACCTACAATGGCTCAGAGGTAATTAAGCTTACTAAAATTGAGTCAATGATTTTAAAAATACTGGTTAAAAACAGGGGTAATCTTGTTACGAGGGATCTTTTACTAGAACAGATTTGGAAGAAAAATGATTACTTTTGTTCAAGGTCACTGGATGTGTATATATCTAAAGTACGCAAATATTTCACGAAGGACAGTCAAGTCAAAATTGAAAATATCAGGGGTGCGGGCTTTCGTTTGAATGTTTCAAAAGAATAGAGTTTACAGCATTTAGTTAATCTATTGCTTCGTATCAATTCGATTGAATAATGATAGAGAAGGTATCTTATGTTATCTAATCTGTTTTCGATGGTATATCTTTCTCACAGTTATTATAAGGCTTAGCTTATGGTTTGCTATGTTGGTAGATTATTCATTATTAGCGCATTTAAGATTAGGTAAAGCTGAACAACAATTTTATTTTGGAATATTGTTAAAGCATAAAAACTTTACTATAATCACTATATAAATAAAATATAAACTAATAAATTCAATAACGAAATATTTTCATAAGGATAAGAATATAAATCCAGTAACCCATTAAATGGAAGATTGTTTTTTTGTTGATTTTTAAACGTTTAATATAAATAGCAATTAAAACATCAAAATTACTTCATTATTCTATTTGACTATTACCTGTAAGGCGTATATGAATCGACATACTAATAAACAACAAGCGCTAGGTGTATCAAGCACCTGAATTTTAGTGAGATATTTCCTTTACAAGGCTTCAGGCACACTTCCAGGGCGTATGCATTCAACTAATTTAAAACCGCTAAGATGAAAAGCCTATACGATGACCTTTCACTACAGTTCAGCAGAATCACCACTAAAAAATACAGCACGAGCTTCTCTTTGGGTATTTTGGCATTAACGCCTCTATAAGACCAGCCATTTATGCCATCATGGATATGTAAGGTTGGCTGATGAAATTGTTGATAGCTTTAATAGTTTTGATAAGCGTTAACTTTTGTAACTGTTTATAATACAGGTGTTTGATGTGCTGTATGAGGGTGTATCAATCAACCCTATCCTGAACTCATTTCAGCAAGCAGTCCACACTTATGGGATTGACAGGAATCTTAATCAAGCAATTCCTTAAAAGCATGGAGATGAATCTTACCACATTAAATTATGATAACGAACTTTACAAAGAGTATATCCTGGGCTCGGCAGAAGTTTTAGGACTGATGTGTCTACATGTTTTTACAGAAAATGATATGGCAGCCTACAAAAGGCTCAAACCATATGCATGAAACTGGGGTCGGCATTTCAGAAAGTCAATTTCTACGCGACCTTAATCAGGATTATGCCGAACTGGGCCGTACCTATTTTCCCAACTTAGAGATTAGTGCATTTGATTACCCTTCTAAAAGAGGTATAGAAAAAGAAATAACTGCCGAATTTGAAGAGGCTCGAATGGGCATCAGGGTGCTACCTTCTTCTTCTCGTTTCGGTGTTTATCTTGCCTGCCGCTATTATTATATGGTATTGGCAAAGATTCAGCGCATACCCCCACACAGCTCCCGCAAGCAAGGGTAAGGTTAAGTAACGACGGTAAAATAACTGTTATGGTGCGTAGTTATGTGCGATTTAAACTCTCATGTATATAATCGCACCGCGAAAACTAAAGACAAAGAATATGAATTAAATCATCTCATATATAACTATTGCTAACTCACACTCTAGTATCAGTAAAACTATTAATTAGATATATTCTTTAAATGATAACTTTTTTTGTAGCCTGCAGATATTTAAAAAAAAAAATTAAATTTTTATTGAGGGTTTAGATTTAAATTTTTCTTTTATTTATTCATTTTACGCCACTTATTTTAATCTTATTTACCACAATAAATACTTCACATACAGTTTTTCTACTATTTGTATAATTTTCACAGATTTATACAGCTAAATTTGATGGTATCACGATCTGCTTTGTAAATATAGTAAATGTCTTCCCACTGCTTGAATATAATAGCTAAATCCTTTTTACGAAATGTAGTGAAGCATTTAATATAGTTTAGACCTGATTGCATGTTATATATAAATAAAACTTTAAATACTTATTCCTTAGCAAAAATATTGGTCCTTAATGATTAAAAATATATTAATCAATACTTTAATCAATACTTTAATCAATACTTTAATCAATACTTTAATCAATACTTTAATCAATACTTTAATCAGTAAATACATCTGCGTAATCTAGCGCCAAACCGTTTCAGGGTTAACCATTATTTGTTCTGTTTATTCCTAAATATTTATCTTATCAGCTTAGAGTAAATAATAAAATTGTGATTAGGATGAATATTGAGATTATTACCAAAAAGGACTTAGAGCAATTCAAGCATGAAATTATTGAAGCGATACACAAACTAGAAATTAATTATAGTTTAAGTGCTAATCCAAAAGTTTGGCTTAAAACTATGGAAGTTCGCAAATTACTGGGCATATCGTCTGGAACCTTACAAAGTATGCGAATAAATGGAACGTTACCATACAGTAAAATCGGTGGTCTCCTTTATTATAAATATGAAGATATCCTTAAGCTGATGGAAAGTAAAACTGGCATAGATTAATCAGTAAAAAAGTAATTATAATAGCATGCTGTCCATGCAAAAAAAATCACTATCTTTGCTTTGAAATTACCGTTAAAATTCATAAGTGAGTTATTCGGTGAGCATGATATCGAGTTCAGTTGCAAATTATTGATTTAAAGATATTTATGGGAGAAGGTTAAAATCCTGCCACCCCGACAACAAAATCCTTTCTGCTTTGCAGGAGGGATTTTTTGTTTTAGAAAAATTAAGCTTGCTTAAAATTTCTAAAACAAAAAATACTGGCAGTTGAAAACCGTAGAAGGATTTTATTGTAACAAATCCCAACTACAGAATCATGAAATAATCCTGCCACCCCGACGTAAAGCAAAGCAGAAATGTTCTGCTTTTTTTATTTAATTTAGGTGGTAAATCTAAATTATATGAAAAGGGTAGTATCTCTGTTTTTATTAGCAATTATAGCATCCTGTCAAGAGAAAGGATCTGTTGGTTCTTCACGAATGAATGATAATGCTTTTAAAAGTCCGCATAGCTTACTTATAAAGGAATCAGACTCCACAGAGAATCCTGATAAAAATAATGATATGGGTACTTTTTATGTTGTGGAGGTTGCTGAAGGTAATGATTTTGCCGAGCTGTATCAAATTGCTCAACAAACGGCTTCTTTACTCAGTTCTAAAACCGATATGATGAATCGTATTTATAGGAAAGATAAAGGAATAATTATTCAGGAAAACTCTGATGATGATATTTATAGTGGTGAATACTATCCCAGACGACCTTTTGATGACCAGAATTTTGTTAGTATTGAGATGGCATACGCCTACAAAAGGAATGAGAAAGATACACTTAAAATGACGGTTTTAGCTAATATTTTTGAAAACAAAGCACAGTCTGATAGTGTTGTTAAACTGTTACTTCCAAGTTTTAAAGATGCAAAAACATTAAAAAATGAATTGTTTTTAGGCTGCATGCATTAAATGGAATATGTTTCCACGATATCCTGCAATTCTTAAAAGAAATCACGATATATCGTAAAATAAAAATAAAAACTTTTTTTTAATATTTTGATTTTCATTGTTTTATCTTTTGAGGAATATTAATTGCTTAACTTTAAGTGCATTTAGAAAATATTTTTTCCAATTAATAATCTAAAAAAATCTTAAAGACATGAGTACAATTAAACTTAAAGACGGAACTGAATTTTACTACAAAGACTGGGGAACAGGACAACCTATTGTTTTCCATCACGGATGGCCATTATCAGGAGACGACTGGGATGCTCAAATGATGTTTTTCCTAAAACAGGGATACAGGGTTATTGCTCACGACCGTAGAGGTCATGGCCGTTCAGGACAAAGCGCTGAAGGGAACAACATGGATACTTATGCAGCAGATGTTGCAGAACTTACCACAGCTCTTGATCTAAAGGATGCCATTCACGTAGGGCACTCAACAGGTGGTGGAGAAGTTATTCGCTATGCGGCTAGATACGGAAAAGGCCGTGTTGCGAAAGCAGTTATCATTAGTGCTGTGCCACCAATCATGGTGCAGAGCGAAACGAATCCTGAAGGTATTCCTTTGTCAATTTTTGATGAGATTCGTAACGGAACTGCCTTTACAAGATCATCTTATTTTTACGATTTCCCAATCCCGTTTTACGGCTGGAACCGTGAGGGTGCTAAAATAGACGAAGGTATCCGTCACAACTGGTGGCGCCAGGGAATGAATGGCTCTGTATTGGCTCATCATGACGGAATAAAAGCATTCTCTGAATCTGATTTCAGGGAAGATCTTCAAAGTCTTGATATTCCGGTGTTAGTGCTTCACGGTGAAGACGACCAGATCGTACCGGCACATCAGGCTCCAAAATCGGCAGCTTTACTTAAAAATTCTAAATTGATTACTTATCCCGGATTCCCTCATGGTATGCCAACTACCGAGGCAGAAACAATTAATAAAGATATTCTGGAGTTTATCAGATCTTAAATTTGAATTTATTGAAACTAAAAAGCCGGGCATTTTGTCCGGCTTTTCTATTTTTGGCTTATGGAAGAACAGAATTCGGAAACAAGACGAAACAGAGGGAAAAGTTCAGAAGATGAAGGCCTTTTTGCTTCTGCTCATGAACAATTGAAACTCGAAGAAGCTTTAAAAGATTTGTATTACCTGCTAAGCAGAGGATATCCTATGAAATCTTCTTTAGCATTATCAGCGAATCGTTACAGGCTTAAAACGCGTCAGCTTCTAGCGCTTCAGGGTATGTCTTGCTCAGAAAAAGAAATTGAACTCAGAAAGACAAAAGAAATTAATAGTAGCGAGCTAAAAGGAAAAACGGTTCATCTCGACGGATTCAATGTTTTGATATTATTAGAAACACTTTTGTCAGGAGGTTATGTTTTCAAAGGTCTTGATGGTTGTTACAGGGATATTTCTTCGGTACATGGCACCTATCGTAAAGTAAACCAGACAGAGACGGGACTGATTATGATAGGAAAATTATTTGAAAGTCTCGAGGTTGAAAAAGTAATCTGGATATTTGATACACCAGTGTCTAACAGCGGAAAACTTAAGGTGCTGTGTTATGAGATTGCGGAAAACCATAGTTTTAAATGGGATTGCTATCTTGAAAATTCGCCGGATAAATTCCTTGTTCAGGAGCAGAGACTGGTTTGTAGTTCCGATGCCTGGATACTAAATGAATGTGCAGAATGGTTTAATCTCGGTGCTTTTATCATTACGACATTTTTAGAGGAGAATAGTTCTGATAGTATAATTGAGTTTACCCTATTATAAAATGTATATGACGGGATAAGCGTATAATGTGTGTTTTTACTTCATGTCGTGAAAATTAAAATCTGAATAAAATATAATGTATTGATATTCAATATTTTATTTTTAAGGTGTTGTTTTTGGATTTAATAAAGGAATCAACTTATTAAAATAAATAACATGAAAACAACAGATCTTATTAAGCAGCTAAAAAGAATCTTTTTAGTAACAGTAATGGCTTTAATTGCCTTATTTGCTACTGATACAGTGGCACAAACTAAAAGCAAAGTGAAAAATATCGTACTGGTACATGGTGCTTTTGCAGATGGTTCGGGGTACAAAGGTGTTTATGATATCCTTGTTAAGCAGGGGTACAATGTTAGTGTAGTTCAAAACCCACTGACGTCTTTAAAAGACGATGTAGCGGCAACCAACAGAATTATAGACAGACAGGATGGACCTGTAATACTTGTTGGTCACTCATGGGGCGGCACAGTAATTACCCAGGCAGGTAATAACCCTAAAGTTGTTGGGCTGGTTTATATTGCGGCATTTGCACCTGATAAAGGTGAGGATACACTACAATGGGTAATGTCACTTCCACCTGCTCCTGAAAACGGTATTCTTCCACCTGATGCGAATGGAATGGTGTATTTTGACAAAGCTAAATTTCATGCAGGTTTCGCAGCCGATGTAAGTGATGACCTTGCAGGGTTTATGTATGCGTCACAGGGGCCAATAGCCGGGCAATGTTTTACAGATAAAGTAGAAACTGCAGCTTTTAGAAACAAACCTGCTTATGGCATTGTAGCTACAGAAGATAAAGGTATTAATCCTGATATACAACGTAATATGTATAAAAGGGCAAACATGAAAGTGACAGAAATTAAAGCGAGTCATGCTGTTTTTATTTCTCAGCCTGCAAAAGTTGCTAACGTTATTATAACTGCTGCCACAAGCGCAGTAAAATAATATCCTCCATATAATAAAAAAGCATCCGCCAGGGCGGATGCTTTTTTATGGGTAATGTATTAATTACATTTCTTTCTTGTACAATACTGCACTGTCGGCAAAATTGGTTACCTGTACTTTAGGTTTTCCAAAGAGCTCAATCTCTGCTTTGCCTGATGCAGCAATGGTAATGTTTTCGGCAGCATTAATGTTGCAGTGAGTATAACTTTCGGCTGTCAGGTCAAGATTTTTAACAGTGAATTTTTTTCCTGTAAACGAAGCATTGTTATCTACACGGATTTTAGCTTCAGCCGCATCTCCTTCAATAGTGGCCGTTGTTTTTTGGTAAAGGTCAAGTTTGGCAGTCATGCTTGCTGCGATTAGAGCTTTTAATTGCGCATTCTTGCTTAGTTCTACGACTACATTGTCGCCCTGATAGTTTAGTTCAGCTGTTGCTTTATCATTCATTACCAGTGTGAAGTTCTTAGATTTCACATTTAGGTAGGATTTAGAATAATCAAGATTTTTGATGGTAATGTTTTCCAGCTGCAAATCTGCAAGGGCATTAATTGTAGCTTCATTTTTTGCCGTTATTGTTTTCAGGTTATCAGTATAGGTAACTCTAATGCTTATTTTTTTAGCAGAAGTTATTTCTTTGTCAGTATAGATGCGAAGGGTAGTGCCATTCAGCTCGGCTTTAAAAGTTTCATGAAGGTTATCATCGGCTTCAATTTCCAGGCTTTGTGTTGCGCCTTTAGAAAGGAAAATTTCAATGTTGTCTTCTACTTCAAGACTTTCAAAATTATCAACTTCTTTTTGGGTAACGGTAACAATCTTAGAACCTTTAATCTTTTCTTTTTTCTGAGCGAACGTAATAGACGTAAAAAGTACTGCCAATAGTAGCAGGAAAGCTTTTTTCATGTTATTTCATTTTTTATTGGTTATCGCAAATATATAAAAAACACCGGCGAAGACCCGATGTTTGATGATGTACAAATGAATTTAATGTGAAGGTTTGTGGTCATAACTAAGCACGCGCGACATTTTCCAGTAACCGTTTTCAAGTAGCCACATGTTAATGAATTTTGCAGTTCCTGTTTTCTTTTCTACTCCGTTTTCGATCTGATAAAAATCATGGTCGCCCATAAGTATAGCGCCATAACCTTCAAGTGGATAAACCTTCAGGCTTTCTTTTACAGGCTTTCGTATTACTTTTGGCTTAGGTTCGTTACAGATATTTGCTTTGAACGTTTCGATGAATTTCTCAATCCCTTTAGAGTAGCCACCTTTGTCGTGGTAAAATTCAAGGTCGGTTGTAAAATAAGTCCTGAATGCCGCTACATCGCAGGTATTGTAGGCATCAAATGCCTTAGCATCCAGATTCAAAATCTTCTCAGTCAGGACTTCTGATGATGGAGGGTAAACTTCATTCTGAGCATGTATGGATACAGTAATACCAAAAATTAATGCTAATAGATATATTTTTTTCATAATTGGTTTCATTAAAAAAAAGCCTCCAAAAGGAGGCTTTGAATAGTATAAATTACAGTTGAGATACATTCCCGCCTGAACTGGCATTTTGCTTTAGTTTAGCAGGAGTAGTAACATACTTTATATTTCCGCCACTTGATGCATCTGCAGATAGATGCTTGATTGGATTTACAATTATATTACCGCCACTCGATGCAGTAGCATTTACATTTTCCGCTTTTAATGCCTGAGCGTTGATATGGCCGCCACTTGAAGTTTGAGCATCAAGATCATTTGTTTTTCCTGAAACGCCTATTTGCGATCCGCTACTGGTTTCGCATTCTAGCTTGTCAGCATCTATTGTCAGGTCAATACTGCTTCCGCTGCTTGATGAAAACGACATTGAGTCCCCTTTAATCGCACCGTTGGCAGTAATCTTCGCGCTGCTGGAAGTAGAAAGCGATTCAATGGTAGGCATAACCACAGTAATCCTTTTCATGTCACTATCAAGATTTGCATCTGAGGTAATCTTAAGTTCATGGCCTTTAACTTCAATCTTAATATGCTCTACAAGATTTTGGTCAGTTTCAAGTGTTACTGATGGTTGGCTCCCTTGCACAATTATAACTTCAAGGTCTCTTTCAACAGACACTGAATTAAAGTTTCCTGTAACCGGAATTTCTTTTTTTACAACATTTCCGTCTCCGTCAACCGTTCTTATATCAAAACCGCATGAGGCAAATAATAATGAGACTACTATGGCAACCATAGCTTTGGCAATATGAACTATAACTTTTACCATGAGAAATATATTTAAATTATTTTTTCGTTTTGGCAGTAACGTTAATACTGTCTACACTTAAGTGCAGGTTTACTTTTTCATCAGATATATTTATCTGGCCTTTACCTGCACCGTTAATATGAATATCAGCGGGCGGAGCAGGAGGAGCTGGGATATCTTCCGGTGCTTCCTCATCATGAGGGCAAGTAAGACATTCTACCTTGTCCTGTTTCATTTTATATACCCATTTGCTGGCATCATCCCACCAAAGGTTAAAGAACCAGTCTTCGGTATTATCATACTCTTTTACGCTGTCGTCACATTTAAAAATTGTTCCTTCAGGCAGGTAAAGATAGATTTCAACTTTTTGGTTACGATATTTGTTTGTAATATCAGTTAACAGATAATTGTCTAAAATTAAGGTATTTCCCTCAAATTTGAAATTATATTTAATTTTTTCCGCTCTTTTGCGCGCTTCTGCCGATGTTCTGCCATTAGCTATTTTTTCAATCTGAATAAATGGCTTTGTTCCATCGGTTTTCAAGAGTACAAATGATACATCATTTGAATAGATCACATCGTTACCTATAGAATCCTGTGTAAAACGGAAATCATTATGGTCAGGGTAAAATGATTTTGCAAAATAATCGTTGTATCTGAATTTTATGAGAAGCGTATCATTTTCAGGAGCTGCCTCATTTTCAAAAAGATTTATGTCCTGTTTGAATACGGTTTTACCTTCATCGTTTATTTCTTTAGTCTGGCTTATACCCAGGTAAAGTACACTCACAAAAGATAGTACCCATAATGCCAATAAGGTAAATTTAGTGATGTTTCCTATAGGTTTTAAGTTGTCAACCAATATCTTAAGTCCTAAAAGGAATATCATGAAAAGAGGTATGGCAATCATAAAGAATACTGCTGTACCCATTAACCATATCGGAGCATCGGTATAATTAAATCCATCTACCCAGGGATGCCACATTGAGTTCTTTAGTGATGAGGTAAATAACAATGAGAAATAAAATACAACCACTACACCCAGCATTATTGCTGCACTAACAGCAATTAATGCGCCTATTACCTTTGCAAATCCTGTAAACAGTGCAGAGAATACAGCTCCTATACCACTACCTATTTTTTGGGCTCCGTTTTTGGCATTATTACCCAACCTGTCATAGTCTACATTCTGAAGTTTTCCGGTAATTGAATCAATCTCTTCCTTTACCTTTTTTTCGATATTAGAGATATTTATGGGTTCGCCCGTCATTTCCAGTTTTTCGGTAGTGGTAATTGCCTTTGGGATAAGTACCCATAATAAGATATATATGAATATACTTGTTCCAAACGAGATAAATAATGATATGACGAATAATATTCTTATCCATAATGGATCGATCCTGAAGTAATGTGACAATCCTGCGCATACACCGCTAATCATCCCTTTCTCGCCATCCCTATAGAATTTTTTGTTTCTTGGAGCATAGTTATAATCTGGGGCTGTGTATGTGTTTTTTTCGCCTGTAGTCTCTTCGTCTATCCTGTAGTCTTCAGGCTGGCCCATTATAGCCATAATCTCATCAACTTCTGCATTGCCTACTACCTGTTTGTCGCTTTTTAGCTTTTCTGAAAGCAGTTCGGCAATCCTTCCTTCAATGTCGCTCATAATCTCATCTTTCCCATCAGGAGAAAGTGAACGTTTGATCGCGTCAAAGTAGCGGTTTAACTTTTGGTAGGCATCTTCATCGATATGAAAATAGAAACCTCCTAAATTTATACTGACTGTTTTGTTCATGGCTATGCTTTTTGACTGGTTATTATATTTACTGCATCGGATAATTCCGTCCAGGTTATATTAAGTTCTTTTAAAAATTCCCTTCCTTCATCGGTCAGGCCGTAGTATTTTCGCGGTGGGCCCGATGTTGACTCTTCCCAGCGATAGCTAAGAAGTCCATCGTTTTTTAATCTTGTGAGCAATGGGTAAACAGTACCCTCAACCACAAGCAGCTTTGCGTTTTTCAGCGTGTCCAGGATCTCCGATGTGTATGCATCTTTTTCTTTTAATACACACAAGATGCAGAACTCAAGGACGCCCTTACGCATCTGGGCCTTAGTGTTCTCAATATTCATTAGTCATCATGTTTTTAATTCACTTTCTTTTTTCTGTGTCTTACGCTATAGTCTTAAGGCCTAATTGTTTAAGGCTAATTTAAGGTTATCTCGTTTTATAGCATACATATTGTTGCCTAAATTTACTTCTGCCGGTTCTCCATAATAGGTAATTGAAGATGAGTTATCGGCATCCGCACTTATCGATTTAATTGCATTTATAAAAGCAGTTGAACCGTTTGTTGTTTTTATATCAGCATTTTGGCTTAAAAACTTACCTGCTATCAAAGATCCGTTGTTGCATGCTACTTTAGTGATATCTGCATTTCCGGTAATTTTTATTGTCGATCCGCTGGTAGTTTTTCCTTCAAACTCCACAGTCTTTACTATTCCTCTGAACATAGAGCCTGACTCCGCTTTAATTATACATTTTTTACTGCTGTTTAGCTCTCCCGTAAAAGAGGCTCCCGATGCCAGCTTTACACTCAGTTCTTCTCCTGTAATTTTACCGTTTGCTTTTATTGTTGCTCCGGTAACTGCTTTAAAGTTTTTTACATGTGCTGCAGAAACATATACTTTAGCGACTCCAAGTACAGGTCCTTTGTTTTCATTGTCTCTCATGTACACTTTCAAGGAGCCTTTGCTGAATTCCGTAACGATGTTTTCAAGAGTTTTAATATTGTCGGATTCCACTTTTAAAGAGGGTGCGTCACTTTGTGTGAATACCACTTCAATTCCGTTCTTTACGTCAAGTGTTGTAAAATTTTCACTTTTACGCGTCTCACTTGTTTGTGCCTGTGCGCTAAGCCCGATTACGACTAAAAGCGCTGTTGTTAAAAATTGTTTCATAACTGTTCGTTTTTGATTTGATTTGATTTGACCTGCCTGCCGGCAGGCGGGTTGATGATGATTGAACTCTGATGATTGAACTCTGATGATTGAACTCTGATGATTGAACTCTGATGATTGATGCCGTGATTAAGGGCAGAATTGGTTGATTGATTGTTTTTTGATGATTGAACTCTGAGACGATTATTTATGTTTTTGCTGCAATTTCTTTATATGTGTTATGGCTTCTTTAATTATTTCCTTACCGGTGTCGCTGGTGGCGGATATTTTACTGTTATTTTTTTCAATACTTATTTTTATCCCTTCTTTTGATGAGGCTGCGGTAAGTTTGGTGTCCTTGTTTCTGTAGTTTATGCTTCCTCCGGGAGTTAATTGGGTTATTGCCGTTTCATCATCGTTAAATGTAGCATTACCTTTCATTTCTATGTCTATGTCATTTTTGTTGTTTTTTACGGTCATTTCCCTTTTTATGACACCATCGCTATTGTATGAATAGCTATATTTTACGTTGCTGTCGTTAGAGTTGCACGAAACAATCATTAATAGCACTAACAGCGTTGTAGTTATTGTTTTCATTATTTTATGAATTTTATAGTTAATGGAAAATCATATCGTTGACCATTGTTGTTTTTTACGGCTGCATAAAGAATAAGAAACAACTCTGCTGTTTTTAGAAGTATTACAATACAAACCGCTATCACTGCAATAAGTACCAGCCAGGTAATGTTGCCAAGGCTAAATTGCTCTATAATCCATTCCCCGTCAGAATTTATTATCAGGTCCATGTTGCTGAAAAATGTGCAAAGGAAAATTGGTATAGCGATTACAGCCAAAAGGAAAGAATAAAGAAATAGGCTTAACTGAAAATTGATAGCCTGTTTACCATTATAATCTACAAATTCTGAATCATTTTTCTTAAGACTCCATATCAAAGCCGGAAATATAAAGTTACCTAATGGAATAAAATACTGTGTTAATGCGCTTAACTGCAGTATTGTAGAAGTGTTTTTGTTTGCTATAGTTTCCATAGTATAGGTTTATATCAATTAATATTCTATGCAAATATATGTCTATTGTCAGGTATTGTGCAATACAAAGTACTGTATTTTAACAAAAAATTAACATTTCTAAATTTGGTTAATTATCTGTATTTTAGCAGAAAATCAAATGTTAATGGAATTCACGCCTTCTAAACTCAATACTTTCCTGTTTGCTAAGCTTCCTTCGGCCTATTGGAGCGGGGTAAGGGTAAAAGCTATATCTGCATCTTCATGTGTAGCTACGGTAAAGCATCGATGGTTTAACCAAAACCCTTTTAATTCTATGTATTTTGCGGTGCAGGCTATGGCTGCAGAACTTACTACCGGGGCACTGGTTATGTATCATATTAAGAAGAGTGGAAAGAAAATCTCAATGTTGGTCGCTAATAATAAAGGCAACTTTACTAAAAAGGCACGTGGCAGAATTACTTTTACCTGTAATGATGGGAACTTAATAGAGGATGCTATATGTAAAGCCATAGACACAGGTGAAGGGCAAACTTTCTGGATGACCTCTTTAGGGAAAGATGAAGCAGGAGATCAGGTTTCGTTCATGGAGTTTGAATGGAGTATAAAGGTTAAATAAGTTCTTCCTTAAATATAAGTTAAAATCGGGTGTATTCGGCTACGGCTTTTTATATTTGATTAACCAAAAAAACAGATATGAAGGTATTATTAACCGGGGCTACGGGACTTGTAGGCACTGAATTAGTATCGTTGCTCCTAAAGAACGGTATATCTGTTAATTATTTGACTACTTCAAAAGATAAGATACAGGATGAACCTAACTACAAAGGGTTTTATTGGAGTCCTGAATCGGGTGAAATTGACAATCATTGTATAGAAGATGTAGATGCTGTAATTAATTTGGCAGGATCGCCTATTGCAAAACGGTGGACTGACAGTTATAAAAAACAGATACTAAATAGCAGGGTAGCATCTGTAAATGCAATTTATAATCTGCTTAAAAATAATCCTAATAGTGTACATCAGTTTATCTCGGCATCTGCAATAGGTATTTATCCCAATAGTCTTGATAAAGTGTATTCTGAAGATGATACTTCTTTTGATACTTCTTTCCTTAGTACTGTAGTACAACAATGGGAAACTGCATCTGATAAAATGGAAACACTAGGTGTAAAAGTGGCAAAAATCCGTACAGGTTTGGTTCTGTCAGGTAAGGGGGGGGCTCTTAAAGAGCTTGCAACTCCTATCAAATATGGTTTTGGGGCTGCGTTTGGTAGTGGTCAGCAAATGCAGTCATGGATTCATTTAGACGATCTTGCGGGTATTTATGCTTATGTTCTGCACAACGAGCTCGAAGGTATTTATAACGCTGTGGCACCCCATCCGGTTACAAATCATACTTTAGTGGAGCTTGCAGCTAAAGTAATGGACAAGCCTTTTTTCCTGCCGAATGTGCCAAAATTAGTAATGGAACTTATTTTGGGCGAAATGCATACATTGTTATTTGACAGTCAGAATGTCAGCGCAAAAAAAATTATAAGTGAAGGCTATCAGTTTAAATACCTTTCTCTCGAAAAGGCGCTTCAGGTTGAATTGAAATCTTAAGGTATTCCTGAAATGCAGAGACTATATCTATTATTTGATATTTCTCTTTGCAGTTACACTAACTTTTAATTCAATATTGTCATCTATGTATTGATCGCCAAGATTTTCAATAGCACTTTTAGAATTATAGTTTATATTCCACAAAGTTCTGTTTATCTTAAAACTCTCACTATTTAGAATTACAGTTGAGTCATTTACACTAACAAAAGCCGGAAAGATGATGTTTTTTGTGATCTCCTTTATAGTGAGATTGCCTTCAATTAAAGTTTGATTGTTGGCTTTAGCTATATTGGTAATTTCAAATGTGCCTATAGGGTATTTGGTTACATTAAAAAAATGATCCTCGTTAGTTTTGTCTCCCAGTCCTTTTAAATGATTCTCAAGGTTTGTTCTGTTTTTGTCTTCTTTCGGATCGGTCACGGTAATACTATTCATATCAATTGTGAATTTTCCGCTTTCAAGCTCATATTCTTTTATAAAAAATACTCCATCTTTCAGTTTTATTGTTCCGGAGTGACTTCCGGTAGGCTTTGTGCCGATCCAGTTAATATTGGAAACCAAAGTGTCGGCAATATATTTTTGGGAGGCTGGTGCCACGGGTTTTGTTAATTCGGCTTCGGTAATTATTGCTTCGCCCGAAGTGGTTTCTTTTCGGCATGAGGTGGCAAAAAGTATAACTGTTGCTGCCACAAAAAGTTGTTTTTTCATGGTTTTAGTTTAGACTAGGATTGTACTATCTTTTAAAATTAATAAAAATAGCCGTGACAATTTGACATTTTACAGATTTTGGCAATACTTTTGCGTTTCGCTAAAGCGAACGAAAACAAAATAATGTTTAAGAAATTATTTAAGAATATGAGCCAGGAGAATTCTGAAAACGTAGAGAAAGACTTAAATCAGGACGGAGTAATAAATGAGAACCAAGCTACTGAACAACATGAAGGTGTGGCATCTGCTGAAGAATTGTCAGCCGAAGAAAAGCTGAGTGAGGAACTTGCCAAAGAGAAAGATAAGTTTTTAAGACTGTTTGCTGAATTTGAAAACTATAAAAAAAGGACATCTAAAGAAAGATTAGATTTGTTTAAAACAGCTAATCAGGAAGTGCTGCAGGCTATGCTTCCGGTTCTTGATGATTTTGACAGGGCTATGGTTCAGATATCAAAATCTGAAGATGAAGTTTTGCTTAAAGGAGTAGAACTTATACATAATAAGCTTAAAGATACACTTGTTTCTAAAGGACTTGAGCAGGTTGAAATTAAAGCAGGAGATGCATTTGACGCTGATTTTGCGGAAGCTATCACTCAAATCCCTGCACCGTCGGATGATCTTAAAGGCAAGATTGTAGACGTGATTGAAAAAGGATACAAACTGGGAGATAAAATTATCCGTTTCCCTAAAGTTGTTATTGGTAACTAATTTAAAACTGTTAGCATTACAGTAAGATGAAGAAAGATTTTTACGAAATATTAGGCATTGATAAAAGCGCTACTGCGGACCAGATTAAAAAGGCATACCGTAAGAAGGCTATTGAGTACCACCCTGACAAAAACCCGGGTAATAAAGAAGCTGAAGAGAAATTTAAGGCTGCTGCCGAAGCTTATGAAATATTAAGTGATCCGGATAAGAAAGCGCGTTATGACCAGTATGGATCAGCGGCGTTTGACGGTACAGGCGGTTTTAACGGCGGTGGTATGAACATGGACGATATCTTCAGTCAGTTTGGAGATATTTTCGGAGGCGCATTTGGTGGCGGCTTTGGTGGTTTCGGAGGCGGAGGCGGCCAGCGCAGGATGAAAGGAAGTAACCTGCGTATTAAGGTAAAGCTTACTCTTGACGAAATTGCTAACGGTGTCGAGAAAAAAGTAAAAGTAAAACGTAAGGTACAGGCTAAAGGCGTTAGCTTTAAAACGTGTCCTACGTGTAATGGTGCCGGTCAGGTAATGAAGGTAACCAACACGATACTTGGAAGGATGCAAACCGCTGCAACCTGTCATACCTGTGGAGGTACGGGGCAGATCATAGAATCTAAGCCTAACAATGCCGATGCTCAGGGTATGATAATGGAGGATGAAACAGTATCAATCAAAATACCTGCAGGTGTAGTAGACGGTATGCAGCTAAAAGTTGCAGGAAAAGGTAATGATGCACCGGGTAATAACAGCATTCCGGGTGATTTGATCGTTGCAATAGAAGAAGTTGAGCACGAAACACTTAAACGTGAAGGTGAGAATCTTCACTATGATTTATATATAAGCTTTGCCGAAGCTGCACTTGGAACATCTAAAGATATCGAGGCTGTAAATGGAAAAGTTAGGATAAAACTTGAAGAGGGTATACAGTCAGGTAAAATATTGCGACTGAAAGGTAAAGGTATTCCGAGTCTTAATTCTTACGGTAGTGGTGATTTGTTAGTGCATGTAAATGTTTGGACACCAAAGACTTTGACAAAAGAACAACGTCAGTTTTTCGAGAAATCACTTACGGATGAAAACTTTATTCCGCACCCTGAAAAGTCGGATAAATCTTTTTTTGAAAAAGTTAAGGATATGTTTTCATAATTTAAGAAAAAATTATATATTTGAAATTCACTATGTAAATAGTGAATTTTTCTTTTTCATAGCAATTTTTCCCATCTTTATGCAAATAAAGGTGGGTTTTTTTATTTACGAGGTTTTAATACCTGCTAATTATCCGTCATTATTCTTTATTTTTACATTCTCAATCAAATTTGAATGGAACCAATTCTTGAAGTAAAGAATGTTGTTAAGCAATATGGCAATTATACTGCCCTTAACAGCGTTTCACTACAGGTGCCGAGAGGCAGTATATATGGACTTTTAGGTCCTAACGGAGCAGGAAAGACTTCCCTTATCCGAATTATTAACCAAATTACAATGCCCGACAGCGGTGAAGTTTACCTTGATGGTGAAAAGCTCAATCCAAGTCATATTGCCAATATTGGCTATATGCCCGAAGAGCGAGGATTGTATAAAACCATGAAAGTAGGCGAGCAGGCATTGTATCTTGCCCAGCTTAAAGGGCTTACCAAGAAGCAGGCTAAAGATCAGCTGGAGTATTGGTTTGACCGCCTTGAGATAAAAGGATGGTGGGATAAAAAGATCCAGGAGTTGTCGAAAGGGATGGCGCAAAAAATACAATTTGTGGTAACGGTACTACACCAACCCAAACTGCTTATTTTTGATGAGCCTTTCAGTGGTTTTGACCCTGTAAATGCCAATCTTATAAAAGATGAAATACTTGCGCTTCGTGATAAAGGAACTACAATTATTTTCTCTACCCACAGGATGGAAAGCGTAGAGGAAATGTGTGACCATATTGCACTTATCCATAAATCTAACAAACTTATCGAAGGCGAACTTAATGATGTTAAGAAGCAATACCGTACCAATACCTTTGAAGTAGGTATACTGTCAGGGAATAACCATCAGGTCACGGGAGAACTTAGCCAAAAGTACCAGGTGGCTCCGGCAAGTTTTAAAACCCTTGATGATGAACTTAAGCTTCAGATTACCCTGCCGGAAGGTGTTACTTCGAGACAGCTGTTAAGTGACCTTGTACAAAAGGGCGATGTAACTTACTTTGTTGAGAAGATACCAAGCGTAAACGATATATTTATTCAAACTGTAAGCAAACGATAATTATGAGCCTATCCTTAATTGTAAAAAGAGAGTTTGTAGCCAAGGTGCGCAACAAATCTTTCATCGTGATGACTTTTTTGAGTCCGTTATTGTTTACAGCTATGGCGATGCTGGTGGGTTATCTTGCCAGTGTAAATGATGATGAAGTAATAAAAATTGCGATCCATGACGAATCAGGAATGCTGGAGCCGGATTTTAAAGACACTAAGAAAATAGAATATGTAAACTTATCGGAGATGCCATTGGCAGTAGCCAAAGAAAAAGCTGCTAAAAGTTATGAGGGTCTTATATATGTACCAAAGGTTGCCACGCCTCTCGAATTGGAGAAGAAAGTAGAATATATCTCTGACGAAAGCCCATCAATGGATTTTATTGATGGCGTGCAGGATGTTATAAACGATAAGCTTTTCAGGTATAACCTTGAACAGAAAAATATTAATTATGACGAGATAGGTAAGGCAAAAGCTGAATCTGAAATTCATTTGAGCAAATTCTCAGGGGAGGAAAGCCTGAAATGGTTTAATGAAATTAAGATAGGTATTGGTTTTGCTTTTGGTTATCTCATCATGATGTTCATCATCATTTACGGAAACATGGTTATGCGCAGCGTAATCGAAGAAAAGACTAATCGTATCATCGAAATCATTATTTCATCGGTTAAGCCATTTAAATTGATGATGGGTAAAATTATCGGGACGTCTATGGCGGGAATTTTGCAATTCCTTATATGGACTGTTCTTGGATCGGGTCTAATGCTTATTGCAGCTAATTTTTTAGGAATTAATTTAACCGAAGTAGGTGCCGGAGCGCAGTTGAAGGAAGCTTCAGAAAATATATCAAACTGGATGATTTACATTCCGGAAGTTTTATCCTTGCCGTGGGCTACTATGCTAATCTCATTCCTTGTGTTTTTTATTGGAGGTTTCTTTTTATACAGCTCAATTTATGCATCGATAGGTGCAGCAGTAGACAGCGAAACCGATTCACAGCAATTCTTATTGCCTATTATCCTTCCTCTTATGCTGGGAGTGTATGTAGGGTTCTTTACGGTAATCAATGATCCGCACGGTACAGTAGCAACAGTATTCTCAATGATACCGCTTACATCGCCTATCGTAATGATGATGCGTATACCGTTTGGTGTACCGGTATGGCAAATTATAGTTTCGGTAGTATTGTTATTCGCTACATTCTTCCTTGTAGTATGGTTTGCAGCTAAGATTTACCGAATCGGTATTCTTATGTATGGTAAGAAACCAACGTATAAGGAAATATTCAAATGGCTTAAGTACTAGTATGCAGTTTTCAGTCGCAGTATGCAGTACGTTAAAAAATAGCATGGATTTTGTTAATCATAAATAGTAAGCTTTATAAGATTAATATATTTAGCGAACACTCAAAGAATCCATGAATCTAACAATCTAGAAAAGAATGTCCAAAATATTAATAATAGAAGACGAGGCTGCAATCCGCAGGGTATTGGGAAAGATACTTTCGGAGGAAAGCGATACCTATAAAGTTGAAGAGGCCGAAGACGGCCTTGCAGGGCTTGAAAAAATAAAGAACGAGGATTACGACCTGGTGCTTTGTGATATTAAGATGCCAAAAATGGATGGTGTTGAGGTACTGGAAGCGGTAAAGAAGATAAAACCGGAAATTCCGTTTGTGATGATTTCGGGTCATGGCGATCTGGAAACAGCCATCAATACAATGCGTCTTGGGGCATTTGATTACATATCAAAACCACCGGATCTGAACCGTTTGCTAAATACTGTTCGCAATGCGTTGGACAGAAAAGTACTGGTGGTTGAGAACAAGATGCTGAAAAAGAAAGTCAGCAAGAGTTATGAGATGGTAGGTGACAGTGAGCCTATCAATCACATAAAAGAAATTATAGAAAAAGTAGCGCCTACTGATGCCCGCGTATTGATTACCGGCCCTAACGGAACCGGTAAGGAACTTGTGGCACACTGGCTTCACGAAAAGAGCGAGCGCGCTGCTGCGCCTTTTATTGAGGTGAACTGTGCTGCGATACCATCGGAACTGATAGAAAGTGAATTGTTCGGTCACGTAAAAGGTGCTTTTACCAGTGCGGTGAAAGATCGTGCCGGTAAGTTTGAAGCTGCCGATAAAGGAACTATTTTCCTTGATGAGATAGGGGATATGAGTATGCCCGCTCAGGCAAAAGTACTTCGTGCACTTCAGGAGAACATGATTCAGAGAGTAGGAGCCGAAAAAGATATTAAAGTAGATGTTCGCGTTGTTGCAGCAACGAATAAAGACCTGAAAAAGGAAATAGCCGAAGGGCGTTTCCGTGAGGATTTATACCACCGTTTGGCAGTTATTCTTGTAAAAGTACCTGCGCTGAACGACAGAAGGGATGATATACCAACACTTGTAAACCACTTTGCGGAGAAGATAGCTTCAGAGCAGGGCTCGGCTACCAAGAAGTTTTCGGCAGAAGCCATTAAACTATTGCAGGAATATGACTGGACGGGTAATATCCGTGAGCTACGCAATGTAGTAGAGCGCCTTATAATATTAGGAGGCGCCGAAATAAGCGAGACCGATGTAAAGCTTTTTGCAAGTAAATAAAATTTATCACTGTCCCGATAGCTATCGGGAACATAAAGAAACCTCAGAGATTCTCTGAGGTTTTTTATTTTTCTTTTCGTTACTTTGTGGTCTCTTTCAACAATACAGAATTTAAGAGCGCACAAAGTAGTAATTCTCTGTGAATCTTTGTGCTTCTTAGAGAATCTCTGTGTAATAGCAAAAAAATGCATTTAAAAAAAATAAACGAAAAGCTTGCCCGTGCCCTTGAAGAAGCGGGACTTACAGAACCTACCGAATTGCAAAAAGAAACATGGAGTACCATTAAAAGTGGTGTTGACTGTGTATTTCTGGCAGATTCGACACTTGGTAAGACTACAACTATTGTTATCAATGTGATTCAACGTCTTGATAAGCCATTTGAGGAGTCGCCGCGAGCATTGATCATGGTTCAGGATAAAGCTAAAGTGCTGGAAATGATGGAGCTTTTTAAAAAGTATGGTAATTACAATAACCTGCGTGTGTATGGTGTATACGAGCAGGGTGATATTGACTATGATAAAAACCAGATTTCACTTGGTATCGATGTGCTTATCGGTACGCCGGTAAGGCTTAATGAGATGTTCTCCACAGCAGGATTTGATGTAAACAGGCTAAAAATGTTCATTGTTGACGATGCCGAAGACCTGCTTAAAGTAAGGATGGAGCCAAAAATAGCGCGTATATCAAACAGTATTACTAAAACGCAACGACTGTTCTTTACCGATGTAATTACCGATCGTGTTGAGATACTGGCTGATAAAATAATGGTAGAGCCGTTATTCTTTGAATTTGATGATCAAGAGGATGAGGATTACGACGATGAGGAGGAAGATGACAATATTCAGGAGTAATGAATACGTTTAAGGTTTTTACGCCTCCTAAAGTAGATTTGAGAAAACTTTCTGTAAATCATTTTGTAGGTGTTTTTTGGATGGTAGCTATAATTGCTTACACTATAGGCTATATTACAGACAATAAAACCCTAAGGGTAATTTGCTGGTCAATATTTCTGTTGGGTATTATACTTAAAGTAATATCATTTTTTATAAAAAAGCCTAAAAGAATACTTGAAGGTATAATTACCTTCGAAAAAGATAGCATAGCCATAAATGAACATAAATATAATCTTTCTTTAATCAGTAAACTTCAATTTAGTGATCATGGAAACTATTTAAGGAAAGCAGAAAGCTTTTCTACAGATAAAGAAAGCTGGCCAAATGGGAAGGACATAAGCGTTCTTCTGAATTTTACAGATGGTAGTGAAATCATCAAATATTTTGAATTAAACCATAGGGGACAAATGCAGGACATACGCCCGCAGCTTGTATATTATCATAATGAAGGCAAACTTCATTTCCTTAACCTGATCGATATTCTTGGTATTGAAGATTATAATGCCATACAAATATTTAAAAATTCTCTGTCCGAAGGCGGAGATGTAAAAAGCTACTGAGAAATCAGTAGCTTTTTTCTTTATATTCGTGTTCAGTAATCAATTAGTCATGCAAACAATACTCGAAACCCCACGTCTGTTATTTCGTTTAATTCAATCTTCAGATGCTGAGGCTATGTTTGAAATGGATTCTGATCCTGAAGTGCATTTGTACTTAGGTAATAATCCTTTAAAGCATATTGATGAAGTGTACCCTATTATTGAAAACCTGCAATGGCAGTATACCGAATTTGGGATAGTAAGAATGGCTGTAATCCTTAAAGAAACAGATGAATTTGTAGGTTGGGCAGGGCTCAAAAGAGAACGCAACCTGCCGGATAGAGGCATATTTATAGATTTGGGATATCGATTTCTTAAAAAGCACTGGGGTAAAGGTTATGGAAGTGAGGTTGCGAAGGCATTGGTAGACTATGGCTTTAATGTAATGAAGCTAGAGAAAATAAATGCTTATGCTGATACCGGTAATGAAGCATCGCGAAGAATTCTCGAAAAATCGGGTTTAAAATTCATTGAGACTTTTATTGAGGATGGTGTGGAAGAAGCCTGGTATGAAATAAAGAATCCGAATTTATGATTAAGAGCCTCAAATTTATAACGATTATTATTGTTTCTTTTCTTGGGTTTATATAACTGTTTTTGGTTGCTTACTTATATTTTAATCAGGAGGGAATGATTTTTCAGCCTGAAGTTTTGACTAAGAACTATAAGTTTTCATTTGATTCTAAATTTGAAGAGCTTTCTATTCCTGTTGAGAAGGATGTAAACTTGAACGGTTTGCTTTTTAAATCAGCGGAAACTAAAGGACTCGTGTTTTATCTTCATGGTAATGGAGGTTCGGTGAAAGGTTGGGGTGAAATCGCTACGACTTATAACGATATGGGATATGATATTTTCATTCTGGACTATAGGGGTTACGGTAAAAGTGAAGGGAAGATATCAGGGGAACAACAGTTTCTTAATGATGTGCAAAAGGCCTATGATTATGTAAAGGCAGGCTATCCTGAGAATAAAATTATAATTGTGGGTTATTCCATAGGTACTGGACCAGCAGCTAAGCTGGCTTCTGGTAATAAACCTGCAGGACTGGTTTTGCAGGCGCCCTATTACAGTCTAAGGGAAACAATTAGTTCTATGGTTCCATTTATGCCGGGATTTTTAAAGAAATATAATTTTGAGACTCATGAATTCCTTCAAAAAGTAAAAGCACCTGTCTGTATTTTTCACGGTTCTGATGACAAATTGTTGCCTTATAGTAACTCGGAAAAGCTTAAAGCAGAATTTAAAGAGAGAGAGACATTAATTACACTTCCGGGTCAGGGACATAACGGTATCAATGATAACAAACATTTTAAATCGGAATTTAAAAAGTTTGCTGATGATGTTTTAAAGAATTAATGTGCCTTCTTCTTTTTCAGTAAATAACCCAAAATCAAACCTACTACTATCCATAGTGGGATACCCAAAAGTATTTTGGTAATGGTAAAACGTTCGTGGTCAAAAAGGGGAAAAATAATCATGGTGATGATATAAAGGATGCCTCCCCAAACTAGTCCTGATCTAACCCATTTTTTCATTGTATAATTTTTTTGGTTGTTTTCCAAGCATCAGGTATCCCCAAACCAATCCCGACAGTATAAATACAGGTATCCCTATCACTAGGTTTGTGGTGGAAAATGTTCCATCTAATATTGGAAAGGCTATGGCGAGTCCAAAGGCCATAAGAGCTCCCTGGAGCAATCCATATTTAACCCATTTTTTCATCGTTATCTTTTTTAAGTTTCTTTACGCGTCGTTTCTCCATGTAAATTACGAAAAAGCAGACAATTCCCCAAAGAAAAAAGTTGACAACTATCTGTGAGAGGTCAATAGTGTTATTGCTCCAGCCAAGTAAAGGCAATACAAAAGTGGTAAGCACAAAGCAGAAAAAGAACCAGGCTATAACCGCTTTTGTATATCGTGACATAATTATTGTTTTGATTCTTTTTTGCGTGAAACGTAACCAAAGATGAGTCCGCCAACAAGCCAGAACGGAATGCTTACAAGAACTTTCATCGGAACGATATCCGTTCCATCAAATAATGGAAATAATACATTTATGACCAATGCCATAAACATTCCCCAGAACAATCCGAATTTTATCCAGCTTTTCATTAGGAGTCCATTTGTTTTTTAGGCCCATTTTTCTTTTTAGAATTCCAGTATCCGAAAATAAGTCCGCAAATGGTGAATACCACCGCATTAATAACAATTTTAGCTAATGGGAATTTCGGTTCATTTTCATCCTGAAATCCGGTCCATACCAATATATAAGGAGCTATGAATGTCATAAAAACAAACATCCACAACGCCCAAAGCAAACCGGCTTTAACCCAAGGTTTCATCAAAATCAATTAAAAATTATACTTTCAAAAGTAGCCAATCTTTTTATGTTCTGCAAATAAACCCTCTTTGCCAAATCGCCTGATTATCCTATCTTTGCGGCTTCAAAAAAATAATCATGATTACAGTAGATGCGCTTTCGGTACAGTTTGGCGGTACCACGCTTTTTAGCGATGTTTCTTTTTCGATTAATGAAACGGATAAGATTGCCCTTATGGGTAAGAACGGTGCGGGAAAATCGACACTGCTTAAAATTATTGCAGGGGTAAACAAACCTTCGTCAGGAAACATTTCGGCTCCAAAAGGTACTGTTATTGCCTACCTTCCTCAGCACTTGCTTACCGAAGACAATGCTACTGTATTTGAAGAGACATCTAAAGCCTTTGAAACCATCTTTAAGATGAAGGCTGAGATTGATGAGCTTAACGAACAACTTACCATTCGTACGGACTACGAGTCGGATGAATACTATAAGATCATCGAAAGAGTATCAGAACTTAGCGAGAAATTCTACTCTATTGAGGAGGTAAATTATGAAGCTGAAGTTGAAAAGGTACTTCTCGGTATGGGTTTTACCCGTGAGGATTTTGCGAGGCCTACATCTGAATTCAGCGGTGGATGGAGAATGCGTATCGAGCTTGCTAAGATATTACTTCAGAAGCCTGACCTTATCCTTTTGGATGAGCCTACCAACCACATGGATATCGAGAGCATTCAATGGCTTGAGGATTTCCTTGTAAACAGTGCCAAAGCCGTTATGGTAATATCGCACGACAGGGCGTTTGTAGACAATATTACTACCCGTACCATTGAAGTTACAATGGGAAGGATATATGATTATAAAGCAAAATATTCACACTATTTAGAGCTACGTAAAGACCGTCGTGCACATCAGCAGAAAGCTTATGATGAGCAACAAAAGATGATTGCCGAGAATGTGGAATTCATAGAGCGTTTTAAAGGAACTTACTCTAAAACACTTCAGGTGCAGTCGCGTGTTAAAATGCTTGAGAAACTGGAACTTGTTGAGGTTGATGAGGTAGATACTTCGGCGCTTCGCCTTAAGTTCCCGCCGGCTCCACGTTCGGGTCAGTATCCTGTAGTGGTAAATGAGCTTTCTAAATCATACGGTGACCATGTGGTTTTCAAAGATGCTGAGATGGTTATTGAACGTGGTCAGAAAGTTGCCTTTGTAGGTAAGAATGGTGAGGGTAAATCTACGATGGTTAAAGCCATTATGGGTGAGTTGGAATATCAGGGTAAACTGGAAGTAGGCCATAATGTAAAGATTGGATATTTTGCACAGAACCAGGCATCACTTCTTGATGGAGAGATTACTGTTTTTGATACTATTGACCGTATTGCTGAGGGTGATATCCGTACGCAGATCAAAACTATTCTTGGAGCGTTTATGTTTAGTGGCGATGATACAACCAAGAAGGTAAAAGTACTTTCTGGAGGTGAGAAGACACGTCTTGCCATGATTAAGTTATTGCTTGAGCCCTATAATGTACTTATTCTGGATGAGCCTACCAACCACCTTGATATGAAAACCAAGGATATCATTAAAGATGCGCTTATCGCATTTGACGGTACGCTGATACTGGTATCGCACGACAGGGATTTCCTTGACGGGCTGGTAACTAAAGTGTTTGAGTTTGGCAACAAACGTGTAAAAGAACATTTTGAAGATATTAAAGGTTTCCTTGAAATGAAGAAGATGGAAAATCTTAGGGAGATAGAGAAGTAATATCGGGATGAATATAACCTAAAGGCAGAAGTGTTAACTTCTGCCTTTTTTGTTATTTCTTGTTCCATTTGTCAAAGCCTAATATGTCTTGTCGGATATCTTTTATTTCTTCTGTACCATATTTGTCAGCGAGGTAATGTAAGGCAAGAAGATTATAACCCTCATAAAAACTAATATTAGCAGGAGCAAGGCAACCAAAATCATAATACTTTACTTTATATTTTGTCTGGAAATCTAAATCGGTTTGGGTTTTTGCCTTTGGGGCAATTCCGCCAAGTTGGTATAAGGTGATAGTGTTTCTTTTCAGGTCATTTTCAAATTTTTCCTGTGGTGTTTTCTCCTGTGCTGAGACAATAAAAGTATTTACTATAAAAAGTATTGAAATAAATGTCTTCATAGATTGAATTAAAAAAGCCCGGCCGATTATGGCTTCTGCCGGGCTTAGTTGAGTTAAGTAACTAAAAATTTATTTTACCATATCCACCAGTCTTACAAATTCTACTCTGTAACCATCGGGGTCATTTTGTAGTCCTTGTTTGGCAAGCGATTTTATATCGTCAGTTTTTTTGTTCGGAACAAGTTTTGAATCCCTCAGTTTCAGTCCAAACCATGCCACAGCAGCAGAGAATTTAAAATCGCCCGAGGTGCTTTGCAGCGGAATTGGATTATTAGGTATTACCCTTATGATCTCGTTACTCTTATCCTCATCCGGCTTTTTAGACCTGAATTTTATCGTAGCCAGTTCATCGTTGTACTGATTGGCAGTACCTGTTGGTTGGCTGTATTTCAGTTCAGGAGCCGCATTAAAGTAGTCACTTTTTATACCGGTTGGTATAATTTCATAAAGTGCTGTTACGGTATGGCCGCTGCCAAGCTCACCCGCATCAATAGCATCGTTGGCAAAATCCTCGTCACGCAGTTTGCGGTTTTCATAGCCTATCAATCGGTACGACTGCACATGTTTCGGGTTAAACTCAATTTGTATCTTCACATCTTTTGCAATGGCATACATAGAACCTTTGAATTCTTTGTTCAGATACCTGTCGGCTTCCTGCATATTGTCGATGTAAGCATAGTTGCCATTTCCTTTGTCAGAAAGGTTTTCCAGTTTAGAATCTTTATAGTTACCCATACCATAGCCAAGACAGGTTAAGAATACCCCACTTTTACGTTTCTCTTCAATAAGGGTCTGCATGTCGGTGTTCGATGAAGCGCCTACATTAAAGTCGCCATCGGTAGCCAGTATTACACGGTTGTTGCCATTCTTTACAAAATTCTCCTGGGCTGTTTTATAGGCAAGCTCAATACCTGCACCACCTGCTGTACTCCCACCTGCATTAAGGTTATTAAGGGCGTCGAATATCTTTTCTTTCTCGTCACCATTTGTAGAAGGCAATACCAATCCCGCGGCACCCGCATAAACCACAATCGCAATCCTGTCTTTTTTACGCATTTGGTTTACCAGTACTTTCATGCTTTGTTTTAGCAAAGGCAATTTGTTAGGTTCGTTCATAGAACCGGAAACATCAAGCAGGAATACAAAGTTAGAAGCCGGCAGATTATCATCCTGAATGATCTTGCCCTGAAGCCCAATCTTCAATAGTTTATGCTGAGGATTCCACGGTGCATCGCTGTACTCGGTATTGATAGAGAACGGTTCGTTGTTTGCCGGCTGAGGATATTGATACTTAAAGAAATTGATCATCTCTTCTATGCGTACTGCATCCTTTGGAACGGTCTGCCCGTTGTTCAGGAAACGCCTGATGTTCGTGTACGAAGCGTTATCCACATCTATCGAAAAAGTTGATAGTGGAGTAGTGGCAGGGTTTTCAAACTTGTTCTCTTCAAACGATTCATAGTCTTCCTGATCTATTTCTATGGATGCTTGTTTAGGAGCCTCGGTAGTAGTAAAACTCTCCGGATGCTCTTTTTTCTGTTGCTCCAGTTTTTTATTTAGTTTTTCCAGTTTACGTTTTTCTCTGTCACTCAAAGGTTTTTTGGTCTTAACGATGATCACTCCATTAGCACCTCTGCTGCCATAGATTGAAGTAGCTCCGGCATCTTTCAGAACGATGATACTCTCAATATCATTCGGATTTATTTTCCTGAATTTATCTGAGTTTAAAGGAACGCCATCAATAACATACAGTGGTTCGACATTTCCATTTATAGAACCAACACCTCTCAATACAACCGTACTGTTCGCTCCCGGTTGCCCTGAACCTGTGCTAATGTTCAGTCCCGGTACCTGTCCCTGTAATGTTTGTACAAAGTCAGCATTAGGCCTGCCTTCGATGGTTTTAGAGGTTATAGTTGTGACAGCAACATTGCTTTGAGGTTTTGTGGTTGTTCTGTAGGTCTCAGCTACTGCCGGTGCACTAACATAACCCTGTGATGTTGCAGTTGAATTTTTAGCTGCTTCTTTGGCTTCTTTTTTAGCCTTTCTTTCTTCTCTGCGCTCCTCACGCATTGTTTTTCGTTCTTCGGCGCTGCGATATGAGGTTGTTCTGTAAGCTTCTACAATAACTGATTCAAGTGTCGTTGTATCATCAGCCAGTTTAAAATTTACATTGTCTTTTCTTCTGCCAAGTGTAACCGTCTGAGTTTGCATACCAACAAATGAAGCGATAAGCTTTTCACCCTCTTTAGCATCAATCATGTATTTACCGTCAAAATCGGTTTGGGTACCTTTTGTTGTGCCCTGTATTACAACATTTGCTCCCGGTACCGGTAAACCACTACTATCGGTTATAACTCCTGATACCATTTTCTTTTCTACACTGGCAGGATTTATAATAGTTGCAACGGGTTCTGCCACAGGCTGAACAGTGACTAAGGTTGCTGGTTCTATAGCCTGCGCTTTGTCTTTGCTTTTGGCATTTGGTTCGGTATAATTAACATCTCCTGTAGGGCTAGCTGTTGCGGAGCTTTCCACTACATTATCATTTAAGGTTGGTGTATAGGCATCATATTTTACTGAATACTCCTCTTTCGCCTCATTTGTAACAGCATTCATGCCTGAAGCCATAACTTCCATCGGTGCAGTTTTTGCCGTTTTTGTTTCTGTAGTAACAACCGCTTCTCTCTCCTCCGTTTTAGCAGGATCAAAAGTTTGTTTTACCTTTTGGGTGTCAATAACGGTTACGCTATTTTCAGGAGTAACTTTTGGCGCAATAACAGGGTTGTTTTTTTCGTTAGTCAGCATAAAGAAACCAACGCCCATAAACAGTAAGAATACCGCAGCCATGCCTGTGTATTTCCACCAGGCAGCGATCCTGCGCTGTTTTTTATTGTCCAGTTTCTCTTCTACGCGGTTCCATACCGCTTCCATACGGGCAAAATCCTTTTGTTCGGCTTTGCCTGCAGCCTCTTTAAACTGTTCGTATATTTTATCTTGATTTTCCATGACTGTTCTCGTTTTGATAATAAACACTGTTTACTAATTCCTTTAGCTTCGTGCGGGAGACGTTTAATTGTGATTTGGATGTTCCCTCAGAAATATTCAGCATGGAGGCGATCTCTTTATGAGAATAGCCTTCTATGGCATACAGGTTAAATACGGTCCTGCAGCCTTCCGGCAGATGGGTGAGCAGGTTTAGCAGGTCTTCTTCCTCAAGCCCGGCCGACTGGGTTTCGGATGGTTCGCTGCTTCGGCTCATGTCTTCAATGTAGATATTGAAGTTTACGTTTTTCTTAAGGCTCATCAGGCAAAGGTTTACCGCAATTTTGCGGGCCCATGCTTCAAAGGCCTTGTCTTCTTTCAGTTGGTCAAGTTTGGTAAAAATAGTATAGAAGGCATCGGCCATAGCCTCTTCTATCTCTTCCTCGCTTTTCAGGTACCTTTTGCAGGTATGGTACAGTTTAGGAGCCATAAGCTCATACACCTGCCTCTGTGAGTCCCGGTGCATTTTCCTGCATGCTGATATGAGTTTTTCGTCCATCACAATTTGTCTCTTTTCTATATAGATTATAAAAGTGATGAAAAGGTTGGGAAGGGTATGAAATTTTTTTGTTCAGGGTTTAGCGTTTTGTGTTCTGAGTTTTGTGCAGGAGTGAGCAACCCTGAACCCGAAACCCGAAACTCAAAACTACTTCTCAAGCGTAAGCTTATAAATGTTACTTTCTGTAGCATCACTGTCGGTATCTTCGCAAAGAAGGAATTCGAGCTTATCGCCTTGTTTTTTATACAGTGTAAGTCCTTCGAATTTGTTCTTGTTGGAGATTACCTCAGTAAATTCCACTTCCATAGATTCGGTATCCATTCGGCCGATAAGCGTACCCGAAATTTCTCCATCTTTATAGGTAGAGGTTGTTTTTTCGGCAGTTGCCAGAAAATAAAGCTTATCATCTATCAGTATGGCATCGGTAAAGCTGGAGGGCGCTCCGTTTATTAGCGGAAGTTTTACTTCGTTATAGATGAACTGAAACATAGACTCGTTAATATCACCATTCATGGTAAAAACGCCATTCTGGCCTTTAGGGCCATTGCCCCTGTTAAATACATACCAGGTATTACCATCATAGGCAACGGCCTCAATGTTAAAATTCTCAGCATTAATTTCGCTGAAATCCTGCATGGCAAGGTAAAGATCGGTAGCATCTATTGGTGGATACACTTTTTTTGACTGACCGTCAACGTGTACTATGGTGTTGCGTTTAGCCGTAGAACCCGAACCGAAAAGATATAGTTCTTCACCAAAGGAGGTCAGTGCTTCAAAATCCGGCTTGTCTTTTTTAGGGACATTTTCAAGCGGACCCTCGTAGCCTTTTGGCGCAATATTGATTTTGTCCAGTTTTTTATCGGTCAGGCTATAGTCATAAAGTATATGGCTATTGTCAGATACAAGATACAGATTAGTGCCGTTTAATAACAGACCCGATGCAGAGCCTATACCTATGATGTGTAAAAACAGTTCCAGCTGAAACTTTTGCATAACATTATATTTTGAGAAAAATTCTTTACAATTTTAATTCTTACATTTATATAAAGATAAACCAATTATCCATGAAAGCAATCAATCCCGACGATTTTAGAGCCGATCATAAATTCAGTATTAAACACGCACCAACGCACATAGACTTAGGACTGACAGATGAACATAAAAAAGATGCCCTTAAAGAAGTCAGCAAAGAGCTTTCCAAGCAGCAGGACAAGATGTATGCCAATAATCGTTACAGTGTTTTGGTTGTTTTGCAGGGAATGGATACTTCAGGAAAAGACAGCCTTATCAGGGAAGTGTTTAAAAACTTTAATGCCAGGGGAGTAAATGTGTTTAGTTTTAAGCAGCCTACTTCAGCCGAACTGGAGCACGATTACCTTTGGCGCCATTATATAGCCCTGCCCGAAAAAGGTAAGTTTGCAGTATTTAATCGTTCGCATTATGAGAATGTTTTGGTTACCCGGGTGCATCCGGAATATCTTTTAAAAGAAAATCTTCCGGGAATTGAAGATGTAAAAGACATACCTAAGGATTTTTGGCAAATGCGTTATGAACAAATTAATCATTTTGAGAAACATATAACCCAAAATGGAATGATTGTGATTAAGTTCTTCCTGCATTTGGGTAAAGAAGAACAAAGGCAGCGCCTTTTGCGTCGACTTGAGAAGAAAAGCCATAACTGGAAATTCTCGCCCGGAGACCTTGATGAAAGGGAAGTGTGGGGAAAGTATCAGGAATATTATGAGGATATGATACAAAACACATCGCACCATCATGCGCCCTGGTATGCTATACCTTGTGATGATAAAAAAGCAGCACGATTAATGGTTGCCAGTATTATTCTTGGAGAAATCAAAAAATATGATTTCAGGGAACCTGAAGTAGATGAAAAGGTTCTGGATAATATTCATTTTTACGAAAATAAACTTAAGAGTGAAAAGTAATATGTCGGATGTCGGAAGTCCGATGCTCTATTTAGAGTACAAATCCGACAGGAGTGGCAGCCCTAAACCCAATAACTACTCCAGGAGTAAATCCTGAAGTTCTTCCTGAGAAAAGCAAATGCCCATATGCTCGGCTAGCTCGTTTTCGTCTTCAGCACCATCAATAAAATAAATAGGAATTTGTGAAGTTGCTTTCCTTTGACGGATGCTGTCGGCAGTTTGCCTGCCATGAGAGGGTTTGGTAGCATAGTTTATCACTATTACATCAGGTTTTAGTAAACCCGTTTTTCGGTAAGCTTCGCCACCATCACGAAGCTCAATGCCTACCACATCTGCATTTTTTTTACAGAAATCTATAAGGGGTGTAGTAAGCTCTTTAGACCAGTCAATAATAAATAATTTCATGGGTAATGTGTTGGCTATTACAAAAGTAAAAAACCTGCAGCAATATACCGCAGGTTTTTAGCAAAGGTTAGTTCTGCACTTAGGTTATCTTAGGCATTACAGTTTAAAACCGTAAGCAAGTCTGAGGGCAATCTGGTCAGCATGAAAATCATTCATTCCCTCATACCTTACGCTTACGTCAATATGCTTACTTGCGTATCCTATACCCGGAGCCCATAAAAATGAAGTCTCGTCATAGTCGTTAGTTACTGCAAAACCGGCACCTACTTCACCAAGTACGTAAAAACGGTCTTCCCATACAAAGGCTTTAAAACCTGCTTTAACAGGAATAAAACCAAGATCTTTAATTTCGTCATCACCAAACAGATTCGTAAAACCTGTTGTTAATGTTAAGGATGTCTTTTGGGTAAAGTCGTATTGTAATCTTACATCACCACCTAAAGCCCAGTTGAAGTAGTCGCCTGTAGTAACGCCGGCATTAACTCCAAAGCCAAGTTTAAACCCTTGGTCATAACCATCTGTGGAAGATGCACTATCCTGTGCAAAAGCTGTTCCGCCAAATGTTAGCATAGTGGCAAGCAGCAGGCCTCTTAATTTAATTCCCATTTTCATGATCTCTCGTGTTATTGTTAGTTATGGGTAAAATTAGTATGCTTGCATTATTAAAAAACACAACAATTCGTTAATTAGTTGTAATAAATTCATAAAATTAAAGAAATGTAAGGTTAATATTTTGATTAATAATGTTTTAAGTTTTTCGGCTTTCTAATCTCATCCTTCTGCCTACCTTTGCAAAAAAATTGAAGTGAATCTATCTGTTTATACAAAGGAATTTGGAGCTAATATTCGCCTTGCCTACCCTGTAATACTGGGAATGCTGGGACATACGCTAATTAGTGTAGTCGATAATATCATGGTGGGTCGACTAGGTGCTACCGAACTGGCAGCTGTTTCACTGGGTAACAGTATGGTATTTATTGCTATGTCGGTAGGGATAGGTTTTTCTACAGCTATAACGCCAATGGTGGCACAAGGCGATGCTGCAAAAGATACAGCTACGGTGCGTTCTGCATTCCATCACGGATTGTTATTATGTACGATATTAGGTATATGTCTTTTTGGAGTTGTGTATCTTGCCAAGCCTTTAATGCAGCTGATGCACCAGCCACAGGAAGTTATCGAGCTTGCTTCCCCTTTTGTTGATTGGGTAGCATTTTCATTAGTGCCAATGGTTATTTTCCAGGGATATAAACAGTTTGCCGACGGTATGTCGCAAACCAAGTTTGCCATGTATGCCGTTATTGCTTCAAACGTAATACACATTGGTATTAACTACGTACTTATTTATGGCGCGTTCGGATTCCCGAAACTTGGTATTATGGGTGCTGCATTGGGTACGGTAATATCACGTTTGTTTATGCTGGCCTATATGCACATCATGCTTTCAAGGCAGGAGAAAATGAAACAGTATTTTCATGGTTTCAGCTTTAGCGAGATCAAAAAATCAATGCTAAAGAAAATAACAGCACTTGGACTGCCATCGTCTATGCAGATGTTGTTTGAGGTGGCGTTGTTTACCGGAGCAGTGTGGATCTCGGGTTCTATTGGTAAAACCAATCAGGCAGCCAACCAAATCGCATTAAGTTTATCATCTATGACGTTTATGTTCGGAATGGGGCTAAGTGTTGCGGCTATGGTTAGGGTTGGGAACCAAAAAGGATTTGGTGACTACAAGAACCTGCAAATTGTAGCACGTTCAATTTTTCTTCTGACATTGATATTAGAAATAGGCTTTGCATTAATGTTTATTGCACTGCATACCATATTGCCACATTTCTTCCTGAATATGGAAAATGTAGCACAGCTACAGGATAATACTGAAGTTATTGCTATAGCATCCCAATTATTAATTGTTGCGGCGATATTCCAGATTTCTGATGGATTGCAGGTAGTGGTATTGGGTTCGCTGCGAGGCTTGCAGGATGTTAAGCTGCCAACAATTATAACTTTTATTGCCTATTGGGTAATAGGTTTCCCTGTATCATTTTATTTAGGGATATATACAGAGCTAAAAGCTATGGGTATCTGGATAGGACTATTGTCAGGGCTTACCGTTGCCGCAATATTTTTGTATCTTCGCTTTAATTATTTAACGAATAAGATGATTAAATCAGTTGGCAGTGATCAGTCACAGTTAACGGAAATAATCGCATAATGTTTGTCATTCTGAGCGTAGCGTAGCGTAGTCGAAGAATCTTAGAGATTTCTCCACTTCGTTTCACTTCGGTCGAAATGACAGAAACTATAAACTTTACGACTTTAAAACTTTAGACTATATATGGAATTACCAAAATTTGTACTTGCCGATAATACTGATTATCCTGATGATATTTTTATTATCCATTTAGATTACCCTCGTTTTATCATCAATCTTAAAGATGATGAGGTTGAATTCCTTGAAGAGCCGGAAGATCTTGATGAGAACGAGCTTAACGCAGAAATGGAAGGCCTGATCGAAGCGGCAAATAATTTCTACGACAGAGAAGTAGAACGTTACGAAGGACAATAGAAAGTATTCAGTTTGCAGTGGCAGTAGGCAGTATCTTTAGGACTGAAAACTGTGACTGCGACTGAAAACTATTTAAAATACTTTTCCAACAATACCTGAGCGGCTGCAAAAGGCGATAATTCGTTATTTTGCACCGCTTTTTTGTTTTGTTCCAATAATGCAGCTATATCTTCACGGGTGTAGAAATTATTCTTCAGTTGTTCGTTTATGGTTTCGGTAAGCCAGTAACTGTTTTGTTCGCTTCGGCGGAAACCAAAGAATCTGTTCTCTTTTGTCAGGCTTAGGTATTCGTTTATAGTATCCCATACATCAGCAACACCGTCATGGGTAATAGCACTGCAGGTAGTAACCTTTGGCTGCCAGCCTGAATTTTTTGGTGGGAATAAATGCAAGGCACGGTTAAATTCAGTCTTAGCCAGTTTAGCTTTTTTAATATTATCGCCATCCGCTTTATTTATAACGATAAGGTCGGCCATTTCCATGATACCCCTTTTAATACCCTGAAGTTCGTCACCGGCACCGGCAATCTTAAGCAGCAGGAAGAAGTCGACCATACTGTGTACTGCAGTTTCGCTTTGGCCTACGCCAACAGTTTCTATAATAATAGTATCAAAGCCACAAGCCTCGCACAAGATGATAGCTTCACGCGTTTTGCGTGCCACACCGCCGAGCGTGTCACCCGATGCTGAAGGACGGATATAAGCATTCTCATCTTTTACCAGCTCTTCCATACGGGTTTTGTCGCCTAAAATACTTCCATGTGAAAGTGAGCTGCTTGGATCAACAGCGAGTACGGCAACCTTACGTCCAAGTGAAGTCAGGTGTTTACCAAAAGCTTCTATAAAAGTACTCTTGCCCACTCCGGGAACACCTGTAATACCTATACGCACCGACTTATCCGCGTGTGGCAGACATTGGTTAATGACATCATTAGCTTTTTCCAGATGCGAAGGATTAGTGCTCTCCACTAAAGTAATGGCACGGCTAAGCGCGGTTTTGTCGCCGTTTAGTATTCCGTTTACCAGTTCCTGTGCAGTAGGTTGCTTTTTCCTAAGTCGGGTTACATGTTCAATAGATGCTTTACTGATGCTCTCCGGCTGGTCTATGCCATCGACTTCGTGTAGTGCGGTTTTATGGGCTTTGGGCTTATCCACAGTATTAGATTAGAAAAGTAAAATTAAGGTTTTTCCTTGATTTCTTTGCCTCGAATTACACGAATTAGCACAAATTAAAATGTCCTTTGTGGTAAGGTTTACCACAAAGGACACAAGATATATTCACAAGGTTCACAAAGAATAGGTAAGAGTGTCAACTCTAAACTCTAAACCCGATAACCCAAAACTGATTAGTACGCTGCCGTAAAACGTAACTGGTGATGCTTAGGAGCTTCTACCTCGTCAGCAAGTACTACGGCAAGATCTTCCCCTGAAAGGATGCTACGGTTGTCAGCATTAAAAACGGGATTTTCAAGACCAAGACGGTAATGGCCTGTGCGACCTGTATCTATACCCTGATGCATTTCGATAGCCGGGCTGAAGAATGCCCAATCCAGTTCTTTCTCTTCTTTAAGGATGTTCAGGTAGTCTCTGGCAGCAGTTGCTCCTGCATGATATTCTTTAGGGAATTCCGGAGTGTCTACCAGCTGAACATTAGGTGCAATGTAAAGGCTACCGGCTCCACCTATAGTAATAAAACGTTTTACTCCAGATAGTTTAACGGCCTGCTGAATAGATTTAGAACCTTCAAGGAAGTCGTTGTATAGGTTAGGGTTAGTCCAGCCTGCGTTATATGAGTTCACTACCGCATTATGTCCTTTAAGGATATCGGCAAGTGCATCTGTGTTAAAGATATCTGCTTTAACGGTTGAAACATTTGCAGGTACATCTTCCGATGGATTTCTCGAAATTGCAGTAATCTCATGTCCGCGTGATGCAAATTCTTTTACTAATAATGAGCCCAGAAATCCTGTAGCTCCTACGATTGCTATTTTCATAAGTGTAAATGTAATATTTATTGTTACAGTTTTGTGTAAAAAATTTTAAAAGTCTTTTGTAAATTCAAGCAACGAGATTTTCTCAAGCTGCCCGCTAATGTTTTTATTGATATCGGTGTAAAGTGTTTCCAGGTTTTGGTTGATATTCTTCCCAACAGGGCAGGCCGGATTCGGGTCGTTTTTGGCATAGCCAAGGTGAACCGTTTCAAATGTCATGCAAAAAATGTCTTTTAGGGTAATCTCTTTTGCAGGCTTTAGTAATCGTGTGCCTCCATATTTACCTTCACGGCTTTCTACGATGCTATGTTTTTTCAGGTTTGCAATTTCTTTGCGCACCAGTACAGGGTTAATGTTCATACTACCTGCAAGATATTCAGACGACAGAAAGTCTTCCGGATGCTTGGATAGCAACGAAAGAATGTGAACCGTAATGGCGAATTTGCCTGAAATCATACTGTAATAAATTCTGTTACAAATATAAGTAAGTTTTTAATATCTGCAAATTATTTAGTTACAGTATATTTCTACTGTTTTTATTGGGTGTATTGGGCATTGCATCTTAAATTTGTGTCCAAATTATTACACTGCCATATTTAATGGATAACATTATACTGATATTTGTTTGCCTGTTTGCAGGAATCGCCCTGCAGCGTGTGAAAGCTGTTCCGGCGAATGCACACACAGGACTCAACCAGTTTGTTATCAATATTTCGCTCCCGGCGCTTGCACTGTATTATATTCCTAAAATAGAGGTTAGTACAAAACTGCTGTATCCATTAGCGTCCGGCTGGATTGGATTCCTTTTGGCCTGGCTGTTTTTTGGAGTGTTAGGCAAATGGCTGGGCTGGCCTAAAAAACTTATAGGCTGTCTGATATTAACGGGAGGACTCAGTAATACGTCTTTTGTTGGATTTCCTATCATTGAAGCACTTTACGGCAAAAAAGGGCTAGAGACGGCTATTATTGTCGATCAGCCGGGAACCTTTGTGGTTATAGCTACCTTGGGGATTATTGTTGCTGTAGCCTATTCTAACGAAGCTACAGGGGTGTCATCCTTATTCAGGAAGATATTGGTATTTCCTCCATTTGTGGCATTTTTTGTGGGTGTAATCATGAACATTTTAGGTTATGATTTTGCCGATATGCTGCAATCGGTTTTTCAAAAACTGTCTTTTACAGTTACCCCTGTTGCCCTTGTTGCAGTAGGATTACAATTGAAGATACAACGAAGAAACAAACACTGGGGATTCTTATCTCTCGGACTTTTTTACAAACTTATACTGATGCCCGCTGTTTTATTTTTGCTTTACAGGGTAATACTTGGAGGACAGGGCATGGAGGTTGATGTCTCTGTAATGGAGGCTGCAATGGCTCCCATGATATCGGCAGCGATACTGGCATCGTCATACAAACTTAAGCCAAGGCTTGCGGGCATGATGATAGGGGTAGGGATACCGCTTTCATTCATTACACTCGCACTTTGGTATTATATACTGAATACATTTTAATTGCTATGAATAACGTTGAAACGGCTGCTATAAACGGGCAGCGTAAAGAAATAGTTCAAAAAACAGTTTACTCCATACTTTTTTCGGTTGCGATAGCCCACATGCTTAACGACCTGTTACAGGCGGTAATCCCGGCTGTATATCCAATCCTGAAAGACAAATATAATCTGACATTTACCCAGATAGGACTTATCACGTTTTCCTATCAGCTGGCAGCTTCCATACTTCAGCCTTTTGTGGGTTTTTATACTGATAAAAAACCACAACCTTATTCTAAAATGTTTGGGATGTTGTTTACACTTTCAGGGATAGTATTATTATCGTATGCAGCAAGTTTTGGGTTTATATTATTATCGGTAGTGTTGGTAGGTATTGGTTCTTCTATTTTCCATCCTGAGGCTTCAAGGGTTTCATATCTGGCATCGGGCGGAAAGAGAGGCCTTGCACAATCCATCTTCCAGATTGGGGGTAATACAGGTACAGCCATCGGTCCGTTGCTAATTGCGTGGATCGTAGTTCCCCACGATCAGCATTATATTATTTGGTTCTCAGTTATAGCGATAGCGGCAATGGCTGTTCTTTGGCGCATAGGAAACTGGTATTTCCACCATTTGAACCTTAATGCAGGTAACAAGAAAGAAATTGTATTACCGGATCTTTCACAGCGAAGAATCGTTATTTCGGTAATTATATTATTGGTGCTTATTTTTTCTAAATACTTTTATGTAGCGAGTATTACCAGTTATTTTACATTTTATCTTATAGACAAATTCCACCTGTCGGTTCAGGATGCACAATATCATTTGTTTATCTTCCTTCTGTCATTAGCGATAGGTACTTTATTAGGAGGCCCGCTAGGGGATAAATTCGGGCGTAAATATGTAATATGGTTTTCGGTACTGGGTGTAGCGCCATTTGCTTTGATGCTGCCTTATGCTAATTTGTTCTGGACTACAATTCTTTCGGTTATCATCGGAACATTGCTTGCCTCTGCTTTCCCTGCGATATTGGTGTATGCCCAGGAGCTTTTACCTAAAAAACTGGGGATGGTTTCAGGTTTATTCTATGGGTTTGCCTTTGGTATGGGAGGCCTTGGTGCTGCTATATTGGGTTATATGGCGGAGAAAACAAGCATCGATTATGTATACCATATATGTGCTTATCTTCCATTGATTGGTATAATTGCTATGTTCCTGCCTAATCTTAAGAAAAAGAACTGATTTGTTCACAAAACTTTAACTGCCTTTTTGTAACGCATTTCTTAATTTTATAAGATTAAACCAAATCTTATACATTATGTCTACAAAAAAATGGTCAATAGACCCATCGCATTCTGAAATACAGTTTAAAGTAAAACACCTTGTTATTTCTACCGTAACAGGATCGTTTGGTGAATTTTCAGGTGAGGCAACTACTCCCGAAAATACATTTGAAGGAGGAGAGATAGCAGTCAAAATAAATGCAGCCAGTATCAATACAAATAATGCTCAGCGAGACGGACACTTAAAGAGCGCCGATTTTTTTGAAACAGAAGGTCATCCTGAAATAAACATAAAAACGACTTCAATTAAAAAAATTGATGATGATGAATATGCCATTGTTGCCGATGTAACCATGAGAGGGGTGACACAAGCTATTGAGTTTAAAGGAGAATATGGTGGTACTGCCAATGATGCTTATGGAAATACTAAAGTAGGCCTTGAAGTAAAAGGTAAGCTTAACCGTAAAGATTTTGGACTGAACTGGAATGCGGTTGTAGAAGGTGGTGGTCTTACAGTAAGTGAAGAGGTGAAACTGATTGCTAATCTGCAATTCATTCAGCAATAGTCATGTGGTTGTTTGATACGTCAAAAGATAAGAAGCTGTACCATACAGGTTTGTTTCTTATCAGGGTAGTTGTAAGTTGCTTTATGCTTACGCATGGTGCTAAAAAGTATATGATGCTTTTTTCAGGTGAGCCTATACAGTTTGCTGATCCGATAGGAATAGGTCAGGCTAATTCACTTGTACTGGCTTTTGTAGCCGAATTTGTTTGTTCTGTTTTTATTTTGATAGGTTTTGCCACACGATTGGTGGTCCTGCCGCTTATTGCCACAATGGCCATAATTGTGTTTGTAGTACATGCTCCGGATGGATTTGAAAAACAGGAACTACCGGGCTTATATCTTGCTATTTATGTATTACTGCTTATAACCGGAAGCGGTAAATATTCTATAGATCATCTAATCTATAAAAAGAGAAGGCCAAAACTGTATCCTTAAGCTCAAATTATAGTATTTTTGAATCGTAGTTACGCTGATAAAATACCATGGAAAATACAATAATACCACAGGAAATGATTGTTTCACTTGAAAAGATAGTGGGGCAGTCATTTCTTTTTTTAGACGAAGAAACCAGAAAACATTACGGTCATGATGAAACGGAAGATTATAACTTTCCACCATCGGTTGTAGTTAAGCCCGGCAATACGCAGGAGGTTTCAGAAATAATGAAACTTGCAACCGAATATAAAATTCCTGTTGTTCCCATAGGAGGTCGTACCGGATTAAGCGGTGGTGCTCTTAGTATTTATGGAGGTATCGGGCTTTCTATGGAAAGGTTCAATAAAATTGAAATTGATGAGCAAAATCTTCAGGGTATTGTAGAGCCGGCCGTTATTACGCAGGTTTTTCGTGAGGCCGCTTTTGAGAAAGGATTGTTTTATCCACCGGATCCAAGCAGTCAGGGTAGTTGTACCATTGGTGGGAATGTTGCCGAAAATGCCGGTGGCGCACGCGCACTTAAATATGGCGTAACAAAGGACTATGTGCTGAATTTGGAAGTTGTCCTGCCTTCCGGTGAAATTATCTGGACAGGTGCCAATACGCTTAAGAATTCTACAGGATATAACCTGACGCAGCTTATGGTAGGTAGTGAGGGTACGTTAGGAATCATCACTAAAATTGTAATGAAGCTTTTGCCAAAGAACTTGCATAACATACTTATGATGGTGCCTTTCTTTAAGTCTGCTCAGGCGTGTGAGGCGGTAGCTGAAATATTCCGTGCTGGCATAGTACCAAGTGCTTTAGAATTTATGGAGCGTGATGCTATTGACTGGACACTTAAGTATGTTGATGGTGTTAGCCTTGATATAAAAGATGAGGTTGAAGCACACCTCCTTATTGAGGTAGATGGTAATTATCCGGATATGCTTTTTGCTGAAGCGGAAAAGATAATGGGAGTGCTGGATCAGTTTGAGATTGACGAGATTCTTTTTGCTGATAGCGAAGAGCAAAAGAATGCACTCTGGAAAATGCGTCGCGCTGTAGGTGAGGCCGTAAAGTCAAATTCGGTGTACAAAGAAGAAGATACTGTTGTACCACGTTATGAGCTACCAACATTATTAGCAGGAATAAAAGCTGCCGGTAAGAAATACGGATTCCATTCAGTTTGTTACGGACATGCCGGTGATGGCAATCTTCATGTAAATATCATTAAAGGCGATATGAGCGATGAAAAATGGAATAGTGAGGTGCCTAAAGGGATTCGTGAGATATTTGAGCTTACAGTTTCCCTGAAAGGAACGCTGTCAGGTGAGCATGGCATCGGTTACGTACAGAAGAATTATATGGATATTGCTTTTAATAATACTCAACTGCAACTCATGAAGAGTATCAAGAACATATTCGATCCTAACAATATTCTCAATCCGGGGAAAATATTACCGGACAATTTATAATAACAAAACGCTCCTAAAAGGAGCGTTTTGTTATTCGGTAGGTTTAGGAAATGCTTTGGTCGCGACTTTACCAATGGTAAGCCCCTGTACTACTATAGAGAATACCACTACAAAATAGGTTATGGCAATAATAATGTCTTTATACGGACCGTCGTTTATTGATAAGGCTAATGCAATAGATACACCTCCGCGAAGACCTCCCCATACCAATACTTTGATGGTACCTTTGCTGAATTTTTCCCTGAACTTAATGAACTTCGTCGGTAACCATATCGATATGTATCTTGAGAATAATACCAGTGCGATACATGCAATTCCCGGTAACCAGTAACTATTTATATCTTTTATCACCAACAGGTTAAAGCCTATAAAAAGGAAAAGTATAGCGTTGAGTATCTCATCATTCAGTTCCCAGAATTTATCAAGGTAATCTTTAGTTACAGGAGACATTGCAAATCTCTTCTTGAAATTACCAATTATCAGTCCGGCAAATACCATGGTAAGCGGACCCGAGAAGTGCAGGGTAGAGGCAATCAGGTAACCTCCCATAACTACTGAAAGGGTAATGAGTACAGACACCTTGTAATCGTCAATTTTACGCATGGCTCTCGATGCGCCTATACCCAATGCTGTCCCTAACAGGAAGCCACCACCAGCCTCTTTAACTAATAGCCATGCAGCATAACTAAAAGTAGGGTTGGGGCCATCCTGTGCCAACTGTAATATTACAGCAAAGACAACAACAGCTATGCCATCATTAAAAAGCGATTCTCCGGCAATCTTGGTTTCAAGTGATTTTCTTACACCCGCCTTTTTAAGGATACTTAGTACGGCAACGGGGTCAGTGGGTGATATTAGTGAACCAAATAACAGGCAATAGAGGTAAGGGAGTGTAATTCCTAAAAGGGGTAATATATAATATAACAATGTCCCTACCGCAAAGGTTGATATTACTACGCTTACAGTTGAGAATACCATTATAGGGCCACGTTGTTCCCTCAGGTCTTTAAGATTCACATGGATTGCTCCTGCAAAAAGCAGAAAGTTAAGCATGGCTCCCATAAGTACCTGGGTAAAATCGAAACCATGTATGAGGGTAGAGATACGGTGTAAAGTATTAGGGAATGTTTTTCCGAATATAACAAGGAAAATAGAAACTGCCATCGCGAGTACCATAACACCTATGGTTGAAGGCAATTTTAAAAAACGGACATTAAAATAGGCAAAGAAAGATGCCAGTACAATAAGAACGGAAAGCGAATAATATAACTCCATAGGCAAATAAAGAACATGTCAGTCTCAGGTGTCTATTTTCAGCGTGATGATTGATGATGATTTAAAAAGACTTTTTTAGAGACTGTTGCTGAAAATAATAAAAAGTCGATATTTACAAATATATCGAAAAATAGCCTTAAATCCTAATTGAACAGCGTCTGTTTACAAAAAAAAGCCCTGAAATTTCAGGGCTTTGGGGATGAAGTGTATGATGTATTTATGATTTTTTCTTAACCGATTGTCTTTTGGCTTCTTCTGCCTTTTTTGCTTCAGCATATTTAGCCTGTTTAGCTTGTTCAGGTGTTTGTGGTGCGGCAGGAGCTGCAACTTCTTCGATACCTTCGCCATCCAGTTCTTTCCTTATTACTTCATGAAGTGCTTCTCTGGCATTTGGAGCAGAAGGGTCAATGAAAGTCCACTGGTTAGATGTGCTTTCATCTGCAATAGCAATAATATGAAGGCGTTTTTTTACATCAACAGTATTGTTACTGTCATTATAATAAGCATCTTCAGTACCAAATAGTTTTTTGAAAAATGCTTCTTTGGCTGGTACATTTTCCGGAGCTGTTTTTTCTTTTAGCTCTACCGTTAACATAGTGTCATAATTTATAAGACAAAAAGTAGTGTATTCAGCTTTTTTAACTGCTCCATAATCAATTGATGGTTCTACTCTTATTCTGTGAACAACATAATCAGGGCCCTCAATTTTTTTCTGAAGCTGGTTAATATAATCTTCTTTAGTGACTATATTAAAATAACCTGGGTATACTGTTCCTATAAGATCTTCGTAATTTTCCTGATCTGTCAGGTCAATCATTTTTTGGGTAGCTACTTTAAGGGAGTACTTGTCCTGTGCCTGACCGCTAAGGGACAATGCCAGGAGCAATGCAGCAGCAAATAATCTTGTCTTCATGATAGTTTAGTGTTTAGCATTTTCAAATATAGGGAATTGAAAAGAAATCATTGAAAAATGCCTCTTAAAATTTAAATTAAAGTTAAAATTGTCAAGATTGCTTTGTGGTAGGGTTGTAAATAAAAAAAGTCCCCAAAATAATTTGGGGACTTTTCTATACATATAGTTTGGATTACTCGTTAACGATGATCCATTCGCCTGTTGCCAAAAGGCCTTCGGCTTTTTTGAATTTCATTGTTTCCGTTTTTCCGCTCATAACATGTTTTACAGTAACATTGTCGTTGCGGTTAATTTTCGGAGCATCCCTCACAATTGTTTCAACTGTTTGAGGACGACTTTGGCTTTGCTGAGCTACTTCACGTGCCTGCGCAGCCATTTCATCAGTATTCAGTACTTCGTCTTTAGACTCAGTATAGTTTTCCTGAATTACTTCCTGTCTTGCCTCCTGAATGTTATTAGGGTTTTGTGACGGAAGATCTCCTTTGAAAAGGAATGAAATCACTTCACGGTTAATGCCATCCATTGTTTTCTTGAACAGGTTGAAAGCCTCAAATTTATAGATAAGAAGCGGATCTTTTTGCTCGTGAACGGCAAGCTGAACCGATTGTTTTAGCTCATCCATTTTACGAAGGTGTTTTTTCCATGCTTCGTCAACAATGGCAAGCGTGATGTTTTTCTCGAAATCCTTAACCAACGTACGGCCTTCGCTTTGGTAAGCTTTTTCAAGGTCAGTAACTACATTAAGGGTTTTGATACCATCTGTAAACGGAACAACGATACGCTCATATTGGCCATTGTTGTTTTCGTATACATTCTTGATCACAGGGAAAGCTTCGGCAGCATTACGCTCTGTTTTAGCATTATAGTGGTCAAGTACTACTTTGTATATTTTCCCTGCAAGTTCTCTTTCAGAAAGCTTAGCAAACTCTGACTCAGTTACAGGAGAACTGATAGAAAAGGTACGTATAAGCTCAAACTCAAAGTTTTTAAAGTCGTTTGCAGGTTTGTTTGTTTCAACGATAAGCTCAGCAGTATCATACATCATGTTAGCCAAATCCACTTTAAGGTGTTCTCCAAAAAGGGCGTGTCTTCTGCGTTTGTATACTACTTCACGTTGTGCATTCATTACGTCGTCATATTCCAGAAGACGCTTACGTACACCAAAGTTGTTTTCTTCTACTTTTTTCTGAGCACGCTCAATAGACTTGGTCATCATAGAGTGCTGGATGACCTCACCCTCTTTAAGTCCCATGCGGTCCATAATCTTAGCAACTCTTTCAGAACCGAATAAACGCATCAGGTTATCTTCAAGAGATACATAGAACTGAGAGCTTCCCGGATCTCCCTGACGACCAGCACGGCCTCGTAGCTGACGGTCTACACGGCGTGAATCGTGACGCTCAGTACCTATGATGGCAAGACCTCCGGCTGCTTTAACTTCAGGAGTAAGCTTAATATCGGTACCACGACCTGCCATGTTGGTTGCAATAGTTACAACGCCCGGCTTACCAGCTTCGGCAACAATCTCAGCTTCTTTTTTGTGAAGTTTCGCATTCAGTACGTTATGAGGTACATTACGCATTTTAAGCATACGGCTTAATAACTCTGATATCTCTACTGATGTCGTACCGATAAGTACCGGTCTTCCTGCAGCAGAAAGCGCAGTTACATCCTCAATAACAGCATTGAATTTCTCACGCATTGTACGGTAGATAAGATCCTGCTCATCTTTACGTGCAATACCTCTATTAGTAGGGATTTCTACTACGTCAAGTTTATATATTTCCCAGAACTCACCCGCTTCGGTAACAGCAGTACCGGTCATACCGCCAAGCTTGCTGTACATTCTGAAGTAGTTTTGCAGGGTAATGGTTGCAAATGTTTGTGTAACGGCTTCGATTTTTACGTTCTCTTTAGCCTCAATAGCCTGGTGTAATCCATCAGAGTAACGACGGCCATCCATGATACGTCCTGTTTGCTCATCAACGATAAGTACTTTGTTATCCATGATAACATACTCCGTATCTTTTTCAAATAGGGTATAAGCTTTTAGAAGCTGTGTTAGCGTATGGATACGCTCACTCTTAACAGCAAAATCTTTATAAAGTTCTTCTTTAGCTTCCGCTTCTTCTTCTTTAGAAAGTTTTTGTTTCTCTATTCTTGCAATCTCAGTTCCAATGTCCGGAAGTACAAAGAAATGGCTGTCAGTATCCTGAGAAAGGAACTGAATACCGTTATCGGTAAGTTCAACCTGATTGTTTTTCTCTTCGATTACAAAGTAAAGTGCCTCATCAATTTTGTGCATGTCACGATTGTTGTCGGCCATGTACTGGTTTTCTGTTTTCTGAAGTAGTTGCTTAACACCTTCTTCACTTAAGAATTTGATAAGGGCTTTGTTCTTAGGAAGACCTCTGTGTGCACGAAGCAACAGGAATCCGCCATCTTTGGTATTACCTTCACGGATAAGTTTTTTGGCTTCTGCCAATACTCCGTTTATTAATGTTCTCTGAAGGTTTACAAGGTTGTCAATTTTTGGTTTAAGCTCAGTAAACTCATGACGGTCTCCCTGAGGTACCGGACCAGAGATGATAAGTGGCGTACGTGCGTCATCCACTAATACTGAATCGACCTCATCGACAATCGCATAATTATGTTTGCGTTGTACAAGATCGTTCGGCGAATGTGCCATATTATCCCTTAGGTAGTCAAAACCAAATTCGTTGTTGGTACCATAAGTAATGTCTGCCGCATAAGCTTTTCTACGTGCGTCAGAGTTTGGCTGGTGGTTATCGATACAGTCTACTGTAAGTCCGTGGAATTCGAAAAGCGGAGCTTTCCATGAGCTATCCCTTTTAGCAAGGTAGTCATTCACGGTTACAAGGTGTACGCCATTTCCTGTAAGGGCATTAAGGTAAAGCGGAAGGGTCGCCACAAGGGTTTTACCTTCACCCGTTTGCATCTCTGCAATTTTACCCTGGTGCAGTACGATACCACCTATAAGCTGTACGTCATAATGAATCATATCCCAGGTAATTTCTTTACCCGCAGCATTCCATGAGTTAGCCCATACCGCATTGTCGCCTTCTATAACAATATAAGGTTTCGTTGCCGAAAGCTCCATGTCTTTAGGAGTAGCCTTAACGGTGATAGAAGTATTCTCTTTAAAACGTTTTGCAGTTTCTTTTACTACGGCAAAAGCTTCAGGAAGAATTTCCATCAATGTTTTTTCAGATAACTCATAGGCTTCTTTTTCAAGTGCATCGATAGAAGCATAGATGTCTTCTCTTGCATCGATATCCTCGATTTTTTCAACCTCTTCCAGATAAGATGCTATTTTAGCGTCTTTCTCGGCACGAGCCTTACGGATGGTATCTTTAAAATATATTGTTTTCTCCCTTAGCTCGTCATGGCTAAGCTGTGCTAAAGCGCTTTCATAAGACTTGATCTTGTTGATCAGCGGCTGGATGGCCTTAACGTCTTTTTGCGACTTATCGCCTACAAAGGCTTTAAGAATGCTGTTTATTAAACTCATTATTTTGTAATTACTTATATTTAACTGTAATAGGATACAAATTTAGCCAAAAAAAAAGCCTCGCGGAGAGACTTTTCAATTGAATTTTATTTTTTCCTAGTATTCATCCTCGTTCCAAAGATAGTCTTCGTCGGTTGGATAATCCGGCCATATTTCTTCCATCGATTCATAGATCTCACCTTCGTCTTCAATGGATTGAAGGTTTTCTACTACCTCAAGAGGAGCACCGGTCCTGATGGCGTAATCAATAAGCTCATCTTTGGTGGCAGGCCACGGAGCATCACTTAAATATGATGCTAATTCTAATGTCCAATACATCTTCTAAACGATTAAAGTTTATGCAAAAATAAATTTTCTACTGAAATTGTCAAGTAAAAATTTGTTTATTTTATTTAAAAAATTAAGAACGTGTTTTCAGTACCCAGTGTTCAGTAATCAGTATTCAGATTTCTCTATGTTTACTAATAATAGACAGCATGTTCAACTAAATGTCTACTTCTGGAAGTACTGCTAACTGAGAACTGAATACTGTAAACTAAAAACTCCTTAGAGTTTTTCAGGTATCCACTTCACTTCGTCAGCCTTGAGGTCATGGGACAACTTTCGTGCCAATACAAAAAGGTAGTCAGAAAGTCGGTTCAGATAGGTTAAAACCATCTCATCAGTAGGCTCCAGGTCGTGTAAATGTACCGAAAGACGCTCTGCACGTCGGCATACACACCTTGCAATGTGACAATATGACACCGTTGTATGTCCGCCCGGAAGCACAAAATGCGTCATTGGTGGCAGTTCGGTTTCCATGTTGTCAATCTCGTTTTCAAGGAGTTCTACATCGTTGTCGGAAATTTTTGGGATGTTTAGCCTGTCTTTTCCGTTTTTAAGAACTGATTTTTCCGGGTCGGTTGCCAATATGGCACCTACAGTAAACAATCTGTCCTGTATTCTTTCTAATATTTTCTTGTAATCGGGATTAATATCCTGATCTCGGATAAGTCCTATGTGTGAATTTAACTCGTCTACCGTACCATAGCTTTCAATACGGATATGGTGTTTAGGAACGCGTGTGCCGCCAAACAGGGCAGTAGTGCCTTTGTCTCCGGTTTTAGTGTATACTTTCATTTTTATTAGTTTACAGTTAACGGTTCACAGTTAACAGTCTGTTGCGTGAAGCTGTAAACTGTGAACTGTAAACTGAGAACTATTTATGTGGATTAGGGTTTACATTATCGCTTTCTATAATTCCGTCACGGAGGCGGATTACCCTATGGGCATAAGCAGCGATGTCTTCTTCGTGAGTTACAAGAATCACGGTGTTACCGTTAGCATGGATTTCTCCAAACAGTTTCATGATCTCTACAGAGGTCTTACTGTCAAGGTTTCCTGTAGGCTCATCGGCAAGTATGATGGATGGGTGGTTTACCAGAGCTCTTGCTACAGCAACCCTTTGGCGCTGACCTCCCGATAGCTGGTTGGGTTTGTGGTCCATCCTGTCCTGAAGTCCTACCTGAGTAAGTACTTCGGTGGCTCTGGCATTGCGCTCCGGTTTTTTATAACCTGCATATACCATTGGCAGGGCTACGTTGTCAAGTGCTGTGGTTCGGGGCATAAGGTTGAACGTCTGGAAAACGAAACCGATCTCTTTATTACGGATGGCTGCAAGTTCGTCATCGGCCATACGGCTGACATCTTTGCCGTTAAGGATGTAGTTTCCGCCGGTAGGGGTGTCCAGACAACCTAATATATTCATAAGCGTACTTTTACCCGACCCTGATGGTCCCATAAGGGCAACATATTCTCCTTTATTTATATTGAGGTCAATGCCTTTAAGAACTTTTACGATTTCACTTCCTAAAGGGAAATTTCGTGTTATGCCTTTAATCTCTATTATTGGTTCTGACATGATTGATGATTTGAGGCCTAAAAGTAAGGAATTTTTTTATTCTGTCCGAAGTCAGAAGTCCGAAGTCGGATGTCTGAAGATGTTTAGCAATTAATCGTAGTATCCTATACTGATAAGGTAATTTGAGATGGATGCAGCAATTATGACTAATATACTTATTAATAACATTATACTGATAAATCCAAATTTTGAATGTTTTATGCCGGCTTGTTTCTCTTCTTTATATTTTTTGAAGTTAAAATATAGCATCATAATGGCAGCGGGCAAAATAACCCAACTGTATTTTGTTGGATTCACTGCCGTGGGGAACATACTCAGAAACAGAAAGGAAGAGGCTAATTGGCGGCCTTTATCTGTAGCAGATTTAGTTTGCATAGTTGGATTTGTTTTGGCTAATATAAAAAAAAACCACCCGCCTAAACGAATGGTTTCCAATTATAATAGATTAGTTGCTTATTATTTGCAATAAACGGGTTCAGCACTGCGCGGAAAGGTTTTTTCTTCCTGAATACTGCCGTCTGTCTTATGTATTATCACCGAGCATTTACTATGTGTCTTAGCCATAGCTATAGTTCGGTTTATTACATCCTGCTTGTTGCTCCCTGTTACAGATGTCCTTCCGGATTGTTCCAGCATGCTTTTCCAGCCATTAATGCCGTTTTGTAGTATATGATATATTCTGCGTTCCATGGTAGTATAAATTTTAGTTGCATGATAAAAGTACGCTCATTGGATGTATAAAAATCTTAACTATTTGCCAATTAACAGGTTGTCAACAGGCTAAGGATGTTAAAGTTGAAAAGTTTTAAGTTTTCTATAACGTTTTAGTGATATTTTTTTTAACTTTAGATAACACAAAACCAAAGGCTTATGAAAAATATTATATTCTTTATGTCGATTATGGTATCGCTGGCTATGTGTCCGCTTCAGGATGGTTACCCTGTTCCGCCTGATTGTCCTACAAGAATGTTTTATATTCAGCATTCTAATGGTCATAATACTTTTGTGTATGATGCAAATTTTGCCTCGGGTAAAATATTAAAAGAAAACGACCCTATACATGTGTATCGCATTAACTACAATAAAGGAGGTATAAAAGAAGAGCTTACAAATATGCAGCGTAAAATGGCCTATGGTGTCGAGTTTACAAAAACAGGCAGTAATACTTTTGATTTTACGCTTGCGGCCTATCCATCTAAAAAGATGACATTAAAATTGTGCAGCCAGAACAATCCGCGTGTTAGTGTTTATATCAATGGTAAGACAATCCATCTCAAAAGAATGTTCCTTTTCTGTAATAGACTCGGCACTTCTGTTTCATCTATTAATTTTTATGGTAGAGATGCGGCTTCCGGAAAAGAAATAACAGAGAATTATGCTATTGATGATTAACTGGTTTATAATCTTTATTAAAGGCTCAAAGTACACTTTGGGCTTTTTTTATGCTATAAATCATGATGTAATATTTCTTAAAAAGTTAATGAATTCTTAAGTATTCTTAATTTATAGTTAAGTGTATTAAATTATTCTTAATGAATTAAGATATGTTTTGCGGTTTGCTCTAATTTTGACTCATCAAAGTAACTTAAAAAGCAAAACAACCATGAAAAGATTCAATTTAGCATTAGGCGCTGTCCTGATAGCAGCAGGATTTACATCTTGCAAAGACGAGAAAAAAGAAATGGCTAAAACTGAAGTTGACCACTATGTAGTATATGTTGACTCAATAAATGACCTTGATGCTGCTGAAAGAGCTGCAAACTGGGCTGCTATTGATGCAGAGTACCAAAGAAGGGTTACAGAAGCTGAGGCTGCTCTTGCTGCACTTGAAAATGATGCTGATGCACAAAAAAGAGTGAATGACAGCAAAGCTAAATACGATGGCGTAAAAGCACAGGCTGAAACTCAGGCTAAGGCTGAAGCGGTTGTTGCTTCAGGAAATGGATTAGCTGATACACTTTTTGGCCCTGGTAATGTTGTAGGAAATGATATGACATTTGCGTGGGTTAACAAAGACAACATTCTTAGCGTATATCAAAAATTCTACGAGACTTTTGATGCTGAGAAAAACGAATATACAAGACAGGATCTTGATAAAGTTAAAGCATGGTATGAGGCACTTGATGCCCGTAAAAATACTGTAGAAAAACAAGGTCTTAGCGCTGATGATAACAGAAAAATTGCTGGTATCAAATTAAAATTCGCACCTAAATTCCGTTGGGAACGTATGACGGCTAAAGGTGAAGAGAATCAGGATGCTAAAGACAAAGTTAACTAAGAAGAGTTAAGGTTTTTTATAAATTTGTGTGAGTAAAGAGGGGTATGCTTAGGTGTACCCCTTTTTTATGATTATATAAAGCTTGTTTTAACCGTGGTTTAACTCCTACTGTGGTTTTTGATTTATAACTTAGATATGTTAATCAATTAAATGCTATAGTTATGCCGGCTAGAAAATCACCAGTGCCTCAAATTAAGGATATAGACCAGTATGAGGCTTTAAGAGAAAAAGGCTAAAGTAAAGAGAAATCTGCCAGAATAGCTAATAGTAAAGGTGCTGAATACAGAGGTGGTAAAGCAAGAAAATATGAAGGCCTTACCAAACAAAGTCTTTATGATGAAGCAAAAAAAGTAGGTATTGAAGGGCGTTCTAAAATGACAAAGGCTGAACTTATTCATGCGCTCCGCACCAACTAAGATTGTTTGTATAGCAATCCCCAAAGGTCTCTGGCTCCTAATGTGAAGTCGGTGACCTTTGATGTTTTTGTACGGATATTAAAATGCTCTTTGGCTTGTTCCGGTCTGAAGAATACAATTCCTAAATGATATGTATCTATGCTTACGGTAATCCTTGGATTTTTTTTAAGTGTTTCCCAATCGTATTCTGCCTGTGCTGAATTATGTATTTTGCTTATTATGCAAACCGTATTGCTGCCAATGTTTGATGAAAGACTTTCTATCTGAGGTAAAATGGCCTGACTGTCCATTGCGGATATGTAAATCATATCAAGATTACCGCTGATAGGGGCAAATGTTGATAGGAACCATATCTTATGGTTCAGTTCTTCGGCACATTTCCTTATGAGTTGGTTAATTGCAGTTGTGTCCTCACCCAAGGCTACCATTCTTTCACATCTGAGGTTTACCATAATCCTGCAAAGGATCTCTGTTGCTTCCTGACTCAAAACTTGTGGATTGTCGGTCTTTACCGGTGTATTGGTTTTAGTAAGCAATGCCTTAGCGATCTTAAAGACAAAAGGAGAATGTACTCCGTGTAAATTAACCGAGTTCCAGAGAAATGAATTGTATGATAGTATTGCCATAAGTATTCAGTCGCAGTCACAGTTTTCAGTAGGAGTGAACTGTAAACTGTTCACTGAAAACCGTAAACTATTATTCTTCCATTTTAGCGCTTAATTCAAACCAGCGCTCTGTTTTTTCATCTATTTTGTTTAGGATGACCTGTAGTTCATCAGCTTTTTTGGCGATATCTCCCTCAGCAACCGATCCGTCTGAAAATTGCTTTTCTATGGCTTCTTTCTCGCGTTCAAGGTCTTTTATTTCCTTTTCTATCTTTTGATATTCCTTTTGTTCGTTAAAAGTAAGTCCGGCTTTTACATTGCCCTGTTTCCATGCTTTTTTGTTGTCGCTGTCCGGTTTGTTGTCGGTTTTTACAGGTTCAACGCTGTCTTCATATGCGCGGAAGTCGCTATAGTTACCTGGGAAATCTTCAATTTCTCCCTCGCCTCTGAATACGAACAGGTGATCTACAATCTTATCCATAAAGTACCTGTCGTGTGAAACTACTAAAAGGCAGCCCGGATAATCTAACAGGAAGTTTTCGAGTACGTTAAGGGTGACGATGTCAAGATCGTTGGTAGGCTCATCCAGAATCAGGAAGTTAGGGTTTTGGATAAGGACAGTACACAAGTAAAGTCGCTTTAATTCCCCTCCACTCAGTTTTTCTACAAAGTCGTATTGTTTCTTGCGGTCAAAAAGGAAACGCTCCAACAGTTGTGCTGCTGATATGATGCGTCCTTTTGTTAGCGGAATGTATTCGCCAAACTCCTTGATGATATCAATTACTTTTTGTTCCGGTTTAGGGTTGATACCGCTTTGGGTATAGTAACCTAATTTTATGGTGTCTCCCACAACTACTTTTCCGGCGTCCGGTGGCATGGTTTGGGTAAGTATATTAAGGAAGGTTGATTTTCCTGTTCCATTTTTTCCGATGATACCTATACGTTCGCCACGATTAAAGTTATAGCTAAAGTTTTCAAGGATTGTTTTGTCTTTGAACTTCTTAGAAACATTATGAAGTTCTACAACCTTGCTGCCCATGCGTTCCATATTGATCTCCAGTTCCATTTGGTGGTCTTTACGGCGGCTATGAGCTTTCTCCTTGATTACATAGAAGTCATCCTGGCGCGATTTCGATTTGGTGGTACGAGCCTTAGGCTGACGACGCATCCATTCCAGTTCTTTTACAAAAAGGTTTTTTGCTTTGTCTATGCTTGCATTTTCAGCAGCGATACGTTCTTCTTTTTTAGCAAGATAATAAGAATAGTTGCCTTTGTACTGGTACAGTTTTCCATTCTCAAGTTCGATGATCTCGTTACATACGCGTTCCAAAAAGAAACGGTCGTGCGTAACCATAAACAGTGTCATGTTTTCTTTAGCGAAATAATTCTCCAGCCACTCAATCATTTCAAGGTCAAGGTGGTTGGTAGGCTCATCCAGAATCAAAAGATCCGGTTTGCTGATAAGAATGATGGCTAAGGCAACACGTTTTTTCTGTCCTCCTGAAAGGTTTTTGATTTTCAGCTTTATATCTTCCAGTTTCAGCTTGAAAAGTATTTGCTTGTACTGGGTTTCAAAATCCCAGGCATTGTGCATATCCATGCGTTCAAAAGCTTTTTGGTAAGCCTCTTCGTCGGCAGGGTTTTCAAGAGCTTTTTCGTATTGTTCGATCACTTTCAGTATCTCGTTATCCGAAGCAAAAATACTTTCTTCAATAGTCAGTTCCGGGTTTAGGTTGGGTTCCTGAGACAGGAAAGCCATTTTCATTTCCTTGCGCATTACTACCTGTCCGGTATCAGGTATGTCTTCTCCTGTAATGATTTTCAGGATACTGGTTTTTCCGGTGCCGTTTTTGGCTACAAAAGCAATTTTTTGGTCTTTGTTGATTCCGAAAGATAGGTTTTCAAAAAGGGTGCGTTCCCCGAATGACTTAGATATATTTTCTACTGAAAGGTAATTCACTTGTATGCTGTTTTGTGCAAAAGTAAACTTTTTGTTTAAGGTTTAAAGTTTAAAGTTGTTCTGAAAGTTTTTTACTGATAACTATATATAAGAAAGCCACCAGTGTTTGTGTGTGCTCTTGTAATTGTTGTACCATCTGCTCGGGAAGTAACACAATACCAAAACCAGAATCCATATAAGGTATACAATGCCTAATGAGAAGCCAAAGTTTTCTTCAGGCCTGAAAGCAAAACTCATGGTTAGCTTAAAGTTGTCTTCAAAAGAATAGCCTTCTGCAAAGAAAAGGGTAGTGCAAAGTATGTGTATAATATATATGTGTATCAGGTAGTAAAAGAATGGTACGCGTCCAAAAATATTAAAGATGGCGGTAAAGCGGTTCTGAATGTTTTCTATTAGGGCCAAAACTATCAGTGCGGGCCCTAATGTCATACAGGTGTATAGGAGAGATGGCGGGTATTTTGTAACATTCAGAAAGGATAACAAAGTATAAGTGCTATTGCGTTGCGTTTCCCATAGAGCGGGATCACCATAACCGTTCAATAATCTCAATATTAAGAATAAAGCTATCAATAGGCTTCCGGTAATAATAAGAGATTTTCTTCGTGTTTCCGGCCTGACTTCACTATTAAACCATTTCCCTATTCCATAGCCTAAAAGCATAATTCCTGTCCAGGGTAATATGGCGTATGCAGTTATAATACGAATACTTCCTATTGCATAAGGTTCAAATTCGGTAATCAGGAAAAAATTAGCGGCTACATCAAGATGGTCGTTGGTTATTATTACGTAATCCATAATGTTATGGAGTAGAGTGAGTGCTATCCCGATAATGACAATTATCCAATACCTGAAGAAAATCAGTGCTGAAAAAATAACCATACTGCTTCCTATGGCCCATATTACCTGAAGGAAGAAAAAGTCAAAAGAAATATTAAAGCTCCATCCAAAGCCTACAAGGGTAAATTCGGCAAACATGAGCCATAGTCCTCTCGTAAATAAAAACCATGAAAGCTCCTTTTTTGTTTTGCGAAGGCTTTGCAGGTAAATTGATGTTCCGGAAAGTAAAACAAAGGTTGGCGCGCAAAAATGAGTGATCCATCTTGTAAAAAAGAGTGCCGGGGTAGTGGTTTCCATGTCGGTTGGGCTACCGTTCATTCCATTAATATGAAAGTAGTCACGAACGTGGTCTAAAGCCATAATAGCCATAATGATGCCTCGTAACACATCTATCGACTGAATCCTCTTTTTTATAGATTCCATTATTGATTGGTTTTGGTAGTGTAAATATAGATTTTATTCACTTTCAACAAGAGGTTAAGACAAAAAGTCATGTAAAGTGACATTTTGTCTGTAAAAATTACATTGGAATAAAAGTTGACTATTACTAAGCAAATATTAGATATAAAACATTTTAAAAAATAATATTATGAATATAGTAAAACGTAACGGTGCACACGGATTTCCTGTAATGGATCAGTTTTTTAGAGATATTTTAGGTGGTACACAAGCAGCTCATGCATTGGTTCCTCCTGTAAATGTAAAAGAGAGCGAAACAGCTTTTAATCTGGAGGTTGTTGCTCCGGGCTTTAAAAAAGAAAACTTCAATATAGAGGTTGATAACGATTTGCTGACGATTTCTTCTGAGGCGAAAGCGGAGTCAATCGAGAAAGAAGAAGGAAAGTTTACAAGAAGGGAATTTCGTGCAGCTTCATTTAAAAGGTCATTCAAACTGCCTGAAAATGTAAAAGCCGAAGAAATAAATGCTTCTTATACGGATGGTATACTGCACGTTAGTCTGCCTAAAAAAGAAGAAGCCCTGCCTCAGACAAAAAGATTGATAGAGATTTCATAAATAATGATTGGATTTGGTTAGTTAGTTGATAAAAGCGCCCACTCAAGGGGCGCTTTTGTTTTTTAGCCCTTATGGTATAAGTGAATTTTTGAAATTCTTAAATTCTGTTATCTTTGCCAAATGCAGCTTTCCGTAGTCATACTTAATTATAATGTCCACTATTTTCTGGAACAATGCGTGCTGAGTGTTCAGCAGGCTATTAGGGATATTGATGCGGAAATAATTGTTGTAGATAACAATTCTCCCGACGATAGCTGTGCTATGATGAAGTCGCGTTTTCCCGGGGTAACGCTTATCGAAAATAAAGACAATGCCGGATTTCCTAAGGGAAATAACATAGGTGTTGCGGCTGCTAAAGGAGAATATGTGTGTATTCTTAATCCTGATACCGTAGTTGCCGAAGATACTTTTATAAAAGCGCTGGAGTTTATCAGGGCGCAAAAAGATTTTGGTATCTGTGGTGTGAAACTGGTGGATGGTACCGGTACTTTTCTGCCGGAGAGCAAACGAGGGGTTCCTACACCCTGGGTGGCCTTTACTAAAATAGGCGGTTTTTATAAGCTGCTTCCTAAAAAAGAAATATTCAATCGCTATTATGCGCAGCATCTAAACGAAAACCAGAGTGGGAAAGTAGATATTCTTGTTGGTGCGTTTATGATTATGAAACGTGAACTCTATCTTGAAGTAGGGGGGTTTGATGAGGATTGTTTTATGTATAGCGACGATATCGATTTATCGTATACTGTGCTTAAGAAACAGCTTCGTAATTACTATTTTGCTGAAACTTCGGTAATTCATTATAAAGGGGAGAGTACGGTAAAAGATGGTACTTACATGAAACGTTTTCGTGAAGCGATGCAGTTTTTTTATAAAAAACATTTCAGGCGTTCGCCCATGTTTGATGTGATGATGCGTGTTGGTGCTTTCTTTTTTGCTGTGGTTAAGAAGAATAAAACGGCTCCTGCAAGGATACCTGAATATTATGTTTTAATTTCGAATAACGAAAAGCTTCGTTTGTCTTTAGAGCAAAAGCTTGGTAAAAAAGTGGACAGGGTAGAATCGCTGCAAGAAGCACTACTCATGAGCAAAAAAGCAGAGATTGTGTTCGATAATGCGACTGTTAGCTTTAAAGATGCGATAGCTTTTATGCAGCAGCATAAAAATGATGGTTATACTTTCAAGATAAAACCTGCGGAATCTTCATTTATTATTGGTAGTAATAGCAGTAATGACAGAGGGCAGGTGATTTTGTTAGAAGATTTGTGATAAAAAGAAAAAAATATATAGTAAGTGAATAATTATTTTAAAAAAAGCAATGGCTTATTTTTTTTATTAAATTCGCAAACTGAAATAGTAATTTTACCTTTAGGTTATCGATATGGCAAAATTTGAACTAAAATTACCCAAAATGGGTGAGAGTGTTGCTGAGGCAACTATAACAAACTGGTTAAAAAATGTTGGCGATCACATCGCGGCTGATGAAGCTGTGCTTGAGATTGCAACAGATAAAGTTGACTCAGAAGTGCCGTCTGAAGTGTCGGGAACACTTACTGAAATACTTTTTAATGTAAACGACGTGGTTCAGGTAGGCCAGACGATTGCCTATATTGAAACTGAAGGTGGTGTAGTGGTAGATGCTCCTAAAGAGGAAACTACAGTTGCTAATGTTCAGGTTATTGAAAAATCGGTTGAAGCTGCGGCTAATGCAGTTGCTGCTCCGGTAGATTTTTCAGGTTCTGATAAGTTCTACTCACCGTTAGTAAAAAACATTGCAAAAGAAGAAGGTATATCTCTTGCTGAGCTTGAAGCTATAAACGGCTCAGGTAAAGAAGGCAGGGTTACTAAAAATGATATACTGGATTACGTTAAAAATCGCGGAAGCCAGCCTGCGCCAGTTACGGCTCCTGCAGCGCCACAGACAATCCAGCAATCGGCAACCAACAACCAACAACCAGTAGCCGCTAAAGCTGCTCCGGTATCGGTTAATGGTGGTGACGAAATTGTAGAAATGGACCGTATGCGTAAGCTTATTTCAGGTTACATGGTACAGTCGGTACAAACATCGGCTCACGTACAATCGTTCATCGAAGTAGATGTAACGAACATTGTAAAATGGAGAGATAAGGTTAAAAATGCATTTGAAAAGAGAGAAGGCGAAAAACTTACTTTCACTCCAATATTCATGGAAGCTGTAGCCAAAGCGCTTAAAGATTTCCCGGGTATGAATATATCTGTTGACGGTGAATTCATAATCAAGAAGAAAAACATCAATCTTGGTATGGCGGCAGCATTGCCAAACGGTAACCTTATCGTTCCGGTAATTAAAAATGCTGACCAGCTTAATCTGGTGGGTATGGCGAAAGCTGTAAACGACCTTGGTAACCGTGCTAAAGCAGGTAAACTTAAACCGGACGATACTCAGGGTGGTACATATACTGTAACTAATGTGGGTACATTTGGTAGTGTGTTTGGTACGCCAATCATCAACCAGCCACAGGTAGGTATCCTTGCTCTTGGAGCAATCAGAAAAGTACCTGCAGTTATCGAAACTCCGGATGGTGACTTTATTGGTATCCGTCAGAAAATGTTCCTTTCGCACAGCTATGACCACCGTGTGGTAGATGGTGCTCTTGGAGGATCATTCGTTAAACGTGTTGCTGAATACCTTGAAGCCTTTGATGTGAACAGAGATTACTAAGAAATAATATTGATAAAAAAAGCCGGAAATTTTCCGGCTTTTTTTATATTTAACCATGAGGAAAAAATATAGATCAATAACGGTTGACGAGGTTAAGTATAGCTGGATGATAGTTTCACGAAAAAAAGGTGTTATTACCGTCATCGTTAACAAGGATGGGTTTAAAGACGCTAAGATTGAAATTGATGTAGTGTCTGATACAGCTGAATTTTGGGTTGAATTTCCAGATGTAAGTGATCTTGTTATGAGGGTTGTCAGTGTTAAAGAGGTAAGTATGATGATAAGGCAGGCTTTGGAGATGGGATGGGAGACAGAAACCAAAACACAACCTATATTATTTAGTTTCAATGAAGAAAGTTATTCTATAGTAAGAAAATAGAGGTTGTTCTTTATATTTGTAATAACAACATCTTCGCTATGAAAATATTCTATTATGTAACGCTTCTCGTAATACTTTGTTCGTTGTCAGTTTCGCCGAAAAACATCTCTTTCCGCGAAAGCAAAAAAACAATCATTCAGGATACGGTAAAAGAATGGGTTGAAGTGAATTTTGAAGCTCAGGGGATTCAGAATCGTATGGCGTATGCAGATACGGCTAACTTTATGCATCAGAAGATCTATCCGTGTGCGCGTTGTTTTTTACGCCCTGAAGTGGCTGAGGCTTTGGAAGAAGCAAATGAAAGGGCTAAAGAGAAGGGATATACACTGGTGATATATGATTGTTATCGTCCGTATGGCTATCAAAAAGTAATGTATGATATTGTAAACGATCCGCGTTATGTTGCTCCACCGGGAAAAGGATCGAATCACAACCGTGGACGCGCTATTGATCTTTCCCTTGCTAATGAAAGTGGTAATCTGCTGGATATGGGAACGCCATTTGATGATTTTACAGAGCTGTCTCATTATGATGCTGACGGGTTAAGCAAGGAGGCGAGGCGTAACAGGAAGTTGTTGCGTGCTATTATGAAAAAGGCAGGTTTTACGCCTTATAACAATGAGTGGTGGCATTTTGACTATAAAAAACAAAACTACGAAACGTCAAACTTTAGATGGGATTGCAATTAATTAAGGATTATTTGCGGTCTATTTATTGCTAAAAATTTCGGTAGTAAGGCATCTACTCTTATCTTTGTTCTTCAAGACAAATTTTATTTATGGAACTAAAGCTGCATAAGCCTATATGTTTTTTTGATTTAGAAACTACCGGTACGGATATTACTAAAGACCGTATTGTTGAGATTTCTGTGTTGAAGGTATATCCTAATGGTAATAAAGAAAGCCGTACCTGGCTGGTGAATCCGGAGAGGCCCATACCGCCTGCAACAACTGCTTTTCATGGTATAACCGATGATAAGGTGGCTAATGAGCCTACATTTAAAGAACTGGCAAATACCATACACAATATGATGAAAGATTCAGATCTTGGAGGATACAATTCTGACAGGTTTGATATTCCATTGTTGGCGGAAGAACTGCTTCGTGCCGGTGTGGACTTTGACATGAAAAACAGGGTGTCGGTAGATGTTCAGACGATTTTCCATAAAAAAGAGGAGCGTACGCTTAGTGCTGCTTATAAATTCTATTGTGGTAAAACACTTGACAATGCTCATACAGCAGAAGCAGATACCAATGCTACCTATGAAATATTAAAATCGCAATTGGAGCGTTATGATGATCTGGAGAATGATATGAGGGCACTTTCTGAATATACTACTCGTAAAAAAGTGGTTGACTTTGCCGGTTTTATTGTTCTGGATGCTGATGGTGAAGAGATATTTACTTTCGGTAAACATAAAGGTGCAAAAGTTGAGAAAGTGCTTGAGCAGGAACCGGGCTATTTTGGATGGATTCAGAATGCTGATTTCCCGTTATATACCAAGAAGGTGTTAACGGCAATAAAACTCAGAAAATTAAATAATAAATTGGCTTAATAATTTTCCCGGAATAACGATGAAGATAATTTGCATAGGCAGGAATTATGTGAAACACATAGAGGAGCTGCAAAATGAAAGGCCTGATGAACCTGTTATTTTCTTAAAACCTGATACAGCGGTGGTGCAAAAGCAGTTTCCGTTTGTAATTCCTGAGTTTACCAATGATGTGCATCATGAGGTTGAGGTACTGGTGAAAATAAATAAGGTAGGTAAATATATAGATGCAAAATTTGCACATAAATATTATGACGAAATAGGTTTGGGTATAGATTTTACTGCTCGTGACCTGCAGTCTAAACTTAAAGAAAAAGGGCTGCCGTGGGAAAAGGCTAAGGCTTTTGACGGATCGGCGGTAATTGGAGAATTTGTTTCAAAAACTGAGTTTGCTGCACTGGATAATATTAATTTTGAACTTACTAATAATGGTAATGTTGTTCAGAGTGGTAATACGCAGCATATGTTGTGGAAAATAGATGAGATAATAGCTTATGTTTCGCAGTATTTTACATTAAGGACAGGTGATGTTATTTTTACAGGAACGCCTGAAGGTGTTGCTAAAGTTAGTCCGGATGACGTGCTGGAAGGTTATATTGAAGGAAGAAAATTATTCAGGATACAGGTAAAATAATGGCGCTATATTATAATTTATCAAAAGTATACGCAATCTCAGATAACGATGTGGAGTTTGCAAAACAAATAGTAACGCTTTTTCTTGAAGAAGTGCCTGTAGAGGTTGTAAATGTAAGGGAAGGACTTGAGGAAAAAGATTACGACAAGGTGTACCATGCGGCTCATAAGATTAAGCCTACGCTGGATCTTTTAGGGATGGATTTGGCTTACGAGGATGTTTTGGTAATAGAGAGTTGGAGTCGTTCGCGCGGTAAAAGAAAAGAAATTAAGGATACTGTAAAGAGCCTTAAAGATTATATAAGCAAAACGGTAAAAGAACTTAAAAAAGATTACGCCATTTACTAATGAAAGCAGCAGTTGTTACTATAGGTGATGAGATACTGATAGGTCAGATAGTGGATACTAATTCGGCGTATATAGCCAAAGCGCTTGATAAAATTGGTATTGCAGTTTTAGAAACAAGATCTATAAGCGACGAGAGGACACATATTCTTGAAACACTGGCATATTTCCAGAACAGGGTAGATGTTGTAATTGTTACCGGAGGTCTTGGCCCGACTAAGGATGATGTTACCAAAGAATCTTTTTGTGAGTACTTTGATGATCATCTTATTCGTAATGAGGAATTGGAAGCTCATGTTGTTGCGCTTATTGCAAAGGCCATGAAACGACCTGCTTCTCAAATGAACAAGGATCAGGCGTTGGTTCCTTCGCATGCCAGGATATTGTATAATGAAGTAGGGACTGCTCCCGGAATGTGGATGGAGCGTGGAGATACCGTTTTTATTTCGCTGCCGGGTGTTCCTTATGAAATGAAATATATTATAGATAATGCTGTTATACCTGCTTTAATTGAAAAGTATGAACGACCGTATATTATCCATAAAACAATAATTACACATGGGCAGGGTGAAAGCCTTGTTGCAGAACGTATAGAGGAATGGGAGAATAATCTTCCTGAGTTTATAAAACTGGCTTATCTGCCTAATCCGGGAAGGGTAAGGCTGCGCATGAGTGCCAGGGGAACGGACGAAGCTCTTTTACAAAATGCTATTGATGCCGAAGCTGAGAAGTTAAAAGTCCTGATTGGTGATATTATTGTAGGTTTTGATGAAGGAGAAACCATTGAGGTGGTTTTAGGAAAATTGCTAAAAGATAAAGGTAAGACACTGGCTGTTGCCGAGAGTTGTACCGGAGGTAAAATAGCGCAAATGATAACTTCGGTAGCCGGTTCATCAGCTTATTTTAAGGGAAGCGCAGTAACCTATGCGACTGAAGCAAAGGTAAATATATTAAAGGTTGAACAACAACTTATAGATGTGTTTAGCGTTGTTAGTTCACAGGTAGCCGAGAATATGGCTTTAAAAGCTAAACAGCTTTTTGGTTCGGATTATGCGGTATCTACTACAGGTAATGCAGGTCCGCTAAAAGGTGATTCTGCGGTTGAAGTAGGGACTGTTTTTATAGGAATTGCGACTCCCAAAGGTGTTTATAGTGAGAGATTAGACCTTGGACAACCTCGTGAAAAGGTAATTGAAAGGGCGTCTAACAAAGCTTTGGAAAAGATTTATCATGAAATTTTAAAAAACTAACTGATTATGTTTGTGTAATCAGTTTATTTTTCTTTTCTTTGCACCCTGAATTTGAATAACGATATAAAAGCGAGAAATAATGTCAAGAGTTTGTGCCCTTACCGGTAAAAAAGCGATGGTTGGAAACAATGTTTCCCACGCAATGAACAAAACTAAAAGGAAGTTTAGTGTAAACTTAGTGAAGAAACGTTTCTATCTTCCTGAGGAAGATAAGTGGATCACACTTAGAGTAGCCGCTTCTACTATCAAGACAATTAACAAAAATGGTATTGCTGCAGTTTTGAAAGAAGCTAAAGCTAACGGGTTTATTAAATAATCCTTACCTAATAAATATATAGCAAGATGGCAAAGAAAGGTAATAGAATCCAGGTGATTTTAGAGTGTACTGAGCACAAAGCTTCTGGCGTTGCTGGAACTTCTAGGTACATTACTACTAAGAACAAAAAGAATACACCAGACAGGTTAGAGATTAAAAAATTCAATCCTATCCTTAAACGTGTGACTGTACATAAAGAAATTAAATAATTTATAAGTCATGGCAAAGAAAACCGTAGCAACTTTACAAACAGCTTCTAAGAGGTTAACTAAAGCTATCAAGATGGTAAAATCTCCAAAAACAGGAGCTTATACTTTCGTTGAGAGCGTTATGGCTCCTGAAGAAGTAGATGCATTTCTTAAGAAGAAATAATATCGTACACAATATATAGAAAAGCTACTTTCATCTAAGAAAGTAGCTTTTTTATTTTCTATATTTACCACGGAAAAACAAAAAACTACAACTGCTTATATGAACTTCTTTAAAAAAATATTTTCTTCTGAAAAGAAAGAAACATTAGATAAAGGACTTGAACAAACCAAAACTTCTTTCTTTTCAAAATTATCTAAAGCTGTTGCCGGTAAAGCAAAAGTAGATGATGAGGTGCTTGATAATCTTGAAGAGGTGCTTGTTTCTTCTGATGTTGGTGTTAATACAACACTTAAGATTATTGAGCGAATTGAAGAACGTGTTGCCAGGGATAAGTATCTGGGGACTGATGAACTTAATAAGATATTAAGAGAAGAGATTGCTTCATTATTGAGCGAAACCAATAGTGGTGAGGCTTCTGAATTTGAAATTCCTGCCAATAAAAAACCTTATGTTATTATGGTGGTTGGAGTTAATGGTGTTGGTAAAACTACAACTATTGGTAAGCTTGCATATCAGTTTAAGAAATCTGGGTATAAAGTAGTATTAGGTGCTGCTGATACCTTTAGAGCTGCAGCTATCGATCAGTTGCAGGTTTGGGCTGACAGAGTAGGTGTGCCTATTGTCAGGCAGCAAATGGGTAGCGATCCTGCGTCGGTTGCTTTTGATACTTTACAAAGTGCCGTAAGCCAGGATGCCGATGTGGTTATTATTGATACTGCCGGACGCCTTCATAACAAAGTGAATTTGATGAATGAGCTTACGAAAGTAAAAAGAGTAATGCAAAAGGTTGTGGAAGATGCTCCACACGATGTATTGCTTGTTTTGGATGGCTCTACAGGACAGAATGCTTTTGAGCAGGCAAAACAGTTTACAGCAGCTACAGAGGTAAGTTGCCTGGCTGTGACTAAACTGGATGGTACTGCTAAAGGGGGAGTAGTAATAGGAATTTCAGATCAGTTCCAGATTCCTGTAAAATATATTGGTATTGGAGAGGGTATCGAAGATCTTCAGGTATTTAATAAATATGAATTTGTAGATTCGTTCTTTAAATAAAATCACTATACATAATACAAAAAAAAGTAACGCATTGCGTTACTTTTTTTGTTAGGAATAATACTATATTTGAAGTTTGTTAACCAACCTAAGTTCTATTTGTTTTTTATGAGAAAAATTAGCTTACTGTTTTCGTTCTTTTTTACTCTGTTCGCGTTTGCCCAAGATGACTATAAAGGATATTACATAACTGAATCCGGAGAAAAAGTTAATGGCTTTTTTGAATTTTATGATTTTTTCAAAACAGAAAAATTAAAATTTAAAAAGTCAGGAAGTGGAGAATTTTCGCCGCTACCGAAAGATGTTGTAGAATACGGCATTGATGAGGGAAAGCAAAAGTTTGAGAAGCATATTGTTGAAACCGATATGTTGGGTGATAAAACTTACAGTAAAGATCCTCAGTTGTCATCACGGGCACTGTTTCTAAATGTTCTGGTTAAGGGAAAAGCATCGCTTTACTCTTATACTAAAGATTATAATACGTTTTTTTTCTTAAGTAATACTTCAATTAAACAAGGTGCTGTAGAGCAGCTTATTAATAGAAAATATTTACTTCCGGAAGGTAAAACTGTTGATTCTCCAACATACAGAAGACAATTGTACAATTTGGTAAAGTGTGAGGGGCAGCAGGTTTCTGATTTTATTACTATAACCTATGATAAAGATGCAATTGTTGGTGTTGTAAAGAAATATAATGAATGTTCCGGATCTAAGTCTGAAATATTTAGCCTTAATAGCAGAAAAGAATTTGCCTATAGTTTCTTTGCCGGAGTGCATTATGCTAATATGGGTATTTCGTATTATACCCCGGCAGTTGCAGACGAGTCTTCGCTGACTTTTTCTGCAGGAGCAGAAGCAGCTTATATTTTCCCTAATGAATCATGGGAGCTATACGCGAGAGGCGAATTTGAGCCATTAAATTATGAATTGGTTGATTCCAAAGATCAGGGGTATAATGTTTTGGAAAGTACTTTTAAAATGACTGGGTACGCTTTTAACTTCTCATTTGGACCGCGTTATAAATATATCTTATCCAACAGAAGTAATATTTTTCTGGAATGTGGTTTTGGGGTTTATCAACCGATTGGAGGAGAATTAGAATGGTATACTACGTTATATCCGCTTAATGATGGAATACCATATAGGGGAGATAATGGTAAATACAATTTGGCGACCAGTTTTGCTCTTAATTTTGGAGTAGGATATACTTTTAATAAGAATTATAGTGTCGCTGTAAAATACATTACAAACAGAGATTATATGGAGGACGTAGATGGTAGTTTTAATACAAAAGTCGGAAGATTGGGACTAGTATTTAGTTACAGGTTATGATAAAAATAAATGCGGTGATCAATTGATCACCGCATTTATTTTTCCCCATAGTTCGTTGTCAAAACCCGATAGCGCCCAGTTTTCTTCATCGGCGGCATCGCCCATTCGGATCACAACCATTTTTCTGGAAGGTATTACATATATCTTCTGGTCATTTTTCCCGAGTGCCATATACATATCGTTAGCGCCATTAGGTACCAGTGATCCATTGAACTGCAATTGCGATTGAGGTAAATGGTAACTTTCCTCACCATTTATCCACCATAGGTAACCGTATGATTTATTAATTTGCTGTGAAGTAGTTGTTGCAGCATTAAGATATTGTGAGTTTACTATCTGAGTGCCGTTCCAGTTGCCATTATTTAAAGCTAAAAGCCCAAAGCGAGCCATGCTTCGTGTTGTGCTCCAATATACGCTCAGGTCTTCACCACTATTGATCCATGATCCGGACATTCCAATCTTATCCCTTAACCTGTTATTAAAATAGTCACTCCAGGTTTGTCCGCTAGCCGCAGCTATTACATCCTGCAATTTTACATATACATTGTCGTAAGCCCATCGTGATCCTGCATCGGCAAGATATTGCAAATCTTCGGGGGCAACGCTGTCACCGCCTTCGTCGTTCAGTCCTGAGGTCATAGTGAGAAGATGTTTGCAGGTAATAAGGTTTTCTTTATCCAAAGGTGCACTTGTCCATCCTGTTCCTATATAGTCAGATATTTTGTTGTTGATGTTTAATAAACCTTCTTCCTGTGCTATGCCGGTTAAAGTAGAGGTAAGCGTTTTTCCGGCGCTTGCCCAATACCAGGGAGTAGTAGCAGTGTGCCCGTTAAAATACTCTTCCATAACAATACGTCCATTTACAAGGATAATAAACGAGCGTGAATGTTTTGTCTGAAGATAATCTAAAAGTGGTTGTATAGCGGCTTCGTTCCAATTCAGAGACGCAGGTGTTTTTGTTTCCCATGCGTTAGCATCGTTGGGAGGGAAGTACATTGTCTCATTGTCCGGATTTTCTGGTGTAGGGCTGTCATCAGACAAACTGCATGATGTAAAAAGTAAAAGTCCTGATATTAGTAATAAAATGTTTTTCATGATGTTATAATTGGAGTTTAAATGTAATAAATACTTTCGCATGATATTATAAAAATAGACCATGTTTATTACCTAAATTTGCTTCAAATAATCCTTACTACTTATGAAAAAGTCTATTCTGTTCTTATTTGTGTCTTTTATAGCATTCTCGTGTGGTCATACCGTTTCTGATGCTGATTTAGCTAAGCTAAACGGATACTGGGAAATTGAAGAGGCTATTATGGCAGACGGAGAAGCTAAAGAATACAAAGTGAATCCTACGATTGATTATTTTGAACTGAAGGGTAAGGAAGGTTTTCGTAAAAAAGTAATGCCGCAATTTGACGGGACATATCGTGTAAATGATTTGTCTGAGAAAATTGCGATAGTAAATGAAAACGGCAAAACTTATATTAGTTATACCACAGAGTATGCAAAATGGAAAGAAGAGCTTTTAGAGCTTGACGAAGAACATCTGGTAGTAAAAAACCAGCACAATGTAGAATACCATTATAAGAAACCGCAACCTTTTTCAGTAAAATAATGGCAAAACGATTTAATGAAGAACAATCGGTAGGGGATGTACTAAAGCAGTTTATGCAGGAGAACAAACTTCAGACCGGAATGGATAAGATAGATGTGCGTGACGCCTGGAAAAACCTTATGGGTAATGGCGTAAACAATTATACGCGTGATATTATGCTGAAGGGAACAACATTGTATGTTGAGCTTACTTCGGCAGTATTAAGGGAGGAACTTAGCTACGGTAAAGCCAAAATTGTTAAGATGATAAACGAGGAACTGAAACGCGAAGTTGTAAAAGATGTAGTGTTACGATAACAAAAATGCCGCTGTAAAGCGGCATTTTTTATATAAAAGCGTTTGGTTCTGATTAGAACTGCTCTCTTACAGCAAAGTGGAAAGCGCTCTCGATAGCAGCGTTCTCGTCGCTGTCAGATCCGTGAACGGCATTCTCGCCAATTGAAGTAGCATATTTTTTACGGATAGTACCTTCTGCAGCATCAGCAGGGTTAGTAGCTCCGATAAGAGTTCTGAATTCCTCAACTGCGTTTTCTTTTTCAAGGATAGCAGCTACGATAGGACCTCTTGACATGAATTCTACAAGCTCGCCATAGAATGGTCTTGCGCTGTGAACAGCGTAAAATGCCTGAGCGTCAGCTACAGTAAGTTGAGTAAGTTTTAGCGATACGATTTTGAAACCTGCATCAGCTATCATTCCTAAAATACCACCGATATGCCCTTTTTCTACTGCATCCGGCTTGATCATTGTGAAAGTCCTGTTTGTTGCCATTGTAATTTTTAAATTTTTGCAAAAGTAGTGGTTTTTAGCCAATAACTATAACTTTTTGGGTTTCTTAGCTATATTTTTTAAACTGTTAACTCAATGATGTCTATTATCTAACATCTATTGTCTTAAAGTCTTGTTTTTAAAGTACTATTATATTAAACTCATGCTCTAACGGTTTCAGTTTGTCAAAAAGTTCCGCTAAAAGTTTACCATCAAATTCAAGATAGAATTCTGAGAAGTTAGCTTTACGTTCCTGCAGGCTCTGGTTAGGGAAAAGTTCATTTTGTATTTGGGTAATACGTTCCAGTTGCTCGGCATGATTGCGTTTTTCGGCTTTTAGCAAACGTTTTTCAAGATTTTCCAGTCCTTTAAGCTGTTTTAGTTCCTGTGCTTTTACGGCTCCCGTAAACGAAGCATCTGTTTTAGTAGCTATTGCATTCAGGTTTTCAAACTGCTCTCTCAGGAATTCTTTCTGTGCCGAAAAATCAAGTTTAAACTCAGAGAACGACTGAACTCTTTTATTGATAAGTTGCTGCTGTTTTGAGAAAACATCAGCCCAGGTCAAATCTAATTTATCGAGCTTATCGGCTTGTTTTTGAGTAGCTAATAATACTGAGTTACGCAAAAGTAATATCGGGAAAGTAACATTGGCTGAATTAAAATAGGACTTCAATTCCAGCCAATAGGCAATCTCACCACCTCCGCCTATGTAGCAAAGATTGGGTAATATTACTTCTTCATATAACGGACGCATGATAACATTCGGACTGAATTTTTCAGGATTGGATTCTAACAATGCCAAAATCTCAGCTTCAGAGAATTTCAGTTCGGTGTTATTGATGTGATAGATGCCATCCTGAAGGATAATTCGCTCCCTAATATTGTCTTCTATATAAAACAGGTTTATTTCCCTAGGGTTGACCTGTATGCTATAATCTTTAAGAAGGAGGGCTGTCTCTGCTACTTTTTGATGTGATGTCTGTTTTAGCAGCTCTTCCTTAACATGGGGAGCAAAAAGCCTTTTAATCTCGCTGTCGTCACCATCAATTATGACAAGGCCTTCGCTTGCGAATAGCTCATTGGCTAAATAACGGGTAGCGTCGGCAAGGTTAGAGTGTTTCAGGTAAGCATTTTCAAAAAGCTCTTTTAGCCAATTTGCATTTTGTCCGATCCCCAGTTCTTTTTCGAAGACATCAAGAACAGCCGTAAGTCCTTCCGTAGATAGTCTTCCAACAGGACCGGTGCTTTCTTTGGTCCATTTGATCTTCTTATCTCTGAAGTTAAAGTAATTGATTTCCTCAAAATCGTGGTCTTCGGTCGCCATCCAGTAAACCGGGACGAAGTTTTTGTCCGGATAAGCTTCTTTCAGTTGCCTGCTCAGGTTGATTGCCGAAACAATCTTGTACAGGAAGTATAACGGGCCTGTAAATAAATTAAGCTGGTGGCCGGTAGTTACTGTAAAGGTATCGTTGCCGGCCAGCAGTTTTATATTTTGTTGGGTATAAGCCGAAGTGTTTGTTTCTTTATACTGCCTGTTTAAAGCGTTTACAAGCGTTTCGCGAAATGCAGTGGAGTAATTTGCCTGCTTTTCTTCTATCTGAAGTTTAAAATTCTCAAGAGTAGGGAAGCGGTTGTATAAAGGCTTCAGTGTATCTTTCTGGTTAAGGTAATCGTTTATGATTGGCGTGAAATATCCTGAACTCTGGAAGCTGATACAGTCTGATGGCATTTTAGTATAAATTTTCCCGTAAAATTACGCAAAAAACAATTTCAATGTCATTTTTAATGACATATCAAATACGTCATAATTTACGAATTAACGGCTTCTTCCCAAATGTCTTTCAGGCTAAGGAAACTGTTGTAAGCAAATTCGGCGTTAGGGTATTCAATAAGTACCTCGTTTTCTACGTCGATAAGTTCATGAATTCTTTTCTCAGGATTAAAAATATAGTCCTTTTTGGTTTCAAGCTGTATCTTAATGAAGTTCGGCTGAAGTTTAATGTTGGTAAAGCCTTCGCCGTTTACACTTATACTTTTTACCTTGCTGAGTTCTACCAGCGTGCCGTTCAGGTTAATTATTTTTTTCATATTCAGTGGGGGTTTGAGCCGGCAAATATACTAAAAATCTCACCTATTATTTAACAATCAATTGATTATAAAATAATATGGTAAAATGAGATTATGCGGATGTTGAATATGTTGGTTCGGATTATTCCTGTTGCATCCATTTATATTCGCCTTTATCGATATAAATTATTCCGCCTCCACATGATTCTGCCTCATGTATAAATATGCCATCATTTGGGAGTTTTATCCAGGCGTCAGTTGGAATTTGTTCTTCAGTTAATATGCCTCCATCTTCATCTACATTTTCAGCATGTAATTCTCCTGCCGGGACTTTCTTAAATATTCCAGCCCATTCGATATCATCAAACCCTTGTCCTATTATTTCTCTACCCATTCCGAGTGTGTCAATTGTGTGATTGGCAAAAACAAGTTTAAGTCCATATTTTCCATTTATGGGATGTTTTACAAAATATACTGTATCACGTTTTCTATCACCATCAAAATCACCCGCTATGTATTCAGGGCGTATTGGGATTTTATAAGTTTGTTGTTCGGCTATGCTAATCTCAGTTGAATCTTGTTTTTCATTTTTAAGATCTTGGGCTTGATTTTCTGTTTTTCTGCATGAAGTACAGGCTAATAACACGATAAAAGGAATAAAAAATCTCACAGCTCTTTTTATGTAAATATACTCAAATTCCTTCCTCAATGTAAATCCCAAAAATATCCCGTATTTTTGCACTTTAATCCCTGTCTGTTTTGAATACCAAAGCTTTTTTAATAACACCACCTTTTACGCAGCTTAACACGCCCTATCCGGCAACGGCCTACCTAAAAGGTTTCCTGAATACTAAAAACATCGCCTCATTTCAGGCCGACCTTGGTATTGAGGTAATATTAAAACTGTTCTCAAAACAGGGATTAACGGATTTATTCTCGCGTATTGAAGCAGGTAGTCCGAAGTCCGAAGTCCGTGGTGATATGGCTACATCTTTTACTCAAGACCTAACACCTAATGCCCTGAGGATAATCGCCCTTAAAGACGAATACCTGAAAACAATAGATTCGGTTATTCTTTTTCTGCAGGGAAAGAACCCTACGCTATCGCACCTGATATGCAGTGAGGATTTCCTGCCGGAGGCTTCGCGCTTTGCGCAGCTTGAGGAATTGGACTGGGCGTTTGGTTCGATGGGGACGCAGGATAAGGCCAAGCACCTTGCTACGCTGTACCTTGAAGATATATCTGACCTTATTGTTGAGTGCGTCGATCCGCATTTTGGCTTTAGCCGTTATGCCGAAAGATTGGGGCGTTCTGCCAATTCGTTTGATGAGTTGTACGAAAGCCTGCAACAGCCTTATACTTATATTGATGAATTGCTGCTGGATATACTGCATCAGCGCATGCTGGAAGTAAAGCCAAACCTTGTTGGTTTTTCGATTCCCTTTCCGGGGAATTTGTATGCGGCTTTCCGCAGTGCGCAATATATCAAACAGCATTTTCCGGGAGTGAAGATTACCATGGGTGGCGGCTTCCCAAATACGGAACTTCGCTCACTTACGGATATCCGCGTGATGGAGTTTTTCGATTTCATTACGCTGGATGATGGCGAAGCTCCGGTTGAATGTCTTATAGAACATCTTGAAGGTAAACGAAATATCGATCAGCTAAAGCGTACTTTCGTACTGATTAATGGCGAAGTGAAATATATAGACAATTCGGGTTGCAGGGATTACAAGCAGTCTGATGTGGGTACGCCTGATTATTCGGATTTGTTGCTTGAAGATTATATCTCGGTAATTGAGATCGTAAACCCCATGCACCGCATGTGGAGCGATGGCCGTTGGAACAAGTTAACCATGGCACACGGCTGTTATTGGGGTAAGTGTACGTTCTGTGATATATCTCTTGATTATATAAAAGTTTACGAACCGGTCGCGGCTAAACTGCTTGTTGACCGTATGGAAGAACTTATTACCCAAACTGGGCAAAATGGATTCCACTTTGTAGACGAGGCTGCGCCACCGGCATTAATGCGAGAAGTGGCATTAGAAATACTGCGTCGTAATCTTGCTGTTACCTGGTGGACGAATATCCGTTTTGAAAAGAGCTTTACGGCCGACCTTTGCAAACTGCTAAAGGCTTCAGGCTGTATTGCAGTTTCGGGTGGACTTGAAGTAGCATCAGATCGTTTGCTTGATCTTATCCAAAAAGGGGTAACCGTTGCACAGGTGGCACGCGTAACCCGAAACTTTACCGAAGCCGGTATAATGGTGCACGCTTACCTGATGTATGGTTTTCCTACGCAAACCGCACAGGAAACTATTGATTCCCTTGAGATGGTACGCCAGATGTTTGAGGCGGGCATATTACAGTCGGGATTCTGGCATCAGTTTGCCATGACCGCTCACAGTCCGGTAGGTATGTATCCTGAGAATTTTGGGGTGCTGAAAGAAAATGATAGTATTGGTAGCTTTGCTAATAATGATATAGTGCATATCGATAAGTCGGGTGCAAACCACGACAAGTTCAGCTTTGGATTAAAGAAGTCACTCTTTAACTATATGCACGGCATTTGTTTCGACTACGAATTACAGGATTGGTTTGAGTTTAAAGTACCCCGTACCAAAATAGCCCATGATTATATTTACAATGTGCTTCAGGATGATGACAGCTTTAATGTAAAGCCTACTGCCAAAGTAGTGTGGACAGGAGGGAAGCCACTAGTATCTTATTTTACCAAAAATAAAAAAGGAAGGAGTTTTGAAACGGCTTCACTTACTTTTCATGATAAAAAAGAAAGTTTTACAGTTCAGGTAGATAAAGAGCAAGGGGAGTGGCTGGCTTCATTCCTTGTAAAATCAGCAGTATCGGGTAGAGAAGTGATGACGTTTGCCAAAGCAAAACAAAGCTATGAAGATGCAGGTCTTGATGATTTCGAATTGCTATGGTATAGCAAACCCGTAAACACTTTACGCGATTACGGGCTTTTAGTATTGTAAAAGGATTTTTTTAGAACTTTTTAGATTCTTCCATTTTAGTGTATTTCTCGGCTTGTTCTTTAGAGAGCAGTGGCAAAACTTTTTTGTATATCCTTGCAGAGATGGCAGATGCTTTATCTCTTCTTTCATCAGCACTCATGTCTCTGTTTGTATTAAGATTCATAATACTTTCCCTTTCTCCTTCTATGATTTCTTTTATTGCTGCTTTTTGAAAATCGTCAAGAGTAAGTGCTTTGGTAAGATATTCTGTTGATTGTTCTACAAAGTCTACTTTTTCAGGTTTTCTGGAGTCGCGTTTGTATTGGTTTGGGGCAATACGCCTGTCTACCTGTGCGCTTACTTCTGTTGAAAATAAAAATGCAAAAACAATAACTATAAAAGATGCTCTAAGTTTCATAGGTGTTAAATAATAAATTCAAACATACTGAATTTGTGGGAAACAAAAAAGCTAAAGTTTTTAGGCTTTAGCTTCTGTTTATTTAGTTTGACGGTAAATCTGCCGGAACACCATAAAGGTCAAATTCGGTAGCGTCGGTAATTTTTATGTTTACGAACTCACCTGTTTTAAGGTAAGCGACAGAAGCATCAATAAGTACTTCATTGTCTACGTCCGGGCTGTCGAACTCAGTGCGTCCTACAAAGTGAGCTCCTTCCTTACGATCGATGATACAACGGAATGTTTGTCCGATCTTTTCCTGATTCATTTCCCATGAAATCTGCGATTGAATGTCCATGATCTCATTAGCACGTTGTTGTTTAACTTCGGCCGGAACATCATCTTCAAGCAGGTAAGCGTGTGTATTCTCTTCGTGAGAATAGGTAAAGCAGCCAAGACGTTCAAAACGCATTTCTTCCACCCAGTTTTTCAGAATCTGGAAGTCTTCTTCAGTTTCACCCGGATAGCCTACGATAAGCGTAGTCCTGATGGTCATTCCCGGAACCGTTTCTCTAAATTCTTTAAGGAGTTTTGTTGTTTTTTCCTGAGTAGTACCGCGACGCATTGATTTCAATACATTGTCGCTAATATGCTGTAGCGGGATATCTATATAGTTACAGATCTTTGGCTCACGCTTCATCAGTTCAAGAACATCCATAGGGAATCCAGAAGGGAATGCGTAGTGAAGACGTATCCACTCAATACCTTCAACCTTGGCAAGGTTTTCAAGCAGTTCGGCAAGGTTACGTTTTTTATAAAGGTCAAGACCATAGTAAGTAAGGTCCTGAGCGATAAGTATAAGTTCTTTTACGCCATCGCGCGCAAGTCCTTCCGCTTCTTTAACCAGTTTTTCGATTGGCTGTGAAACGTGTTTTCCGCGCATAAGCGGGATGGCACAAAAACTGCACGGACGGTCACAACCTTCAGCGATTTTTAAGTAAGCGTAGTTTTTTGGGGTGGTGGTAAGACGTTCACCCAAAAGTTCATGACGATAGTCGGCGCCAAGGGCTTTTAGAAGTCCCGGTAACTCGGTAGTTCCAAAATACTGGTCTACGTTAGGGATTTCTTTTTCAAGATCCGGTTTGTAACGTTCGCTAAGGCATCCGGTAACAAAAACCTTGTCTACAATACCCTGTTCTTTTTTGTCAACATAATTCAAGATCATGTTTACCGACTCTTCTTTTGCATTGTCAATGAATCCGCAGGTGTTGATTACGATGATGTTACCCTCCTGATCTGCAGGGGCTTCGTGGGTTACATCCTTACCGCTTGCCCTAAGTTGTCCCATCAGCACTTCGCTGTCATAAACGTTCTTAGAACATCCCAGGGTTATTACATTGATTTTATTCTTCTTTAACGATTTGGTTCTCATGTACTTGAAAATTGGAGTGCAAAATTAAGCATTTATTTCTATTTGTGTGGGGTTTAGTCTTCTAAGTTTCGCTTAAGGGTGTTAAAAAAGCCGGCCCTCATGGGAGAACCGGCTTCTTTTCCTTTATATGTAAGATGAAAATTAAAGGTCTATTGTATAAGAAAGCGTTATGTTGTTGTTGGTGCTTTTGATGCGTGCACTGTCGGGGAAAGCTGTTGGAAGCATTTGTGACTGATAACTGCGCTGGTACCATGAGTAAGCAAGGTCAAGTCTTGATATCCCAAAAGAATAACCGATACCTCCGGTAGCACCGTTAAGATCGCCAATTGTTCTGCTTGTTTTATATGGGCTTTCCTCATAGCGGTAACCTGCTCTAAGGCTAAGTTGTTTAATGCGGTATTCTGCACCAACCCTTATCGTGCTGGCAAGATCAAGTGTGCTGCTTAGCTGATCGTTAATAGCACCATAGCCATGGCTTTTGTATTCGGTATTGCTATAATCCTTAAGTGTGTAGTCTACACTTAATAATCCGCTTTTTCCAAAAACATACGCTGCACTTGCAGTCCATTTAGCCGGGTTTTTAATAGTATATCTGTCATAAACGAATACTGTTGCAGGATCAAAGACAAAATTTGAAGCAGTACTGTTTTGGTCGCATTCAGGGCAATAAGAAGCTATTCTTTGCGAAACTTCATTACGTAATGTCATCCAGGTAGGAGACTCGTAAGCTATACCGGCTCTGAAAGCTTCGGTAAACTTGTATATTGCACCAAGATTGAATGAAAAACCGCCTCCGTAAGTGTAACGTTGGTTGTCAAACTGTATTTCCTGCATTCCTGCACCTGAAGTGTTGTTAGTATCTTCGTAAAAGGTGGTGTTTTCGATATAATCGGTAAAATGGGCGTTCAGGTTAATGCCTAAATAAAGACGCTCTTTTAGCTGAGCAGCAAAGTTAAAAGCTACTTTTCCGTTAAAGCCTGATGTGGCAGTATAGTTTTCCTGGTAGTAATTTCCAGTCTGTGGAATGTTGCTTACATATGCCGGTCCGTTCGGATCAGTTCCGGGATTGAAAGCGTAAGCATTGTAGCCTAAATAAGCTTGTTGATCATTATAGCTTAAGTTTTCAAAATAAGCATTATTAAGTGTGTTAAGAGATATGGCTCCTTCATTGCCTACACCGTTAGCGTATCTTAAGAAATATTGGTCTATCGAATTGCGGGTATTAACGCCACGCGAAAAGCTGCGGTTGTAAAAAGAGTTGTTGTTTTCGTAGTTAAAGCCAAGAGTGAATTTGCGTACTGTTGCGGCTTCGTTATTGTTGTTGAATACGAAAATGGCACCAATCTGATTAAGGTCAAAGTTGTTGTAATTCTCCTTTTCGGTATTGCCAAAATAACTGGATTTATTGTTTACATTGTAGGATGACAATGAAGCAGTACCGGAATTATAGTTGAATATTGCAGCTCCGGCAGGGTTGATGGTCATGGCGGAAAGGTCGCCACCTACGGCTCCCATTGCACCGCTCAATCCTCTGAATCGGGCTGTTCCTGTTAGGTTATCTGTAGTGTAACGTACTGCGTTTTCGGCAGTATTTAGTGTTTGCTGAGCTTGCATAATACCTGTAGAAACTAAGCAGGCTGTAAAAAGTAAATATCTTTTCATAACATTGATTTTTAGCTAAAAAATCCCCATGCTCTTTAAACGTAACATGGGGACCTTGTATTGTGTTATCCTCTACGGCCTCCACCGCCACCGCGAGAGCCACCGCCACCGCCGCCACCTGAGCGTCCGCCTCCAAAGCTACCTCCACCGCTGCTGCGTGATGGTGTACTAAAAGTAGGGCTGCTGCTTCTTGTTGGTGCATTGCTTCTTGAAGGAGTGTAAGTATTGTTGCTTCGTGAGGAGTTGTTGTAAGAGTTTCGGCTATTGTTGTAGCTGTTTCTTGAATTTCCTTCACTACGATAAACATTTCCTGATGATCGTACTGTTGCAGAGCCACGAGCAGCTGTATTGAATCGGCTACTGCCATTTACGTTGTTGATACTTCTGCTGCTGTTACCTCTTGAGTAGGCACTGCTTCTGCTGCTATTGTATGCACTTCTGCTGTTTGCGTAAGAGGCTCTTGAACCTGCTCTGCTGCCACTATAGTATTGACCTCTGCTGCCTGCATAATATGCTGTAGAACGTGGGTTGTAGTAATGGCCTCCACCACCGTAGTAGTATCCACCACCATAATATCCGCCGTAGTAAGGGTATCCACCCCAACCCCAGTATGGATTACCCCATCCGTATCCATAGTATGGATAGCCCCAGCCAAGACCCCAGCCCCAGCCGCCTCCCCAACCGAAGGAAAGGCCCCAGCCGCCATAATAGCTTCCGTAGTAAGGGTAACCCCAACCTCCGTAGCCATAGCCTCCATAACCGCCTCCGTAGATATTTACGGTAGTATTGCTGGTTTCTTCACCCCATCCGGGATAAGAGTTGTAGTTGTCGGCATAGCCTTCAGTGCGTACAGTTGTTCCATCAATCGAGTCGTTAGTGCTTTCAGGAAGAGGAAATTCGTTTTGTAATGATTTGAAATAAGCTGAATAGTTCTGGCCTGAATTATCGCCGTCTCTATAATAAGTCACATTGCCGTCATTGTATTTATATACAGGATTACCATTAGCGTCGCGCGGTACAGATCCGTATACGCCATCACTGTCATGCGACGAGGTGTTTTGGTAGGAACTGCAGGAGGTAATAGCCAATCCTAAGATTCCCAATAGGCTGTAAAGGGAAAATCGCTGGATATTGAAGTAATTAGTTTTCATGGCTTTGCTTTTTTTATTGTTGAAGTATTCAAAAATAGTTAGTTTTGCTGAACTATATTATATATATAAAAGTAAAACAATATTTGTGCCAATTTATTTAAAATGAGTAAAAATCTAACTACAAGAGCAGAAGATTATTCCAAATGGTATAATGAACTGGTTGTAAAAGCAGACCTTGCTGAAAATTCAGGGGTTAGGGGATGTATGGTTATCAAACCATACGGCTATGCAATATGGGAAAAAATGCAGGCAGAACTTGATAAGAAGTTCAAAGAAACAGGACACCAAAATGCTTACTTCCCCTTATTTATACCCAAGTCGTATTTCAGCAAAGAGGCAAGCCACGTAGATGGTTTTGCTAAAGAGTGTGCGGTTGTTACTCACTACAGGCTGAAAACAGCCGAAGACGGATCTATAGAAGTAGACCCTGAAGCTAAGCTTGAAGAAGAGCTTATTGTAAGGCCTACATCAGAAACCATTATATGGGATACTTACAGGAAATGGATACAGTCGTACCGTGACCTTCCTATACTTGTTAACCAGTGGGCAAACGTAGTGCGCTGGGAAATGAGAACACGTTTGTTCTTAAGAACTGCCGAATTCCTTTGGCAGGAAGGGCATACGGCTCACGCGACACAGCAGGAAGCTATTGTGGAAGCAGAACAAATGATGAATGTATATGCTGACTTTGCTGAGAACTTTATGGCTATTCCGGTTGTAAAAGGGGTGAAGACAGCTAATGAGCGTTTTGCAGGGGCGTTAGAAACCTATTGTATCGAAGCGCTTATGCAGGATGGTAAAGCGTTACAGGCAGGTACATCGCACTTCCTTGGGCAGAACTTTGCAAAAGCTTTTGATGTGAAGTTTACTAACCAGGAGGGTAAGCAGGATTATGTATGGGCAACATCATGGGGGGTATCTACACGACTTATGGGGGCTCTTGTAATGACGCATTCTGATGATAACGGACTAGTGCTGCCTCCAAACCTTGCCCCAATACAGGTTGTAATTGTGCCGATATACAAAGGTGACGACCAGTTTGCTGCTATTTCGGAAGAAGTAAACAAATTAGTAGCTAAACTGAGAAAATTAAACATTTCGGTTAAGTATGACGACAGGACTACGCAAAAGCCGGGCTGGAAGTTTAATGAATATGAACTGAAAGGTGTGCCGCTTCGTGTGGCCATAGGTCCAAACGATCTTGCTAACGGTACTTTTGAAGTAGCAAGAAGAGATACGCTTACTAAAGAAACTGTAGCTGCTGCCGATGTAGTAACGTATTTACAGGATAAACTGGACGAGATTCAGACTAATCTTTACAATAAGGCGCTGGACTATAGAAACTCACATATAACAGAAGTAAACAGCTTTGAAGAGTTCAAAGATGTGCTTGATAACAAAGGTGGATTTATTGCTGCTCATTGGGATGGTACGCCAGCTACCGAAGAAAAGATAAAAGAACTGACAAAAGCAACAATTCGTTGTATCGCCTTAGATAGGGTAGAAGAAGCGGGAACGTGCATATACACTGGTAATCCGTCAGTTGGAAGAGTTCTTTTTGCGAGAGCATATTAGAAAATAAATTTTTTTTAATTTTTTTTGTTTCAACTCTTGCGGAAGTAAAAAATAGTTGTACATTTGCACCGCATTAGAGAAACAAAATGGCCCGTTCGTCTATCGGTTAGGACGCCAGGTTTTCATCCTGGTAAGGGGGGTTCGATTCCCCCACGGGCTACTGAAATTTTGAGAATACAATGGTCCGTTCGTCTAGGGGTTAGGACGCCAGGTTTTCATCCTGGTAACAGGGGTTCGATTCCCCTACGGACTACAATTACAACATTAACAAGTTTATAAGTTAAGAAAATGGCAAATCACAAGTCAGCATTAAAGAGAATCAGAACTAGCGAAAAGAAAAGAGTGTTGAACAGATATCAGCACAAAACTACTCGTAATGCTATCAAGGCAATACGTTTAGCTACTGTGAAGAGCGAAGCTTCTGCTAAACTTGCATCGGTTATTTCTATGATCGACAAACTAGCGAAGAAAAACATCATTCACTCGAACAAGGCTTCAAACCTTAAGTCAAAATTGACTAAACACGTTGCTTCTCTAGCATAAGCTAAAAAAACAACAATCCAATATAGCAGAGCTCTCCATTAACGTGGAGAGCTTTTCGTTTTGGTGTTAATTCATAATTTTGTTAGATTTGTTTTGAGTTGCGCGGATTGCATCCGAGGGCTTCGTCCGAACTGACTAAGTAAATTCGCGCCATCGGGGGTTAATTACAGCTGCCCGCGCTAGCACCAGTGAGGGAGTCTTCACAATCTTATGAGAACAAATTATAAAATATTAATGCTGTTTCTGTTTTGTGCAGCTTTCAATTCGTGTCATCCTGTTATTCCCGTCGGCGACAAAAATTATCGTAATCTTAAAGATGGTTACGAGCGTATAGATGGGATGATATTTCCTTGCCTTACAAAAAGCAAAATGAAATTAACAATTCCTTCTGACTTTAAAAAGAATAGTGAAAAGACAATAATATATCCTGTACCTGATGATGGTCATTTGAAAATTTCACCTATAAGTAAAATATTTCATTTCGGAGAAGAAGGGATTGAATTGATCCATGAAACCTACACTATGCCTTCCATTATTAAAGATGATCTGTTGGGGAATGAAGCTTATACTTACGAGGTTTATATAGGTTATTATCCTGGTGGACAAATAAAATACTACAAGGTTATTTTATTTGCCAATTTTATATACGAATTAAGAGTAGGGGCCTGGTATCATTTCGATGAAAAGGGAAGGGTTATTAAAAAGATAGCCCATGAAGATTTGTTCAAAACGTCCCTTGCCAAGGTTTTACAAATTCGTAATGATTTCATAAAAGATGAAGTTTTAAACAAAAGAGTATATATACATTTTGAAAATGTTTTAAGAGTTATCGGAGAAGGAGGTGCAGTATGTTCAATTATAAGATACAAGGATTTAAGCGATCATAATTTCAAATCATTAATAATTGATGATGGGAATAATTTTATAAATAGAATGATGGAAGCAGATATTCCGAGGCAGATAAACTCATATAGTCCATACAAGGGTTATTTCGGGTATTATTAAAATGATTAAGCATACAAAAGTTACTACCTATAGCTCGGATATGTAAAAAATATCTCGTGAACGATTGCGCGGATTTACTTCGTCAGTTCGGGCGAAGCTCTCGGGTGTAATCCGTGCCGGTAAAGAGAAGAAAAAGTATTTATATTAGTTAATGTTTATTGAAATAGTTACACGGTTTATAAATCCGCGCCATAGGGTGGGATTAAAATCAGGTATTTCTACGTGGTTTTTGCGTCTAAATAAAAATCATCTTTGCAGATAAACGTGTTGCAAGATGATGTTAGACTACCAAATACCGCCAGCCATGGAACTGAATGCAATTGATGCCGGATTACTTACCGTTACTTTTATTATAGATACCCAATATATACTCACTAATTTCCCTGATGCTGAGTTAAATAAAAAAAGCCCTGTGCGCATCGATGGAAATGCATTTTCAATGTTGGCCGATATGAGATCGGTGGTTACGGGGTACAATACCAGAAACCTTGTTCTGAAAGGGGCAATCGCTGATGTAATTGTTTTCGCAGCAGAACCTAAACATTATATTGCCAGAGAGTGTGTACAATTGTTTTCTGTGAGTCCTATGATTGGAAGGCTCGATATCCAGCCTTTCAATGATGGAATCGAATCCGAAGGGGAGAAACATAAAATACCTGAAGGAAAAAAATTCATGGCTATGATACGCCGTAAAGGCACAGAACAACTGGAGATACGTTTTTCGGTTTATACCTTACAGCCAGATGGTACTTACGGACTTCACGGAATTTTTTACACAGACCAGCTCAAACTCGAAGTGGAATAGTTTTAATGCTCTATGATAGTGTCTGAGCTATCACTTTGGGCAAACTCTTTAATATTTTTTCTTCCGATTAGCAGAATACCAAGTCCTATTAGTGTGGTTGAAGCCATGATAGCCACCATTGGTATCATAGAATCTTTTACCAGTATTCCTACGGCCATAGATGCCAGTGAGCCCATTCCCATTTGCAAAGCGCCCAAAAGTGCCGATGCGCTGCCTGCATTCTTAGAAAATGGTGCAAGTGCTAATCCTGCAGTATTAGGATTGGTTAATCCAAGGCACCCCAGGTAAAGGAACAACATTATTATGGTAGAGTACAATCCTAGCCAGTTGTTTATTGCTGCTATTAAAAAAGCAGTACTTATGATTAATTGCAGTGAAAGTCCTATGTATACTAATTGTTCGCTTTTATACCAGCGCAACAACAATGAGTTGAACTGACTCACGCCTATAAAGCTAACCGACATAAGGGCAAATATCCATCCATAAGTTTCTCCGGATACTTTAAAGATATCCATAAACAGCAGGGGAGAACCTGCTACATAGGTGAACAGACCCGAAAATGCAACGGCGCCCGAAACTGCATAGGTATAAAACTGAGGTGTAGTTAGCACTTTGGCAAAACCTGTTAGTATAGGTTTTGGCTTTAGTGATATTGAGGGGTCGGGTTTGTGGGTATGCGGTACCCCAAAACGGGAGGCAAGCAATACGGCAAATCCCATAATTGCAAGTATAATAAATATGGTATGCCATCCCCATACTGCTATCACATAACTGCCTATGGTAGGTGCAAGCATTGGCGAAAGCCCTAATACAAGCAATAACAGTGAAAATACTTTAGGACTATCTTCAACAGGAAAGAGATCACGTACCATTGCCATTGCGGCTACGGTTGCGGCGCAACTACCAACAGCCTGAATAAAGCGAAGTCCGATAAACATATCTATATTTTTAGTCACGGCACAGCCTAAAGATGCTAACAGGTAAACAGTAAGTCCTATGTATAATGGTTGTTTTCTACCATAGCGGTCTAATAACGGACCATAAAGTAATTGTCCGGCTGATATTCCGATAAAGTAACTGGATAACGATAGTGATACATTATTTACCGTGGTGTTCAGGTCATCGGCAATTGCTGAGAATCCGGGAAGGTACATATCGATAGAAAAAGGACCCAGAGCGGTTAAGAAACCTAATATCAATATGAGTGTAATATATTTTTGTTTGGTCATGATGTTTTCGGAACTTTTTGCAAAGGTAGCTTCTAGGATTGGAATTAATGAAACACAATGTTATTATTAGGGATTTTATAACATAGAAAAAGAAAAGCATCCGCCATGGCGGATGCTTTTGAAGTATTTATTTTTTAGCAAATCCTTTACGGGTCATTTCGCCCCATGTCTTTTTGCCTCTTGCTTTTTCGTAGTAACCTTTTAATGCAGCATATACTGTTATTGGGTGAAAATAGATGGGCTCTATAAAAGCGGCCATCAGCATTTTTGCAAAGTCTGTTCTTTTTCTGTATTTGTGGTAGGTGCGTTCTTCGGTATAGAGTGCCAGTACAGAGAACATCACGGCAAAAGTATAAACAAACAACAGCATCAGTATAAAGTAATGCCAGTTAAGTATACCTAATACCACAAAGGCTACAGTAATAATGATTCCTGCAAATTCAATAAATGGAGCAAGGAATTCAAAAAACGTCCAATACGGAACACTAATCATACCTAAAAGCTTGTACTTAGGATTCATGAACATTTTTTTGTGCAAGAATAGGGTTTCGATGGTACCACGCATCCAACGGCTACGTTGCTTTACAAATATTGATCTTGTTTCAGGAGCCTCCGTCCAGCAAAGAGGATCGGGGATGTAGCTTACGGTATAAGGCATTTTGTTTTCTAGCATATAACGCCTCATACGAACTACAAGCTCCATGTCTTCACCTACGGTTTTAGTATCATAACCCCCAGCCAGTAAAGCGATTTCCTTATCGAAAGCGCCGAAAGCACCACTAATAAGCAGTAGTCCATCGAGATGTCCCCATGCCATACGCCCTAAAAGGAATGCCCTTAAATATTCAAGCACCTGAATTCTTGGCAGCATATTGTCCGGAATGTTTACCTCTACAAGGCGGCCATCACGAATAACACATTGGTTAGCTATACGAACTACACCTCCGGTAGCAATTACTCGTTTGCCATTGCCTTCTAAAAATGGTTTCGAGAGTTTTAGCAGGGAGTCTTTATCCAGTATGCAGTCAACATCAATACAAACCACATAAGGATTACTTGCAATATTTAAGCCTACATTAAGGGCATCGGCCTTACCACCGTTTTCCTTATCTACAACAATCAGTTTTTTAAAAGCTGCATTTTTAGAGGCATAAACTTTACGTATCAGTTTTGTGGGTATCTGCCCGTTGTATCTAAAATTAACAGGTTCCAGTTCGTAACTTTCAATAAGAATTTCCATTGAATTGTCCTTACTGCCATCGTTTACAAGTATTACCTGGTAGTTATTGTAGTTTAGTGAAAGTAGCGAGCGTACATTTTCTTTTATCGTCAGTCCCTCATTATAGGCTGGAGCAATAAGTGAAAGTGCCGGAGCATATTCGCTGGAAAGCAGTACTTCATAATCAACAAAACTATTGCGTTTAAGATAGCTGCGTAATTCTTTAGCCGAAAGGTAAGCCAGTATCAGGTAGGAAGACATGATAAATACGGCATATCCTAAAATCAGGAGAAGATAAATATGTACAAACGCTGATACTTCAGAATTAAAATCGATCATCTCCCTGGTTTTTTGTTGTTAGAAAAAGAAGAAGTTCCTGTGCTTCAAGCTTAATATGTTCGTTAGGTGCATTTTCGGCTAAATCTACTACATAAGGTAATTTGCGCGCCAGCTCCAAGGTATGAATAATCTTTAGCCCAAGGCTGATTACGGTTGTGTTCCCTGAAGTTAGTAATAACTCTATTTCATCATTATCTTCTACATAATTGCGTTTAAAGGCACTTACAATATTTACCTGTTCCCACATATCTATAGGGTCTTTATGGTACACAAGGTGCACAATGCCCTTATTACCATTAAGTTTGGTACAGGCTTTAATAGCGGCAATTTTTATTTCTTTACTTCTTGATTGCGAGAGTTTAACCAGCAGAGGGAAGGCTTTAGTAATTTTCATTTCGGCAAGTTCCTGAATACCGCTGCAAACAATATGCGTTTTACGGTTTTTTAGTTTTGCTAATGAGGTTTCCATCAAACCGGATTCAAAATAAAAAGACTCCAGTATTTTCGCTGATGTACCATCATAATTTTGGTGCATGTTGATGAGGGATTTCATCAGCTGTTTGCGGAAGTGTTTAATTTTAAAGTATTTGCTGTACTCCTGGTCGTTTGCGACAGACGCATAGGAACGTCCTGCAAAAACTACCTGCATAAATATCGTTTCTATAACAGTATTATAGTTGTAATAGTTCTTCCTTCGGGTTATTTTCTCCGATCTGATAACGATTATAAAAAGGAATAGCATACCTGCTACACCTACAAATAGCAAGATAAGCCAAAGCAGAATGGTATCCAGCCATATACCTGATTTGTATGAGTTCCAAATGTGTTCCATTTAAAATCGTTTTGTCAATATTAGCTGGCAGTTAAACCTGTGCCTGTAAGAGCTCGGATAATATTCTTCGTACTCATAGAGAAATACCGGGCGGATAAAAAAGGACTCGCCAAACCTGTGTTGGTATTGTATTCCTGCTCTGTAGGCTCTTAGTGGTTCTGATGTTATACTGTATACTGAACTGTCGTAGATATACAGATAAGGTACTGTGCCATATTGTCCTTCAAGACGAATAAGGTTTTCTTTATCCTCATCATAATGCTGCAGGCTCAATACGTGCGACCATAAATTGTTTTGAATGTCATAGTAGGGCCTGTAAGCAAGCGTATAATTTTGGTATCGGTAGGCTACTTGTCCGGTGGCAAGTTCAACATCGTCATCTTCAAAATGCATATAGCGTCCACCAAGAGAAAAGTCAAACTGCCCCTGAGGAACAAAATAATATTCTGCTCCCAGGCGTATTTTAGGGAAAATGATCTCACCCTGCGACACACCGGCATTGGTGTACAAATAGCTTCGGTTATTGAATTTCTGGTAAAAATCAGCCTCAAGTTGCGCCTCGCCCTTACCATGACGATAACCAAAGTTAGCACGCCCTATAAGCGTAGATTTTGTAAATTTTCTAAGGTACTCAGCATAACCGTAATGGGTAGGGGATTCCCCCGGATCATAAGTCGAAATATTAAGATATGATACCGCAATAGCATTTTTCTTTTTGCGTGAAATGATATTTCTTAATCCGGTTACCCTTTCATTATTGGTGTAATCCGCAGGTAATTGATTGAGAGTTGCAAGCGCTTCTTTGTCCATACCTTTTTTTTCAAGACAGGTAGCTTTGATAATAAGGATGTCTGGATTAGCGGGGTTAAGCGCAAGATATTTGTCACAATAAGTAATGCAGGCATCATAATCATACGACCAGTAGGTCGTGTTAATAATGGCTTCAAGAGCTTCAACATTAGGATTGTTTCTGTCAGTAAGTGGGCGAAGTGTTTTTTTTGCTTTGGCAAAGTCCTTTTTCCAACTGTAAACCCTTCCCTGATATACAATAATGTCTTCATTGCCGGGATAAGCTGCTTCAAGTTTGTCAAGTATATCTATTGCTTCGTTATACTTTTTGCTCTCAGCTTTTTCCCTTACCTGTTTAAATGCCTCATCAATATCCTGAGCAAAGGAAAACTGGCATACGAACAATGTTATGAGCAAAGAAGCTATAATTTTCATCTGTTATTTTCTTTAAGAAGCTTATTAATCCTTACCAGCAATACCGATGGGCTTATGGGTTTCGCCATAAAATCATTGGCACCAATATCAAATGCATCGAGTTCGGTTTGTTCAATACCGGATGATGTAAATATTATTATTGGTGTTTGGCGCCCGAGCGTAATGCGGACATATTGTGTCATTTCCATGCCGCTTATGCCAGGCATGTTAATGTCGGTAAGGATAATATCACAGTCATTATTCTTTATAGCTTCAAGGGCTTCTCGTCCATCAGCAAACTGGTTGACTTCAAAGCCTTTTGATTCTAAAAAGAAAGACAATGACTTTCTTAACAGGTCGTTATCTTCGGCCAGGATTATTTTCATAATAGCAAAAATTGGTTGCAGGAAGACATGTCAATCCTGCTAAAATTGAAGTACGAAATCTAAAAATATGGATTTTATGTCTAAACAGCTAAGTATTTAGCTTTTGTAAGTGCTTAATTTAACAACTGTATCGGTAAGGCCTTTCCTGAGCTTATTCATCTTTTCGTCAGCCTCATCGGTAAAGTTAGTGTCTATAGCCTGCTTTTCTAAAAGAGTAAGATCCTTTAGTAAGTCATCCAGTCTGAATATTGGTAAGCTCGATTTCATGTTATGCGCAATCTTTCTTACTGCATCATAATCTTTGTTATCCACGGCGTTTTCGAGCAAATCAATTTCGTTAGGTACTTTGTTTACAAAAAGAGTAATCATTTCGTTAACAAAATTCTGGTCTTCACAAGACATCTCTAGCAGATAAGACAGGTCAATACCCTTAAATTGTTTAGCAGGTTTTTTATTCATTACCCTGTTAATCTCACCTAATAACTCAACTTGTTTAAAAGGCTTAGGGACATAGCCGTTCATACCAATGTCGAAACATTTTTGCTGTTCGCCTACAAGTGAGTGAGCCGTCATAGCAATGATAGGAATATCCGACTTCAGCTCACAACGAATGTATTCTGTAGTCTGGTAACCATCTTTAACCGGCATCTGTAAATCCATAAGCAACAGATCGTAACGCTTGTTCAGGAACATTTCGATACCCTCTTCACCATTATTAGCAATGTCAAGGTCAAAACCAAACTCGTCTATTACACTTCTTGCAAGTTTCTGATTAAGAATATTATCTTCAAACAGCAATACCGACAAGTGTTTAAGCTTTTTAATAGATTGTTCTGCTTTTTGTACTTTTTTCTCCTGAGTGAAAACTTTATTATAGCTTAGTATGAAATAAAATTCAGATCCTCGGCCAAAGGTACTTTTTACATTGATGACACCATGCTGAAGCTCAACCAGCTGCTTAACAATATTAAGGCCAAGACCAGTACCGCCAAATCGGCGTGTGGTGCTTTCTTCGGCTTGGGTAAAGCGGTCAAAAATAGTTTCAAGCTTATCTTCAGCAATCCCTATTCCGGTATCTTTTACCGAAAACCTCAGGGTGTATGAATTATCATTCTCGGTTATTTTTTTAACCGAAATGGTAATGTCGCCTTCCTGAGTAAACTTAATGGCATTGCTGGTAAGGTTAGTAAGTATCTGATTTAATCTGCCTCTGTCACCCATAACCATATCCGGAAGATCGGCATCAAGGAAAAGATTAAACTCGATGGCATTACTTACTTTTACCTTCATTAGCTCATAAGTATGCTTAAGTGCACTTCTCAAACTAAAAGGTTGCGATTCGATAATTAACTGCCCTGATTCTATTTTTGAAAGGTCAAGGATATCGTTAATTATCAGCATAAGGCTTTCACCTGCTGTCTGTACGTTTTGTATATATTCTTTTTGGGTAGCGTCAAGTTCTGTTTTGCCTATCAGTTCGGTAAACCCGATAATAGCATTTAGCGGAGTACGTATCTCATGGCTCATATTTGCCAGAAAGCTGTCTTTTGCATAAATAGCCAATTCGGCAATTTCTTTTTGCTTATCGAGTTCTGTATTTCTTACTCTGAGTTCTAACTGGCTCATTACATGACGCGCTAAAATCCTAAGGGCATTTTTTTGCTCGTCATTAATGTCCCGCACTATATGGTCAATAGCACAAATGGTACCTATATTATAGCCATCGTGAGTTGTAAGAGGTATACCGGCATAAAAGCGTACTTTAAACCCATCATAAATATTAGGATTATCAATAAGCTTTGGCTCTTTAGTAGCATCGGGCACTACCCACATGTCCGTATCCATTAAGGTATATTGACAAAATGTTGTATCCCTTTCCACTTCTGTAGCTTCAAATCCAACAGTGGCTTTAAACCACTGTCTTCTCTCATCGATAAAAGAAACATGGGCTGCCGGAACATCACAAATGTATGCCACAAGTCGGGCTATATCATCAAATTCCTGTTCCGGAAGAGTGTCAATGATATTATAGCGCCTTAAAGCTACCAGTCTTTCCTTTTCGTTACGAGGTATTGGGAATTTAGTATCAGGCATTTGTAAATTTTAATTTGTTTGGATAAATGGTAACTAAAGACAAAGCTGTAAGGAGCTTGGCGTTGCTTTAGTTTCCATTCAAATATATTAATTAAATAATAAATGAACAAAGTAAAAAAAATACCGCCTGATGTTAAGAAAAATAACCTGATCTATAATAGCGGAGAGAAATAGTATTTAAGTTCTGAATAGCATAAAAAAAAAGCCGGAATATCCGGCTTCATTAACTATTATTTTTTAAGCATCAGTCCGTCAGAGGTCATACGTTCTGAAAGTGCCTTTGCATAACCTTTAAGAAAATCATCTATTGATGATGGGTTGTAAGTTTTAGATTGTGCCGACCATACAAGTTTTTCTGTAGCGGCATCATATACATTGGCTTCAAGGAAATATACTTTATCGTCGGTATAATAACCGGGAGAGTAGAAGTTATCGTAACCATACATATAGTAAGTGCCAAAACCTCCGTAATATGGAACTCCTATAGGATAGTATGGGGTACTTTCCTGCACATATCGGGTTTCATGTTTAGCGTCAATAAGGGCAATGGTCATGATTGCATCGCAACCTTTTTCACGCATTTTTTGAACCACAAGCTCTTTGTCTTTCTTTTCGGCTGTTTTTCTAAAATTAGGAGGCAATACATCCATACTTTTTATTGACGAAACATTTCTGTCCGACAAAAGTTTTGACATGCTGTTTTCCACAGCCTGTTGGGCATATGTATTATCGGTTAAGGCAGCGACAAATACCTTTTTGTAACTTTCGTTTTTTAGATTAGGCTCTTTGTAAGATGCAGTAACAGATGTTGTTGATCCGCAACTAGCCAGAGCAAGAGAAGCTATTGTAAATAGCATGAAGGTTAGTTTTCTCATAACAGTTTTTATTGGTTGTGTTGTAAATGTACTGTTTTTAAAATTATGGAATCTGTTTGAGGATTTATTTTAGCTGTGTTTTTTTTAACATTTATATAATAGTTCTGCATCATCCTATAACCACTCTTTTGCTGCTTTGTAGTTGTTAGGGAGGTAAGTAAGGTATTGTACCATTCGGGGTAATTTTCCGTGGTTTGCAGTAGCGCAATGCGGCAGCCTGTTATCCCAAATAATAAAATCGCCGGCACTGGCTGTTACAGGAACAGGACTCAGCATACGCAATGCTTTATCCCTGGGATTTTCATCCGGGGATAATTGCTCCAGCCAGGATTCAAGCTTGTTGTGAAAGCCCGGTACACAATGAAAGGCTCCGTCATCGGTACCACAATCGGTAAGGTACAGTAGTCCTTGCATGGCAAAAGGGACAGGTGTTTTAAGGCTTACGTCCCAATGCAAATTACTACCCATGAAATGGTATGAATTTGTTTCCGGAGGGTTAAAGCTCACTTTGTCAATAACTTTGTGAATAGTGTCCGATTTGTAAAGTTGTTCATAAGCTTTGCGAATTCTTAGCGATTGCCTGTTTTTATTTAGGGTTTCATGGTCTGAGAAATTAAGCATCAAACCCTTTTTCTGTTCGTGGGTTTTATACCATGATGTTTCGTCGTCAGGTGATGCGTCTAAAAAATCCCATATTGCCTGTTGGGTGGCTAAACAATCTTCCTCGCTTATGACATTTTTTACTATTATGTAGCCGTTGTTCTCCCAAAATTTAAGATCTTCCTTGGTAAGTACATCTTCAATGTCTTTCTCCTTAGTGATGTTATCTTTTTTTCTTTGGGCTAACCATGTTTTAAAGGTTTGCAAATCCGGTTTTTCAAAATAAAGGTATTGCAGGGTATTTTCCATGCTTATTCCGAGTCCATATAATGCTTCCATTTGTTCGTTCCAGGATTCGCCATCATTTTTAATATCCGGATTTTTTGATTTTTCCCATAATTTTTCAAGTATGTCGTAAGGCATGTTTTTTTAATGTTTATTTTCAAAAATAGAAAACAAGGCAATACGGTAACAGCGTAGAAATACCTGAGTTTATCTTAACTAAAATTGATATTTTAAATAACTGATGATATACACCGTAAAACTGAATGCTGTTTGTATTTGATTGTAATATACTTTAACATCTCAGTCTTTTCTTTTAACCTGTTATTAATTACATTGCAGCAGAATATCAATAGGTTGAGGTTTATAGAAGATGAAGAAGCAGGAGTATGCCATAGTAGATATTGAAACCACAGGAGGTAACGCGAGCGGCAGCCGCATTACCGAAATTGCCATTATTATTCATGATGGCATTTGTGTTATTGACCGTTGGGAAACATTGGTCAATCCGGAAAAGGAAATACCTGTTCCTATTTTTGCTTTAACAGGCATCAATAATGAAATGGTACGCGATGCTCCCATTTTCGATGATATTGCCGATAAAGTTTACGAATTGCTGAATAACAGAATTTTCGTTGCGCATAACGTAAATTTCGATTATTCGTTTGTTCGTCACCAGCTTGAAGAATCAGGGTTTAAATGGACAGCACGAAAACTTTGTACTGTTCGCGCTACCCGAAAGATAAAACCGGGACTTGGTTCATACAGTTTAGGGAATCTTTGCCGGTCGCTAGATATAACCATTGAGCACCGCCATCGTGCAGGTGGTGATGCCGATGCTACTGCTATTTTGTTTTCACGTTTACTGGAATGGGATACCGATAACGAGATCGAAAAAATGCTGAAGAAAACAGCACAGGATCAGCGACTGCCACCTAATCTTCCACCATCCGATTTCGAACAATTACCCGAAAAACCGGGAGTGTATTATTTTTATAATGAGGCTAAAAAGGTAGTATATGTTGGTAAGGCTGTAAACCTGAAAAAACGTGTTGCATCACATTTCAGCGGGCATAAGATTACGCCTCAAAGGCAAAATTTCCTCAGGGATATTTACGGAATATCTTTTGAAGTATGTGCTACAGAGCTAATGGCGTTACTTTTAGAATGTTCCGAAATAAAGAAACTTTGGCCGGTTCATAACAAGGCGCTAAAACGCTTTGAGGCTAAATATGGTTTGTATGACTACGAAGCCCGAAATGGTTATCGATATCTTGCTGTTGGGAAGCTGACTAAATTCCAAAATTCTATTCAGACATTTGGCAATCTCTATGAGGGTGTCAACCTTTTACAGAGCCTTTCGAGGGAGTTTGAGATTGATCATCGTTTTTGCAAATACTGTGTAGAAGGTGAAAAGGAAGGTAGTTACAAATACGACGCTGTAGATTTACCCGATGTAGAGGTTCATAATCAGCAGATTCAAAACGTTATCGATTTTATTATTGACAACAGGCCAAGCTTTGCCATTGTTGACAAAGGCAGGTCAGCCGATGAACGCAGTTGTATTTGGGTTGAGAACGGTCATTTTTATGGAATGGGGTATATAAGCACGGATATAGGCATTGAAGAACCTTCTGAAATAAAAAACTATGTCACTCCCTACAGAAGTAATGATTATATCATGCAACTTATAAACAGTTTTGCAATGCGTTATCCCGGAAAGGTTTTAAAAAGCTTAAGCCTTACTAATTAAACGTCTGTCGGAATTCCATTGGTGACATATCGGTTTTCTTTTTAAAGAGTGTACTGAACGATTGTGCGTGTTCAAAGCCAATTGCATAAGCTATTTCACTTATAGAAAGGTTAGTTGTAGAAAGCTTTTCTTTAGCCTTTTCAATTAGTTTTTCGTGTATATGTTGTTGGGTATTTTGCCCGGTGTGTACACGCAGCAAATCGCTAAGGTAATTTGGCGAAAGATTCATCAGTCCGGCAATGTGATTCACAGTGAGCAGTTGTTTTGGAGCGTCTGTAACATCATTAAAATAGCTATCTATTATCTGCTCAAATTTTATGAGTAACTGATGGTTGTTGTTTTTTCGGGTAATGAATTGGCGTTCATAAAATCGTTTAGAATAATTGAGAAGTAACTCGATTTGCGAAAGAATAATTCCCTGGGTATGCTTGTCTATATGGCTATACTCTTTATCAATCTTCTGTAATATTTCGATAAGGTCATTTTCTTCCTGAGCAGAAAGGTGCAATGCTTCGTTTACTGCATAGGAGAAAAAGCCATAGGTATGAATAGTGTTTGCCAATGGATGTTTCAATAAAAAATCCGGATGGAAAATAAGCAAATCACCAGACCCGCATTCTACTGTTTCTAAATCAAGATGCTGAACCTGGTTGGGAGCCGTAAAGCTTAAAACGCCTTTGTCGTAATCATAATGCTGCTGTCCATATTTTATTTTTCCCTTAGCTTCCCTTTTTAAGGCTACACAATAAAAGCGGTTTACAAATCCTTTCCATATATCATCTTCGAGAAAGATACATTCGGCTAGGTTAATAACACTTACCAATGGATGACGCGGTTCAGGGAGTGACAATAACTTGTGAAATTCCGATATGGATTTAATTGCATTCATAGTACTAATTTAGTGATTACATATAACAGAAGAAAGGCTGCATTGTTAAAAATGCAGCCTTATTTTTTTAGTCAATAAGTCCCATACTGAACTCATCATACGGATTGCCGGTATCTGTTCCTAATGGAACAATGCTTTCCAGTTTTGACAATTCTGCCAGGCTCAGTTCAATAGCTGTTGCAGCTATGTTTTGTTCCAGGTATTTTCTTCTTTTCGTACCCGGTATTGGTAAAATGCCTTTACTTATGATCCATGCCAAAGCCAACTGCGAAGATGTAATACTTTTTTCTGCAGCCATGTTCTCTATCGCTTTTACCAGTTCCAGGTTTTTATAGAAATGCTCTTCCTGAAAACGTGGTATTGCACGACGGAAATCATTTTCAGGCAGGTCATCTATACTACGGATTTCACCCGATAAAAAGCCACGTCCAAGAGGAGAGTAGGCAACAAAACCAATTCCCAGATCGTTTAGGATTTTAAGGATGCCACGTTCTTCTACAGTTCGCTCGAATAAAGAGTATTCACTTTGTACTGCCGTAACAGGATGAACGGCATGCGCTCTTTTCACAGTTTCCGAAGACACTTCAGATAGACCTATATAACCTATCTTACCTTCTTTAACCAGTTCGCTCATGGCACCAACGGTTTCTTCTATTGGTGTATTCTTATCAAGGCGGTGCATGTAATACAGATCGATATAATCGGTGTTGAGGTTTTTTAGCGAGCGCTCAACAGCTTTTTTTACATATTCTTTTTTGCCGTTAATGGCCCATGTTACCTGATTGTTGTCGTCTATTTCCCAGCCAAATTTACTGGCAATAATATACTTGTCACGATTGTTTTTAATGGCTTTTGCAATAAGCTGCTCATTTTTAAATGGGCCATACAGGTCTGCAGTATCTAAAAAATTACCGCCCAGCTCTAATGATCTGTGAATGGTTGCTATAGCTTCCTGCTCATCTGCGGGCCCATATATGTTTCCCTCCTGAAAGCCTGTCATACCCATACAGCCTAAACCAACTACAGGAACTGTAAGCCCCTGATTTCCTAATGATATCTTTTTGATTTGCATGTTTTAGTTTTTTACAGGACAAAGTTCGGTATCATTAAAAAGTCAGATGTATGCAAATCCCTGAAGCTTGTATGTAAATCAGGGATAATAAAAAAGCCCTGTAATTACAGGGCTTAAACTTTATCTAATGCCAGATATGCAGAAGGTGTTTTTCCAAATCGCTTTTTAAAGGAATGCGAAAAATGCGAAAGGCTTTCAAAACCAAGGTCAAGATAAATAGACGATGGCTTTTTGTTTTTCTTTTCGATGAGGTGTAATGCCTCTGATAGTCTTTTTTCGGTTAACCAATGCCTTGGCGCCATTCCGAATATCTTCTGAAAATCACGTTTAAAGCCGGCAAGGCTTCTCCCTGTTAAGTAGGCGAATTTTTCAACCGGCATATTAAAATGGTAATTGGTTAGCATAAACTTCTCCAGATCTATTTTATGTGGTTCAGAAAAGTCAAATAGGAAATCCTTTAGCTCTGGCATAGTGTGCAGCAATAATTGTACGGCCTCACGAACTTTAAGTAATCCCATTGATTCGGTTATTCCTGCTTCTGAATTTTGCACATACGGCATTATCGACTGAAAAAAGCCCCGCAAAAAATCATTTCCCGGAATAAGTACGTTAAGCGGCCCATTGTATTTATTTACAGGTTCGGTATGTTGCTCGAGCGCAATTTTTCTCAACATTTCTTCCTGAAGACAAATAACAATGGTTTGGTAATCCCTGCCATTGGTTGGTAGCTTGGTAATTTCGCCCAACTGGTTTTTACGTATCAACAGCATCTGTCCATCGGTCATAGAAACAGTCTGTCCTTCTGTTTCAAGTGTAAAATGTCCCGACACCTGCATTACAAGTGTATTGTGCTCAAAGAATCCTATTTTGTCCTTTCTCATTTTAGAGAGATAAGAATAGAATATTATTCCGGGTACTATTTCGTTGGGATTTGTCATTAGGTAAATATACTAAATTCTTATCGCTGAAGATATGTGCCACCAAGTATAGATCCAACTGCAAAATTGGTGTTTAGTGCATTCATTTCTTCAGGAGTAAATGTAATTTCCATAGCTTTCATATTTTCCGGAAGCCTTGACCTTTTGCTCATACTTACCAATGGCATGATGTGGTCACCCTGAGCATTAACCCATGCAATAGCTAATTGAGTTGGAGTGAATCCTTTTTCGTTAGCAATGGCTTTAAGTACTTCTACCTTTTCAAGGTTTTTTATCAGGTTCTCTCCCTGAAAGCGTGAAAAATGATTTTGGTAGTCATTTTCGGCTAGAGGAGCTTTCATGTTTCCGGTTAACAGTCCTTCTGCAGTATTGGCAAATGCTACTACGCCTATACCGAGTTCTTTTGCTGTAGGCAACAGATCAGTCTCTATCTGGCGGTCAGCTAATGAATAACCTATCTCTAAAGCCGATATAGGATGTATGCTGTTTGCCTTGCGAAGTTGCTCTGGAGTGATTTCCGAAACACCAAGGTGGCGTACTTTACCTTCTTTTATCAAATCAGAGATTGTTCCGATTATATCCTCTAAAGGCACACTGCCATCCATACGGCAAGGCTGATACAGGTCGATGGTGTCTATACCTAAACGGGTAAGAGAGTAATTAATAAAGTTTTTGATAGCCACCGGGCGAAGGTCAAGGCCAATCCATTGTCCGTTGTAAAATATAGCCCCAAATTTAACGCTGATGAAAGCATCATCCCTGCGTCCTTTTATGGCTTTGCCTACCAGCATTTCGTTGTGACCGCTTCCGTAAAAATCTCCAGTGTTTAAAAAGTTGATACCGTTATCCAATGCCTGCTGAATGGTAGCAATGCTTTCGTTTTCGTCATTTTGAGCGCCACCCCATACAGAGGACATACGCATACAGCCTAATCCCAGTTTAGATACTAGGGGGCCATTGTTGCCAAGCTGAATCTTTTTTATTGTTGTCATTATTAATTTTTATTGATGATTAACATTGCAAAGTTCAGCATAATGCAGCGTTGCTGTTTTCGTGCACAGCTCAATTTAGTTGTCTGTACGGCTCACAGAAAAATCTATTTATTATCAAGTAATCTTTTTTTGATGCGGCTTAAAGATTGGTTTTTAATGCCAAGGTATGAAGCTATGTGAAAGGAGGGTACACGCTGTACTATGTTAGGATGCTGCACTAAAAGGTTTTGGTAACGCTTTTCGTGGCTAAAGAACAACAACTCTTCAGAACGCCCTTGTGACTGATTGAAGAAATGTTCTGCCAGTATCCTGCCAAAGCGTTCCCAGGGTTTATGGTTTGCATACAGATTTTGCAAATCGTCATAAGGCAAATACACCACTTCAGCATCTTCAAGTGCCTCAATGTAATATACGCATGGATATTGGTAAAGAAAGCTACGGAAGGATACAATGAATTGTCCTTCGGAGAAAAAGAACATATTTTTCTCTTCATCCGTTTTCTCATCATAATAATATACCCTGAAGATGCCTTTTACAACAATGCCCAAATCTTTACAGACGATGTTCTGTTTGTTGTAAAAGTCGCCTTTATGTATTTCGCGCCTGCGCCATAAAGAGGCGCTAACGGAAATATCGTTTTCCGTTAGCGCCGCAAATGATGTTAATACGCTGTTTAAAATCGCTGTCGAATCAGTACTCATTTTTAATATTCTGCATTTTCGCTTTGCGATAAAAGTAGAAATTAATTTGTTTCAGAAAGGCTTCTGTTAAGCTTTCTTTGTTTGATAAACTGGAAAACCGATCCGGCAATAAACAGTACAAAAAATATAAGTAACACCTGCTGTATTATGGGGGCAGTAGGGTCTTTTGCGAGAGGATGACCCAATGGAACACGCGTCAGGGTCTCGTTTACTGTCGGTACAAGCGACAGGAAGAAACTAAATGACAATAAGAAGTTCTCGAAAAAGCGTACTTTTGTGTTTCCTTTCTTCTTTAAATGAAGGATAAAAGCTATTACTACCAGTACAACGATGAACAGGGAAAAAATATGCCCCGGATTAAACGCTCCGTGTTTGGTAAAGCCTAAAGCTGTTAATGATGTAACTACCGTGGCATAAAAATAGATTTTACCGGATAGTTTACTTAAACTGATCTTTCCGAAATTAATGAATGATATTAATGCGGCAACAATGGCAAGTATACCGATAACTGTGTGAAAAATACCTAAGTTTGAAAGTCCCATATTTTTTTATTGCAAATTTTCACAACAATTAAATATGGGAAATTCACTTAAGTTAATTTACTATAATTTTTTTGGTTTATATAGCTAATACCGGTTTTGACAAATTACATATCCTGTGTAATAAGCTGACGGTGTTTTAGTCCCCATTCAGCAAGGTCGTTAATTATAGTCCTGAGCGTAAGTCCGTATTCTGTTAACTGATATTGCACCGTTATAGGCTGAGTATCGAGTACTGTGCGCTTTACAAGCTTATTCATCTCCAGTTCCTTCAGTTCTTTGCTCAGCATTTTGTTAGAAATACCGTTTACATCATTCAGTATATCCGAAAATCTTCTTTGGTTGTAATAGCAGATAGAAGAGATTATGGATATTTTCCATTTGCCGTTCAATACATCCATTGTATCATGAATTGCCATTATCTCTTTTGTGTGGGCCGGATTACAAGGGTTGTTACTCATAGGTTACTAGGTTTCTCAAATGTTACTGTTACTTTTTGTAACAAAGTTACTTAAATAAACTAAAGTAGCCTAATTTTGCAGTGTAACAATAAAATATTTACAATGAGCTTTAATAATAAAAACGTAGTTATAACAGGTGGAACAACGGGAATAGGTTTTGCCACCGCAAAGGCATTTATTAACGAAGGAGCAAACGTATGGATTACCGGTAGATCTTCAGCTAACCTGGAAAAAGCAGCAGCGGAGATCAATAATTCAAGGTTAAAAACAGTTGTTTCTGATACATCTAAACTAGCAGATATTGCTATTCTTGAAAAAGCAATCGCTGAAACAGGTAACAAGGTTGATGTACTTTTCCTTAATGCAGCGATAGCAACTTTCGGTCCGATAGATCAGGTAACTGAAGAAGAATTTGATGCGCAGTTTAATACTAATGTAAAAGGGCATTTCTTTACGCTGCAAAAATTCATTCCTCATCTTTCTGAAGGAGCATCGGTAATAATTACATCATCGGTAGTGGCAACTGCGGCAAACATAGGTACAAGTATTTATTCTGCAACGAAAGGTGCAATAAACAAGATTGCACATATTGCAGCAAACGAACTTGTAGACAGAAAGATCCGCGTAAACATGGTGAGTCCGGGCCCTATACAAACACCGGGTTTGGAATCTGTTGCGACAGCTGAGGCTAAAGAATACCTTGCTTCTGCGACGGGGCTGCAAAGACTAGGTGAGGCTGACGAAATTGCTAAAACGGTATTGTTCCTTGCTTCCGATGCGGCGAGCTTTATTACCGGAGCTGACATAGTTGCCGATGGTGGTTATACCCGTTATGCAATGAAATAATATCAGAAAGCTTTTAATTTAAAAAGGGCAGAAACATCATAAGGTGTTTCTGCTTTTGTATATAATAAGGTCTGTAATCACGATATGTTTTCTAAATTTACGCCTATGGAATACAATTTTAGAAAAGCGCAGCCTGAAGATGCTTCCCAAATATGGGACATATTACAACAGGCAATAGACAGGCGTAAAGAAGATGGTAGTAAACAATGGCAGGATGGGTATCCTAATCCTGATGTTATACAAAATGATATAGAGAAAGGCGTTGGCTTTGTGCTGACCGATGGGGATAAAATTATTGGCTACAGTGCTGTGTTAATTAATGACGAACCCGCTTATACCGGCATTGAAGGCAAATGGATTACTAATGATGATTTTGTAGTGGTGCACAGGGTTGCTGTTTCTTCGGATTATATAGGGCAGGGCTTGTCGGCTCAAATCTTAAAACATATAGAAAGCTATGCTTTAGATAATAACATCCACAGTATAAAAGCTGATACCAATTTTGACAATCCTGCCATGATGAAGATATTCGAAAAGCTGGGTTATGTATACTGTGGTGAAGTTTTTTTCAGGGGCAGTGCCAGAAGAGCCTATGAGAAAGTATTGGAATAATCCAGATAAAAAACAAGAAACCCGGAAATTTCCGGGTTTTTCTTTATAATTATAAATAAAGATTACTTCTTTACATATTTAGTAAGGATAACAATTTGCTGTCCTTCTATTTTCCCTTCAATTTGTTCGTGGTTGTCGTGAACAAGACGAATATTTCGTACTGCTGTACCAATTTTAGCATTCAGCGTTGAACCTTTTACATCAAGATCTTTAATAAGCGTAACGGTATCGCCATTCTGAAGGATATTACCGTTACTGTCTTTGTGCAATTGCACTTCTCCGTCGCCGGTATGGTCTCCGGTAGCTTTAGCCCATTCCAGGTTCTCATCATCAAGGTACATCATGTCAAGCGCATCGGCTGCCCAGCTTTCGTTACGGAAACGGTTCAGCATACGCCATGAAACTACCTGTACAGCAGGAACCTCACTCCACATAGATGTAGGAAGTACGCCCTGCCAGAACTTACTGTCAAGCTCTTCTTTTTTGTCTATCTGGTTCAGGCATTTTTCGCTGATAAGTATAGAGCCGTCAGCACCCGTATTTTGCGCTGGTGGTACTTCATATATTACAAGGTTATCTGTAGTACCGCTTAATTCACATGTATTTCCGCTTCTTTGTTTTATTGCGTCTTCTAATTTCATTTGATGATCGTTGTATTAGGCTGCAAAGGTACAGAAATAGGGGGAATGGTTATGGTTTAAATACCTGATTAAAGGAATAATCTTATTTTTTTTTATTTTGGTGAAATGTTATTTGAAATGAAAAAGACCTTCATAAAAACAAGTTCCTCATTTCGGCTAAGTTTCTACTCAATTTGGCTACATCTATAATACGCTACCTGCCGAACTTTGTACTATCAATTTTAAAAACATATAAATTATGTCAGATCAAAAAACAACAGATAGTACAAAAGTTTGGTTTATTACAGGAGCATCACGTGGGTTTGGCCGTGTGTGGACAGAAGCAGCGTTAAAACGCGGTGATAAAGTAGTTGCTACGGCACGTAATCTTAAAAGCATTGCTATGCTTAATGAACAGTTTGGCGATAACGTACTTACGCTGGAACTTGATGTTACCAATGCTGCTCAGGCAAAAGAAGCGGTACAAAAAGCGCATGCTCATTTCGGCAGGCTTGATGTAGTGCTTAACAACGCGGGTTATTCATTGGTAGGTACAATTGAAGAAGCCAGTGCCGAGGATGTAAAGGCGATGTATGATACTAATATTTTTGGTGCAGTTGCTGTTATACAGGCTGCTTTGCCTATACTAAGAGAGCAGGGGTATGGTCATATACTGGGAACATCAAGTAATCTGGGACATGTAACACTTCCGGTTATTGGCTACTATGCCTCGTCTAAATGGGCCTTTGAAGCAATACACGAAAGCCTTTCAATAGAGGTTAAAGACTTTGGTATTAAAGTAACCATTATCGAACCGGGTGCTTATGCTACAGAATTTGGCAGTCAGGAGTCGCTTAAGTTTGCGCCGGGAATGGAGGTTTATGAAGATTTTAAAAACAACTTCTTCCAAAACCTGCAAAACCTAGAGCGTGGTAACCCCGATGCTACTCCGGCAGGATTATTTGCTGCGGTAGATTCAGAAAACCCTCCATTGCGTTTGTCTTTGGGTAGTAATAACCTGTCTTGGGTAAAAGGTGCCTATGCTGAGCGTATGGCCGAATGGGAAGCCTGGGAAGATGTGGCTATCGCTGCACAGGGCTAATTAAAACAATGAGGGATAACCGGTAGTCTGCTGATTATCGGTTATCTTTATATAAATTTTGAGGAAATGAAAAAAGAAGAGAACCTGCCGTATAATTTTACTTCGCTAACCGAAGCAGCGAGGACTTTTGGCCTGCCGGAGCCTAATCATCCGCTTATAACTATACTTGGCGCAGAAAGTACTCAGGTGGTGGAGCGTTATGTTCCGCAGTCGCATGTGCTTAACTTTTATAAGATATCCTATAAGCCCCGCCTGAGCGGTCGCATAAAATACGGACAGCATTACTACGACTTTGATGAGGGTGGACTCCTTTTTGCAGCACCCGGTCAGATAATTGGGAAAGACGAAGATCATGGTGGCGTATGTTCGCAGTATACTTTGCTTATACATCCCGATTTTTTACTCACTTACCCTTTAGCAAAAAAGATTAAGCAATATGGTTTTTTCTCCTATTCGGCTAATGAGGCATTGCACTTGTCAGACAAAGAAAAGGCAGTTATAATTTCTATTTTTGAGATTATAGAAGAGGAGTTAAATAGCCGTCTCGACGATTTTAGTCAGGATGTTATTATCTCACAAATTGAACTCTTGCTTAATTATGCCAACCGTTTTTACCGACGTCAGTTTATTACCCGCAAAGCGGTAAGCAACGATTTGCTTCAAAACCTTGAAGAGATACTGGATGAATACTTTGGTGAAGAACAGTCTGCTAATAAGGGGATACCCACAGTACAGTGTCTTGCAGGCAGGTTACATATATCTCCAAGCTATCTTAGTGATATGCTGCGTTCTCTTACCGGACAAAATGCCCAGCAACATATCCATAATAAGCTTATAGAAAAGGCGAAAGAGCAACTGTCAGTAACAAGTCTTTCTGTTAGTGAAATTGCTTATAGCCTCGGTTTTGAGCATCCGCAATCGTTCAGTAAGTTGTTTAAAACTAAAACCAGTCTTTCTCCTGTAGAGTTCAGGAGGAGTTTTAATTAATAAAAAAACCGCTACTGTTGTGTAGCGGTTTTTTTATGACTATGATAAGCTGTTGAGCTAGTGATATTATTTTTTGTCGGTTATATAATTCAGTTCTGTTACTCCCGAAGAAAACTGTTGGCTAGATAATAGTTTTAAAGGCATCTTGTTTTGTCCTTCTGTAAATAATGGAATGCCTTTTCCTAAAACGATAGGATTTACAAAAAGCCAAAAACCGTCAATCAGGTTTAGATTAAGTAATGAGTGGGTTGCTGCCGGACTCCCAAAAAGCAGTATTTCAGAGCCGGACAGCTGTTTAATTTCATTTATACTATTAACAAGATTATCGTTTATGATGGTTGTATTGGTAAAATCCTTTTCGTTAAGCGTATTTGACAATACTATCTTGTGTGCGTTTTTATACCACGCCGAATGTTCAATGTCATGTTGTGAAGCATTTGGTTTGTCTGCTGCGGTAGGCCAGTAGGCTTCCATCATCTGGTAAGTTGTACGTCCGTATAACGCGGTGTCTCCCTGACATATTCTTTTCTCTACATGATTAAAGATTTCGTCGTCAACTTTTATCCAGTCCATCTCGCCATTTGGTCCGGCAACAAAGCCGTCAAGGGATATGTGCATAAATGAAATTATTTGTCTCATAATGTTCGTTTGTTGTTTTTGTAATGACTCAAAGATATGTTATATGAATTATTACATAAATGTGCATTAAAGACAAGCGGGAGGGGAGAATAGGACAAAAATTTAATTTACAAACCTTTCATCGTATTTCGCAATACAGTTCGATGACGTAAATGCCCCTCTTTTTTGGCTCTTTTGTACCTTAGTTATTTAGTGGTTAATGGCTACATTTGAGAAACTTAAAAACAAAAGTAATGGCAATAATCAATCCTCATATTAACTTCAACGGTAATGCCGAAGAAGCGTTTACATTTTACAAATCAGTATTTGGCGGAGCGTTTACAAATGTTATTCGCCTGAAAGATTTGGCCGGTCCTGAATTTCCGGTGCCAACGGAAGACGAAAACAAAATTATGCATATCGCCCTGCCTATTGGTGGCAACCTGCTGTTGGGAAATGATGTCCCTGCATCTTTGGGGAAAGTAAATGAAAATGAGAACAGGAGTAAAATTGCGATTAGCGCAGCGAGTAAAGAAGAGGCCGATAAATTATTCAATGGCCTTTCAGCCGGGGGTAGTGTAGAATTTCCTATTGGAGACAGTCCGTGGGGTTCTTACTTTGGGATGTTCAGGGATAAATACGGTATTGAGTGGATGGTTGATTTTATACCGGGGAAATAATAGTTTAAGGTTATACTCCCAATAACGAATGGGATTCCGCTTTGCGGCTTCCCACAAAGCTCCGCTTAACATGAGATACTTGATGAGGTTTGGGATTAAGAGATATTCACCATATCACAAATGGGTTTCCGCTACGCGGCTTCCCACAAAGCTCCGCTTTGAAAATAAAAACCGCTATAAAAATGCTTTGAGCAAGCTCAGTATTTTTATAGCGGTTTTTATTTATTCGTGACCACGATGGGACTCGAACCCATACGCCTTGTGAGCACCACCCCCTCAAGATGGCGAGTCTACCAATTCCTCCACGTGGCCAAAGGTAGTATAAACAAAAAAAGTTAAGCGTAAGCTTAACTTTTTGTGACCCGGCTGGGATTCGAACCCAGGACCCCATCATTAAAAGTGATGTGCTCTACCAGCTGAGCTACCGAGTCATTGCATTTCAGAAAATAAAATCAGGTCTTATTTGTGACCCGGCTGGGATTCGAACCCAGGACCCCATCATTAAAAGTGATGTGCTCTACCAGCTGAGCTACCGAGTCTGTTATTTCATTCCCTGAATGCGGGTGCAAATATACGCATCATTATTTCATTATTCAAAGCGTTTCTGCGAGAAATTTGCGATTTTTTTCATTATTTTTTTTAACGCCTTTATTTATAGGGGCTTATTGCGAAAGAAAATTTTACTTCATTTTAACCGTAACTTATAATTGAGCATTATTTTGAATGAAATAAGGGCTTCTCACAAAAAAAGTAATTAAAATTGCAGTATGAAAAAAGTGATTTTGTGTGGATATATGGCTTCCGGCAAAACGACAACAGCAAAACTTTTGTCAAAAAAAGCCAATTTAAACTATATCGACCTTGATGAGGTAATAGAAAAAAATACCGGAAAGACCATTTCGAAGTTATTTGAAGAGGACGGAGAGATCAAATTCCGTAAACTGGAACACCAAACCCTAACTACTATAGTAAATGAATCTGAGAGCTTCGTTTTAAGTTTAGGGGGCGGAACACCTGTATATGCCAATAATCATTTGGTAATGCAGCGTGACGATGTTGTGTCGGTATATCTTAAAACGGGAATTGGAGAGATTGTAAACCGCCTTAAAGCCCAAAAAGGTCAGCGTCCGCTGTTAGATGCCCTTAAAGAGGAAGAACTCGACGAGTTCATAGGGCAGCACCTTTTTGAGCGCAGTTATTATTACCATCAGGCAAAGCATGTGGTGGCTACCGACGGTAAATCGCCGGATGAGGTTGTAAACGAGATTATGAAGCTTATTTAGTCTTCCAGATAAGCGTATTGTTCGTTGGTGCCTAAAACTACCTGAACGTTTTCGCGTAATGATGTAGAAAGTGATAATCCTTTAAAGTCAGCTTTAACCGGGTATTGTTTGTGATTACGGTCTACAAGTACTGCTGTCTTGAATTTCTTAAGCGGAACATTAAGAAAATGTCTCACACCATATATCAGGGTAGTACCGCTGTTTAGTACATCATCAACAAGTATCAGGCTTTTATTTGCATATTCTTCAGGTTTAAGCGAGGTCTCAATCGGGTCAAGCGGTTGCTGCTTGTTTATTTTTACCTCACAAAGTGTAGCTTTTATCTCCGATATCTTTTCTACTTCAGCGGCAAGCTTTTGTGCAAACAAATAACCATTGGCTGAAATTCCTGCAATAACAACTTCGGTGTCATCGGGGAAGGTTTCGTATATCTGGTAAGCAATACGTCTTGTTTTATGGTCTATTTCCTGTTGTGTAAGGATGATGTTTTTCATTATAGGGAATAATTTGTATCAAAGATAAAAAAACTGTTGGCTTCCTTTACGGATTTTATTCGTTGTCAAATTCGTCGTCGTTAAAATCCATACCGTATTCGTCAAGATCACGGCGGTCTTTTTTAGTAGGCCTTCCGGTTCCTGTAGCGCGGTAATGCGCTTTGGAAAGTTTAAGTAGTTCCAGATGCTCAAATGCCTCTGCCGGGGTTTCGTCCTTGCGGTAAATGTCTACCAGTTTGGGACCCACACGATTTGCAGGAATGTCTAACACCTGGAGTATATAGTTTATCTGGTCACGACGTACAGTGACTTTATCTCCAGGGAAAACATCGCGTGATGCCTTTGCCTGCTGGCCATTTACAGTTACATGTCCTTTTTGTATGGCTTGTGTTGCAATGCTACGTGTTTTATAGTAGCGAACACACCATAAATATTTGTCAATCCTCATACTAATTCGTAAAAATCGCTGTTATTAGCATTACAAAAATAAGAATTCTAAACGGGTTCCAAATGAAAATTGTATCTTGCGCCCATTAAAAAAAATTACGATGAAGAGATTTTTAAAGGCCTTCAGCCTTATAGCGTTTATTGCCATTTTTGCTTCATGTGGAAATGACGACGATGTTACTGCGACTCCTCCAAGAGATTATGGAGTTCAGAATGCTGCTGATACCGATAGTATAGTTAAGTTCCTGAAGACACATTATATCGTTCTTGACGAAACTAATTATCAGGCAACTTTTCCTGAAATTACTGACGGAGTTACCGAGCCTTCAATATGGGATAATACTACATATCCTTTAAAGAGCACTGTTGTTACAAGAAACAGTATAGATTATACTATTTATTATCTTACTTTCCGTCAGGGCGTTGGAGATGCTCCATCAGGTGTTGATGATGTTAATGTTAACTATAGAGGTACATTGCTTGATGGAACCCAATTTGATATTGCTCCGGTAGTTGGAGGAACAAATTTCTCGTTAAGTGAAACGATTTCAGGCTGGCAGGATATTTTTCCGTTCTTCAATTCAGGAACATATATAGAAGGTAACGGTGGTGAGCCGGCGTCTTTTACAGATTATGGAGCGGGAGCGGTATTTTTACCTTCAGGCTTAGCTTATTTTAATGGTTCAAGAGCCAGTATACCTGCTTATTCTTGCCTGGTATTTTCGTTCCAGCTTTTTGATGTTACTTATACCGATATTGATGGAGACGGGATATTGAATAAGGATGAGTTTGAATGGGGTAAGGATGATGAAACCGGTGAATGGAAAAAAATACCGGTTGTATTTAGTGATACCGATGGTGATGGTGTTCCTAACTATGCCGATGTTGATGATGATGGTGATGGATTTCTTACTAAAGATGAGATAAGAAAAGTAATAAATGGTTTACCAAGCACAAACCAATATTATACTTATGACGAAATGCTGGATGAAAACGGTACCGTTAAAGAAGAATTCAGATGTCCTAACAGCACCAGGGAGATACCGGTTCCTAAATATATGGATGATACCTGTAGAGGCGGAGTTGCCAATTAGGGTAGTGAAAAGCTATAAATGAAAAATCCCATCAGTCGTTGAGGCTGATGGGATTTTTTATTTTATATGTTTCAGTGTTTGGATTTTAGTCGGATTATCCAAATCCTAATATTGTCGTTTATTTATGCCTGGCAAAAATCAGACAGGAAAAGAACAAGAACAAGTGCTGTGTAGTAGTGTTTTAGTAGTGTTTTCATAGTAAGGGGGATTTAGCTAAATTAATCTTCTGTTTTTGGTTACTCAAATAAAGGAAAAATATTAGTCAGAAAAAAGCTTAAAACGACGAAATGCATGAATAATCAGGTGAAATGCGTAGTGGTAAAATTTTGATAACACAGTGATATTAGGCTTTACTTAAAGTTAATATTTGTTTTTAGTTTAAATATTGAATTTTCATGCGTGTTTTTTCTTAAAATACCTACAGTGGTAGCTTTATTCCGCTTAGGTTTTCAAATTCGAGCCTCAGGGCAGATTTAATTCCTATAATCTCAAAGGGGTCGTAATTGAAAAAAGTATATTTTAATCTGGCAAAATGAGTAGTGTCTTTGTTTATTGCTGTGAAGTAACTTATGAGAAGGTTAAAGTTTTCTTCGGCTTTTACTTTATCTTCAGATGTTATAAAAATTGTAAAAACCTCGATTAATTTCTCGTTCATTAGTATAATTTTAAAAATTGGGGCACAAATATAACACCGGCCGCAGCTTTTAAAATTACGTAATCATTAAGGTAATGTTATGCAGATTAAGTTTGTGGTTGTGGGCGAAAGCCAGGTAACAAAAAAATCCCGCTCTTTCGAACGGGATTCTTTATATTAGTAAAAGAAAATTATTTCTTTCTGCTTATTGCTTTTTCAGCAGCTTCAACGATAGCACCATTATTTAGCTTATATTTTTCCATAAGCTGTGCAGGTGTTCCTGATTCTCCAAAGCTGTCATTAACCGCTACGAACTCCTGTGGAGCAGGATTGTTAAGCGAAAGCACACGTGCAACGCTTTCTCCAAGTCCGCCAAGGATGTTGTGCTCTTCAGCAGTTACAATACATCCTGTTTTACCTACTGATTTAAGGATAGCCTCTTCATCAAGTGGTTTGATCGTGTGGATGTTGATAACCTCTGCAGAGATGCCTTTAGCCTCAAGAGCCTCAGCAGCAACAAGAGCTTCCCATACAAGGTGTCCTGTAGCTACGATAGTTACATCAGTACCTTCGTTAAGCATCATTGCTTTTCCGATAACAAAATCCTCTCCTGTTTCAGAAGTGAAGTTTGGTACTGATGGACGTCCGAAACGCAGGTAAACAGGTCCGTGGTGCTCAGCGATAGCGATGGTCGCCGCTTTTGTCTGGTTGTAATCACAAGTGTTGATTACTGTCATGCCCGGAAGCATTTTCATCAAACCTATGTCTTCAAGTATCTGGTGAGTTGCACCATCTTCACCTAGTGTAAGACCAGCGTGAGAAGCACAAATTTTTACGTTTTTGTCTGAGTAAGCAACCGACTGACGGATCTGGTCATATACCCTTCCTGTAGAGAAGTTAGCGAAAGTACCTGTAAAAGGAATCTTTCCGCCAATGGTAAGACCTGCAGCCATACCAATCATGTTAGCTTCAGCGATACCTACCTGAAAGAAACGCTCAGGGTGGTTTGCTTTAAAGTCGTCCATTTTAAGCGACCCGATAAGGTCAGCACAAAGGGCAACTACATTTTCATTTGTTTTTCCAAGTTCAGTTAGTCCCGCACCAAAACCAGAACGGGTATCTTTACTTCCTGTATTTGTATATTTTTTCATCTTTTTCGAGTATTGAGTAGTGAGATTTTAGTATTGAGAAGCTGGATTTTAGTATTGAGAAAAGTTCTCAGGTCTATAATCTATTATCTATGGCCTCAAATCTAATATCTCAAATCTAAAATCTATTAATAATCACCAAGGGTTACTGCATTCTGGTCAAACGCTTTTTGAAGCTGCTCATCATTTGGCGCTTTACCGTGCCATGCGTGCGTATGCATCATAAAGTCTACACCATTACCCATTTCAGTATGAAGAAGCACACATACCGGTCTTCCTTTGCCTGTTCTTGATTTAGCATCTGCCATACCTGCAAGGATAGCCTCGATGTTATTACCTTGTTGAATTTCTACTACTTCCCATCCAAAAGCAACAAATTTTGCACTGATGCTTCCCATGTTAAGTACTTCGTCTGTAGAACCATCAATTTGTTTACCGTTAAGGTCGATTGTAGCGATATAGTTGTCTACTTTATAAGCAGAAGCATACATCATAGCTTCCCAGTTTTGACCTTCCTGAAGTTCACCATCACCGTGAAGGCTGTATACAAGGTGGTTGTCTCCGTTAAGTTTTTTAGCCTGAGCAGCACCCACGGCTACGCTCATTCCCTGTCCAAGAGATCCTGAAGCCATACGTACACCCGGAAGCCCTTCGTGAGTAGTTGGGTGGCCCTGAAGCCTTGAGTTGATGTGACGGAAAGTTGCAAGCTCAGATACCGGGAAGTATCCGCTGCGTGCAAGAACGCTGTAGAATACAGGTGAGATGTGTCCGTTTGAAAGGAAGAATACATCTTCGCCGATACCGTCCATGTCAAATCCTTCTTTACGGTCCATAATAACCTGGTAAAGGGCTACTAAAAATTCTGTACAGCCAAGCGATCCTCCAGGGTGACCTGAGTTTACCGCATGCACCATACGAAGGATATCCCTTCTTACCTGAATCGTTAAATCGTTAAGTTGTTGTGTATTAGGCTTCATTTTATCTGTTAAAGTTAAACTGGTGCAAAGATAATCAGATATTTCGATTTAGGAAGCTGTACATTCCACATTTCCAAAAAGTTATGAAAGAGGTGTTTATAAATAAAAATATTCCCGTAAAACAATGATTTTTACGGGAATATCTCAGTTTTTTTATAAAAAGGACTAATGCATTTAGTCTTCTTTTTTGGTAAAGGTATAAGAACCGCCTCCCTGCTCTATGATAAAACGTTTCGTTTCAGGATAAAATGTTATGGTAATACCGGCAGGAGAGAAGGTGAAAATATTTTTCTCGGCCGATTCTAACGGAAAAGACTGCTGTCCGCTCGCCTGTGCAGATAATATTTTTCCGTTGGTGCTGATAACAAAATTCACAGGCATTTGGGTATTGGTATAAATACCAATCAGTTGATCAAGTTCTGCTGCCGTATAATTGTATGTTTTAAATTCAGGGATTTCGAATGGCTTGCCAAAAGCCCAGTTAAGCAGGTTTATGCTAAGGTCATTGGTGTTCATGTTGGCACCGTTAGATGTCATGGCAAGAGTAACCTTTTCGTTAGGGAAGTAAGCAAGGAACGATGTAAAGCCGTCTATGCCGCCACTGTGTCCATATGATTTCTTTTCTTCAAAAGGAAAACGGAACATTCCCATGCCATATTCATCGCGAAGGGTTTTCATTTGCTCAAGACTTGCCTGTGATACCAGTTTTCCTGAAAAAAGCGCCTCAATAAATTGAGAAAGATCTGTAGGGTTAGATACAACAGCTCCGGCGCCCATTGGTACAGACATATCGGTTTCCATGTCTTTTTCCCATTTCCCCATATATCCGTAAGAGTTAGCTTCGTTGGCAGCAGGATTTATCTTTCCGCCCATATAGGTGTTAGTTAGCTTAAGGGGCTTGATAATTTTTTCGGTAAGCAGTTCCTTGTATGGTTTCTTGTATGTTTTTTCAAGAATGTAGGATAGTAAAACATAATTAGCGTTACTGTAATCGGCTTTCGTGTCAGGTTCAAAATCGCTGCCGCCGCGTGTAATGTTTTCGATCATCTGGGCTTCTGTCTGGGGAATGTTAGACCAGGCATAATATGACGGATCGTTAGTGAAGTTATGGATACCCGAACGATGGCTCAGCATTTGCGCAATGGTAATAGTAGAAGCTTCGGGAATGTTAGGGTAATAAGTGTCGAGCTTGTCAGTCAGCTTCAGTTTTTTTTCTTCAATGGCTTTAAACACCATGGTAGCAGTAAACATTTTTGAGATAGAACCTATCCTGAATTTTGTTGCTGCTGTATTCTTTTTGTTGTTCTCTACATCGGCAAAGCCTGTCGAACGGCTGTAAATTATCTTTCCGTCTTTGGCTATGGCTATACTGCCCATGTATTTGTTGTTAGCTTCAAGAACGTCCATGTACTGATCCAGTTTGGTTTTGTCTGGTGTTTGGGCTAATAGGGTAGTGGCGGTAAGGATGGAGCCTAAGGTAAGTATGATTTTGTTTTTCATTTTTGTTTGCATTGAATTCTCAAATGTAGTGATTTTTGATAGGAAGTCCGATGTCGGAAGTCCGAAGTCGGATGTTGTTGTTTCAAAGTTTCAAAGACCCTATCGTTCCATCTTATCCCCGGACGGTATTCAGTATTCAGTCTCAGTTTGCAGGGCTATGTGCTAAAATCCGCGTCTATCCGCTCAAACCCGCGTCATCCGCGTTCTGTTATTAAGCAACAGTAGTAACCCTAAACCTGACTGCAAAGGTACGAACGATATTTAGCTGTTTACTGAAGTTGCCTTTTCAGCAAAACTTTGTCACTTTGCAACTTTGTCACTTTGCGGCTTTTTAATGGTTTTCTCCCCGCACCCCTCTTTCCTAAAAATTACAATTACAATACCATGTTCAAAATCAAATTCATTTACAATTCCATTTTCAATATCACTTTCATTTTCCATATGTGAAACATATGATGAAAGGAGAGATTTTCAAGGTGTAGCTGATTTTATTGTTTAACGGTTTTGTTTTTAATGAGTTAAATAGGTGATGTTCAATGTCGTGAGCAAAAAGTGCAATATTGTTTTGTGCCATATGTGTTGACATAACAGTTGCAAAGTTGACAGGGACGAAGTCTCAAAGTTTCAAAGTCTCAAAGTTTCAGAGTCACAAAGTTTCAGAGTCACAAAGTTTCAGAGTTGCAAGGTTTGGCTATTATCTAATTGTTGCCATACATTTTCCAGTTCAACTTTATTGCTGAAGATTTTTCAAATTCTCAGATTTTTTGAATTATTGATTTTTTATGTTCGGAACCAATTATAAACACAGTTTGATTATATTGATTTTCTTTGCTGTAATTGTAAATGTTTTGGAGTATTGCGTTTTCATTAACTAAGCAATTATCTCAATGATACATTTAATTTCAGGACTAAAATCTTTAATACTGATTCATAAATGCCTAATATATTGGTATCACTGCTCGTTGCTCTTCTTTTCCCCATTGTACCTGCCATGTTCTTCCGTCAATTTGATCAAGCAGAATGAAATTGTATATGTTAGTTGTTGGATAAAGAAAAAATCTACCATTTTTTTCTTCGTCTTTATTTACTCTTGAAACATTTGATAGGGTACTTTCAAACCTATATTCGTTTCCTTTTGTACTCCATTGAACCTGCCACATTTGCCCATTTCGGGTGTCTAATTTGATAAAAGTGTATATGTTTTGTGTAGAAAAAAGCCTATAAACAACAGAGCTGTCTGTAGAAATATTTTGCTCTGGTGTTACAGATGTATTCTGAGCAAACAAGATTGTTGTGAATAGAAAGAAAATAAAAGTGGTTATTGTAGCTTTCATAATGATTAAATTTTTATTCTCTAGTGTTGGTTATATGTTGAAATCTTTCGTTCTTATGTTTAAAAAGGTTGTAAATTTATAGCTTAATTATTTACTACAAGAATACTTATATGTTACGTAAAAAACAGTTATAACCACATTTCATAAAGTTTAAATAACCAAATCTTAAAAAGCATTAGTGCAAACCTCAAACCCTAAACTCTAAACAACAAACTCAAAACAATTGCCTATCTTTGCGCCCTGTAAAAGAGAGCCATGAAATTTGACTTAATCACTAAAGACCCGCAAAGTAAAGCCAGAGCGGGCAGCATAACCACCGATCACGGTGTTATCGAAACTCCTATATTTATGCCTGTGGGTACGGCGGGTACTGTAAAAGGCGTGCACCAGCGCGAACTTAAGAACGATATCAACCCTGATATCATTCTTGGTAATACCTATCACCTTTACCTTCGCCCGGGTACTGAAATCCTTGAAAAAGCTGGTGGACTGCATAAGTTCATGAACTGGGACCGACCTATCCTTACCGATAGTGGCGGTTATCAGGTATATTCACTTTCGGCTAACAGAAAAATTAAGGAGGAAGGGGTTAAGTTCAAATCGCATATCGATGGCTCGTACCATTTCTTTTCGCCCGAGAGCGTAATGGAAATTCAGCGTACCATTGGTGCCGATATCATTATGGCTTTCGACGAATGTACGCCTTACCCATGCGATTACCGTTATGCAAAACGCTCTATGCACATGACGCACCGCTGGTTAGACCGATGCATCACGCACCTTGAAAAAGTTCCGTATAAATACGATTACAGCCAGGCGTTCTTCCCAATTGTTCAGGGTAGTACCTATAAAGACCTAAGGGCACAATCTGCTGAATATATCGCTAATGCCGGTGCAGTGGGTAATGCCATTGGCGGACTTTCTGTTGGCGAGCCTGCCGAAGAGATGTATGCAATGACCGATGTAGTATGCAGCATTCTTCCGGAAGACAAACCACGTTACCTGATGGGAGTGGGTACACCTATAAATATACTTGAGAATATCGCTCTTGGGGTTGATATGTTCGACTGTGTTATGCCTACACGTAATGCCCGTAACGGAATGTTGTTTACAGCTAACGGAACCATTAATATCAAAAATAAGAAGTGGGCTGACGATTTCTCTCCAATAGACGAAATGGGCATTACTTTTGTAGATACCGAATATACTAAGGCGTATTTAAGACACCTTTTTGCATCGGATGAATTCCTTGGTAAACAGATTGCTACCATTCACAATCTTGGTTTTTATATGTGGTTGGTTCGTGAAGCAAGAAAGCATATCTTAGCAGGAGATTTCCGTGAGTGGAAGGAGATGATGGTGAGAAATATGAGCCAAAGACTTTAAGTATATAATCTAAAAGCATTTATCCTTTGAAAATAATAGACTGGTACATTTTAAAACGTTACCTGGCCACCTTTTTTGTAATGCTCATCATGTTTATACCTATTGGTATTGTGATTGACGTATCCGAAAAAATCAATAAGATATTGGCTAAAAAAGTGCCTTTTATGAAAGTTGCCGGCTATTATGGCGACTTTACCATCTATTTTGCCAATATGCTTTTCCCTATAATGCTGTTTCTTTCGGTAATATGGTTTACCTCTAAGCTTGCCAATAATACCGAGATTATTGCTGTATTAGGTTCTGGTATCTCTTATATGAGGTTTTTAAGGCCTTATATCATGGGGGCATCTATAGTATGCGTGTTGGCATTGGTAATGGGTATCTTCTTTGTACCGAGCGCGAGTAAGGGTTTTAACGATTTTAGGTATACTTATCTGAAAAATAACCCTGAAACACGGCAAAGTACCGAGGTGTACAAGCAAATTAGCGATAATGAGTATATCTATGTAAGTCATTTTAATTATCTCGATAAAATGGGTTACAACTTTAACCTTGAGAATTTTAAGGATAACAAGCTTGTTTATAAGATCAATGCTTCTTCTATAAAATGGAATGAGAAGGACAGCACTTATACATTAACTGGATATAATAAAAGAACAGTTGGGGCTATGGGTGATAAGCTGGAGTCTGAACCAGAGAAGAAATTCAAATTCAACTTTAAGCCGGATGATCTTACACCAACTATATATGCCGCCGAAACAATGACTCTTGGCGAGCTCAACAAGTTTATAGAAAAAGAAAAAGACCGCGGATCGGGTAACATCAATGCCTATTATGTAGTGCTTTACAGAAAGTATAGTATTCCCATTTCAGCATTTATCCTTACGGTTATTGCGGTGGCGGTATCGTCTATGAAACGCCGTGGCGGTATGGGGGTAAACCTCGCTTTAGGTATTGCCCTGGCATTCGTTTATATCTTTGTCGATAAAGTATTTGGTACTCTTGCCGAAAAATCAAGTATGAGCCCGTTCCTTGCTGTATGGATTCCTAACTTTGCTTTCGGAATACTGGCTATATATCTGTTACGCAATGCAAGACGTTAAGCTAAAAAATTACCTGCACCTTCATTTTATAGTGTTCATCTGGGGTTTTACCGCAGTACTTGGTGCACTCATTACACTCGATGCCTTGCCACTGGTTTGGTTCAGGATGTGCATAGCTGTTGGTATTATTGCCATTTATGCGGCAATTACCAGGGCTTCATTAAAAATACCGTTTAAAACACTTATAGGCTTTCTAGTCGCAGGCTTGATTATAGCTCTGCACTGGTTTACATTCTTTCAGGCTATAAAGGTTTCTAATGTATCGGTTACGCTGGCATGTTTGTCTACGGGTGCTTTTTTTACATCGCTACTGGAACCTATATTCTTTGGCAGGAAAGTAATTCTGTATGAAGTGCTTTTCGGGTTGCTTGTTATAGGTGGATTATACATGATATTCCATTTTGAAGGTAATTACCTAAACGGAATATTGCTGGCATTGTCATCTGCATTCCTGTCGGCGTCGTTCTCTATCATCAACGGAAAATATGCAACACAATACAGTCCTGTAACCATCTCATTTTATGAGTTGTTAGGAGGAGTATTCTTTTTCTCCTTATACCTTTTGTTTTCAGGCAGCTTTACACCGGAATTCTTTATGGTATCGGCTAATGACTGGTTGTGGTTGTTTGTACTGGGTTCATTTTGTACAGCCTACGCTTTTATAGCATCGGTGCACGTTATGAAATACCTAACGCCATATACGGTTATGCTAACCATAAATATGGAACCCATTTATGGGATAATTCTTGCTTTGATCGTGTTTAAGGACACTGAAAAAATGAGCTTTTGGTTTTATATCGGGGCGGCTATAATACTGAGTACTGTGATAATCAATGGGATACTAAAAAACAGAACGAAAAAAGTAAAGTAAATGGCGATTGGTATTTCCTAAATCGCTTAAAGTTTTATCTTTGCATTTCGCAATAAAATTAAAAATCTGCCATACTATGGAATATTTAGATTTTGAACTTCCTATCAAGGAACTTGAAGACCAACTGGATAAGTGTACAATTATAGGCCAGGAGTCTGACGTGGATGTATCTGCCACATGCAAACAGATCGAAGAAAAACTGGAAGAGACTAAAAAGAAAATATATAAGAATCTTACTGCATGGCAAAAGGTTCAGTTGTCAAGACACCCTAACCGTCCTTACACGCTGGATCACATTAAAGCACTTGCAGGAGATACTTTCCTTGAGCTTTTTGGCGATCGCAGCTTTAAAGATGATAAAGCGATGGTGGGAGGACTTGCTAAAATCGGCGGACAGTCATTCATGATCATTGGTCAGCAAAAAGGACATAATACAAAAACCCGCCAATACCGTAACTTTGGTATGGCAAACCCTGAAGGTTACCGTAAAGCCCTTCGCCTTATGAAAATGGCTGAAAAATTTGGTGTTCCTGTAGTTACTTTAGTAGACACCCCGGGTGCTTATCCAGGGCTTGAAGCTGAAGAAAGAGGGCAGGGAGAAGCTATCGCAAGAAATATTTTAGAGATGGTACGCCTTAAAACACCTATTATTACCGTTATAATAGGAGAGGGAGCTTCGGGAGGAGCACTTGGTATAGGAGTAGGTGATAAAGTATACATGATGGAAAACACATGGTACTCTGTAATTTCACCTGAATCATGTTCTTCAATCCTTTGGAGAAGCTGGGAATTTAAAGAGCAGGCAGCCGAAGCACTTAAGCTTACAGCTGACGATATGAAAAAGAACGGACTTATTGATGACATTATTCCTGAACCGCTTGGTGGTGCTCACTACGACAGGGAAAATGCATTTAAAGAAGTTGAAAAATATATCCTTAAAGGATTCAATGAACTGAAAGACTTATCAACAGAGGAGCTAATTGCTCAAAGGATGGATAAGTATAGCAAAATGGGCGAATTCAAGGAATAATAAGCCATAATAGCATTAATTAGTCCGAAGCCCTACGGTTTCGGATTTTTTTTGGGTTATCAACAAACCCACCCCTGTTTATTAACAGGTAATGAGTTAGTTATCAACAGCTACTCTTAACAATTGCTTAAAGCAACCCTAATAAAAATTTTTACCTTAGCGATATGGATAATCTCAGAAACGTAAACCCGGTAAAAGTTGATAAGACAACCATTATCAACCTCGAGAAAGGCAAGCTGCCACCACAGGCGCTCGACCTTGAGGAGGCGGTATTGGGTGCCATGATGATTGACAAAAAAGGGGTTGACGATGTTATTGATATCCTGCAGCCGGATGCCTTTTACAAAGATGCCCACAAGCATATTTATGAAGCAATCGTTCAGCTTTTTAACGATACACAGCCTATTGACTTGTTAACAGTATCGGCACAGCTTAAAAAGAATGCAAAACTTGAGCTTGCGGGTGGCGATTTCTATCTTATCCAGCTTACGCAAAAGATATCTTCGTCGGCTCACATCGAGTTTCACTCGAGGATTATACTTCAAAAATACATTCAGCGAAGTCTTATCAGGATATCAAGCGAAATCATTGAAGAATCGTATGATGAAACCGCCGATGTATTCGACCTGCTTGATAAAGCTGAATCAAAACTATATGAAGTTACCCAGGGTAACATCAAACGAAGCTCTGAAACTGCACAAAGCTTAGTTATACAGGCTAAGAAACGTATTGAAGAGATTGCCGGAAAAGAAGGTTTGAGTGGTGTGGCAACAGGTTTCCACGATCTTGATAAACTTACCTCAGGCTGGCAGCCATCCGATCTTATCATTATTGCAGCACGTCCGGGTATGGGTAAGACCGCGTTTGTACTTTCTATGGCGCGTAATATTGCCATTGACTATGGTCACGGAGTAGCCGTATTCTCGCTGGAGATGTCCTCGGTACAGCTTATTACCCGTCTTATTTCGAGTGAAACGGGACTTTCTTCAGAAAAACTGCGTACCGGTAAGCTTGAAAAGCACGAGTGGGAGCAATTGAGTATTAAAGTAAAAGACCTTGAAAAAGCGCCGCTTTATATAGATGATACACCGTCGCTTTCCATTTTTGACCTTAGGGCAAAAACACGAAGGCTGGCATCACAATATGGTATCAGGATGATTATTATCGATTACCTTCAACTGATGACTGCCGGAGGAAGCGGAAAAGGAGGCGGTAACCGTGAGCAGGAGATCTCGACCATTTCGAGAACGCTTAAGGCATTGGCCAAAGAGCTTAATGTTCCGGTAATTGCACTTTCGCAGTTATCGCGTGCGGTAGAGACCAGGGGTTCGAGTAAGCGACCGCTGCTATCGGATCTAAGGGAGTCGGGTGCGATTGAGCAGGATGCGGATATCGTATCGTTCATCTACCGACCTGAATACTACAAAATTGATGAATGGGATGATGAGGAACGTTCGCCAACACAGGGTCAGGCAGAGTTTATCGTAGCAAAACACCGTAACGGTGGATTGGATAACATCAGGCTGAAGTTCGTAGGAAGCCTTGGTAAGTTTGACAATCTTGACGACTTTGGCTCACCATTCGATGAATTGCCTTCGAGTATGAACAGTAATAATGATTTCATCAAGAATCTGCCATCGGCAAATGATGCATTTGGCAGTAACATGAATAGCGGTCCGTCTAACGATGACGATGTCCCGTTCTAAAAAATTGAGATAACCACCTAACCGAACAATATATGGGGAAAACTACACATGACGACTTCGTGATAAGCGAAGCCATACGACAAATGGATGTTAACGGTGCCGAACATATCACTGTAAACGATTAAGACGGCATCATCCATCAACTAAACATCAAACTATAAATGCACCGTGGGAAGCGGTGCATTTATAGTTTTCAGAAAACTAATAATTATTTGTTCCATTTCTTGCCGTTAACTACAACTTTGCAATAATAACAACCACTGGATTCGTTGTTTATATTATACCATTTATGTTGTGCATTTACATTTTGGCAATCATTACCCTTGTCGGCAAAGCCTAAATTTATGAGAAACCATGGTAGTCTTGTTCGTAGCCATAATCTCCATTCATAAGGATGTCTTTTCACTGGATCTAATTTTTTGCTCCAATATAAAAATAAAAAAAGCCGCTTTGTTAAAAGCGGCTTTTTCAATTATTTTTTAGACTCTTCAACAGAAACTTTTCTGAAGTCTTTAAGAAGTTTGCTTAGTTCAAGAGCAGATTTACGAGCTCTTGTTCCAGCTGCTTTGTTACCTTTTTCGATGTGAAGCTCAGCTTCAGCTTTGAATTTTTCGATTTCCGCGTTGATTTGAGAAAACAATTCTTTCATGGTTTGTTTATGATTAAATTAGGTTGCAAAAATAGCGTTTTTACTGTATCTACAAGGGTTTTTACGTTTTTTTGATGTTATTTTCTTCTTAAATTTTCACTTAATTGTTTGTTTTGCTTTCAAACGATAATACGCTTCAATTTCTGTCGTTAGTTTAGTATCTTTGGGTTTACTAAAACAATGAAAATGGCATTCAAAAGAATATGCATTATCCTGCTGCTTGTTATGGGGTTTTCGGCGAAAGCTTCTATGATATTGCTGCCTATGGACGAGACTTCACAGCAGAACCATCTTAAGGCTTACGGGATTACCTATTGGGCGCTTGACAAAAGCTATAAGGCTAACTGGCTCCTGAACTACAGGGGTGGTTCGTTTTTATTGCCGGATGCCGAGCAGATTCGTCGTGAATGCCAGATACGTGGCGTGAGCTTTGAAGTACTGAGCGATGGCGAAGCCAATGCAATCCTTGATGAAATAAGCAGTCCGTCGCAGAATATGGAGAATGTAATTCTCGAAAAAGCTCCGAAGATTGCTGTATATACCCCACCCGGAAAACAACCTTGGGATGACGCCGTGACTATGGTATTGACCTATGCCGAGATTCCGTTTACTGCGATTTATGATGAAGAGGTGCTTAGTGATGCCCTTTTGTTATACGACTGGCTGCACCTGCACCATGAGGATTTCACGGGACAGTATGGTAAGTTCTTTGGAGCCTACCGTAATGCACCCTGGTATATTGAACAAAAGAAAGATGCCGAGGCTCTGGCCGCCAAACTTGGATATGCTAAAGTATCGCAGGAAAAACTGGCTGTAGCTCTAAAAATAAGAAACTTTGTTATTGGTGGCGGATTCATGTTTGCGATGTGTTCTGCAACAGATAGTTTTGATATTGCACTTTCTGCTGAAGGCGTAGATATATGCGAACCAATGTTTGATGGTGATGCCAGTCAGCCGAACTATCAGTCACAAATTGACTACAATAACTCATTTGCCTTTAAGGATTTTATATTGGAACGTAATCCGCAGGTGTATGAGTTTTCAGATATCGATACAACAAATGGGCGAACCATATTAATGGATAAGGACTATTTTACCCTTATGGATTATTCGGCAAAATGGGATCCTATTCCGTCGATGCTGTGCCAAAACCATACACAACTTATAAAAGGTTTTATGGGGCAGACTACTGCTTTTAAGGCCGACAGGGTAAAATCGAATATATTGGTTATGGGTGAGAATAAACAGACTGGCGAAGCACGTTATATTCACGGCACAAAAGGTAAGGGGATGTTTACTTTTTACGGTGGTCATGACCCTGAAGATTACCAGCACAGGGTAGGAGATGCTCCAACGGTTCTCGACCTGCACCCTAATTCTCCAGGTTACCGACTTATCCTTAACAATGTATTATTTCCTGCTGCAAGAAAGAAGAAATTGAAGACATAGTTTTTTGTCCGATGTCGGAAGTCCGATGTTTTTATGGAATTATAAATAGGTAACGGCTCAATTGAGCCGTTTTTTTATTTTATCACCTTAACCGGCAGTCCTCCATAAGCCGAAGAACCGGCAATTTTTTCAAGGTTTACATTTACATTAAGGCTGCTGCTGGTGTTTATGCCGGATACTTTTACGTCAAGGTCGTCGCTGGTACGAATGCCGGTAATGTTTACATCCATTGGTGAAGTAGTTTTGACGGTAATGCTACCATCTTCATTGAGAGGAACGAGTCCGTATTTTGGTTCTGTTGTCGGAAGGGCAGGAGGGGTAGTAGGTGCATTGGCGTATGCCTTAGGTATGATATCGAGTTTATCGAGTGTGTTCACCACAAGGCAAAAAGCAATAATAGTCAGGATGGTTTTAGTGTAGCGGTCGGTTTTCATAGTTGATGATTTAGGGTTGCTACAATAAAAGTAAACAAAAAACCCGTCACGCTTTAGCGGACGGGTTCTTTATGTAAGTAAGAATAAATATATTGTTTATAGACGAATTATTTTACTTGGTTTACGATAGCTGTAAACGCTTCAGGGTGGTTAGCAGCAAGGTCTGCAAGAACTTTACGGTTCAATTCGATACCATTTGCTTTAACTTTACCGATGAATTGAGAATAGCTCATTCCGTGAAGGCGTGCACCAGCGTTGATACGCATGATCCATAGAGCACGGAAGTTTCTTTTCTTTTGTTTTCTGTCACGGTAAGAATAAGCCATTGCTTTTTCTACCGCGTTTTTCGCTACTGTCCAAACGTTTTTACGTCTTCCAAAGAAACCTTTGGCTTGCTTTAATACTCTTTTTCTACGAGCTCTTGAAGCTACTGAATTTACTGCTCTTGGCATAATTTTACTTTTTTTTTGTAGCAGGCGTCCTGAAATTATTTCGGGAACTTAGTGGCCATGCTCCAGGGTTATTAATTTGTTTTAACCGAAACAGCTATTAGATTAATCTTAATTGCTGTTTAACGCTTCTTTCGTCTGTCTTGTGAACAAGCGCAGAGTGAGTAAGCGCTAGCTTACGCTTTTTAGATTTTTTAGTCAGGATGTGACTTTTAAAAGCGTGCTTTCTTTTGATTTTACCTGAGCCAGTAACTTTGAAACGTTTCTTAGCTGAGGATTTAGTTTTCATTTTAGGCATTTTGTTCCTGTATTTGAATTTACTCTTACTTACTTTATTTTTACCCTTACTCCCCCTTTGGGGGGGGGTGGGGGGCTGCTGTTAAGCTTTTTTCTTTTTAGGAGCGATGAACATGATCATCCTCTTACCCTCAAGAACAGGCATAGCCTCTACTTTTCCCCATTCTTCAAGATCAGTTGCAAGTCTTAATAGTAAGATTTGTCCCTGCTCTTTATAAATGATAGAACGCCCTTTAAAGAATACGAACGCTTTTAGTTTAGAACCTTCTTTAAGGAACTTCTCTGCGTTCTTTCTTTTGAACTCGTAATCGTGCTCATCTGTCTGAGGTCCGAAACGTATTTCTTTTACGGTAATCTGCGTAGACTTCGCCTTAAGCATCTTATCGCGTTTCTTTTGTTCGTAAAGAAACTTTTTGTAATCCATAATTTTGCATACGGGCGGTTCGGCGTTTGGCGAAATTTCCACCAAATCCACTTCCTGCTCTTCTGCCATTTGCAGGGCTACAGAAGTTTTGTAAACTCCCGGCTCTACATTATCCCCAACAAGCCTTACTTCAGGGACACGGATTGCAGCATTAGTTCTATGCGCATCTTTTTTTTCTACTCGAGGCTGGTAGCCTCTGTTGTTTCTAATTGCTATGGCTTTAAATATTTAAGTTAAACTTAGAATGCTTTTAATGTTTTATCTATTTCCTGCTGAACTGCAGCAGCAAATTCTTCAATTGTCATTGTTTGGTTCGACTTACCTGAGTCACCGTGGCGACGCACAGAAATCGTTCCGTTCTTCTCTTCTTCCTCACCAACAATAAGCATATACGGCATTTTCTGAACTTCAGCATCACGTATTTTTTTACCTATCGTTTCGTTTCGGTTGTCAATTAGGGCGCGAATTTCGTGATTTTCCAGCAATTGTAAAACTTTTTTAGCATAATTTTCATATTTCTCGCTCAAAGACAATATGATAGCCTGTTCCGGCATTAGCCAAAGCGGGAAGTTTCCTGCTGTATTTTCAAGCAAAATCGCTATAAAACGCTCCATTGAACCAAACGGTGCACGGTGGATCATAACCGGACGGTGAAGTTCGTTATCTGAACCCTTGTACGTCAGGTCAAAACGCTCAGGAAGGTTGTAGTCTACCTGAATTGTACCCAACTGCCACTGACGGCCAAGAGCATCCTTCACCATAAAGTCAAGCTTAGGGCCATAGAAAGCCGCCTCGCCATATTCTACTACAGTGTTAAGTCCTTTGTCGCGTGCCGCGTTGATGATAGCGTTTTCTGCTTTCTCCCAGTTCTCTTCTGAACCGATATATTTCTCCCTGTTCTCTTTATCACGAAGCGAAATCTGAGCACTGAAGTTCTCAAAACCTAATGAGCTGAATACATAAAGCACCAGGTCAATCACGTTCTTGAACTCAGCATCAAGCTGGTCAGGCGTACAGAAAATGTGAGCATCATCCTGAGTAAATCCACGTACACGAGTCAAACCGTGAAGCTCACCACTCTGCTCATAACGGTATACAGTACCAAATTCAGCATAACGCTTCGGCAGGTCTTTGTATGACCAAGGCTTAGCGTTATATATCTCACAGTGGTGAGGGCAGTTCATTGGCTTCAGCAAAAATTCCTCACCTTCGTTAGGTGTGTGGATAGGCTGGAAGCTGTCTGCACCATATTTAGCGTAGTGGCCCGATGTTACATATAATTCTTTCTGCCCGATGTGCGGCGTTACCACCTGCTCATATCCGGCTTTCTTCTGTGCTTTTTTAAGGAACTGCTCAAGGCGGTCACGAAGGGCAGCACCCTTTGGTAACCATAATGGCAGACCCTGTCCTACCTTCTGAGAGAACGTGAAAAGCTCAAGCTCTTTACCAAGCTTACGGTGGTCACGTCTTTTAGCCTCTTCAAGAAGCTCAAGGTACTCGGTAAGATCTTTCTGTTTTGGGAAAGAGATACCATACACACGTGTAAGCTGTTTGTTCTTCTCGTCACCGCGCCAGTAAGCACCGGCAACGCTCATAATTTTGAAAGCCTTGATAATGCCTGTGTTCGGAATGTGTCCGCCACGGCAAAGGTCGGTAAACGTTGCGTGGTCGCAGAACGTGATTGTACCGTCTTCAAGGTTTTCTATAAGTTCCGTTTTATAAGGGTTGTTCTCATTTTTGTAGAATGCAAGCGCCTCCGCCTTAGTAGCAGAACGCATGTTGAACTCGTGCTTACCTCTTGAAATTTCAAGAACCTTATCTTCAATAGCTTTAAAATCCTTGTCAGTTATGGTATTGTCGCCAAAGTCTACGTCATAGTAAAAACCATTTTCGATAGCAGGGCCAATAGTAAGCTTGATGCCAGGGTACATTTCCTGCAACGCCTGCGCCATAACGTGCGAAGTAGAGTGCCAGAAGGCTTTTTTGCCCTCTTTGTCATTCCATGTGTATAATACTAACGAACCGTCCGTCGTCAGTGGGGTCTTGGTCTCAATAGTTGTGCCATCGAAGGAAGCCGATATAACGTTCCTTGCTAATCCCTCACTAATACTCATGGCAACATCCATAGGAGTTACCCCAGCGTCAAATTGCTTGACTGAACCGTCCGGTAATGTAATATTTATCATTAGTAAAAATTTATAAAGCGCAAATATAACGTAATGCCTTTACACATACAATATATAAGTGTAGGCATTACGAATTGTTTTACATTATTTTATAGGGATTTAAAATCGGTGGAGTTTTGATGGGAGCTTTTTCCCGCTTTCGCCTTTATCTCTCCGCTGCGCTTCGAGGATGTCGGCTCTGTCGGGGCTAAGACTTAGCGGTAATCTTCGTGGTTCTGTCATTGCGAGGAGGAACGACGTGGCAATCTCTTATGAATCTGAGTTTTTCTAGCTGACACGAGGCTCTTGCTCGTGCCTTTTAGTTATTTAATGCGAGCGTGAAACTGGGGATCTTACCTATTATTCATCCTGACATATAATATATGCTTGTATTTTTCAGGTCTGAAAACGTTTGGATGTTGAAAATAGAATATATTTCCTCTTAGTTCCGCTGTAATGGTTGTATTGTTGTTTGTGAAAGAAATTGTTGTTTGGGGTTCATATCTTCCTGACGATCCTTTTTGGTAAGAAGATTTTTCAAGTTTCCAGATACCATTTAAAGGGGGATTAGTGCTGTCACCTGATAATTCGAATTCATGATTTTGGTTTAATGTCAGAATTTCATCATGATTTATAGTTGTTTTGTCAAACCAGACAGGGTGGTCAATATGATAATCGCCAATAAATTTACGCTCATCAGGAGTACAGCTAAATAGAGAAATTATTACCGTTAATATAGTTATACCTGTCAGCTTTTTCATTTTGATTTGATTTTTCTGTAGCTTATCAAATATAAACTATTCTGCTGTACTCATGTATAGGTAAATTATTCCCACAATCACTGAATATTGTTTTTATTTGCGATTCCAATAAAACGCTATTCAATGACAACAGTAACATTACCATCTAAGCCACTTACCGGACTTCCCGGAGTACCTTATTATATATATGTGTTGAGGCAGCGATTGTGTTGTTTATGTTTTCTAAGTAGAATTTCTAAATGTTAGATGTTTGTCGGGGGTATATATAGGTATAGATGAATAAAAGGCTTTTTGCTTATCTATACCTATATCTAATAGAGTATAAAGATTGAAAAATTCCTAAAAAAGAGTGTGTGCGGTACGGGTGTATTGAAAAATCCGCAATGCCGGGTGTAAATGTTCAAAAAACCTGAAAAAACTTTTTCTTTCAAAACTACTTATATCAGCAAGTTAAGTCTGAAGGTTAAAAAAATGTCAAAAAAAGGTTTGTAAAAGTTTGCCAAAGTGGAAAAAGGCGCTACTTTTGCACCCGCAATCAAGCACAAGTTCACTGATAACCTGACAACGTCTTAATCCTTGTAAATAAAGGGTTTCTTTGAAAAAAGAAAATAAAAAAAGATGAAAAAAGATTAGGAAGTCACAAAAACAAGCTTACCTTTGCACCCCGCTTAAGGGCGACGGACTTTGAAAACATGAAGCGCATTTTTTTGCCTTATATATAGGAGTAGAAAATAACCGAAAAAAGTTTTGAAAAAAGCTTGGAAGTAAAAGGAAAAAGATTTTATCTTTGCCCTCCCAAACCGAAAGGTCTGGATGCTGAAAAAGTTTTTGAAATTCTGAATCGGCTGAGTTTTTTAGAAAGAATTTTTTTTTCAAAAAAGCTTGCGTAAAAGAAAAGAAGTTGTACTTTTGCAGCCGCTTTGAGAACGAAAGTTCGGAGCGAAAAAACAAGAAGAA
>NZ_QQAR01000005.1 GCF_003350375.1 Flavobacterium sp. AG291 | reverse complement strand
CCTGAAAGTGACAACTCCTGCATCGCACGAGGTAATGTTACTGTTTGACCTGAACTTCCCTAAAAAAGTATCACGTTCACCACGTTATTTCTAATCTAAAGCGACTTAAAGAAAATGAAGAAACTATATATTACACTTGGACTGGCTCTTGCTACTATGGCAATGACAGCTCAGACAAAAGAAACAGAGAAGGCAGACAAGCTATATGCACGTCTTGACTATATCGATGCGGCAAAAGAATACCAAAAACTGGAGCCAAGCCCTTATATCTACAAACAGATAGCAGAGAGCTACTATAACATCTTCAACTCAAAAGAAGCATTAGGATGGTATGCCAAAGCTACACAGACACAACAGGAAGCAGAGATCTACTACCACTATGCACAGATGCTAAAGGCAGAAGGCAAGTATGAGGAGGCTAACGCTCAGATGAAGAAATTCGCATCAATGGCACCAAACGACCAGAGAGCGATCATCTTCAACCAGGATCCTAACTACCTTCCAAAACTGAAATCTCAGACCAAACTTTTCGATGAGAAAGTATTGGACATCAATGATGAGAAATACGGATCATTCGGAGGAGTACTGGCAAACGATAACAACTTTTATTTTGCAAGTAACAGAAATACAGGAAGAAAAAAATACGGAACAGATGAGCAGCCGTATCTTGATATCTATACTTCTACCTACAATGCAAACGGGACTTTCAGTGAGCCAACACCACTTTCAGACCTTAATACAAAATGGCATGATGGCCCTGTAGCGGTAAGCGCAGACGGAAACACCATGTACTTCAACAGTGAGAGCTTTAACGAGCGCAAGCAGTTTGAAAGAGATAAAGAGATGAACCTTAAGCTGGGTCAGGTATTCCTTTACAAATCAGTAAAAGAAGGCGACAAATGGGGAGAGCCAAAACTACTTCCTTTCAACAGCAAAGAGTGGTCTACACAAAACCCTTCGATCAGCAAAGATGGCAAATGGTTATACTTCTCATCAGACAGGACCGGTACCCTTGGAGGACAGGATATCTGGAAAGTGGAAGTTAAAGGAGGCGACAGCTACGGTGAGCCTGTAAACCTGGGTTCTAAAATAAACACAGAAGGAAAAGAGAGTTTCCCATACATTACAGATGATAACAAGCTATACTTCTCATCAGACAGGCCTGGAGGTCTTGGAGGACTTGATGTGTTTGTGGTTGACCTTAACAAAGGAACAGAAGCTAAAAACGTAGGAGCTCCGGTTAATACAGCAAAAGACGACTTTGCATTTAGCTTTAATACCACAAAAAACATCGGATTCTTCTCAAGTAACCGTTCAGGCGTTGACAAGCTTTACCTTGCTACTCCGGTATGTGGTGTAGAGGCAGCTATCGTAGCCAGAGATGCAAAAACAGGCAAAGTACTACCAGGGGCAAGAGTTGCTATCCTTGACGAGAGAAACAACGTAATCGAGACAAGAACAGCAGGAGCAGATGGTAAAGTGGATTACAGCATCGACTGTAATAAAGCTTACACTATTCAGGCAACAGCAGAAGGTTATGTAACCAACACTTTCCCGATTGCTAAGACAAACGGAGGCACTGTAAATGTAAATGCAGACCTACAGCCAATCGAAACGATTGTTACGCCAACGGAAGTTGTACTTAACAGCATCTATTTCGAGTTCAATAAGAGCAACATCACAAAAGAAGCAGCTCTTGAGCTAGATAAGTTAGTAGAGGCAATGAAAGCTAACCCTGAGATGGTTATCATGGCGAAATCGCACACGGATAACAGAGGTTCAGACAAGTACAACATGACATTGTCAAATGCGAGGGCAAAATCAACAGTTCAGTACATCATCTCTAAAGGTATCGCTAAGAACCGTATCTCAGGAGAGGGTTATGGAGAGAGCCAGCCTAAGGTTGACTGTAAAGAGAACTGTACAGAAGAGCAACACGCTCAGAACCGTCGTTCAGAATTCCTAATTGTTAAGAAGTAATCACACACAGGTCGTTTCTTAATAAACCAACTATAGTGAAAGCCTCCGCAGTATGCGGAGGCTTTTTTTTGTTTAAAATAATTTAATGTTTTATAAATGAATGAACATTCATTTATTTTATATATTTGTGTCAAATTTTAACCATGCGTACAAGAGATACAGACAAAGAAAAGCTTGTTATCGAAAAAGCAATAGAACTTATTGTTGCAGATGGCATACAGGCATTCAGTATGAATAAGCTGGCTAAAGCCTGTAATATATCAGTAGCGACGCTGTATATCTACTACAAGGATAAAGATGATCTTATTATTAAGATTGGCCGTGAGGTAGGAGATTCGTTTTTTAAAAGAGCAGTAATTGACTTCTCTTCCGAGATGTCATTTAAGGATGGCCTATGGAGGCAATGGCAAAACAGGGCTGCATATGCTATGGAATATCCCACAGAGGTTAAGCTTTTTGAAGCGATGAAACATACGCCTTACGGAGAATCAATAATGCGTTCTGAAGGGCATTTGTATTTTAAGGAACAGCTTGAAAACTTTACTAAAAATGCAATTCGCAATAATGAGCTAATAGAACTTCCGCTTGATGTATTCTGGAGTGTTGCTTATGGTCCGCTATATACTATGCTAAACTTTCATCGGGAAGGAAAAGCATTAGGAGGCAGACCGTTTACCCTTACGCAGGATAAAATTAAAACAGCCTTTGAGATGGTTTTAAAGGCACTTACCCCTTAAAATTATTTATTTATGGATACTATATCTGATCACCTCCTTATTTTTAAAACAGACATCGACAGTTTTTGTACCAATTGTCAGGTTCATAAAGCACTAAACGACCATCCTTCCATTTGGGAATGGAGCATTGATACTCAGGATGAAGACTGTGTATTGCGTGTTGTGTCGCCTTCGCTTACACCCAAAATGGTTATAAGCCTTGTAAATGCCTGTGGGCACAAATGTGCCGAGTTGTAGTTCAATCATCAATCAAAATCAATCATCATCAATCAAAAAATGAAACAGAAAAAATCAGACATCCCTTCTTTTACCTCTTACCAGAAGTTCATTATTGTTCTTCTGGCCATATTGCAGTTTACAATAATTCTCGATTTCATCATTATATCGCCATTGGGTGATGTTCTTATGAAAACGCTTGATATGACTACCACACAATTCGGTCTTGCCGTTTCGGCTTATGCCTTTAGTGCAGGTGGGTCGGGATTATTAGCTGCCGGTTTTGCGGATAAGTTCGATCGTAAAAAGCTATTGATATTCTTTTACAGCGGATTCATCATCGGAACCATTTTTTGTGCTTTGTCAACAGGATACTGGACGCTTCTTGCTGCAAGGATAGTAACAGGTCTTTTTGGCGGAGTCATCGGTTCAGTATCGCTGGCAATAGTAACCGACCTGTTTGTTATCGAACAGCGTGGCCGCGTAATGGGTTTTATACAAATGGCATTTGCAACGAGTCAGATATTAGGTATACCTCTGGGCCTTTATTGCGCCGATAAATGGGGATGGCATTCATCATTCCTGTTGATAGCCGTTCTTGGTATGTTGGTGCTTATAGGGATAATCATAAAGATGCATCCTGTATACAAACACCTCGGGTTACAGGAAGATAAAAATGCGTTTCAGCACCTTTGGCATACTGTAAGCAACAAAAAGTACCAGGTAGGATTTGCCGCTATCGCATTGCTTTCGGTAGGAGGGTTTATGCTTCAGCCTTTTGGTAGTGCGTTCCTGGTAAACAACATTGGCATTGCGCAGGAAGACCTTAAAATGGTTTACTTTTTTACCGGACTTTCGGTGTTGTTCATTATGCCATTGGTAGGGAAACTTAGCGACAAGGTAAGTAAGGTAAGATTGTTTGCTGCGGGTTCGTTTATTGCCATAGTAACAATAATGTTCTATACCAATCTTGGCCCTACACCATTGTGGGAGGTTGTAATTATTAACATGATCATGTTTATGGGTGTTATGAGCCGTATGATTCCCGCAACTACACTTAATACCGGCATACCCGAAATGAAAGATCGCGGAGCCTATATGGCTATTACCTCATCATTGCAACAAATTGCAGGAGGTATCGCGGCGGTATTTGCCGGTTTTATAGTACATCAGGAAACTAAAACCAGTCCGCTGGAACATTACGATATTTTAGGATACATTATTGCGGCTGTAACTATATGCTCGATATTTCTGGTATCAAGAGTTGATAAACTGGTAAACACTAAAACTAAATCTGAGAGCGTTCCTGCGGCTCAGGACGCTATTATGGAGTATTAATAAAGCAAAGCTTAGTTTGGCTTGCGAAAGCCTTTTAGAAGCCTCTATTTTACGTTTAGACTTTAAGCCTGTAAGTTTGTAAAAGCTTACAGGCTTTTTAATATATTTTTATATTATCAATCTGATAGCTGCTACCGGTAGTTGTATGCGTAGCCTTAAAAGCAAGATGCACTATGCCCGAGTAATTTTCAAGGCTAATTTCTCCTGACGAAATGAACTTATACCAATCGGTATAAAAACCTGCTGTTTTTGCCTGAAGCGGAATCCAGGTAGCAGTAGAAATGTCCGATTCGTCATAGTTTGTTGAAACAAAAACTTCAAGGTGGCTGCCCGTTTGTGGGAAATGGTGCTGCGCCGACTGAAAATGAAATGTCCTTTTTGTGCTGCCCAAATCTATAGCCGGAGTAATGAGCCATGCGGTAGAGGTGCCTTCGGCCTCACTTAGGAATTCAGTATAACCGTTTCGGTCAAAAACCTGTTCTGACCAAAGGATGGTGCCTGTTTCGGCTACATTGGTAAAACCATCAATATTTAGAACCATATTGTCCTCTGCGGTTTCAAAATCTTCCAGATAAACCAATGGCGTATAGGGAGGCAGCGAGGTTTCATCATCACAGCTAGCAATTATTAATGCTGTAAACAGTAATAGTGTAATCTTTTTCATGACTTAAAAATTCAGGTAAACATTAACGTAATAATTTCGGCCGTAGCCGTAGTAATATTTCGGCCCGAAAGAAGGCGAGCCATCCATATCGTTATCAAGTTCGCGATAGTTAGTATTACGTGCCTGTTCAAAACCTCCTGTTTTGTAGGTAACATCAAACAAGTTGTTGATGCTGGCAAAGAAACCCACGTTCTTTTTGTAACCCACTTTCCATGATTTACCTCCCACGATATTGAACAGATAAAAGGAATCAAACTTTTCCTGATGCAGCAATTGCTTAGCACGGATGGGGTCTATGTCTTCAAACACATTGCCGGGGCTGTCCGGATTTTCAAAGAAGTGTTCTGTTCTCAACAATGCCGAAACATCAAGATAATTTGAAGCGAGATAATTGGCATTGGCACCTATCCACCAGTAATGCGGGTCGCGGTATTCGAACCCAACCGATACTGCCTGCTGTGGCATACCCGCTAATTTATAATTTTTCAGGTAGGCTTTGCCAAAATCAACCGATGTTAGTGGTACATCGGCGACAGGGTTGCCATTATCGTTTCCGCTTATTACTGCAAGCGCATCATTATTAAGCGACACATTAGGGTTATTGCTGTAGATGTAGTTGCCCAGCGCAGCCGAAGCCATGAATTTTAATGTTGGCGTAAACTGGTATTCAATACCCATTTCCAGTCCTATCATGCGTTTGTTGATACCGGTAAGATTTTCGGCAACAAAGGCATCGGCATCATCGCCTTCAAAAACACCTTCGCCATAGAATGATGATGTTTCAGAAGCATTTTCAATAGTTGTGTAAAACCCTGTAAATCTTGCTTTCAGTTTTGGCATTCGCAGGATGTAAGACGCATCGATATTCGACAGGTTTTCGTTGCCAAGATTATCCATAACCGAATTGTTAAGCCGGGCATTGGCAAAGGTATTGCGCAGCGATGGTGCCCTGCTCTGGCGAAGCGCATTCATCACAAACAAATGCCTGCCGCTCAATTTGTAAGTCAGACCTCCTTTAAATCCGAAATTTTCAAAAGCTGTTTTTTCGCTTTTGCCAAAAGAGTTGTTAGGATACAATCCGGTGCGGTACAAACCTTCACGCTGGTATACCGAACGGCTGAACGATTGTGAAAGATAAAAATCTACCTTTTTATAACTGAACCTAAACTGGGTAAAGGCATCAAGGGTATTAGCAAACAGATTATAGTTGTAGCCAAAGGCATCGTCAACACCCACCTGCCTGTCAGGATGGTTCAGGTCGGGCTGGGAAAAATCGTCGTAGTAAAACTGGTTGATGTCCAGAAAGTAATTGCCTCCCAACAAATCGGTCAGGTTTTGGTAATTGTGCGATTTAAGGTGTTTGTAGCTTGCTCCGGCATTCAGGGTAATGGCTGATGATAATCGGGTAAAAAGAATAGAATTGATAGTTAGTGTTTTATCATCGGTCCGGTCTTCATATTCAATGTATTTGCTTCTGCCATCCGGCGAAAGCGCATTGGTAGCATACATGGCTTGCCAGTTAAGCTGCCTTTGAGTAACAAAAGGCGCATTAGCCGCTTCGGAAGGATCATCAAAATAGCCCGGCATTTTGGTATAATAGGTAGGGTCAGGATTAGGGGCAAACTGGTAATCGATACGGCTGTTGCCGATTTTTCCAAATTGATAGGCTACATTAGTATTCAGTGTCGATTTTGGATCTATTTTCCAGTAATGGTTGAGCATCAGTATGGGCTCTTCCACATCCTTTTGACGTGAGTTGCGCTGGTCACCATCATAGTTGCCCCAGTAACTGTTGTATTTTACTCCGGCAATATCCGTGACTTCTTTTGTGTTTGGCGAATTACGTCCGCGCTCACTTTGAGCATAGATGCCTGTAAAGTTCAGGCTATGTTTGTCGTTAAACCGCTTCTCTACAGCCATAAAGAACGAATTACCTCCAAAATTGGTTCCGTCAAAATACCCCTCGTTGGCTCCTCTTCGCGAAGCCGAGACCACATAGCTAAATCCGTTTTTGTTTACACCCGAAGCATAGGTTGCCATTGCCCTGTAGCCATAATAAGTATTGGTTCCTGCAAATGATACACGAGCTCCTTTTTTAAACCCCGAAGCTCGGGTATTTATAGCCTGGGTTCCTAACAGGCTTCCAAAAGTATAGTCGGATGGGGCAGTGCCTGTAGTATATTCCTGATTTCGGGTAGCATCATTAAGCCCGCTCCAGTTGGCCCATTGCGGTCTGCCGTCATACACACGGTTCATGCTTATGCCATTAATGAGTATGGTGCCATATTCAGTATCCAGTCCGCGCATTTTAAATCGGGCGCCACCCCAGTTAAACGCTGCCGACTGTTGGAATACATCGCGCGAGGCCTGAAGCAATCCGGCAGAAGTATCAGATCCGCTGCTGCCATCGGCAAGGTCGTTGTCGGATAAGGCTATGAGTCCTAATTGCTGTTCTGATTTTATGTCTTCTTCAAGTACCACAATCCCCAGGTCGAGTGTTCGCCCATCAATAATCTTAAGGTTAAAGTTCTTGGCAATATAGCCCGTTGTGTTTACAGTAAGTAAATGTTCACCATTGGGAACCTGGTCGAATACAAAGAATCCGTCGGTATTGGTAAGTACTTCGCGGCCGTTGCTTTGCAGGGTAGCAGTTGCGCCCGGCAGAGGCTCCTGGGTTTTGGAATCGATAACTTTTCCGAGCACGGATGCAGTTTGTTGAGCCTGCAGGGTTAGGGCCTGAAACAGCAATACAATGAGTAGCAGTCTACGCATTAATGATTTATGTTGGTTGGTTATTGGTAGTCAAATGTAAAATAAATAGGAATAGTATTATATTATAACTGAGAGATTTTTCAAAACCCCGGAGGAGCGGATTATTATGTGCTATAAATATATCGCTCCTCCGGAGCTAATAATCGTTACTTTAGCAAAACCAATCAACAAACATGAAGTTAATCATCCGACTATTCTTTATAATAGCATTTATATCTTCCCTTGTCTCTGCCCAAAAAAGGAATTTTAAAGTCCATACCATCGCTTTTTACAATGTTGAAAACCTCTTCGACACCATAAACGATTCAGGTAAAGGTGATGATGAATACCTGCCGAATGGCGCACAGGCCTGGACATCGGAAAAATACAAAACCAAACTCGCAAATATTGCTAAGGTGCTTTCTGAAGTTGGTACACCTGAGAATCCCGAAGCTCCTGCCATCATTGGGCTTGCTGAACTCGAAAACCGACGTGTGCTGGAAGCACTAATTAAACAGCCAACACTTATTGACAAGGGGTATGGAATAGTGCATTTCGATTCGCGTGATAGCAGGGGGAGTGATGTTGGGTTTTTGTATTTAAAATCGGCTTTTCGACCTGTTAGTTACAGGAATATACCGCTCGTTATAAAAGATACGCTAAAAATACAGGAGGTTCAGCTCAAAAAGAAAAAGAAGCCTTCGCCAAAACTGTTTACCCGCGACCAGCTTTTGGTAAGCGGATTATTAGATGGCGAAGAAATACATTTTATCGTCAACCACTGGCCATCGCGTTATGGTGGTGAGAAGAAAAGCAGTCCGTATCGGGAAGCTGCTGCGATACTTAACCGGAAGATCATCGACTCGTTAGTGAAAATCAACCCTAAGGCTAAGGTGATTACCATGGGCGATTTTAACGACGGACCTTATAACAACAGCATTACAAAAGTACTTGGAGCCAAACGTTATAATGAAGAACTTAAACAGGGTGAACTTTTCAATCCGATGGATGCGATATTCCGTGATGGAAAAGGAACTGTAGCTTATAACGATGCCTGGGATCTTTTCGACCAGATAATTATGACTTCATCCTTGATTTCTAAAGATTATTCTTCATTCCGCTATTGGAAAGCCGGTATTTTCAATGCAGAATACCTGCGCCAGCCAACGGGTAAATACCGCGGTTATCCGTTGCGTAATGCCAATGGTGAAGCAGGCTATAGTGACCATTTTCCTGTTTATCTTTACCTCATAAAAGAAATGAAATATGAATTGGGGTTATACTAAAGATAAAATATTAGTTTTTGGAGAGAATGATTATGTCTTTTTTGATATGTTTCTTTCAATAATAGAAGAGTTTGAGAAGGTTGAGGATGTAGAAAGCAGAATGATTTATACATTGATAATGCTCAAAGAACTAATGAATGAAAAACTCGTAGATGTATATTTAGTTTCTGAAAAAAAGATTGAAGAATATGTATATTTTTCTGTAGAAGATATTGAAAGGTTAGGTTCAACGATTAGTTTTAAATGGGCAGAGATTAATTATTCTTTACCGGAAAGGGATGTGTTTTTTTGTATTACTACTACACAACGAGGAATTGAATGTGTGAATAATAGAATCTTTTTGGATAAGAAGTAAATGGGTTGTTATCATTTTCCCGTTAGGGAAATAATTTCGGTAGAAATTAAGTTAGAGATGTCAGGCATTTCCCGTAGGGAATTAATTTATTTCATTGAAAATGTACCGTTCATCATACTCGATTTCAAATTTTTGAAGGAAATCAATATACTCTTCCCTAAAAGAAATCTTTTTATGATGATTCTCCTGATTTTCTATATAATCTATTACTGCTTTAACCTGAGACTTACCATATGAAAACGCGCCATACCCTTCTTGCCATTCAAATTTTCCGTTTACAAAACCTTTTTGATTTATCCACAAGGAAGAATTTCGTTTGATGTCCTGAAGCAAATCTGAAACAGATTGATTTGGGCGCATACCGATAAAAATATGAATATGATCCGGCATTCCGTTTATTGCTAAAAGTTTATGCCCTTGCTTTTCTATGATCCCGGAGATATAGAGATATAGTTCCTCTTTCCAATTATTGCGAATCAATGAGTCTCTGTGTTTCACTGCAAAAACAAATTGCAAATGTATTTGGGAATAGGTGTTGGCCATGTTTTTATTATATAAACAAACATAATGATTAGATTAATTCCCTACGGGAAATTTTTTGCGTTCCGATTCAAATGCTACCGAAATTATTTCCCTAACGGGAAAAATAAATTGGATCCCTCTACAAAGGAGAAGGGTCGGGGGTGAGGACCCTGATTTTTATCATATTTTTTTGTTTATATCTCCGTACCTTAGTGCTTCAATTCAAAAAATACCTCTCATGGCACTCATGAAACCCTTTAACCTGAACAAATGGATAGACGATAACCGCCACCTGTTAAAACCACCGGTGGGGAACAAGAATATATATCCGCTGTCTGACGATTATATCGTGATGGTTGTTGCCGGGCCTAATGCCCGAAAAGATTATCATTACAACGAAACTGAAGAGCTTTTTTACCAACTGGAAGGCAGCATTAAGGTTATTGTTCAGGACGAGGGCGAACGTAAGGAAATGGAACTTCATGCCGGCGATATGTATTTGCATCCCGGCAAGGTGCCGCATTCACCGGTAAGAGGTGAAGGTTCTATAGGACTTGTCGTAGAAAGGGTTCGTGCCGGGCGTGGCTTTACCGATGGCCTGTTGTGGTTTTGCGAGAATTGCAATAACAAACTTCATGAAGTGTACTTTGAACTTCATAATATAGAGAAAGACTTTTTACCTCATTTCCAGCATTTCTATAATTCGGAAGAGCTGCGTACCTGTAATAAATGCGGGCATGTTTTAGAGGCCGATGCCCGTTATGTTGAGAAAAAATAAAGCGGGATTTTAAATTTAATACAATCATAAGCAGTACCTTTGCACCAAATTTTAAACGACGAATGGACGATTATCATCATCGGGAATTAATTAATTTACGATAGGGAACTGCCCAGGTGCATTCCCTGTTGGCTTAAACACGGAATGCATTTATGATTACGTACTACAAAAACAACGCTACGGGGTTAACTGTAGCTCACGGCCATACCGAATCTATCTGGGTAAGTGCTGTAAACCCAACTCTTTCTGAAAAAACTTACCTGCTTAATGAGCTAAAGCTCCCCGAAGCCTTTTACAACGATATTGAAGATATCGATGAGCGCCCGCGTATTGAGTTTGAAGATGGCTGGTGTCTTATCATTGTAAGGATACCTTTTAAGAGCGACGACCTTAAGCTGCCTTATACCACCGCACCATTGGGTGTTATTTTTAACGAAACAACCTGCGTTTCGCTTTGCTTTGTAGAGAATGAACTAATAGATGATTTTATTACATATTCCCAAAGAAAGAATATTACCGTGGGCGATAATTTCTCTTTGGTATTCAGGCTACTGCTTTCGTCAAGTATCTGGTTCCAAAAATACCTGAAGCAAATAAATCTGGGTATTAAATATGCCGAGAGTAATTTGGAAAAATCTGTACGTAACGAAGACCTGCAGGCACTTTTCAGGATGGAGAAATGCCTTGAGTATTTTATAACTTCGTTAAAGGGTAACGAACTCTTATTTTACCGTATCAAGAACCTGAAATCGCATAAAGACACTTTTGATCCTGATATGGTGGAAGACGTAGAGATTGAGATCAAACAGGCACAGGATACTACTAATATTTACAGCAACATCCTTACCGGAATGATGGATGCCTACGCCTCGGTTATTTCCAACAACCTGAATGTGGTCATGAAACGGCTGACGTCTATTTCTATTATATTGATGATACCTACGCTGGTAGCGAGTTTGTATGGTATGAATGTGCCTAACTCTTTACAGGAAAGTCCGTATGGCTTTGCTATTATCCTTTCAGCTTCATTGTTACTTTCGGTTATTGGGGTAGTCCTTTTTAGAAAGAAGAATTTGTTTTAAACCTAAAATTTAACCACAAAGTGCACAAACAATTTTCACAAAGTTCACAAAGCTTTGTGTTCTTCGTGGGTTATAGCCTTGTGCACTTTGTGGTTAAAAAATATTTTTTTGGCCTATTCTATATTTAAAATTAATTTAAACCGATATAAATTACGGATTAGGCAAAAATCTTATACATTTGTAAAATATAACAATTTATAACGAAAAAGTTAAATGGCAACACTTACCGACCAATTCGGCATTCAGGAAGCCTTATCTAAATTAGGCATTAAAGATATAAATGATGGTACATCTACCGGAAGCGACAGCTTTGCAAACGGTAATATTATAGAATCATATTCACCGGTAGACGGTACGCTTATCGCTAAGGTAAAAGCTTCTACAAAAGAAGATTACCAGGCTGCTATGGCAAAAGCGGAAGAAGCTTTTAAAACATGGAGACTTGTTCCTGCGCCTAAAAGGGGTGAGATTGTTCGCCAGATGGGTGATGAACTACGTAAAAACAAAGAGGCTCTTGGGCAGCTTGTTTCTTATGAAATGGGTAAAAGCCTTCAGGAAGGTCTTGGTGAAGTTCAGGAAATGATCGATATCTGTGATTTTGCAGTGGGTCTTTCACGTCAGCTTTACGGACTTACAATGCACAGCGAAAGACCAATGCACCGTATGTATGAGCAGTGGCATCCATTTGGGGTGGTAGGTATAATTTCTGCCTTTAACTTCCCGGTAGCTGTATGGAGCTGGAACTCAATGCTTGCATGGGTTTGCGGCGACGTTTGTATCTGGAAACCAAGTTCTAAAACTCCTCTTTGCGGTATTGCCTGCCAAAACATCATCAGGACAGTACTTGAAAGAAACAATATTCCTGAAGGAGTTAGCTGCCTTGTGGTAGGTAACGAATCTGGTGACTTAATAAACAACGATAAGCGTATTCCGCTTGTATCGTTTACAGGTTCTACAAGAATAGGCCGCCACGTATCTAAAACTGTTGCAGAGCGTTTTGGTAACACTATCCTTGAGCTTGGTGGTAACAATGCCATCATCGTTTCTGAGCATGCCGATATCAACATGGTATTGGTAGGTGCAGTATTTGGAGCGGTAGGAACTGCCGGTCAGCGTTGTACTTCTACAAGAAGATTAATTATCCACGAAAGTGTTTATGATAAAACGGTTGCAGTACTTAAAAACGCTTACGGTCAGCTTAAAATTGGTAACCCTCTTGACAGCAACAACCACGTAGGTCCGCTTATCGATAAAGGTGCAGTAAACGACTACCTTAACGCTATTGAAAAAGCAAAAGCTGAAGGCGGAAAAGTTATTGTTGAAGGTGGTGTTATGGAAGGTGAAGGCTACGAAAGCGGATGCTATGTTAAGCCATGCATCATCGAGGCTGAGAATCATTTCCACATTGTACAGGAAGAGACTTTTGCTCCGATACTTTACATCATGAAATACAGTACTATCGAGCAGGCTATCGAACTTCAGAATGGTGTTCCTCAGGGACTTTCTTCATCAATCTTTACGAACAACATGAGAGAAATGGAGTTATTCCTTTCGCATGCAGGTTCTGACTGTGGTATCGCTAACGTAAACATCGGTACTTCGGGTGCTGAGATTGGTGGTGCTTTTGGTGGCGAGAAAGAAACAGGCGGAGGCCGCGAAAGTGGATCTGACGCATGGAAAGCTTACATGAGAAGACAAACTAACACTATCAACTACGGTACACAGTTGCCATTGGCGCAGGGTATCAAATTTGACCTGTAATTCATCTTTTACTAAAAGGTTTTTATAAATCGGGAAAGGCTGTCTGTAAAGGCAGCCTTTTTTATTTGCTTTACGCAACCTTTTGAAAATAAGCGTATCTTGTTTAAAACCAAAACTATCAACCATGAAAAAAATTGTATTCTTTTTATTCGCGCTTCTTGCGTTTGCATGTAATAGTGATGATGATAATAATGATACCGTTGTGTGTACTGAGGAAGTAAGGGTGCCTTTAGCAGTAACCGTTACCGATGCGGATAGTGGTGCATTACTTACAGAGGGTGTAACTGTTTTAGCTGTTTCCGGTGCGACTTCGGTTAATATACCTTTACTGGGCGACAAATTTATAGGGGCTCCTGGGGCCAATACCTATGTAGTAAAAGTGTCTGCTGCCGGCTATGCAGATTATACTTCGGCAATACAAACACAAGAATTTAATGAATGTGGCGTCATTACAAACAATATGTCTGTATTGTTGCAGCCTTTAGTAGACTAGTTATTTAACCCACAAACTATCCGTAAAATAATGCCTGCAGTCCATAAAGTTGTTTACTACTTTAAAGCCAGCTTCTTTTGCAAGGGCTTCAATCTCTGTAAAGCTGTATTTCTTGGATAATTCAGTCCATATAAGCTCATCTTTCTCAAAATAAAAGGTAGTGTTGAGTACCGTGCTGTGAAAGTGCTGCTTTTTAAGACTAACCACGTAGCTGTTTACCTCACCGTTTTGCGGATTGTAGTCGCAATAAAAGTCAAACTGATCCAGATGAATATTGGCGTCCAGCTCACGGTTAATGCGGCGTAGCAGGTTCATATTAAAAGCTTTCGTTATTCCGTGGGGATCATCATAGGCAGTGCGAATGGTGCGCGGATTCTTTTGCAGATCCATACCCATCAGCAGCATATCGCCTTTGTTCATGTCGGCATTGAATTTTTTAAGGAGTTCAAGGGCAGCCTCTCTTTTATAATTGCCTATGTTTCCGCCAAGGAACAGAAACAGATTGGACACTCCCGTTGCCGACAGTTCGTTGAGTACATCGAAGTAATCGCCTGTTCGCGGCTGAATGTCCAGATTATGCAATGCGTGTTTCATGTTTTGTTCCAGAGCATCATTGGCTTCCTGTGAAATATCAATAGGAATATAAGTAAAGTTGGTTCCTTTTTCAAGAAAAACCTTTAGCAGCTGTTTGGTTTTAGAACCATCGCCACTGCCAAATTCTACTATGTTGAATTTTTTGGCAAATGGTACTTTGGCAAATATTTCGCCTGATTGCTGTGAGAGAATCTCAAACTCGCAGGCAGTAGGATAATATTCGGGCATTTGCATTATTTGCATAAAAATGCGGCTGCCTTCATCATCATAAAAATACTTTGATGAGAGTTGTTTTTCTTTAGCGGTAAGTCCTTCAAGTACATCTTCGGCAAAATGGCTGTATAGTGCTACTTTCATAAGTTTAAGGTTTTACAAGACGGATGCCATTAAATTGCCAGCGTTCGTCGGGGTGAAAAAAGTTTCGGTATGTGTTTCGGCTATGCCCTTCGGGAGTAGCGCAGGATGCCCCGCGTAGCACCATTTGATTGATCATGAATTTTCCGTTGTACTCGCCCACGGCACCATCGGGTTTTGCAAAACCGGGATAGGGCAGGTAGGCGCTGTGCGTCCATTCCCATCTACGGCCCCAGTTAAGTTGGTTAGAGGCTACCTCCCATTCGGCTTCGGTAGGCAGTCGCATTTTTTTCCATTCGGCAAAAGCTAAAGCTTCATAAAAACTGATGTGGGTTAGCATGGCATCGGGGTCAATATCCTGCATGCCTGATAAGGTAAAATATTGCCAGCCTTCTTCGGCTTTATGCCAATAGAGGGGAGCGGAAATTTGGTTTTCGTTTACCCAGCTCCAGCCTTCGTCCAGCCATAGATTAAAATCATTATAGCCTCCGGCTTCAATAAATTTAAAGAATTCGCCATTGGTTACCAGTGATTTTGATATTTCAAATTGGTTCAGGTATACTTTATGACGATTATGCTCATTGTCGAAACTAAAGCCCTCTCCGTCAGAACCTATTTCATATATGCCTTCTTCAATAGTTATAAAGCCATCCTCGATGTTATGCTGGTTTTCCCAGTGTATGACTTCGTTGTAAACAGGCGAAATGGGATTGCAGGAAAGGATATACTTAATATCAGTATATAGCAGTTCCTGATGCTGCTGCTCGTGATTCAGTCCAAGTTCTATCAGTTGGTTTACATCTTCATGTCCGGCTTTTAGTTGCAGGAGCAATTCCATATGCATATCAACATAATGGCGGTACTCTATAATACCGGCAGTTGAAGGGCGTGTTATTGCCCCTCTGTTTGCACGTAAAACCCTTTTTCCAACATTGTTGTAATAGCTGTTGAAGAGAAAACTAAAATCGGCATTAAATGCATTATATTCAGGCAAATGGGGTTTCAGCAGGAACTCCTCAAAAAACCATGTTGTATGCGCAAGATGCCATTTGGGCGGACTCACAAAAGGAACGGGCTGCGGTACATTGTCTTCGGGGTGTAAGAGTGAGCAGATATCCTCTGTATGCTTTCTTACAAGGTGGTATTGATCTAAAAACGTCATTTGTAGTTTGTTGTTAACTACTAAATTACAAAGAAAGTAAAGCGTACAAATGTTTAGTTTAAGGTTTAACTTAATACTAACATTTAGATTTTTTCGGTGCCTTTTGCTATTATTTTAACCCTGAAAAAATAATTTTTTCTCGATTTATTCAAGTATTTACTGGGCGTTAAGACGAAAAATATTACTTATTCTAATTCTAAATTGTTATAAAAATTTTGTTTTTTAGGAAAAACCTCTACATTTGCAACAAAATAACAAAAATCGAAATAAAAATGCGTTTTACACAATCTACATATATGCTAAACAATACAGGAGAAGTTCTTGTACAGGTAGCCGGGTTGTGCAGCGCACAGAGAGATAAATAGAAAGGTGTAACAGCCATCTAAATATAAACCCGGTTCCGAAAGGCACCGGGTTTTTTTATGCCTATGATGATATACAATTTACATATTATTCCATTTAGCAACCAAAAAAACTGGATGCTTAAAAATTATTGTAAGGAACCGAATATTCCCTTGTGAAAGGAGGAGTTATGCCTGTGCGCAGGCAGATAGCCCGGTTCTGTAATGGTTCCGGGCTTTTTTATGCATAAAAATTAAAACTAAACAATAGTAAATGATCAAAAGAAGAACAGGTAAGACTTAGCGATAAGTGTTGCTAAACATTTAGAAATGATGGAAACAACGGCAATAGCAATAACAAAAACAACCGGCTTTGAAGCTTTGGTTGAAAGGGCATACAGGGAGCAAAACACGTTTGCAGGATTTGAGGGTACATTAGAAAGTGCTGTAAGAGTACATTTCTCAAGGATGAGCACCCAAAATCATGTTTGGAAACGTGATGCCTTCAGGCAGTTGCTTTTGATGATGTATGCCAAGAAGTGTTATGCTGTGTTGAGAAATCCGTCATACATAGAAGTATTGGCAAACATAAGCGCCTTTGGCAATAAAACTGTTAGGGATATTGACGACTGGACAAAAGACAGCCTTGTGGCTGAAGGACAGTTGAAGTCTTTGATAAGGCACTGCTTTGCAAAATATGAAGTGCCGGCCTTTATGGAAAACGTATTTTCCGGAGACAGGAAAGTGTATATGTTATGGTACATACAGTTGGGTAGGGGAGACAGTGTGCAAAAATTGGGTGCCTTTCCGGTAAAATTTACCGCAAAAATGTCACACGAATTTAGGCAAACACCGGATGACTATACAGTAGGACAGGCCATACGAAGGGCTCAGGCAATAGGTTTTGGTGCCGCTGCCGAAAGGGCAGAAGCCATAGCATGGTCTTCGTTGTCTGCGGGATTTGAGCATGAAGATTTTTACGGTACCGTAGTTCGCTTTATTGTAAATGTTGAACAGGAAGTGGCTTTTGACGTGTTGCAGAATGTATTGGAATACATAGCGGCAATGAGAGCTGAAAACATTAGCTTTAGCATGAAGGGCAGGACCTGGGAGGCTTTGGTAAGGCAATCGGCCGAATGGCATATAGCAATGGCTAAGAAAAGGGAAGCCGAAGGCAGGTGCCAATGGACTCCTGCTCCTGTAAACAACTATGTTGTTGCCGATGAAGACTGTACCATAAAAATTGTACAGTTGACCACTTCTGAAGCATTGTATGAAGAAGGCGAGGCGATGAGTCACTGTGTTGCCGATTATGAAGAGGCTTGTGAAGAAGGCCGTACTGCGATCTTTTCGGTAAGAAAATTTACCCAGGGTCAGGAGGGCTTTGACACGCTTGCTACTGTTGAGGTGTTTTTGGAAAACATGGAAATTGTACAGGCTCAGGCAAAGTATAATGAGATGATATGCGAAACATCACACGCAATAATTGGTGAATGGGCATTTCGTGAAAAGCTTGCTATAGGTTATGAATACTGGACTCAACAGGATCTTGCCGACATCAGGCAGGCGAACGAAGCTGCGGAGGCAGCCCGTAGGGCACAACAGCAAGCAAATAACCATGCCCGAATTGAACAAAGGCAGGCTGCAGAGCCGTATTACAGGCCTTACAACGCTTATGCCGATAACAGCGGCGGTGGTGATGGCACCGAGATCGTGAAGATATTTTTGATCATTTTCAAAATATTGATAATCGTAGCAAAGTGCAGTAACTAAGGTAGCTTATGCTGCCTTAGTTTAAAATTTAAAATTAATAATTATGGCAAAATTAAGATTACGAGGCAAAGACCTCATCGATATAGGTTACCCGCAAAACAAATCCATCAGCATAGCGATGGAAGTAATGCTGAAGCATTACAAAAGGGAATCTAAAGAACGGGTATTAGTACTATTGAAAGAGATACTGGCAAATCCCGAAAAATATAATGGCGACGGCGTTTTTGGCAAAATTGCCGAGGCTTTGCTTGGGGCTAAAAAAACAGAAGCCCGAAAGCTGAATGCTACCCGGGCTCCGTTTACCATTTTTGGTGAAAATAATATTGAAGCCGAAGCTAAAGGGCAATTGTTTACCGCCCTCAAACTACCCATCAGTAAGGCCGGAGCACTAATGCCCGATGGGCATGCAGGTTACGGACTTCCGATAGGGGGAGTGCTGGCAACCGAAAATGCCGTGATACCTTATGGTGTGGGTGTAGATATAGGATGCAGGATGTGCCTGAGCCTGTATGACATTAACCCGTCATATCTGGAAGGGCATAAGGACAAGTATGTTGGCATACTGGAAACCCATACCAAATTCGGGTCATATGAGGTGCACAAAAGCCCTAACGACAGCAAGGTGTTTGAAAATCCTGCTTTCAGGGATATTCCTCTACTAAAGAAGCTAAAGGATAAAGCTTATAAACAATTAGGAAGCTCCGGCGGTGGTAACCACTTTGTGGAGTTTGGTATTGTAGAGGTTCACGGTCAGGACAATGAGTTTAAAGTGCCTCCGGGTAAATATGTTGGTGTATTGTCGCATAGTGGTTCACGTGGACTCGGGGCTAATATTGCCAAAGAGTATACCCGCCTTGCCACAAAACAGACGCCGCTGCCTAAAGAGGCACAGCACCTGGCATGGCTTGACCTTGATACCCACGACGGACAGGAGTACTGGATAGCTATGAATCTTGCCGGAGATTATGCTTCGGCATGCCATCATGATATTCATAAACGCATCGCAAAAGCACTTGGCGCAAGACCACTGGCTACGGTAGAGAACCACCACAATTTTGCGTGGAAAGAGATCATTAACGGACAGGAACTGATAGTGCACCGCAAAGGGGCAACTCCTGTACAAAAAAATGTGTTGGGAATCATTCCGGGTTCTATGACGGCTCCGGGTTTTATCGTGAAAGGCAAGGGTAATGAGCTATCGCTCAATTCAGCATCGCACGGCGCTGGAAGGTTATTGTCACGTTCTAAAGCAAAACAAAACATTACCCAAAGTGAGCTGAAGAAAGTGCTTAAAGACCACGGTGTAACGCTGCTTGGTGCCGGCCTTGATGAAGCGCCTATGGCTTACAAGGACATTAGCAAGGTTATGGCACAGCAAACCGAACTTGTTGAGGTTGTGGGTACTTTTATACCAAAGATCGTAAGGATGGATAAAGCGTAATGTGACTAATAATTGTTACTCGCTCCCCTCTCCTTTGGAGAGGGGCAGGGGATGAGGAAAAATAACCGCCCCAAAAGGGCATAAAACAAAATAACGATGGGAATTAACACCTACGAAGTGATGTACATCCAGGCAAGGGACAATTACCCTTATAATGTAGATGAGTGCATCGAAAAATTACAATATGTAATTGCGGCCGACGATGAACATGCCGGCGCACATTGCCTTATGGGGCAGATATATGAGGAGCAGCTTGAAGATTATGAGCAGGCAGAGTACTACTACAGAATGACATTATATCTTAATAAGAATTATGTCTCGGTATATCGTTTGTATACTCATATGCTTATTAAACTCAACAGATATGAAGAGGGCTTAAAACTTATAGATCTTGCGCTCAGGGTTCCGGGCATGGATGTTGCGAATATGCTTTATTTGAAAGGATTGCTTTATGAGAAGTATGAAATGTATGCCACAGCAACAGAGTATTATACTCAGGCTAAAAAGGCTTCATTGAACACTTATTATCTTGAGGCAATGGACGGACACATTAAAAGGGTTAAGGATAAAAAAGCCCTTGATAAGAAGTCTAAAAAGAAAGACAAGCAAAAGGAAGAGAAGAGAAAAGAAAAAGCGTCTTCTTAATGACTTTATTTGTTGATATTTAATGTGTTGACCTATAAGAAAGCAGGCTTTACCTCAAAAATTATATGCCTGTAAAAAGCTGATATATATTTGTCTCAGATTAATAGTTTTTAATTAATAATGTTAGTTGAGAATGTTGCTTGATTTAATGATAAAGGAAATGGGCGCGAAGCCACAAGAATAAAAAACCGGAATAGTTATGTTCCGGTTTTTTTGTTTGATATAAGTGCAAGTATTAATTCCTTCCGTTTTCTTCAGGGTATAAGGTATAAACAGGATCGCTTTGCCAGTATTCTTTGGTGTCGGCATCCATAATGGTAAGCGGGCCTTTAAAGGCAGCACCGGTATCTACATTCCAAATATTAGCCATATTTACAGGAACCGTCTGCCCGATTCGCGTTACGGGGGTATGCCCAATAAATATTTCTTTATACAGTGTAAAGCGTTTAGGATAGTTAGGATGAGTGCGTTCCATGGTTTTGTCAAGCGCGAGTGCAGTTTCCCATAACGTACGCTCCCAGTAGAACATACGCGTAAAGTACTCGTGTTTTACACCGTTTAGGTTGGTAAATCCTGCATGTACAAACAGTCGGTTTTCATCATCCAGAAAATAGTCGTGTAAACTTTCCAGGAAGAGCGTATGGAGTTGTCTTTTTTCGGGAGACAGGGCATAGTAAGATTCAGTAGTTATTTTTCCACCGTGATTAAACCACTCGTCGTTATAGGTTTTTGTTTGCAGCCATTGTAGTAGTAGGTCGTCATGATTGCCCCGCATAAAAATACAATGATGCGTTTCTTTAAGTTGTATAAGCAGATCGATAACCTCGGGCGACTGACCCCATCCATCTACAAAATCGCCTAAAAAGATAAGCCTGTCAGTTGTTGTTACTTTTGCGCGTTCAAGAATTTGAAGTACAGCCTTATAACTGCCATGTATATCGCCTATTATTAATGTTCTGCTCATACTACAAGTTTACGAAATTTTTAAAAAGCAGCAGCTATAGCTTGCTTTTGTCAGGTGTAATTGTCTTTTAATCGATAATTCGGTATAAATTCCTGTAAGTGTTTACTTATTTTGTGAAAGAGAAGATTAATTTCTTAACTTTAAAGCACTTAAACTTAAACATTTACAAACTATGAAAAAAACTTTACTTGCCGTAATGGCAATGGTATCGCTATGCGGTTATGCACAGCAGCCTATTGAGGGTTTTGAATCTCCCTGGGTTTCACAGGGGCCAAATTTACCTTTGGCACCTCCTGGATGGATCGTTATTAATCAATTTGGACCAGCTGTTACATGGGTGCAGTCGCCGGCCGACAGCGAAGATTTACCTGCTCATACAGGTAGTTATGCTGCTTATCTTAACAAGGAAAATGTAGCTGTCTCAGATGTAATTCCTAAAGACTGGCTTATTTCTCCTGCTTTTGAAGTAACAGAAAATGCCCAGATTCGATTTTATTCGAGACTTATGGTTAACGGAGATCAGGGAGGGATTTACAAAGTATATGTCGGTACTGATCCTGCTGACCTGACTACTTTTACGGCCATTTATACTGCAACCGAGTTTCAGATAAATCCAATTCAGACCGATTATACTGAAAAATTTGTAACCATTCCTTCAAATTACGCTGGTCAGCAGGTACATATTGCTTTTGTGATGGAAGGTGATAATGCCGATAGATGGTTACTTGATGATGTAGGTATTTTTACCGCATGTAACGCTCCTACAGCAATAGTAGTAGAGAATATAGATCTTACTTCAGCTGAGATAAGCTGGACTGAAACCGGTACTGCAACACAATGGGAGATAGAAGTGGTGCCTGTAAATGTTGTGCCTACAGGATGGGGAGTAGTTGCAACAGCTAATCCATTTGTTGTTACAGGTCTTTCATCGGGGGCGTACAAAGTATATGTAAGAGCAGTTTGTGAGGATGGAGGCATGAGTGCATGGTCTGGCCCACAAATGTTTTACACCGATGAAGCATTTGACAATACTGTAACCGGTACGGTTCGTATGGACGCCAATGGAGATACTGTATGTAATGAAGAGGATACCCTACTTGGGAGCATTGCAGTTTCGGTAAGTATCGATGGAGTTTATGCCTATACAGCTTACACGGACGCCAATGGTGAATATGTTCTTTACGGGTTTGAAGATGGTGTTCATACATTAACTCTTACTCCTTCTATTCCCGGGTTTCCTGAATTTCCATCTGTTGAAGAGACTGTTGAGTTTACAGATGAAATTAACGAATGGAGTATTTCGCATTGTTTGCCTGAGCAAGCTCCGTTTAATAACTTAGGAGTAAATTTTTATACCTATAGTAATCCACGTCCAGGTTTCAATATTGTTTACTTTTTAACCGTTAAAAACTGGGCTAATTCTAATGTAGATGATGTAGCAGTTAGTCTTGAATTTGATTCATCAAAACTTGAATTTATCTCAGAAGGATCATCATTTAATGGAGTGGTTTCAGGTAATACAATAGCATTTACGGTAGGCGATGTAGCAGCTTTCCAACAAATTTTGGGCAACGTAAAATTTTATGTAAAACAGCCACCGGTTAATATTGGTGGTGAGGTCATTAATTTTAATGCTGAATTGTCTGTTGTAGAAAGTGATATTGATATGACTAATAATACAATAGTTTATGAGGATGTGATAGTTAACTCTTATGATCCTAATGATATTACGGTTCACGAGGGAGCCAAAATTTATGAGGAACAGGTTAATGATTACCTAACTTATACTATCCGTTTCCAGAACACGGGTACTGCAGAAGCTATTAACATTAAACTTGAGAATGAACTTGATGAGTTGCTGGATTGGGAAACGTTTCAGCCAATAGCTTCTAGTCACGGCTATACTGTAAAACGTACTGATAACCTGCTTGAGTTTGAATACAAAGATATTTTCCTTCCGGATAGTACATCTAACGAACCTGGCAGCCATGGGCATATTACTTACAGAATTAAGCCTAAAGCAGGTTTTGGAATAGGTGATATTGTTTCGAATACAGCTGAGATCTATTTCGATTTTAATGAGGCGATTGTTACCAATACTGCTACGACAGAGGTTGTTGAGATATTAGGGCTAAACGATAATGCTTTAAGAATTGCAAAGTTATATCCTAACCCGGTAAAAGATCAGCTTCATGTTGAGGTGGCGCAGGGAGAGCTGATGTCTGTAAATGTTTACGACATTAATGGTAGATTATGCTTTTCCGGAAATGATACAATAATCGACACCTACACACTGAAGAGCGGAATCTATTTTGTAAAAGTAACTACCGATGCGGGTAGTGGCAGTTACAAACTGATTAAGCATTAAAATTTGTTTTTTAGAGGGAAGCCCGGGCTGATTTAAAGGTCCGGGTTTTTTATACATCATATTTCATTTTGCGTAAGATACGCATGGCTTCCTTAAATGAAATATAAGCCTGCTCATCGGGCCAGGCTTTAAGTAAGGGCTTGGCGTCGGCGAGGCGTTGTTTTGCTTCTGTAAAGCCATTTAAATGGCAAATCATTAGGGTAGATGGCAAATTGATTAAATCTTTCTGTTCGCGTTCAGACAGGGATAATCCTTTTTCGAGCTTTTTAAGTAGAGCAAGATTAGAATTGTAAATATGAAACATCATCTTGCGGTTATACTGTGGAGGGTCAAAAAGCAGCGCCGAATCCATTTTATAGTACCCATTATCTTCAAATCGTATGATTACTTCTTCTAACGGATAATAGCTGGTTCTGTCGTTAAGGCCTAGGGCAACATATTCGGTTATCGAAAAGCTGTCTTCATTATAGCTGATGCTCACTTCATCAAGGGCAGAATAGAACAGCTTGATCTGTTCGTTAATAAGCTCAATGTCTACACGGGAGTAGTAGGTGTTTCCTCTTACTACTTTTTTATGTCCGGCCCAGCATACTACAAACAGCTCTTTAAAGACTTTGTATTTGGCAGTCATGTCTTTATGGCGATTGGTTACAAAGTCCATAACCCCTTCAAGGGTATGAGCAATGCTGTTCCGTGAGCCATTTTCAATTCCGGAAACGGTATCGGTATTGCCGTAAGCATGAGGGATATCCGTGCCGGGTTCAAGTGGTATGGAGTTGCTGCCTCTTCTTAAGAATATTGCTCCTGCAGGAATAGTATATACTGCTTTTTTAAAATAAGAAGTGCCATTTTTGGGTTTTATCGTTACCAGTCCTACTACCTTGTCTTTCGGAAGGTTAGGAAACGGCACATTCTCATACTGTATGGTAGGCGGATTTTCGAGAAAGGCATTTACCAAATTCTGAATGCGGCTGTCGTCATAAAAGTCGGTGCCCAAAATTTCATTGTCGTGATCTTCAACCCCCACCACGATATACGAATTGTTCTCAGGGTTAGAGTTCGACAATGCGCAAATATGTTTTACAAACTTCGCCTTACCTTCTTTGGTATGTAAATTAAGTTGACGCTTCTTATCATAAAAGCTGCTCTCATCGTTATGAGCGAGTAGGTTTTTAATTAAGAGGCGTTTATTAATCATGTTGAGTTATCGGGTTATCGGGTTATTGAGTTGCGGGTTGCCTATTGGGATGGATATGTTTTATGGAATTTACTGCCTTTGTATTCCTTTGAGTTTAGATATACAATGAATGAACCAATTTTCTTATTTTCAGTATCAGTTTTTGAGGTTATACTATCAAACTGTTTCTGAGTAATGTGCCTTCTGTCTAAAGCTCTGTATAATTGCGATTTCAATTCACCACAGGAACCTTTTGAAATGCTTAGAAATTGAATGAATTCACGTGTGCCATTCCTTTCAAATCCTTCGGCGATATTATCCATGACAGAACCTGAGCATCGGCTCATTTGATTTTTTAATTCATAATCTCTGCCTAGTGAAGTAGTTTCAAAAAGGTTCCAGACATCAAGACAAATCTCTCTGGCTAATTGCCATACCTGCAAATCTTCAAATCGTTCTATTTTAGCCATAATTTTAAAGTATGAGTAAGCAACCCGTAACCCAATAACCCGATAACACTATAACTTCTTATTTACTATCGTTGCTGATGCCTGCGCCGTTGGCAAAATCAAAAGATCGGCAATATTTACATGGTATGGCCTTGAAACTACAAAGTGGATAACATCGGCAATATCTTCGGCTTTAAGGGGTTCAAAACCTTTGTATACGTTTTCGGCTCTTTGCTTATCGCCTTTAAAGCGTACTTCACTAAATTCAGTATCTACCATGCCGGGATTGATGGCTCCTACCCGGATGCCATATTGGTTAAGGTCCATGCGCATTCCCTGATTTATAGCGTCTACGGCATGTTTAGTCGCACAGTATACGTTTCCATTGGTATAGGTTTCTTTTCCTGCAATCGACCCGATGTTGATAATGTGTCCGCTTCGGCGTTCCACCATTCCGGGGATAATTTCTTTAGACACATACAGCAGTCCTTTTACATTAATATCTATCATGGCATCCCAGTCGTGCACGTCGCCGTTTTCGATAGGGTCCAGCCCGTGGGCGTTACCGGCATTGTTGATAAGCACATCAATATTGGCAAATTCTTTAGGCAATGATTTTAGAGACTGTGCTACTTCTTTTTTATGGCGAACATCAAAGTTTAGTGTATGCACTTTGGTAAGATGCGAAAATTCGTCCTGCAATTCGGCAAGGCGGTCTTCACGGCGTCCACAAATGATGAGCCTGTAATGGTTCTTCGCTAATAGTCGGGCTGTGGCACGGCCTATACCGCTGGTTGCGCCTGTTATTAATGCTGTTTTCATACTTATTTAAATATTGAAAAGATTTAATAATTTAAAGATTTGGATGTAAGTCTTTAATTTTGAACACTGAACACTGAACACTGAACACTGAACACTGAACACTGCTTACGGTACCTTATTGCCTATGCTCTCTGTCCATACGGCAAACCAGTCTTCAAGATCCAGTTTGATTTGTGTCGCCTTCATTTGGTTTTTAAGCCTTTCAGCACTGGTAGAACCCGATACCGGCACTACTCCTGCAGGATGTTGCATTATCCATGCAAGCAGGATAACATCGGCACTTACTTCGTATTTGGCAACAAGTTCAGCCATTAATAATTTCAGGCGGTGGGTTTGGTCATTATGCTCTTTAAATACGCTTCCTATAGGACTCCACGCCATTGGCCTGATGTTGTTTACTATCATGTAATCCAGGCTGCCATCAAGCATAGGCTCGATATGCGTTGCCGAGAATTCGATCTGGTTTCCAAAAACTTCAGTTCTCGAACGGATAAGATCGGTTTGGCTGTTGGTAAAGTTAGAAAGGCCAAAAGCTTTTATTTTTCCTTCTTTTTTCAGTTTCTCAACAGCTTCGGCAATTTCATCGGGCTGCATGAGCGGACTTGGCCTGTGTAGCAGTAACAGATCCAGGTATTCCGTCTGCAGGAATTTTAGAGAATTCTCGGCACTCCACACTATGTATTCTTTAGAATAATCATAGTGTTTTACTTTAGTGGGTCTGTTCCCAATGGTGTGCTGAATGCCGCATTTAGAGATAAGCTGGATCTTTTCGCGGGCTATGCCGCTTTGGGCAAATCCTTTTCCAAAATCGGCTTCGGTGGTATATCCGCCATAGATATCAGCATGGTCAAAAGTTGAGATACCGTGATCAAGGCAGGAATGAATCATGGTGGCCATTTGTTTTGTAGTAAAATTGGCCTGCCAAACGCCCCAGTTCATGGCGCCGGCAATTATGGGAGAAAGTGTAATGTCCATAGTAGGATTAAGGTTTTGTGCTATAAAAATAATGAAATCATTATTCAGTTAGCTATGCCTTTGCCCTAAAATACTAACAAAGGCCTGTTGACTAATCAACAGGCCTTATTAGGTAGCTTAATTAACTATTTGCAGCAGGGTGTATAGCACGGGCATGAAGAACCCCGTGGTGTATCCCCGTAATTAATCAAGGCTGCAAATATAAAGGATTTGGCCTGAGACATAGGGGTTTTGTTTTGTAAGATTATTTTTTTGGAGTTTATTGAAATCGTGGAATGTTTTTTGCTGCTTTTATACGTTTTGCTTTAACAACTCGTTAACAAAGATGCATTATATTAAAAATGTATTTGTTTCGTTACTTTAACATTGCTAAATTCACACTCCAAAAAATTTACGAATATGGAAGAAAACACATCAACGCTCGATATTAGGGCGATTAATGAAAAAATAGAAAGGGAAAGTGCTTTTGTAGATATGCTTTTCATGGAAATGAATAAAGTTATCGTAGGACAAAAGTATATGATTGAACGACTGCTTATAGGTCTTTTAGGACAGGGGCATATACTGCTTGAAGGTATGCCGGGTCTTGCAAAAACCCTTGCAATTAATACACTGAGTCAGGCCGTGCACGGAAAATTCAGCCGTATACAGTTCACACCCGATTTACTTCCTGCCGATGTTGTAGGTACTATGATCTACAACATTAAACAAAACGAATTTACAATTAAGAAAGGTCCTGTTTTTGCCAACTTCGTGCTTGCCGATGAGATTAACAGGGCTCCTGCCAAAGTGCAGTCAGCATTGCTTGAGGCAATGCAGGAAAAACAAGTAACCATAGGCGAAGATACTTTTAAGCTGGAAAAACCATTCCTGGTAATGGCTACCATGAACCCGGTAGAGCAGGAAGGTACTTATCCGCTTCCTGAAGCTCAGGTAGACCGTTTTATGCTTAAAGCGGTTATTGACTATCCTAAAATGGAAGATGAGCGCCATGTAATCCGTCAGAATCTGAAAGGGGCTTATGATAAAGTGAACCAGGTGGTTACTTTAGACCAGATACTTCGTGCACAGGAAGCTGTACGTGAAGTGTATATGGACGAAAAAATTGAAAAATATATTCTTGATATCATATTTGCTACCCGTTATCCTGAAAATTATAAGCTGGAAAAATTAAAACCGCTTATCAGTTTTGGGGCATCACCAAGGGGTAGTATCAATCTTGCAACTGCTGCAAAATGTTATGCCTTCATCAAACGCAGAGGTTTTGTAATACCTGAAGATGTAAGGGCAGTAGTTCACGATGTGCTTCGCCACAGAATAGGGGTTACCTATGAGGCAGAAGCTGAAAACATTACTTCTGTAGATATCATCAACAAGATCGTTAACGAGATCGAAGTGCCATAAAACGAGTTTAAAGTTTAAATGTTTAAAGTTCAAAGTTTCAGTACTGTTATACCGGTTTTGTAAACTTTCTAACATTCAACATTACAACATTTAACTAATAAATTATGGATACAAAAGATATACTAAAAAAGGTTCGCAAGATCGAGATAAAAACCCGAAGGCTGAGCAATCATATCTTCTCGGGTGAATATCATTCGTCTTTCAAAGGAAGGGGTATGACCTTTAGCGAGGTGCGGCAGTACCAGTTTGGCGACGATGTACGTGCTATAGACTGGAATGTTACCGCGCGTTACAACGAACCTTACATTAAGGTTTTTGAAGAGGAACGTGAACTTACCATGATGCTTATGGTAGACGTTTCGGGGTCGGAGAGCTTTGGTACAAAAAACGAGTTCAAGAAAGATATTGTTACCGAAATTGCCGCTACCATGGCTTTTAGCGCTACCCAAAACAATGATAAGATTGGGCTTATTCTTTTCTCAGACCAGATTGAGCTTTTCATTCCGCCAAAGAAAGGAAAATCACACGTGTTGAGGATTATCCGCGAGCTTATTGAGTTTGAGCCGAAAAGCAAAAAAACGGATATAAGCCAGGCGCTGAAGTTTTTGAGTGGCGTGCTTAAAAAGAAGGCTATCGTTTTTGTGATTTCTGATTTTATGGCATCGCCCGATTATGAGCATACGCTAAAGATAGCTTCAAAAAAGCACGATATTACAGGGGTGAGGGTATACGACATCCGCGAGGAAGAGATGCCTAACATCGGCCTTGTAAACATGCTCGATGCCGAGACCGGACAAAGCATGCTGGTAAATACCGGTGCAAAATCGGTAAGGCTGCAGTATGGCGCATATTATCAGGAAAGGCTGAAATATTTTAAAGATACCTTTAGCCGATGTGGTGCCGGTGCTGTGAGCACCAGGGTAGACGAGTCGTATGTAACCAAACTGTTGGGCTACTTTAAGTCCAGATAGAAAACCAGTGGTGAAAACAAAAAAGAAATGATTAGGACAAAACTGTATACAATACTATTCCTTCTGGCTGCCGTTACTGTTTTCGGACAGCAAAAGCAGGTTCAGGCAAGTATTGATTCTACCAAAATAAAGATCGGTTCCCAGTTTAACCTTACGCTAAAAACCAAAGTTGATACGGCTTCCCGTGTAAGTTTTCCGGAAGGCAGAAGCTTTGGGCAGCTTGAGGTGCTGGAGTCATATCCTGTGGATACCATTAAGGATGGAGCTATGTATGAGCTGGTAAAAAAATACGGGCTTACACAGTTCGATTCGGGCAGGTACATAATACCGTCTTTGCCGGTAGTCATCAATAACAAGATGATTAAAACCGACTCCCTGCGCATTGAGGTAAACAATATTAAAGTGGATACCCTGAAGCAAAAGATGTATGACATTAAGCCTGTGCTTAAAGGGCAGTCCAATACGTCTTTCTGGTTATGGATACTGTTTGCCGTTGTAGCAACGGGAGTAGCAGCTTATGGGTTGTGGCATTACCTTAAGAACAGGAAACCGGCAGAGCCTAAAGCTAAAAAAGAAGAACTTATATCTCCGATAGAAAGAGCTTCGCGTGAGCTTAAAGAGCTTGAAAAGAGAGAACTGCTTGAAAAAGGAGCTGTAAAAGACTATTATAGCCAGCTTACGGATATTGCCCGTACTTATATAGAAGAGGCTATTCACGTTCCGGCAATGGAAAGCACTACCAGTGAGCTGATTGACGCGATGAGAGATGCTGTTCGTAAAAAGAAAATGAACTTGTCTCAGGAAACTTTTGAAGAGCTTGAAAAGATTCTTCGTACGGCCGATATGGTGAAGTTTGCCAAATCACGTCCGCTTGATTTTGAGATTGCAGAAGACCGCAAGAGGGTAGAAAAAACCATTGTGGTTATAGACCGAAGCATTCCTGAAGAGAAGGAAGAAGACGATATTCATACACAGCTTTGGCTCGATGCGCAGGCAAAGAAAAAAGCGAAAAGGAAAAAGACTATCATAATACTGAGTTCGGTAGCGGCAATTTTAGTTGCTTTTGGAGTTTCGGTATATGTTTTCGGGATGGAATACCTTAGGGATAACTTTATTGGACACGCGACAAAAGAACTACTGGATGGCGAATGGGTAAAGAGTGAATATGGTGATCCGGGAGTAATTATTGAAACACCAAAGGTACTTAAACGATCTCCTTTATTGGCTAAAATGACACAGCAAAACAATCCGCATGTAAGAGATGCATCGGTGTTTGCTTATGGTTCTATGACCGATAATTTCTATGTTACGGTATCTACGACTACTTATAAGGATTCTGTTCAGATCGATCTTCCTGCAACCGTAGAGCTTGCAATGAAGTCTATGGAAGCACAGGGAGCTACTAACATATTGGTAAAAAACGAAGATTTTAATACCGATAAAGGGATATCAGGTATAAGGGCTTATGGAAATATGTCTATGCCGGATCCTGTTACAAAAACTCCTGTAAGAGTATATTACGAGCTGCTTTTCTTTAAGCAAAAAGAAGGACTGCAACAGGTAATGATAATGCATAAGGAAGGTGACGAATATGGAACGCAGATACTCGAACGAATAAAGAACTCCGTTGAATTAAAGGTAAATTAATTATGAAAGACGTAACTTTTTTACATCCGGGTTTCTTTTGGCTGTTTGCATTGTTGCCATTAGCCATTGGCTGGTATATATGGACACGCAAAAAACAGACAGCTACATTAAAAATAAGTTCGCTTAACGCCTTTAAAGCTAAACCATCGCTGCTTGGCAGGCTTAAGCCGTTATTGTTTGTGTTGAGATTATTGGCGTTAAGCTGCATGATTGTTGCCTTAGCAAGACCCAGAACGGTAGATGTGAACAACAAAACGAAAACAACACGTGGTATCGATATTGTTATTGCAATGGACGTATCGGGCAGTATGCTGGCACGCGACCTGAAGCCTAACCGTATGGAGGCTCTTAAGAGCGTTGCCCAAAAATTCGTTGACGGACGTCCTAACGATCGTATAGGACTTGTGGTATATGCCGGCGAAGCTTATACTAAAACTCCGGTTACCAGTGATAAGGCATTAGTTATAGATGCCATTAAATCGGTAAAATATGATGAGACCGTACTAAAAGACGGTACGGGTATTGGTGTTGGTCTTGCAACGGCTGTAAACCGACTGAAAGACAGCAAGGCAAAAAGTCGCGTTATCATTTTGCTTACTGATGGGGTAAACAATTCGGGGGTTATAGACCCGCGAATGGCTGCCGATATCGCTAAAGAGTATGGTATCAAGGTTTACACCATTGGTATTGGAACAAACGGTATGGCCGAGTTTCCGTATGCTAAAAAACCGGATGGCGGTTTTGTATACAAAATGATGCAGGTAGAGATAGACCAGGAACTGATGAAGGAAATTGCCAAAAAGACGAATGGTAAGTACTTCAGGGCTACATCTAACACCAAGTTGAAATCTATTTACGACGAGATCAACAAACTCGAGACTACAGAGATCGAGGAGATGAAATATTACAATTACGACGAGAAATTCCATATGTGGGCATGGATAGCATTTGGATTGCTGCTTGCCGAAATAGTGGCGAGGAAAACCCTTTACAGAAGCTTTATTTAGTATGTACGAATTAGACGAACCAAAATACTTATACCTGCTGGGCATTATCCCGGTATTGCTGTTGCTGTTCCTGCTAAATTTGTATTGGCAGAAAAAAAAGCAGCGTGAGTTTGGCGATCCTGAACTGGTAAAAAAATTAACTCCCAACAGGTCGGTTTTTAAGGCTGCCCTTAAACTGGTTGTGTTTCTTTTAGCTCTTTCGGGCATCATAATTGCATTGGTAAACCCGAAAATTGGTACTAAAGTAGAAACCGTAAAAAGGGAAGGGGTTGACATTGTTTTTGCGGTAGACGTATCGAAGAGTATGCTTGCCGAAGACATGGCGCCTAACCGACTTGAAAAAGCAAAACAGATCGTTTCTCAGGTTATCAATCAGTTGGGGACAGACAGGATAGGTATTGTTGCCTATGCCGGAAGTGCTTATCCGGTACTGCCTATTACCGGCGATTACAGTGTAGCAAAAATGTTCCTTCAGAACATGAATACCGATATGGTTTCCTCTCAGGGAACTGCCATCAGTGATGCGCTGGAACTGGCAACATCTTATTTTGACGATCCGCAAACCAGTAAACTGGTTATATTGATATCAGACGGTGAAGATCATGGCGAAGGCAGTCTTGAGGCTGCTCAGGCACTTAAAGAAAAAGGTATTAAACTAGTAACTGTAGGTGTAGGTACTGAAAAAGGAGGGCCTATTCCGCTTAAGGTTAACGGGCGTACTGAAAGCTTTAAGCGTGACAGTGATGGTAATGTGGTGGTTACAAAATTGTATCCGCAGGACCTGAAAAGCATTGCTGCGGCGACCAAAGGCGGATATGTTTATGGTAAAAGTACCCGTGAAGTGTCAGACTATGTGAAAAATGCTCTGGATAACATGGAGAAAACCGAATTTGAAGCCAAACAGATGGCGGTATACGATTCGCAATACCAATGGTTTTTAGGTGCAGCATTTTTATTGCTGTTTATTGATGTATTCCTGCTTGAAAGGAAAACAGCATGGATTAGCAAACTTAACCTGTTTAATGAAAAAGAATAATGAGGAGACTATTTACATACGGCCTGCTTTTATTTACAGTGCTTTCGTTTGCGCAGGCTAAGCCAAAAAGAGATAAAGACCTTGAGAAAGGGAACAAAGAATTTAAGAGTAATCACTATATTGAGGCAGAGGCTGATTACAGGATATCAAAATCCAAATCGCCCACTAAGGCATCAGCTGCCTACAATCTTGGGAATGCCATATACAGGCAGGGACAAAGTGCAGAAGCTGCTTATGCTTATCTGGATGCTATAAAGAGTGCTTCTACCAAGCAGCAAAAGCATATGGCTTACCATAACCTGGGTAATATCTTTATGAAAGAAAAGAATTATCAGGAAGCTGTTGAGGCCTATAAGAATGCGCTTCGTAATAACCCTGCGGATGAAAAAACCAGGTACAATTTTGCATTGGCAAAGGAAATGCTGAAAAATAATCCGCCGCCACTGCAAAAACCGCCTCAGGACGATAAAGACAAAAAAGACCAAAACAAGGACGATAAGCAGCAGCAACCTAACGGTGGCGGTGGCAATGACCAGAAGGATAAAGGCGACAAAGGCAAAGATAAGGGCGATAACGGAGACCAGAAGGACAATAAGGGCCACGAAAAAGGGGATCAGAAAAAGGATGGTGACAAAGGGGAACCTAAAGATGATGGCGACCAGAAAGATAAAGGCCAGCCTAAGCCGGAAGCCGGACCAAGCCCATCTAAACAACGTATGGAAAACCTGCTTGATGCCATGAATAATGAAGAGAAAAAAATTCAGGATAAGGTTAATGGCAGAAAGGTTAAGGTAAGGCCAAACAACAACCAGCAAAAAGACTGGTAACATTTTTAGCTTTACTGCTACTAATAATCGGTCTGTCATTGTGAGCGGAACGTAGTGTAGCGTGGCAATCTAAAAAGATTGCTTCGGCGTACCTCCTCGCAATGACGGCGTAGATAAAAAACTATAACTTAAAAACGCAATATTTTCAGGTTAAGCAAAGAACGATGAAAAGATACATCTTACTATTATTGCTTTTTGTACAGGGCATATATGCCCAACAGGTAGAATTTAAGGCCGTACCGAGCAAAACATCTCTGGGTATAAACGAACGCCTTATTGTTGAGTTTACCATGAATCAGGATGGGGACAATTTTACGCCTCCGCAATTTCCGGGGTTTAAGGCTTCGGGACCTCAGCAGATGGTAAGCAATTCATGGATAAACGGGAAACGTACTTTTAGCAGAAGCTATAAGTACCTGCTTATCCCTACTGCAAAAGGAAATTTTACCATAGGTTCGGCTACGATAATTATAGGGGGGTATGAATACAAAACAGCCCCTATAAAAGTTAAGGTTGGTGATGCCATTGCAGGTGCCGACCCGAATCCGTATGCTAACAACCAGCAGCACCAGCAGGAAATGCAGCAGAATGTAGATCAGGGTGTACATTTGGTAGCTGAGGTTAGTAAAACCAATCCGTATGTAAACGAACCTGTTACCGTTGTATATAAAATCTATGTTAGCCCTTACACAGCCGTGGGAGGATGGAAAGAAGTTTCGTCTCCACAGTACAATGATTTTTGGAGTCAGAATATAGATATTAAGAATCCAGCAGTCCAGACAGAAAATTACCAGGGACAGGAATACCGTATGCTTGTATTGCGTAAAACGGTATTGTATCCTCAAAAAGATGGTAAGCTGGAAATTGAACCATTAACCCTTGATGTATCTATGGAAGTGCCTAACGGCAGAAGAGATATTTTTGGGCGTCAGTTTATGGTGGCTACAAATAAGGTAGTGTCGGCAGGAAAGAAATTTATTAATGTAAAACCGCTTCCGGAGAAAGGAAAACCGGCAGACTTTACCGGTGCCGTAGGTAGTTTTAGCTTTACGGTTAAGCCATCGGCTACTGTTAGCAAAAACGGAGAGCCAATACAGTTAGATATTGCAGTATCAGGCAAAGGTAACCTTAAGCTGTTTACGTTGCCTAAACCACAAGTACCGGCAGCACTGGAAATGTACGACCCGGAGCATAAAGAAAACATTTCAACACCTTTGAGCGGTATGCAGGGTAGTATATCAGATAGCTATACGATAGTGCCGCAAAACAAAGGTAAATACCCTATAAAGGAATTGTCGTTCTCTTGGTTTGATCTTGCAACACATACCTACAAAACCATTACGCATGATGAGATTATGATAAATGTGCTTAATGTACAGGAAAATCAGGAGAGTGCCGATAAGGGAGACAGCAACAAGAAAGATGTTAAATCGGCAGAGCCATTCCGATTTATAGCATTAGAAACATCTCTTAAACCTGTTGAGCGTGATGATTTCTTTGGTTCAGGGCTGTTCTGGGGATTACTCTTTGCGCCATTCCTTTTGATTCCGTTTATCATCTTCGGAAGGAAGAAAAAAGAAGCGTATGACAGCGATGTTGTGGGCAGCAAAATAAGGCAGAACAATAAGCTTGCGAAAAAGTTCCTTGGGGAAGCTAAAAAGCAACTTGGTAACAAGGCAGGATTCTATTTGGCACTGGAAAAAGCACTGCATAATTTCCTTAAGGCAAAACTGCATATTGAAACCGCCGACATGAGCCGTGATAATATTAAAGAATTATTGCTGTCGCGTAATGCCAAAGAAGAAACCGTAGCTGATTTCAGTAAGATAATGGACAGCTGTGAGTTTGCAAGGTATGCACCATCGTCAGATTCGGCTATGCAGAATGACTACGACAGCGCGGTGGCGGTAATCACGGCATTAGAAAAGCAGATTTAGTAGTGAGATGTTAGATATTAGAATTGAGAGCTTTTAACCACAAAGCCCACAAAGAAGGCACAATGTTCACAAAGCTTTGTGTTCTTTAAACGAAGTGCTATCATCGTGTTCTTTGTGAAAAGACTTTGTGAACCTTGTGGTTAAATTTATACAAATGACAGAAAACGAAATAGCTAAAATTGTTTACGAATGTTCTCTTAAAGTCCACAAGGCGTTAGGGCCTGGACTATTAGAAAGTGCCTATTGTGAATGTTTATGTTATGAATTATACAAAAAGGGCCTGTTTGTTGAAAAGCAAAAAGCATTGCCTTTAATTTATGAAGAAGTAAAATTAGAAATTGGCTACAGAATGGACATTGTAGTTGAAAACAAATTTGTTATAGAAGTTAAGTCTGTAGAAGAATTAAACGATATTCATTTAGCACAACTTTTAACGTATTTAAAATTATCAGGAAATAAGTTAGGGATGTTAATTAATTTCAATGTTCCTTTGATAAAGGACGGAATCAGAAGAGTTATAAATGGGACTTTATAAGATGAAAAAGCTAATTTACATTTTAATAACAATATTGCTTACTCAGGCCACTGTGGCGCAGGGTGCTTTTGAGAAGGCTAATGCATTGTATCGTAAAGGTAATTATGCCGATGCGGCACAGGAGTATGAAAGTATCCTGAAAGGAAAGAAAGAATCGGCGGAGGTGTATTTTAACCTTGGTAATGCGTATTACAAAATGGGTAAGATAGCACCATCAGTCTATAATTTTGAAAAAGCGCTTCAGCTTGATCCTAACAATAAAGATGCTCAGATAAATCTGGGATATGCTAAAAAAATGACCATAGACAACATTAAGGAAGTACCTAAAGTAGGTTTCTCTAAAATGTTGTACAACCTTACAGGAACTTATCACTACAATACCTGGGCATGGATAGCAGTAGGCTTTGCCTTTGCGTTTCTGGCTATGTTTATAGGATATTATTTTGCGGGCAGCACACTGATAAAGCGCGTATTCTTCTTTGCCATGTTTGTAATGCTGCTTGTAATTGTCATCAGTGTGTTGTCGGCTGTTTTTGTAAAGTCTGTCGAGAATAATCAGCATCCTGCCATAGTTTTTGCCGAAGTGATCGCCGTTAAGAGCGAACCGTCACAAAACTCAGAAGATGCTTTTGTACTGCACGAAGGAACAAAAGTGAACGTGCTGGAAACCGTAGACAACTGGAAAAAGATTGAACTTGCCGATGATAGCGTAGGCTGGATTGAAAGCAGCGCTATTAAGGAGGTGAAATAGCTTATAGTTATAAAGTTAAACGTAATAAAGTTGAAAGTTGATGCCTTATTAAATGATTTGGCATAAAACTTTCAACTTTACTACTTTATTACTTTCAACCAACCCCCTCATTTATTTTTATTAACTTTGTCGCACTAAATTTTTTACATGATACAATCGATGACGGGGTTTGGTAAAGCTTCTTTACAGTTACCCACAAAAAAGATTACCGTAGAAATTAAATCGCTGAACAGTAAAGGCCTTGATGTAAGCGTAAGGATGCCATCGGCTTTTCGTGAGATGGAACTTGGGCTTCGTAACAAGATAGGTGTTAAGCTGGAACGCGGAAAAATAGATTTTTCGTTGTTTGTAGAAGTTACTGGCGAAGAAACCTCATCTAAGATCAATGCACCCATCGTAAAGGCATACATCGCCCAGATGCAGGAAGTTATTCCGGATGCCGATCCTACCGAACTGATGAAAATGGCTGTGCGTATGCCGGATGTCCTTAAAACAGAACGTGAAGAGATTGACCCGAATGAATGGCAAAACATTGAGGGTGTTATCGATCAGGCGCTGGAAAACATACAAAGCTTCAGGATAAGTGAGGGTGTAGCCCTTGAGAAAGAATTCCTTTCGCGCATAGCAAACATTTTGGCATTTATGCATGAGGCTGTTTCTCTTGACGGCGAGCGTATCGCTAATGTAAAAGCAAGGCTTCGTACTGCTATAGATGAGCTTACTGTAAACGTGGATGAGAACCGTTTTGAACAGGAGCTTATATACTATCTTGAAAAGATGGATATTACCGAGGAAAAAGTGCGCCTTGAAAACCACCTGAACTATTTTATAGAAACCCTGGCGGGAACTGAAGCTAACGGACGTAAACTTGGGTTTATTACTCAGGAAATGGGACGTGAGATAAACACTATGGGTTCTAAATCAAACCACGCCAAGATGCAAAAGCTGGTAGTGCAGATGAAAGATGAGCTTGAAAAGATAAAAGAACAGGTATTAAACGTTCTATAGAGATTAGATGAAAGACGTCAGATAATAGACGTTTATGTAAAAAGATATAATGAAAAAAGGAAAATTACTAGTGTTCTCGGCTCCGTCGGGATCAGGAAAAACAACAATAGTAAAACATTTACTGGAACAGCCGGATCTTAATCTGGCTTTTTCAGTTTCGGCAGCTACACGAAGTGCCCGCGAAGGAGAGGTTAATGGTAAAGACTATCACTTTATCACCCTGGAAGAATTCAAGCAGCATATTAAACACGACGATTTTGTAGAGTGGGAAGAAGTATACCGTGACAACTTTTATGGTACGCTGAAGACCGAGATTGAGCGTATTTGGGCAGAGGGTAAAAACGTGATATTTGATATTGACGTTGCAGGAGGCCTTCGCATCAAGAGGAAATTTCCTGAAGAGACACTGGCTGTGTTTGTAAAACCACCAAGTATTGATGAACTTAAGATACGTCTTAAGAAACGCAGCACCGAGAGTGAGGATAAGATCAATATGCGTATTGCAAAGGCATCGGTAGAGCTGGCAACAGCACCTCAGTTTGACACCATCATCAAAAACTACGACCTTGATACTGCAAAAGTGGAAGCCTATGAGCTTGTTAAGCAGTTTTTAGCAGATTAATTATAACAACCGCGATTTTTAGTCGCGGTTTGTCATTCTGAACGGAATGTAATGGAGTGAAGGCACGAGGCTGAAGGCCGACTGGCGTAGCAATCTTAGTTTATAACAGAGATCCTTCCTTCGTCAGGATGACAAAGATTCCAAATAATATGAAAGTAGGGTTATACTTCGGGACATTTAATCCCATTCATACAGGGCATCTTATTATTGCCAATCACATGGCCGAATATAGCGGTCTTGACCAGATATGGATGGTTGTAACGCCTCATAATCCGCTAAAGAAGAAAAGTACCCTGCTGGAAGATCATCATCGCTTACAGATGGTGTTTCTGGCTACTGAAGATTATCCCAAGCTAAAACCCAGTGATGTTGAGTTTCGCCTGCCACAGCCAAATTATACTGTGAATACGCTGGCACATTTGCAGGAGAAATTTCCAACGCATGAGTTTTCCCTGATAATGGGCGAAGATAACCTGAACTCGCTGCATAAATGGAAAAACTATGATGTGTTGCTTCAAAATCACCATATCTACGTTTATCCACGCATTAGTACTGACACTTTAAATCCTGAATTTGAAAATCATCCGCATATTCACATGATAGATGCGCCCGTAGTTGAAATCTCAAGTACATTCATAAGAAATGGGGTTAAAGAAGGTAAGAATGTACAGCCACTATTACCGCATAAGGTATGGCAGTATATAGAACATAACCTGTTTTATAAGAAATAATATAAAATAAAAAATCCTGAGTAACCAGCTCAGGATTTTTTAATTAAAACAGTCCAATTTCGGGGGCGGATAATCTGTTTTAGATGCCAGTGCTGTGGGGGCAGCAGCAAGCGATAAACCAATAACCAATCTTAAATCACATGACAAACGTACGGCGGGTTTTTATAGTAAAAAATTTTATGAGGTAAAGGTTGGTAATGTGTCGGTTAAGGTCGGAAAACCTTAAGTTTTGACAAATAAAAAATCCTGAGTAACCAGCTCAGGATTTTTTATTTAAAACAGTCCATTTTGGGGGCAAATCATCTGTTTTGGGTGCCAGTGCTGTGGGGGCAGCAGCAAGCGATAAACCAATCAACCAATCTTAAATCTGAAACAAACGTACGGCGCATTTTTATGCCAAAAAAGTTTATGAGGTAAAGGGTAAAAATGTGTCGGTTAACAGGTAATGCTTAACAATACTTTACCATACCCGATTGACCTATTTTGTACCTTTGGGTAAAATTTATAAAAACCATGCTGAATTTTGAATATTATAACCCTGTGAACTATGTGTTTGGCAGGGGCCAGATTGCTAAGTTAACTTCTCTTATACCTAAAAATGCCAAAGTGCTTTTGGCTTATGGTGGAGGAAGTATTTTTAATAACGGCGTACACAAACAGGTTATCGATGCCCTTGCAGGGTATGAGATTACCGAGTTTGGGGGTATTGAGCCTAACCCACGCTATGAAACCGTAATGAAAGCGGTGGAGATTGTCCGCGAAAAGAATATCGATTTTATTCTTGCTGTGGGTGGAGGATCGGTTATAGATGGGGTGAAATTTATCTCGGCTGCTGTAAAATTTGAAGGAGATCCGGTTGATATCCTGGTAAAACGAATCAGGATACTTGATAACACCATTCCTTTTGGTACGGTGCTTACTCTCCCTGCAACAGGCAGCGAAATGAACTCGGGTTCGGTTATCACTATCGATAAGACACAGGAAAAACTAAGTTTCGGTGGTCCTGCTGTATTCCCGGTATTTTCCATTTGTGACCCTGAAACAGTGGCTTCATTGCCGAAACGCCAGGTGCAGAATGGTATTATCGATGCCTATACGCACGTTATGGAACAGTATCTTACCTATCCGCATGATGCCCTGCTTCAGGACAGGATAGCCGAAAGCATTTTGCAGACGCTTATAGAGATTGGCCCGGGCGTTGCTGAAAATCCTTCTGACTATAAATTGGCGGCCAATTTTATGTGGTGCGCTACTATGGCGCTGAACGGACTTATACAAAAAGGAGTGCCTACAGATTGGGCTACACACATGATAGGGCATGAGCTTACAGCTTTGTACGAGATTGACCATGCGCGCACGCTGGCAATTATTGGCCCTAACCTGTATCGAGTAATGTTTGAGACTAAAAAGGAAAAGCTGGCACAATACGGCAGAAGGGTTTTAAACATAACTGAAACCGATACTGAAAAGGCGGCACTGGAAGCTATTGAGAAAACAGTTGAGTTTTTCCATAAGATGGGTATGGAGACTAAAATATCCAACTATACTAATGATTATGAAAGCACTGCCGATTTTATCGTGAAACGTTTTGAAGAACGTGGCTGGAAAGGTCTTGGCGAACGCCAGAATATAACGCCGGAGAAAGTAAGGGCCATTGTTGAGATGAGCTATTAGCATAAATTATAAAAGGCATTCCGGAAATACCTGAATGCCTTTTAAACACCAAAAACAAAAAATTTTTATTAACCTTATGTTGTACATCCCCAAGTGTAAACAGAAGTCTAATGAATAACGGACACGAAAGGGTTTACATTGTTTGGGGTTGTCATAATTTAATGTTAATGTTTTCTTAAATAAAATATCCCTGTACTGCCGTATTCGCTAAAAATGCAGGCTAGATTTGTTTATTTTTAAGTATTTTTGACCTTTCAAACATAAAGGAAACATGAGTGATACTCCAAAGTTCGCTGTTATAGGTGGTGGAAGCTGGGCGACGGCTATTGCTAAAATGCTGTGCTCTAATGTGCCGGAAATAGCATGGTACATGCGTAACAACGATGCTATTGAGCATTTAAAACTGCAAAAACACAATCCTAACTATTTGAGTTCTGTTGAGTTTGATACCAATAAGTTACTTCTTACCAGCGATATTAATGAGGCTGTGGCTTATGCTGACTATGTAATCTTTGCCATACCATCGGCTTTTTTAAGCAAAGAGCTTGAAAAGCTTACGGTAAGCCTTGAAGACAAGGTTATATTTTCGGCTATTAAAGGTATTGTTCCGGAAACAAGCCTTATTGTTGGCGAACATTTCCATGATAAATACAATATCTCATACGACAATATCGGTGTTATCACGGGTCCGTGTCACGCTGAAGAGGTGGCACTTGAGCGCCTTTCTTATCTTACCATTGCCTGCGGAAACGAGAAAAAGGCAAAAATAATGGGCAAGAACCTTAACAGCCACTATATAAAAACAAAAACGTCTGACGATATTGTTGGCACGGAATATGCTGCTATGCTGAAAAATATTTATGCTATTGCGGCGGGTATTGCACATGGTCTTGGCTATGGTGATAACTTTCAGGCGTTGCTGATGAGTAATGCCATCCGCGAGATGAAAAAATTCATCCGTAAAGTGCATAAGATGAAGCGTAATATCAATAACTCAGCATATCTGGGCGACTTGTTGGTTACCGGTTATTCTGTATTCTCAAGGAACCGTATGTTTGGTAACATGATTGGTAAGGGCTATACGGTAAAATCGGCCATGATGGAAATGAGCATGGTTGCCGAGGGGTATTATGCTGCAAAAAGCGCCTATAACCTGAATAAGGAATTTAAGGCAAAAACACCAATTATTGACGCTGTTTACAGTATTTTATATGAAGGCAGGGATGCCAAAACCGTTTTTAATAAACTAACCGAAAAACTTGATTAAATAAATAACCTCTATGGACCATCTGATTAACCATCCCGGTATACTGGCCGGATTCTCTATTCTGGTAGTTATAATGCTTTTACTAGATTTGGGTGTTTTTAATAAGAACAGCCACGAGGTATCGAACAAAGAAGCACTTACCTGGTCTGTAGTCTGGATATCACTGGCAATGGCATTTAGTGGTGTTATTTATTATTACCTCGGTTTCGAACAGTTTACACAATTTCAGAGTGCCTATTGGATTGAAAAAGCGCTTTCGGTAGATAATCTCTTTGTTTTCATTCTTGTATTTGGCTTTTTTAATGTCCCTAAGCACCTGCACCATAAAGTACTGTTTTGGGGTATTATTGGGGCATTGGTATTCCGTGCGATATTCATCTTTACGGGTGTAGAGCTTATTAATATGACCTATTTACCACCAATTGAGATTTTTGGTGCAGAGCGTGAGATAAATGTTGTTCTTTCGGCATTTGGTCTCTTTTTGGTTGTAGCGGGTATCAAATCCTGGACCGCTCACGAAGATGATGATGAAAACAAGGACTTTTCTAAAAGCCCGGGAGCACGTGTGGTATATCGTTTCTTTAATGTGACCAAAAACTACGAAGGGGATAATTTCTTTGTAAAGATAGATGGTAAAAAGCTTGCTACACCGCTATTGGTTGTAGTAGCCGTTATTGAGTTTACCGACCTTATTTTTGCGGTAGATTCCATCCCTGCAATATTTGCCATTGCTCCGGATGATCCTTTTATCCTTTATACATCAAACATATTTGCCATACTGGGGTTAAGGGCATTGTATTTCCTTTTGGCTAACTTTATGCATATGTTCAGCAGGCTGCATTACGGTCTTGCAGTAATACTGGCTTTTATAGGTGTAAAAATGCTAATAAGTCCTTTTTACCACATTTCTTCACCTCATTCGCTAATGGTAGTAGGAGGGGTGCTGATAATATCTGTAGCGGCTTCGTTGTTGTTTCCGGTAAAAGAGAAATAGTTGTCGGTTGTTGGTTGCCAGTTGCTGGATAGTTGCTGTTGGTCTGACAACCGACAACTAACAACCATCAACTACTTAACAGTAATCTCATCAATAAAAATAAAGGCATCACCGCCAGAGCCCTGGTGCCATTCCGGTAATTTGCCAAAGTTGTATGCTTTTACTTTTATGTAGCGTGCTTTTACATTAATAAGCGTTGCATCAAAGCTTTTTATAATCGATTCGTCTTGTTTTGGATCAATGGTATTCTGAATGGTATGTGCAAGGACAAAATTTACATTGTCATCAGAAACATAATATTCCACTTTAGCAGGCATCAGTATCCACGCACGGCTGTCCTGAAGGAATCGTGCTGATACTTCGTTTACTTTCTTTTTCTTTTGCAAATCGATAATGGCCTCAAAATCCTGCGACTGATAACCCTGCCAGTCGCCTTTGCGCCAGTTTTCAGTGCCAAGTATACCATCAATAAGACCCGTAGCACCGCCGGCATGATAGGCTCTGTTATACCTTGAATTAAGCTTTACGGTGTAGTTGTTTGGTTTTTTGATGAAAGTGGCTGTGACAGGTTTGCTCATGCCGCCTAATCCATCAGCGGCATAGGCTTGAATGATAGATGACTCTTTAATTGAGAATGGTCCTTTATAGATTGCATAAGAGCCTTTATCCTTTTCGTGCGGGTTAGAAACTTTATAAAACAAAATTGTTTCGGGGGCACGTCTTAGTGAGTCTTCTTTGTCAAGATGTGATATAATATTTACAGTCATCTTATCCTCAAACGATTTGCTCTCCGCTTCAATAGCCGGAACCGGAACAATCTCTTTATAGGCAAGTTGTTCTGATACAACATCATTATTGATGTCAAATGCTGCTATATCATCCTTATAGGAGGAAAGGTTAATGGTTCCCGAAGCTCCGTTTCCTGTATTTATATGTGTTTTTTTGAAGAATGGTTCAACCGTATTAAAATAAGTGGTCCCGGGAGTAACCTGATACATTCCCATACTGCTTAACACATACCAGGCACTCATCTGGCCACAGTCTTCATTTCCTATAAGCCCATCAGGAGTGTTTTTATAAAATTCGTTCAGGATATAGTGAACTTTCTCTTTAGTCTTTTCGGGCTTTCCAACATAATTATACAAATATGCCATATGATGGCTTGGCTCGTTACCCTGCGCATATTGGCCTACGAGTCCTGTAACGTCTACCTGTTCACGACCAGTAGTAGCACTTGGCGCATTGAACATCTCATCCAGTTTGGCTTCAAAGGCTTTTTCTCCTCCAAAGGCTTCTATCATGCCTTTAATATCCTGGGGTACAAAGAAGGTGTAATGCCAGCTATTACCCTCGGTGTAGTTATTGTTTACTTCACGCGGGTCGAAAGGCTTATCCCAGCCACCATTTTTGCGCGGGCGCATATTTTTGGTTTCAGGGTCAAGCAGGTTTTTCCAGCTTTGCGAACGGGTGATGAAATACTCATAGTCTTTTGTATGACCCAAGATGCTTGCCATTTGGGCAATACACCAGTCGTCATAGGCATATTCAAGCGTTTTAGAAACGCTCTCGTGTTCATCATCAATGCTGATGTAACCATTGGCTTTATAGGCTTTAAGGCCCAAATGATCCAGCATTGCACTATGTTTGGCGGCTTCGAATGCCTTTTCATAGTCAAAGCCTTTAATACCTTTAGCCATAGCATCGGCCATTACTGATACAGAGTGGTAACCTATCATGCAGTCGGTCTCATTGCTTGCCAGTTCCCAAACCGGAAGTATTCCGCCTTGCTCATACTGTTTGATAAACGTATTTATAAAGTCGCTGGTGCGTTTTTTGTCAATAAGGGTATATAGAGGGTGCGCTGCCCTAAAAGTGTCCCATAGCGAGAATACGGTGTAATAGTCAAAACCTTCGGCTTTGTGTATCTCGTTATCTCGTCCACGATACATACCGTCTACGTCCATGGCAATATTGGGCTGCATCATGGTGTGGTATAAAGCCGTGTAGAAGATCGCCAGTTTATCATTATCCTTTTCAGTGATCTCTATCTTGTGGAGTTCTTTATTCCAAAGGGTTTCGGCTGCTTTTTTAGTCTTTTTGAAATCAAAGCCCGGCATTTCAGCTTTCATGTTTTTTGCGGCACCTTGGTATCCTGTGGGTGACAATGCGACTTTTACCAATAGTTTTTCGCCTTTCTTCACATCTTTACTGAAGCTCATAGCCAGTAATGATCCAGCAAAGAATTTGTCGGTTACCTTAGCCGGGGCAAAGGCATTGTTATTCACCTTGGTAATGTTCATTGGGCTGCTGAACTCAATACGGGCATACACATATTGGTCTCTGGCCCATGCCGAACTGCGACGCAATACTTCAATCGTTTTGTTGTCAATCACACGCACTTCGCCCATAATAAGCTGGTCGCGGTGGTTCAGGTCGAGGATTATGTTTGCCTGACCGCTTTTGGAAAAAGTATATTGATGAAGCCCAACACGTGCAGTAGAAGTCAGTTCAACATTGATGTTATCGTTGTTAAGCTCTACGGCATAGTAGCCCGCCGTGGCTTTTTCGTTCATGTGGAAAAAAGGCGAGGAGTAGTCGTTTTTATCAAGGCTGGGTTCGCCCATGGTAGGCATCAGCATGATATCGCCATAGTCGGAAACGCCCGTTCCGTTCAGGTGGGTATGCGAAAAGCCATAGATCACATTATCCGAATAATGATAACCGCCACAGCCATCCCAACTGCCATCAATACGGGTGTCAGGGCTTAACTGTACCATGCCGAAAGGCACCGTAGCACCCGGAAAAGTGTGGCCGTGGCCTCCGGTCCCGATAAACGGATTTACATAAGAGGCTAAGTCAGCCGATTGCGAATATGATAAAACAGATAATAGACTGAATGCAAGTAGCGATAGCTTTTTCATTTCTGACCCAAAATTTTGATAAAGATGCGGATTTTTTGGAGAAAATGAAATAGTGATCAGTTTGCAGTCGCAGTTTGCAGTTCGCTATGTGGGTTTGAGTTCCCCTCTCCTTTGGAGAGGGGTTAGGGGTGAGGCCGGTTTTACTCTATCATTATACCATCCTGAAACAGGATAGGCACTTCAGCTACATAATCTTCGTGTATTGAGTGTGCCTTAAAAGTATAGGTCTTGTCGTAAAGCGTATTCTCTATAAAGAAGGTTACCATAAACTGGTTGTCAAGCACCAGTACGCTGTCTTCAATAAGTTCTATTTTAGCTACAGATACAGGAGGGATTTCTTTAAAAGCATGGCGCAGCATCGATGTTTTGCGTGGTTCGCCATCTATTGTTCCCGATGCGCTCGATACAATTATAACATTCTCAAGGGTAAAATCGCTGTCATTGATAAGGTAGGCATACCAGGTTTTCTGCATGAAATCGTCATTCCATTCCTGAACTGCTGCCATATATACGTTTTCTACCTGAGGGATTATGATGTCTTTTTTCATTTAGTGTATGTTGTTTAACCACAAAGTACACAAAGCGATTAGACTAAGAGTACTAAGTTTTTTAAAGCGCAAAGATACTCTAAATACCCGATTTCTAAAATACAGACCTACCTGCGAACTTTGAGATTTCTTTGGGAACCTTGTGGTTAAAATTTATGTAATTTCCGTTTAAAATATATACTATGAGACTATTGCAGATACTATGCCTTTCGGCAGTTGTGATAACTGCTGCTAGCTGTAAAGAAGAAAAACGCCCTGAGAGGTTAGATAAAGAAATTCATCCAAAAGAAGTAGTTGATACGGTTGAGAATGATACATTTGAGATTAATACTGTCCACAACAGCAGTAATTCCCTCGACTGGGCGGGTACTTATAGCGGTGTAACCCCATGTGCCGATTGCCCCGGAATTAAAACCGTGATGACATTGAATAACGATAATACCTATTCGTTAAGCGAACAATATCTTGAAAAGGAAAAAATACCACGCACTTTTAAGGGCAAGTTCTCCTGGGATGAGAAGGGTAGTGTTATTACGCTTGATGCAGAAGGCGACCACCATAAGTTTAAAGTAATGGAAGGAAAACTCCAGATACTGGATAAGTTTGGCGATGCAAAGCAAGGCGGACGTGCCGATGAATTTATGTTGCCAAAGGTGAAGTAGTTGAAGTCCTTTATTGACACTGCGTCATTGCGAGGAGGTATGACGAAGCAATCTAAAAGATTGCCGCGCTCCATTGCATTCCGCTCGCAATGACTGAACATACTCAAATAAAAAACCCACCATAAGGTGGGTTCTGTATTATATGCTTGATTTGAATTGTTCCAGGAAACGGACATCGTTTTCATAGAACATCCTGATGTCGCCTATCTGGTATTGTAGCATCGCAATACGCTCTACACCCATACCAAAGGCAAATCCGTTATATTTTGTAGCATCAATGCCGCAGTTGGTTAAAACTGCAGGGTCTACCATACCGCATCCGCCAATCTCAAGCCATCCTGTACCTTTGGTGATCCTGTAATCGGTCTCAGTCTTAAGGCCCCAGTAAATATCAATCTCAGCACTTGGCTCAGTGAAAGGGAAATATGACGGGCGAAGACGGATCTTGCTCTTGCCAAACATCTCTTTGGTAAAGTATAAAAGTGTTTGCTTAAGATCGGCAAACGAAACGTCTTTGTCTATGTAAAGTCCTTCTATCTGGTGGAAGATACAGTGCGAACGCGATGATATAGCCTCATTTCTGAATACCCTTCCCGGAGAAATAGTGCGGATAGGTGGTTTGTTCTCTTCCATATAACGCACCTGTACCGATGAGGTATGCGTTCTAAGCAGCACATCAGGGTTTGTCTGGATAAAGAAGGTATCCTGCATATCACGTGCCGGATGGTATTCCGGCAGGTTAAGTGCTGTAAAGTTATGCCAGTCGTCTTCAATTTCCGGACCTTCACTTACGTTAAAGCCTATGTTAGAGAAGATATCGATAATCTGGTTCTTAACAATAGATATAGGATGGCGCGAACCTACGGCAAACGGCTCTCCCGGACGGGTAAGGTCACCATATATGCCTTTAGCTTCTTCTTTGCTTTCAAGGGCTTCCTGAATGGTAGCTACTTTTTCTTCAGCAGTCTTTTTCAGTGTGTTAACCACCAGTCCGAATTCTTTTTTCTGCTCATTAGGAACAGCTTTGAATTCAGCGAAAAAATCATTTAGAAGGCCTTTTTTACCAAGAAACTTAATCCTGAATGCTTCCAGCTCTTCTTTATTTTGAGTAGTAAATGCTTCTGCTTCTGCAATATATCCTTTAATCTTATCTATCATCGTTCTTTTGTAAAGTGCAGCAAATTTAGTCATTTTTAATTTGTTATGCCATCATAGCGTTGCTATAATTTTTTACGATTAAAGCATGCAACTTGGGTTTTATATTTTCATCATAAAAAAATCAGTCCCCAAATTAAATATTGGCAACAAATTTGCGTTAGTATAAGTAAGAGCTGCAGTTTACCGTTGTGAGGAAAACAGTACACTCCCGTTCTTATACTAAACAACCGGTGCCATTAATGTTTAGACCATGGCGCCAAATACGGAAACCCTGTGCTTACCCTTATTCGCACAGGGTTTTTAATTTCCTTTTGTCGATTAAAAGTTGCTTTTGACAGACACATTTACAGTCTTTTTTTTAAAACAGATATAGTATGTTATCTTCATAACTGTGTTTGTAATGGGTTATGTTTGTTTAAAGAGAAAAGTCCTGCACCGCCCCCACGGTCAGGCTTGTTTTGTGATCTTCACAAAACAATAACCCTAAAAGTTTCAACCAGAAACATTATTAACCGACACATTTTCACCCTTTACCTCATAAAATTTTTTAATAGTAAAACCTGTCGTACGTTTGTCTCAGATTTAGATTGGTTGATTGGTTTACGCATTGCTGTTCCCCCGCAGCAGGCACAAATTTTACAAAACAGCTATTTGCCCCCACAAATAAGCTATTATAAAAAATCCTGAGCTGGTTACTCAGGATTTTTTATTTATTGATGTCAAACTTCGTTCATTTGTTGAGTTAACCGACACATTTTTACCCTTTACCTCATAAAATTTTTTAATAGTAAAACCCGCCGTACGTTTGTTATGGATTTAAGATTGGTTGATTGGTTTATGGCCTGCCGTTAGCGCGGCAGGTTTATTTTTACAAAGCGCTATTTGCCCCCACAAATAAGCTATTATAAAAAATCCTGAGTAACCAGCTCAGGATTTTTTATTACCTGAAAATACGTACAAAACCTTGATATTTCTACGGTTAACCTACATTTTTGACTGTTTTACCGCATAAAATTTTTTAGCAATTATATCGCTTGTATGTTTGCTTTAAATCCTGTGATAGTTAAGATATACCGATCCCCCACGGTAGTTATTTTGTTAAGGCTATTTTCAGGTACTTGCTAAACACAATTCGTAAACCTGAGGAACCACCCTCAGGTTTTTTTCATAAAAAAGTATCGTTTTACTATGTCATTCGTCGATATATGGTTCATTTACCGATGAAACGATAATCTTAACCTCAAAAATTTTTATTCTATCAATTCCCGCCGTAAGTTTGGTACAGATTAAGCCTTTAGAGGTTTGATTAATTGGTTGGTTGGGAAAATCCTGCTTCGGCAGGTGTCCGGTAGGGATGCCGGATTTTACAAAAGAAAAACCGGTGGGCTTACTGCACCGGTTTTTTAATGCCTTTTAGTCAAAAAAAAAGCAGTTTACCTGCATAATGCCTGCCTTTACCTCATTAATTATGCAGGCATATTTATTTCCGGTAGCTTTATCATGGTTTAAGTTTAAGTATAGGGATTTACGTCCCTATTTAAGTCCTGTGTAAAAACGGGCACACATATTTTTGCCCCCACAAATATGTAGTTTTTTCCAACGAAAAGCCCCCGCTATTGCGGGGGCTTTTTTTAGTTTTCCAGGCACTTATGCTATAAGCCCTTTTTCCAGGAAATAGTCTACTATCGCACCTTTCATAAGTATGCTTTGCTCTCCGGCTTTTAGCGATGGCAATTCTTCCTTAACCGTATAATGGGGCCAGCCGTCTTCATCAAAAAAGGCAAATTCGTAATAGCCAAAAGGCTCCAGCAAACGGCAAATAGCAATATGCATAAGGTTTACTTTTTCGTCTTTTTTAAATTTTCGGTTAAACTGACCCAACTCCTGAACACCAATAAGGTAAATTATGGCATCAAGGTCAAGGGTATCGCCATCGGCAAATCGGTCGGATAATATAGTGACAAGCTGTTCCCAGCGCTGTTTTAGTTGTTCGTCTCTTGACATTATAGTGTTTTAAAGCCGCAAAGATAGTGACTTGAAATTTAATCAGCATCTGCCTTTCGTTTCTGTGCAGCAGGGCTTACCTTTGCCATATGACTTTTTTAGATATTATACTGTTCTGTTTTTTGGTTTGGGGTGTTATCAATGGGCTTCGCAAAGGCCTGTTTGTTGAGTTGGCATCACTGGTTTCACTGCTTTTAGGGATTTATGTTGCCATTAAATTCTCGGGTGCTGTGGGGCACTATCTCGATGGCAGCCTTCCCGAAGATCCTAAAACAGCAGCTATTACGGCATTCATAATAACATTTATTGCTGTGGTTGTGGGTATCACATTGCTGGCAAAAGTGCTTACCAAAATTGCCGATTTCTCCGGACTTGGCCTTATGAACCGTATACTTGGAGCATTCTTTGGTTTGCTGCGAATGATATTGGTAGTAAGCGTAGTGCTTACCCTATTTGTAAAAATCAACTTCAATAATACATTCGCTTCACAGGAAACATTGGATAAATCGATGTTCTTTAACCCTATACTTAAGGTTTCAAACATGATTTTTCCAACTTTGAAGGAATGGTTTGTGAATAATAGTGTTCAGTAAGCAGTTTAACCACAAAGACCGCAAAGCAGGCACCAAGTTCACAAAGTGTTCTGTTCTTAGTGCTCCCGATAGCTGTCGGGATTGTGCCCATTGTGGTTAAATGAAAACTGAGACTGAAAACTGATTACTGACCACTGCTCACTTTCCTCCCGGTCATGGTAACCAGGTACACTCCCACAAATATCAGTAAAGCCGAAAGCAGTTTTACGATACTAAGCTCATCTTTACCCAATCCTATGGCAAATACTGTTGCAAAAAACGGCTGCAGGTAAATAAATACCGCAACGGTGGTGGGCTTTAGTTCTTTCATCGAAAGCAGGTTGAGCAGATACGTCAGGAAAGTAGAAAAAATAACTACAAAAGCTACTTTAACGCCAATATGAAATGGTAATCCCGGAAGGTTTACCTCAGCCAGTTGCTGATAACCAAATGGGAGTACCATAAAGAATCCAAAGAGGTATATCCATTTTACAAAAGCAAAGGGATCGTATTTGTCCATTAGTTTCTTCACAATAATGAGGTACAAGCCATATGATATAGCGTTGACGAATACCAAAAAATTACCCCAAAGGGCATTATCGGCATTGCCAACAGACTTTCCGTAAAGTATTAGCAGTACGGTTCCGCCCAGTCCAAGAAAAATACCCAGCGCTTTTTTGCCCAGTATCTTTTCTTTCATAATAATTGCCGAGAGGACCAATACTATCATTGGGGTAGTAACCATCAGTACCGATGCCATAATAGGCGAGGTAAGGCTCAAACCTTCAAAAAATGTAAGCATATTAAAGGCCACACCAAAGAAGGCCGCAGCAACAATGCGCGGGAAATCTTTAAGGTCTATTTTTTCTTTATCAACAAACAGGGAGCATAACCAAAACAGCACTGCCGAACCGCCAACGCGCAACACAATGAAACCAAAAGGTTTTACATAGGCAGGCATAACGTCTTTAGCAATGGTAAAAGTAACTCCGTAAATGACAGATACTACCGTAGCAGCTATCAGGGCGAGGTTGCGTTTGCCCATTAGCTCAGGTGTGCTATGGCTTCTGCGACAACGGCCTTGCTGTTGCCTACAAATATTTTATCGCCATCTATAATAACAGGGCGACTCAAAAAAGTATAATGTTCCAGTATGTATGTTTTGTAATCATCTTCGTTAAGCGTCATGTCTTTCATGCCACGCTCTTTGTAAAGCGTTGCCTTACGGCTAAAGAGTGCCTCATAACTGCCGGCAAGGCGATGCATTTCTTCCAGTTCTTTTACAGTAATAGGCTCCGTTTTTATTTCGCGAAGCGTAAAGCCCTCAATGTTTGGAAGTGATTTTATGATCTTTCTGCAGGTGTCGCAGGTCTTAAGGTAAAATATTGCTTTCATACTGCAAATGTAAAATTTCAGGTTGGTATATTTTCACCGTTCTCATTTCTTTCCATAAATTCGTATCCCAATAAACAACAAACTACAATGGAAGCAGAATTTAAAATTACACGCACCAGCAGAGAGATTTACGCACGACTGCTGGATAATTATACCCTTGAGCAGCTTAATAAAATTCCTGACGGATGGAACAATAACCTGATGTGGCACATAGGACATATTATGGTTTCACAGCAAATACTGGTGTATAAGGGTGCAGGACTGTCTACTACACTTAGCGACGAGCTTGTAGCTATGTACATGCGTGGAACAAAACCGGAACGCGATGTAACACAGGCGGAGGTTGATGAAATGAAAGCACTGCTGTTCTCTACCATACAAAAAACGGAGGAAGATTACCGAAACGGAATCTTTACCACATATAACGCGAGAAAGAGTGAACTTGGTTTTGGCCTTGATACTATTGAAGACGCTATAGCTTTTAACAACTACCATGAGGGAATTCACCTGGGAATGATACTCAGGCTGAAAAAACTGGTGTAAGTGGTTGTTAGTTGTCGGTTGATGGTTGTCAGATAGTTTTCTGGCACAGATTATGGTTGATGTTTTCCGGCAACCAACAACTGACAACCGACAACAATTTTTTTTATATATTTGGACTACTAAACAAAAAACACAATGGAATTCAAATCGAAAAATCCTTTTTTAAGTAATAAGTCATTTGCAAAGGCAGACACTATTTATGATGCTGAAGGTAATGTACTTGTTGATTACAATAACACCATGACGGTAAACGGAGCGGTAAACAAGAGTTTTATCCTTTTACTGTTGTTGCTAACGGGTGCATTTACCGTATGGTATATGGCGGTTAATGGGTCTAATCCGCTGCCTCTTGCTATTGCGGGTGCTGTTCTTGGTTTTGTATCGGTGCTTGTAGCAAGCTTTAAGCCGGCTACATCACGCTATCTTGCACCGGCTTATGCTTTATTTGAAGGTTTATTCATAGGAGGTATTACGCTTATTATAAATGCGGCTTACCCAGGCGTTGCTATACAGGCAGTAATTGCAACTTTTGTAACGTTTATAGTATGTTTCGGTTTATATAGATTCCGTATTGTTAAAGTAACTGAGCAGTTTAAATCAATTGTAATTGCCGCTACGCTGGCAATTGCTACCTATTACCTGATTTCGTGGATAATGAGTTTCTTTGGTTTTATGCCAATCCACTCAATCCAAAATAACTCTCTTATGAGTATTGGTATTAGTGTGTTTGTAATTATTATTGCTGCACTTAACCTTTTCCTTGATTTTGATCTTATCGAGAAAAGCGCACAACAGCGTCTGCCAAAATACATGGAGTGGTTTGGAGCTATGGGGCTTATGGTTACTCTTGTATGGTTATATGTTGAGTTCTTAAGACTATTCGCTAAACTATCAAGCAGAGATTAACCTATTGGTTATAATGTTTGAAAGTTATACTATTATAAAGTAAAGGCTCCCATTGGGAGCCTTTTTTTGTTTGGCCTCACCCCGACCCCTCTCCTTTGCTACGCCAGTTCGCTATCGCTCGTGTGGAGAGGGGTTGGGGGTGAGGCTTATTTGGCAAATCAACTTTACTTAATTTTCAAGAATGCATCGGCTTCGCTGTATGGAATAAGAATTTCTTTAGCACCATCGGCAAAAGAACCTACTTCATAAGGATTGTAAAACAGTTGCAGTCCTTCCTTGGTAAAGAAGATATTTTGAGGTAAGATAAATTTATCATTCTCAAACATCAGTCCTGTGATATTGATAGACTTTCCGGCAGGGATTTTATACTTGGCACGGAATTTCTTTTCGGCAAATGCCGTAAAAGCTTTTTTGTCTTTAAAGATATTGTCGTAGGTAAGGCTGCGGCCTGTTTTGGCATTAAATATAAGCGAGCGGTTACCTTCGTAACCATGAGCGCCACCGGTAAACATATAGCTGTTTACTTTTATATTGATAATGCTGTCACTTTGATAATCTACAGTAGCTTTTACTTTAGATTCCCACGGAAAACTTTCCGAAAAATCTTTCCGGAGTTCTTCATACGAAGCAATAAAAGAATCCATCAGTTCCTGATAGCTCTTGGCTTTCGTTGGCTTTTCGCCAAAGTAAACAATGCTTCGTGCAACATGAAACAGCTTGTTATTGATACTGTCGCTTACTACCTGTATGCCTGATGCTTCGGGCACAGTAATGCGCACATAAGTACACAGCGTGTCGCGGCAACCCAGTTTAGATTCTTTACTGTATTTTTTTGGAGCAAAGGCAATAGCATCTTTTGGGGCTGATGCTGAATCGAGAACTGTAATGTTAGTTTCTTCGGTTTTTTCGGTTTCTTTTTTACAGGCTGTAAACAGCAGTAAAGCAAGGGCAATAATGGTGATTTGTTTCATGGCTTAGAGTGTTATAGTTGTGCAAAACACAGTTTGCGAATGGGCAGGAATAACAAATTAGAGTAAATTTGCTCAAAATTATTGACAACAAACACACGATTATATGAAATTTAACACTAAAGCCATCCACGGAGGACAGCACCATGAAGAGCATACAGGGGCAGTAATGCCGCCTGTTTTCCAGACTTCTACTTTTGCACAAAAGAGTCCGGGAGTACTGATTAACGGTTATGAGTACAGCCGTGGTGCCAATCCTACACGTACAGCATTAGAGAATGCCCTGGCAAGCATAGAAAATGGAGCACGCGGTCTTGCTTTTTCTTCAGGACTTGCTGCTACAGATTGTGTAATGAAATTGCTTAAACCAAACGATGAGGTTATAGCGATGGATGACCTTTACGGAGGTACATACCGTATGTTTACCCGCATTTATCAGGATATGGGTATTAAATTCCACTTTGTGGATATGAATGACCTTGATAAATTTCAGTCGCTTATCAACGAAAACACTAAACTGGTTTGGGTTGAAACACCTACAAACCCATTAATGAAGGTGGTTGATATTGCTGCTATTGCTAAGATCACTAAGGCTAAAAACATACTTTTTGCCGTAGATAATACTTTTGCAACGCCATACTTGCAGCGCCCTATCGATTTGGGTGCCGACATTGTAATGCACTCCGCTACCAAATACCTTGGCGGGCACAGCGACGTTATTGCAGGTGCACTTATTATTAAAGATGCCGAGTTGGGCGACAAAATGCACTTCCTGCAGTTTGCTACTGGGGCAACCCTTGGTCCGCAGGATTCGTATCTGGTACTGAGAGGTATAAAAACGCTTCACCTGAGGGTACAACGCCATAGCGAAAACGGACAAAAAGTTGCCGAATATCTTGCAAAACATCCTAAAGTAGCAAAAGTGTACTATCCGGGTCTTGAGAACCACCCTAATCATGATATTGCTAAAAAGCAAATGAGTGGTCAGTTTGGCGGAATGGTATCATTTACATTTAAAAGCGGAGCTAAGGCAGATGCCATAAAATTCCTGGAAGACCTGAAGGTGTTTACGCTGGCAGAGTCATTGGGAGGTGTTGAGTCTTTGGCTAACCACCCGGCATTGATGACGCACGCTTCAATACCTGAACCGAAACGTAAAGAGATAGGCATAACCGACGATCTTGTTCGCCTTAGTGTAGGTATTGAAGATGCCGATGACCTGATAAACGATATTGAGCAGGCATTTAGCTAGTAATCAGTATTCAGTAGCAGTTTGCAGTAGCAGCCAGTACCTAAATAATTAATATTTATTTATCAACGCGGATAACGCTTATTTGGAGATTTTTTTGCAGATTTACATAGTAACACTGTAAGATTTCCAAGGGTGTTATCCGCATTTTTGTTATGCTGTTGCTGTTTAACTATCACAAAAGCATTTTGCGATGTGTTAAAAAAACACAGGGTGTAAAAAAGGTCGTTTGAATAAAAATGTATATTTGCCGAAATTACGAAAACGTTTTCTTAAACACTAAAACCTTCATTATATGAGTAGTAGCTTACAGTCTTTTATGGATATGGTTTCTAAAAGAAACCTGAATGAGCCGGAGTTTTTACAGGCAGTGCACGAAGTAGCAGAGACCGTACTTCCATTTATCGACAATAACCCAAAGTATCAGGGCAAGATGCTTTTAGAAAGGATGGTAGAGGCCGAGAGGGTTGTTATGTTCCGCGTTACATGGCAGGATGATAAAGGTAATACCCAGGTAAACAGAGGTTACAGGATACAGATGAATTCGGCTATTGGTCCATACAAAGGAGGACTTCGTTTTCACCCTTCGGTAAACTTAAGCATCCTTAAATTCCTTGCTTTTGAGCAAACGTTCAAAAACAGCCTTACTACATTGCCAATGGGTGGTGGTAAAGGAGGGTCGGACTTTGATCCTAAAGGAAAATCAGATAATGAGATTATGCGTTTTTGCCAGAGCTTCATGACTGAGCTTTGCAAGCACATAGGGGCTGATACCGACGTTCCTGCGGGAGATATAGGTGTTGGAGGCCGTGAAGTAGGCTTTTTATTTGGCCAGTATAAAAGAATAAGAAACGAATTTACAGGAGTACTTACAGGAAAAGGAATTTCTTTTGGAGGTTCGCTTATTCGTCCGGAAGCTACAGGTTATGGCTGTGTGTATTTTGCAGAAAGTATGCTAAAAACCAAAGGACAAAGCTTTGAAGGTAAGACCGTAGTAGTGTCAGGTTCTGGAAACGTGGCGCAGTATGCTGCCGAAAAAGCTATGCAACTGGGCGGTAAAGTAGTTACGTTCTCAGACTCGGCAGGTTATATCTATGATGCAGAGGGTATCAACGAAGAGAAGCTTGCTTTTGTAATGGAGCTTAAAAATGAAAAATACGGAAGGATAAGCGAGTATGTAAAGCAATATCCTAACGCTAAATATGTAGATGGCGGTAAACCATGGGAGGTAAAATGTGATATCGCATTGCCATGCGCTACACAAAACGAGCTTAACGGCAAAGAGGCTAAACAGCTTTTGGCAGGCGGTTGTGTTTGTGTTGCTGAAGGAGCTAATATGCCAAGCACGCCTGAGGCTGTTATCGCGTTCCAGGAGGCAAAAATATTGTTCGCACCGGGTAAGGCGTCAAATGCTGGTGGTGTGGCAACATCGGGTCTTGAAATGTCTCAAAACTCACTACGCCTTAGCTGGACAAGAGAAGAGGTAGACGAAAGGCTTAAAGATATTATGGAGGCTATCCACACAGCATGTCTTGCCTACGGAACAGAAGGCAGTTATGTTGACTATGTAAAAGGTGCTAACATTGCCGGTTTTGTAAAAGTAGCCGATGCTATGCTGGCTCAGGGAGTGGTATAAGTATCATAACGACATAAAAGCGAAAGCCCCATCCGTGAAGATGGGGCTTTTCGTTAGTTTATTTTTGTCATTTCAATACCTCCCGTAGGAATACTGAATAACGGTTGCCCATCCTGATAATATGAAGATGGATTTTGTATTGTGTAATTTCCAAGGATAAGGTTAAATATAATTGTATTAGAACTGCCAAATTGTTTGTTAATGGTGTATGAACCCATTACATTCCGGGTGTAATCAAGTATTCGGCCATAAAGCTCCCTGTTAACTTGTTTAATGCCCCATCCATTCATTTGATCAAATAAATTAGTATTAAGATTATCATTTAGTACAACACCGTTTTTAACAAGCTTATATTTTAAAGTTAATACATCAGTGTAATTATAATTTGAAACCTCTCCATTATATTCAATTTTATTGATTGCCTGATCCAATTTCTCGATCTTTAATTGGAATATAACTCCATTTTGATTGTACTCCCAAACACCCACATATTGATCTCTATAATTTGCAAGATCTTTCGCATAATTTCCGTTTTTAGGGTGTTCCATTGCATCGTCGGAATTAGCAAGTGAAGTTTTAGATAAAATAGGGAGTTCCTGTGCATTGCAACTCCAACAGATAAAACTAATTATGAAGAACAGGTATTTCATATAAATCTAAGGTAATAAAATTTTAAATTAATATTCTATAGGTCATTATTAGAGTTTTTAAGTCCTGTTTATACAAAAAACACAATAATGGCGTTTTAGCTTATATTTGTGCAAATAATTGCTTTAATGAAAAATCTTTTCTCACTATATTTTCTGTTGCTTTCGGTTTGTTTTTATGGTCAACAAAACCAGCCCTGGCGCAGCTTTTTTTCTTATAATGATGTTGTAGATGTTTCGCAGTCAGACACTAAAGTGTTTTCGGCGGCCAGCAGTGCCATGTTTGAAAAAAATACGGTTACCGGAGAGCTAAAAACAATAACCTCGGTAGACGGGCTTAAGGTGGAGACCATTACGGCAATTATGCACAGCACAGCTTATAAGCGAACGCTGGTGGGTAACAGCAACGGTTTACTTAACGTAATAAACAGCGATGGCAGCATAATCAATAAGATTGATATTATTCAGGAAAATACGGTAACACCTTCTAAAAAGAAAATCAATCATATTTATGAATATGATGGGAAGGCATACATAGCAACCGATTTTGGTATTGCGGTATTTAATCTGGCTACGCTCGAATTTGGGGATACTTATTATCTGGGACCAAATGGGAGTGAGGTGGCGGTATTACAATCGACCATATTTTCAGGATATATTTTTGCCGCCTCGTTACAGGGTATCCGTTTTGCACAGCTTTCAAATCCTAACCTTAACGATTTTAGCCAGTGGTCAGAATACATAGGGGGGAGTTATTCAGGGGTATTAAGTTTTGGAGGTAATTTGTTTGGAGCTAATACAACGGGTATGCTGGTAAAACTTGATAATGGAGAAGCGATTCCTTTTGCAACTTTTCCTTCACCCATTACCGATTTAAGAGAGGCTAACGGCTATATGGTGGTTACCTGCGCTAATCGGGTAAACGCCTACAATGAACAGCTGATTCAGGAAGCCCAGATTAATGTTATTACACTTCCCGAAGCCGAAAATGCAGTTTTTAGCTGTGCTACTGTTGTGGGTGGAAAAGTGTATATAGGTACTGTAGCTAATGGTATGTTCTCGGCGGGCTTTTCAAATTTTGTATTCAATAATATTACGCCAAATGGACCTCAACGAAGCAATATTTTTACAATTAAAAAAGCCCCATCAGCTCTATGGGCGGTATATGGTGATTTTACGTCTACATACAATCCGCATTCTCCCGATCTTGATTATTTGGGGGTAAGCAAGTTTACTGATACAGGATGGTATACCATACCGAATGATGAGTTGTTTAATGCTGCATGTATTGTCGATATTATTATTAGTCCTACGAATGAAAATCTGGTTTATGTAGCATCCTATCATAACGGACTTATAAAAATTGAAAATGATGTGGCTACTGCTCTATATAGTTATCAGCCTGTTATTCAAAACGGTCCGGAGTCTTTGGTTAGTACTACTAATCCAAATTCAAATTACAAGAGCGTAAGGATAAATAGCCTTGCTTTTGATAAAAGCAATAATTTATGGATGACCAATGCAATGCTTGTAAAACCAATCAAGGAACTTAAAACCGGAGGGACATGGGCATCTTATAGTGTTGAAGGTTCTGTTTCAGATCCCCTTAAGACGAGCTATGGTAAAATTGCGATTGATAAGAACGGTACCAAATGGATACCTACCAATAAAAATGGAGTACTCGCTTATAATGAAAGTATTAATAATAAAAGAATTATCATAACCGAAGGAGATAATGGTAATTTGCCTTCTTTTGAGGCAAAATGTGTTGCTATAGACAATAATAATCGTTTGTGGATAGGCACTACTAAAGGGTTGAGAGTATTGGCTGGTGTAGATCGCTTTATGAATCAGGATCAGCTTACGACGAATCCTATAATAATCATGGAAGACGGACTTGCCCAGGAGCTTATGTATGAGCAGCCAATTACTGATATTACGGTTGATGGGGCAAATAATAAATGGTTGGCTACCGGAGGCGCGGGTGTTTTTCTGGTTTCACCAGACGGTCAGGAAACATTGTTTCATTTTACGAAGGAAAATTCACCTTTGCCAAGCAACGTAATTAATGACGTAGAGATTGATCATGTTACCGGAGAAGTATTTTTTGCAACTGACAGAGGAATGGTATCTTACAGAGGAACATCTACCGAAGCTTCGGATGATTTGAGCAAAGTATATGTTTTTCCAAATCCTGTGCGACCTGACTTCGATGGAGATGTAAATATTAGTGCCCTTACGGATAATGCGGTAGTTAAGATTACCGACATTGAAGGTAATCTTGTTTACGAAACTACATCAGAAGGAGGGACAGTACTTTGGGATACCCGTGCCTTTGGTAAATATAAAGTCGCTTCGGGCGTGTATATGATATTTATTTCTTCTGAAGATGGCACTCAAACAAAGGTAAAGAAAGTGATGATTATCAGATAATTGTTTTCTTTTTAATCTTTAAAAATGCTAGTAAAAACAAAAGCCATAGTACTTAGTGCATTGCGTTATCAGGAAAAAAGTCTGATAGTAAAATGCTTTACAGAGTCTGAAGGGCTTAAGTCTTATTATGTGCGAGATGCTTTTACATCAAAAAAAAGCAGCCAGAAAACAGTTTATTTCCGGCCGCTTACAATATTAGAAATAGAAGCCTCTCATAAAAACAAAGGTTCTCTTGAATATTTTAGGGAAGTAAAGCTGGCGCATCCTTACTATTCCATCTCTACAGATATTACAAAAACTACTATCGCTATTTTTATCTCTGAAATATTGCATCATTGCATTAAGGAAGAAGAAAAAAACCAGAGTTTATATTCTTTTCTTGAAACAGCGCTTTTGTGGCTGGATGGTCATGACGATGTTGCTAATTTTCATCTTATATTACTTATGGAAGTAACTAAATTTCTTGGCTTCTATCCTGATTCTTCAGATAATGAATATTCCTTTTTTGAAATGACAGAAGGAATTTATGTGCCTTATGCTTCTGTAAGTTGCCTTTCGGCGGAAGAAAGTGATTTGCTTAAAAGATTAATGACTTTAAAATTTGATAGCGGGATAAAAGCTTTTCATGTTAGTGAAAGACAGCAACTGCTCAAGATATTGCTGGATTATTATTCTTTCCATCTGGATGGCTTTAGGAGGCCTAAATCGCTGGACGTACTTAAAGAAGTATTTAGTTAGTTTTCGAAATATTTATTTCTTTAAATATTGACCCATTTATAAATTTTTCCGTTTATTATTTCTTCGAAAGTATCTCCAGAGTTATATTTAGCTAATAATTGTTTAGGAGACAATCCAAAAGTTTTTTCAAAATGTGGATAATCGGGGAATGATTTCCAATTACCACCCCAAGTCCACTCTGATTTTTTAAAGCAATCTACAACTTCTTGCCAATCGGCAGTTTTGTTTTTGTCAATATCTGATTTTATATCCCATGAGACAGTTTCAAAGGAACCATTATTATCTTTGTCGACCAGAATAACAATATCAAAAGCTAACCCATAATTATGTACTGATAGTCCTTCTTTTGCGTTTGTTACTATTTTTCCAGGTTTGGACCTTCCTATTGAGCCCATGGAGCCGCCCCAGGGAAGGTGAATCATAAAGGGAGTATTCTCGCGTATCTGCCTTTTGCTGCCCGCCATAAAGATCACTGTTGCTAAATCCACATTCAATCATCAAAAGCAGTAGTTGTTTATTTAAGTTTTTTCCTATATTCGCGTATGATCAATCAATCGAAAATGAAAAAACTATTTGCACTACTGCTTATTCCCGTGCTTTCTTTTGCGCAGGAAATGAAAACCATTACCGCAACGAACGAAATGGTAAACATCAAAGTGGATGGTAAACTTAAAAAGAAAGCCTGGAAGATTACCCCGGATGTTTCGCCTGATGTATATGCTACCAATGCTAAAACGGTTACTTTTTATACCGATAAGGATGAGATTACCGTAAATCCTGTTGAAGGCAAACCCTACGACTTTTATATTGACCTGAATGGCAAAAAAGCACTAACCCGTGTGCAATATGAGCCTACTTATATTGAAACTCTTCAAAGGGGAGCGACCTATAACCTTCAGGATAAAAGGGAATTCCCCGCGTTTTCCTATACACCCTCAAGCGATGCCAATCTGCAAAAACTGCGCAAAGAATTCAATCTTGACTCTATTGCCGGAAAAGGCGATGAGGTTTCACAGATAAAGAACCTTATGCGATGGGTACACAATACCATTCGCCATGATGGCAGCAGCGACAATCCTGCCGTTAAAAATGCACAGGGAATAATCGGGGTTTGCAAAGCCGAGGGCCGTGGGGTTAATTGCCGTATGATGGCGACTGTGCTTAATGAATGCTATCTGGCAATGGGATTCAAGTCGCGTTATATTACCTGTATGCCAAAAGAACTTAAGTTTGACGACTGTCATGTTATCAACATGGTGTACAGTAAACAACTGAATAAATGGCTTTGGATGGATCCAACATTCGAGGCTTTTGTGATGGACGAAAAGAAAAACCTGCTGAGTGTAGAAGAGGTACGCGAAAGGCTAATAACCGGCAAACCGCTTAAGCTGAATAAAGAAGCCAACTGGAACCATAAAAGCAAGCGAACCAAAGAAGACTACCTTGACGGTTATATGGCTAAGAATCTGTACCGTATCCAGACACCGGCCATAAGTACCTATGATACCGAAACCGATCATAGCCATCCGCATTTAGACTATGTAGAACTTGTTCCGCTGGAAGGACTTAACCAGCAGCACGTTTCTGAAATGACCTACGATAGTGGTGATAAGCGAGTTTTTTATGTTACCAACAACCCTGAACTTTTCTGGGCAAAACCCTAAGATAGTTTTCAGTGTTCAGTCGCAATATTCAGCAAGAGTAAGCAACTCTAAACCCTAAACCATAAACAGGCGAAGCCTAACTCCCTTCCATAAACGTTATCACATTAAACATGGTGCGTTCGCTAATGCTGAATTCATCGGCGACCATGCCGGCAGCCCAGGTCTTTTTGGGTTTTCCGTATTCTTTAAGGAGCAGTTCCGTTTGTTTCAGGTAAGCTTCATAATATACTTTCCAGTCGAGTATATGCACGGGAATAATACTTTTTCCCATCAGTTTAATCAAATCATCTCCAAGGCTTGCTATGGTTTCATATCGGGTCATTCCATTTATTATCAGGACAAATATCAGTAGAGCGCACTTTGGCACTAAGAGGGCAGTGGCATAGGGCACAGTATGCGCCTTTAATTTCGGTTAAGCTGTCTTTTATAAAAGCAAGCAGCTTACCCTGTTTAGCATTTGAGCAGGTGGCACATACAACAGCCCTTTGTTTTGCTGTGTCTTCGGTTACTTCACTCTTGTCGAGGTAGTTCTTCCATCCCGAGAGAATGGTTTTTGGGCTTAAGGGCATATAACCGCATCAAAGAAATATTTTTAAGAGTTGTGTTTTTAGTACGTTTTTTTGTATAAATTTGGCTCATTATAAACCATTCAAATAATTATACGCCATGAAAAAAATCATTTCGTTACTGGCTCTGTTTTTGAGTCTGGGCGCATTCGCGCAAAATTTTCCAGGAGAAAAAGTTGAACTTCTTAATGGAAAAACCCTTAAAGTTCTTCCTAAAGAAGAATCGCTGCAAAAATATGGTTACAGGGATTTTTACAAAGATGCCGGCCTTAAAAAAGTTTACGAAAAAGAAGGAACATCTACAGCCTACAAAGCTTTAGTGAATAAAGAATTTAAAGTGCTTTCATACGAACCATTTACCGATGCCGGTCGTAATGCAAAGTTCAAACTGCTCATAGAAAATTCGGAAACAGGAAAGCTCTATTTTGATTATGATCCAAAATTTAGCCATAGTTTTCCTTTTGAAGTAATTGGCGGACTTAACTTTCCTAAAGACTTTTTTTGTAATAAAATCTATGAAAAGGAAGTAAAAGAATCATCTGCCAGATGGTATGAAGCACCTGTAGAAGAAGGAATACAGACAATTATATCAAAATCGGCCGGGGGAGACTTTTTCTTTCTTACGATAAATCAGCCCACTGGTGAAAAATTCCAATCAGGTATTGTAAGAAGAGGTTTAGAGATCACTTTTGCTAATGGTTCAACTATATCTATGCCAGATGAGGAATTAAAATCATCAGCTAACCCTTATGGAAATCTTTTGGTAAGCGCAGTTGTTGCGATAATAGCCCCGGCAGACCTTAAGCTTTTGCAGGAAAGTAAAATTGTATCGGTTAAATTGAACAAATATGTGAGTGATGTAAAAAATGGAGCTACATTACAGGAATATTCTAAATGTTTAATTGGCCGTATGGAAGCAACTACTGCTGCTGCAAAACCTATCGCTAAAGTTGCAAAATCAGGAGGTTTAAATTGTCCGGAGATTGAAACCGAAAAGGGTAAAAAAGAAGGCGAAATGCATTATGTAACACCTACCGTAGATGGAATATCTATTAAAAAAATCAGTCGTGACGGATCTGACTCCTATATCTGTACTTTAAAAGTGGTTTCTCAAACCAAACAATCGGGCACTATTGCAATGATTATGTTTGACAACACAAAATCTATCGATGCTCCTGCTGCAAAAATCATGGAAGGTGTACAAAAAGCCAAAAGTTATGAGTACTATGCTATGTTTATAATTGATGAAGAACAAATGAATCTGTTTAAACAAAGCACGGTAAAAGGAATAATGGTAATGGATCAGATCCTTATTGTAAAGCAAAAGGATAAAATTCAAAAATTGATGACCTGCCTTATCGATAAATAAAATAATTGAGCTCCCCGCTATTGCGGGGAGCTTTGTTTTTAAAAGTTAGCCGAATCCCTAACCCTTACATAACTGTTACCTTCAGTAACAATATCCTGAACTGCAACAACCGGAGGAGGGAGGTTCCTGTTGGCCTCGGCTATCTTTAGGGCAAGTTCATCGGTATTAAGGCTTTGCTGGGCTATTTCCCGTGATACGATTCCGCCACCTGCAAAGTAATTGGGTGCCGAAGCACCACCGCCCGAAAAGGCATTATTAAAAGCCATAAAATGACGTGCCGCATTACGGTTCATTACACCAATAAGTTCGCCCTGTTCGGCTTCAAACTGGGTACCGTCGGCACCGGTAAATAAGGTTCCACCTGCGCTATGACGTTGTCCGCCTATACTAAACAACGCTCCCTTTTCGGCCTTTGGCGGTTTGGTCGAGGCAATCTTTTTAACGTTGGCAATATCATTATACTCGCTTTTGCGGTTGGTAAATTCGTGCAGCAGGTAAGTAGTGTCTGCTTCTGTAGACCCGTCTAACAGATTCAGTGCGGCTTTTTTGCCGTAATGATACACGAGGTTATTGTCGAGGGCTATGCCTTCGAGGATGCGTACTATGTCTTTCATTTTTTCTTTGTTGTTGATTTGGTTATTTGTTGATGTGTTTATTTGACCTCACCCAAGCCTCCGCCGTGGCGGAAGAGGGGAGCTAGCTTCACTCGGAGGGATATTCATACCGCTTTGTCATTGCGAGCGCAGTGCAACGGAGCGCGGCAATCTCTTAAAGGTTTGAGTGAAGCTGGTTCCCCTCTCGAGAGGGGTTAGGGGTGTGTCAGAAAAATTTGTAGATTTACTTTCTAACCCATTGTTATGAAATATTTCTACCTGTTGTTGTTTTTATTGTTATTTGTTTTTGGCTATTCGCAGGCTGATACTATTACCTCTTACAAGGATATGGTTATGGATAATAACCATCTTTATGCGATTAGCGATAAGGGCAAAATTTCGATTTGGGATATTCATTCCCTTAAAAAGCTTCATGAAGTTCAGGATACTATGTATTCTGCGATTGGAAGAGACAGGAATAACATAATCCATATCGGAACAAAAGACGGCAGGCTGGCAAAATTCAACAACGATTTTTCATTAAACTGGTATTTGCAGTTAAAGAAGAAGTTACAGGTGCATAATATCTTCTTCAATTCGCAAAACAAAATGTTTTTAGTTGTTCCTTATGCAGTTTATAATCCGGTTAACGATAAATACTGGGATAAGTTTAAAATTGTTGATACACCAGGTAGGATGAGAGTTTCTACTATTAAGAAGTTTTTGTTCTTTTATTATACAAGACCGGCCAAATACAGCTTCATGCCACCCCGAATTGCCTTTACCGACAGTAATGACAGGATATGGATGGCAAATACATTTGGTGAATTCGGAACGATGCTCAACGTTTTTGATGCCAAAAAAGAAAAAGAGCTTGAACCGGATATTTTTGAAAGCTATGGATCACTTCATTTACAATCGGTTTTTGAAGATGACAAAAAGAATGTATATGTTACTTCAGGACTACAGCATTTTATGAACTTTGGAGAAATTTTCAAAATAGTAAAAGGCAAAGCAACTTCAATTTTCAATACACGGGATTATAACGAAAAAGAAGAAAAAGGTAGTCTTTTCATTGGTCCCGGGGCTTTCAGTATAAAAGAACAAAAACTATATTTCCCCACACAAAGAGGCATTTTCCGTGCAGCTATTCCCAATGAAGGCAAAATAACCGAGCTGGAAAAAGTGTTCGCTCCCACGTTGCTTTACAGTCGCGAAAGTCATGCCATAGGCGCACAAATGGCTGTCAGGAAAATGGAATTTACTTCTGATAACCGATTGATTTTCCTTACTTCAAACAATGGGATACAGTTGTATGATGGAGAAAAGGTTGTTGAGATCGAGTAATCCTGTCCCAAGGCAAAGAACGTTGGGTAAATCTGTCCCGATAGCTATCGGGATCCGCCCAAATCTGCCCAATCTGCGTTCTTTAAAATAATAGAGATGAGAAAAATTTGTAGCTTTACTTTCTAACCCAAATTCATGAAACAACTGCTATTTTTACTGTTTGCTATCGCCCTGTTTTCCTGTAACAGGCAATCTGCTTTGGAAGAACAGCTTATTAATAGCAAGTGGGTGTTTTACAAGGGAACATCTCTAATAAATGAGTTTGATAAATGGCCCCCGACCTATCTGAGATTTTATGACAATGGAAAGGTTAAAGAATGTCTTATATCGTCTGAGGTTGTATTTATGGGTAAAAAGCCGGCAAAAATTCGTGATGACTGGAAATATACATCCGAAAAACTGACTCTTTTCGGAAAAGAGTTCAAAGTGCTTACTGTTGAAGGCGATACCATACGTTTGCAGCGCGGTACTACTAATTTTATGCTTTACAATATCGATAAGACCTATCCTAAACTCAAAAAAGGACCAGGCAGGTGTTTGGGAGGGTAATCTCTGTTCTTTTGTCTTGAAACAGGCAGCACCAAAAATTCAAGGCTGAACTCCTTAGGCTTTGATTTGCTTAACGCCACAGAGTTTAATGCCGCTAGCTTCACTCGCATTCGCATGGTTTGCTTGTGTTTTTTTAAAGTAAGAGTAGGTTTCCCCTCTTTCAGAGGGGTGCCCATTGGGCGGGGTGTTTTGTTTAATAAAATGGGAATTAAATAACCACCCCGGCTTTCAGCCACCCCTCCGAAGGAGGGGAAACCACCGTTGCTGAAAAATCCGCCCAATCCGCGTTTAAATTCATATTGACTGGGTTTAGGAGAGATTACCACGCTCCGTTGCACTACGCTCGTAATGACAGCAGCGTTGAGAAAAATCCGTGTTCATCTGTGCAATCTGTGTCATCTGTGTTCCATTTAAGGAGAGTGCCAGAAAAATTTGTAGCTTTACTTTCTAACCCAAACTCATGAAACAACTGTTGTTTTTATTGCTTGCTCTTGCCCTGTTTTCCTGTAACAGGCAATCTGATCTGGAAGAAAAGCTTATCAAAAGTAAATGGGTGGTTTTAGAAGGCAAAACCCTAAAAAAGAAAACCGATAACTGGCCTAATGACTATTATGTGTTTGATGCTGATGGGGTGCTTAAAAGTATCCTGATGTATTCTGATGAAGAAAATACCATTTTTAACGATGATGGCTCAGTAAGGAATACTCCCCTTTTATGGAACTATGATGCTGAAAAAAAGATACTCACCATAAACGGGCATAAGTGTAAAGTGCTTGCTGTTGATAGCAATACTGTTTTTATGGTAGAGGGTACTTCTCATCTTATGCTTTACAATATTGATAAGGTTTACCCAAAGCTTAAGGAAAACTCTTATTTAAGCCGGTAAAAATCCGCATTCATCCGTATTCATCTTCCCAAATCCGTCCCGATAGCTATCGGGATCCGTGTTCCATTGAGTATTGATTTGGATCAGAAGAGATTACCACGTCGTTCCTCCCTGCCTTTGCCGGCAGGCAGGCTCGCAATGACAGACCCTTCCATTACTGAAAACTACGAATGCAACTGAAAACTATCCACGAGTAAATAACTCTAAACCACAAACTCCAAACCCGAAACATTAAAAGTTATCTTTGCAAAAAATTCTACCATGATCGTTATCAACGAAACCACGGCTTTTGCCTTTGATGATATACTCTTCACTTTTGCGCTGGCATCGGAAGCTGCCGAAGTCTTTAACGGACACGAAAAGCTTATTACCGGTATCGGAAAAGTCAATGCTGCTTATCAGCTTACCAAAGCCATTGCTGCCAAAAAGCCTAAGCTTATCGTTAATCTGGGTTCTGCCGGGAGTGCGCATTTTGCAAAAGGCGAGGTAGTGTGCTGTACAGGTTTCGTGCAACGCGACATGGATGTTCAGGCACTGGGCTACCAGAAGTATGAAACGCCATTTTCGGGGCTGCCGTCGGTTGTCAGTTACGGCCTCGAACTACCCGGACTCAAAACTGCTGTTTGCGGTACGGGCGATAACTTCGAGATGGGTCACACCGCCGCCGATTATACTGTAGTTGATATGGAGGCCTATGCTCTTGCCATGATTGCTATGACCGAGGAAATTCCTTTCCTGTGCCTTAAATACATCTCCGATGGTGCCGATGATAACGCTGCCGACGACTGGACCGAACTGGTGCATAAAGCAGCGGTTGCCTATGGGGAGATTCTTGGGGTGAATACTGTAGGGTAATTTGTTGATTCGTGGATTTGGTTATTTGTTTGGCCTCACCCCAACCCACTAGCACTGCTTACTCGTCTTGTTAGTCATTGCGAGCGGAATGAAATGAAGCGTGGCAATCTATTGGAATTAGAATAGATTGCCACGTCGTTCCTCCCTGCCTTTGCCGGCAGGCAGGCTCGCAATGACAGGCGTTTCTGAATTCAGCACGAGTAAGCAACTCTGAACCCGAAACCCGTTAACCCGAAACCAATTTCCTATACTCATTCTCCACTTCATTCTGGGCTTTGGTTTGTGCCAAAAGGCTGAATATTTCGCCGTAGGGTTTTCGTCCCACATCAAAAGGGTGTTGCCCAAACTGTTTTCCCAACTGCAATAGCGGAAGCGTGTCGCTGTACGGCTTGAGCTTATCGGCGCCTGCCATATCCCACAGGTGACTGTCGGTGCTCATTGTGGCAAGCAGCTTGTTTTCGATAGCGATAATGCGCGCAAACTCTTCCACAACAAACTTACGTGCTGCAAAGAAGTCGGTTATAGGGGCTTTCCAAAAGGTCTTTTCGTCAATATCAAAGCAAATCTCAAAGAGTTGGCGTATGCCATTCCAGTCGGTAATCTTTGGCAGCAGCCTGATGCAGTATTTTACATTGGCATAAGGCATGGTGTGGATGTTCATCTGCTTTCCGCCAAAGTTGTTCTTTGGTTTCAGGTGTTCCAGTATCAGGTCATATTCGAGAGTATCCCGCAAGCGGGTGTAGTGTTTTAGGGTGATGTTTTTCATAGATGTTTATTTGGTTATGCGATGATTTGTTTATTTGTTCTCCGCCGCTTGTCATTCTGAGCGGAATGTAATGGAGCCGAAGAATCTCAATCGGATCTGTTGGGATTTAAAGAGATTCCTCCTTCGTCGGAATGACAGTAACGAAAGAAAATCCGCGTTCCATTTGTTGATAATTAATTCAATGCGTTTATCCGATTGAGTGAAGCTTCAAATAACCGAATAACCGAATCCACAAATCAACCTATGCGAATACGGGCTGAGTAATCCTTCCTCAACGCAAACCAGTACCGCATCATGATGCTGTCCCATTCGTCGGGGGAACGGCCTATGAGTTCCTTGATGCGGTCTTTGGGGATGATGCCCTTGCGGCCGTCTTTGTCAATGTCTTTAAGCTTGACTTGTTCCATTTCTTCAGAGGTGCTTTGGCGAACATGGTCGTCATCGCAAATTTCTCCTGCCAGCCTGTTGGTAATCATCTCCGCCATTTTTATGGAACACTGGCTCTTGAGGTTGTCAAAATTGGGTTTTACGAAGGTGTTACCCTCCCGCATTTCAAGAGGAGCCGAATTGTTCACGAAGCCCTTGCACTTCAGGAAGTCCACCACGCCACCGCCCACGCCATCTTCATCGGCAATGATGTTGGATAGCGCAATGCCGTGTTTGGATTGTAATATCCGTGCACGACCCACAACTTCATCAAGGCCTGACTTGGCAATAGCCTCCCGCTTAATGCACACCCAACCATGCCAGATTCGGAACACCGTTTTGTCCTTACCCTTACGGGCCACGTCTATGGTCATGTATTTTACGCCATCCGGCGAAAGGTGAGTTGGCGAGAAGTAATCGGCAATGCTGTCGTGGTCTATGAGGGTCGCAGGATCGTCGTCATACTCCCAGTTGCCAAAGTAGAGGCGTTCGCGGCTGTTTTTATCCAATCGTAAGAGTGATTGCAGATAACTCGGATGCAGGTGCGGATTGTCCGTAGGCAACGACTGAATGAAACGGCGATAAGGGGCAAGCCGACCTTCGCGGGTGGTTTTGTAGAACTCCTTGTACGTCCAGTTCTTGGCGGGGTTGCAGCTTCCCAGCATCTTAGGGATGAGGTTGTACTCGTTGAGCTTGTAGCGTATTCGGGACTTGACGATCTGCCATGCGGCATAAGCTACCTGGTTGCATTCGTCAATAAAAGCACCTGTAATTTCGAGTGACCCAAGACTGTCAAAATTTGGGTCGGAAGGATAGAGGAACAGGTCTTTCAGGATAATCTGGCTGCCATTTTTCCAGTGGATGATGTGCTCTGCCGACTTATAATTAAACTGTCCGCCCAGCTTTAGCATCGTAGCCAACTCAAAGAAGGTGTTGAGCGTGGTTTCCTTAAGGGTTTTCAGTTTGCTGCGCCCCATAAGCCAGCGTGTTCCGGGGTATTTCTGGCACATTTCCATAAGCCACAAACAACCAAGAGCTGATTTTCCGCCACCGGCAGCACCGCCGTACAGCACTTCTTCGGTAACGTTGTCCTTCAGGAAAAAAATGGCATGTTCCTGCTTAATCAGCAGTTTCATAAGGGTCGAGGCCGGAGCCCAGGTTCAGGGAGACGGCTTTAGGCGCATCATCGTCATCCTCTAAATATTTGTCGCTCCACATCTTGGGGTTGCGGTTCTTGAGCCAGAACTGCTGGCTGCGGAAGTCGGCCGGAATGTGTTTTTCCACTTCCACGACCTCCACGCGTTCCTTCTCTACGCGTTTACCGTTATCGTCATAATAGATCTCCTTGCATTTAATAGCCTGTTTGGTCGTAATGATCCTGTCCAGCGTTGCCTGGTATAGCGAAGCTGCCACCTCCATATCGGCAGCCTTTTTGCCACGGGATATGGCCTCGGCAAAGTCGGGGTAGGAGTTTTTCCAGTTCAGGATGGTCTTGCGGCATACGCCAAAATACGCCGCGAGATCCCTGTCCTGTACACCCAACAGACAGAGCTTGTGAGCCTGTGCGGGGTAGTCGTCGCGGTACTGGGGTTTTACGCCTTTGCGGGTAGGTTTTTTTAAATGGGGAGAAGCGCTCGTTTGAGAGGGTGCTTCGTTCATTGGGGAGGGGTTTGGGAAATATTGGGGTAGGTAATTGTTAAAATTGACTTAAATCATTCGTTTAATGCTTACAATATTTTTTTTAAAAAATCAATATGTTATGAATGAAGGATTTTAAAAGTTGTGCTCTAAATTTGTAAGTATAAGTAGGTTACTTATATGAATAAAACCACAGGTTCGAGCTGTGGTTTTAAGAGTAGTTCACTGAATGTTTAACTTACAGAGATTACTATGGACATAGGAATTCTGATGTTGATTTACTTAATAGTAAAGGCATCAAACAGACAGTAAATTTATTTTTGACCCATCTGAAAAGGATGGGTTTTTTTTATTGAATTGATAGCACAAATGTAGCACAAATGTAGTATATGTTGTGACAACTAGTGTGGAAAAATTGATTTTTCAATAGATTATTTTTCAGCATACGGAGGTTTAGTATTAGAATTTCTTTAGACTTTATAATTGTGTATCCCCCATGTCAAGAATCAAGCTGATAGCGCGGATTTGTAATCCGTGCACAGAACATCTGAAATAAAAAAAATCAAATAACTGATTCTAAATCTGATTTTTAATGGTCTTTCTGTTGTCGGTTGTATCTTATATATCTGCAAAGTTGAACAGCACGGATTGCAAATCCGCACTATCGGGGTTTAAATGCGGAGAAGCAGAGGGTGCTTCGGGGTTCATTTTTTAGGGAGTGAAGGAAATATTGGGGAATGTTTATCTTTTAGATTATTATTAAAGGATTATCTATATTTGACTTATAAAGATATTTTATAGAAATGAATAAAACGTTTAATATATACTGTGATGAAAGTTGTCATATTGAAAATGACCATAAACCATATATGTTCTTGGGGTCAATAAGTGTCGCTTATAATCAGGTGAAGTTTCATACTGAACAAATAAAAGAGTTAAAGAAAAAGCATAATTTTTACGCTGAAATTAAATGGTCGAAAGTTTCAAAATCTAAATTGAGATTTTATATAGAATTAGTAGATTATTTTTTCAATACTGACTTGCAATTTAGAGCAGTTGGGATAAAAAAAGAAAAAATCAATAATGATGCTTTCAATCAATCATATGATGATTTCTATTATAAGATGTATTATTATTTGTTGAATCATAACCTAAATAGCCTATATAATTACAATGTATACTTAGATATTAAAGATACTCTCAGTGCATATAAAGTGAACAAACTGAAAAATATTTTAAATACTAAGTTCGGAGTATTTAGAAATGTTCAGAATATACGTTCACATGAAAGTCTAATGATTCAAGTGGCTGATTTTATGATGGGAGCGATTTCATATTTACATAATGATGAAGCCAAGCTAAATCAAGCTAAATTACAAATAATTGAAAAAATTAGAAATCATTGTAATGATCAATTAATGAGAACCAATTATTCAGATAAAATGAATTTGTTTTTTATAGAACTCAGATAAGTATGCCATTAAATTTACTCAAAAACTACAATCAACTATTAGATATTGCAGGTTTATCTCATGCGCAAAGAATAGTTTCTTTGAAGGGAGTATTCGGAAGAGATGTTATTGATAATAAAAATTTTACTTTTTTAAATAAAAAAATTACACCTACACCTGAAGATGGTGTGATTGAAATGGAAACCTTATTTCGACACTTAACTACAGTTGTGGTTGATCCTCAAACGAAACAAAGAGATTTTGATATACATAGATCACAGAGACTACATTGGCTGAAATATCATTTGGAACAACGCAAAGTTAATAATGTGATTTGTTTTACAGTAAAAGAGCCTGAAGGATATAGAACATATATTTATGATATTGATGAAAAATATGTGATTGTTTTAGAACCAAAATATAATAACACAATATACTTTTTATTGACGGCCTATCACTTAAGAGGTCGTGATGCTCAGAGGGATAAAATGTTAAAAAAATATAAAAGAAGAATTGACGGAATATTATAAAAGCAAAAAACGCAGAGCATCTAGGCTTGCGTTTTTCGATTTCCTTTTCTCGAATGAGAAATGAACTCATGTGCAAAATTACACTTTTAATTTAAACTACAAATTTTTATTGTAACTTTTTAACATTGACTATTAAGCGCTTAATAATCATTTAGCGTTGAATTATCTACATGTCTTATCATTCTAAACATTTCTTGTATATCTGAAGTTGACAGCTTTGGAGGTTTGGGCATCACTAATTCAAAGCAAATAAAAACAAACCATTCTTCTAAACCCAATTTTCATAGGGGTGAATTCTGTCGTTGCAGTAAGAGGGATTAACCACCCCCTTTCGCCGTGGCGTAACACCCCTCCAAGGGAGGGGAAACCACTATTGCTGTATCCGCGTTCATCCGCCTAGATCCGCGTCATCCGCGTTCAAATGGTATTTATTGGTATTAATATAGATTCTTCCTTCGTCAGAATGACAAAGCGTATTCTGAGATTTGCTTCGCCAGTCGGCTAAAGCCTCGTGCCTCCACTCCATTGCATTCCGCTCAGAATGACAAAACCTATAAAAGCAACCGTGGCAACCCTAAACTCGCAACTCAATAACCCGAAACAGCGCAGCTTACTTCTTCTCCTGGAAGAAATCCATCAGCAGTCCTATCGCTATTACTGAGCCGTCTTTAAAGTTGATGTCGCTTTTACCGTCTACGTACTTAAACATGGCCTTAAAGCCTGTTTTAGGTATCTCGGCACCCAGTGTTACCGAGTAGTTGCCCTGAACCTTTTTGTCGGGGTTGCGCACAGTACTCATGTCGTAAAAGGCGGTACCCTCGAAGATGATGGCGTAGTTGTTAAATACCGGTACATAATAATACCCGTCTACGTGGGGCTGACCCGATGTAAAGGCTTCCACGTTGTTGGAATAGTCATAATAGCCTTTTATCCCTGCCGTGATTACGGGTTTCAGGCGCAAACGGTTGGACTGGGCTGTGGTAAGGTTTATGGCGTTTGGCGTAATCAGGGTTATCGATGCGTCGAGTGCGGCTCTTTTGCTGATGAAATCCTGACTCGACTCATGTCCTGCCTTTATGCTTAGTTGGAACGGAATCTTTTTGCTGTAGTTCTCCCACATCAGGTTAACGGGGTAGAACTTAATGTAGTTTAGCGAATCCTTAAACTCGGTGCTCAGGCGCGTGTCCAGGCTCCAGTATATGGGAGTGCCCTTTTTGGAGTCGTCGCACTTCAGGAAGTTCTTGCGATTGTAAGCGTTTTGCAGCTTCATCGTAAGGATATAGCTTGTTTTTACGGTGTCCTGCGAGGGCTGCACCCCAAAATCGACCTTGTTCTGGTAGTAGTAAAAGTTGTTCAGAGAGGTCAGGAAACCGCTACGGTCGTCGGCGGTAATGGTAAGCTGGTCGTTTATCATTTTGTTGAGCACATCGGCTTTAATGACCAGAAGATGCGATGTTGCCATAGTGTCGGGTGTATGCAGCAGATTTACCCGTACATCATTTTCTACCAGCAGTTTTATCTGGTTGTCGTGGTCACGGTTTAAAAAGCGTTCGAGGGTCGACTCGGTAAATCCGCTTACGATAAACCCTATCGAATTCTTTGCCGAAGCTTCGGGCCTTACGCGCAGCGGACAGTCTGATTTCTGGTCGCCATACTGAAGCGAAACCTTAGGCTTGTCTTCGGGGTGGTTTATCCAGTGGTCAAAGTCGATGCTTTCGTTTTTAGCTATATCCAGCTGAATATCGATAGACATTGATGCTTCGCCCACGGTGTTTTTGATAAGGGCAATTTTAGTGGGTGTAACAATATCGGTTTGTGCCAGTGCCGGCAAGGGTATGCTTAAGGCAAGGAGCAGGTAAAAAAGGTATTTCATGTTGGATGGTATTAAAGGTAAACAACTCTCTGGTTTTCAATTATCCAGTCAATACAGTCGGCTACGGTAGGCCATTCGTCGGTAGAGTCGGGTGTAAGGTTAATGTTATAATAGGCGAGATAGCTGGTGCTGCCGTCGTTCATGTAGTAGGGCAGGGCGTTTATCTGACCTTTGAGTGTGGAAAGGAAAACGTGCTTCTGAAAATTATCAAAAGCGGCAAAAGTAGCTGCCTCAGGGTCTTCGGGCAGGTCGGCAATGGTTTTAAGGCTCTTTAAAACCACCGTTTTTATTTGTGTTCTTGTTAGTAATGCCATGGTTAGTTGGATTTTAGATTTATATCGAAATATTGGTTTGGTATCCTGATAATTAGATGTAAAGCTATTTATTTTTAGCAGATTAACCTATAGAATCAGATTACGGTAGTGTAAAATCGGATGAATGGCCGCAAAAGCGGTGTATGGAAAACCCGTGAGGGGTTTAGTTTTGGTTATTTGTTGATTCGGTTATTCGAAGCTTCACTCGGATAGGCTCAATCGTGGCAACCCTTAACCAGAAACCCGAAACGCAATAACCCTAAAAGGGTTTCAGTTGGCTGTAACACAGAGACACACTGAGAAAACTCAGAGATGCACAAAGTTTATTTAGTTAAGTGAGCGCCCGGAGCTTATTCTGCCAATGGCAGAATTTCTCAGTGTGCTAAAAGACTGAATTTCTCAGCGGCGCTCTGTAAATGCTTTGTGCATCTCAGCGGTATAATTTCTCATAATCCTGGAGTGTTTAGTTTTCCCGTGGGGGAATATTGAATTTTTTACAGTATGTCAAAGAGCTTTTTCTTTTGTCTTGCCACAAAAGAAGCAAAAAGGCACGGCTGAACTCCTTAGGCTACAAATCGAACCTTTCGACTAAACCATCCGAACTCGGCTTCGCCTCAAACAGCGGATGCTTCTTCACGCCTCAAGTTCCGATTTGCTTTACGCCACGTAGTTTAATGCCGTTAGCTTCACTCGGAATGGCTCAATCGTGCTGAAATCCGCGATTATCCGCCAAGATCTGCGGTATCTGCGTTCTGTCAGCAATCGTGGCAACCCTGAACCCCAAACCCGATAACTCAATAACCTTTTGAGTCTCCATTCCATATCCTGCGGAGGTTCTGCGAATAGTTAAATGTGTCCTGGCTCGAAAAGTCGGCATGTTGGCGCATCGATTGTTGTGCGGCGAGGCGGCAGCGTTCGTCAAAATATTCCCTGAAGAACGTAAGCACCTTGGATATGGTCAGACTCTCATAAAACTCGCCATATTGTCCCGAAATAATACGTCTGAACAAATAGGTCAGGTCGCTCATCTTAAGGGTGTAGTACGTATCGGTTATCTCGGTAGCGCACAGTTCTATCTGGTCTTCGCTCATGGGCTTTCGCAGGGCGAGCAGTTCGTTAAGGTATACCAGCCACCCCATTACGAGCCCTATGGTAAAGTCACGGCTTTTCTCGCGGTGCAGGGTGCCAAGGGTGGGCGCGGTACTGTTCATGGCATCTTCTATGGTTGCGAGCTTCCCGGCGTGGCGCATACAGTTATTCGGACTGTAAACGGCCAACAATCTTTCGTTTGAAAGCGTCGCTATAGCTGCTTTCGCCTTTGCCGGAAGGTTGTTTTGTGCTTCCATGTGTGGTATTCTCTTCAAAGAAACCTTTCCAGCCGTTTGCCATACTCTGGTGCATTATCGCTATGGCAGTGGCTTCGTCATATTTCGAGAGCTTTCCAAGTTTCGAGAGGGCTGCCTGCTCTGTTGTTTCAGAATAGAAAGCAAAGTCGTGCTGTTCATCCGTATATTGTTTCCAGACTTTCCATTGATTTAGAAAATTCTCCGATTCAAAAGGATAAATGAGATTTGGTTTTTCCCCCACACCCCCTTTTCCTCTTTCAGTTACAATTCCATTATCATTATCAGATACAATTACAATTTCACTTTCAATTTCACCTTCATTTTCCATATGTGAAACATATGTTGAAGGAGATTTTTTAGTAGGATTGTCATTTTCTTTTGGTTTTCCTTTTCTGTTATTACGTCTTGATTCGGTATATGCTTTACGTTTAAGAATACTATCTACTACCCATTCAATCTGATAGCCTTCATTTGTCTTTATAAGTATTGATAATAGCTGAGAGGTTTCTTCCGCCGAAAGGTTTTTTGTAAAGAAAGCTAACTGTGTATGCGAAATGCATATGTTTCTCATATGTTCGCACATAATCCTTACATAAACAGCCTGCACATTATCGCTTAGGCATTGTGTATCGCGAAAATAATCGCCAGGATAAAACAAAAAAGCGGGGTCCTTCATTACACTCTCACCAAATTGTCAATTATTACATTGTTATACGTTCCTTTTGAGCCTGAGATATGAAATTCAAGTTCGGCTACGTCGCCGGGCAGCATATCCTTTAGCAGGTCTATCTTGGTGCCCAGGGCAGAGGGGTAAAACATTCTGCCGGTTTCCTGTTCAAAGTGCAGCTGCTGTACGGCAGTGCCCAGTTTTGTTGTTTTTATGTCGCCTATAGCGGTGATTATGCCTTTTATTTTGTACATGGTAATTTTATTTAAGATTGAATGATTGAAATATTTAAAGATTCCTCACTCCACTCTTCTCCATGTGAGGCTGAAAGCCGAACGGACGAAGCAATCTCTTCTTATTTCTTCTTTTGTCTTGCCACAAAAGAAGCAAAAAGGCACGGCTGAACTCCTTAGGCTACAAATTGAATATCTCGGCTAAACCATCCGAACTCGGCTTCGCCTCAAACAGCGGATGCTTCTTAACGCCTCAATATCCAATTTGCTTCACGCCACAGAGTTTAATGCCGTAGCTTCACTCGGGAATGCTTACTCAGCTGTTGCTGCCAACTGAGACTGCGACTGAGACTGCGACTGAGACTGCGACTGAGACTGCGACTGAGACTGCGACTCCGGGCTGTCCTGTTTTACAAAGCAATTCTGAAAACACAGCCTGTTGGCAATGTGGTTAAAGTCGAGCGTGCCTATTTCCTTTTGGGTAAGTTTGGTGTAGACTACAGTGGGTGCAAGGTTGGCAAGTGCGTGAAAGAAGTCGGATGCGTTGCTGTTGTCTTCCAGTTCGCTGATGTTGATGCGGTTTTCGTTCTCTTCGCTAAATAGCTGTTGTAACTGGCCTAAGATCTTTTCGGTATATTCCTGTTGTTTTGATTCCATGGTTTTTGAGTTAAGATTAGCCCCCTAACCCCCAAAGGGGGAATTGCCACTCATACGGCAATTGGGGGAGGTTGTAAATAATTCTGAGTAAGAGTTCCCCTTTGGGGGCTAGGGGGCTTGCACTACCTCCGTAACCACCATATTGTTATATTGTATGCCGCTGTTTTTAGAGGTTTTGCCTTCCAGCAGTACGTTTACCTGTATCTCGTCGTTTTCTTTGTAGCCGTGCAGGTCGTCCATTTTCCTGCCGCGGAATTCTACAAAGGCACGCTGCCTGTGGTCGGGCATAATGGTTACTACTTTTTTCTCGTATCCTGCGGTGTTGCGGTACTCAATGTGTTCGATGGTTCCTTTGATTGTCATTTTGTTTTAGTCTTTTGATTGAAGTCTTGATGTTTTGGTTTGTCCGATGTCGGAAGTCCGATGTACTATGTCATTTCGGCGACAGGAGAAATCTCTTAAAATTCCAAAAGAGATTCTTCACTGCACTGCGTTTCGTTCAGAATGACAGAACGTTGTTCACTGCGACCGAATACTGCGACTGCAAACTGTGCAACTTCTTCTCTGCCTTTGCGATGTCTTTTTCCTGTTGGGCCCGTTGGTTAAAGACGGTGTAGTAGGGCAGGGTTTTGAGGTTCTCGATGAGGGCTTGCTGTTTGCGAATCTTCTTTAGTAGTTTTTTTGGCCTCACCCCCAACCCCTCTCCCAAGGAGAGGGGAGCAGCTTCACTCAGCTTTAATGGGTTTTGCTGATAATTTCCCCGCCGAGGCAGGTTAGGGAGCTTACTCTGTAATAGTAAACCTCCTGTCGCGGTTAAAGTGTAATATTGCTTTTTTTTCTTCTTCACTGTGTGTTACTGTGGTAACTGTAACCCTGTTTGGGGTGTTTGAAGTCTTATTTTGTTCGTTTTTAGTGGTATATTCCACTTTTGTTGAACTTTTTTGTAAGGTGGAATGCCCTTGTTCTGCTGAGGTTATGGCATTTAGTTCCACTTTTTCTTTGGGTTGGATGTTGAAGTTGTGCATTTTTTAGTACCTTTGTTGAATATGATGCAAAGTTAAGTGTAATATTCCACATTGCAAAATGTTTAAAGGTTAAATTTTACACTTTAGGTATGCGATTTTATTAACAATGCCCCTAAAGATTTGAATATGGACGGATTAGCGATTAAACAAAAACGCGAAGCACTTGGACTGACCCAAAAAGAATTGGCCGACCTTATCGGTGCAAGCCGTGAAACTATCATTAATTATGAGAAGGGTAAGCCTATCCCGAAATCAAAAAGTGAAATATTAGACAAAGTGCTTAATCAGGACAGGGCTAATTTTACTACCGTAAAACACCAGGAACTGGTAAAACTCGCTGACGATTTTGAGAACAAGAACGGCAACAAGTTTATTGAGCTGCCTAACGGACAGTATTATATGCTCATGCCATTGGCAGAGTTCAACGTTCAGGCGGGGTTTTTAAGTACCTATCAGGATGCCGATTTTTTAATGGACCTGAGTCAGCATGGTATTTTGGTCGATAAGCCGGTGCAAGGTCGCTATGTGGCTTTTCGCGTAAATGGCGACAGTATGGACGATGGTTCGAGCAATGCCGTTACCCGAAACAGCATTGTTTCTACCCGCGAGCTGCAACGCCACCACTGGCTGGGCAAGCTGCGCTACCGCGATTTTCCGTACTGGGTTATTTATACTACCCAAAGCAAAATGCCGCTCCTTAAGGAGATCATCGACCATAATGTGGAAGAGGGAACCATTACCTGCCACTCCCTTAACGACAGCCCCGAGTTTACCGACTTTACCCTGCACATGAATGATATTCAGGCGCTGTTCTACGTAATTGATGTAAACAGGACGGTGAGTAAGAAGAGTGTGTATTAATTTCAGATTTCAGATTTTAGATTTTGTCCGAAGCCGGATGTCCGATGTTCAAATATGACACTAGTTTTTTGGTAGAGACGTAGCACTGCTACGTCTGTAGGGTGTATTCAAATACTATATATAAACGCAGCACTTTGCTGCGTTTTTTATTAGGTTTGAGTGTAGCTCCCATCAACCGACAACCGACAACCATCAACCAACTATTTCCTACAATTGTATATATTTGCACCACAATCAATTAATTTAACTAATGAAAAAGCTATTTTTTGCCTTTTTGGCAATGACACTGTTTGCTTGTAGCAGTGACGACAGTGCTCCTGTTAATCCAGACAATCAAAATCCTGAGAATCCTATACCAACACCGTGTTCAAAAGTTTACAATGGTAATGTAGCGCTTTCTACACAGGCTGAAGTTGATGCTTTCGCAGCGAAGGGATACTGTACAATTAAAGGAAATATAATGATTGGCCCGCGTGTTGAAGCAGTTGGAGAAGGAGAAGATATGGAAATTATTGTTATTGATAGTGATATTACAAGTATTGCAGGATTCAGTTCTTTCATTAAAATTGAGGGGTCATTAACTATTAGTGAGAATTTGTTACTTACTTCGATAAATGGATTAAATAATCTTGAGTCTATTTCAGGATCTCTGTCGATACAGCATAACTCGGCACTCGCCGAATTGACACCTCTAAGCTCACTTAAATATGTTGGTATAAACAATAGTTTTGGAGATTTAGTTATCAGGAACAATGATGCTCTTACTAGTCTTCAGGGCTTACAATCTATCGAAGAAGTTGATGACTTTTTTATTGAAAATAATGATCACCTACAAAATTTGAATGGACTCAATGGACTAAAAAATGTAAATGTAATGTTTGGGCTTGCTAACAATCCAGAATTATCTTCTTTCCAAGGACTTGATAATCTTCAATACGTTAAGTCATTTGTAATTTCAAGTTGCGGTTTCTATAACTTTGATGGTATGGGTAACATAGAAGGCATATCAAGTTTGACATTGAATTATTTGCCTAATCTTGTGTCTATTGAAGGTCTTCAACCGATAACGGAAATGGATTCTTTTAAGATTACATCATGTGATGCTCTACAGTCGTGCAATGGTGTTCAGAATATAAAAACACTTGGAAATCTTATAATTTCTGGTAACGACTCACTGGCTACATTAAGCCATTTTTCCGGGTTAACCACTTTGAGTACCTCACCTTTTTATAGTGAAAATAAATTTGAAATAAGCAGTAATGATGCTCTTCAGTCATTAGAAGGGTTTCAAAATATAACAATGTTTAAGGCGGAATTGTCTGTTTTTCAAAATGATGGGCTCAAAGATTTTTGTTCATTAACTTCTTTGTTAAACGAAGGTATTTTTATTCAACCAGCTTATATAGCTGATAATCTTTATAATCCAACAGTAGCAGAAATCGTTGCTGGCAACTGCAGCCAATAAAAAGTTGATTCGTGGATTTGGTTATTTGTTGATTTGATTTTGTCTTAAGTCATAAGTCCGAAGCTATAATAGTTTTTTGGTAGAGACGTAGCACTGCTACGTCTGTAAAGTATATACAAATTGTATAGAAACGCAGCATTTTGCTGCGTTTTTTATTGGGTGAGAGTGAAGCTTCCGACAACCAACAACCAACAACAATCAACCAAATAAAGTAGGGAAAAATCTTATAAAGCTGTTATGGGTATAGATAGACAGTAATTATGATTTCTATTCGACGAACGGTTAAAAAACTCTGTTAAAATGCAGCTTTTTTCTTTCAAAATGTTAAAGTAGGAATAATTCTGTTTAAAAAAACTTAAAGAAGATATATTTGTCAAAAAAAAAGAAAAAACTGCTATGAAGAAGATAATGTTGCTGTTATGTTCTTTACTCTCCATTGTTACATTTGCTCAAAACTTTCCGGGTAAGGACGTTCATCTGTTAAAGGGTAAAGAATTGAAAGTGTTGCCGTTAAAAAAATCAGAGATAGGTGTTGGTTATAAAGGATTTTACAGTGATGCCGAAATACATTCGCTCTATAAAAAAGGTTTACGCTACACTGATGCCGCTTCAATTGAAGGTAAAACATTTAAAGTTGTAGACTATAAACCACGTTATACTAACTATGTACTAACGCTTCAAAATCCCGAGACAGGAATCGTATATTTCGATTATCATACCACGGCTAAATGTGATTTTGTTTTTGAAGTGGTGGGAGGTATCGATTTTCCGGATGGGCATTTTTGTAACGGACTCGAAAAAGGAAAAAAATGGATATCTGCCGGCGAAGGCTATGTAGAAGAAACCCGTACCCCTCTTTTAGATGATATCAGCCTGTTTAGGACAGCAGACGGACAGTTTAAACTAAGGGTAGCGGTTTGTACTGATAATTATAAAAATAAAGATGTAAAAGGTCTTACACTACAGTTGGAAAATGGGGTTAAACTTAATTTTCCGGAAGCGGTAATTGACGTGTTTAGAGTAGGAGCAAATACTAACCTTAGTACAAGGCCACGCATAAAAATAGACAATAGTGCACTCGAAATGCTTAAAAAGAGCAAAATAGTGCGTAAGACGATAGGTACTTATACTTCAGATGTAACCGATGGTTATATGATTATGGAATACATTAACTGTCTTGCCGATACAATAACGCTCCCGTAAAGGAGCGTTTTTTATTGTAGTGTTTGTATGGGTATATGCTGTAACTGTTACTGAACGCTATTTTCCTCTGCAAATACTTTTTCCAGCGTTTCTAAAAAAGCTTCTACAGGCTGTGCTCCGCTAATGGCATACTTGCGGTTAAAAGCAAAGAAAGGTACGCCACGCACGCCAACACTTTGGGCCTGCATCAGGTCGGTAGTTACTTCCTGTACATAACCATTGCTGCCCATGGCGTGTGCCAGTTTATCAGTGTCCAGGCCAAGTTCGATGGCTATATCTACAAGGGTAGGGGCATCGTCTATGTTACGACCTTCGGTAAAGTAAGCGGCAAACAGCTTTTCTTCGGCTTCGGCAGCCTTGCCATGATCTGCCGCAAAATGAATGAATCGGTGGGCGTTAAACGTGTTTGCCGGTATGGCAGTATCAAAGTTGTACGTTAGCCCTGTCTCGGCGGCCATTTTAGTAACATAAGCGTTCATCTCAGCAGCCTCTTCTACCGGTATGCCTTTGTGTTCGGCAAGCATTTCGTTGATGTTTTTGGAAGGGTCAGTTTGCAGGTCGGGTGAAAGTATAAAGCTTTTCCATACCACCTCTACTTTGTCTTTGTGGGCAAATTGCTCCATAGCGGTATCAAAACGTCTTTTGCCGATGTAGCAAAACGGACACATGATATCGCTCCATATTTCTATTTTCATGATACTCTTTTAAAATTATAAATTAATGGAACACAGATGACGCGGATTGGGCAGATTTTCACTGATTTATTTTAGGGCGATGATTTTTTTATCATTTGTAAATATCTTCCTTATGAATTCCGGTTCCTTGCCAAAGTTAAGAAGTAATCCCACTTCGCAGTCAGTTCCTTTTAAATAATTTAATAATTGGAATTCAAACTCATCATGGATATCCGCACAGGCTTTTAGTTCTAGTATAACAGTTTTGTTAACTATAATATCTGCAATATAATTGCCTACCTGAGTTCCTTTATAATATACGGTAATTGATTTCTGCGCTTCTACTTCAAAACCTCTTGATTTCAGTTCGATAAAAAGAGCATTTTGATATACTCTTTCTAAAAAGCCATAGCCCAGTTCATTGTAAACGTCATAGAATGCTTTTAATATATCTCCTGTAAGTTGTTTATGAAGTATTGAGCTCACTTTCGATTTGTAAGATTTAAGCTAAAATAATAAATTATTCGCAATTATAAAAAATCCGTGTAATCTGCCTAATCCGTCCCGATAGCTATCGGGATCCGTGTCCAAATAATGAGTGCAGCTTCGAATAAACAAATAACCGAATAAACAAAAATGCCGCCCTGTAGAGGCGGCATTTTGCTTTCGTGTGTTTATTTTTTTCAGGACTGTGTGTGGGCTTATTCGGCTTTAGCTTCTTCAGCCGGGCCTTCGGCAACAGCCTCTTCTTTTAAAAGAATTTCTTCCGTCTGGTTGTAAAGCATCTCCACTTCGTCTTCAGTAAGGAAACGAACGTCTTTGTGCGCTACTTCTACAAGGCTTCCTGTGTTAGCATCTTCAATAAGGGCATAGAATTTTTCGTTTCCTTTTTTGTCGGCGTTAGCACCCCAAATGTGGAAATATCCTATTGCTTTTACTTTCTTAGAAGTTGATTTTTTACTTTTTTTAGATTTTACTTTTTGAGTTACTGAGTACTGCACCAGTCTTAAATCTGTCCTGTTCATGGGTCTTGATAATTATAGTTTACATTTTGGTAACGCAAAATTAACACAGGAAAACTGAATAAACGGTTTTTCAATGTTAAGGATTGCGGCAAAGTTGAAAACTTAACATTGGGGGTGGTGGAACGCAAATTTACTATCTTAGTTTTTATTAATGTACTAATAGGTTTCCCCTCCTTTGGAGGGGTGGCTGAAAGCCGGGGTGGTTCAAATTATGCAAAAAGAAATTTTACTCGAGATTAATTCGGTTCCGATATATAAGAATTTTATTCAAAATCTGCCGTATAATCCTGCTTTATCCGATAGAGCAAAAAAGCTTAGAAAAATGGGTGTAGTTTCAGAAGTTGTTTTCTGGAATCAGGTAAAGAAAAAATCATTTTTCGGGATTGATTTTGACAGGCAGCGCATAATAGGTAATTACATAGTAGACTTTTACGTAAAATCACTCGGATTAATCATTGAAATCGATGGTTCAAGTCATAATGATAAAGATGTTTATGATGCGGTGCGTGATAGGTTTCTTAAGTCATTAAGTTTGAGAATTTACAGAATATCAGAATTTAGAGTAAGAAATGATCTTGCAAATGTTCTGAAAGAACTAGAGGTATATATTGTTACAGAATTCTGTTAGTTTTAACCACCCCGCCCTACGGGCACCCCTCCAAGGGAGGGGAAACCACTGTTGCTGAATCCGTATCATCCGCCCAGATCCACGGCATCCGCGTTCCATAGTTGTAAACCGTAAACTTCCTATATTTGCTTTATGGACAAACCCGCACTACGCCTTCATTACAAAAACCTGCGCCAGGCATTATCGCCTCAAGCGATAGAAGATAAAAGCCTTGCTATTGCCAACAAGGTACTTTCGCTTGATATTTGGGATAAGACTTATTTCCACCTGTTCCTGACGATGGAGGAGCAGCGTGAGGTGCATACTGATTTTATTCTTCATCTTCTTGCCGGAAAGGATAAGGAGGTTATCGTATCAAGGTCGGATTTTGAAACGCACCGCATGATACATTTTCTGCTTACGGACAATACAAAGCTGGTAAAAAATAAGTTTGGGATTCCTGAGCCGGTTGATGGTATAGAGGTGCCGTCTGATAAAATCGATGTGGTCTTTGTTCCGCTACTTGCGTTTGACGAAAAGGGACAGCGCGTAGGCTACGGAAAAGGTTTTTACGACCGTTTCCTGAGCGAATGCAAAAAAGATGTGATAACAATAGGCTTATCCTTTTTTGAGGCAGAAAACGAGACTATTGATGTTTTTGATACGGATGTACCGTTGGATTACTGTGTAACGCCGGAGAAAGTTTATTCGTTTTAGTTTTCAGTCGCAGTCACAGTTTTCAGTAATGAGTGGTCTGCCGACTGAGACTGAATACTGCAAACTCTATTTAGCGAATGCCTTTTTGTTGAATACGATAAGTATACCCACACCTACAGAGATAGCGGCATCGGCAATGTTAAAGATGGCATTGAAGAAGTTAAAGTACTCGCCACCCCAAATTGGGAACCAATCAGGGAAGGTACCGCTGAACAATGGGAAGTACAGCATATCTACCACTTTACCATGAAACAAAGTGCCATACGGGTGGTCTGAGAACAGCGTAGCTACCTGTCCGTGGCTGTGGTCGAATATTACCCCATAAAATACAGAGTCTATAATGTTTCCGAAAGCTCCTGCAAGAATCAGGGCTATCGAAACAATAAGATAGTTTGATTGTCTTTTCTTTACAGCATCATTCAGCCACCAGCCTATACCGGCTACAGCCACAATCCTGAAAAGGGTAAGGAATAATTTGCCATAAGATCCCGGAATCTTGGCACCCCAGGCCATGCCTTCATTTTCTATAAAGCGTATCCTGAACCACTCAAAAACGGTAACTTCACCCTCAAGCATGAAGTTGGTTTTGATGTAAATTTTTGACAATTGGTCTATTATCAGTACCAGTATGACAATAAGATAGGCTTTCTTTAAAGACATTATTAGAATTTTACCCGCAAAAATAATCGAATTATTGATATGGAAGGTATCTGAATGCGGATTTGGGAAAAGTTTATTTGTTGATTCTTCACTTCACTGTATTCTGTTCAGAATTACAGAGCCTCATTATGTGTTGTGTTTTGTCACTCTGTGGTATGAACAATCTCTCTGTTCACGGCAATAGATTCTTCACTCCACTGCTTTCCGTACAGAATGACAGTTTTGTAATTGCTTGAAAAGAATCAGAAGCTTTTGTGATTGGGGGTGATTTAGATACAAAATAAACTAAAGACTCCGGAGAGTCTTTGATTTATTTGGTGCTTCCACAGTTTTCATTGTAAAGCTCCATTATATATTCCATAAAACGTTCATTGAATTTTTCTTTATCAAGTTTTTCTACCATTGCAGGGCACTCTTTTTCAAAGTTTAATTCTATATGTTGTTTTAAAACCCTGAACTCGCCGATGGCTCTTACACCATATTCTGCATGAAAATAAGTGCAATAAGTGTTTTCCGGTTTCCAGAAGAAATAATATAATGCATCCTGAGAAACAGGAGCTATTCCCCCACCGTCATAGGGAGGAGAATACATCTCCATAATATTTAATCCATTTCCTTGAGTAAACAGTTTTAACCAAGATTTTTTACTCTCAATTTTATATTCTTTTTTAAATGTTTTAACATCGGCCAGATTAAGAGCGAAGTAAGTAGTTTCGCCTTTTTCTAAAGCAAGTGTAAATTTCTTTACATCGTTGATAGAGAATTTCTCAGTATCTCCTTTCTCTTCAGCTCTGAATTTTAGTTTTTGTGAGCTGAAAGAAGGTATTTCAATAAACCCCGTCTTTGTATTGCCATCATTAAAGGTTATTGTTCCCGGATAAAATTTGGCTATTGCCATAAGAGGACATAGCAACAGTAAGAGTAATAGTTTTTTCATGTTTGTTTTTTTCTGGCCGCGAATATACATGAAAAACCGAATTGACCCGGCTAAAATTTTAAAGATGAATTAATTGGTGATTATAAGAGTCATGCTTAACATATTACTCATGAATATCGCAATACTGAGTAAATAGTATCGCTGCTAAAAAAGGGCCATTGGCTCTAAACTCGTCTTTATCCAGTGTGTCAAGTGCTTTTACCAGGGCAGGGCAGTCGTCCTTAAAAATTCTTTCCATGTCAAATTTAAACATCTTAAAGTGGCTGCAGCAGCCATTTTCGCCATACAGGGTAATCAGATAGCGCGCAAAGTCTTCGTGGGGTTTGTGCAGGTAATATACAGCCCCGTTTGCATTCCATGCGGTTATGATGTTTACTTCCCCTGCTTTCTCAAGGCGTACCCACGATTTTTTATCTGAGATCTTATACTTAGTGCTAAAGGCGGGTACAACAGCCAGCTTTAGCGTGTAGAATTTAATTTGTTCGTCGGCTTCATTGCTCACCACATAAAATTGCACATCGTCGATAGAAATGGTTTCTTTCTTGGCTCTTTTGTCGGTCTTAAAAAAGATGCGTTGCTGCTTGTAGTCGTTCTGAATTTCTATCAGGCCTGTTCGTGTAGTGTTGTCGTTAAAGGTAATCGTGCCGGGAAGGATGGTTTTGGCTATAGCCAAAACAGGGCACAGCAGTAATAGGAGTAATAGTTTTTTCATATATGGTCTTGGTTAGCAATACAATAATAGTCAAATAAAATTAATCCTGTTAAAATTTTATCAGTATTGGATTTTAGATTTTTCATTCCGCTGCGCTGCATTCAGAATGACACGTGCTGAAAGGTGTTTCACGTAATGTTTGTCATTCTGAGGTACGAAGAATCTCTATTTGTAGTATGAGATTCTTCATTTCGCTGCGCTGCATTCAGGATGACAGTGAGCCGTAAGTATTCAACGTAACGTTTTGTCATTCTGACGAAGGAAGAATCTAAAAATTATTAGATTTACATATAAAACTAAAAAGATGCACAAAACATTAGGTACACATAATTACTATGTCTATATCCTTACAAATAAAAAGAAAACAGTTCTATATACCGGCTTTACAAATGAATTGAAAAACAGACTGTATTTTCATCAAAATCCCGAAGCTAATTCAAAAGCGTTCACAACTAAATATAGGTGTTATTATCTTGTTTATTTTGAACATTATCAGGATGCCGAAACAGGAATTGACAGGGAAAAGGAAATAAAAGGCTGGACAAGGGCTAAAAAAGATGCATTAATAAATGAATTTAATCCTCAATGGAGGTTTTTGAATGATGAAATCCAGGATTGAGATTTTTAGATTCTTCATTTCGCTGCGCTGCATTCAGAATGACACGTGCTGAAAGATGTTTCACGTAATGTTTGTCATTCTGACGAAGGAAGAATCTCTATTGTAGAATGAGATTTATCACTCCACTGCGCTGCATTCAGAATGACAGATAACGCTTTGTCATCCTGAGGTACGAAGGATCTCTATTTGTAGCATGAGATTCTTCACTCCACTACATTCCGTTCAGAATTACACATAACGCTTTGTCATCCTGAGGTACGAAGGATCTCTATTTGTAGTATGAGATTCTTCACTCCACTGCGCTGCATTCAGAATGACACATAACGCTTTGTCATCCTGAGGTACGAAGGATCTCTATTTGTAGCATGAGATTCTTCACTCCATTACATTCCGTTCAGAATGACAAATAACGCTTTGTCATCCTGAGGTACGAAGGATCTCTATTTGTAGCATGAGATTCTTCACTCCATTACATTCCGTTCAGAATGACAAATAACGCTTTGTCATCCTGAGGTACGAAGGATCTCTATTTGTAGTATGAGATTCTTCACTCCATTACATTCCGTTCAGAATGACACATATCGCTTTGTCATCCTGAGGTACGAAGGATCTCTATTTGTAGTATGAGATTCTTCACTCCACTACATTCCGTTCAGAATGACAAAACGCATAAACTTCCGACCTCCAATCCACATAAAAATAAAAACCGCCCCTGTTGGGGCGGTCAGTATATTATCGTTGCATATTTTTTGCCTCGATGCTCATTGTAGCATGGGGAACCAGTTTCAGGCGTTCTTTGTTGATAAGCTTTCCTGTCACTTTGCAAATTCCATAGGTTTTGTTCTCAATTCTTATTAGCGCGTTCTTAAGGTCGCGGATGAACTTTTCCTGGCGTATAGCAAGCTGTGAGTTTGCTTCTTTAGACATGGTCTCGCTACCTTCCTCAAATGCTTTAAACGTAGGTGACGTATCGTCGGTACCGTTGTTAAGGTCATTCATATAGGCACTGCGGATCAGTTCTAAATCAGCTTTAGCTTTCTCAATCTTTTTGGTAATTAATTCCCTAAACTCTGCAAGGTCAGCATCAGAGTATCGTATTTGCTCATCTACCATTGTCAACTTATTTTGAAATTAATAATAAGGTTTTTATGTCGTCAAATTCTATTTCCGTACCGTTCGTAACTTCATCTGCAAAAGTAATCGAGTCGGTAAGTGTTTCACTCTTAATGTAATCCTCATTCGCTTTAACGGCATCTTGTAGGATTTTATTGTCTTTCATAGTAACTTTAATCCTGTCGGTAACTTCAAGGCCGCTGTCTTTTCGGATGTTTTGTATCCTGTTTACCAGTTCTCTTGCGATACCTTCGCTCTTAAGTTCCTCAGTAAGTGTAATATCTAAGGCTACGGTAATTCCGCCTGCGTTGGCAACCAGCCATCCCGGTATGTCCTGTGAGCTAATCTCAACATCCGCGGTTGTTAAAGTTACACTTTTTCCTGATACTTCAATTTCTATGCCACCCTTGCTGTCAATCTCGTTGATCTGCTCCTGAGAGAAGTTTTGTATCTCTTTGGAAATCAATCCCATATCCTTGCCAAAGCGTGGTCCAAGTGCCTTGAAGTTAGGCTTAATCTGCTTCACAAGTACCCCTGATGCATCGTCCATCAGTTCTACTTCTTTCACGTTTACCTCGGCTTTAATAAGCTCTGCAACGGCTTCAATCTCGGCTTTCTGATTTGCGTCAAGTACCGGAATCATTACCCTTTGCAGTGGTTGGCGCACTTTTATCATCTCTTTCTTCCTTAACGAAAGTACAAGCGATGAGATAGTCTGCGCTTTCTGCATTCTGCTTTCTAACGATTTATCAACAAAGTTATCAGCATACTGCGGAAAATCGGCCAAATGTACGCTTTCGAACGCCCCTTCTTGTGAAGCTTGTGTTAAATCTTTGTATAATCTGTCCATGTAGAATGGCGCTATTGGCGCACTCAGTTTGGCAACTGCTACAAGACAGGTATATAGGGTTTGGTAAGCGGCAATTTTATCCTGAGCATATTCACCTTTCCAGAAACGGCGACGGCATAAACGCACATACCAGTTGCTCAGGTTTTCCTGAACGAAGTCAGAGATAGCCCTTGCAGCTTTGGTAGGCTCATAATCGGCATAATAGCTGTCTACGTCTTTTATAAGCGTGTTTAGCTCAGATAGTATCCAACGGTCAATTTCAGGTCTTTCGTTAAGCGGAACTTCCGGCTCGCTGTATGAGAAACCATCAATATTTGCATAAAGCGCAAAGAATGAATAGGTATTGTATAGCGTACCGAAGAATTTACGTCTTACTTCGGCTACACCTTCAATGTCAAATTTAAGGTTGTCCCACGGGTTAGCATTGGCAATCATGTACCAGCGTGTAGCATCGGGTCCGTACTCGGCAAGTGTAGTGAATGGGTCAACTGCATTACCAAGACGTTTCGACATCTTCTGTCCGTTTTTGTCTAGTACAAGTCCGTTTGAAACTACGTTTTTATAAGCCACCTGGTCAAATACCAATGTTCCGATGGCGTGCAGCGTATAGAACCATCCACGGGTCTGGTCTACACCTTCTGCGATAAAATCAGCAGGGAACGACTCGTTGTTGTCGATAAGCTCTTTGTTTTCGAACGGATAGTGCCATTGTGCATAAGGCATCGCCCCACTGTCAAACCAAACGTCAATAAGGTCGCTTTCGCGTTTCATTGGTTTGCCAGACGGCGAAACAAGGGTAATGGCGTCTACCACATTTTTGTGCAGGTCGATAAGGTCGTAGTTCGCCTCGCTCATGTTGCCCGGCTCAAATCCTTTAAACGGATTCTCGCTCATCAGTCCGGCAGCAATGGCTTTCTCGATACCGTTGTACAGTTCTTCGGCAGAGCCAATGATCATCTCTTCGGTTTTATCCTCAGTCCTCCAGATAGGAAGCGGGATACCCCAGTAACGCGAACGTGAAAGGTTCCAGTCGTTAGCGTTTTTCAGCCAGTTGCCAAAACGGCCTTCTCCTGTAGCTTTAGGCTTCCAGTTGATGGTGTCGTTAAGGTCGAACATACGCTCTTTAACATCCGTCATGCGTATGAACCAGCTGTCAAGCGGGTAGTATAGTAACGGCTCGTCCGTTCTCCATGAGTGCGGATAGCTGTGTACATACTTCTCTACTTTAAAGGCTTTGTTGTTTTCTTTAAGGTAGATTGATATTTCAACGTCTGCCGAACGCTCAGGGGCAGTTCCGGCATCGTAATATTCATTTTTAACGTATTTGCCTGCTAACTGTAGCGCATTCCCGTTAGGGTTTTCCAGCGTGTCTACATGGCTTGTAAATTTACCCTGAAGGTCTACCAGCGGAACAAGGTTTCCGTTAGCATCTTCTACAAGCATTGGCGGAACTTCCGGCTTCGCTTCTTTAGCTACCTTGGCATCATCTGCACCAAAAGTAGGAGCAGTGTGTACGATACCTGTACCGTCTTCAGTAGTAACGAAGTCGCCCGAAATTACACGGAAGGCGTTCTCAGGGTTATTTGCAGGCAGTACAAACGGCAATAACTGTTCGTAACGGATGCCTACAAGGTCCTTACCTTTGGCTTCTGCCAAAATGGTGTAAGGGATAGTTTTATCACCTGCGTTGTAATTAGCAAAATCTTCTTCGCCTGTAGCCTGAACGTAGTTTTTGCCAAACTGCTTGCCTACAAGGTTTTTAGCCAATACTACATTGATAGGCTCAAACGTGTACTGGTTAAAGGTTTTTACCAAAACATAATCAATGTTCGGACCAACGGTCAAAGCAGTGTTAGATGGAAGCGTCCACGGGGTGGTCGTCCATGCCATGATGTCTACAGCGCCAAAGCCGGTAAATACTTGCGGAAGTGTATCAGCAATGGTTTTGAACTGCGCTACAATGGTAGTATCGGTTACATCGCGGTAGGCACCCGGCTGGTTTACCTCGTGTGAGCTAAGTCCTGTACCTGCTTTAGGCGAATAGGGCTGTATGGTGTAGCCTTTGTATAGAAGGCCTTTGTCGTAAATTTGTTTTAGTAACCACCAAACCGATTCCATGTATTTTGGCTTGTAGGTAACATAAGGGTCTTCCATATCTACCCAGTAACCCATTTTTTCAGTAAGGTCGTTCCATACGTCGGTGTAGCGCATTACCGTACGCTTACACGCTTCGTTATATTCTTCTACGGTAATTTTAGTACCGATGTCTTCTTTAGTAATGCCAAGTTCTTTTTCGGTACCAAGCTCTACCGGAAGGCCGTGGGTATCCCATCCGGCTTTACGTTTTACCTGGTATCCTTTTTGGGTTTGGTAACGGCAAAAAATGTCTTTAATGGCACGCGCCATTACGTGGTGAATGCCCGGAAGCCCGTTTGCCGAAGGCGGTCCTTCAAAAAATACATATTGCGGTTTTCCCTCTCGGGTTGTAACACTCTTGTCAAAAATCTTCTCTTCTTTCCAGAAATTAAGTACCTCGCTTGCCACTGTAGGCAGGTCAAGTCCTTTATATTCAGTAAACTTCTTACTCATTATTGTGCATGCTAAAAAATCGATTTGCGAAAGTAACGATTTTTTCTATGCGACCGACAAAAGAGTTGATTATAGAGAGCAGAATAACAGTTTTGTAAATTTTGTAGGGGGATTATTGATAAAATGTTAGAAGTCTGAGGTCTGAAGTCTGATGTTTTGAATGATATAGTAAGCCCGTACAATCGTGCGGGCTTTTTTTGAATAAAATCTTACATTTGCAGTCAACCAAATTAATGACTTATGAAAAAAATATTACTTGCTGTATTTACAGTATTTACATTGCAAATACAAGCGCAAAACATAGCTAAGGTGCCGCAAAAGGCAGTACAATGCTGGAAACAAATTGAATTTGGAGGAGGTCATATAATTGGTATTAAAAATGACGGTACGCTCTGGACATGCGGCGCCAATACTGCAGGACAGTTAGGTGATGGAACCACTATAAATAAGTCAGTGCCGCTGCAGGTAGGAACCGATAACGACTGGGAAGCAGTAAGTGCAAATCACCAAACCAATCTTGCTTTAAAAACGGATGGGACAATTTGGGCATGGGGAGATAACTTTTATGGGCAAATTACCGGTGGTAGTAATCCACAAACAACTCCGATACAGATAGGTACAGATACCGACTGGAAAACAATCAGCTGTGGCGGAAATCATATGCTTGCTATTAAAGATAACGGAACGCTATGGGTATGGGGCGGTAATAGTTTTGGAGCGTTAGGTTTGGGTAATACTACTACTGTGTTGTCACCTACTCAGTTAGGTGTTGCTAATGACTGGGCTGTAATATCTACGGGTAGTTCTACTTCTTATGCGATTAAGACCGATGGTACCCTTTGGGTATGCGGTAATAATCAATCGGGAGAAATGGGCAATGGAACAGGTGTAGGTAATAATGCCGGAGGGCCAAGCGTACTCGTGCCAACCCAGATAGGAGGTAATGACTGGAAAGATGTAGATGCCGGAGGTCAGCATGTTATTGCCCAAAAAAATGATAACACACTTTGGTCGTGGGGAATAAACGGTTTTGGTGAATTAGGAGACAATACAATGGTTACGAGATCATTTCCTATGCAGATAGGTACAGATGCCTGGACATCTTTTAGTGCAGGTAACGGGTCATGTGCCGGAACAAAAGCAGATGGGAAATTATACGCATGGGGTATTAATTATCAAGGTATCGGAATTAAAGAGCCTACACTTGTAAATGATGATACAGACTGGGACAAAACACTAAGTTCGGGTCAGACGTATTATCTTGCTGTAAAAACAAATGGTAATATGTATGCCTGGGGTGGTAATGATGTTGGGCAATTGGGATTGGGAGATACTGTAGTTCATCCTCAGCCAACATTTTTTGATAATATGTGTGTTGAAACCGCCGGTCTTAACGATAACGCCCTTTCTCAAATTACATTATACCCAAATCCAACGTATAACACGCTTACTTTGGAGAATGCAGAAAACCTTATTCTAGAAAACCTTTCAGTTACCGATATGACGGGCAAGCTTGCGCTTTCGCAAAAAGGCAATGACCATTGGATTAATGTTGAGGCATTACCTGCCGGGATTTATTTTTTAAATGTATCGGCACAGGAAGGTGTACAGCATTTAAAATTTGTGAAGGAGTAACTGAAAGTCAGAGGTCGGAAGTCTGATGTTTGAAATCTGAAATCAAAAATCTACAATATACACCCCGTTTGCAGTTGCAGGCGAGTTTTTTATATTGCAATAAATCTTACATTTGCAAACAACCAATTTTTAATAAACACATGAAGAGATTTTTACTTGTTTTAGTTACGGTATTTACATTACAAACCTATGCACAGTGCTGGAAACAGATTGAGTTTGGAATGCTTTACGGTATTGGTATTAAGGATAATGGTACACTTTGGGCATGGGGAGATAACGAATATGGGAAGCTGGGCGATGGTACTATCGTAGATAAAACATCACCAATACAGGTAGGTGCCGCGACTAATTGGAAAACGATAAGTGCGGGAGGATCTACCAGTCTTGGCTTAAAAACAGACGGTACACTTTGGGCATGGGGAGAAAATTTAATGGGGCAAATCCCCGGGACTAGTAATAGTTCACAAACCACTCCAAAGAAAATAGGAACTGCAACAGACTGGAAAAAGATTAGTAGTGGAGGTTCTCATATGCTTGCAATTAAAGAAAACGGAACTCTGTGGGCATGGGGCTATAATGATTCTGGAGCCCTGGGACTGGGAAATACCCAACAAGTTGGTTCGCCCCAACAGGTTGGTACTGCTACAGACTGGGTTGCAATATCTGCTGCTGGTTACGGCACATCTTTTGCAATTAAATCAGATGGGACATTGTGGTCATGGGGGAATAATGAGTATGGTCAATTAGGTAATGGTGCAATGAATGGGAATAATGTTGGTGGGCCAAATGTTCTGGTTCCGACACAGGTAGGGACTGATTCCGATTGGAAAGCTATAGATGCGGGTTCGCTACACGTGGTAGCTCAAAAAAATGACAATACACTTTGGTCATGGGGAGATAATTCATTTGGATGTTTAGGGAACGGTACTACAATCGATAGCTCGGTTCCTATGCAGATAGGTACTGATACATGGACATCTTTTAGTGTTGGAGATAGCGCGGGCAATGGTACTAAGATTGATGGTAAGTTATATAAATGGGGCTTTCAGGATCTAACAGCAGTAAGTACGCCAATAGTGGTAAATCAGAATACTGAATGGGGCAAAACAATAGCATCCGGAGGAGGCAATAATTGTGCTGTGAAATTAAATGGAGAACTCTACATGAGTGGTGTCAATACTTTCGGGCAATTAGGCTTGGGAGATACTACAAATCATACAATACCGGTATTTTTTGGTACAATGTGTGAAGAAGCTACTGCCGGCCTCAACGACAATACCCTCTCTCAAATAACGCTTTATCCTAACCCAACATCATCAACACTAACTATAGCGAATGCCGAAATGCTAAACATAGAAAACCTTTCGGTTACCGATATGACAGGTAAACTGGTGCTTTCGCAAAAGGGCAATAACCCTGAAATTAATGTTGAGGTATTGCCTGCAGGGATTTACTTTTTAAATGTATCGACACAGGAAGGCGTGCAGCATTTAAAGTTTGTGAAGGAGTAACTGAAAGTCAAAGGTCGGAAGTCTGATGTTTGAAATCTGAAATCAAAAATCTACAATATACACCCCGTTTGCGGTTGCAGACGGGGTTTGGTTTGTTAAGGAATAATTTAAAAATATGTTTTTTATAAACTTTCGAAAAATTGTGATGCTGTCGCGCAACCTTTTCGTTTTTTTGAGCATCTTTTAATTAGTTTTGTAACTAAACCAACTTAATCATGAGAAAATTATTTATTTGCTTTTTTGCTGCAATTACAGCTTTAAGCTGTTCTGACGACGATTCTTTTACTATGCCTACCGATCCTAACGAAATAGTTAAGCTTCCGTGTGCTTCATCATCTGTACTTAAACTGGTAACACAGGCTGATGTTAACTATTATGCCGAAAAGGGGTATTGCTCTGTTGCAGAGCTTATCATTGGCGGAGAGCTTACGGATGATAATATTACTGATCTTACACCGCTGGCAGGACTTTATAATGTTGAAGGTGATGTTACCATTGAGGCTCCTTTTCTGGAAAGTCTTGAAGGGTTGCATAATATACTGAACATAAGAGGTGATTTGACCATTAGCCGTGGCGGAATGAAATCGCTCGATGGCCTTAGGGGTCTTAAAACTCTGGGGGGAGATCTTACAATTGATTATAGTAGCAGTCTTGAAAATATTGCTGCTCTAAACAGCATGGCAACACGTGAAGGTGTTAATATAACTTTGTATAATAATCAGGCTTTAAAAACACTGGGTTTTAACGGTGTAACCACAGCAGGGGCAGTATCAATAAAATATTGCGGAATACAGAATCTTAATAGTTTTCAAAATCTTGTTGCTGCCAATGAGATTACTATAGAGGGGAACGAATTGTTTACATCTTTAAACGGTTTATCGTCTATAACAGGCCTGAAAAAATTGAGCATAACGCAATGTCCTGAGTTGACCTCTATAGAGGGGCTTGAAAACATTACCAGATTTGAGAGCCTTACCATAAGCTATACAACAAAATTTAATTCATTACAGCCATTGCACAATGCTACAAGCATCCGTGTGTTAGATTTAACCGTTAATGAAGCATTAACTTCGCTGGAGGGACTTAATAGTTTAAAAGAGGCTTCAGAAATCAGATTAGCCACTAATGATATGCTGACATCTATAAGTGCACTTGCTAATCTGGAAACAATAAAATCTGAAGAGGGTGAGGGTAATGCCATGTTGTCTATAATTAATAACAATTCGTTAGTAACTTTAAACGGACTTGAGAATATTACTGATTTTGTTGCACAATTGTATATTGTAGAGAATGATGCTTTGAAAGACTTTTGCGCCGTTCAGGCTATTGTAGACAATGCGGTTTATCCGGAAAGTATAAGTATTAGCGACAATCAATACCAGCCTGATTTTACCCAACCGGGCGGTTGCAGTATGGATTAATATTCATATACCTAATTACGGTTTAAGTATATACAACCCCGTTTGCAGTTGCAGGCGGGGTTTGGTTTTGTAATAGAAACTTGCAGATAAATGGAGGTTTTGTATATTCCTTTTTTATATTTGTTATAACCAACAAATCAATTGCTTATGAAAAAGTTGCTTTTATTTTTTATAACAGGGATACTTGTGTCCTGTCATCACGATGATAATCCGTTTGATACCCCTCCGGCGTGTTATGGTTCTTCAGATTTTTACTTACGTACCCAGGCTGAAGTTGAGGCTTTTGCTGCATTAGGGTATTGCGGTGTTCAAAATTTGGTAATAGGGGGTGGCGAGGGGCAAAATGATATTGTTAGCCTTGAAGCATTGTCAGGACTTTATTTCTCAAGGGGTAACATAGCTATCCAAAATTGTCCGTTACTTACAAGCCTTGAGGGACTTAACAATGTTACTAATACAACAAACCTGTATATAAATAATAATAATGCTCTTACCGATATTTCGGCACTCTCTTCACTTATAGATCTTCGTCGTGAATTATACATTACAGATAATTCTGAACTTACAAGTCTTAATGGGCTTCAGGGTATAACAAGGGCAGCTGAAATTGGCATATATAATTGCAACAAACTTAAGAATATGTCCGGGCTCAATAACCTAACAAAGGTTGATGGAACTCTTGCAATAGATAACTGTGCGAATCTGGAATCTTTAGAGGGGCTTAACAACCTTAACAGTGTGCATGGCATACGTTTGTTTTTAAATCCTGCACTGGCATCACTTCAGCAGCTTGAAAATTTAAAAACTATTAGCAATATTGATGATAGTTCTGGCTATATAAGTATTTCAGGAAGTGCTCTTACTACACTTGCAGGGCTTGAAGGTATAACCGATGCTGAGGGTTCCTTAAATTTTGAAGATAATTTGGCTTTAAGGGATTTTTGTGCCATTACAAATCTTATACGATATAATGGGGTGGCGTTTCACAGTCAGGGAAATTATTATAATCCTTATGTTTCTGATTTTACCAATGGCAATTGCAGTATTCCGTAATATTATTGCCTGTAAGGCGTGAGGTTATAATCAAAAAATATAAGACGGCTCCTTTTTTGTGCGTAATCTGTGCAAAATATGGAGCATAAAGTACAGCAACTCCCTAAAACTATTTTGTACTTTTGTTCTTAAGAGATTTTAATAGTGAGAAAGTGTTGAGTCTAATTACTTAATACTAACTCTAACATCTCAATACTAACATCTAACATCTCAATACTGATTATGCCTGTTATAGCAAAATTTATAGTAGCCAACGAAGAGAACGCTTATAAAGTATCTGAAATGGCTAATACCTATTATACTACCTCAAAACAAAAAGACACCGAGAAGGAGAATACTGTTTCGGCTTTTTTGAACAAAGCCAATTCGTTTACTACCGAATGGCTGATGACCTTTGATGTAACCGGAGAAGACGAAGACAGGGTAGAAGAGCCACTGGCATTGCTGGTGCTTATATCGGCAAACCTGCCTAAAGAAGCAGAAGGAGGCAAGCCGCTGTATATAGAACGCACCATTCCTTCTGTTAACGATGAGGCTAACCAAAAGCTGCTAAACCGTGCCTTTGAGATTGCTGCCCAACGCAAGCACGATGTTGTATGGGCTGAGGTAAAACCTGCCGATACTGCGATGGCAAATTTTTATAAAGAACTTGGCTTCAGAGAAAGTGGTAAGCGTGATGAAGCGCTACTGTTTAAGAAAGCATTATAATTAAAAAGCCCGGTTGTAAAACCGGGCTTTTTAATTATAATGTCTTGGTGCTTTGGGATAAAAATTGCTTTTTTACGTTTCGGTGAAGTTAAGGATTCTTATAGCTTGTAAATTGCATTTCATCGATAAAAAGCGTGTTTTCGGCGATTTTTTTAACATTTACAATTGTTTGTTCTATATTTAGAAACCCCCGCAATAATTAATTTTAATCTTCAAACCCCCAAATTGTATGAGCACAGGCTCCTGCTTTCTTGTTGATGATGATGCGGACGACCGTGAAATTTTTGCCATGGCGCTTAAAAAAGCGCATGCCAGTTATGTGTGCGATATGGCTAAAAATGGGGCAGATGCAATTAAAGCCATGCAGGAATCTGATATAGTGCCCGGTTACATTTTTGTAGACCTTAATATGCCAATGATATCAGGAAAGGAATGCGTGGAGGCATTTAAAAAAATTGACCGTTTGGCAAATGTACCTGTTATTGTTTATACCACGTCTTCGCATCCTAAAGATGTAGAGGATGTTAAAAATGCCGGGGCAGACCATTACCTCGTTAAGCCCAACAGTTTTTCTGCCCTGGTAGGCATCCTCGAAGAACTGCTTACCAAAAAAGAACTTCCGTTTTATATTGATGCAAATAACTGACCGCTAAATTTTTATTGGGGTGTATTGGCTTTTAGCAATTTGATTATCTTTACCTTACCTAAAAACACCAAATACACAGCCAATGCAAAATCCTAATCTTTCAGATGCAGGCGCTTCTTTGCACAACAACTTTTGCCGGACAGATTTTGATACATCACTTCTTACCGATATACCCGTGCCCATTTATATCTGTGGGTTAGATGGTACAATAACCTATTTTAATAAGGCTGCAGCCGACTTGTGGGGGCGCGAACCCGAAACCGGGATTGAGAAATGGGGTGGGGCCTATAAAATTTATATGGCTAATGGCGATGCTTTTATACGTGGATTTAATCCGATTCGAAAGGCGATGCAAACCGGAGTGGTTGAGAAACCCATAGAGTTTGTACTCGAACGTGCTGAAGGCACTCTCTTTAATGTTCTGGTGCATATCACGCTTATATATAATGAAAAGGGAATAGTGCAGGGAGCATCGGTAATGCTTATTGATGTTACAGAAAAAAGAAAAGCAGATTCGCATAGTTATAATGCGATCATAGAAAATGTAGAACGAAAGAGAAAACTGATACGCAGTACTGAAGACCGCTACCAAAAGATGATAGATGAGGTTGAGGATTATGCTATTCTCATGCTCGATAGAGAAGGGTATGTACTTAACTGGAACAGAGGAGCTAAAAAAATAAAGGGTTATGCTGCCGAAGAAATACTAGGAAAGCATTTTAGTGTTTTTTACCTGCATGACGACAGGGAAAAACAACTACCGGAAACTCTTTTAAAGTATGCGCAAGCTAACGGTCGTGCCACCAATGAGGGATGGAGACTGCGAAAGGACGGGACAAAATTTTGGGCCTCGGTTGTAATCACAGTGCTTCATGACGATTATGATAATTTAATAGGCTTTTGTAAAGTAACCCGCGACCTTACTGAACGCAAATTTGCCGAAGACCGCCTTCGCCATAATGCCCGCGATATAGAGTTTCGTAACAAGCAGCTCGAAGAGTATGCCTATATCGCCTCACATGATCTTCAGGAACCCCTGCGCAAGATACAGGTGTTTAGCGAAATGCTTATGGAGAATATAGACGATAAAGCGTCCGTTATACGCTATATGGATAAGATAAATTCCAGTGCCGGTAGAATGACCACGCTGATAAAAGACGTACTTAAATATTCTCAGCTTTCAAGTACCGATGAGCTTTTTGAAGTGGCAGACCTTAATGAGATACTTGAAAATGTAGTTCTTGATTTCGACCTGCTTATCGAACAGAAAAATGTGAAGCTAACCATAGGTAAACTTCCCGTGCTAAAAGGGATTCCTATTCAGTTGCACCAATTGTTTTCCAATTTGCTAAGCAATGCCATAAAGTTTGGCGGCAGCAGTCCGGAAATTAGTATAACCGCCCATCCAATTACAATAGATGACAGGGTTGACTCAGCCTTTTTTAAAAATGGCGTTCCCTATATAAAAATTCTTTTTAACGATAAAGGACAAGGCTTTGAGCAGGAATATGCCGATATGATTTTTAAAATGTTTAAACGTCTCGATAATACACCGGGAACAGGTATAGGACTGGCGCTCTGTAAAAAAATTGTAGAAAATCATAACGGAGACATCAGTGCCAAAAGTGAACCGGGTGCAGGTACTACATTTAGTGTTTTCCTTCCGCTTATTTAGGTTTGTTGGGTTATTGGGTTTTGGGTTCTAGGCCTCACCCCAACTCCTCTCCAAAAGAGAGGGGCAGCTTCACTCAAATTTAAACAAACAGAGGGGACATATTTGAGGGAAACCTTATCCTTAAGCCCTTTGGTTTTGCAACTTTGTGGCTTGGTAACTCTGAAACTTTGCACCTGTTCTTTAACTTTGTAAAAACACTATTCTTTTTCCATGAAAAAATACCTTTTACTATTTTTTGTCCTGATAACTTTCGCATTCGCAAAAGCGCAGAATTATAAAACCGTCACCTATTTTGCCAACGATACCCTGAAACTCGAAATGGATGTTTTTGTGCCAAAAGGCAAAAGCAAAGAAAAACTTCCGTTAGTAGTGCATGTGCATGGTGGTGGTTTTTCGGGAGGGGAAAGAAGTTCTGACCGTGACTTTACCAAAAAAGCCGCAGAGCAGGGATTTGTAGCGGCTAATATTACTTACACACTGTACATGAAAGGTAAAAGCTTTAGCTGCGATGGCAAACTTCCGGAAAAGATAAAAGCGATTCAAATTGCAGCGAACCAATTGCAACAGGCGGTAATCTATTTCCTGAAAAATGAAAGCACCTATAATATTGATCCTGCCAAAGTGTTCATTTCGGGCAGTAGTGCCGGTGCCGAAACCGTTTTGCATGCTGCTTTTTGGGATAGTAAAATGATGAATATGTATAGCGAAAGTCTTCCTGCCAATTTTAAATATGCCGGAGTAATATCAGGTGCAGGTGCTATTATGGATTTAAACCTTATCACGCCAAAGAACCTGGTTCCGGTACTGTTTTTTCACGGCAGTTGCGATACCACGGTGCCTTATGGTACAGCTGCACACCACTACTGTCCGCCCAACTCGCCGGGATGGCTGATGCTGTTTGGGTCGTATTCTATATACAATCATATCATCGGGCTGAAAGGCAATACCAAACTGGTTACCTATTGTGGCGGTGGCCACGAATACAGTGCCGAGCTCTTTCATAACGACCCGCTACAGATTATCGATTTTATGAAAGGCACACTTAAAAACGAAAAACAGCAATCGCATACTATTGTAGCTACCGGCAAAGAATGCCAAAAGTATGCAGAGTATGAGTTTTGTAAGTAGGCGTCGCTGTTTGGGGTTTAGAGTTGTCATTTCGACCGGAGTGCAACGGAGAGGAGAAATCTCTAAATAGTTAAGAATAGAGATCCTTCCTCCGTCAGGATGACAACCCGAACCCAATAACTTAATAACGCGGTAACCTAAAACTGATAACTCTGCGACAGGTGGAATATTGCATCACCCTGGTATACTATGGCGCCGTCATTGGCATTAATGATATAACCTCCGTTAGGTGCCTTTACTTTGTGCTCAAATTTGCCAAACGGGTCGGTTATTACCGCGATAACTTCGCCTTTATGAACAAAGTCTCCCGCTTTTATCTTGCTTTGAAAAAGTCCTGAATGGCGCGCCCTTACCCATGACGATTTGTCGATATAAACGGTGTCGTTGTTAGCTACGGGGCCTTTTTTATGCGGATTCAGCATATCAAAATGCTGAAGGAATCGTTTAATGCCCTGAATGCCTTCGTGAGTAATATCGTGGTTAATGTCGAGTGATTTTCCACCTTCAAACAGCAGCATTTTTACACCCATCTTATCGCAGGCACTACGAAACGAGCCTGGGATGTGTTTAGAATACAGCGTAAATGGTGCATTAAAAACGTCCGATAGTTCTTTCAGTTCAGTGTTGTTAGGTACAATGCGAATTTGCGGAGCGTTAAAACGGCTGGCGCCGCCGGCATGAAAATCGATGCAGTAATCTACATTTGGGATTACTTCTTCGAGGATATAGTAAGCAAACCTGCTGGCAAGCGAACCTTTTTTGCTGCCCGGAAAAACACGGTTAAGATCGCGCCCATCGGGAAACTCACGGCTTTGGTTTACAAAACCGAAAATATTGATGACAGGTATGCAAATGATGGTGCCCCGCTTGGGTTTGTTTAGTTTCCTTACAATGGTTTGGCGAACTATCTCTATGCCGTTTATCTCGTCGCCATGAAGCCCGGCACTAAACAGTATTGTTGGCCCGGGGATTTTAGAACGCTCTACAATTATGGGAATCTTGAGTTTTGTCATGGTATGCAGGCGGGCAATTTCCATGGTTATGGTTTTGCTTTCGCCGGGTAAAACTTCTTCGCCAAGTATTGTAAGAGTGCTGTTTATTGCCATAGGTATTTTAGGAAAGTATAAAAGTAGGTTTTTTTAGTTTACAGTTGGCGGTTTACAGTTTACAGTTTTGAAGTCGGAGGCAGGGAAGTCCGAAGTTTTGTGGATAATGAGTTTGAGTGAAGCTTCTTCGGACCTCGGACTTCCCTGCCTCCAACAAACAACAATTAACACAATACTCACATTCTTCTTACGTTAAAAATAACCCATTTGTTGTTAACTTTGCAGTATGCGCACGCCTCTCGAACTCCAGATACAAACCCTTCCCGACAATCCAGGTGTTTATCAGTATTTTGATAAAGACGATAAACTGTTGTATGTAGGTAAGGCTAAGAATCTTAAAAAGAGGGTGATGTCTTATTTTAATAAGATTCACGATAGCGGCAGGACCAATGTACTGGTTAAAAAGATAGTATCGGTTAAACACATTGTAGTGCCTACCGAAAGCGAGGCATTATTGCTTGAAAATAACCTTATTAAAAAACTTCAGCCACGGTACAATATCATGCTTAAGGATGATAAGACCTATCCGTGGATATGTATTAAACGGGAACCTTTTGCCCGTGTATTTTCTACCCGTAAAGTAATTAAGGACGGGTCGGAATATTTTGGTCCGTATACCAGTTTTAAAACGGTGCATACGCTTCTCGACCTTATAAAGGAACTTTATCCGCTGCGTACCTGCAACTACGACCTTAGCGAGGCTAACATCCGTTCGGGAAAATTTAAAGTGTGCCTGGAATACCATATAGGCAACTGTAAAGGCCCATGTGAAGGGCATGAACCATTAAGTGTATATCAGGAACATGTAGATGCCATTCGCCAGATTCTTAAAGGTAATTTTAAGGAATCGCTTAAGGACTTTAAAAAGCTTATGCAGGAACTGGCAATGGATATGCGCTTTGAGGAAGCTCAAAAGATCAAGGAAAAAATTGAAGTGCTTGAAAATTATCAGGCACGAAGTACGGTCTTCAATCCTAAAATATCCAATCTCGATGTGTTCAGCATTGTGTCTGACGAAAGCATGGCCTATGTGAACTTTATACAGGTGTCGCATGGGGCAATCATTCGCAGCCATACCATGGAAATAAAGAAAAAACTTGATGAACCGGATGAAGAATTGCTGGAGCTTGCTGTGGTAGAACTGCGTGAGCGTTTTCACCTGATGTCGAAAGAGATACTGGTTCCGTTTCCTATAAGCCTTGGCGAGAATATTACGGTTACCGTGCCGAAGCTTGGCGACAAAAAACAGATATTGGATTTGTCGGAAAGAAATGCACGTTTCTTCAGGATGGATCAGCTAAAGCAAATTAAGATCGTAGACCCTGACCGCCATACCAACCGTATTATGGCGCAAATGAAAAAAGACCTTCGCCTGCCTGTTGAGCCACGCCATATAGAATGTTTTGATAACTCTAATATTCAGGGAACCAATCCGGTTTCGGCATGTGTGGTGTTTAAGGATGGCAAGCCAAGTAAAAAAGATTATCGTCATTTTAATATAAAAACCGTAGAGGGGCCTAACGACTTTGCCAGTATGGAAGAGGTGGTGTACCGCCGCTACCGCAGGTTGCTCGACGAAAACGAGCCGTTGCCACAGCTTATCATCATTGATGGCGGTAAGGGGCAATTGTCGTCGGCATTAAAAAGCCTGGATGACTTGGGGTTACGCGGTAAAATTACTATATTGGGCATTGCAAAAAGGCTTGAGGAAATTTTCTACCCGGGCGATTCGGTACCGCTTTATCTCGATAAAAAATCGGAAACCCTGAAGATAATCCAGCAGTTGCGTAATGAAGCGCACCGTTTTGGAATCACTTTCCATCGTGATAAACGTAGCAAGAGTGCACTACAAACATCGGTAGAAACCATACCGGGCATTGGTGAAAAGACTATGGTAACGCTTATAACGCATTTTAAATCGGTAAAGCGAATGATAGCTTCCTCCGAAGAAGAGATAGCTAAAGTGGTTGGTCCTGCCAAAGCAAAAAAAATTGTAGAATTTTATAAAGAAAAGAATAAGTAACCCATGAAAAAACTGATTCTCCTGTTATTATCGTTATCGATTTTCGGTACTGTATGGGCTCAGGAGAAAACGGCAAAGCCCAAAGTGGGTGTTGTACTAAGTGGGGGCGGCGCCAAAGGCCTTGCGCATATTGGGGTACTAAAAGTGCTCGAAGAAGCGGGAGTAGAGATATCTTACATTGGCGGTACCAGTATGGGTGCCATTGTGGGCGGACTTTATGCTTCGGGATATTCGGCAAAACAGCTTGACTCTATTTTTACCACCCTTGATGCCGATGCCATGCTGGGCGACTTTACACCAAGGGATTCTAAAAACTTTTTTGAAAAACGCAATGACGAGATATATGCACTTACATTGCCATTTGAAAATTTCAGGATAGGCTTTCCGCGTGCTTTCTCTAAAGGGCTTTATAACTACAATACCATAGCACGGCTGACCAATAATGTGCGTCATCTCCGCGATTTTAATAAGCTCCCTATTCCGTTTGTGTGTATTGCGACCGATATTGAAACCGGTAAAGAGGTAGTATTGCGCGAAGGCGTGCTTCCGGATGCCATATTGGCCAGTGCCGCATTTCCGTCGTTATATACTCCTGTTGAAATAGGCGAAAGACTGCTGATAGATGGCGGTGTGACCAATAACTACCCCATTGAAGAGGTAAAGGCTATGGGTGCCGATGTTGTAATAGGCGTAGATGTACAAGATCCTTTAAAGACACGCGAGCAGATAAACGGGGCTACCGGTGTGTTATTGCAGATAAACAACTACCAGATGATCCAGAAGATGGAAGCCAAACGGAAGGAAACGGATATTTACATTAAACCCGATATTTTGGGCTTTACCGTTATCTCATTTGACGAAGGACGAACCATTATTGATAAGGGAGAAGAGGCAGCGCGAAAAATTCTGAATACTTTAAAAGCGTTAGGTGTAGGGCATTCTATAGAAAGGCCAAAAGTTGAGATTAAAGATTCGCTTTGTGTCGATCAGGTAAGGATTAGCGGACTGCATAAGTATACGCGTTCATATGTTTTGGGTAAGCTTAATTTTAAGCCCGGCAGTAAAATAAGTTATAAAGATCTTGATCAGGGTATTACAAGCCTTAATGCTACGCAAAACTTTACATCTATAACGTATAATTTTCAGGAAGAAAACGGGGCAGATACTTTTAGGCTTGCTCTTACCGAAAGCCCTATCAGTAGCTTCATAAAATTCGGACTGCATTATGACGGGCTTTATAAAAGTGCTGTATTGGTAAATTATACCCACAAGAACCTGCTTTTACGAAATGATGTATTGTCAGTAGATGCTATTTTGGGAGATAATTTCCGGTACAATTTTGATTACTATATAGATAATGGTTTTCATATCAGTTACGGGCTTCATTCTTATTTGAGTACTTTTAATAAAAACGTAAGGCAGGTAAGCGACGGAGGTTTTAAATTGCTTGGAGTGGACGCTGTGAATATAGATTTTACTGACTGGACCAATCAGGTGTATTTGCAAACCATATTTGCACATCGCTTCCTAATAGGAGGTGGGCTTGAATATAAGCATATCAAAGTGCAGTCTGAAACGATTGATATAGAGCCTGTTTTTGATAACAGTGATTATCTTTCGGCTTACGGATATGTGAAATTTGATTCGTATGATGATAAATATTTCCCAAAAGAAGGATGGTTCTTTTCAGGAGAAGGTAAGTCGTACCTGGTATCGTCTGATTACACCGGAGGGTTTGATCAGTTCAGCATCATAAAAGGAGAACTCTCTACAGTAAAAAGAATTTATAAAGGACTTACTATAGAAGCGCAGTCAGAAATGGGCTTTGCTTTGGGTAATGAAAGTGTTCCTACATTTGATTTTATACTTGGGGGGTATGGTTACCAGATGACGAATAACTTCCGTCATTTTTACGGCTACGATTTTTTTAGCATGTCGGGCAATAGTTATATCAAAGGTGCCCTGACCCTTGATTGGGAATTTTATAAAAGATATCATCTTAATTTTGCGGGTAACTTTGCCAACGTAGGGACAAATCTTCTTGATGAAGGCGATATGTTCTCGCTGCCATCTTATACCGGTTATGCTTTTGGCGTAGGTATGGAAACCATCATAGGCCCCATAGAAATTAAACACAGCTGGAGCCCAGAAACAACCGATCACTATACGTGGGTAAGTGTTGGATTCTGGTTTTAATTTTTAGTTAATCCGGTTATTTGGTTATACGGTTATTCGGAGCTTCACACAATACTAATAGCACTCTGTCATTGCGAGGAGGGACGACGTGGCAATCTCTTCTAATTCCAATAGGAATTTCTCCGCTCCATTGCGTTTCGGTCAACTAAAGGCTATGGCCAACTGGCGAATCAAATAACAGGAAACAGAAAAATGAATAACACAATTTACATGCTTGCTTCCTGCAGAAAACCATACAACCAAATACCCAAATCAGCGGTTAAGCGACATTTTTCGTTAAAAACTTCATAATTTTTATAAAAAGCCTATATTTGGAACTTCAAAAATTCTAAATACAACATATGTCTATCTGGAGAGTTAAACCCGTTTCTGCTTTTGAGGCAGATATGAAAAAAAGTGAGCTAAAGCGAGTGCTTGGCAAATGGAGCTTAACAGCCATAGGTATCGGTGCCATTATTGGCGGAGGTATCTTTGTACTAACTGGTACAGGAGCTTATTATCATGCAGGTCCTGCATTGGCAATTTCGTTTATTATTGCGGGTATTGCCTGTGTATTTGCGGCGCTTTGCTACTCAGAATTTTCATCAATCCTTCCTGTAGAGGGTTCTGCCTATGCTTACGCTTATGGTACTATTGGTGAAATTTTTGCATGGATAATAGGCTGGGGGTTAATACTCGAATATGCCATGGGCTCCATGACGGTAGCCGTATCGTGGTCGGGGTATTTTAACAAGCTCCTCAAGATGTTCCATATACATTTGCCGGACTATCTGACAACAGACCCTGCAAGTTATACAGGAGAAGGCTTCTCTATGAATCTTCCTGCTTTCCTGATTGTTCTTTTGGTAATTTCAATACTTGTGAGAGGAACTTCAGGGGCGGCTAAAGCCAATAACTTTATCGTGCTTTTAAAAGTATCTGCGGTTATTTTTGTAATCGTGGCAGGTTTATTCTTTATCAACACGGCTAACTGGTCTCCGTTTATTCCTGATGCAGTACAGATAATCGAAAAAGAAACTACTCACGAAGCTTATGGTTATGCGGGGATTGTTTCGGGAGCAGCAGCTATTTTCTTTGCCTATGTAGGTTTTGATGCTGTTTCTACACAGGCAGGAGAGGCAATCAATCCTAAAAAAGACGTTCCTTTTGCAATTATAGCATCTCTGTTAGTATGTACCGTGCTTTATATATTGGTATCGCTTGTGCTTACAGGTATGATGAATTATCAGGACTTTAATCCGCTTGGAAAATATCCTGAAGCTATTAAGGCTCCTGTTGCCTATGCATTTGATATAGCGGGGCAGGCATGGGCAGGTTATATTATTACTATTGCTGCTACGGTAGGTCTTATCTCTGTATTGATGGTAATGATCATGGGACAATCAAGGATTTTCCTTGGAATGTCTAAAGACGGACTTATTCCGGGAGTGTTTTCTAAGATTCACCCAATTTCCGGTACTCCTAAAAGAAACCTTATGATTCTTGGAGGGTTTATCTCTGTAGTTGCAGCCTTTACTCCAATTAGCAAACTGGCGGATATGACAAGTTTCGGAACCCTGTTTGCTTTTACAATGGTTTGTATAGCGGTATGGATACTTAGAATTAAGCAACCTCACTTAGAGCGTACTTTTAAAGTACCTGCACTTCCTGTAATTGCAATCTGTGGTATTGCAATTAACACCTACCTTATGATAAATCTTAGTGTTGATGCACAATTATTGTCATTGTCATGGTTAGTAGTAGGAGTGCTTGTTTATTTTTCATACGGTAAACGTAATAGTAAGCTCGGGAAAACACCTGTTGAAGGTGCCGAAGAGTAAAAGACACCAAACAAAAACCAAATACATTTTTGCTGAATCCCAACGGTATTGCCGTTGGGATTTTTTATTTGGCTCACCCCAACGCCCCAAATGGTAGCAATGTATTTATTTAAAAGCCTTATGCTTAGATGGGTTTTTTAGTCTTATTCAAAAGAATAAGGATGTGTCAATCTAAGAATCATAGTCTCTTTCTTCAAATCAGCTTCATTTATAACATAATATTTATGGAGATTTCTATTCTTAATATTGAGGGTTTCATAGAATAATTTTCTATAGCCATATTGTTCTATACTTTTCAATGTGACGATACTATTTTTATGTTTTTTTAGAAATGCTCTACTTTTAACAGTTATATTGTTTTTAACCATGTAGGGTGATGTGCTGTCATCCTGGGTATTTAGGCTTATTCTTTGATTACCTGATTGATCAGAAAAGGAATATTGATTAGTTCCGTGCTTTTTACTTCCAATGTAGCCTAGCTTAAAGTCTTTAAAATTGAGCTCTACCTCCTTAAAGTCATCGTTTTGCGGCAGTATCAAAAATATTGTGTCCATTTCGCTAATATGTTCCATATCTTGTGAAAATGAAGAGAATACAATTAATAAAAACGGCAGGCAGCAAATGTATTTCATAGGAATAAGTTTTATGAATAGGTTAAAAAAACACTAATGTAATGAAAAGCAATGCATCTTATTTAAAGAGGTCTTGTTTTTAAATTATCCAAAAAGGATTTTTGGTAAAAATAGTTGTATTATCCTCTTTATGGTTTAGTGATGTATTAACTGAATGCTGAACACTTCTTCTCAATAATTCATTTTTTCGCAAAAACTCAACCATAAAATTAAATTTTTACGATATTTGTGGTATGAATGTACAATGGCAGGGATTGCTTAGTTATTTAAAGTTCCTCATCAAGAGAAATCCTGAATGAGGTGTACTCTATTTGGGTTAAATCATTCATAAATAAAACAATAACTATATTATGCCGATATATCATAAATTGGGGGATTTCCCTCAAAAACGACATGTGCAGTTCGAAAAACCGGACGGTGGGCTTTATTATGAGCAGCTGTTTGGTACTGAAGGTTTCCACGGACACTCTTCATTGCTGTACCATGTGCACAGGCCTACACAAGTAAAAGAGATTGTTAAGTCATACTCTGTAGCGCCTAAAATTGCAATAGACAAAAACATAAAGTCATTATTGTTTAAAGGTTTTGAACTGAAACCTGAAGACGATTTTCTTGACAGCCGCAAGCCGATGCTGGTAAACAGCGACTGTGTTATAGGTCTTGCTGCACCACGCAAATCACTTCGCGAATATTTTTATAAAAATGCCGATGCTGATGAAATGATCTTCATTCACAAAGGAACAGGAACGCTTCGTACTTTTATGGGCAACATCCCCTTTGAGTATGGTGATTACCTTATCATTCCACGTGGTATGATCTATCAGATCGATTTTGATACTGAAGATAACCGTTTGTTTTATGTAGAGTCGCATGCTCCGTTCTATACGCCTAAGCGTTATAAAAATGAAAGCGGACAGCACTTAGAGCATTCGCCTTTCTGCGAAAGGGATTTTAAACTTCCTGAAACGCTTGAAACGTATGATGAGAAAGGTGATTTCCTTATCAAGATCAAAAAGGAAAACATGATTCACGAGGTAGTTTATGCTACACACCCGTTTGACGTAATTGGGTGGGATGGTTATAATTTCCCTTACGGATTCAGTATCCATAACTTTGAGCCTATTACCGGAAGGGTACACCTTCCGCCACCAATACACCAGACGTTTGAGACTTCTACATTCGTAGTATGCTCATTCTGTCCTAGGTTGTATGACTATCACCCGAAATCTATTCCTGCACCTTACAATCACAGTAATATTGACAGTGATGAGGTATTGTACTATGTAGATGGCGACTTTATGAGCCGTAACAACATAGAGCAGGGACACATTACGCTGCATCCTAAAGGAATTCCTCACGGACCTGCACCGGGAGCAATGGAGCGTAGTATAGGCAAAACAGAAACTGAAGAGCTTGCGGTAATGGTAGATACCTTCCGTCCGCTAATGGTTACTGAAATTGCTATGGGCCTTGACGATGGCAAGTACTATAAATCGTGGGTTGAGTAGGGATACTTACCAACTAATATAATAGTCCTCACCCCGACCCTCTCCAAAGGAGAGGGAGACGTAACAGAATAATAACGCATTCGTAGCTTGCTCCCCTCTCCTTTGGAGAGGGGTTGGGGGTGAGGAAGAGAAGCCTTCGGGCACTGAATAAAAACAAAAAACTAATTTTCTTTCGCTGAGGCGAAAAACAAATAAAGAAATATCATGAGTGAAATAAAAAACGTAGAATACGGACTGGAGAAAATATTTGAAGGTGCACAGGACTTCCTTCCGTTAATGGGTACTGATTATGTAGAATTTATCGTGGGTAACGCTAAACAGGCGGCTCATTACTATAAAACAGCTTTTGGATATCAGTCTTTGGCGTATGCCGGACTTGAAACAGGTCTTAAAGACAGAGCGTCTTACGTTCTTGTTCAGGATAAGATCCGTATCGTATTAACTACGCCGCTTACGGCTGATTCTCCACTTAACGATCACATTGTAAAACATGGTGATGGTGTAAAAGTGGTGGCGCTTTGGGTAGAGGATGCAAGAAAATCTTTTGAAGAGACTACTAAGCGTGGTGCTAAAGTATTTATGGAGCCAACTGTTGAGAAAGACGAGTTTGGTGAAGTAGTGCGTGCAGGTATCTATACCTATGGTGAGACAGTTCACATGTTTGTAGAGCGTAAAAACTATAACGGTGTGTTCTTGCCTGGTTACAGAGAGTGGAAATCAGACTACAACCCTGCGCCAACAGGTCTTAAATATGTAGACCACATGGTAGGTAACGTGGGATGGAATGAAATGAACACGTGGGTTAAGTGGTATGAAGATGTAATGGGCTTTGTAAACTTCCTTTCGTTTGACGACAAACAAATTACTACTGAGTACTCTGCACTTATGAGTAAAGTAATGAGTAACGGTAACGGCCGTATCAAATTCCCTATCAATGAGCCTGCTGAAGGAAAGAAAAAATCTCAGATTGAGGAATATCTTGATTTTTACGGAGGTCCTGGTGTTCAGCACATCGCTATCGCTACGGATGATATCCTGAAAACGGTTGCAGATCTTAAGTCGCGTGGAGTAGAATTCCTTTCTGCACCGCCTCAGGCTTATTATGATGCTGTACCGGCTCGTCTTGGTGCTCATAAGGATGCGTTTAAAGAAGATATTAAAGAGATTCAGAAGCTGGGTATCATGGTTGATGCCGATGAAGAAGGTTATTTACTTCAGATATTCACTAAGCCGGTTGAAGACCGTCCAACACTTTTCTATGAAATAATCCAGAGAATGGGAGCAAGAGGTTTTGGTGCAGGTAACTTTAAGGCGCTGTTTGAATCAATTGAGCGTGAGCAGGAATTGAGAGGAACATTGTAAGAACATCAAAATTTTGCAGATAATATAATTTTGAACCGCCAAAGGACTGGTTTTTTGCTAAATATGTGTTAAAGTGAAATTTTAACAAATAAAAATGCAGGAAAAGTTAATACCTTTGCACTCGCAAAAAAGGAGGTATTCATAGGCTTCCTTTCAGCAAGGTAAATTTTTCATAATTTATAGTTTTTTGGTTGGTTAATAGCATAAAAACCCGGTCATTGTTTGACTGGGTTTTTTTGTTTTAGTATTTTTGGAACAGAAATTGCATTTATTGGTTCTAAACTCCAACAAAAAAATAAATATGAAGAAATTGATTGCATTTTTCTTGCTTTTTAGTGCTTCTAATGCGATTTCGCAAAGTTCCTTTGGTGTAGGTGAATACTTTAAGTTCAGGATACATTATGGTGTCGTGAATGCAGGGTATGCCACGCTGGAGGTAAAAGACGCTACGCGCGAGAACAAAAAAGTGTACCATGTTGTAGGGAAAGGTTATACAACCGGAATGACGAAATTCTTCTTTAAGGTAGAAGACCTGTATGAAAGTTATTTTGACAAAGCTACAGGGAAGCCGTATCAGTATGTGAGAAAGATTGATGAAGGCGGATATACTAAAAATCAGGAAGGTTTTTTTAATCAGGACAACAACACGGTACTTGTAAAGGATTATAAGAACAAGAAACAGAAAACCATATCGGTTACCGAAAATGTTCAGGATATTGTTTCTACTTTTTATTACCTGAGGAACCATCCCAAGGTAGATAAGATGAAGGTGGGCGAATCGGTTATGGTAGATATGTTTTTTGACGATGAAGTAGTAAAATTTAAGCTCAAATTCATTGGCAGGGAGGATATAAAGACTAATTTTGGCACTATTCCAACAATGATATTCAGGCCACTGGTACAGTCCGGCCGTGTTTTTAAAGAAGAAGAAAGTTTAACAGTCTGGATTTCAGACGACGACAACAAGATTCCGCTACGTATAAAGGCAAGCCTTGCAGTAGGTTCCCTAAAGGCAGATCTTGATGAATATAAAGGATTAGCACACACGCTTAAAGTAAAAGCAAAATAATTACAATGGAGATTACGACCCCAATACAGGAAAAGATTGAACAGCTGAATGAGAAATTTGCAGCGATAAACCAAAAGACTGAAACTCATCTTGAAGGCCTTCTTTGGGCTAAGCCTATAACGTATTGGGACTATATACAAACGGATGCCCTGCTTAACCTGCAGATACAAAGAACCACATTGCCTGATGAAATGGTGTTTATCATGTACCACCAGGTAAATGAGCTTTTGTTTAAAATGATACTTTGGGAAATAGAGCAGCTTTGTCACAATGAAGCGCCTGCAACCCCTTTCTTTACCGAAAGGCTAATGCGTATCAGCCGTTATTTTGATATGCTTACCACATCGTTTGACATTATGGGCGATGGTATGGAGGTAGAGCAGTATATGAAATTCCGTAACACGCTTACACCTGCGAGTGGTTTCCAGAGTGCGCAATACAGACTTATTGAGTTTGCATCTACCGATCTGATAAACCTTATCGATTACCGTTTCCGTGCTACGATAGACCGTAACACGCCTTATGAGCATGCTTTTGAGCACCTGTATTGGCAGGCAGCCGGGAAAGACCATAAAACGGGTGAAAAGTCGTATCTTATCAATGCATTTGAGAAGAAGTATAAAGACGAATTCCTTCGCTGGATGGAAGAATACAATACCACGAATATCTGGCAGAAATTTAAGCAGTTACCTGCCGAAAGCCAGGCCGACCCTATGCTGGTTAAAGCAATGCGCCACTATGACTATACAGTAAATGTTACCTGGGTTATGGGGCACCTTAATGCAGCAAAAAAATACATTGAAAGCCAGGATGGCCCTCAGGAGGCTACCGGAGGCAGCGACTGGAAAAAATACATGCACCCTAAATACCAGAGAAGGATATTTTTCCCTGAGCTATGGTCTGAAGAAGAGCTTAGAACCTGGGGTGAAAATGTATAACCAAAAGAAAACACAATACACACATTGAAGTATTTAACCGTCATACTATTACTGTTTACCTTAATAGCCTGTAAAAAGGACGAGGAAACAGCTAAGCCTAAGCAGGCTGCCGTGAAAAAGGATCCTATTATAAAAGAATTTGGCTTTACGCTAAATGATTTTAAAGTGGTAAATGATACCATTGAAAATGGTGATACCTTTGGCAAGCTGTTAGGCGATGAAGGTTATGATGCTGCTCAGGTGCACAAGGTTACCGAGGCTATAAAAGATTCGTTTGATCTTAGGGATATCAGGGTAGGTAAGGCTTTTACCCTTCTTAAAGATAAAAAAGCGCCTAATGCGCTTCAGGTTTTTGTATATCAGCCCGATGTTACAAGTTATTATGTTATAGACCTTCGTGATAGTATTGCTAAAGCCTATAAAAAGGTAAGGCCTATGACTATTAAACGCAGGGTAATAGTAGCTGAGATTGAAGGCTCGCTTGCCGAAACACTTAAAAATGCAGGAGCTTCACCGGCATTGTCACATGAACTTTCGGAGATTTATGCATGGTCTATCGACTTCTTTAAAATTCAGAAAGGCGATAAGTTTGCTGTTGCTGTAAACGAAAAATACATAGACGGTACGCAATATGCCGGACTCCAGAATATTGAATCATCTTATTTTGAATATAAAGGAAAACGTATTTATGCTTTTCCATTCAAAAGGGATCCTAACTCTAAGAAAGTTGATTTTTATGACGAAGAAGGAAAAGTGCTGAAAAGCATGTTCCTGAAAGCGCCACTTAAATTCAGCCGTATCAGTTCGAGGTTCTCGCCAAGGCGTTTCCACCCGGTACAGGGTCGCTGGAAAGCCCATAACGGAACCGATTATGCTGCGCCTCACGGAACACCTATTATGACCACAGCGAATGGTGTTGTAGAACGTACGGGATATACTGCCGGTAACGGTAACTTTGTTAAAGTAAAACATAATGGAACGTATGCTACCCAATACCTGCACATGAGTAAGATATTGGTTAGGACGGGTCAAAGGGTATCGCAGGGCGATATCATTGGAAAAGTGGGTAGCACAGGACTGGCTACAGGTCCTCACGTATGTTACCGTTTCTGGAAGAACGGGGTGCAGGTAGATGCACTTCGTATGAAACTGCCAAGCTCTGAACCTATGAGTGCTAAAGATAAGCCGCGTTTTGAGGCTTATATGACGCCGCTTAAAAAAGAGCTGGACAGCTTATCAGACATCAAATTCTCTAAATAAATTCACATTACAATGGCACTAGAAAACATCAATCCTTCCGGTACAGCCGTCTGGCAGGAGCTGATGCAACACTTTACGGAGATGCAGCAAGCATCGATGAAAGATATGTTCGCGTCAGATAAAGAAAGGACAGCGAAGTTCAACATTCAGTGGAACGATTTTATAGTTGACTATTCTAAGAATATCATAAACGAAAAAACATTACAGTTGCTTCAGGATTTGGCACAACAGGCAAATCTTAAAGGTGCTGTAGAAGCATATTTTGGCGGAGATGCCATAAACCGTACCGAGGGCAGGGCAGTGTTGCATACGGCACTTCGCGCTCCTTCATCTGCTAATATTAAAGTGGATGGCGTAAATGTTATGCCGGAGGTATATGCGGTTAAAAACAAGATAAAACAGTTTTGCGATGCTATAATTAGCGGAGGCAAAACCGGATATACAGGAAAAGCTTTTACTGATGTGGTAAACATAGGTATTGGCGGATCTGATCTTGGTCCTGCAATGGTGGTGGAATCACTTAAATTCTACAAGAACCAGCTTAACGTAAGGTTCATCTCTAACGTAGATGGTGACCACGTAATGGAAAGCCTTAAAGGGCTTAACCCGGAAACTACATTATTTGTAATTGCGTCTAAAACATTCACCACTCAGGAAACGCTTTCGAATGCTGAAACCGTAAGGGCATGGTTCTTAAAGTCGGCTAAGCAGGAAGATGTAGCGAAGCATTTTGTTGCGGTATCTACCAATATTCAGAAAGTAACCGAGTTTGGTATTGCTAAAGACAACATTTTCCCGATGTGGGATTGGGTTGGCGGACGTTTCTCATTGTGGAGTGCAGTAGGACTTACTATTGCCCTTGCAGTAGGTTTTGAAAACTTTGATAAGTTGCTTAAAGGTGCTAACGAAATGGACGAGCACTTCCGCACGGCTCCTCACGACAAAAACATTCCGGTGGTACTGGCGTTGCTAAGCATTTGGTATAACAACTTCTTTGGTGCCGAAAGTGAGGCGCTAATTCCATATACGCAATATCTTCAAAAACTGGCTCCATACCTGCAACAGGGTATCATGGAGAGTAACGGTAAGAGCATAGGGCGTGATGGTAAAGCGGTAAACTACCAAACGGGAACTATCATTTGGGGTGAGCCGGGAACTAACTCTCAGCACGCTTTCTTCCAGCTGATACACCAGGGAACAAAACTTATCCCGACAGACTTTATCGGATTTATTCAGCCGCTTCACGGTAATAAAGATCACCATGATAAGCTAATGTCTAACTTTTTTGCACAAACCGAAGCCTTACTTAACGGTAAAACTGAGGCGCAGGTACAAGCTGAGTTTGACAAAGCAGGCGTAGCGGCAAATAAGGCAGATTACCTTCGTCCGTTTAAGGTATTTGCGGGTAACAAGCCTACAAATACATTACTGATTAAAAAACTTACTCCGGAAACACTGGGTTCGCTTATTGCATTATACGAACACAAGATATTTGTTCAGGGTGTTATCTGGAATATTTTCAGTTACGACCAATGGGGTGTTGAGCTTGGAAAACAGCTTGCCAACTCTATTCTTGATGAAATAAACTCAGGAACTGTTAAAACGCACGACAGCTCTACAACTTTCTTATTAGAGAAGTTTTTAGGGAAATAGTTGTCTATTAACGGTTGTCAGTTGACAGATATAATAAGCCCCGGAGAATAATCTTCGGGGTTTTTTATTGCCTCGCCTCAATCTGTTAAAGAAAACAAAATCCCCAGTAATGGGTATGGTTGATTGTTGTATAGTGTATTAAATTTGCCATGTGTGTATTTAAAGCGGGTAGGGTTTTTATAAGCCCGCCTGTTTAAATCATACTTAAACCAACTTAAACCAAAAAGTATGAAAAAAATTATCTTATGCTCAGGGCTACTTGCAGCTTTAGTTTTTACGGGGTGTTCGAGTGATGATAGCAATTCCGGAAACACCAATGATGATTTTTACACTATTGTAAACAAAGGCACCGGTGGTGTTACCGCTGTAATCGATCTTAATGACACTACGCCACTTGAAGTGGCTCAGGCAGTGCCGTCGGTTTCAGGTCAGCAATATCCTGCAAATACTCCTGCAGTATTTTTTATGAACGACAAAGTTTTGCTTTCTACGGTTAATGAAAATACTTTTATCGTAAAAGAAAATGGCCGTAAAGTAGGGGGAACCATTTCAGTAAATGAGGCAGCTAATGGGTATGCGATCATAACATTTATGCCCTATAAGACTTTTGCTGATAATGCAAACGTTGAGATTAACCTTACTACAGGTATACAGGATGATGGCGGGCAGCCGCTATATCAGGAAATGAGCTATGAGTATACTACTTATTCTGTACCTTCAACATCATTAGGTGATGCTACAGGTTTTGAAAACGGGGCTGATGGTATGGTTTTCATTGGTGATGGAAACATAGTTTCTGCTTCTCTGGGCTGTCTTAGTCCGTTTGCAGGTTCTTCATTTGCTGCTATTACAAGCGGAGATGCTCTGGTGTCGGCTAACAACGCTATTGGAGGAACATCAAGTGCAATGATATTAGGCCCATTCGATTCTAATTCAGCTTCATCATTAAGTTTTAACTACAACTTCCTTTCTGCTGAATTCCTTGAGTATGTAGGCAGTGAGTTTGACGACTCGTTTATGGCAGTTGTTGTAGGGCAGAATGGTGCTCATGTAGAGTTTGTTACCAGTGTAAACACTATTGGCGAGAATGTTACCCAGTGCGAAGGTTTCCCGGGTATGCCGGATGATGGTGATGACTATGCCGGATTTACAGGCTGGACAAGTAAAACTATTAATTTTGGAAGTCTTACAGGTCCGGTATATGTAATATTCATGACTACCGACGTGTCGGATGATATCTACTCAACTGTTGTAGGTATTGATGCAGTATCGCTAAACTAAGAAATCCATTGTAAATAAATTTCATATTTATTAAACCCCAAAGAGTAAACTTTGGGGTTTTGTTTTTACTCGGATATCGTAATTGCTGTAGGATTCTCTTTTCTATTCCAGGTAAAGAGTACCAGCATAAACAGCACAAAACATACTATTGTGGCAATATTCATTTGTATTATAAAACCATGAATGGATGCCGAAGCTAATACAGAGTTTGTGCGTTGTATTGCAAAAGTCAGAATAAAGGAGAAGATGAGGCAGAATAGTAAAAATATCCAAAACCCGCCATACTGATCGAAGTTTTGAAAAACCAACAGATGCCACACTGCCCAGAATATTCCGGAAATAAGGCTTTTTGAGATGAAGTTTAGTGAAGAAAGGCTGTCAATAAAATAGCCTCTCCATGCATACTCTTCCATTATGTTGTAAATGAGAGCTAACGAACAGAAAATAATTGCCCATACATGTTTGTTTACTCCGTGGTTGTTTTCAATTCCGTATACCGAATAGCACCCTAATAATATAACCGGGAAAAGGATATTTTTTAGTTTATGGTTGCCTAAGAGGGTAGCAGTCTGTTTTATGTTTGTAAATCTGTAAAACAATAAAGCTGTAATAAGGGTTATCAATCCGTGATTATAGTTGAATGAAAAAGGAATTGAGGTTATTTTTTCCAGTAGAAGATTTAAAAGATTTGGCAGTTTTCGAATAAGGTAAGTCCCAATAAGGATTATGCTGTAAAAAAGAAAAATCTGTAACCAATTGATACCTTTAGTAGTGGTGTTTATTTTCATGCTTAATAGACTAAGTTTTGGTCTGTGTAAAAATTAAAAATAGTAAAATCTCATGGTTTTTCTGCGCATGTAAGAAAATACATTGCTTAAAATGACGTTTTTTTTTCGGGTTATAATAATTTAAATCACGGTGTAACCCCTTTAGTATTGGTGTGTTAACGGTGTTAATTGGTTCTTAGACAGGTTCTAAACAAACGTTAACACTAAATTAACAGGGTTTTTTAAGTCGGTTTTTATACGTAATTGGTTATATTTGCCTTTCCAAAACAAAAACTTAACTATGTATCAAGGTGTTTTAGACCTGCATTCGTATTGGGCTTATGCAGTATTAGTATTCTTGCTTTTAGCAATTATTAATGCATTTGTGGCTTTGTCGTCAAAAAGGGCATTCCTGCCAAAAGACAGACAAATATCGATGCTGGCTTTAATATTTACACACGTTCAGTTTGTACTTGGTTTGGTGCTGTTGTTTGTGTCTGCCAAAATGGATGTTGCTAAACAGTTGGGCATGGGTGAGGTAATGAAAAATGCCGAACTTAGAAAAGTGCTTGTAGAGCACCCTTTTATCAATTTGATAGCAATTGTTCTCATAACGATAGGGTGGTCTAAACACAAAAGGACAGAAGACAGCACTGCTAAATTTAGAAAAATTGCGATTTTTTATGCTATAGGATTGATACTGCTTTTAAGCAGGATTCCGTGGGATCAGTGGTTAAGTTAACCGCATAATGAAGCCTCGATGAGGCTTTTTGTGTCTTATGGCATGCTTATTGTTAAACATAAAACCGAAAAATTATAATTATTATGAAGAATAAAATTATCGTTTTTAGTGTGTCATTATTGTTGCTAATAATAACGGGCTTTACAACAGGAAGTACAGAGACAGCTTCCAAAACTAAAAAGATTGAAAAGATTACTGCAATTAAGGTTGCCGATACTACTGAAACAGTAGAAGCAAAACCTGCAGAACCTAAACTGACGCTCTACAAACAAAATGTTCTTGCTACTTATTATGCTGATAAGTTTAATGGCAGGAAAACAACCAGTGGTGAACGTTTCCATAACAAGAAATACACTGCTGCACATATGAAACTCCCATTCGGGACAATGGTGCGCGTTACCAATGAAGTCAACGGGAAATATGTTGATGTTAAGGTAAACGATCGTGGACCATACAGCAAAAAGCTTGAGATTGACCTTACCAAGACTGCTTTTATGGAAATCGCATCTAAAAAAGGATGTGGCAGCTTTAAAGTAAAAATGGAAATCATAGAGCCGGCTGAATAATGCGCAGATACATCATTTTATTATTTATTATAACACTTACAGCCCTTACGGGCTGTTCGTCGTCTAAAGGGGCTTTTACTTCTTATGATAAGAAGGCAAAAGCAAGTTACTATGCCGATAAGTTTAACGGAAGGAAAACAGCCAGCGGAGAACGTTTTAGCAATAGCAAAATGACTGCGGCTCACAGAAAGCTTCCGTTTGGCACGAAAGTAAAGGTAACGAACGTAGATAACGGTAAGTGGGTAATAGTCGTTATAAACGATCGTGGACCCTTTTCAGGAGGGTTTGATATAGATCTTTCTAAAAAGGCTTATAACAAAATTGCAGGCAAAGCCCGAAAGGGGCATATGTATGTATCGATAGAGGTTGCTAAGTAGCCGGATGTCCGAAGTCCGATGTTTAGATAGTTCGAGCTAATTCGAAACAAAATACCCACGCATTGCGTGGGTATTTTGTTTATAGAGATGAGTGAAGCGGACTAATAATCCGATAATCTAACTCTCTAATAATCTAAAAAGTATAGCTCAGTCCTACACCAAGCATTTGCTTTAGCTGAATTCTTGGCCCTTCAGTTACCTGAACACCATCTTTTTCTACCTTGTTCTTAATATCATCATCATAAATCATGTGCATGCCCACATTTGCCTTTACATATTGGTTTACAGTGAGGTCAAGCTGCATTTGCCAGTCAACATCTATATTACCAAAGTTGTTGATATAATCGGTATAAAAGGTAAAACGGTTATCGAGCATGATATTGGTAAATATCTGGTGCTTATACTGGTTGGTAATTAATATACCTACCTCGGTGCGTACATTCTTTCCGTGTGTCAATAAGTTTCCATCGGCATCATAGGTTGCAGCCGGTACTCCAAAAGCACCCTGATCGGCAAGCCTGTTGTCGGTTACAATCGTTGTTTTCGCAGTAAGCGGCGACATATACAGGTTAAAGCCTAAATCTTTACGGATATACTCCGAACCTATACCCAAAAAGATATATGCAGGAGAGAATGGCCCCGAGATTTCTTCGGTTGTGTTAGGGTAGTTATAACCGTTCGCAAATTGCGTCTTAAAATTGTATTTAGCGCCATAATACCAATTAGAAACCGTATCGGTACGGTAACCAAAGGTAGAGTTAAGCTCTATCTGGTCATCAGTTTTACGGGTACCCTGGCCTTCCTGTCTGTTAAGCCCGTACTTCAGTATAAGCTCATTATTCCAGTTCAGGTATTTTTTTGAATATTTTCTAATGAAATGCCCTTTGGCAATACCCGCAACAGAGTTGTTACCTCCCACGTTCCAGTTCACAAAGGCTACCTGATTAAGGTCGAGGCCTATGGTGTTGGTTCGCTCCCAGTTGGTTATCGTGTCAGGAAGGGTAGTAGTTACTAGTACTTGTGCTTTAGTAGTCGGGCTAAATAGGATGCATAATAGTGCAATTACGCAGGCTTTTAATCTCATTCTGAACAGTTTTATTGGAAAATTCGGTGCAAAAGTCGTCATTTTTTCAGTAAGCTGAAAAAATATCTTTAAGGCTTTTAACGTCAATTCCGCATAAATGTTGCAATTGGGCCACTGTTCCCTGTTCAATAAAGGTGTCAGCCACTCCTAAAACCCTTATTTTTAAGGAGTATCCCTGTTTTGCTGCAAAGGCACAAATACTACTTCCAAAACCTCCGCTAATGCATCCATCCTCAATGGTAATAACCTCTTCGTGCTGTTTGAAGATCTCATGCAGCAATTGGGTGTCAAGAGGTTTTATAAAACCAAAGTCGTAATGCGAGAAAAGCGAGGCATTATCGCTTTGATCAAGTGCTTTTATAACATTATTGCCAATTGTTCCGGTAGAAAGTATCGCTACTTTAGTACCTCCTTTTAGCAGATTGGCTTTGCCTATCTCTATTTTCCCGAAAGGCTTTTGCCAGTCGGTACTTTCGCCACGTCCGCGTGGGTAACGAATGGCAATAGGATGCTCAAGCCCCAGCTGCGCGGAATAAAGTATATTTCGCAACTCGCTTTCATTAAGCGGAGCATAAACAATCAAATTAGGAATACACCTCAGGTAGGCAATGTCAAAAACGCCATGATGAGTGGCTCCATCTTCGCCTACGAGTCCCGCTCTGTCAAGACAAAAAATAACCGGAAGGTTTTGCAGTGCAACATCGTGTATCAGCTGGTCGTAAGCCCTTTGCAGGAAGGTTGAGTAAATATTGCAATACACTATCATGCCCTGTGTTGCCATACCGGCAGCAAGGGTTACAGCGTGTTGTTCGGCAATGCCTACGTCAAAAGCGCGGTCAGGGAAAGCTTCCATCATAAATTTCATGGAGCTGCCCGATGGCATGGCAGGCGTTATGCCTATTATCTTTTCGTTTTGTTGCGCAAGTTCTACCAGTGTTAGCCCAAATACATCCTGATATTTAGGGGGTAGGTTATCATCGGCAATAGCCAGAAGTTCACCTGTAAGGCGGTCAAACTTACCCGGAGCGTGGTATTTAACCTGATCTTCCTCGGCCTGTTTTAGTCCTTTGCCTTTTGTAGTGATGATATGCAAAAAACGGGGTCCTTTTTTTTGCTTTAACCTTTCGAGTTCCTTTAGTACTGCGGGCAGGTCATGTCCGTCAATGGGGCCGCTGTAATCAAAATTAAGCGACTTGATCATGTTATTATCACGCGGATTGGTACCCTCTTTTACCTGAGTAAGGTAGTTTTTGAGTGCTCCCACACTAGGATCAATACCAATAGCATTGTCGTTGAGTATCACCAGTAAGTTGGCATCGGTCACACCGGCGTGGTTCAGGCCTTCAAACGCCATACCCGATGCTATGGAAGCATCGCCGATTACTGCAATATGATTCTTTTCGGTTTCGCCTTTTAGTTTAGAGGCAATTGCCATGCCCAGTGCCGCCGAAATTGAGGTACTGCTATGGCCTGTGCCAAAGGTATCATACTCGCTTTCGCTGCGTTTTGGGAAACCACTTATGCCATCCAATTGGCGGTTGGTATCAAATTTGTCCCTGCGGCCTGTAAGCAGTTTATGTCCGTAAGCCTGATGGCCTACATCCCAAACCAAAAGATCATCAGGGGTGTTAAAAACATAATGCATTGCAATGGTAAGCTCGGTTACACCAAGGCTTGCACCGAGATGGCCCTCTTTGGCCGAAACGATATCAATAATAAACCTGCGCAGTTCTTCTGCGAGTTGCGGAAGCTGTTCCGGGCTGAGTTTTCTCAGGTCGGCCGGATTGTTAATGCTGTTTAAGAGATTATCTGCCATTGCTTGTAATGAATAGCAAATTTACGATTATTGTTGATTTGGTTATTCGTTGATTTGTTTATTTGTTGGATACGGTATAAATAACCAAATAACCGTATCAACAAATGCTGTATTTTTGTGGCATGAAGAATATTTTTACTCACGAGTATTTTATGAAGAAGGCGCTTATTGAGGCGCAGGATGCATTTGATAAAGGCGAAATACCCGTAGGTGCCCTGGTTGCGGTAGATAACAGGGTTATTGCAAAATCGCACAACCTTACCGAGCTGCTTGTAGATGTTACGGCCCATGCCGAGATGCAGGCCATTACAGCGGCAGCAAATTTTATTGGAGGTAAATATCTTACAGGTTGTACGCTTTATGTAACGCTCGAACCCTGCCAGATGTGTGCCGGGGCTTTATACTGGAGCCAGATAAGCACAGTAGTTTTTGGTGCCGAAGACATGCACAGGGGCTACAGAACAATGGGAGGAAAGCTGCACCCAAAGACCGAAGTCGTAACCGGTATTATGGCAGAAGAATGCGGACAGCTGGTGAAAGATTTTTTTAAGAAACGAAGAAAATAAAGGCGAATCAATTAAGATTCGCCTTTGCTTTTTTATAAAGTTGGGAATTGTTATTTTGGGAAAACAAATATTACCACGGCTCTCCATCCCCAGTCGGCTTTAGAGCCATCAGGGGCAGCAAGATTAAAGCGCGGTCCTATTGCCAGCGATACTTTTTGCCCACCAAGGCTTGTCATACCACTCACAATGGGGTTTAGCCATATCGTAGTATCGCTCGATTCCCAGTTTTGTGTCAGTTCCATATTGGTACCAAGACCTGCACCGCTTTTCCAGTTGTAGGTTACAAAAGGCTGCAGAAACATCTGGTTTACATCCGGCCTGTCGTCATCACCTGCCACACTCCATATCTGGTTGATTAACGCTCCATAGGTCCACCCGTTCGATTGTTTCAGGGCAACGGCTGTTGGCCCCACACCAAATTTCTTAGTAGTCAGGAAATCATCGGTTCCCGTCGGGATTAATAGTGCCGGACCCACACCCCAGGTAAAGCTGCTTTCCTTAGGGCTAAAAAAACCACTAACTACGGCATCGCCCAATCCGTTTTCTTTGGCACCGGGAGCCGTAACGTTGTATTGTGTTACTATAGGCAGTACCATACGGGTTATAAGGTTGTATTTTTCGCTGATGCTTAGAGGCAGTACCGGCTGAAAGTTCATTGTATTACGTGTGCCATTGTTTGGGCCTATACCATAATCGGTATTGTTCTGAAAAGGTACACTGATAAGGCTTGCAATTGGGTTAGAAAGCTTTTTAGCCAGTTCTTCGGCCTGCGCCTGTTCATCAGTCTGGGCATTGGCTACTGAAAATACAGCAAGGCCTAATAATGCAACGAAGGGTAGTTTTAATTTCATGAAAAATTGATTAAGTGTTGGTTTGTAACTTAAAGGTAATGTTTTAATTTGTTGAAAATGTAGTGTTTAATAAATCCATTGCAGTCTAACCATGAAACTGTTGGTGTAACTGGTAAGCCCGTCTTTTTTTAGCTGGCCAAGTCCATAGCCTGTAGTTACACGCCAGTAGTGGGTTGCCCACCAGTTAAGTCCCAGGTATAATTTATTAAGCGTGCCTCCTTCTATATTTTTATCATCCATATCCAATTTAGAGATTCTTGCTACCAGTTCCCATGAACCACCCTTGTGGTCTGGCATAATGCGACGCGCATAGGCTACTTTTTTATCATATATACGTTGGGCGCCCTTAAACACATAACTTGTGGTTAGGTAATAACCATTAAATTGTGCGTTAGGTCCATTTAAAACGTCGCACCAGGAGTTAACATATTCTGCAAGGAAAGACCATTTTTGTACGGAAAGTAACGATTCAAAACCGGCGTTCCATACCTGTTTTGCATCAATGTTTCCGGTATCTACATAATAGTCTGTAACATTCGATTCGTTTTTGCCTTTGTATCTAAATACATTTCCTTCGGCTTCGGTATTTCTAAATGATGCCCCAAGGTGTAAAAAGTTGGTGTCGTTTGCAAAATAAGGTAGTCCGGTAACCCTTGCCGAATAGGTGTTGGCACTTTCTTTAAAAGATTGTCCATCTACCCACCAGTTGTTGTACCATCCTGCGGCAAAGCTCATCCTGCTGTCAAAAGCATAATTCATGTACATAACTCCTATATTCCTTGAGGCAAAAAACGGATTGAGTATCCTCTCTGTATGCGGAAGGTTGGCGGCATCACCCACCATTTCATAAACAAAGGTTTCTTTTATTTTTCCAAAACGTATTTTTCCCAGTGCACTCCCTATGGGTACTTCGATATAAGCATCGGTTATGCCAAATGCGTTTTCTTCGGGTGTGCGGTCAAAGCCTTTGTATTCAACACTAAAGAAATAACGGAACGGAAGTTTTGTCTTTACAGCCCCTCCAATATTAATTCGTGCCGAACGAAGTTCAAAAGTGTTATTTTGTTTACCTACCTGAGTCTTGCTATCGCTATCCTGTACAAAAGCGGTATAATCTACAATTGGGGCAAACCCTAATTTGTATGAAAAATGCTTCCCGTCATAGTTGGTCCAGTTAAGCCATCCTTTGGGTACGTCCGGCATAGCGAAAGTGCCTGATTTTTCGGGGCTGCCTAAAACCTGGGTTTGGGTAGAGTCTACGGGTTCGTTAAACTGTGCAAAGCAGCTAAAGCTTACAAGAAGCAAAAAAAGGCTATAGGTTATCCGTGGCATGGTCTCCTGATTTTTATGTAAATGTATTGCAACTGTTTTTACATTATTTTTTTATGGTGTTCTATTTTATAATATGAAACAAAAACCCACTCTGCTGGTGGGTTTCAATGGCTTATTTTAATTCGATAACTGCTTTCAGTAACTACTTTATATTTGATTTTGTGTCTATATGAGCAATTAAAAACACAGCAATTAATATTATTTGCTGGTAGCGTTCAGTGCCGCTTCTACCGCTTTGTTCATGTCAAGCGAGGCGGCTCCCTGACGTACCGGGAATTCCTGGAAGGTTCCCATTAAATCCTGAATGTATCCAATAGCAGGCTGAATTACCCACGATTTTTTCATAATCTGGTGGAATCCTATTTCACCGTCATACACTTCAAATGGGTCTTTTCTAAGGTTAAACAGCATTGGCATAGTGTGTTTCGTCAAATCTCCATTGTATTTGCCGTTAGGTTTGGTAGCAAACAGCATTTTCCATGCACCTACCCTTATTCCTGATAAAGAGCTTTCGTACCAGTAATAATATACATTACGCGAAGGTGTTTTTGTTTTGCCAGACCAGTAGTCAAGGCTATTAAAGCCATCAAGGTGAACTTTGTAAGTCATGTCTCCGGCTTTGTATCCTTTTGTTAGTTTTTCTTTTACATCTTTTTCACCTACTGCAGCCATAATGGTTGGAAGTACATCTTCTAACGAAGTAATTCCGTTACGGTATTCTCCGGCAGGGATAGTGTTTGGCCAACAAATTAGGAACGGTACGCGAACACCACCTTCCCAGGTTGTCATTTTTTCTCCGCGGAACATTGTAGTACCGGCATCCGGCCATGTAGATTGCTCAGGGCCATTGTCGCTGGTATAAATTACGATAGTGTTGTCTTCAACCCCAAGTTCTTTAAGGTAATCTAATAGCTGTCCTACCTGCATATCGTGCTCCATAAGCCCTGAACCAAATTTATCCATGTCTTCGCTTATAGGGGTAGCCAGGTTTTTGTGCTCGTCTTTTAAGTGTGTATATACGTGCATCCTGCTGCTGTTATGCCATAGTAAAAATGGTTTACCGGCATCTTTAGCATCTTTCATGAATTTTTTAGAACGTTTTACACACGTGTCATCAAAAGACTTCATACCCTCTATAGTAAGCGAACCAAGATCTTTAACGGTTTGTTTTCCTGTTTTTCCAAAACGCGGATCGTTAGTGCCATCATCTTTAGTGCTGGCAAACGACTCAATGATACCTCTTGGTCCGTATTTGTTTTTAAATGCTTCACCTTTAGGATAATCTTCCTGTTGCGGTTCTTCCAATACATTCAGGTGATAAAGAATACCGTAGAATCTGTCAAAACCATGTACGGTAGGTAAATGCTCGTTACGGTCTCCCAAGTGGTTTTTACCAATTTGGCAGGTCATGTATCCCATTGGTTTAAGTAGTTCTGCAAGTGTAGGGTCTTCTTTTTTAAGGCCCACAGGATTGCCCGGTTGTCCTACAGTTGTTAACCCAGTCCTGATAGGTAATTGCCCGGTAATAAGCGCAGCTCGTCCTGCAGTACAGCTTGGCTGGGCATAACTATCGGTAAATAACAGTCCTTTTTTTGCAATACGGTCTATGTTAGGCGTAGGGTATTGCATACCATGTGAGTAGCAGCTTAATGAATTCTGGGCTACGTCATCCACCATTATTATAACGATGTTTGGCTTTTTGGGGTCTTTGCTTTGCGCACTGCTATAACCGGAAGTTATAATGCATAAGGCAGACAGGAGGACATTAAAGTTTTTCATAATCTTGGTAATTTATTAATAATTGTATGGTTTATTTCTTCTTGCATTTAAATTTCCTGCTTACGCCAATCCCTATCAGGTAACTATCGTAGGCATTCCATCTAAAATCGTAGCAGGCGGTAAGGCCAAGTTCCCAGCCCTCACTTATTTCGGTTCCCCATTCATAACCAATGCGGTTCAGGAAAAGGGTTTCTTCTTTTGCAATTTCGGCTCCTGCCCCAAAAAGGAAACTGCTATGTCTGGTGGCTTTGTAAATACCTACAGCTGCCGGCGCTACAGGAGAGCTACGTTCTAAAACTTCATCATCGCCCGACAGATTTGCTTTAACAAAAAAGTCTTCTACAATAAAATCAGTATGCAGGCCAATGGCCCATTTGTCTGAGATCCAGTAATCATAATCCAGAGACCATGCCGGCAGGGATAACCATTTAGAATTGGAATCTTCGTTTTTTGCTCCCTGCGAAACATTGTTATGACTCAAAGACAATGAAATGCGATGTGTTCCTTTTTCGCTTTCTTCCGGTTCTTCCTGAGCATAACCCTGAATACCTAATAGTACAAATAAGAATAGTACAACTTTATTCATTGTTTAATTGTTATCGTCGGTTCAAGTATAACAATAGGAATCCCAGCCTAAGGGCTGGGATTTTTTTAATTAATTTGTTTTCATTAGCCTCATGGCTTCTTTGTTTAGGTCTTCATAACTTTCTTTGCTTACATCAATTCCAACGCCCTGTATAGATCCGCCTTTAAAAGTTCCGGGAGAAGTATATTGGCTGCTTACGGCATCACCACTATCAAAGCCTACGCAAAGGCCATCGCCAGATAGTGTAAATTTACCCGGCTGGGTTCTCATAGGTCCTTCGGCTACTTTTTTGCCATCTATATACAGGTATCCTTTACCTATTTGTTCTCCGTGTTCTCCAGTGCTTTCTCTTACAAACTCAAACCCAAGGGCATGCTTGCCCGGTGTAAGTGTAGTGGATGATACAAATGCCTGCTCAGGGCGTATGCCAAGAAAATTGTATACATAGTGCAGTTTGTTATCTTTAATGAACAGGGAATGCCCTCCAAAGCGTGATCCGTGTGCAAAAAGAACACCTGATGCGTTGTTTTTAATATCCACATCGGCTACTATCTTATACGAACGTCCTCTTACGTTTGCAGCAACACCTTCAGGTACCGGTGCAGTATTTGGGTAGTATATATAGCGGGTTCTGGGTTTTTCCTGAGAAGGTCTTTCGGTGCCTAAAACTTCTATTGCTGAACGGTCATCAAGTGGTAATACAAGGTTTTTATCAGCTTCATCCATCCATGCAGCTATAAGCTCTTTTAATTTGTCAGGATTTTGTTTTGCCAGGTTTTTAGATTCCGATCTGTCAACATCTACATGGTACAGTTCCCACTCATCCTTGTCAAAATTACCTTTGCCTGTAAGCGGAGCGTGCAGTGCAACAGCTTTCCAGCCATCTTTCCAAATGGCGCGGCTTCCAAGCATGGCATAATATTGTACATGTTTTTGAGTAGGAGTGTTAGGTTGTGCGTCAAAACTGTAACGCATAGATACTCCCGAAAGAGGGTATTGCCCTACACCGTTAAATTCGGTTGGCATCTTCAGACCACAGATATCAAGAATTGTAGGTACAATATCTGTACTGTGATGGTATTGATTCCTTACCTGTCCTTTAGCTTTAATTCCTTTAGGCCATGAGATAATAAGCGGGTCGCAGGTACCACCTGCATATTCGCTGTAACGTTTAAACATTTTATATGGTGCAGAGAATGCCGCTGCCCATCCGGTGGGGTAGTGCTCATAAGTGTCGGGACCACCTAATTTATCAAGGTATTTAAGGTTTTCTGAAAGTTCATCAGGGTAGCCATTAAAGAATTTATTTTCGTTAACCGATCCGTTTGGCGACCCTTCTCCCGAAGCTCCGTTATCGGCGGCATAAATTACTACAGTGTTTTCAAGCTGACCCGTTTTTTCAAGATATTCTACAATTCTTCCTACCTGATAATCGGTATATTCCGAGAATCCGGCATATACTTCTGCCAGTTTAGAGAATAGTTTTTTCTCATCAGCGCTTAGCTTATCCCATGGTTTAACAAAATCGCCCGGATTGGAGATGTTAGGAGGTAATGGGTTAAAGTCAGTTAGTTTAGTATCTGCTGGTACAACTCCTTTTGCAATCATACGTGGCACTACCCATTTGCGGTAGGCATCATATCCCTGATCGAATTTTCCTTTATACTTGTCTATAAATTCCTGTGGAGCATGGTGCGGTGCGTGGTTAGCCCCCGGACAAAACCACATATACCATGGTTTAGAAGGGTTGGTTGCTTTTTGATCCTGTATGTACTGGATGGCTTTGTCAGCTAAATCTTTTGATAAGTGATAGCCATCTTCAGGGCCATAGGGCTGTTCGGTAAAATGGTTGTCTTCTACTAAATCAGGATACCACTGGTTGGTTTCCCCGCCCAAAAATCCGTAGTAACGGTCAAACCCCATTTGGGTAGGCCATTGCGTTCTGGATGCTCCTGAAGCCACATCCTGCTCGGGTACGTTGTGGTTTTTACCAATCCAGAATGTACTCCATCCATTGGCTTGTAAAACCTGCCCAATGGTTGCACATTGTTTCGGGATACGCCCGTGTGCTCCAGGGAATCCATCTGCTGCTTCAGTAATGGCGGCATTACCGGTTAAGTGGTGGTTACGTCCTGTAAGAAGCGTAGAACGTGTTGGCGAACATAAGGCTGTTGTGTGCCATTGTGTATAAATTAGTCCGTTGTCAGCCAGTTTTTGTAGCGTCGGCATATTAATGGCGCCTCCGTATGGCGACCATGCTGCCTGTCCTGTGTCATCATATAGAACAAATAAAATATTTGGCGCTCCTTCAGGTGCGCTTTTAAGCGTATAGGGCGCCCAGTCAGATTTAGAATTCCTAACATCAAGTTCTATGACACCTTTAAATTGTTCTTTTCTAACCTGCCTGGGGTCAGATTGGCCACGCATGGGCAAAATAGTACCGGCCGACAGTAATATCAGCAGGAATGTTCCTTTAAAGTTAAATTTTTTCATAATCGTATGCATTGGTTTAAAAGTTGATTTGTCGTAATAAGTAAAATTATTTATCTCCCGGATAGATTACTTTCCAGTCGTTTTTCATGTCTATGATAAGCCAGCCTTTTTGGGCAGCTTCGTCCCAGCCCTTATCAAAACCTCCTATATGCGATTTACGGTCGTAGGCCCATTCCCTTACCGAATCAGTATGGTGAATGTATACTTCAAGGTTCTTTAAAGGGTTTGAGGCGGCGTATTGAAGCATTTGCAGGTCGCCGTCAGAGTTACCTACGGCTAATACAGGCTTACGGCCTATAAATTTATTTATGGCAAGAGGCTTGCCTTCTTTGTCGTCGTTAAATTCAAGTTCGGGCAATCGGGTTATGGTAGGGTTTCCTTTAGTGTTTTCAAACTGTTCTTTAAAGGTGCTGCCAATAATCTGGTCTTTAGGAATGCCATAGGTATCTTCTGCCCAGGCACGCATAAACTCGATGCCTCCTCCTGATACTATAAATACCTTAAACTGGTTTGCCTTTAGGTAGTTGATAAGCTCCAGTATGGGCTGAAATACCAGTTGATTATACGGTTTGTTTTTTGTTGGGTGTTTGGCAGTTGCCATCCAGTCTTTAACAGTTTTTTCAAATAGGTCGGTAGGCATTCCGGCATGGGTAGTCATTAACAGCTCAAAAAGCCCTTTTTTGCCCTGTTTCATTAGTTCGGGCATATTGTTTTCCAATACGGCTTTATACGGCTGCTTGTTTTTCCAGTCCGGATGTTCAGGTGCCATTGCCTTAATCCTGTCCATTACAAACAATAGCTGAAAATAAGCAGGTTGTTCGCTCCATAACGTACCATCGTTATCAAAAGTCGCAATGCGATCGGCTACCGGAATAAAATTCGCACTGCCTTCGGTGGTAACATCCTTTACATAGTCAATAATGGCCTGTTTGTTCTTACCGTCATTCCACGAAGCTAATGGATCTTCGGTCACTGCTTCTGTTTTTGTGGTTTCGGTTTCTTTTACCGTTTCTTTTTTGCAGGATGGAATAGCAACGATCAAAAACGAAAACATAGCAGTTTTAGCCAGGAGGGTAGTTTTCTTTTTCATACAGATTTAGTTGGTTGTGTATTGAATTTCAATCAGTTGATGGTGTTTCTATCAAAGTTATGAGCAAAGTGTGTTTTGGTTGTTCTTGCGAATAATGTTTGATGTTGCAAATTCTAATATGCTACAAAAAAAAGCCCTGAAAACGGTGTTTCAGGGCTTTAAAAAGCAAAATAATTTGTTTGCTTTTTGATTGATGATGATTTCTTTTTTTTTGTTTATAAGGGTTTGTATGTTGCTAAAATCACTCCGCTTTTAAAGGTTTTAGTGTCAGTTAATTGAAGGTTTAAAGGCTTTTTTATCCCGTTAAAAATAGGAGTGCCCGAGGCAATTACAACAGGATCTGTCATAATCCGGTAAGTGTCAATAAGCCCTGCATCAGCAAATTGTGACACTATAGAGCCGCTACCCAATACAGTCATGTCTTTGCCTGGCTGTGATTTTAGCTGATTATTTTTTCTATAATATCTCCGCTTATCACTTTAGTGTTCATCCATTTCGGGTCTTCAATAGTGTTGGAGAATACAATCTTTTCGGCATTGTTCATTCCTTTGGCCACTTCCGGGTAGGCTTCTGCTGCCATTGGGCTAGGCCACCACGAGGCCATCATTTCATACGTTACACGTCCAAACAGCAAAATAGTATCTTTTTTCATGGCTTTTGCAGAATATTGAGCTTCTTCTTCGCCATGACGATGCCAACTGATGTCGTTATCATCGCCTTTATAAAAACCGTTAAGCGTAATGAAATTAAAAACGGTGAGCGTTCTCATAATCAGCGGGTTGGTTGTACTTCAAAAGTATACATAAACAACCGCTTTTTTAGGGTGTGCTGCAGACAATCAAAAGGGGTAAACAGGACAAATAAAAAAACCGCCTAAGGGCGGTTATATTAGTTTAAAAATTGTTTTCTGAATTCTACAGGGGTAAGTCCTACTTCTTTCTTAAACAGTCGGGAGAAATAAGGAGGGTTTTCAAAACCCAAATGATAGGCTGTTTCGGATATTGTGTTTTCTGATGCCTGCAGCATATTCTTGGCTTCGCTTATTAAAAAGATATGAATTAGCTCAATAGCGGTTTTCCCGGTTTCCTGACGCAACAGGTCACTAAGGTATCGTGGAGAGGTATTCAGCAGGTCGGCCATGGCTTTTACGCTTGGCAATCCTTTAGTTTTCAGCAATCCGTTTTCATAATAGGAAGACAATGCCTCGTTAAACTTAGAAACCGTAGTGCCCGAAAGCTGCGCCCTGTTAATGAACTGCCTTTTGTAAAAACGTTGCGAGTATTTAAGGATAGAATCGAGATGCGTTAGCATGATATCACGGCTGTATTCATCCTCGTTGTTGTTGTATTCTGTCACCATTTTAGAGAACAGATCCCACATTATGGCTTCTTCACGAGCTGATAGGTGCAGTGCTTCATTAGCTTCATAATCAAAATAACCGTATTTTTTTATTTCCGAATGAAGGCTGTGTCCGTTGAGGTAATCTTCGTGAATGAAGATGATAAAACCGTTTTCTTCCAGCTCTACATTATCCATTTTCATGATCTGACGCGGTTTTATAAACGACATCGATCCGCTGTCGTGATCATATTTTGTCCTGCCATAAACAATAACTCCCGATTTCATTTTCTTGAACATGATCATATAAAAGTCGCCTGTAAATTCTTCATGGCTCATATTACAGGTATCTACTTTTGCACACTCAACAAGGTGTATCAATGGGTTTTCGGGAGGAGCAAAACCATTAAAGCAGGTATAGTCGCTAAGCGTTTTAAAATGTTGCATACTTTAAAGTTATTAAGCAAAGCACCTGCCATTTTTAGAGACAGATGCTTATGTAAAGGTAATGAAAATAAGGCTGTTATTTACCGTGTGCAGCGGTGGCAACATCGGCATATTGTTCCCATTCTGCAAAACGTTGAGCATATACCTGTTGAGTGGTTGGCAGTCCAACTTTACCAAGGAAATAACGAAGTGGCGGATTTTTTTCGTCAACAAGTTTCAGGATTGCAGGAGCGGTAGCTTCAGGAACACCAAAGGCGTCATCGGTAAGCCCGTCGTTAAATGCTTTTTTTACACCATCATAAGCCTCTATTGACGCACTATGGAATGATGATGATCCTGCCCAGTCGGTAGCAAAACCATTTGGCTCTACTAGAGTCACGTTTATACCAAAACCTTTTACTTCCTGAGCAAGTGTTTCGCTAAGTCCCTCAACGGCAAATTTAGATGCATTGTATATTCCAAGTACCGGCAGCGTAAATATGCCCAGAACGCTCGATAACTGTATAATATGCCCATGTCCCTGTTTTCTCATTATTGGCAATGCAGCCTGAGTTACCCATAATAAGCCAAACACATTGGTTTCAAACTGTTGGCGCACTTCCTGTTCGCTGGCTTCTTCGACAGCGCCAAAAAGCCCATACCCGGCATTATTGATAACTACATCCAGACTGCCAAAGTGATTTGCCGCCTTATTAATGGCATCAAAAGCTTCACTTCTGTTATCTACGTTTAATTGAAGAGGTAGTATGGCATCCCCATATTTAGCTTTAAGATCATTAAGTGCTTCAATATTTCTTGCCGTTGCAGCAACTTTATCACCTCGTTCAAGAAAAGCTTCTGCCCAGATACGCCCAAATCCTCTTGATGCGCCTGTTATAAAAATTGTTTTAAACATTGTATTGTATCGTTTACTATTAATGATACAAAGTTATGCCTGCTTTAGCTGTCGGGTCTTATACAAAATGTTGTATTGATGATACAAAAAGACAGTAACATAAGAAATATATATTGTGATTGTAAGAATCTTTATGTTTAAGATTTATTTAATATTTGAATATTTGTAAAAAATTTTATCTTTACCGTTTTAACGGCAATTTTTCAAATTTAATATGCTGGCATAGTGTTTTTTACGATGCAAATTCTTACGAAAATGAATTGTGTTAAAATTAGAAAACTTAACATAGATAATGTAGGGTTAAAGCTTGTAAGATTGTTTCAGTTAAATAATGATTACCCCGAAAAAAACTGATAACCTGTACAAATGACGCAGATGAAAAAAATTACTTTACTTATGCTTTGCCTGTTCCTTGCAGGCCTGGCAACAACCCAGGGCAATGACCTTGGGGTAAAAACACCCTCTTTTGGCGGGGCGTGGCTTATTGTGGGATCAACCGAGGCAGTACGTACTACCGATCATGATGCTATTATCGTAAAAAAAGAAGCTGTTCTTAATTACAAGAAAATGAAAGTGACTGTTAGGAATACAGCACTTACTATTACTAAGATGAATGTAGTTTACAGTAATGGTGAAGAGGAAACTATCAACATACCTCTTGAGATTCCTAAGAACGGAGAAAGCCAGACCGTGGATGTAAACAGTGGTATAAGAACCATTAAACGTATCGATTTTTGGTATGATAAGGAAGATTTTACCACCAGTAAAGCTGAAGTGACCATATTTGGAAGAAAATAAGATTATGAAAGCGCAGGAAACTGCGCTTTTTTTATGAACAGAATAAATTTGTAAAGTTCTGGTTTATAGTTCCGTTAATAATTGATTTGCATAGTTCAAACAATTCAATTATTAATGATTGTTAAAAAAAACATAAATATTTTTTATTTAATATTCAAATATTTATATCTTTATGAAAGGTCTTTGGGGGAAGACTTATTCAATTGGTTACTCTGTGGTAAGGATTTGGTTTGTTTAGGCAGATTAAATCCTTTCCAGGGAAATCATTAAAACTGAATTATACTTCTCTTCCAGGCTTTATATCCGCCAAAAAACCCCCTCATTGGCTTACGGTTAAATTTTATTTTCAAAAAGAAATTTGGTTAAGCCAAGAATGAGGAAAGGTATTTTCATAGCAATTTGCTGTTTTATTTCTCTTATGCTGCATGCGCAGGATGGAGGCTACTGGCCCTCTACGGGTGTACGCCGTGCAGGCTGGCATGAGCTTGGTGCCGTATATGCAATCCATACTTCCGATCATAATACGATAAAGTTAAAACGGAAAGATGCCAACTTTAAGAAACTTAAGGTTGTTGTGAGGAACTATCCGCTTACCATTACTGAGATGAGGGTTTTTTACGATTCCGGTGAGATGGAAATACTCGATTGCCCTTTGCCAATAAGTAAGAATGGGGAAAGCAAAACCCTTGAAATACCAATAGGGAAGCGAAATATAAGCAGTATCAGCTTTTGGTATGATTCCAAAGAATTTAAAAGAGGAAAGGCAGAAGTTACTGTTTTTGCCATGCGATAAATGAAAGGCGCCGATTGGCGCTTTTTTTATGTTTTTTAGGGGTATTAATTTGTAACTTTAGAATGCAATAAACTCATTACTAAAACATTAAATCATAAGTTGTGAAAAAAAGTATCTTTGTTTTTATTTGTATCTTTTTCATTGGAACAGTAAGCGCACAAAGAGTCGCCAGACCCAGAGGAGGCTCTATGGGAAACTGGAGGGTGCTGGGGACAACCCATGCAAGGCATACCGCCGACCATGATGCGATCGTGGTGCAGGGACCGTATGATAATTTCAGGAAAATTAAATTTACCGTTCGTGATGCCCCTCTAAATATTCGCAAAATGATAGTTATATTTGATGGAGGTGGTGTTCAGAATATCGAAGTCAGGTATGAGATTCCTAAGAACGGAGGAAGTAGGGAAATTGACTTGAGCGGAGGAACGAAGAGTATCCGGAGAATTGATTTTTTGGTATGATACCCGGGGAATTTTAAACGGTACGGCAGATGTTACGGTTTACGGGAAGAAATAAAAACAGAAGAGCACCAATTGGTGCTCTTCTGTTTTTATTTCTTTGCCGGGACATTCCATTCGCCCTTTCGTATTATTTCAACGATCTTCTTCTTATCTACTTCCTTTTTTGTGTAAAAGGAAATTACGGCATCATAACCATCCGAAGCTGCTTTTTCGCTCTTATTGAAAAGGTATAGCTTTGTTGGTGGTTTCTCTTTGTCGGAGGTTTTAAGAGCACCAAAGAACTGTTTTTTGCTAAAAGGCGTCGTTGCAGCCGAACCGGTTGCAATAGCTATCTTTTTACCGGTAAAGTCAAAATTACCTCTTGAATCTTTATAATAGTTATTCAAAAAGGCAGCCTCATCGTTATTTAATAGCGGGTTATCGTCAAGTCCGCAACGCTCCGGCTTCTGAGCAAATGTGAGTGATGTAAAAAGTAAAAGCAGTAAGGTAAAGTGTTTCATGGTTGTTTAGCTTAATGAACCCCAAAAGCCGGCGGCAAGCCTGCCAATGATGTTCCTTTTTTTCTCTTTGGTCATGGGTTCATCCACCCAGTGGGTAATCACGGCATCATAACCGCCGGATTGTATTTTTTCCATCTCGGTAAGTGGGATAGGGGTAGAGGCTACCGGCATTCCCGTTTGCTCAAGACGTTGTTTAATGTCTTTAAAGTAATCGGCTTTGCTTTCAAACTTAAGCCCGTCGGCACCGTTTACGATCAATACTTTTTTTCCTTTAAAATCGAAGCCATCATTTTCATCTTCCCCAAACCAGGCGTTAAGAAAAGCCGCTTCATCATCTGTAAGTGCCGGGTTGTTGTCCAGTCCGCAATTGTCCAGGTTATGGGCATAAAAGTTTGCAGAGGCTAACAACAGCAGCAGTCGGATATAATTCTTCATGGGCGGTTGTGTTTTTGTATAGCAATATAACGTGGAAGAGGGTAAAGTATTGTGTTTTGGGTTGTATATAGGATTATCGATAATAAGATGAAATAAGGTTAACTATGAAAGCTTAATTTTTCTTTATAAACTTACTGGTAAATTTACCTTTGTCTGAAATTATGTTAATTATATAAACCCCTTCTTGTAATTCCGAAACATTAATACTTGTGAGATCATTGATAATTGTATTGTCATATATTTTTCTTCCATTGATGTCATAAATAGAGACGTTTAATTCTTTATCGATTATGATGTTAGATAAGGTGATATTGATATAATTTTTGGCTGGATTAGGGTGAACTGTTAAAGTTTCATGTCTCGGGTCATTAATTCCTGCAATTGCTGAAACAACAATAGTTATCTTTGCTTCGGAACAATTCGAAGCATCATTAATATCACAAACAGAATAAAATAATTCATAAATTCCTTCCTGAATATTTGAAGGAATGAAAAGATTCCCTTCTTCATCAATTTCAGTTCCATTTATATTGCTATCATCAGTTAACGATATGATTACTTGATTACTGTTTACTGTACTTCCATTAAAGCTATCATTATCTATTATATTTCCTAAAAGTACGTTGCTCGATCCATTATTATTTGTGAAATTATAATAATCGTCTATCGTGTCAATGTTGTTTTTTACCCATAATTGTGCTGAGGCAGATTCTACAAAACAGTTTTCTGCATTGCTAAGTTGTAGTCTGTAATAATTTCCATTAAGAGAATTGTTTGCGTTTTGAATTGAAAGAGTTGCCGTTGATGTGCCAATATATGATTCAGAATCTGTTAAATTGACCCACTCGGATCCATTGGTGCTCATCTGCCATTGTTTGTTCTCAGCATTTGACTCTACAGTAAAAGAGGCATCTTCTCCAGTCGTTATAGAAAGTGTTTGAGGCTGTTCTGTTATTGTGATAGCCTCAGGCTCATTTATTGTGAAATCAAGAGAGGCTGTGCTTCCAAAATCATCAGTTACAGTTACGGTATAAGTTCCTGGTTCAAGACCTGTTGCTGAAGCTGATGATCCGCCATAGGGTGCCCACGAATAATTATAATTGCCCAAACCGCCTATCACATTAACGGTTGCTGAGCCATCATTAGCCCCTGTACAACTAACATTCGTTTGTGATGGTTCAAGAGTCAGAGGTTCCATCTCAAATATTTTTATTTTATACAGGCCAACTCCAGTTGGTGATTCTCCATAGAAATATATGTGATTCCCATAAGCAAACAAATAACTACGTAAAAAAGTGAACTCGCCAGGTAAAGTAAGTAATACGGTACCTGTATCAGTCCCGTCAGAAACATAGATGTTGTAATTTTCTCCAGAAGTATGAAAATACATTTTTCCTTGATATACTCTCGCATTAGTGTTTTCATTGAATGTAGAACCAGTACCCGCAGTAATGTCTTTTACAAGGTTTGTGCCTTCAGTTGTGAAATCTGTTTTCCATAATTCATATCCGTATGTGTCGGATCTATTGGAAAAATAGAAATTCCCGTTATAGTTTAAAAAGCATCTGCTTGAGGAAGCAAAATATGTTGTGTCAAAAAGAGGCAGCGAGGTTAGTTGTGGTGTATCGATGCCATTTGAGGAATATACTGCATGATTAAAATCTGTTAAATAAACAATTCCCTGGCTTTCTATTGGCTGATGTGGATTAACGTACGTAGATCCGGTGCTAAAAGTAAAATTTTGATTAAGTAAGCCTGTTTGAAGATTAATAGATGAATATTTATATATGCCATTAGCTCCTTTCATAAGATAAAGAAGATGCCCGTTTACCTCGACGACTTTGTTGTATGATTGTGACACGCTAACACTTGAGAGAAAAGAATATTGTTCTACAGTTTCAAACGATCCGCTTACGTTAAATCTATAAATGCCATTTCGAACAGAGTTAGATAAGCTGCTTGTGCCTCTAAAGTATAAGTAGTCTCCTGATTGATAAAATCCACCGATGTCAACAATATTTTTGTTGTCAGTAGTAGTTAAGGTTGAGGTTGTGTTAGTAGTAATATTATATACCTTAGTTTGTTCAGTATAATAGAGAGAGCTATTTTGTTTATATACTATATTGTCTCCAATTAGATAATAATTTGACGCCTGATTTATAAGCATCTCAATTGTGTTAGTAGTAGTGTTTAGTCTGTAAATTGCTGCTAATGTGTTGAAATATATGTATTCACCTTTCTCTTTAAAATTTCCGGGACTGGAATAATAAGCATTAGCAGTTTCTGAAAGTGCGGGATAAATATAGATACTGTCATCATCCATATTTATCTTGACTATGTGATTTACATTAGTATTGCCAACATGCTCTTTTGTGTTGCCATAAAGGATGTTGTCTTTTTGATAAATAGGTGTAATACCTCCGTCGTTGTACCAATTATAGTTAAGTCCATAATTTGCGGGTGCCGGCAAATATTGTGTTTCTTGTGAATATCCTAAAATTTGAAACAGTAGTATGAGTAAGTATGTTTTTTTCATGGACAAGTGTCTGATTTTAAATGCTGCAAATCTACAAAATAAAATATAATCAATATTTTTTGTAAGTTTTTTATTAAGTATTAATTTGGGTCATAAAAAAACCGCCCACGGTATTCCGGGGCGGTTTCTTGTTATTCTGATGCGATAGCGTCTCCTTTGCTATCAAAAAAGTGGTATTCTAAATACGTGTAAGCGTCACGTGGTATTATCTTAACCCATTTTTTATGCTCCAAAAACCATTTTGTGCGTATTGATGGGAAACCTTTAGTAAGGTAAGCGGCCACAAACGGGTGTGCGTTAAGCACGATCTTTTTGTGGGTCTTCATAATTCTTTCCAGGTCGGCCGTTATGCGGTCAATAACCAATATAGGGGCTTCAATTTCGCCGTTTACCCTGTTAGGGTCTACTTCTTTGGTCTTAATATTAACTTCAGGCCTTACCCTTTGCCTTGTAATCTGGATCAGTCCAAATTTACTAGGTGGCAGGATCTTGTGTTTTGCTTTATCGTCGCTCATTTCTTCGCGAAGGAAATCATAGAGTTTCTTCCTGTTGTCAGGGTTACTCATATCTATGAAATCGACTACTATAATCCCTCCCATATCCCTTAATCGTAGCTGTCTCGCAATCTCTGCGGCGGCTATAAGGTTTACTTCAAGGGCGGTATCTTCCTGGCTTAACGCCTTGTTAGAGCGGTTTCCGCTGTTCACGTCTATAACGTGCAGGGCTTCGGTGTGTTCTATAATAAGATATGCACCTTTGCTCATGGATACCGTTTTACCGAAAGAGGTTTTAATCTGCCTTTCTATGTTGTATTTTTCAAACAGTGGCAGCTCTTTGCTTTGGTAGTGTTTTACGATATTCGCTTTTTGAGGAGCTATCTCCTGCAGATAGTCCTTTGTTTGGTAATACAGGTCCTCATCATCCACATAAATACCCGTAAAGGTATCGTTGAATACGTCGCGAAGGATGGATGAAGCTTTGTTTACTTCTCCCAGTACTTTGCTTGGGTGATGGGCGCTAGGCAGTCGTTTGCACATTCCTGTCCATTTGTCCAGCAGGTTTTGCAGGTCTTTGTCCAGTTCGGCTACTTTTTTGCCTTCTGCTACCGTTCTCACTATTACGCCAAATCCTTTTGGACGGATAGACTGCACGAGTCTTTTTAGGCGGTCTTTTTCTTCTTTAGATTCTATTTTCTGCGAAATAGATATCCTGTCTGAAAAGGGAACCAAAACAACATATCTTCCTGCCAGTGAAAGCTCAGAGCTTATACGCGGCCCTTTGGTAGATATGGGTTCCTTAACCACCTGAACGAGTATTGACTGGTTGGCACTGAGCACGTCGCCAATGGCGCCATCTTTGTCAATCTCAGGTTCAAAAGGAAAGTTTTTCAGTGAGTAATCTTTTACTTTACCTGCGCTTACAAGTTTTATGAATTTCAGCATCGAGGCCAGGTTCGGACCCAAATCGTGGTAATGTAAAAAGGCATCTTTTTCAAAGCCTACATTTACAAAGGCGGCATTAAGGCCGGCCACGGGCTTGCGAATCTTGGCGATGAAGATGTCACCAACATTAAACTGGTTTTTGTCTTCGCGCTCGCTGTGTAATTCAATTAGTTTTCCATCTTTTAATAAGGCAAAATCTACTGCGTCAGAACCAGATCGAATAATTAATTCTTTGTTCACACTGTACATTTTTATCTGTTATTTGTTTATGGTTTATAGCTTATGGTTTATGGTTGCCAAAAAGGAAACAACAAACAACAAACAACAAACTCTAAACAGTTAGCAGATGGATTAAACATTAATTTACAGGTATTTTTGTACCCATAGGATTAGAGTTATTAGTCTCATTCTCAGTATTCAGTGCACTTTGCAGCCAAATCTAAAATCTAAAATCTAAAGTCTAAAACCCTTTTTTTCAATGAACTTAAAAATTCTTTTAAAACAAGAAAAAGTAGTTTAGAACTACTTTTTCTTTTTGTGACGGTTAGCTCTCGCTCTCTTCTTACGTTTGTGCGTTGCTACCTTATGTCTTTTTCTTTTTTTACCACTTGGCATAATTGAAAAGGATTTGGTGGTTAATAATTAGTTTACTTTAGCCTCAGTATTTGTTTTTACTCCGTCAACAAAAATCTTTGCAGGTTTGAATGCCGGGATGTTGTGAGCAGGAATCTTAATGGTAGTGTTTTTTGAAATGTTTCTACCTGTTTTTTCAGCGCGCGTTTTGATGATGAAACTTCCAAAACCTCTTAGGTATACATTATCACCAGTCTCAAGAGAGTTTTTTACTTCTTCCATAAAAGACTCAACTGTTGCCTGTACATCACCTTTCTCAAGACCAAGTTTCTCTGAAATTTTCGCTACGATGTCTGCTTTCGTCATTTTCTTTCTAATTTATGATTGTGTATTTTTTTGAGAGTGCAAATATAACAATTAAAAAAACAATAATTCAAGGTTAATCTATTAAAATTTAATAACATAAACTTTTACATTTGTTGACCCGTTCATAATTATGGAATTTTCTAAGCCTTTAATTCATTGGTATTTACAAAACAAACGCGATTTGCCATGGCGAAAAATGCCTGGCGCATACCCCGTTTGGCTATCCGAAATAATGCTTCAGCAAACGCGTGTAGCACAAGGATTACCTTATTTTTTACGTTTTATGGAAGCTTTTCCAACCGTGCACGACATGGCTGCAGCACCCGAAGAACAGGTGCTCAAGCTATGGCAGGGACTGGGATATTATTCCCGTGCCCGTAATTTGCATGCTACGGCAAAGCTGGTTGCCTTCGAAATGAATGGTAATTTCCCTGACAGCTATGCCGGACTATTAAAGTTAAAAGGCGTTGGCGACTATACGGCGGCTGCGATAGCCTCTATAAGTTATGGCGAGGCTGTCCCTGTGGTTGATGGTAATGTGTACAGGGTTTTGTCCAGAGTTTTTGGTATAGATACCGATATCTCATCGGGGAGTGCCAAAAAACAGTTCACGGAGCTGGCGGCTTCACTAATGCCTAAAGGACAAGCTTCAGAATTCAATCAGGCGATGATGGAATTTGGGGCATTGCAGTGTGTGCCCAAGAGTCCTGACTGCGGAAGGTGCATATTTAATAAAGACTGCGTTGCCTTCGCGACCGGCCGTGTTGCCGAACTGCCGGTTAAACTCAAAAAGACAAAAGTAACCAACCGTTTCTTTAATTATTTAGTGCTAAAAGACAACCGTGGCTTTAGTATGGTGCAGAAACGCACGGCAAAAGGGATATGGCATAACCTGTATGAGTTCCCGCTTATAGAAACTGAAACTGCCGTTTCGGAGGATAAAGCCCTAAGTTTTATAAGGGATTATAAAGGTTTTGGCTTTGCGCCAAAGGACATCACGCTTATTGCCGATACCGTTGTGCATAAGCTTTCGCACCAGCACCTGCACATTCGGTTTTGGGAAATATCAGTTGATTTTGAGGTTGTTGGGGCAATTTCTGAGAATGCTTTAAAGGCATATCCGTTTCCTGTTGTTATCCATAATTTTATAGAGAAATATTGGAGTGAGCATTAAAAGTGGTATATTTGATTTAACTAATCAGTAGAAAACAATGAACGGTACGTTAAATAAAGTGATGCTGATAGGGCATTTGGGTGACGATGTAAAGCTTCATTATTTTGAAGGAGGAAACTGCATTGGGCGTTTTCCGCTTGCTACCAACGAGATTTACATCAACAAGCAAACCAATGAAAAAATTACTTCTACAGAGTGGCATAACCTCGTGGTGCGCAACAAGGCAGCCGAGATTTGCGAAAAGTATCTTACCAAAGGGGATAAGATATATGTGGAGGGACGCATTAAATCCCGCCAATGGCAGGGTGAAGATGGACAGACGAAATATACAACTGAAATACAGGTAACGGAGTTTACCTTCCTTACCACTAAAAAAGAACTGGATCAGAAGCAGCAGCAAAGTTTTTCTTCGCAGACCGCAAACGAACCGGTAAAACCGAATTATGATGTAAATGTGCCGGCTCCTAATGACGACCTGCCATTTTAATGTTTAACGAATACCCATTGTTTTGGACCCCGACCCCTCGAGTTACACCTCATTAGACCTTAGCCTTATATATGGCGTGGCAGGAATCATCTTCCTCCTTATTTGTTCTGCGTTCATATCCGGCACCGAAGTCGCTGTCTTTTCACTTTCACCAGAAGATGTTGAAAAGATGAACAAAGACAATCCTAAACGTGGCAGCCTTATTGTTTCGCTTCTCGAAAAGCCTAAAAAGCTGCTGGCCACTATTCTTATTACAAATACCTTTATCAATATTGCTGTCATTATCCTTTTCTTCAGGATAAGCGGTGTCCTTTTTGGTGGTATAAGTATTGCCTGGCTAAGTTTTACAGTACAGGTACTTGTTATCATGTCTCTGGTACTCCTTTTTGCCGAAGTAGTGCCAAAGGTTTATGCCGGAAGAAACAATGTTAAATTTGCCAACAGGATATGTTATGTGCTGTTTGGGCTTAATAAATTGCTTTCTCCGCTTAGCATACCCATGCGCGAACTGATGATTAAATTCCAGAAGAAGGTTGGTGCACAGGGTAACGGGCTTTCTGTTGACAGGCTTTCACAGGCGCTGGAACTTACCGATTATGGCGACGCAACAGTTGAGGAGCAAAAGATACTGGAAGGTATTGTTACCTTTGGGAATACCGATGTTAAGCAGGTAATGAGTCCACGTATTGATATTTTTGCCCTTAATATCGAGGCATCCTTTACCGAGGTGCTTCCCAAGATAGTGGATAAAGGATTTTCGCGTATTCCTGTTTACCGTGATAATGTAGACCAGATTGAAGGGGTGTTGTTTATTAAAGATCTTATTCCGCATATCGATAATGATAATTTCGAATGGCAGTCTATCATAAGGGAGCCTTTCTTTGTACCCGAGAACAAAAAGCTGGATAACCTCCTTAAGGAATTCCAGAACATGAAAAATCACCTTGCCATAGTAGTTGATGAGTACGGAGGTACATCAGGACTAATTTCACTGGAGGATATACTGGAAGAAATTGTAGGCGATATCAGCGATGAGTTTGATGATGAGGATATTATTTATACCCGTATCGATGATCATAATTATCTGTTTGATGGGAAAATATCACTTAAAGATTTTTACAGGATAACCGATATTGAAGAAGAAGAATTTGAAGAAGCCAAAGGCGAAGCAGAGACGTTAGCCGGCTTTCTTTTAGAGGTATGGGGTAATTTTCCGAAAAAAGGTCAAAAAATTAGCTTTAATGGCAATATCTTTACCGTCGAATCAGTTGATAAGAGAAGGATAAAACAAATTAAGGTTACACTTAAATGAATACAATACAAAGATTGACAGGCTTTATAAGTATGATAGCTATTGCTGTTATGGCAGTTAGCTGCGGTGGAGAAACCCTTCCTAAACCGGAGGCATATCTAAGGCTTGATTACCCAATGGGTAAATATGTGGCGCTGGATCAGCCATGTCCTTATACTTTTGGATACAACTCAATGGCACAATTAAAGCCCGGTAAAGACTGTAGCAGCCTTGAAATCCATTACCCAAAAATGAAGGCTACCATTTATCTTAACTACAAACCGATAAACGGTAATCTGGAAGAGCTTTTAAGAGATGCGCAAACACTTACCTACAAACAGGTTGTAAAGGCCGATGATATTCGCGAACAGCCCTATATTAATCCGGAAAAAAAATCCTACGGAATGTTTTATGAAGTAGGAGGTAACGCAGCAACTAATGCACAGTTTTATGTAACCGACAGCCTGAATCATTTCCTTGCCGGATCGGTATATTTTTACGCAAAGCCTAATTTCGATTCTATAATGCCGGCAGCAAGTTACCTTCGTGACGACATGAGGAATATTATGGAAACGGTTAAGTGGAAATAATTTTTAGTCGGATGTCCGAGGTCGGAAGCTCTTAACATCGGACTTCCGACATCCCAGCCCCTGACTATCAGAACTCAAACTTCAATTGTACTGCAACGGGTTTCTTAACGCCCGATTCCTCAGTATTCAGGTTATTGAGGGAAATGCCCAGTAAGCGTACCGAATCCTTTGGTTTTTCCTGATACAGCAGTTCTTTAACCGTTTCGATGATAAGGCTCTTGTCAGATATAAAATAAGGCAGGGTTTTACTGCGTGTCTGTACGGTGAAATCACTGTATTTTATCTTGAGGGTAACAGTTTTGCCTGCAATCTTCTTTTTCTTTAGCCTGCGTTCCAGTTCATCGGCAATAAGTGTCAGCTTTTCGAGCATGAATACTTCCGATACCAGGTTCTCAAAAAAAGTGTGTTCCGTTCCAACTGATTTTACAGTCCTGTCAGGCTTAACCTGTCCGTTGTGTATTCCGCGTACCACATAGTAATAATACGCCCCTGATTTTCCAAAATGCTCCGTCAGGTACTCAATAGATTTTTGCTTTAAATCGGCTCCGGTAAAAATGCCCAGTTGGTACATCTTTTCTTCGGTTACCTTGCCCACGCCATAAAACTTACCAATAGCCAGATTTTCAAGAAATTCCAGTACCTCGTCAGGGTTTACGGTTTTTTGGCCGTTAGGCTTGTTGTAATCGCTGGCAACCTTAGCAATGAATTTATTAATGGATATCCCTGCAGATGCTGTAAGTCCTGTCTTTTCGAGTATCTTTTGGCGTATTTCCTTAGCGATCATTGTGGCGCTGGGATTACCTTTTTTGTTTACGGTAACGTCAAGATAGGCTTCATCGAGAGAAAGAGGCTCTACAAGGTCGGTATATTCATGAAAGATTTCACGTATTTGTTGTGATATCTGCCGATAACGGTCAAATCGTGGCCTGACGAAAATAAGGTGCGGACATTTCTTTTTTGCCAAAAATCCACTCATGGCACTGCGAACGCCAAATTTTCTTGCTTCATAGCTTGCTGCAGATACTACACCCCGGCTTTCGCCTCCGCCTACAGCAATGGCTTTACCCCGCAGTTCCGGATTATCCAGTTGCTCTACCGAGGCATAAAAGGCATCCATGTCTACATGAATGATCTTTCGTTGGAGGATGATGGGTTCTTCGGGGGTTTCCATGTTGTAAAGTTACGATTTACTACTATATTTTTAAGTGTTGATTTGTAGTTGATGCAATAAAAATGGCTTTACATGCCGTTTAGGGCGTGTTTTTATTATTTTTGGAAATATTTTTTGTAATTTCATATACCGGAAACAAGAAAACAAATCAACTATGCCAAAAACCGCTATACTTTTAGGTGGAAGCGGGGCTGTAGGTAGTGAACTCCTCCAATTACTGCTGGCAGATAGCCGCTACGAAAAAATAAAACTTTTTGCCCGTTCATCAGTAAAAAACAACAATCCAAAAATCGAAGAACATCTTATCAATCTTTTTGAACTTAGCGCCTATGCTGATGTTTTTAAGGGAGATGAGGTATATTGCTGCATTGGTACTACTAAAGCTAAAACTCCTGATAAAAAAACCTATCGCGATATCGATTTTGGAATTCCTGTTGCTGCTGCAAAGCTGGCTGCGGATAATCACATAGGTACTTATATTGTGGTTTCGGCAATTGGCGCCGATGCCGACAGTAGTATCTTTTATAACCGCACAAAAGGAGAAATGCAGGAAGCTGTTTTATCGGAACATATTACCAAAGTACATTTGCTGCAGCCTTCGCTTATTCTTGCCGAAAGGAAAGAGAACCGCATTGCTGAAAAGATTGCCGAGGGTTTTATGTGGGTACTCAATCCTTTGCTCTTTGGCGGAGCGGCCAAGTACAGGAGTATTAAGGCAGCAACCATTGCCAGGGCCATGCTTTGGCTTGCCAATAACAATTATATACAAACGGTTATAACCTCTGACAAGATTGAGGAGTTGGGGAGCAAATAGTTTTTATACGCTTAACGGTTCAGATAGATTTGGTGCTGATTCAGTTTACTGAAAACTATTTCAGAGGAGGGAAGAAAAACGTCCACGGTCTCTTTTTAAAATAGCTCCATACCGAAGCGGCTACAAGGCGCATCTCTGAGATAGGGATGTTTCTTGAACGGAATGCTAGTCCCATAGAAAGGCCAAAGCTTACCAGGAAGTTTACTGCCCCAATAATACCGATGCCAAAAATACCCCAGAACAGCAATTCATCCGATACTTCCCAATTAGCGCCATAAAGCCCCAGAGCTAGATTTCCGCTGGCAAAAGTAATGTGTCTTATATCAATGTTAAGCCCCAGGAAAATACCAATAGCACCTGTACTTCCCATAAATATACCAAACCAGAAGTTAGAAACTATACCTGCCCATTTCTTTTCGTACATTTTGGCCAGCTTTTCGGTACGCACACGCCCAAGACTCATTTTAAGTAAGGGATGTTCCTGTATACGATAATAAATATGCTGGTACTTATCGCGGTTGGCTACCGCTCCGGCAATGATTCCGGATAGGAAGAGGAAAACACCTGCAATGGCAGCATGCAATATTGATAGTGAATCAATAGGATTCAGGTCGTGTATAAGATGGTACCATTTGGTAAGTGCGAGGTTATAATCAAAAGCAATATCTATAAGCCAGATGCCCAGCAATGCTACCGGAAATGCTACAAATACATTGCCGACAAAGGCAATGAACTGCGAACGGAATACTCGTGCAAACAATTCGGCGAAGGCCTTGTGTTTTTCGGCATCAGGCATATGGTCGTTCTTTCTACCCGCTTCAAGGGCGCTAATCAATGCCGATGCTGTCATGGCCGGCTGTTTGGTAGCCAGCGTAAAGCCTAACAGGTAAATGGTAATGAAGCCCAACGAATAGTTCATGCTGTAAAAAAAGGCCTGTCCGAAAGCACTGGTGTCCATTTTGGAAAGAAAAACCTTGATGATACAGAGAATGGCTACTATAAATCCACCTCCTGAAGCTGCCCAAAGCATCCTGAAATATTCTTTACGGCCTTTGGTAATATAATGTTCGCCGGTACGGGCTGTATGTTGTGTAACTTCATACGAAAGCAATTGTGTACTTTCGTTAATCAGCTTCCTTATGTTGTTTTTGTCACAGTTATAGCTGATAAGGTCTTTAGCAAGCTCAATGGTGTGTTTCTTAGCTTCTTCAGGAGCATCTATGGCTAATAATGGTAAAAGTGTCTGTAAGCGCTCAAGTTGCTGCCTGATACGAAGCAACGTTTGATTGACGTGTAGTGATATGCCAAATTTTTCACTATTTTTAAAAGCAGTCTTTACATAGTCGGAACATTGCTGTTGTAGTAGCACCAGTTGTTTGTAATCCAAGTCGTCGGAGGTTACATAATCTCTTTTTTTGTCTAGCAGTTTTTCCCTTACATCGCCAAATTCCCTCTGAAAAGCAAGAAAAGGGCTCTCGAGATTCTCATATTCGGGAACCATTTTAATAACTTCATGTTCGAGTGCACGTCCTGCTATACGGTGAATGTTTACTTCTATGGCAAAAATCAGTTCGGTTAGCTGATCTTTGCTTTCGTCGTAAATTGGTTTGAATTGAAGCAGATCAAAAAGTTGTTCAATCTGCTGAGGCGGAATCTTGTCGATCCATACAGGGTCTGTTTTTACAAAAAACACCTGGTTAAGAATGTATTCCAGTGTGTTTTTTTCCGGTTGTTCAGGGATAAGTTTTGCAAACAATCTCCTTTTTACTTCGAACAAAAAGTCGGCATTAGATATTATGCCTGCATCGGTAAGTATATTGCTGAATTTCTTGTCTTTTATAAGTCCTTTTATATACTGCGAAAGTTCTTCGCGGTATTTGGCATTTTCCTTAAGTTCATGTAAAAGTTCACCTAAATCAACCGAATGTACAAGTTTTGGTTTTTTAGGGCGGATGATGTTTACAAGCTGTGCCAGCAGGTCGGTTTCTTCCGCCTTATATTCCCAAAGGTTATGCTCATCAAAATTCGTTTTGAAGAAATTGACTAGATTATTCTTAGGTTTATCTTTAGTTTTTCTGAACTTCATAGGTTTTATGGGGACTGAAGCGTAAAAATACAAATCATAAACCGGAAAACCTTACACATAGAAAGGTTTTAGTATTTGGTTAAGAGGTTTGGCAAAGTTTCTTCAATTTTGAAGCAAAGATGAGCTTGTAAATTCCCTACCTTAGCTATTATTTCCAAAGAACATGATTGAGATTGAACGTAAATTTCTGGTGCTGTCCGACGCTTATAAAAATGAGGCTGTTAGCCGGAAACGAATAGCACAGGGCTATCTGAATTCTAATCCCGAACGAACGGTGCGCGTGCGTACCAAAGGCGATCAGGGTTTCCTTACCATAAAAGGAGCCGGTAACGAGAGCGGTACCAGCCGTTTTGAATGGGAGAAAGAAATTCCTGCCGATGAGGCTCAGCTCCTGCTTACCTTATGTGAAAGCGGCAGTATTAATAAGATACGCTACGAAGTAAAAGTGGGCAAGCATACTTTTGAAGTGGATGAATTCTTTGGGGCTAATGCCGGACTGGTAATCGCTGAAGTTGAACTGAATGATGAAAATGAAAGTTTTGAGAAACCACAATGGCTGGGAGAGGAAGTAACAGGAAATACACATTACTACAATGCTTTTCTGAGCAATAATCCGTATAGTACATGGAAGAAGTAATATACGACCTGATAATTATAGGTGGAGGACCCATTGGCATGGCCTGCGGTATTGAAGCACAGCGCAAGGGGCTCAATTATATTATTATTGAAAAAGGTGCACTGGTAAACAGCCTGTTCAATTACCCGTTGTATATGACTTTTTTCTCAACTGCCGAAAGGCTCGAGATAGGCGGTGTTCCCTTTAGCTGTATAGCTCCCAAACCGGGCAGGCAGGAGGCATTGGAGTATTATCGCAATATTCAGCGTCATTTTAACCTGAATATTAATCTTTTTGAGAAAGTTGATCGCGTAGATAAGTCCAATGGTGTTTTTTCGCTTAAGACTACTAAGGCAGATTATACTTCAAAAAATGTAGTTATAGCCACCGGCTTTTATGATATTCCCATGTATATGGAGATTCCGGGAGAGAATCTTCCACATGTGCGCCATTATTACAAAGAAGCCCACGAATATGCTTTTCGTAAAGTAGTAGTGGTGGGAGCCAATAACTCATCGGTAGATGCGGCACTGGAATGCTACCGCAAGGGGGCCGATGTTACCATGGTTATCCGTAAAGGTGAAATAAACGACAGGGTTAAATACTGGGTTAAACCCGATGTTGAAAACCGTATTGCCGAAGGCAGCATCAAAGCTCATTTTTATTCGGAGATAATCGAGATTAACGAGAAGGAAGTAATTATCAATTCGCCGGATGGTGAAATACTGGTTGAAGCCGACTTTGTATTGGCGTTAACCGGCTATCGTCCTGATCTTGAATTTTTAAAAGCTGCGGGAGTTGAAATATCAGAAGGTATTAACCGTACGCCAAACTATAATCCTGAAACTATGGAGACTAATGTGAAGGGTTTGTATCTTGCAGGGGTTGTATGCGGTGGGCTTGAAACCCATAAGTGGTTTATAGAGAACAGCCGTGTGCATGCCAGAATGATTGTGGGGGATATTCTTTCTAAATAATACTCTTATTTGTCATTGCGAGGAGAGACGACGAAGCAATCTGAAAGAGATTGCCACGCTTCATTGCATTACGCTCGCAATGACAAAAAACACTATGAGTTAAAACAGACTCAGCTGTTCGCCTTTAGTACCATCAAAATGGTGCAATGCTAATGCGGGAAATTCTTTTTTGTCAAAATATTTCTTTCGGGCTATCTTAAAACTGGTATGTATCATTTCGGCAATATTCCCTTCGCCAACCTGACGTTTTAAAACCTGTTTTTCTCCTAATTTGCCGCCATGCATTTCACTTATTTGGTGCAGTACTTTATCTTTCCTGTCGGGATAATGAGCCTCGAGCCAGTCAATAAAAACAGGTTCAACGGTGTCGTTAAGGCGAACCAGTGTGTAGCCAAAGCTTTGTGCGCCCAGTTCGGCTATGGTTTTTACAATTGGCAGTATTTCAGGAGTGTTCAGTCCCGGAATCATTGGGGCAACCATAACATGGGTAGGGATACCTTCTTTAGACAGTGTTTCGAGAGCTTTAAGTTTTGTGTTTACCGATGAGGTTCTTGGTTCCAGTACACGTCTTAAGTCTTCGTTTATGGTTGGGATGCTTAACGATACGGTTACAAGGTTTTTCTCGGCAAGCTTTGTTAGTATGTCTATATCGCGTGTTACCAGTGCGTTTTTAGTGAGTACATGTACCGGATGTCTGTAATCCAGACATACCTGAAGCAGTTTACGGGTTATCTCAAGCTTTCTCTCTATAGGCTGATAACAATCGGTATTGCCCGACATAAGTATGGGTTCCGGCTTATAACCTCTTTTTTTAAAGAATTGCTCCAGTAGCTGGGGTGCATTCTTTTTTACCATGATAACACGCTCAAAATCTACTCCGGCACTATAGCCCCAGTATTCATGAGTAGGGCGGGCAAAACAATAAGCGCAGCCATGTTCGCAACCCTGATAGGGATTCATGGAATAGGCCATGGGCAGGTCGGGGCTTTTTACTGCATTGACTATTGTTTTGGGAAACACTTCCAGAATTTTAGTTTTGGCTATCTGCTCTTCATAATCATCCTGATAGATGGATGTTTCGTAGCGGTTCTTAATAAAATGGTTATGAATATTAGTAACCGCGCCCTGTCCTTTAATTTTTTCCTTTTCCATCTTTCCCTGTTTTAGCCAGCAGAAAATTAGTGAAAGCACATTTCTTTTTGTGTTAAAAGAGGGTAGAGGTTATCAACAAAAACGGGAATGCCAGTAAACAAAGGGCTTTAAAAACAAAACCTCTTAACAGGAGTTAAAAGGTTTCGTTGTTTAGTTTAAGATGCCTTTGCTATATCAAGAGATTGTAATTTTTTCTTCTGGCAGGCTATATCAGCCTGTAGTGCTACTACTGCCTCTTCCTGATTTTTTACTTTTTCGATATAGTCCGATATCTGATGTCTTTCGAGTCTGGATTTAAGCTTTTCAAATTCGGCATCAGAATATTCTATGCTTGATTTTTCTTTTAGAAGATTAATGTACTCTGTATAAGTTACATCTGTTTGAGGGAATGCTTTATGTGACCAGGCTTCATATGCGTGTACAAGTGCCACAAATTCAGCCTGAAGCTCCATGTCTTTTTCCTTGTTTCTTTCCAGTCTCATAAGGATACGTTTTCTGGCCAGAGCCGAGCCGGGGAAAAGATTTTTATCTATGAGAAAAAAGATTACAGTAATTAATAAGCCAAACATTATGAGAAGGGTATGCATGCGAATTTTGTGGTTAAATTATTCAAAAAATTTTCCTAACAAGATGTTAAAGCATTGCTAATCTAACGCATAAGTTTTGAACTAACATTGTGTTTATCAAACATTAACATGTTAAATTCGATGAAATGCATCATAATTCCGATTTAACAAATAAATCCCTGTAAAATAATTTACCCTTTCTCTAATTGCTATCGCATAAGCGAAAAATGTCCCTTATATTCCTTTCCGTCTTTTTTTGTTATAATAAACCAATAGTCACTTGCAGGTAATTGGTAGCCATTAAAAGTACCATCCCAACCGGGGCTGTTGCCTCTAAATGAACTTACGATCTTTCCGTAGCGATCCATTACCGTTATGCTGGTTTCCGAAGTAAACCATGCATGCTTTACCTGCCAATTATCATGAATGCCATCGCCGTTCGGGGTAAAGAACTTCGGGTACATCAATAGTACAGCCTCGGCCTTATCCTGTCCGCAACCACCTTTGTCTCTTACCATAACGGTATACTCTCCCGGTTTAAGATTTTCAAACACAGGTTCATCCTGATAAGTATTACCATCAATAGAATATTCGTAATTACCGGTTGTAGCCATTATCACGCTAATAGAGTTGGTGCTGTCAGTCCATTCTGTTGTTTCCAGTTTTACTATCTGTGGCTTTTGCGATTCGGTAATCGTAAAGCTGTGAGTTGTTTCACATATCGTAGCACCTGTAGTTTTAGAAACGGTAAGCATATATGTTCCGTCTTTGTTTATGCTTTTTTGATATGTTCCGCTTTCCGTTTTTCCATTGTAGGTCCATGTATAGCTGTCGAAACCTTTTGGAGCACTGATTACAACATAACTGTTTTCGCAGAAGCTATAATTGTCATCCATGTCGAGAACCGGAGCGGGAGTAACATTTAGAGTAAAAGATGTTATGTCATAACAAGCACCGCTATTTCTGCTTATACGTGCATAAATTGTTTGTGGGTTCAAAGTATTGGTATAAGTTGTTGGCAGAATATTGCTGGCAGATATTGCATCTTCCTGCGTAGCATAGTAAGTTACCGTAAATTGATCGGCAGGCTGGTTGCCCAGTATGGCTGCATCTTGCTCGGCAAGGTTAAAAGCAGCATAGCCTTCGGCGCTGCCGCATGAATGCATATCGGTTGCTTCTCCTGCTACGGGTGCCCCGAATACACTAATTTGCTTTGAGTAATAACGGGACAGGCTTTTTCTTTTTGCCTTAAGTTTTACGGTGTAAGTTCCGGGAGTACTATAGGTATGGGTTGTGTTAGCATTGTTCGAGTAGTTACCATCGCCAAAATCCCATTCTATCTCTTCAGGATCTAAAGTGCTAACAGCCTGAAAAGCTACAGATGTATCTGTACAGTCGTTTTCAGTATTTATATCTAAAAGATAGTACGGTGAAGTAAGAAAGTTGGGCAGTCCTACAAATGTTTCCTTTCCGCCCAGGTCAATTGTGTTCAGTGAAACGTTACATCCTGTACCAATTACATTAGGCCTTTTTATAACGGATAAGGTTTGAGACAGATATTTGTCTACCAGATAAATCTTAGAATCCGGAGCAAGTTTAATTGAACTTGCAACATCTATTGTCCCTATCTGAATTTGTGAAGCAGATACATCGGCTGCATTTAGCTGATATTGTAAAATGAGGCCATCGGTTGTAGCATACAGCAATTTGCTGTTAGGGGAGAACTCCACGCCATAGCATTTTGCCGGTGTTTTTAGTGTTACAGGGTTTGATACAATACCTGTTGTGTTTTCAAAATCAAATAGTTCGATAGCAAAAAGGCTGCTGGCAGATGCCAGTTTTTTTCCATTGGGAGAAATGCTCATCCAGCCGGCATAGTGGCCGGAATTTTCTGCTCCGTCAATTACAAGTCCGGTATTACTTATTACCGGAGCAGTGTTTACACCTGCACTGGTAACTTTAAAGCTGTAAAAAGCATTGCCACCCCACTGGTGAGTGGTTATCCAGATGTCATTTCCGTTTGCGTGATATGAAGCCGTGATCTTTTCGGTTACGGGAGTAACCAAGAGTACATTAGCGTTAACCACATCTCCTTTGCCATTGTCAGCTTGCATATCTACTTCAGAATAGCGTAGCCCATCGGGTCCACCGGCATCATCGGCAGTAAAAATGTAATATCTTGTTTGTGATCCGGGTTTGGGAACAATTACAGCAGCCTGTGTAGTAGACTTATCGCCTAAAAGGCCATTTCCGTTTGGCATTTTAAAATTATACCTGTTCCATACACTAATACCATCTGTATAGAAAAGTATGTTGCCATTATTGTCAGATATCGAAGCGCTTCCCTCCATAGTACTCATTGTACTGCTGGTTATTGCTTCAGGGGTTCCTGTTCTGAAATTAAGGCCTGCATTTCGGCCAAAGTACCAATTGTTGTCCTGCTGTGCGTTAGCGTTTAAAAATAATTGAACGAAAACGCATAGCCATAAGTGTGCTTGTTTCATTATTTAATTATCATACAGCTAAGCCCATTGCTTAGCCATCGGGTTTCCTTAACATATTCTTACTGTTATGGAACATAGTACCTAAATTAACATTAACGTCTAAATAGAAATACTACAACTCCTTTTGGATAATTGGTTGAAATGACTCTTGTTGTAAAACTCTTGTTTAACAACTAAAAGCAGGGTTTATAGGGCTCACTTACGAACCATTTCATCTTTTGGATTGGAAGATGTTATGCGGCCGTAGCTTGTTAAAGCCTTGAAAAACGTTGTAATGGATGGTGGGTAATGTTAAATTTTAGTATGTAATGGGTTGGAAGCCATACTAATAATTAAGCGAGGCAAAAATATCTAAAAAACGAATACCGACCATAAACTTTAACATGGAATTTTGAATTTTTTCTGCGTTTTGTCGATTTAAGTGATGTTTTCATCGATTATTTTTAGCAAAAATGTGATTATTGCGAAAACGGTGTAGTTGTTGATTTGTAAAATATTTAAAAAATAGCTATTTGTAAGCTAATGGTTACGGTTTGGGCTAAAAATATATCTTTTGTAGGGGTTATGTAAAGGAGAATAGTATTGTTAAATAAAAAAACCGGTCTTAGTAATTTACTAAAACCGGCTGTATGAGATATTACACAAAACTAAAACTTAAACACAATATCCCATGAATGCTAAATCCTAAAAATTAATTAAAATCACTTTTAGATAAGACGTGAAAAAGAGAAAAGGTTGCGTTTTGTTTGTGTAAAGTGCTTTTTTAAGTTAGAATTTGATTGGTGTGAATGAGTATTCGACTCAATCTGATCGTTTTAATTGGCAGATTACTGAATTAAAATCCTGTTTTTGAACTTAGTTTGATGCCAATTTCAGGTTCATCTCCTCTATTTTCTATTTTTACTACTACTTCGTTCAGATTTTTCATTTCGAATCCCGGAGTAAAAGTCGTAAATTTAATTGGCGTATTTTCTTTTTCTGCTTTTTCAACAGATTTATCTGTGGTATAACAGATTGTAAATTTGCCATTTAATACATAACTATCAAAAAAATCATCTGACAGGCTAAAAGAGCTTCCTTCATAGTTAAGGCAACTATTCGGATTAAGGTGTATTATGTCTTTAAAGACACCTCTTCTTAATTGTTCAGGAGTTATGCTTTCAGCAGTTGCGGGATTCATAATGTAAACTCCGTCCGAATACAGATTTACTATTTCTAACTTTTTGGGATTACCGCAGCTAATGACTGCCAGCGCGACAAGTAATAAAATCGATTTAGATATATTTTTCATGTTGGATTGGTTTGGCATAAAAATATAAAAAAACCACCGCTCTCAGAGTAGCTGGTGGTTTTTTACAGAAAGAAACTTCACACAAATAGTAAACATTTTAAAGTGTGAATACCCTACCTTAAAAAGAAACTCCCCGTTATTTAGTGGAATAACGGGGAGCAAACATAAAACAAACAATTAATCTAAAAATAATCCGGAAGCCCGGATTATGCTATTAACGCCATCCCCCACCAAGGGCTTTATATAAGTTTATCAGGGCAAGTTGCTGGCGGTATTTTGTATCTACAAGGCTTAGCTCGCTGTTAAGGGCATTGCTTTTAGCAATAAGTACTTCAAGATAGTTTACCATTCCGTACTCTAATAGCTCATCCGAATAATCGGCTGCTTTGCCAAGCGCGTCTACCTGTTTTGTTCGAATTGTAATTTTTTTGGTTTCATTGTCATAGTTGGCAAGCGCATCGCTCACCTCTTTACTTGCGGTTAGCAGTGTCTGCTCAAAACGTACAAGAGCCTGTTCGTTTTGTGCTTTTGCAATTTCATAACGGGTACGTATTTGTCTTCCGTTCCATAAAGGCTGTGTTAAGCCGGTAACGATATTAGCGAAAAGCGAATTGGTATTAATCCAGTCTTTAAGCTCAATACTTTGTAAACCACCTGTAGCAGTAATTTTGAACTGAGGGTAAAAATTGCTTCGGGCCACATTAGTAAGCTCAAACGCATTGATAAAACCATACTCGGCAGCCACAACATCAGGGCGGTTTCGTAACAGTTGGGTAGAAACGCCTACCTGTAATGCAGGACTAAGCGTTTGGGCTTCAAGCTGACCGCGCTCAATGTTTTTAGCTGGTTCACCAAGCAATATGCTCAGTGAATTCTCTGTAAGCACAATATTGTTTTTAAGATCCTGAATGATAAGTTCAGTATCATATTGTTGTGCTTCGGTTTGCTTTACGCCAACTTCATTAACGGTTCCGCCATCTTTAAGGGCTTTCACCGCCTCAACACTCTGAATTCTGTTCTTTAAAGTTTCTTCCGCTATCTTCAATTGCTCATCCAGAGCCATAAGCTGATAGTAGTATGATGCGATAGAGGTAATAACCTGTGTTTTTACAACCTGATTAGCTGCAATGGTTTGCATATATGAAGCACTGAAGGCACGCTTGTTACTACGAATTTTGCCCCAAACATCAGCTTCCCATGCAAAGGTTCCGGTAAGCTGGTACTGGTCCAGATTGGTCGATCCGCCGGTTTGGCTCACAATACGGCCTATTTGGCTGTTTTTACTCTGTTCGATATGCGTCCAGTCAGCACCAAGGCTTAGCGTGGGGAAATAACCTGCTTTACCCTGTTTCATGTTGGCTTCTGCTGCCACTACGTTCTGGATTGCAAACCTGATATCATAGTTGTTTTGTAACCCTTTTTTAATATGTCCCTGAAGTATTGGGTCGGTAAACATCTTGTCCCATGAAATATCGGCCATGCTAATTGTGTCCTGAGATACTATTTCTGACCTGTACAGGTTTTCGGCCTTCATTTCCGGCCTTTTGTATTCTTTGGCGGCAAAACACCCCTGAAGGAGAATGCCGCTAAGAACCAGTGCTGCTATTTTATATGTTGATCTTATGAATTTCATAACTAATGCTGTTAATTAAGCTTCTGTATTTTCAGCAAGCTGATTATCTTCCGGTTGAGGTTTTGACGATATTTTTTCTTGTAGTGACTGGAATATTACGAACAGGATTGGAATTACAAATACTCCAAATACTGTACCTATAAGCATACCACCTACAGCACCCATACCTATCGACCTGTTTCCTACGGCTCCTACACCATTGGCAAGCGCAAGAGGCATCAAACCAAGGATAAATGCAAACGATGTCATCAGGATAGGTCGTAAACGTGCTTTGGCACCATCGATGGCTGCATCAACCAGACTCAGTCCTTGATGGCGTCGCTGGACGGCAAACTCAACGATAAGAATGGCATTTTTGGCGAGGAGTCCTATAAGCATGATAAGCGCTACCTGGAAGTAAATGTTGTTCTCTAATCCGGCAAGCTTAACAAAACCAATGGCTCCGGCAATACCCACAGGAAGCGATAATAACACGGCCAATGGAAGTATATAGCTTTCATACTGGGCACTTAACAGGAAGTATACGAATATTAAACTCAGTAAGAATACGCCTGCTGCCTGGTTACCGGCAATAATCTCTTCACGGGTCATACCCGAGAATTCATAGGTGTATGTTTTTGGTAAATGCTGTGCAGCAACTTCCTGTATGGCTTTAATCGCGTCTCCCGAACTGTATCCCGGTTTCGACTTACCGTTTACGTTTACTGCCTTAAGCATATTGAAACGTGCTACCGCCTCAGGGCCATAAATCTTTTTAAAGTCTACAAACTGGCTTATGGCTACCATTTGGTTGTTGGCATTGCGCACATAGATTTTATCGATAGATTTTTCATCGGCTCTTTGTTCCGGCTCTGCCTGTATCATTACACGGTATTGTTTACCAAATTTGTTGAAATCGGTAGTGTATAAACCGCCATAATAACCTTGCATGGTATTAAAGATATCGCTTACAGATACTCCTGCATCCTTAGCTCTTTCCACATTAATATCCATTTGGTATTGTGGGAAGCCGGGATTAAAGTTGGTTATGGCATACTGTATCTCCGGACGCTTCATTAATTCGCCCAGGAATTCATTACTTACCTTACTTACTGTAGCCCAGTCATCATCACCGGTATCCTGAATTTTAAGCTCAAAACCATCGGCAGAACCAAAGCCCTGTACACTCGGAGGTGTAAAGAATAACACTTTGGCATCTTTAAAACCAGCTGTACGGCCAAACAATTCACCTACAATGGCATCAACCGTCTGGTTAGGCTCGGTACGCTCTTTCCAGTCTTTTAGCTTAATTACGGCGAAGGCATACGAACCACCATTTACCCTGTTAAGCAAACTAAAGCCTACAATGTTCATCCTTGCTTCAACAAGAGGCATTGATGCCAGTATTGAATCAAGTTGGTTTACTGCAAGCTGTGTTTTTTCTACTGTTGTTCCCGGAGGGAGTGTAATATCTGCCATGATAATACCACGGTCTTCATTAGGGATAAATCCTGATGGCGTGGTAGTGAACAGGAAGTAAGTGATACCACAGAACACAATCAGTATAATTGCAGTAACCCATTTTCTTTTTGCAAGTCGTCGTAACGAACCTACATATTTGTTGTTCATAGCATCAAAACCTGAATTGAAAGCATCGAAGAAACGCTGTTTCAGATTCTTTTTGTGTCCATGATGGTCGTCATGTGGTTTCAGGAAAAGGGCACAAAGTGCAGGGCTCAGTGTTAATGCATTTACCGCCGAAATAAGGATGGATACGGCAAGTGTTATGGCAAACTGCTTATAGAATACCCCTGATGGTCCGTTAAGGAAAGATACCGGGATAAATACCGCTGCCATTACAAGCGTAATCGATATGATCGCACCCTGAATTTCGCTCATCGCAGAAAGGGTTGCCTTTTTTGCATCTTTTTCGCCTTCATCGAGCTTGGCGTGCACCGCCTCGACGACGACAATGGCATCATCAACCACGATACCAATAGCAAGGATCATAGCGAAAAGCGTAAGCATATTTATCGAGAACCCAAACAGGCTCAGAAAGAAGAACGTACCAATAATAGCTACCGGTACGGCAATTGCCGGAATAAGGGTAGACCTGAAATCCTGAAGGAACAGGAATACCACTATAAATACCAATATAAAAGCTTCTATAAGGGTAGAGATTACCTTATGGATAGAAGCATCAAGGAATATTTTTGTGTCAAACGGTACAACATAGTCTATACCTTCCGGAAAGTTTTTCTTAGAGCTTTCTAAAATACTGTTAACCTCGTCAATAATTTCATTAGCATTAGAGCCTGATGTCTGGAATACACCAATTGCCACACCATTCTGGCCCATCGCAAAGTTTTTCTGCCCGTAGTTAAAGGCACCAAGCTCAATTTTAGCTACATCGCCAAGGCGTACAAAGTTTCCGTTTCCGATCGCTTTTACTACGATGTTCTCATAGTCCTGTTCTTTGCTTAAACGGCCTTTGTATTTAATAACATATTCATATACACCTTCAGCATTTTCACCAAATTTACCCGGCGCAGCCTCAACGTTCTGCTCCTGTAATGCGGCCTGAATGTCTTTTGGTGCAAGGTTAAATGATGCCATTTTCTCAGGATCGATCCAGATACGCATCGAATAGTCTTTTGCACCAAATACGTTTACCTGTCCTACACCTTTTACACGTTGTAGTTTTGGTACAAGGTTAATCTTGGCGTAGTTTTGAACAAATGTTCCGTCATATTCCGGGTTTTTAGAGTATAACGCAAGGAACATAAGGGCACTCGTCTGGCTCTTAAGAGTGGTAACTCCAGTTTGAATAACGGCTTGGGGTAATTTACTGGTAGCTCTCGATACCCTGTTTTGTACGTTTACCGCAGCAATATCCGGGTTTATACCAAGTTCAAAGAATACACTGATGTTTGCCGAACCGTCGTTTGCAGCACTTGATGTCATGTAGGTCATTCCCTCAACACCATTGATCTCTTCTTCAAGAGGAATCACAACACTGTTAAGTACTGTTTCAGCATTCGCACCGGTATAGGTAGCGGTAACCTGAACAGTAGGAGGGGCTATTTCAGGATATTGCTCCACGGGTAGCGAAAGCAACCCAAGAACCCCTAAAATGGTTATCAGGATCGAAATTACGGTACTCAGTACTGGCCTTTCTATAAAAGTTTTTAGCATTAGATATTATTTTTTGGGAGTGTTTTGAGTAGATGCTTCTTTGGCTGCATCAGTGCTTTCCTGGGTGGTTGCTGCTGCGGCTTCGTCTTTTACCGGCTGAGGAACGATAGCCATGCCGTCTTTAAGTTTAGAGGCTCCTTCAACTACAATTACCTCTCCCGGTTCTACACCGCTTTCTATAATAAAGTTCAGACCTGATGTAGTTTTTACCTGTACAATTTTAGATTTTACTGTATTGTCTTTGTTTACAACATAAATCATTTGTTTACCCTGCATGTCAAATACTGCATTTTGAGGGACTTCAATTGCATTTTTAATAAGGATAGGCAGTAATACAGTTCCTTTACCGCCACTTCTTAAAACGGCTTGCGGGTTGTTGAATTCCGCCCTGAACTGGCTTGTACCTGTTGCAGCATTGGCAAGGCCCGAAGCAGCTGTAAGCTTTCCTTTTTCCTCATAAGTGCTGTCATCAACAAGGCGAAGGCTAACTGCAGGAGCATTTTTAATTTTTTCCTGAAGCGTAGCCCCTTTAAACTCGCGGCTGAAGTTGATCATTTGTTTTTCATTCATCGCAAAGTAAGCACGCATTACTCTCGTGTCAGACACTGTGGTAAGCGGAAGCTCACTGGTTGCGCTTGCAAGCGTACCCTCTTTGTATGGAAGCGTACCAATTACACCATCTACAGGAGAGGTAATTGTTCCGTAATTGATATTTGCTGTTACAGCGCTGTAAGAAGCTTTTGCCTGGGCAAGTTTGGCTTTAGCTGTTTCAAGCTGAACATTAGAGATGATTTTTCGATCTACAAGTGGTTTTAACCTATCTACCTCTACCTGTGCAGCAGCAACATTTGCTTTTGCAGCAGCAGCATCTTCGTTAAGGGTTTGTGTTTCGAGTTTAAAAAGTAGCTGGCCTTTGCGAACCTGCTGGCCTTCGTCAACATATATTTTTTGGATGAAACCGCTTACTTTTGGGCGTATTTCAACATTTTGCTGACCTTCAAGGTTTGCTGTATATTCTTCAAAAACTGTAGCGTCTTGTTGGGTTACTATCTGAACCGGAAAAGGCATTGGTCCTGCTGCGGGAGCCTGTTCCTGTTTCTTGCCGCATGATGCAATTATCAGTAGGGCAGAAACTGCGCCTAATAAAGATCTCTTTTTCATTTTGTGTACTTGGATTATTGTTCGTTTTTTGGATTGAGTTTATTTTCTGACTCTTTTTCTATCGTTTTAAAATCATCAATACTTTTTAAAATGAGCCTTTCCATTTCCGTAAGGTGCTCATTGTAAATCTTCACCATTTCTATTTCAGCTCTCGATTTTGGGCACGAAGATTTATCCCGGTAATTAGCCATTTTTTCAATGATCCCTTTTTCTAAAGCTATCATTTTAAGGTAATTGTTAAATCGCTCGCTAAATGGGGTTGGCTTATAGTATTTCTTTCTGTCACCGGGCTGTGTAAAGTAAGTTATCTTGCCCAGTTTGAGAAGAAGATTCAGGTTTGTAGATACCGAACTCTTACTTGCTCCCATGCGTTCTACCAGCTGGTCGAAAGTAACGTTGCTGCTTTTGGAATCGAGAATTAAATTTCCAAGAATTCTGGCTCCAAGGGGTGGTAAATGATGAGTGGTCTCAAAGAACACACCAAACAACTCCACCAATTCCTCGCGTTCTTTTGTTAAATCTGACATCTAATTTAAAATTTTTTTTGCAAATGTACTAATTAGTTCGTTTAGTTCGGTAACTGCCGAACTAAATAATTTTTAAAGAAAAGTTAAATTATTGATATCCAGTTTTAGGGAATTACAACTTTAACATTTTTGTCAAATGAAAAAGCCGCTCTTGTCAGGAGCGGCTTTTTGGCTATGAAAAATTAAAAACTATTCTATTTCAGACACCCTTAGGGTGTTTACCATACCTTTGTCTACAACCGGCATTGCAGCAAGGTTGATAAGGAAATCACCTTTTTCTACAAACCCTTTTTCTTTAGCGATTTGGTTAACATCTTCTACGGTTTCATCAGTGCTTGAGAATTTGTCGTAGTAGAAAGCATTAACACCCCAAAGAAGGTTAAGCTGCGTAAGTATGGTTTTGTTTGAAGTGAACACTAAAATATGTGCGCTTGGTCTCCATGCAGAGATCTGGAATGCAGTATATCCGCTGTTTGTAAGCGTACAGATACCTTTAGCCTTAATAACGTTAGCCATCGAAGCAGCGTGGTAACATATTGTTTTAGTGATAAAACGTTTCGTTCTTACCTCTGGAGAGTTTTGCGGTACAGTAATTAGCGGAGAATCTTCAACAGCTTCAATGATCTGTGTCATTTTCTCAATTACCTGAACCGGGTAGTTACCTACCGATGTTTCTCCTGATAGCATCACTGCATCAGCACCATCCATTACCGAGTTAGCAACGTCGTTAACTTCAGCACGGGTAGGAGTAAGGCTGGTAATCATGGTTTCCATCATCTGTGTAGCCACAATTACAGGTATACGTGCAGTTTTAGCACGGTTGATAAGCTTCTTCTGGATAAGCGGAACTTCCTGAGCCGGAATTTCAACACCCAGGTCACCACGGGCAACCATAAGTCCGTCACAAAATGCAACGATCTTGTCGATGTTCTCAACACCTTCAGGCTTCTCGATCTTAGCAATAATCGGAATTTTATGTGCGGAATGCTCTGCGATAAGATCCTGAAGTTCTTCAAGGTCTTTTGGTGTACGCACAAATGAAAGTGCAATCCAGTCTACCTGCTCTTTGATAGCGAATATGGCATCACGGATATCTTTTTGAGTAAGCGCCGGAAGCGATACTTTTGTATTAGGAAGGTTTACACCTTTTTTTGATTTTAAAGGGCCACCTTGTATAACGATAGTTTTAACCTCGTCGCGACGGTTTGTTTCAAGAACCTCAAACATAAGCTTACCATCATCAAGAAGGATACGCTCACCCGGATTTACATCGTTAGGGAATTCTTTGTAGTTCATATATACTCTGTCAGCAGTACCCGGTACATCTTCTGCAGTCTGGAAAGTAATGATGTCACCTCTGTTTACGATTACATCTTCTTTCATTACCCCAACACGTAGTTTAGGGCCTTGTAAATCGGCTAATATAGATGTATTGTAGCCAAACTCGTCATTCAGGCTTCTAATCATGTCTATACGCTCTTTAACATCGGTATAGTCAGCATGTGAGAAGTTAATTCGGAATACGTTTACACCTGCATCGATCATATCTTTCAGTACTTCCCTTGTACTGCATGCAGGTCCTAATGTGGCTACAATTTTAGTTTTTTTTCTTGTCGGCATTCTTTTTAAAAAATTAAATTGTTCTTAGATTTCAGTTTTTTGTGGTCAATAACATAGGCTGTGGCAATTTGTTTAATGCCGAGCAGTTTTTCTGCCACCTCGTCTGCTTCAAAAGAAGAAGGCATATTTTCAATTTTGAGCACATAATCTACTGTTTTGAGTTCGGGCATCAAAAAGACGCTGGTCTCAACCTGCAGTTCTGTGTCTTCAAATAAAGAAGTGGTGGTGTTGCTCTGTGTTCCTGTAATCCTGTTCCTGTTCTGGATCAGGTTCCAGGCACTGTCATTGCCGGGGTCTTCAAAGATAAATCTCGAAAAACAGCTTTCCCCTTCGTTAATGGTCACCCATATATCGTTTGGGCTCTTTTCAAGTAGTATAGATAATTCCCTGTTTATAAAATAAGCCAGCCTGTGGTCTTCAAGGGAAGAATGTATGGCAATCAATCCATAATCGACCGTAACAAAATCGTCAATCAATAATTTGTGAATAGCCATAGTGATACTCAAAAATAAGCCCGTAAATATACAATTTAATGTTAAGAAAAAACAGGCTGTTGGATTAACTTTCTGTCATTTTCTTCACGAAAACGTTTTAGTTTCCTAATAACTTGGCTTATTTTTTGTTAATTTTTTCCTGAAATGCAAAATATGCACGTTGCGATGCTTTCTCTTCTGCTTTCTTTTTAGAGGTGGCTCTGGCGCGGGCTATAATCTTTCCGTCAATCTTTAGTTTAACGGCAAAATGCTTTTGTCCTTCGGTGCCGTTATCTTCATAAATCTCATACTGAAAGGTCTTTTTCTCTTTTTGACACCACTCAATAACAAGGCTTTTATAGCTTATTACCTTGCCTTCAAGTTTAGGGATGTCTACATAAGGAGCAATTACTTTCTTATGGATGAATTTTTCGCAGTAATTAAATCCGCGATCCAGATAAATAGCGCCAATAAAGGCTTCAAAAAGATTTCCGTGTATGTTTTCGCCAAAATGCTGTGCCGATACTTTGCTTTCTACCCATTTTATAAGGTTAAGGTCGCGGCCAAGTTCATTAAGATGTTCGCGGCTCACAATTTTAGAGCGCATTTTGGTAAGGTAGCCCTCATCTCCTGTGGGAACCTCGTTAAAAAGATGGGCAGCAATAACCGATCCCAGCATGGCATCGCCTAAAAACTCGAGTCTTTCGTAGTTTATCGGGTGGCCGTTTTCGTCCTGTTTGTTGGAAGAACGATGGGTAAAAGCCCTGCGGTAGTGGGTAAGGTCTACCGGCTGAAAGCCTAATATTTTATTGAGTTCATCAAAAAAAATCCCGTCTTCCGGAGAAAGACGGGTATTTTTATTGAATATTTTTTTAATGATACCCATAGTGTAGTATTACAGGTCTAATTTTTTAACCAATACACAAGCATTGTGTCCGCCAAACCCGAAAGTGTTGCTCATAACCACTTTCATGTCTCTTTTTTGAGCTTTGTTGAAAGTAAAGTTTAGCTTAGGGTCTATGTTCTCATCATCCGTAAAGTGGTTGATGGTTGGAGGAACGATTCCGTGTTTGATAGAAAGTATCGAAGCTATTGTCTCTATAGCACCAGCAGCGCCAAGAAGGTGGCCTGTCATAGATTTAGTAGAGTTCAGGTTAAGTGTATAAGCGTGCTCGCCAAATACTTCCATAATAGCTTTAGATTCTGCGATATCACCAAGAGGGGTAGATGTTCCGTGCATATTTACACCGTCTACATCTTCAGGCTTAAGGCCTGCATCCCTAAGGCAGTTAAGCATTACATTACGTGCGCCAAGCCCTTCAGGGTGCGGAGCAGTAATGTGGTGAGCATCGGCGCTCATTCCGCCTCCGCCTACTTCGCAGTATATTTTAGCACCCCTTGCCACAGCGTGCTCATATTCTTCAAGAATAAGAGCTCCAGCGCCTTCACCAAGTACAAAACCTTCACGGTCTTTATCCATTGGTCTTGAAGCGGTTTTAGGGTCGTCATTTCTGGTTGAAAGAGCATGCATTGCGTTAAAACCGCCCATTCCGGCGATTGTTACAGCAGCCTCACTACCTCCTGTAACCATGACGTCTGCATGGCCAAGGCGGATGTAGTTAAAAGCATCGATCAATGCATTTGTAGATGATGCACAGGCAGAAACCGTAGTAAAGTTAGGTCCTCTAAGGCCGTATTTAATAGAGATGTGGCCACCTGCAATATCAGCAATCATTTTAGGGATAAAGAAAGGGTTGAATTTAGGCACTCCCGGTCCTTTGGCCCAGTTGATCACTTCCTCCTGGAAAGTTTCAAGGCCACCAATACCTGAGCCCCAAATTACACCGGCTCTGTCTTTATCTAAAGTGTCAAAGTCAAAGTTAGCGTCTTTAACAGCTTCATCCGTAGCAACAAGGGCATACTGGGCATATTTGTCCATTTTCCTTGCTTCTTTACGGTCTATAAAATCTTCAACGTTGAAATTTTTTACCTCACAGGCAAATTTAGTCTTGAAGTTAGTCGTGTCAAAATAAGTAATAGGGGCTGCTCCGCTAACACCGTTTATTAGGCCGTTCCAGTATTCTTCAACGTTATTTCCTATTGGTGTAAGTGCACCCAGTCCTGTTACTACAACTCTTCTTAATTTCATAAGGTCAATTTTATAGTTTCAAATTTAAAGAACAATACCCATGTACTCTATATCATAAGGTTAGAAAACATGGGCATTGATGATATTTTTTTATGAAAACACCCTGTCTTTAAGAGGTTCTCATGTTTTCGTGTGTGTTTGGCCTTAAATAGTTCAATAAATAATAACATCCATGTAATCAAGCACTACATGGATGTTTAATATTTATTATTTTTTTGCCTCTTCGATGTAAGAAATAGCCTGACCAACAGTAGAAATGTTTTCAGCCTGATCGTCTGGAATCTGGATGTCAAATTCTTTTTCAAACTCCATGATAAGCTCAACAGTGTCTAGAGAATCCGCTCCCAGATCATTTGTGAAGCTAGCTTCTGTTACAACTTCGTTTTCGTCAACACCTAATTTGTCTACGATAATCGCCTTTACTCTTGATGCAATGTCTGACATAATCTTTAATTTTAGAATTTAAATTGAATGGCAAAAATAAAAAACTTTATTTTAAAACCGCATCTTCGCTAAAAAATGTCGCACTAAATTAGAAAATTAATTTTAGAAATAGGTCAAAACGCCGTTATTTTGCAGGATATTAATGTGGTTATCACGTTGTAAAAATCTTTCCAGAAAATGAAAAAAATCATCCTTTTTGCTTCAGGTGGAGGCTCTAACGCAGAGCAGATAATGCAGTATTTCGACGAAAAAAAGCAATTTGAGGTGTCGGCGGTGCTTACAAACAATCAAAATGCCGGTGTAATTGACAGAGCAAAAAGCTATAATGTTCCGGTTCATGTCTTTGCTAAAGAGGAGCTGAACAATGGTAAAGTGCTTGAGATTGTAAATGAAATTAAGCCCGATCTTATCGTTTTGGCCGGATTTTTACTTAAGTTTCCTTCAGATATTATTGCTGCTTACCCTGATAAAGTGATAAATATCCACCCGGCACTATTGCCAAAATATGGTGGAAAAGGAATGTATGGTATTAACGTGCATCGTGCTGTTCTCGAAAATAAGGAGAAAGAAAGCGGTATAACCATACATTATGTAAACGATAATTATGATGAGGGTAATATTATTTATCAGCATACAGTAGTTGTAGAACATTGTACTACTCCGGAAGAAGTAGGCGAGCATGTACTCGCACTTGAGCATGAGCATTTTCCGAGGGTAATTGAAGGGATTTTAAATAAGCAATAATGAGGTGCTTATTAGTTCTTGCAGCGATGCTGCTTTTTAGCTGTAAAAAGGAAAAAATAAGCATGCGCATGCCTGAATCTCATAAGGTGGAAAAATGCGATACTGATTTTAATGTTTTCTTTGAAAAATTTTCAGCAGATAGTGTCTTTCAAAAACAGCACACCAAATTTCCCTTAAAAGATGTTAGTTGGAGTGAAAGCTATCCTGATCCTGAAACCGATGTTAGATATCTTGAGTCGAAAGATTGTTATTATTATGATTTCAGAAAAGATAAAGAGGCTTACAAGAAAGAGACTGATGCATATAATGTTGTAACTGAAAAGCGTAATGATACTATTTGTTATAAATGGGATGGTGTAGATAATGGAATATCTATGGAATTTAAGTTTGTAATGATTGATAATTGCTGGTATATGGTAGAGATGGTAGATATGTCAAATTAACTGAGTGTTTCTGTTGTCTAACTATCCAATAATCTAACTAATCTAAAATGAGTCACACCGTACATATATATACAGATGGCGCTGCCAAAGGAAATCCGGGTCCGGGAGGCTATGGCGTGGTCATGGAGCAGGTGGGGACCGGCTACCGCAAGGAATTTTATGAAGGCTTCCGCCTGACGACCAATAACCGTATGGAGTTACTTGCTGTAATAGTAGGTCTTGAAAAACTCTCAAAGCCCAATACTGCCGTGCTTGTAGTTTCTGATTCTAAATATGTGGTAGACTCGGTAACTAAAGGCTGGGTTTTTGGCTGGGAGAAAAAAGGCTATAAGGATAAAAAGAATCCCGACCTGTGGAAGCGCTTCCTTAAAATATACCGCCAGCATAAGGTAGACTTCAAATGGATAAAAGGGCACAACAACCATCCGCAAAACGAACGCTGCGATCAGTTGGCCGTTATGGCATCCACGCAGCCACAACTAAATGTGGACGCGTATTATGAGGATGAAGGACAGAAGCTATTATGATTTCTTAGTGTAATACGTTTTTTGTTTTTCTGCTGATAACTCAATTTTTCCTGTACTGTTCAGTTTTCCTTGTTTGTAGGTAACGATATTGGTTACAGTGTCACTTACTTTATTGATGCAATCATCATAACGTGCAGAATCGCAGGAATATATTCTGTAATCTTTACCTATCCTAAAATATTCATTGCATTCGTAGCAGGGGTCTGACCCACAAAGCCCGATTACGACAGGTTTAGAATCTATTGTTTTTCCGCTAAGCGTATATGTGGTAATTCTGGGTAACAGGCAGTCGGCAATATCAAAGCTGATTGTGGTTATGTATTTTCCGTTTGACGGTATTTTGCCATATATAAGTGTACTGTCATTAAGCATCTTCATGTTTGAATCGTCGATGCTGCATGGCTCGATATCAAGAGGTAGTCTGACTTCGGGGAATTTATCCAAGAACATTTGAAACTCGTCATTTGCCTGTTGTATTTCGATATTATTTTCTGAAGCGATTTCCGCTTCATTTGATTTTTCTTTTTGGCAGCTTATGAATAAAATGAGTAATAACAACAGCTTTATGTTTTTCATTTTAATTATTGAAGAGTGATGGCGCAAATATATTTAAGTTATAACGGCCTGACAAATGTTGTTGTAGTTTATTTCTTTTTCTAACCCATTGATTTCCTATATGTAACCATAATTTAATTTGATAATCAAAATCTTGTATGTATTGAAGATATAAATTATCTTTGCATCCTCAATTTCATTATCTTTTATGAACAAATTACTGATTGTAGGCTCGGTAGCTTTTGATGCTATAGAATCGCCTTTTGGCAAAACCGGAAAAATACTTGGTGGAGCCGGTATGTATATAGGTTTTTCAGCATCATTTTTTAAAGTTAAATCGGCCGTAGTGTCAGTAGTTGGTGAGGACTTTCCACAGGAATATCTGGATCTTTTTACGGAAAGGAATATCGATATTTCTGCACTTGAAGTGGTTAAAGGTGGTAAAACCTTCTTTTGGAGCGGTCGCTATCACAACGATCTTAACTCACGCGATACCCTTGTTACAGAACTAAACACCCTTGCTGATTTTAAACCGGTAGTTCCTGAAAACTTTAAGGATGCCGAAGTGGTTATGCTGGGTAACCTGCACCCTTTGGTACAGATAAGTGTTCTTGACCAGATGACGGTTAAGCCTAAACTGGTAGTTCTTGATACTATGAACTTCTGGATGGACTGTGCACTGCCTGAACTTAAGGAAGTTATCAAGCGTGTAGATGTAATTACAGTAAATGATGAAGAGGCACGACAGCTTACAGGCGAATATTCACTTGTGAAGGCTGCGGCTAAGATACAAGAGATGGGGCCTAAGTTTGTGGTAATCAAAAAAGGGGAGCATGGTGCTTTACTTTTCAATGATAAGCAAATATTCTTTGCGCCGGCACTTCCGCTTGAAGAAGTGTTTGACCCAACAGGAGCAGGTGATACCTTTGCCGGAGGTTTTGCGGGGTACATTGCGCAAAGCGAAAACATCTCGTTTGAGAACATGAAAAATGCAATTATATATGGTTCTAACATGGCTTCTTTCTGTGTAGAGAAGTTTGGGCCGGAGCGAATGATAAACCTCACAAAAGAAGAGGTTCTGGATCGCCTGCAACAATTCAGGGCGCTGACGCAGTTTGACATCGCGCTTGAAAACGAATAAAGAAAACTTAAGCCCAATTGCGGGCTTTTTTTAATAGGAAATACAACAACAACACACAACACACTATTATGAGTGACGCTTTAAAACATGAATGCGGTATTGCGCTGTTAAGATTATTAAAGCCATTAGAATACTACAAAGAGAAGTACGGAACTGCTTTTTACGGGATACAGAAAATGTACCTGCTTATGGAAAAGCAGCATAACCGCGGACAGGATGGTGCTGGTTTTGCGAGTATTAAACTTGATGTTGAGCCGGGTCAGCGCTACATTAGCCGCGTAAGATCTAACCAGCAGCAGCCTATACAGGATGTGTTTAAGCAAATCAATGAGCGTATCAACGAAGAGCTTACTGCACACCCTGAATATAATGATAGCGTAGCGGCACAAAAAGAGAACCTGCCATATATAGGAGAAGTTTTCTTAGGTCACGTTCGTTACGGAACTTTCGGAAAAAACAGTATTGAGAGTGTTCACCCGTTTCTTCGCCAGAATAACTGGATGCACCGTAACCTTATTGTTGCCGGTAACTTTAACATGACTAATGTTAAGCAGCTTTTTGACAGCCTTGTTGAACTTGGTCAGCATCCTAAAGAGCTTGCCGATACGGTAACGGTAATGGAAAAGATAGGTCATTTCCTTGATGGTGAGGTTGCCGATCTTTACCAGGATTGTAAAAACGAAGGTTATACAAAACAAGAGGCTTCGGCTATCATATCTGAAAGATTAAACATTGCTAAGATACTTAAACGTGCTTCTAAGCAGTGGGATGGTGGTTATGCAATGGCTGGTCTTATAGGTCACGGTGATAGTTTTGTGTTCCGTGATCCTGCAGGTATCCGTCCGGCATACTACTATCAGGATGATGAGATTGCTGTTGTAGCCTCTGAAAGACCTGTTATCCAAACTGTATTCAACGTTCCGTTTGAGAAAGTACAGGAACTTGAACCGGGTCATGCTATCATCGTTAAGAAAAGCGGTAAGGTATCGGTAGAGGAAATTATCCCTGCACTACCTAAAAAAGCATGTTCTTTTGAAAGGATTTACTTCTCAAGAGGTAGTGATGCTGAGATCTATCAGGAGCGTAAAGACCTTGGTAAGCTTGTATTGCCACAGGTGCTTGGGGCTATTGAAGATGATACCGACAATACCGTGTTCTCATTTATTCCTAATACTGCCGAAACGTCGTTCTACGGAATGGTAGAGGCAGCTCAGGATTTCCTTAACCAGCGTAAGAACAAACATATCCTGGAGCACAGGAATACACTTACTGAAGCGACACTTGAAGAACTTCTTAAGGTTAAGATCCGTACTGAAAAGATTGCTATTAAAGACGCTAAGCTGCGTACGTTTATTACTGAAGACAGCAGCCGTGACGACTTAGTGGCTCACGTATATGATGTTACCTATGGTGTTATTAAACCACAGGATAACCTTGTTATTATTGATGACTCTATTGTTAGGGGAACTACTCTTAAAAAGAGTATCCTGAAAATGATGGACAGGCTTTCGCCAAAACGTATCGTTGTGGTGTCGTCTGCGCCACAAATCAGGTATCCTGACTGCTATGGTATCGATATGGCTAAGCTTGAAGGTCTTGTTGCTTTCCAGGCGGCACATGAGCTGTTGAAAGAAAGAGGCATGGCTCATATTGTTGATGAAGTTTACCAAAAATGTAAAGCACAGGAGAACCTTCCGGATACAGAAGTGGTTAACTATGTAACGGAGTTCTATGCGCCATTTACAGATCAGGAAATCTCTGATAAGATTGCTGAAATGCTAAGTTCTGAAGGTATTAATGCTGAAGTGAAAATTATCTTCCAGAGTGTTGAGAACCTGCATAAAGCGTGCCCTAAAAACCTTGGTGACTGGTATTTTACGGGAGACTATCCTACACCGGGTGGTAACCGTGTTGTAAACAGGGCTTTCATCAATTTCTACGAAGGAAACGACGCAAGAGCATATTAAAAATACGCGTTAACGAGTTTTAATGCCGTTAATCGTAAAATATTGTGAGGAATAATTCTACAGTATACATTTGCGCCTGAAAATAGTATTAGTAAATTAATTTTTACGGTATTTTTGGGGGCAAAGAAAGGGAAAGCAATATTGCTTTCCCTTTCTTATTTTATAGACGTAGTGTTTTTGATGCTTCCAACTGCTTAATATTCTATTAGTTAAAAAGTAAATGTTAAAAAATGCAGTTTGTCGGGAATGATGGTATTTTGTCGATTTTGTGTGCAGTTGGTCTAAAACAGTTGTGTGAGTTTTAATTATATTCTATGTTTACAATAGAAAATAGCATTAGTAAATTAATTTTTACGGTATTTTTGGGGGCAAAAAAAGGGAAAACAGCAATGTTTTCCCTTTTTTATTTCACGTTTGTTATTATTTAAATAGTAAATAATTTTAAACATAAAAAAAAACGGATGCAAACTGCATCCGTTCCTTATAGACTATATTGAAGTCTTATTTTTCAAGAGCGTAACGTCTTGCAACTTCTTCCCAGTTTACTACATTAAAGAAAGCCTCGATATAATCAGGTCTTCTGTTTTGGTAGTTTAGGTAGTATGCATGTTCCCATACATCAAGACCAAGGATTGGAGTGCCTCCGCATCCTACTTCCGGCATAAGTGGGTTGTCCTGGTTAGGAGTAGCGCAAATATCAAGTTTACCACCTTTTTGTACACAAAGCCAAGCCCATCCTGAACCAAACTGTGTAGTTGCAGCTTTAGCAAATTTAGCTTTGAACTCAGCGAAAGAACCAAAAGCAGCATCGATAGCAGTTTCTAGTTCTCCTGTTGGCTCTCCACCTCCCTTAGGAGAAAGGATAGTCCAGAAAAGGTTGTGGTTGTAGTAACCTCCACCGTTATTTCTTACTGCTGCGTTAGAAGCGTCAAGGTTTATTAATATGTTTTCTATGGTTTTGCCTTCTAGATCTGTTCCGGCAATTGCTGCATTCAGGTTTGTTGTATATGCATTGTGATGTTTAGTATGGTGTATTTCCATAGTTCTGGCATCAATATGTGGCTCCAGGGCATCATATGCATAAGGAAGTTTAGGTAATTCAAAGGCCATAATTTCCGTATTTTAAAAGATTAGTATTAATTTTAAATCCAAATTTACAGTATTTAAGGTTTACAATAAATAAGAATTTGTTATAATTTAAAACTTTAAACTATAAACAACTCATTATAAGTGCATAAAACTGCTTTTTCCATATATAATGCTTCGGCAGGTTCGGGCAAGACCTATACCCTTGTAAAAGAGTATTTGCGTATACTTTTGCAAAGTCCTACCGATGATGCTTACCGAAAGATTCTGGCTATAACCTTTACGAATAAGGCGGTTGCCGAGATGAAAGGCCGTATCATTATGAATCTTTCCGATTTCTCTAAAGATGAACCTGGGTTGAGGGCAGAAGCATTAATGAAGGATTTGTCAGCAGAGACTGGTTTATCCGTTGCAACCATCAAAGATAAGTCGAGGTCTATAATTAAGAATATTATCCATAATTATGCTTCTTTCGATATTTCTACTATCGACAGGTTTACGCATAAAGTGATACGTGCTTTTGCACATGATCTTAACCTTTCTGTGTCATTCGATGTCTCCCTGGAAACGGATATTTTGTTGCAGGAAGCGGTTGATGCCATTATTGCCAAAGCAGGAGAGAACGATGTGCTTACATCTTTATTGGTAGATTTCTCACTTGATAAGACTGATAACGATAAAAGCTGGGATGTTACCCATGAGCTTTTTGAGACGGGTAAGCTGTTAATAGATGAAAATAATCGCAATGAGCTCAATCAGTTTAAGGATAAAACTATCGAGGAGTTTATATATATTAAGGAGAAGCTCAGGCAGTCAGTTGAGAAATATGATGAGGAAAATGTAGCTATAGCTAACGAGATGTTTGCGATGCTGGAAAGCCGGGGCATAGATTTAAAATCATTTTCAAGGGGTACTTTTCCTAATCACATAGGCTACATAAGGGATGGCGTGCTGCAAAGCACCCATAAAAAGTTTTATGAGTTTGACGATGTACAGATAAACAAAACAGCCAAAGACCGTGAAATTATTGAAAGCATAATCCCGGAACTTCTTGGGCTGTTGCAAAAGGCATATAAGAATTATGAGAAACGTAATTTTTATCAGGCTTTCTTAAAGAATATTACACCGCTTTCACTGCTTAATTCTATTGGGCAGGAACTGGAACGTATACAGAAGGAGCAGAATGTACTTTCGATATCGGAGTTCAATGCTATTATTCATAATGAAATTCAAAACCAGCCTGCTCCTTTTATATATGAGCGACTGGGTGAGCGCTACCGCCACTTTTTTATTGATGAGTTTCAGGACACCTCACAAATGCAATGGAACAACCTTGTTCCGTTGATTGATAATGCGCTCTCATCTGAAGACCTGATGGGTGATCGCGGCACACTGATGGTAGTGGGTGATCCTAAACAATCTATTTATCGTTGGCGCGGAGGTAAGGCAGAGCAGTTTATTGAGCTGAATAAAGAGCACAATCCTTTCTCAAATCCGGATAAGGAGATACTGAATCTTGGAACTAACTTCAGGAGTTACTCACAAGTTATCGACTTTAATAATGAGTTTTTTAAAGTGCTCTCGGGCGAATTTGAAAATGAAGATTATAAAGCTATGTATGTTGCCAGCGGGCAGGAAACCAATGCAAAAGAGGGTGGCTATGTGAATATTTCTTTTATACCCGAAATTCAGCAGGATGCCGATGAGGAAACTGATAAAGATACACTGTATCTTGAAGCTACTCTAAGCGCCATCAAAAAAGCTTTATCCAATGGCTTTAATTATAGAGATATTGTATTGCTTACGCGAAAGCGAACTCCAGGGGTGCTTTTGGCAAACTATCTTACGGAACAAAACATACCTATACTATCATCTGAAACATTGCTTATAGAGAATGCAACAGAGGTTAAGCTCATTGTTAACTTGCTTCGTTACCTTAAAAGCAATGAGAATATTGAGGCTAAGGCGCACTTTTTATATTTTGCGGCAAGCAATCAGGGTGATATTGCCATTCACGACTTTATTGCCGAGGGTATGGCACAGCCTACGGAAGAACATCTGGAGAACTGGCTTGGACTTCATGCCATAAACATATCGTTTAGGGATTGTCGCAAGCGTTCGCTGTATGAAGCAGTTGAAACCATAATAGGTGCTTTCCTGAAAAAGAAAAGCAATCAGAGTTATGTACAGTACTTTCTGGACCTGGTACTGGAAAGGGATATGCGAACCCAGTCGGGGATTGCTGATTTTCTGGATTATTGGGATAAGAATGGTTCCAAATTCAGTATACCATCGCCGGAGGGTAATGATGCTGTGAGGATTATGACTATCCACAAGTCTAAAGGGCTTGAGTTTCCTGTTGTTATTTTTCCGTTTGCCGAAGAAGATTACAGCCGATCTCCACGAAGTAAAATGTGGCTTGAGCTGGATGATACTACATTTGAGTTTCAAAAAGCACTTGTAGACAGCAATAAAAGCGTGGCTGAATATGGTGAAAAAGCATCGGAACTATATTTTGTCAAATCGCAGGAAGAGTTGCTGGATAATATCAATATATTATATGTGGCACTTACCCGTGCCGAGGAGCAATTGTACATAATATCGGGCAGGAATTTTACGAGCAAAGGAGAATTGACCAATAATATGTCGTCATATTTTATTAAATACCTGATGCAGAAGCAACGGTTTGATGCTAATGTTACGGAATATGAATTTGGTAATGCAGTAAGGCTTTCTCCTGAAGAAAAAGAAGAATCGCAGCAGCAGAATATTAAGGTGGTTGGTGAAAGATTCAGTCCTCGGGGTGTAAAGATCGCCCAGCGCGAATCGCTTATGTGGGGGTCTGACCGGCTTAAAGCAATTGAATTTGGTAATGTAATGCACGAAATTTTCTCTTTTATAAGAACGGAACATGATATACCGATAGCTTTGGTAAAGGCGGTTGAGGATGGACTTATTGTAAAAAGCCAGCAGGAAGAGGTAGAGAAAACACTCAGGGCTGTAATATTCCATCACGAGTTGAGGGAATTTTTCGCGGAAGACAACATTATATATAATGAGCAGAGTATTATCCGTCAGGATGTGCAAACCATAAAACCTGATAGGGTAGCGATAAAAGGAGCTTCTGCTTTGCTTCTGGATTATAAGACAGGAGCGCATCAGTCTAAATACGAAATGCAGCTCGCTTCTTACCAACTGGCATTAGAAGAAATGGGACTCGCAGTAATTAAAAAAGCACTCGTATATATAGGTGATGATATAAATGTGGTAAATTTGACGTGATTTTTTGAGAAAACAATAATCTATAAACTTAAACGACATAAAAATGTACGGAAAGATCAAAGAGCATTTAACAGCTGAACTGGAAACCATAAAAGAAAATGGTCTTTATAAGAAGGAGAGAATTATTGCTTCACCACAGGGAGCAGAGATAACTTTAGATTCAGGACAGAAGGTGCTGAACTTTTGTGCAAATAACTACCTGGGGCTTTCGTCGCATCCTGAGGTGATACAGGCGGCTAAAGATGCGCTTGATACCCATGGATTCGGAATGTCATCAGTGCGTTTTATCTGCGGTACTCAGGATATTCACAAAGAACTTGAAAAAGCAGTAGCCGATTTTTACGGTACAGAAGATACTATATTATATGCCGCCGCTTTTGATGCTAATGGGGGTGTTTTTGAACCATTATTAGGAGAAGAGGACTGTATTATTTCTGATAGCTTAAACCATGCTTCTATTATTGATGGAGTTCGCTTATGTAAAGCGGCACGTTACCGATATGAAAACAATAATATGGAAGAACTGGAACAGCAGCTTATTAAGGCTACTGAGGCAGGGCACCGTTTTAAACTTATCGTGACTGATGGTGTGTTCTCTATGGACGGCCTTGTAGCGCCTCTTGATAAGATATGTGATCTTGCTGATAAATATGATGCCATGGTTATGGTAGACGAGTGTCATGCTGCAGGCTTTATAGGAGCAACTGGTAAAGGTACACTTGAAGCTAAAGGGGTAATGGGCAGGGTTGATATTATTACCGGTACTTTTGGTAAAGCGCTTGGCGGTGCCATGGGTGGTTATACTACAGCAAAAAAAGAGATAATCGAAATACTAAGACAACGCTCAAGACCATATTTGTTTTCAAACTCGCTGGCTCCATCAATCGTTGGTGCTTCGCTAAAGGTTTTTGAACTGCTTAAAAAAGACACTACACTTAGGGATAAGCTGGAATGGAATACAAATTATTTTAAAGAAGGAATGAAAAAAGCAGGTTTTGACATCATCGATGGTGACTCTGCGATCGTTCCTGTAATGCTTTATGATGCAAAATTGTCGCAAATCATGGCGGATGAACTGCTGAAAAAGGGTATTTATGTAACAGGATTCTTCTTTCCGGTGGTTCCAAAGGGCAAAGCGAGGATAAGAGTGCAGCTTTCTGCGGCTCATTCTAAGGAGCATTTGGATCATGCAATAGCTTCATTTTCAGAGGTTGGGAAATCGTTAACTATAATTTAACGACTTTTTAGCCCTTAACGTAGGATAAATTTTAATAAAACGTTTTGCTGTTCAATTTTAACAGAGTAAATTTGTCTACATATAACCTTTGTAATTAAATAAAGTATGAAACATCTTAACAAACTGTTCGTTGCTGCACTTATGGCACTGAGCTTGAATGCACAGGCGCAGGACGAAGACAACCCATGGTCAATTGGCTTTGGTGTTAATGCGGTTACTACCCGTTTTGGCGCGAGCGCTGATTTCACAGACAATTTTAATAAGTATTTTAAAGTTTCAGAGTGGAATATCCTTCCGTCTGTTTCTTACATCAATGTGTCAAGACACATCGGAAACAACTTCTCAGTAGGTATTACAGGATCGGTTAACAAAATCGATGAAGTATATCTGGATAACCCAACTAATACTCATGACATCATGAGAGTTGGTGTTGATGATCTTACTTACTACGGAGCTGACGCTATCGTTAAGTATAGCATTTTACCAAAAAGCTGGTTTAACCCATTCGTTCACATTGGTGGAGGTTATACTTGGTTAGATGAGCAAGGTAACGGTACTGTTAACGGAGGTCTTGGTATCAACTTCTGGTTTACTGAAAACGTAGGTCTTACTGTACAGTCTACTTACAAACATTCATTCGAAGACCAGGCTGAGGCTAACGTTCCTAGACACATGCAACATTTTGCTGGTCTTACTTTCAAATTTGGTGGTAAAGACACAGATAAAGACGGTATCTATGATAAAGATGATGCTTGTCCTGAAGTTGCTGGTCTAAAAGAATTCCAAGGATGTCCTGATACTGACGGTGACGGTATTCCTGATAAAGATGATTCTTGTCCAGATGTTGCTGGTCTTAAAGAATTCAACGGATGTCCTGATACAGATGGTGACGGTATCGCTGATAAAGATGATGCTTGTCCTGAAATAGCTGGTCCTGCTAGCCTAAAAGGATGTCCTGATACAGACGGTGACGGTATCGCTGATAAAGATGATAAATGTCCGGATGTTAAAGGTCCAAGAGAAAACGGTGGTTGTCCATGGCCAGATACTGATGGTGATGGTGTACTAGATAAAGATGATCTTTGTCCTAACGTAAAAGGTACAGCTGCTAACAAAGGATGTCCTGAAGTAACTGAAGAAGTTGTTAAAAAACTGAACGATTACGGTAAAACTATCCTATTCAACAGTGGTAAATCTTCATTCAAAGATGAGACTATTCCGGTACTAGAGGCTATGAACGCTATCTTTAAAGAATACCCTCATGCTAAATTTATCCTTGAAGGTCACACTGACAGCGACGGTAGCAACGCACTTAACCAGACTCTATCTGAAAACAGAGCTGCTGCAGTTAAAACTTGGTTAGTAGAGCACGGTATCGCTGCTGACAGACTTAGATCAGTTGGTTTCGGTGAAACTAAACCAATCGCTTCTAACAAAACTGCTAAAGGTAAAGCACAAAACAGAAGGGTAGAAGTTAAACTTATCAAAGAATAAGGATAACCTACCAAAATAAATACAGTAAACGCTCCCATATCGGGAGCGTTTTTTTATTTTTATACCATGGCAGATGTAACTTTTCTCGATAAGCTAAGTACCCAATTAATACAGGATTATGGTAATAACCTTCCCGATGTGGTGGTTGTATTACCTAATAAAAGGGCAAGGATTTTCCTGCTTGAAGCTTTAAAAAAGCAACTTTCGCAAACTGTATTTGCTCCAAAGATCATCAGTATTGAGGATTTTGTACAGGACGTTGCCGGAATACGCTCTATTGATACTATCGGGCTGCTTTTTGAATTCCATACCGTTTATCTTGGGCTTACACCTAAAGAAAAACAACAGCCTTTTGAAACCTTTGCCAATTGGGCAAAGACATTATTGCAGGATTTTAATGAGATAGACCGCTATCTTCTGGATCCCAAACATGTGCTTAGTTATCTTGAAAATATTCAGGAAATTGAGCATTGGGCGGTAGACGTGGACAAGCGCACGACCATGATCGAGAATTATCTTGAATTCTGGAAGTTGTTGCCGTCATATTATAATGCTCTTTATGCGCATCTTTTAGAAAAAGGTTCAGGATATCAGGGTCTCATCTATCGCGAAGCGGTAAAGAATATCCACCATTTTTCGAATTCGTTTACCAAAGGGCAGATGGTTTTTGCAGGCTTTAATGCACTTAATGCTGCCGAGGAAAAAATAATTCAGCACTTAATGTCACTTGGTCAGGCCAAGGTGTATTGGGATATAGACTATGTTTTTCTAAATGATCCCTACCATGATGCGGGTTTGTTTATCAGGCGCTTTAAGAAAGAATGGAAACAATATGCACTACAGCCGTTTGAATGGATCACAAACGAATTTAGTGAGTCAAAGAACATTCATATCATTGGTACGCCAAAAACCGTTGGCCAGGCCAAAATTGCCGGTGAGCTTGTAGAACAGTTCCAAAAAGAAGGTTACAGTCTTGATAAAACGGCATTGGTATTGGGTGAGGAGAGTATGCTTATTCCCTTGTTGTACAGTTTACCTAAAAGTGTAGGTGCGCTGAATATTACGATGGGCTATAGCAGCAAGAACAACCCCGCGCAATTGCTTTTGCAGAAACTGTTTAAACTGCATACCAATGCGATTAACAGAAGTGAAAAAAGCTATACGTTGTATTATCGAGAGGTGATGGATGTGCTTACACATCCGTTAGTTGAGCCTTATTCCGGAGCAAAACAGCTTATTGAACTTATCAATAGTAATAACTTTACCTTCTTTTCGCATTCCAAACTATATGAATTGCATGCCAGTGCATCGCCATTCTTCAGGTTATTGTTTGACCGTTGGGATGGCAATGTGGGTGATATATTAAAGAGGTTGTCGGATATATTGGTGACTCTTAAAAGCTTTATGAGTAATGACGAGGAAGAGGATAAGATTACCAAGGCCTTTTTGTATTCAATTTTTAAGGTAATCAATAAGCTTATAAATTACTATGAGGAACACCCTCAGATGGATAGTATAGCGGTGCTTTACACCATATACAAACAGGTTATTGACCTGGCAGAAGTATCTTTTGAAGGCGAACCGCTTTCCGGTCTTCAGATTATGGGGGTGCTTGAAAGCCGTGTGCTTGATTTTGAGAATGTGGTTATCACCTCCATGAATGAGGGTAAATTCCCAGCCGGGAAATCCCAAAACTCATTCATTCCGTATGACGTAAAGCGTGAATTGGGATTGCCTACCTACAAAGAGAAAGATGCTATTTACAGCTTTCACTTTTATCACCTGTTAATGAGGGCTAAAAATATTTATCTGCTTTACAATACCGAAAGTGAAGGGCTTGATGCCGGAGAACGAAGCCGTTTCCTGACCCAGCTTGAAATAGAGAAACAGCCCAAGCATAACCTTATCTCGCAGATTTATAATGCTGTTTTGCCGCCTAAGGCTTATGAACCGATGGTAATTCCTAAAACGCAAAAGGTAATCGATCGTCTGAGGGAAATTGCAACAGGGAAAGGTTTTTCGCCATCGGCACTTACCGGATATATCCGTAACCCGATGCAGTTTTATTACCAGAGGGTATTACGTATTAGTGAGGTAGAAGAGGTAGAAGAAAGCATTGCGCTAAATACCCTTGGGACCATTATTCACGGGGCACTGGAGGTGTTGTACAAGCCTTACATTGGTAAGTTTCTTGCTGTGCATGATGTAGACAATATGGCTGCGTTGGCCGATGATGAAGTGATGGTACAGTTTAAGGAAGTCTATAAAGAGGGTGAGATCAAAAAAGGACGCAACCTGTTGGCTTTTGAAGTGGCTAAACGTAACGTTCACAACTTCCTGAAACAGGAGAAGAAGCAGCTCGTTGATGGCGATGCTGTTAAGGTGCTTTATCTTGAACATAAGTTTGAACGCCTCTTGGAGGATGAACGACTGCCTTATCCGGTAGTGATCTCGGGTAATATTGACCGTATTGAAGAACGTAACGGACGCATTCGTATTACGGATTACAAAACAGGAAAAGTAGAGAAGAATAACCTGGTGCTAAAAACCTGGGAATGCCTTACAGAAGATATCAAGAACGAAAAGATCATACAGTTGCTTACTTATGCCTTTATGTATGAACCGCATGGCGGGGGCAAGGAAACCGAAGCAGGTATCATTTCATTCAAGAACATGAAAAGCGGCTTTATGAATTTTGCTTTTAAAGATGGTTTCGATAAGTCGGCACCGGTGCAAGATATAATAGACAGCGATGTTTTGGCTCAGTTCAAAACGCAGTTGGTAACCCTTATCAATGAGATCTTGAATGTGGATATTCCTTTTGAGGAGAAAATTGTTTAAAGTAGGAAGTCTGAAGTCGGATGTCCGATGTTTGGGTTGTGTGAATTTTACAAAATTTGTCATTCTGACGAAGGAAGAATCTTTCAGAAAGTTTATTTATAGTGATGATAGCTTCGGACTTCGGACACCCGATGAGCTAACACTTTTTAAAAAACTCCAAAGTCTCTTTTAGTAGTTCTTTTCGGTTTTCGATGTGGCTCATGTGTCCGTAAGGGTAAGTAACGAGTTTTACATCGGTGCCATCTACCTGATCGGCGTGTTCGGTATAAATAAGGCTTTGGTCATGTTTGCCAAGTACCAACAGGATGGGATAAGGGGCAAAGTGCAGTATTACCTCGCGGTCTTTGCGTATTTTCATGCCCTCTAAGGCAGCGACTATTCCCTGTAAAGGTGTTTTTACGGCCTGTTCGCGCAAATGCTCTATATCATCGGCTAAACGCTCGCGTAACTCTTCATCAAAAAGATTGGCAATGCTCATACGTACGAATGCCTCAGCATTCAGTTTAACGGCTTTGATAGCACGGTCACGATTCACTTTACGCTCGTCGCTATCGGCGCGGGAAGTAGAGTTTTGCAATACTATACCTTTCATCATGTCGGGATAAAGTTCGGCGAATGCCAACGCTACATAACCACCCATCGAGTGCCCCATAAAAATCGCTTTACGAATGCGTAACTCGTGCAACACGGCATAAACAGCGTCGGCCATCTCTTCCATGGTATGCACATAACCCAAACATTCTGTCTCGCCATGACCCAAAAGGTCGATAGTAATAACCCTGTACTTCTTACTGTACTCCGCTACAAAAAAATCCCACATGCTGCTATTCTCCAGAAAACCATGAAGCAGTACTATAGCAGTGCCTTTTCCGGTTTCGGAATAGGCAAGGTTGATGTTTTTGTAAGTTAGAAGTTTCAAGTTTAATGTTTAAAGTTGCTCACTCAATCGGCATAAGTGTTCCCTGTCATTGCGAGTAGGCACGACGAAGCAATCTGTTTTTTAGATTGCCGCACTCCTCCGCCGCGGCGGATGCGTTCGCAATGACGGACACAAGAATAATGTGAGGTGCAAAAATACAGCTTACATATTAATTATTATACTAACAAAAACAAAAAAACGGCTCACAATCGTAAGCCGTTTTTGTATTTATAATGTTCGGTCGTTTTTAGATTGCCACACTCCGCTGCGCTACGTTCGCAATGACAGTGCGATATGTAGAGAATGAGTAAGCAACCCGAAACCCGAAACTCAATAACCCGGAACAGATTAAGCGTTCATAAGAGCTTCGATCTCCTCTGCTTCGATAGGGATGTTGCGCATTAAGTTGAAAGGCTCACCGGATTCCTGGATCACCACGTTGTCTTCAAGGCGGATACCAAAACCTTCTGCAGGGATATAGATACCCGGCTCTACGGTAAATACCATGTTAGCTTTCATTGGCTCAACAAGCAATCCGTAATCGTGGGTGTCAAGGCCAAGGTGGTGCGATGTACCGTGCATAAAGTACTTTTTGTATGCCGGCCATGCAGGATCTTCATTCTGAACATCGGCTTTGTCGATAAGGCCAAGGCCAAGAAGCTCAGAAGTCATTACTTTGCCAACTTCTACATGGTATTGTTTCCAAAGCGTACCCGGAACAAGCATTTTTGTAGCCTCATTTTTTACACGAAGTACAGCATCATATACTTCACGCTGTCTTTTTGTATAACGTCCGTTAACAGGAATAGTACGGCTAAGGTCGCTTGAGTAGTTAGCATATTCGGCGGCCACGTCAAGAAGGATAAGATCGCCGTCTTTACATTGCTGGTTGTTCTCGATGTAGTGAAGTACGTTTGCGTTGTTGCCTGAAGCTATAATAGGCGTATAGGCAAAACCTTTAGAGCGGTTGCGCACGAACTCATGGATAAGTTCCGCTTCGATCTCATACTCCATAACGCCCGGCTTAACGAAACCAAGCAGTCTGCGGAAGCCTTTCTCGGTAATGTTGCATGCATTCTGCATAAGGTCTATTTCCTCGCTTTCTTTTACAGAACGAAGCCTTTGCAGTATCGGGTTACTTTTGGCAACCTGGTGTGCAGGGTATTTCTCTTTCCACCATTTGATGAAACGGTCTTCGCGCGTTTGTGTCTGAACCGATGAACGGTAATGCTCATTTGTATTGATATACATCGTATCGCAGTAGGTCATTACTTCAAAAAGTGTCTTTTCGAAATCCTGAAGCCACATTATGTTTTTGATGCCCGAAACTTCGGTAGCACGTTCTTTAGTCAGTTTTTCACCTTCCCAGATAGCGATATGCTCGTTAGTCTCACGAAGGAAAAGTATTTCGCGCAGGTGCTCATACGGAGCATCCGGGCAAAGCAAAAGGATGCTTTCTTCCTGGTCAGCCCCTGTAAGATATAATATATCGCGGTGCTGCTGGAACGGCATGGTGCTGTCGGCACTTATAGGGTAAATGTCGTTAGAGTTGAATACCGCAACGCTTTTAGGTTTCATCTCGGCCATAAATTTTTTACGGTTCTTGATGTACAGGTTACGGTCTATCTGATGGTATTTCATGATAATAAGTTTTATTCGGATACCAAAAGTAGTAAGATTATTGGGAAATAGGTTCTTAAAATTTGAATATCCTAAAACTAACTACTCCACCCATTTATAATACCTCGCCCCGATAAGATTCGGGATATCTTTTTCTATTCTATCCAGTGCCCATTCGCCCGATGGTGCTAAAAGGCTTGTTTTCTGCTCTTTTTTATGGAGTTTCAGGTAGGTGTCAAAACCTATTTCCTGACTTTCTTCAAGGGTTTCAAAAAGTTGTGCATTTTGTGCCGCAGTTTTCCAGCCTTGCTGAAGCGTTCCTTCAAAAACTTTCGATTTCGAGCCACTACCATAGGCAAGGAAACCGAATTTCTTTCCGGTGATCCCTGCATCTGCCTTAGCGAAATGACTCAAAGCAGATAATAATCCCATAAATACCGAGCCCGTATACAGGTTGCCAATGGCTGAAGAAGCAGGTTCGGCAGGGTGCAGTTTTTGGTTTACAAAAGCTTTGTATTCTTCTGATTTTGCTATTTCTTTTAGTCGGTTTTGGTAATCGGCTGCGTCTTCATTTCCGTTTAGCAATGGTGTATTGGCATCAATTGCAAAGATCTCGGCAAACATCCTGCGGCCCTGAAAGGCATAGGGCAGGTGCATAATGATGCTTTCCCAGGTATCGTATAGCGAACCTGTTGTCTTGGTTGCATCTTTAAAGCGATAATACGCCTCACGGGTACGATCTGTATAACACTGGTTGGAATATTGCCCGTCGAAAACCGGCTGGTCTTTGTGGATTTCTATTTGGGCTTCAAGATTGCCAAACCACGGTTCGTTTTCGTCGTGGTTGGTAATATTCCATTTTGATAAAGTTCTGTATGGCTTAAAGAAGTCGAAAACCCCTTTGGTGCTTACAGCCCATTCGCTGCCAATGGCAATAATGCGTGGATTTGCAGTCACCAGCATAGCCAGTGCTCCCGCGCCCTGAGTGTATTCTCCGGTAGATTCAAGATCGTATTTTGCAATATCGGTGGTGATTACGATGGCTTTTTTTGTTGGATTAAGCCTGATGTAATCCAGGCAGTTGTGCAGGGCATCAACTCCGCCAATACAGGCAAATGTAAAATCGACCGTATCACAATTGCTGAAAGTGCTTTCGCCAAATTTTTGTTCCATAAGCGTTGTCAGGAACGATCCTATAGGCTTGCTGCTGTCAATGCCGCTTTCGGTTCCTACATAAATCCGGGCTATCTCCGCCGGATTGATACTGTTCTGCTCAATAAGCTTTGTAAGTGCGTTTGCGGCAAATACTACAGCATCCTGGTGTGCGTCAGGAAAGGTCATTTTTAGCAGCCCAAGGCCTTTTTCAAGTTTATCGGGGTCAATATTTCTTGCCTGGGCAAGGGTTTTTATAGGCAGGTGCAGTTTTGCGACATCAAAAGCTATCGCATCAATTCCGGTATTCATGTTTGTGTTTTTTGGAAACGTAAAGTTAAGCAGGTATCGCTGTATGAATGTGCTAAAAATAGTTTTGAACGTCATTTTTATCAAATTATGACAAAAAAGGGTTTAAATTTCTTAATTAGACAATTTCTAAATAAAGTAGTAATGCCTATTTTTGCGAAGCATTATATACAAATCAATACACAATGAAATTTTATTCGCTTTTGGCTGCTTTTTTTGTTTTCAGTTTTGCAATGGCTCAGGACAAGCAGGGTTATCAAATTTTCACTAAAGGAGGCAAGGCAGTTACCTATAAAAAGATGCTGAATGCAGCAGGAGATGCCGAAGTGGTTTTCTTTGGAGAACTCCATGATAATTCGCTGATACATTGGCTGCAGCTGGAGCTGACGAAAGATCTTGGTGAAAAACACAACCTTGTGCTTGGTGCCGAAATGATAGAGGCTGATAACCAAAAACAACTGGATCAGTACCTGAAAGGGGAAATCAATCAAAAGGTGTTTGATAGTACGGCACGCCTTTGGCCTAACCATAAAACCGATTATAAACCATTGGTGGATTATGCAAAGGAGAAACACTTCCCATTTATCGCTACCAATGTGCCACGCCGTTATGCAAGGCAAGTGAACAAGCAGGGACTTGAGTCGCTAAACAGTCTTTCTGATGAAGAAAAAAAATGGATTGCCCCACTTCCTATTGAATATGACGCGAATCTTCCGGGCTATGTTGGTATGATGAAGATGATGGGTGATCATGCTACGCCAAATATGCCAGAGGCTCAGGCTATTAAAGATGCTACTATGGGGTATTTTATTGCTGAGAACCTGAAGCCGGGCACTGTATTCGTTCACTATAACGGAACGTATCATAGTAATAATTTTGAGGGAATTAACTGGTACCTTAAAAAAACAAAACCTCAGGTGAAAATCATAACGATAGCCGCTGTGTCCCAAAAGGATGTCTCAAAACTGGATAAAGAAAGCCTTAACCTGGCTGATTTTATTATTGTTGTTGACGAAGACATGACGAAAACGCAATAGTAGTAATTGCTTTAGAAATATAGTGTTCTGATTTATATTGCAGATTTATAGCGGTTTTAGGGATTTAAAATTCCTAAAACCGCTTTTTTATTGCAAATACTTTATGAAAATTATCACTTTATACTGATTATAAATAAGCAATAAGGGTTGTGATGAATAGTATTTATGCCTTATTTTTGTTTGATTTTTTAAAAACCTTATCTTTTTAAACATACACTATGGCAAAATCTGCATTTTTGAAGTCTTCCATCGCCAAGAAATACTGGATGGCTTTAACAGGTTTATTTCTCTGCCTGTTCCTTACAGGACATTTACTGGGTAACCTTCAATTATTGTCTACGAGTAAAGACGCTGCACTGCACTTTAATCAGTACGCATTATTCATGACAACCAACCCGGCAGTAAAAATTTTATCTTACTTAACTTACATCTCTATCATTTTCCATGCTATCGATGGTATTGTGCTTACAGTGCAGAACCGCAAGGCAAGGCCGGTTAGATATGTAATGAACAAGCCAGGTAAAAACACTATCTGGGCATCAAGAAACATGGCAGTTCTAGGAACTATTATCCTTGTGTTCATTGTTACGCACATGGTTAGTTTCTGGGCAAGAATGCACTTTGATAAAGCAATGCCGCTTCAGACTATCAGCATTAATGCAGGGGGTATGCCTCAGGAATTCTATGTAACTACTGATGGTGGTTATATTCCTAAAATGCAAGTAGATCAGGGTCAGATTAAAATTGAGAACAGAACTGAATTTTATGATGCAGGTGCTAATGTAAAAATTAAAGAAGGTTATAAAGATCTTTACAAGATTACTGTTGCTTTCTTCAAGCAACCTCAGTATGGGTTGCTTTATACAATTCTATATGTAATCTCTATGGTAGTTTTAGGATTCCACCTTTACCACGGTTTTGGTAGTGCATTCCAGTCTTTGGGTGCTAACAATCCTAAATACAACGGATTAATTAAAACATTCGGGTATGCATTTGCAATAATAGTTCCGCTATTGTTTGCTGTTATCCCTGTATATATTCACTTTTTTATAAAATAATCAACATCAGTAACTATGTTAGATTCTAAGATACCCGAAGGGCATATATCCAAAAAATGGACAGATTATAAAGACCATTTGAAACTTGTTGCCCCAAACAACAGACCAAAGATTGATGTAATTGTTGTAGGTACAGGCCTTGCAGGAGCTTCTGCTGCTGCTTCCCTTGGCGAGATGGGATATAATGTTAAAGCATTCGCTTTTCAGGATTCTCCACGCCGTGCGCACTCTATTGCTGCTCAGGGAGGTATTAATGCTGCAAAAAACTATCAGAATGATGGTGACAGTATTTACAGATTATTTTATGACACTATAAAAGGTGGTGACTACAGAGCGCGTGAAGCAAACGTTCACCGTCTTGCTGAAGTTTCAGGTAACATTATTGACCAGTGTGTGGCACAGGGTGTGCCTTTTGCAAGAGACTACGGTGGGATGCTAGACAACCGTTCGTTTGGTGGTACTCAGGTACAGCGTACTTTCTATGCTGCAGGACAAACAGGTCAGCAGTTATTGTTAGGTGCTTACTCTGCACTTTCAAGACAAATTGGTCTTGGGCGTGTTGAAATGTACAACCGTCACGAAATGCTTGATATCGTTAAGGTTGATGGCAAAGCACGTGGTATTATTGCACGTAACCTTATTACAGGAGAAATTGAAAGACATTCAGCGCACGCTGTAATCATCGCTTCGGGTGGTTATGGTAATGTATACTTCCTTTCTACAAATGCAATGGGAAGTAACGTAACTGCTGCATGGAAAATACATAAAAAAGGAGCGTACTTTGCAAACCCTTGCTACGTACAGATTCACCCAACATGTATCCCAGTTCACGGAACAAACCAGTCTAAGCTTACGCTTATGTCTGAGTCGCTTCGTAACTCAGGACGTATCTGGGTTCCTAAGAAAATTGAAGATGCTCAGGCTATCCGTGCCGGTAAACTAAAACCGACTCAGATTGCTGAAGAGGATAGAGATTATTTCCTTGAAAGAAGATATCCTGCGTTTGGTAACCTTGTGCCTCGTGACGTTGCGTCTAGGGCTGCAAAAGAGCGTTGTGATGCAGGTTTTGGTATAGAGGCTAATGATACTAACGAAGGTGTTTACCTTGATTTCTCTTCTGAGATTATCAGTAAAGGTAAACAGGCTGCTTATGCTGCCGGTAACCACCATCCTTCTGATGAAGAAGTTATCAAACTTGGTAAAGCTTGGTTAGAGGAGAAATACGGTAACCTTTTCCAGATGTACCAACAGATTACTGATGAGAATCCGTATGAAACACCAATGAAGATCTATCCTGCGGTACACTATACCATGGGTGGTGTTTGGGTTGATTATAACCTTCAGAGTACAATACCTGGCTGTTTCGTAGCGGGTGAGGCTAACTTCTCTGATCACGGTGCTAACCGTCTTGGAGCTTCTGCTTTGATGCAGGGTCTTGCTGATGGTTACTTTGTGCTTCCTTATACAGTTTCAGATTACCTTGCAAATGATATCCGTACAGGTAAGATCTCTACAGATCTTCCTGAGTTCGTTGAGGCTGAGAATGCTGTTAAAGCACAAATTGATGGTTTCCTTAACAACAACGGTACTAAATCGGTAGATCATTTCCACAAACGCCTTGGTAACATCATGTGGAACAAAGTAGGTATGGGTCGTAACGAGCAGGGTCTTAAAGAAGCTGTTGCTGAGATCGATGCACTAAGAGCCGAGTTCTACAAAGATGTGTATGTTCCGGGTTCTGCAAATGAACTTAACCCTGAGTTAGAGAAAGCTATCCGTGTAGCTGACTTTATGGAACTTGGTCAGCTTATGGCTATGGACGCACTTCAGCGTAACGAGTCATGTGGTGGTCACTTCAGGGAAGAATATCAGGACAGCGAGGGTGAAACCTTACGTGATGACGTTAACTTTAATTTCGTAGGTGCCTGGGAATATGGCGGCAGCGATATTAATAACGAAAAGCTTCATAAAGAAGTTCTTAACTACGAGTATATTAAAATTGCCGCAAGGAACTACAAATAAAATTCAACAGAGATGGGTTCTAATAAAAATATAAATATAAACCTTAAAATCTGGCGTCAGAAAGATGCTAAATCTAAAGGACAAATAGAAACTTACAAACTTGATAATGTTTCTACTGCGAGTTCATTCCTTGAAATGCTTGATCAGCTTAACGAGCAGCTTATCAACGAAAGGAAAGAGCCTGTGGCGTTTGACCACGATTGCCGTGAAGGTATTTGTGGTATGTGTTCGCTTTACATTAACGGACAAGCTCACGGACCTGCAAGTAAAGTAACTACTTGTCAGCTTCACATGAGATCTTTTAAAGATGGTGATACTATTTATGTTGAACCATGGAGATCTAAAGCTTTCCCGGTAATAAAAGACCTTATTGTTGACCGTTCTGCTTTTGACAGGATTCAGCAGGCAGGTGGTTTCGTTTCTGTAAACACTTCAGGGCGTACTATCGATGCTAATGCTACTCCGGTGCCTAAACATGATGCCGACAGATCTTTCGAGGCTGCTGCATGTATCGGTTGCGGTGCTTGTGTTGCAAGCTGTAAAAATGGTTCTGCTATGCTTTTTGTTGGAGCAAAAGTATCTCAGTATGCATTGCTTCCGCAAGGTAAAGTTGAGGCAACTCAGCGTGTTCTAAACATGGTAAGACAAATGGATGAAGAAGGATTCGGTAACTGTACTAATACAGGTGCTTGTGAAGTAGAGTGTCCTAAAGGAATCTCTCTTGAGAACATTGCACGTATGAACAGGGAATACCTTTTCGCAAGCGTTAAATAATCTCCAAGATTAGTTATATAGAAAATGCCTCGCTGAAAAGCGGGGCATTTTTATTATGATATTTGCCAAATGTTATTTATCTAAGCTGATGTTTCCGCTTGTTTGGCAACATTTTCCAAAAAGGCTACAAAGTTATCTTCGTGGGCTACTTCAAGTTTTTTACGGATACGGTAGCGGGCATTTTCCACACCTCTCAGCGAAATATTTAGTAAAGGTGAGATCTCCTTATTGGTAAGATTCATTTTTACGAACGCACAAAGCCTTAATTCCCTTTTGGTAAGTGTTGGGTTTAGTTTCTTAAGCTCCTCGAAGAAGTTATGGTGTACCTTCTCAAAATTAACGTCAAATACTTCCAGATATTCTTCGCCTATTTTATGGGTATTCAGCTTTTGGAATATCTGTAATAGTTTTTTGCGTGAATCGTCGTTTTTAACGTAATCCTTAAGCTCTTTAAGGTCGGTGGTTATCTCATTAAAAATGTCTTTTTTCTTTATCAGGAGCATGGTATAATTAGCCAGTTCCTTACTGTTGTTGAGTACTTCTTCCTGCAGGTGAATACGGTCTTTGTTGATCTGTTCTTTATCACGTTGTAATTTCAGTTGTTCAAGTTCCAACTCAAGCATTTTTTTGGCTTTTAAAGCCTCTGTTTTTGTTTTTTCGTGGTCACGTTCGATTTTCTGTTTAACGTATCGCACAATAGCTATAATTAACAATGTGGCTATGATAACATACAATGCATAGGCGAGATTTGTTTGATACCATTTGGGAAGGATAGTGAAATGGTAGGTGGTTTCCTTGCCTAAAAGACCTGCTGTGTTTCGGCTGCGGACTTTAAAGGTGTAGTTGCCTGGTCTAAGGTGTGTGTATTCTTTGTAAGCAATATTTTGCCACGCCGACCAGTTGTTGTCTACATTTTCAAGTTTGTAGCTGTATTGTATCTCGGTGCCATGTGTCATTTTTGGCGAAGCGAACTCAAAACGCAGGATGTCTGTCTGGTTGGGTAGTATTTCGGGATTGTCTTTGTTGTTGTCAAGAGGAAGCAGGTTTAACTGCTGGTCTCTCGAAAATGATACCTGCGTAATGCTTGTGTTTATGCCTGGGCTGAGTCCCGGATTAGAAACTGTATACATAAACAGACCATTGGTCGTGCCAAACAGAATGTTGTTTCCTGCAAGAGGGGCTATGCTCTCCATTCCACGATTAAAGCTGCCTTTAAGGTTAAGGAAAAGGTCTTTATGAAGCTCCGGTTTCTTTTCAGCTGTATAAAAGTAACCGGCTTCATCATCCTGTACAAACCAGGTTTTATTGCCGGACTGCATAAGCTTTCTGGTGTTCTTAGCCGGGTCAAGTATAGTGTTTAATCTTGTATGAGGGGTAAAACGATTATGGTTGGCGTCAAATCTGTAGATACCGGTATTGGTAGTAAAAACCACCTCGTTGTTCCAACGCGTAACATTTACATTGAATGCTGACTCGAGCCCGTTTTTGTTTGTGTAATGGTCTACAGAGCTTATACGGGTATAGGATGGATTAATCCTAATTCTAAAAACACCCTTGTAACCGTGACATACCCAATAGGTATAAGGTTCGTCGGCGGGAAGTATATCTCTTGCCGATTCGTCAAATCCACTCAGTTTTTCGTGTAATAACCATTCTCTGTTACTTTTTTCAAGCAGATAGAGGCCATTGTAATGAGAAGCAAGGTAAAAGTGAGGTTTACTTTTAATAGGGGTTACTTTCCAGAAGCCTGAAACCGTACCGATTTTTATGGCATTATCGCTTTCAATCCTGAAAAGGCCATTGTCGTGGCTCACTATGATGTCGCCTTCCAATTGTTGCAGTGACCATGCCTGTCCGTGTAGATTATTGATTTTTTTAAAGTTATGGGTGGTTGAAGGTGCCTTGCTGTTGAAGTAAGAATAATACACGCCCTGGTTGGTAGCAAGGTACAGACTGTTATTATATGTAAGAGCATCATAAACAGAGGCTTTGTTGAATAGGTAGGTGTAAGGCGAAGTAAAGTCGATGTACGCAAGGCCATTATTTTCAAGCACCCAAATATTGCCATCTGCTGCTGTGTACATTTTATGGATAACCGCATCCTGAAGATCCTGTAAAACAGCAGGGCTGGGGATGGTAAATCCTTTGCTGTCTGTCATTATGATTTTGTTGCTCAGGGTTCCTATAAAAAGGTCGCCATTAGCATATTTTATAGCAGAAGATACAATGTCGCGCCTGTTGGTGCCAAATACATTATTCAAAAGCTGTAAAACACCTGTTGATGGATTTCCTTCATAGATGTTTCCCTGCTTGGTTATGGCTAAAACATTTCCGGGAGTATTTCCGGGTAATAGAGATACAATTTCCTCATTGTTGTATTGTTTTGCCTCGAAAGCCATTTTAGGCTCAATTCCTCCCGATTCAAGTTTTAGGATACCATAATTGGAGTCCTGCATATAATAATCTTTACCAATAAGGTTTGAATAAATGAAAGAAGTATTTGCCGGGATATGGGTTGCAATTTTGTTAGTAATGATGATTAGTTCGTTAAACGAACGGCATATTGCTCGGTCGTCTACAGCTTTAATGTCCCAAATATTCTCAATGTTTTTGCCTTCAAGCTGAAGTTCTTCAATGAGTGATTTGTAAACAAATTTTCCATTCCTGTTTTTTTGTAAAGTACCAATCTCATTATAACCCCCGGCATAAATCACGCCTTTTTTGTCTATTTCAAGGCTACGGACTGATGAGTTGTTTGGCAGGTTTAGCTTTTGCCAGTGTTCACCATCAAAAATTACAACCCCGTCATTATTACCAAAAAATATAGTTCCTGACTTGTCTTCAGTCATACACCAGAATTGGGGATCAGCATTAAAATCGGTTCTGCTATACTGGGTTATTTTTCCGGAGAGTTTTTGGTGGTCAGACGAGTTGTTTTGTGCTGATAAGCAATAATGCAATAAAAGAAGTGAGAAAATATAGATAAAGTTTTTTTTCATACTGTTTGTTAAATCTTCTTTAAGCCGGTGTTAATGCGAAAAATACCGCAAACGATGTAATTAACATTCGGTTTGTCAAAATTGAGTGGCTATTATAGTACAAAACTACTCATTTTTTTTAATGTATAAATTTTTGTTATATAAATAATTATAAAAAAAAGGTAGGTGTTTGAGAGTACGTTTTTGACTAATGGTGTACGTAAAGTGTATAGCCTTTTTTAAATGTTAAAAGCCTTAATTATAATTTGGCTTCATTAAAATTTGAGTCGAAAACGATTTCGGCTATGCTAAATTTGCTGTTTTCTTAATTTGGTTCATTAAGAATTGCTAAATAGGCATAACATGATGGTTTTCATTACTTTAAAATTAACCCTAACCCAAACAAAATCTTATGCGATTTAAAAACTACTTAACCTTATTGTTCCTGTGTTTTTCGGCAGCGACTTTTGCTCAGGTAAAAGGAACTGTTGTTGATGCAGGTACAGGTATGACCCTGCCGGGAGTAAATATTCTGGTAAAAGGATCTACCACTAATGCTTCTACCGACATGGATGGTAATTTTGCCATTAATGCCCAGGCAGGAGATGTTTTAGTATTCACTTACATTGGATATGCAAGCCAGGAAGTTACTGCTGCATCATCAATGAAAGTACAACTTAAAGAAGATGCCCAACTATTACAGGAAGTCGTGGTAGTAGGTTATGGTGCACAACAGAAAAAAGACATTACCGGGGCAGTAGGTGTTGTTGACGGTAAAAAATTTGAAAACCGTGTAAACAATCAGGTGTCAAGTTTATTACAGGGACAAACTGCAGGTGTACAGGTAACATCTAACACAGGTAAGCCAGGAGGTGGTTTTAGTGTAAGGGTACGTGGTACTTCATCAATCACTGCGGGTAGTGACCCTATTTATGTAATTGATGGCGTAATCACTTCGGATACACGTGCTATGAACCCTGCTGATATTGAAACGATATCAATCCTTAAAGATGCTTCTTCGGCGGCTATCTATGGTTCTCAGGGTAGTAATGGTGTTGTTATTATTACCACTAAACAGGGTAAGAGTGAGAAGCCAACACTTACCTATGAAACCTACACAGGTTTCCAGACAGTATGGAAAAAACTTAATGTGCTTAATGCTGAGCAATATAAAGAATTACAAGCTGAAAGAGGCTTAGGGACTTCTCCAGGTTTCTGGGATGATCCAAGATATCAGTACAATACGAATTGGCAGGATGAAATTTTCAGAACCGGAGTTTCAAACAGCCATCAGGTATCATTTTCAGGAAAAAGCAACAAGACTTCATACTATGTTTCAGGTGGTGTTGTAAATCAGGAAGGTGCTGTTAGAAGTGCTGAAATGAACAGAAAAACGTTTAAAGTAAACCTAACTCAGGAAGTTACTGACTGGTTAAAAATAGGTACTAGTATTAACTATGTAGATTATACTGACGTTGATGTGAATGATAGTAATGGAGTTGGAAGCGGAGGAGTTCTTCTTGGAGTGCTTAATACGCCACAAAACATTGGTATCTACAATGAAGACGGTTCATTTACAAGTAACCCTTTCCAAAACTGGGAAAACCCATATTCTAATACTGATGGTGCACAAAGACAATACAGACTTCAGCGTGTATTTGGTAACGTTTATGGTGAGTTTAAAATTCTTAAAGGACTTACATTCAGGTCTGCTCTTAACGTAGATCATAATAATACGGCTTATGATTATTTCCTTGACCCGTACAGAACCAGTTACGGTAGAGCAATGAAAGGTATCAGCCGTTACAATACAAGCCGTTACAACTATTACATGTATGAGAATACATTAAACTACAAGCTTAATGTAAAAAAACATGCTATAGAGGCTGTTGCAGGTACGGTATACCAAAAATCGCTTTGGGAAAGTGCTGATATTGAAAGAAGAGGATTTGCAGGAGATGGCGTTACTACTCCAAATGCAGGTGCTACAATTAACACAGCTACAGCAAATAAAGCAGAAAAGTATAATTCGTCTTTTATTTCAAGAATCAATTACTCTTTTGATGATAAATACCTGTTCACTGCTAACTTCAGGGCAGATGCTTCAAGTGGATTTGGACCAAACCATAAATGGGGTTATTTTCCATCGTTTTCTGCGGGATGGAGAATCTCTAATGAGGAATTCCTAAAAAATGTTACAGCGATCAATGACCTTAAGCTAAGAGCAGGTTGGGGTAAAGTTGGTAATGATAACATTGGTAATTATACCTGGTATCAAAGAATTACACCGGGATCAAACTATCCAATTGGAGGTGCTGCACAGCCTGGTAATTACCCGGCATCAATACAAAATAGCGATCTTAGATGGGAAGCCTCAGAGCAGATAAATTTTGGTATTGACTTAGCACTTTTCAATAATAGGATAAAATTTAGCGTTGATGCCTATAAAAAAACAAGCGACGACTTACTTTTAGGTGTACTTCTACCAAGAACAACAGGTGTTAATGATGTTACAATGAATGCCGGTGCTCTTGAGAATAAAGGGATGGAGTTTCAGTTAAGTACTGTGAACTTTGATGGCGAAGACTTTAAATGGTCTACCGATTTTAATATTTCTTTCAACAGAAATGAGGTGACTAATTTGCTTGGTCAAAAATATAACTATGGGAGTATAGCTTCCAGAGGTGATGCAATACTAGTGCAGGAAGGACATGCGCTTGGTGAGTTCTTCGGTTACCAGTGGGGAGGAGTAGATCCTGCTACAGGTAATGTATACTACATAGGTGCCGACGGTGAGCCAACTTTTGATCCGACTGAAGAGGATAAAAAAATAATAGGCAATGCAAATCCTGATTTTATCTATGGTTTTACAAATAACTTCAGCTACAAAAACTTCAGCCTGAATATTTTCTTCCAGGGATCTCAGGGTAACGACATGCTGAATGCTTCACGTTTTGATACTGAAAGTATGATGGATTCACGAAATCAAAGTACTGCAGTGCTTAACAGATGGCAAAACGAGGGAGACATAACTAATGTGCCAAGGGTTGAGACAAATGGATTAACAAAGAATTCTGAAATTTCTACTCATTATGTTGAAGATGGTTCTTATCTGAGACTTAAAGCGCTTACATTGGGTTATGATTTCTCTAAGAGCGTTCTTGACAAGATTGGTATCAGTTCATTAAGATTGTATGCAACAGGAGAAAACCTTTTAACTTTTACTAATTACTCAGGTTTTGACCCGGAAGTTAACTTTGGAGGAAACAGTAACACGACAATGGGAATTGACTACGGTACATATCCGCAAACAAGAAACATTATATTCGGTATCAGGGCTTCACTATAAATAAATGATTATGAAAATTCTAAATAAAAAATCAATTTCAGTTTTATTGCTTGCAGGTTTGATGCTTGCATCATGTGATGAAAATCTGGATACGGTGCCAATCTCTGAAGGAGTGGCACAAAACTCTTACCAGACAGGTGATCAGCTTGAAGCTGCACTTACTGGCGTGTATGAGTCTTTTCAGGGTAACGACTATTATGTATGGGATCATGTTTTGTTCTCAGACGTGCGTTCTGATAATAATTATGCAGGAGGGGATAATGCACAAATATTTCAGCTTGATGCCATAAATGTAGAACCTACAAATGACAGGATCTATAATGCATGGTCTGCGATTTACAATGCAATTTTAAAAGCTAATATTGTTATCGAACAGGCACCTAAAGTGCAACGTTTGCTGACTGAGGAAAGAAGAGAGCAAATTATTGGAGAGGCCTATTTTTTAAGATCATACCACTATTTTACACTTGCAAGATTATTTGGAGGTGTGCCATTGATTCTTGAAAGCACCAAATCGGGTGATCCTTCTGTAGTGCGTGTTTTCAGGGCTACAGAGGAAGAAACCTATGCTCAGATTATTGCTGACCTTAAACTTGCAGCCGAAAAACTTCCGAATGATTACGGAACTGATTCTTCTGTAAATAAAGCTCGTGCTACTAAAGGTGCTGCTTATGCATTACTTGCAAAGGCTTATGCACAACAACCTATGCCGGAGTGGGGTCAAGTAGTTAATTATGCTGACCTTGTAATAAACAGCCCTGCCGGATACCAGCTTTTAGGTAGCTATGCAGACCTTTTTGATGGTGCTCATTACAATAATTCGGAGTCAATCATTGAGATACAATATTTAGGAGGTAACGAAGGTTCATGGGCTCCGCAAATGCACCTTCCTCCATCTAAGAGTGGTGATACATGGAGAAAATTTGTAACACCTTCGCATGACCTTGTTGATGCGTATGATGCTGAAGGCGATGTAGTACGAAAAGATGCAAATATCCTTTTTGAAAATGCACCTTGGGCAGATGAGTACTGGGGTAACGCAGTAGGAAGTTCAATTCCTTTTAACTACAAATGGAAAAATGCTATGGGATGGGCAAGTTCAGACCATGTCTATCTTTTACGTTTAGCGGATATTATCCTTCTAAAAGCTGAAGCGCTTAACAATCAGGGGCAGTCGGGTGCTGCTGCTGATCTTGTTGACCAGATCAGGTTAAGAGCAAATATCGGGGTTCTTGCTGCAAACGTGAGAGCATCTCAGGATTTGATGAAAACAGCAATCCTTAACGAAAGAAGACTTGAGCTTGCTCAGGAGGCACACCGTTGGGATGACCTTGTAAGAAACAATGTTGCTGTACAAACCATGAATGCTGTTGATGATGTAGATCTAAGAACCGGTAACTCTGTAAACTACAACATGCAGGATTATGAGATTTTCCTTCCTATTCCTCAAAGAGAGCTAAACAGAAACCCTAACCTTGTTCAAACTACAGGTTATAACTAATATATCGCAATAGACTGCTATGAAGAAATCGTTTGTTTATATAGGTTTGGCTGCTTTGTTTTTTTCCTGTTCAGGAAGTGAAGAAAGTTCGGGTAATCCCGGGCCTCCGGTAACACCTGGAGAGTCAGGAAATGTTGTTGGAACGGCCAATGTGTGGGTTACCAATGGCGAACAGACCAAGCTTTTGAGCAAACAATCTTCAGGAGCATCTATTTATGATACTAATGCCACCACTGATCCTTCAATCTCTGTTGATTTCTCTCAGCAGTATCAGGAGATTGAAGGCTTTGGTGCTGCATTAACAGGTTCTTCGGCCATTGTTATCAATGGGATGAATGCAACTCAAAAAGACGCCTTGCTAAAAGACCTTTTTAGTACAACCGAAGGTATAGGACTTAGTTATCTGCGTCTTACTATTGGAGCTTCAGATTTTTCATCTGCAAACTTTAGTTATGATGATATGCCGGCAGGCACTACTGATGCCAGCCTTGCAAATTTTTCGATAGCTCCGGATGAGACAGATGTTGTTCCGGTGTTACAATCGATATTAGGCTATGCGCCAAACATAAAAATTATGGGTAGCCCGTGGAGTGCTCCGGCATGGATGAAAACCAGCCAAAGTATGAACGGTGGTAGCCTTAAACCGGAATGGTATGATGCTTACGGCAATTATTTTGTAAAATACATTAATGCTTATGCCGCACACGGTATCACCATTGATGCGATTACGCCGCAAAATGAGCCATTGCACGAAATAAATACCTATCCAACAATGAAAATGACTGCCATAGAGCAGGCCGATTTTATAAAAAACAGTCTTGGTCCTAAATTTCAGGCAGCCGGACTTACTACCAAAATCATTGCGTATGATCATAATTTTGACAGGACGGATTATCCATTAAGTATTTTAGGTGATGCTCAGGCGGCACAATATGTAGATGGTTCTGCTTTTCATGCTTATGCAGGTGATGCCAGTGCCATGAATGTGGTACATGCTGCCTTCCCTAATAAGAACCTATACTTTACTGAAGTTTCAGGAGGTGGATGGAGTACTAATTTTGCTGAGAATTTGAAATGGAGTATTGGTAATATATTTATAGGTACTACACGTAACTGGTCAAAAAATGTACTGCTATGGAATCTTGCACTCAACAGCAATTCAGGTCCTACTAACGGAGGATGTATGGATTGTCGTGGTGTGGTTACTGTTACTACTAACGGATCAGTAACCAAAAATGTGGAATATTATGCGCTTGCGCATTTTTCAAAATTTGTAAAGCCTGGAGCAAAAAGGGTAAACTCTACCAATTTTGATAATTCACTTGGTTTACAAAATGTTGCCTTTGTTAATGCTGACGGATCAAAAGTGCTGGTGGTACTTAATACGTCGCAAACGGCACGAAAATTTGCAGTAAAGATTGATGATAAAAAAATCGTTTACTCGCTGGAGCCACAAGCTGTGGCAACTATCGTCTGGCAATAGCCCGGCACTAAAAAATTGAAACATAATTAAAATTTTGGTACAGTCTACAGTGTATCATAGGATTACCATGCATATAAAAAAGAAAAATTTACTATCAGGATTTGTGATTGTTATGGCTGTTGCAGCTATGGTAACAGGCTGTGGTTCGGTAAAGAATGGAAAGTCTGAAACCGCAGGATTATGGATTACCATGCCTGATAGATCGGCCCTGCTGCAAAAAGAGGCAGTAACGGTGACGGGCCAGCCAAAAAATGAAAATATACAGCTAACCATCAATACTGGTAAAACTTTCCAGGAAATGGACGGCTTTGGATATACCCTTAGTGGAGGAAGCGTACTGCACATCAGTAAAATGAGTGCGCCGGCAAGGGCAAAACTATTACAGCATATATATGGTACAGGACCTGACGATCTGGGTGTAAGCTACATCAGGATAAGCATCGGAGCATCGGATCTTGATGAGTTACTTTTCTCTTATAACGATCTTCCTGCAGGACAGACCGATGTGAATATGGAGAAATTCGATTTGGGTTACGATAAAAAATACCTTATACCTGTATTGCAGGATATACTTAAAATAAATCCTTCAATCAAAATATTAGGTTCGCCATGGTCGCCTCCGGTTTGGATGAAAACTAACGGAGATACACGCGGGGGAAGCCTTAAGCCTGAATACTATACGGCTTATGCTAAATACTTTGTGAAGTATGTTCAGGAGATGAAGAAAAACGGAATCACCATTGATGCTATTACGGTACAGAATGAGCCGCTTCATCCGGGTAATAACCCAAGTCTTTTGATGTTGGCTGAAGACCAGAAGGTTTTTGTACGCGACCACTTAGGGCCTGAATTTAAAAAGAATGGTATTACAACCAAGATCATAATTTACGATCATAATGCCGACAGGCCGGATTACCCTATTACAATATTAAATGATAAAGAGGCTGCAAAATATATTGATGGTTCTGCGTTTCACCTTTACGGGGGTAAGATAGAAGCAGTATCGTCAGTGCACGAAGCACACCCGGATAAGAATCTGTATTTTACAGAGCAATGGGTAGGAGCACCTGGTAACTTTGCAAATGAGCTAAACTGGCATATCGAAAACCTTATTATCGGTGCGCCTAACAACTGGTGTAAAACCGTGTTGGAATGGAATCTTGCGGCAGACGAAAAGCAGGAACCTCACACTGACAGGGGTGGATGCGTTGGATGTCTTGGTGCGGTAACCATCACAGGTGATACAGTAACTCCCGAGCCGGCTTATTACATAATTGCACATGCGTCTAAGTTTGTGCGTCCGGGTTCGGTAAGAGTGCAGTCAAATGTTATTGAAGGCCTGCCAAATGTGGCTTACAAAACACCGTCAGGAAATACTGTTGCCATCATTCAAAATACATCAAAAGAAGTAAAGACTATTGATGTGAATGCCGGCAAAAAGAATACAACTATTACGCTTAAGGCCGGTGCTGTTGCGACACTGGTAATGTAAAGTATAGTTATACCATAACCAGGGATTGTGTTAACAGTTACTTTCCAAAAAACATCTGTTCTGAATTTTAGTAAAATCCCGGTTATGGTTTTCAAAAGTTATTGATTTTACTTCAATAAATTGTTTAGAGTTGTGGTTAGTTAAAGCCGTGTTGCAAGCACGGCTTTCTCTTTTTTTGTACTTTTATGACTTAATAATCTGTCATGAAAATCTCTCTGATACAAACTTCTCTTTTCTGGGAAGACGCCAATGCCAATCGTTCTAATTTTGAAAAACTGATAAGCAGCATTAATGAACCGACGGATATTATCCTGCTGCCTGAGATGTTCTCTACAGGTTTTACTATGAAGCCTGATACAGTTGCCGAAACTATGGACGGCGAAACGGTAGAATGGATGAAAACCATAGCGGCGGGTAAAGACTGTGCCATAGCAGGGAGTATGGTTATAGAAGAAAATGGAAACTATTATAACCGCTTTTTGTTTGTAATGCCCGATGGAGAAATAAAGCAGTATGATAAGCGTCACCTGTTTTCGCTGGCAGGTGAGGATAAAGCTTATACAAAAGGGGTTGACAGGCTTGTTATAGATTATCGTGGCTGGAAGATTTGCCCGCTGGTGTGCTACGATCTCCGTTTTCCTGTTTTCTCCCGTAATACTGAAGATTTTGACCTCTTGTTGTATGTTGCTAATTGGCCTTCGCCACGTGTGCTTGCCTGGGACACGCTTTTACGTGCCCGATCGATAGAGAACATGTGCTATGTTGCCGGAGTAAACAGGGTAGGGCAGGATAATAACGGACATAATTATCCCGGGCACTCACAGGTATTTGACTGTTTAGGGACAAGTCTTACTGTTTCCTCTGAAGCAGAGGAAGTAATAACTGTTGAGCTTAATAAGCAAACAATGCTCGAAACCCGTAAAAAGTTTAGTTTCTTAAACGACAGGGATAGTTTTATCCTCCAAGATTAAAGGTTTCTTCAGGATCCCAGTTGGCCCGTACGTCTATTTCTTTGGGCATATAGATCATCTCCTCAGGCTGAAGTTTTAACAGGTAGTTCCCTGTGTCCCATTCTTTATTCTTATTGTCGTCATAATATACCCTTAGCGTATATTTGTCAGGCAACACATTGTCGAAACTTATCTTGGTTTCTCCTTCAGAATAATAAAAGGCCTCTATATCTCCTTTTGCGTTAAGTACTTCCAGCATAAGCGGGAAACGTTTGGCATTGGCTAACGTTATGCGCAGGTTTCCATAATCGGCATACGTTCTGGTAGGTAGCGTATAGGATAAGGTGTCATTCTCCTTTTCGTAAAAATCCTTTAAAGCACCCGGCATCAGGGTTATGTTGTATTTTTGGCTTTCTTCTTTAGGGAAGTCAAACGAGAGTTCCTGTTTCATTTCGTCATAGGCCATAGTGTATTTCATGGCAACAGAGTCCTTGTTGATTAGCTTTATTTTTGTGCTGTCTATCGTAACGATAGGTGTTACAGACGAAAGTGTAAACTTCTCTCTGAAATGCAATCCTCCTTTTTGTACGGCATCTATTTTCAACGAGTCAGCGGCTTTGAGCTCCTTGAACTTTACATTAAATTTTTTGATAGAATCTTTGTAGCTAACAGCAACTTTTAATGAGTCGGCAGTTAGCTTTCGTGGTAACCATACCTGTAGTGAATCCTTGTCCTTTACTTTGGTTGCTATAGAAGGTATGTCTTCAGTATCAGCACCATTGCGCACTTTTACTTTGATGTTTTTATAATCTTTTCCTTCATAACCGGCATATAATTTATGTGAAGTGGCCTGTACAGGTTTCAGAGCTTTAAATGGCCTTATTTCCTGAAACAGTTCCAGTTCATAAATAGTGTCGTTAGGTACATCGATGGTCTGGTTAAGGAAACCAATCTTATCCGACTTAGGGTCAAACTTGTAATTGTTGTTAGCGTCTTTTAACGCAACAATATGGTATTTTCCCTGTTTCAGGTTTTGGAGTGAGAACTGAACCGTACTGTCAAGGGTGTTGGTAACATATCTTGGTCGTTGCTTGTATATGGTTGAATCATTAAAGGTTGAATCAGCCTCATAAAGCATTATGTTTACAAAGTTGTCGGTTTTGTTGGAGTAAGCATCTTTAATTCGTCCGTTAAGTGTCAATGAATCGATATACGTTCCGGTTGAGAATATAAATTTGAACTGCGAATACGGATTGCCTTCATTGTTGTCGGTGATACTCTGCCCGAAGTTAAAGCTGTAGGTAGTGTTCTCCTTAAGTGTGTCTTTTATCTTTATTTTGATAAATTTACTGGCACTCCCTGCAGGAGTAATAACAGGGGTGTTCTCCATAGGAGGAGAAATGATAAGTTGCTTGTTTACATCTTTTATCTTGATGTATTCGTTAAAGTCTATGCGTATCTCAGTGCCTTTAAACTGGGTGCTCATATTTTTTGGCGAGCTGCCAATAATGTATGGAGGTATTGTGTCTTTTGCTCCGCCGGTAATGCTGCCTCTTTTGGCGCAGGAGGTGAAAATCAGCGAAGTAAAAAGTATATAGAGAAAAATCCTGTATTTCAGCATATCGTTTTCTTTGACTGCACAAAATAACGATTATATTCCCTGTAAACGAAATGTTTTTAAAAAATGTTATAGCCCCTCTCCGAAGAGAGGAGCCGGGTTTGGGTTTAGCTATGTGCGTAGGCCATGGTTATGATGCTTACTTTGGCTCCGGGTATTTTGAGAAGGGCTTTGCCACAGGCTTCAAGGGTAGCTCCGGTAGTAATAACATCATCTACTAACAAAAAGTGCTTGCCGTTATCGGAATCAGTAGGTGCGACATCAAACGATTCGTTGATGATCTCGGCACGGGCAGCAAGGTTTTTCTTAGTTTGGGTTTTGGTATAGTGCGTTCGCAACAATATGTCTTCATTGTAATTTTTTCCCAGTCCTTCAGCAAGGGCTTTGCCAAAACCTTCAACCTGGTTGTAACCTCTTTCACGAAGCCTTTTTTTATGCAGCGGTACAGGTACAACCTCGGTAACGTCTTTAAGGGCTTCAATTTCCTTAAGGTCGTGTACATACCATTGGCCCATCATAGAGCCTATCTCTTCTTTGCCGCGGTATTTCAGGTTATGGATAAGTCCCTGAACAATACCTTCTTTGTGAAAGTAAACCACTGAGGAAGCGTGTTCTACAGGCAGCCTGCCACGGAATTTTTTGGCAGTTTCGTTATTGTTATCAAGATGATGCTGGGTAAACGGCATGTCGTGCCGGCAGTGGGTACACACAAGGTGCTCGCTTTCAAGAAGCGTCGTTCCGCAGCCTGAACAGGGTTTTGGAAAAAGTAAATTAAGTAAAGTTTTTATCATAGGGGGGTGTGATTTAGGTAGGGTAAATATATATAATTGGCAAGTTATTTCCTATATGTTGTGTAGATTTATAATTTAATTTGTTAAAACTCTTCTGATGTAAGAATATTAATTCAAAATTTTAACAAATTGTAAAAGAGTCTTTTTTATATTTATAAGCTTCTGTATATACAATCCCTTTTTATATTTTTGCAACACTATGGCAAAACAAGAAGATCTATTTAAAAATGTTATTTCGCACGCAAAAGAGTACGGATTTATTTTTCCGTCAAGCGAAATATACGACGGCCTTAGCGCAGTGTATGATTATGCGCAGAATGGTGCCGAACTGAAAAAGAATATCAGGGAATACTGGTGGAAATCGATGGTGCAAATGCATGAAAACATTGTGGGTATTGATGCCGCAATCTTCATGCACCCAACAACCTGGAAAGCATCGGGCCACGTTGATGCTTTCAACGACCCGTTGATCGATAACAAAGATTCCAAAAAAAGATACAGGGCCGACGTGCTTATCGAGGATTATGCCGAGAAGCTTAACCAGAAAGCCCAAAAAGAAATCGAGAAAGCAAGAGTTCGTTTTGGTGATGCCTTTAACGAACAGGAATTCATCACTACTAATGCGCGTGTGGTAGAATACCTTGCTAAAAAGAAAGAGATACTTGAGCGTATGGCGCGTTCGCTGGAAACTGAGAACCTTGCCGACGTAAAAGCACTTATCGAAGAACTTGAGATCGCTGACCCTGAAACCGGTTCTAAAAACTGGACAGAGGTGCGTCAGTTCAACCTTATGTTTGGAACGAAACTAGGTGCTGAAGCATCTAACGCTATGGATCTTTACCTTCGTCCGGAAACGGCACAAGGTATATTTGTAAACTTCCTGAACGTACAGAAAACAGGTCGTATGAAAGTTCCTTTCGGTATTGCGCAAACAGGTAAAGCGTTCCGTAACGAGATCGTGGCAAGGCAGTTTATCTTCCGTATGCGTGAGTTCGAGCAAATGGAAATGCAGTTCTTCGTTCGCCCGGGCGAAGAGATGAAATATTATGAGTACTGGAAAGAAACAAGACTAAAATGGCATCTGTCATTAGGGCTAGGTAAAGAAAATTACCGTTTCCATGACCATGAGAAGCTGGCACACTATGCTAATGCTGCTGCTGACATCGAGTTCAACTTTCCATTCGGCTTTAAAGAGCTTGAAGGTATTCACTCAAGAACTGATTTTGACCTTAAAGCACATGAACAGTTCTCAGGTAAAAAACTACAGTACTTTGACCCTGAGCTTAACGAAAACTACACGCCATACGTAGTAGAAACTTCGGTAGGTCTTGACAGGATGTTCCTTGCGGTATTCTCTAATTCACTAAAAGAAGAAACTCTTGAAGACGGTTCTACACGTACTGTACTTGCGCTTCCAGCTGTATTAGCACCTACTAAGGCAGCAGTACTTCCGTTAGTTAAGAAAGACGGACTTCCTGATGTTGCAAGAGAGATCATCGAAGACCTTAAGTGGGATTTCAATGTGTCTTATGACGAGAAAGATGCAGTAGGCCGCCGTTACAGAAGACAGGATGCCCTGGGTACTCCGTTCTGTATCACGGTTGACCACCAGACGTTGGAAGATCAGACCGTAACTATCCGCCACCGCGACAGCATGCAGCAGGACAGGGTTAAGATATCTGAACTGAGAGGTATAATCAACGAAGCGGTTTCAGTAAGAAACTGGCTTATGAAAATGTAATATAAATGAAAGCTGTCTGAAAGGGCAGCTTTTTTTATGGTGTTAGGTCATTGAGAGGAACGAAACAATCTCCTGTGTTAGATTGCCACACTCCGCTACGCTGCGTTCGCAATGACGAAAGCTGCTATAATTAGATTTATTACGTTGAGTTTGTCATTCTGAGCGCATCCGCCGCGGTGGAGGAGTTGAAGAATCTCTTAATTTAGATTTGCCTCGCCAGTCGGCTTACATTCCCTTGTCTCCACTTCATTTCATTCCGTCTGAAACGAAAATAGTGTTAACTGTTTGCTATGATGTAAAATATGTTTTTTGTGTCTTTGTTTTTTGTAATTTAGAGGTAAGTTGCTGCAAGTAAATTAATTACAGCCAACCATAAAAATTATAATCATGAAAAACACCTTTACACTATTGACGTTTTTTTTATTCCTGGGATTCTCGTCTGAGATAAGTGCGCAAAACTGGGTTACTATTGCCGAGAAAACCGTAAGCTTTAAAGCTGAAAAGGATGTTGTCACGCCAAGGGGTGATGCCAAAAGCGTGGACAAGATCAGGATTAAATGTGTGCAGGGTACTGTTAAGCTCAAAAAGGTATATGTGGAAATGAGCGATGGTACTAAAAAAGAATATGATGCCAAAGCGGTAGGCGTGCTTACTAAAGGCATGACTTCACTTGCATGGGACTTGCCCGGTAAAAGCGGCAGTGCTAAAATCAAGAAGATTGAACTTCAATACGATTCCGTTGGGAATATGCTGTTGACCGATAAAGCGAAGGTTGAAGTGCAGGGACGAACCTCGAAGTAAGACTAAAGAGCCGTTATAAAAAAGCTCCCTGCGATAGCAGGGAGCTTTTGTGTTTTATATTAAAGGTCTGCAAATTGCGACTGAGAAATTACTCTCCTTCTGAAAGTGCATTCCATCCCCTTGCTTTAAGCGGGATCTGCGTGTTGGCACGGGTAACAAGGTTAATGCCGGCACTTTCTTCCGTCATGTGGCCGATAACCGTAAAGTTAGGGTTGCCTTTTATCTTGTCGTAGTCGGCTTGTTTGATTGTGAATAACAATTCGTAATCCTCTCCGCCATTAAGGGCGACTGTAGTGATGTCAATGTTGAATTCCTCGCACACATTGATAAGTTGCGGATCTACCGGAATCTTCTCTTCGTATAAGCTTGCGCCAAGTCCTGAATTCTTGCACAGGTGAATAATCTCTGAGGATAGTCCGTCAGAAACATCGATCATGCTCGTAGGCTGTACTTCAAGGGCTTTTAAGATAGCTTTAATGTCTTTACGGGCCTCCGGCTTCAGTTGGCGTTCGATAAGGTAATTATAAGGATCTAAATCGGGCTGGTTGTTCGGGTTTACCTGAAACACCTGTTTTTCGCGTTCCAATACCTGAAGCCCCATATAGGCAGCACCTACATCGCCGGTTACAATAAGCAGGTCAGTACTGGTAGCACCGGCGCGGTAAGTAATATCTTCCGCTTCTGCTTCACCAATGGCAGTAATGCTTAATATCATCCCTTTTTGTGATGAGGTTGTGTCACCGCCTACAATATCCACACCATACACTTTTGCAGCGTGTTTGATACCGTCGTACAATTCGTCAAGCGCTTCAACCGGAAAACGGTTGGAAACCGCGATTGATACTGTAATCTGGGTAGGGGTAGCGTTCATCGCACAGATGTCAGACACATTAACCACAACAGCTTTATAGCCCAAATGCTTTAATGGCATATAGGCAAGGTCGAAGTGTACGCCTTCAATCACCAGGTCAGTAGAGACTACCACTTTTTTATCTTTAAAATCAAGCACAGCGCCATCATCGCCTATGCCTTTAAGGGTAGAGGGCTGAGATGTTTCAATATCTCGTGTAAGGTGTCCTATAAGGCCGAATTCGCCCAGTGCCGAAAGACTGGTGCGCTGCTGGTTTTTATCTTCTATCATTTCTTTTGAGTTGCAAAGTTGAAAGTTGCAAAGTTACAATATAGTCGTAAAGTTTTAAAGTAATTTGTATGCTGTTGTCATTGCGAGCGCAGTGTAACGGAGCGTGGCAATCTCAAATGATTGTTCTTTTGTCTTGCCACAAAAGAACGAAAAAGGTACGGCCGGACTCCTTAGGCTAAAAATTATTACATTCGGCTAAACCATCCGAACCTGCTTTTGCCGGCAGGCAGGCTCGCTACGCTCAAACAGCGGATGCTTCTTAACGCCTCTCTTATAATTTTCTTAACGCCACAGAGTTTAATGCCGAAGCTTCACTAATGTCTGCTTAATGTTACTTTCTACTCTATCTCAGGTATAACAGAATCCTTCCAGTAATCAACGATCTCCTGTAGGGTTTCTTTGAGTTGTTTCATGTCGCTTGTCTTGTGAAAGTAGCCGTGTATGGTGCGCTTAAAGGCTTCTTCAACCGTATAGCCATTGCCTACCGTAGTGAAGAATATAAAAGGCACGGTCTTTTCTGTAAGTTCCGGATCTTTTAGTATTTCGTCACGCAGTTCGAAACCGTTCATTCTCGGCATATTAATGTCGGAAATCACCATAAAGGGCTTGATGTGTTCCTGTTGCAGAAAGGGGATAACCTGAGTACTGTCTCCCAACAGGATTATTTCATTAGGGATTTGTAGCGACTTAAGTATGTCTTCAAATATAAGCCTGTCATCCTCATCATCGTCAATGATTATTATAGGTCCGTCTTTTTTCATGATAGCTGTTTTTGCACCGTAAAAGTATTGCCTGCAAGTGCAGCATACACTAAGATTAGCCTTTTGCTAACATAAAATAGTCTTAAAGTTGTAGAGATGCAAAGATGCAAAGCAGTAAAGTCCGGTTGGTTCTGTGTCATTTCGATTTCTATGATATAACCAAATCTTTTTGATAAAAGGTTTGGTTTTTTATTACCGCAAAAACCCGATGGATTATTTTATTTCTAACAGC
>NZ_QQAR01000004.1 GCF_003350375.1 Flavobacterium sp. AG291 | reverse complement strand
AGCCCGACTGCGCAGATGGTACTGCAATTTGTGGGAGAGTATGTCGTCGCCTTTCTTTTGAAAACCCTTCATCATTTACGATGAAGGGTTTTTTGCTTTATAGCACTATTGGTATTGTTAAAAGCTCAGGCCTTTTGAAATCCTGTCCGGTGTAATAGGGTTTTTTGTTTTATAAATGTTTTTACAAGATAAATGTTTATATGAGTTAAAACCAAATTAGTATTCATTACGTACTATGTAGTGATAGTTATAGATTGCTGATTTTTATGGTTGCATATTTTTAACTTAACTTAAATTTGACTAATATTAGCATATATTTAACTGTTATAAAGTTTTCTTATGGAGCTATTGTTGTTTACAGGTGACTCTTGTTTTAAGAATTATAAATCATTGTGTTGTTTTTTATTCGTATTTCTTGCATTCTCTGTATCTGCATATGCACAACTTCAGGATTTTGATATAGAAATCACTGTTTCAGATGAAACCTGCAACGGAAATGGGAGTATGTTATTTACAATAAATAATGCTACACCGGGCTCCGGTTTTGAATATACCGTATACAAACTTCCTGATCAAACAAATCCCATTTCTATTTCTTCTGCTAATACTTTAGGTAGCTTGGCTGAAGGTGAGTATAAAGTTGTTGCTGTTCAATCATTGGGACAAGAGAGTAATACCGAAATAGCACAGGCTACTATTGTAAAGATTCCTGCACCATTAGATTTTTATGTTAGTGCTACAAATCAGGCTTGTGTAGAAGGTGCTAACATGATCGTAACTGTGACGGAGGGTACCGGTGTATTGTATGAAATAACATCGGGACCTGTAGTAAGACCAGCACAAAATTCGAATGTATTTGAAGGTTTACCGGCAGGTATATATATAGTTAGGGTGTTTAATGAATGTGGGAATGCCGATGTCACGACTTATACGTTAGCTGCCAGTCCAGGCCCGCCAGCTATTTCTGCTCCTGAATATAATAGTGATGTTAACGGGGATTGCGATACGGTTACTGTGGTAAATACTATTTCTTATGGAGAGGGTATTGCTATAACCTATCCTTTGACTATAGAGTACACATTCACTCCTTCAAATGGTGAGCCTCCCACTGTAATTGAGCAAACTTTTGAGAGCGGTGATTCAATTGAATTATCATTGTCACAAACATTTTCTGTTGGAGATTCAGAGTATTCTTATACGTTGAAAATTACAGATGGATGTAATAGTGAATATACCAGCGATGCTATGAGCTTAAATCCTGAGGCCTCGATCAGTCATGTTCCTAATATAATCCTGCCGTGTGGTGAACATTACCTTACGATTTCTGTGGCAAATTTTGTTCCTCCTTTTACCATAAATTTTACTGATTCTCCTGAAGGATTTGATCCAACTGCTTTTAACAATACACACCCGGGACCTTTTAATGAAAATGGAGCCATTATATATGGTGATCCGGAGACGGCTGTTCCGGAAGGAGAATATGCAGTTGAGATTATTGATCATTGTGGGAATACCATGTCGTACGAGTTTGAGATAAAAGATGAAATTGTTGAACCTTCAGCGGGGGGAAGTAACAATGATTGTTATTCCGAGTTTGGAAGAATTGCTGTTGCTGTACCTGATCGTAAAATTGTGTCTGCTTTTGTCATTGAAGCACCGGATGATTATGAGGCTTCTAATACCCTGCCTAAAGATGTATCGGCCAATATTAATAACAATGGTAATTTGATCCTGACTAATATTCCAAAAGGAGAATATAAATTGAAAATTACTGATGAATGCGGAAAAGAATATGAAGTAACTGTTGTGATTCCTGATTTTGAGGAAAAGGATTTTTTAGCTTCTTCTGTTAGTAGTTGTATTGAAAATAGTGGCGGAATAAGGGTAAGTAGTGGAAATGGAAAGCTGACGTCTTTAACGATGACTGATGCGCCTGCTGAATTTGACCAGACATTGCCTTTTGATGTAACTAATTATATTGATAGTACAGGCATATTCTTTATGGATGGTTTACCTGCCGGAAGCTATACATTTACAGGTATCGATATTTGTGGCATTGAAAGAACGGTTTCTGTAAATATAAAAGATAGTTCATCTGCTGGTAATGCAGTTACTTTTGTGCGTAATTGTGGTAACTATGATTTGAGTCTAACGGATAATGTTACTAATAATTTAGGGGATCCGCCTACTTACTGGTTACAGAAATTAATTGATCCTCAAACTAACATATGGGGGCATCCTGTAACCGGGGTTATTTTTACGGAAGGTACCGAACCTACAGCAAATAATTCGATGTCATTAGTAAATGGACAAACTTTAACCGCCCTCGAATATGAAGGAATGTTCAGGGTAATTAAATATTTTGAAAATTATGTGAGCCCTCAAAATATCAAGTCTTGTTTTGGCGCTCTTTCAACATTTGAATATACCGATGGTGTTAATGTAAAAAGCGTTTATAATCTTTCCTGTTATCAAAACAGTAATGATATTTACGTAGATGCTACAGGACTTGCGCCTTTGCATTATAGTGTAATCAATAAAGATGATATGCCATTTTCTTTAGATAATGGTAATAATAATATATTTTCAGGTCTCGATCCTGGTAAGTATGAATTTTTGGTTGAAGATGCCTGTGGTTTTGTCGGTAAAATAGAAGTTGATATCAGGCAGTTGCCGGAACTAACTAATGCACATGATCCGGGCGATATGGTTTTGTGTGTTAATGTAACTGACAGTATGATATCCGAATTTGATTTACAAACACAAACGCAACTGATCTTAGAGAACCAGCCGGCGGCAATATATACTGTAACGTATTATTTAAGTGAAGAAGATGCTGAGAATGGTATTAATGCCATACCAACCCTGCATACCAATACAACTAATCCAGAGACGATATACGCCCGTCTTATCCATAATCATATTCCATTATGCCATGATGTTGTTTCGTTTCAATTGAGGCTCTCAGAATATCCCGAGATTAAAATGAAGAAAGACTATATTCTTTGTTCGGATGATAATAGTGTAACTGTTTCTGCTGATCAGGGTTATAATAGTTATGAATGGTCTACGGGTGAGACTACACGTACGGTTAAAATAACTCAACCGGGTAGCTACTGGGTTAAAATTGGTAATATGTATGACGGGATTGTCTGTGCCAAAGAGGCTACCATAACAGTAACTCTATCCGGGCCACCTGATACATGGTCTTTAGATATTCAGGACTGGACAGACAATCAGAATTCCATAATAATTAATGCAAGTGGCCCCGGCAGTTATGAGTATTCACTTGACAATGACACATATCAGGACAATCCTTATTTCAACGGACTTAAGCCGGGTATTTATACTATATATATCAGGGATAAAAATGGTTGTGGAGTTGTTTCGGAGGAATTGGTACTATTGAATTATCCAAAATTCTTTACACCTAATGGTGATGGAATTAACGAAAAGTGGCGCCTTGAGTATTCCTGGTTTGAACCTGAAGCAAGAATCTTCGTCTATGACAGATATGGTAAACTATTATCTGGCTTTACGCCTACTGATCCAGGATGGGATGGTACTTTTAATGGAAAGCCATTACCTGCAACAGATTACTGGTTTGTGGTAATCAGGAAAGATGGTAAAGTTCATAAAGGACATTTTTCAATGATCCGTTAACTATTAAAAGTGTGGAATTTCTACAGCAAGTTGTGGAATTCTACAATTATGAGATATTGTTGAAATTTTATTTTATCTTCTTAATTGCTTGTTTGTTAGTTGTTTATGTGTATTTCATGCTTTGTTCTCTTTTTTGGTATGGTTATTTCATATGTATTAAGTATCAAAGCAGGAATGATTTATGAAAAACTTTTTATTCTCAATATTTATTGTAGTAAGTTTTTCATCCTACAGTTCTGCTACGGTAAATGATATTAAGTTGTTTTACTTATTTCAAGAGGTTCTTTTTAAGAAGATTGAAGCTAATCAAATACCTTCGCAGGTGTTAAAAAAAGCAAGTGCCAGGTATAGCGGTTATTCTCTTAATGAAGTCTTTGTGAATGAAAACAATGAATATAAACTAGTGTTGAAAAAGAATGATAAAATAATTAATGTTTATTATAAAGACACTGGTGGTTTTATAAAAGAAGAAGCTAAGTAAGCTAAAAATATATAGTAAGGTGATTGAAGAATTTTTTCTTCGAATAGAAGGAGACGGGAGCGTCTCCTTTTGTTTTTTCTTAACATCTACTAACCCCCAAAACAGTTACATTTGTAGATATTATTTTTATAGCTCATGAGTTCTAAGATACTGGTAATTGATGATGATACTGCTTTTTGTGTAATGTTGAAAACCTTTTTGCAAAAAAAAGGTTTTGATGTCACAAATGCATTTAACGGACAGGAAGCAGAAGAATACATCAATAAGCAGGTTTTTGATGTTGTTTTAACAGATATAAGACTTCCTGACAGCGATGGTCTCAAAATACTTAAACGGGTTAAAGAAATCTCTCTCGATACTCAGGTTATACTCATGACAGGATATACCGATATTAAGACAGCGGTAAATTCGATTAAAACAGGAGCTTTTGATTATGTTGGCAAACCGATTAATCCTGATGAGATACTTCACACCATAGGTTTGGCGCTTACCAAAAAATCGGCCAAAGAAAACCCTTCGGTCAAAATCAAAGAAAAGAAAAATGCTACTTCTTCTTTGTCTTTTGTAAAAGGCATAAGCAGTGATTCATTACGATTGCATGAACATATTGAGCTTGTAGCACCAACCAATATGTCGGTGCTGATTATAGGCGATAGTGGAACCGGAAAAGAATATATCGCACAATCCATACATTTGCTTAGTAAAAGAGCTAAAAAGCCTTTTATTGCTGTAGATTGTGGTGCAATACCCAAAGACCTTGCGTCGAGTGAATTCTTCGGTCATATTAAAGGTTCATTTACAGGAGCTGTTAATGATAAGACGGGGCATTTTGAGGCGGCTAATGAAGGAACTTTATTTTTGGATGAAGTTGGTAATCTTTCGTATGAAGTACAGGTACAGCTTTTAAGAGCGCTTCAGGAACGAAAAATAAAACCGGTTGGAAGTAATCAGGAAATTCAGGTAGACATAAGAGTAATTGCAGCTACCAATGAAGATCTTACAGAGGCTGTAAAACGTGGCGATTTTAGGGAAGACCTATATCACAGGTTAAATGAATTTTCTATTAAGGCACCGCGCCTTTCAGAAAGAAAACAGGATATCATGATGTTTGCTAATCATTTTCTGGCTCAGGCCAATAATGATCTGGAAAAGGATGTCGAAGGCTTTGATGCAGATGTTACAAAACTCTTTAAAAGCTATGAATGGCCAGGTAACTTAAGAGAGATGAAGAACATTATCAAGAGATCTGTTTTGTTGACAAAGTCAAACCTGATCCATTTAGAAGTACTGCCTTATGAAATGCTTGAAGCATCTAAAGATGAAGGCTCACTTTCCGGTTACGCTAAGGCAGATGAAGAACAGGTGATACGACTTGCACTCGAAAAGGCTAATTTCAATAAATCTAAAGCTGCCGTTTTACTGAATATTGACAGGAAAACGCTTTATAATAAATTAAAGCTTTATAATATAGAGCTTTAATTCATTTCATTTTCATAGGCTTCGCACAATACAACGAGTCGGCTGCAAATATCGTTTACATAGTTCTGGATTTCGGGCCATGTCATCTCATGGGTTCTGTCCTCTAAGGGTTCCAATAATGTATAGATGCTGTGCACTTCCATTTGCTTAAGCATAGGAATCATTTTATGTGCAGTTTCAGATAACTCTTGTTCGTTTTGGGCTTCAACAGCATTTTGTAATGCGCTGCAATTTTCCTTTACACTTTCTATAAATGTCCTCAGTATTGTTTTCAGGGATTCAGGGTCATTGTAAGTAAATTGCGCGAGACTTCGTAAATTATATAGTGGTGCTTCTTCAATTTCGTGCTCAATACTTTCTTTGACTACAATAGCTGTTTTACTAACGGCTGCTCCACTTATAGTTTCCGCAATTAAGTCAAGTAATTGTTTTAACTGAACAGGTTTTGGGTGGCTTGCATTAAATCCTCCATCAACAAAATCTTTTTGCGTAAGATCTCTTTTGCCGGATAATGCAATAACAGGGATTGATGCTACGTCCTTATCAGGATTGGTGCGAATCAGCCGTACCAACTCGAAACCATCGATAGAAGGCATTTGGATGTCTGTAAGTATGACGTCGAAATATTCTTTTTCCAGTATGGAAATTACTGACGAAGCATTTATTTCAGTTTGGACTACAGCAGGATAGTTTAAAAATAATTCTTTCATTAGCGCCAGCTGCATATTGTCGTCATCTACGATCAGGATTTTCTTTCCTTTTAAGTACGAATAATTATCATCTTCATCTTGTGATGCGTTTTCGCTGACAATGAAATTAGACTCAGAAGGTGTACACGGTATTACGATAGTAAATATTGAGCCCTGGCCTTCCTCGCTCTCAAGAGTAATTTGGCCGCCAAGAAGGTCAATTATTTTTTTAGAGATAGTAAGGCCTAATCCGGTACCTCCAAATTTCTTTTCTATACCGGAATGTGCCTGAGTAAACTCCTTAAAAACATCATCATGTTTTTTTCTTGAGATTCCTATACCGGTGTCAATTACTGAAATAGTAATATTTTCTTCGTCGATCTTAGCAGTTACTTCAACCGATCCTTCAGGTGTAAATTTAATAGCGTTGCTAACAAGATTTGTCAGTACCTGCTTAATGCGGTAAGGGTCTGAAATAAAATTAGCATTTAGGTCTTCTGTAATGTACCAATTAAGCTCAATGCCTTTATTTGTAGCCATTGGCTCGAGGGTTTTACAAGTATTCTCTATAACATTTTTAATGTTGAAAGGTGTCTTTTCTATAGATATCCTGTTGTTTTCAAGTCTTGAAAAATCTAAAAGATCATTTACTAGCTTAAGGATATAGTTTGCGGATTCATTAATGTTATTAAGATACTGCTTTTGTTTACCGGTTACCGCTGTGTCTTTAATAAGGTCATGGAAACCTATAATGCTGCCAAGAGGAGTTTGCAGGTCGTGCGTTACAGTAGCCATTAACATGGTCTTTGTTCTCAGGAGTTCTTCATTTTCCTGGTTTAAAATCTCAAGTTGCCTTCTGTACTTTTGGTTTATGCTCAAATCACGTATAATGATCCATGCAAACGTAATTAAAATAAGTAATGCCAAAGCTCCTATCCAGGCAACGTTCTCAACCAGTTTTTGCATGCTTAACTGAGATTTTCTTATTTGCTGATATGACTTTTGCAGAAACTCTTCTTCAACTGATGTCAGGATTTTTCTTAACTGATCTGATATAATACGGTTTTCATCCAGTAAATGTTGTTCCTTTTCAAACATCATTCTGTCTTGTTCTTTCTCTTTTAAAATAAGGTCAATAAGCACTTTTGAGTATGCCATTGCCAGAGAATCATTCGGTACGGTAGGTTTGCTTAATGCTTCTCTCAAACGAGGAGAAAGAATAGCGTTTACGGATTGTTTACCCGGGTATGATTTTGTAGCCTGAATAGATTTTTTAGTATTTACAATTGAATCTTTAGTATGGTAAATACCTTCAATGGCCTGGCTGATATTTTTTTTTCTGCCGTATTGCTTATGGTAGGCTATAATTTCGCTGATACTGTTTCGCTTGCGGTCTATCAGTAATTTTATAGAATCAAATTTGGCTATCTGTACAGGGTCAACATCCTTTTTAATGGAGTCAATTTCAAGGTGTATGTTGTCTATAAGAATACTGTAATTCTGAAAATCGGCCTTTTTCTCGGTAAGGATAGAATTTCGTCCAATAGCTTCAGAGGCATAAAGATTTGCTATTGTAGTACTGATGCGAAGAATCTTTTGTTCTTCGTTAGTTTTTGCAGGGTTGGCAAGTTTAGAAATCTCTGTGTATACAAGCCAAACGGATAATACTGCCATTGCTAATAGCAGTACGTATCCGGTTATAATCTTATATTTTACAGCTTTTGGTTTTTGTACCATCAGATAAAAGTAGTAGTTTTTAATATCTTATAAAAACGGTACAAAAATATTTAAAGTATAATTTTTAGCCTTAGCTTTTTACCATTATCCTTAAAAAATTGATTTCATCTTTAAGGTGCTGAATCTCTGCTCTCAGGCTTTCAACAAGGATGTTGTAAACTTCTTTATTCGCGCCATTTAGCATTTGGCTATCGTCAGAGTCAATTTCGGTAATAGTTTCGTTAAACATGTAAGAGATGTTTACGTTAAGTATCCTGGCTATCTTAAGAAGCTTTACAACGTTTAGCCTCCTGTCATCTTTTTCAAGACGGCCATAGTTACTTTGTGTAACATCAAGCTGTTGCGCCATAGTTTCCTGAGTTATGCCTTTATCTTCTCTTAGTTTTTTAATTCGTTGCCCAATAATGTTCATAAAAGTTATTTTTAAAGATGCTTAATAAGTAAGGTTTGACATAAAAGTAGAAAAGAAGAGTATGTCAGAAAAAGTATCGGACAAATATTCGATATAATGCACTTTTTTTCCCACGAACGGTAGATAAAAAATAATTATATATCTATTTTTTGATAGTTATAAATTAATTATTCTTTTGGGGTTGCGTTTTATGGAGTTAGTTAGTTGATGCTTTATCTGGTGAAAGAATATTAGAGAATGATTTTTTTATCTCTTACAAATTGTTGGTAAGTCTTTGTTTTTAAGTCTTTTTTAATCTCTAAGAATCGGTGTTTCTGTGATTGATTTCAGACTATATATAATAGTATTGAATGTTTATTGCTAAAGGGAGGCTAGCCTAATATAAAAAAAGCGTATTTTTTTAATATTTAATAAATGATTTTTTAAGCGATAAGTTTTAGATGAGACAGATTCTTTTTTTTGCTTTAAAGTAAGCATAAAAAAAACCCGCATTTGCGGGTTTTTTTTATTGTGCGATAATTGATCTTGAAATTACGATTTTCTGTATCTCAGATGTCCCTTCGTATATCTGGGTGATTTTTGCATCACGCATAAGTCGTTCTACGTGGTACTCTTTTACATATCCATTACCTCCATGTATCTGTACGGCTTCGATGGTAGTATCCATAGCAACCTGAGAAGCGTATAGTTTAGCCATAGCACCACTTAAATCGTAGTTGTTGTGCTGATCCTTGTCCCAGGCAGCTTTAAGGCAAAGGTGGCGTGCAGCTTCGATAGAAACAGCCATGTCTGCAAGTTTGAAAGCGATTGCCTGGTGGTTACAGATTTCTGTACCAAAAGCTTTACGCTCTTTAGAGTATTTTAAAGCTAACTCATAAGCTCCTGAAGCAATACCCAAGGCCTGTGAAGCGATACCGATTCTACCTCCGGCTAATGTTTTCATTGCAAACTTGAAACCAAATCCTTCTTCGCCAATCCTGTTTTCTTTAGGAACTTTTACGTCAGTAAACATTAATGAGTGAGTGTCAGATCCACGAATACCAAGTTTTTGTTCTTTTGGACCTATTTCAAATCCTGGCATGCCTTTTTCAACAATAAGTGCATTGATACCTTTATGTCTTTTCTCAATATCTGTCTGAGCGATTACAAGGTAAACATCTGCAGTACCACCATTAGTGATCCAGTTTTTAGTACCATTTAAAAGATAATGGTCTCCTTTATCAATTGCAGTTGTTTTTTGTGAAGTAGCATCACTACCTGCTTCCGGCTCAGAAAGACAGAAAGCACCAATTACTTCACCTGTAGCGAGTTTTGTAAGGTATTTTTGTTTTTGTTCTTCAGTACCAAACGTCTGAAGACCCCAGCAAACAAGAGAGTTGTTTACCGACATAACTACTGAAGCTGAAGCATCAATTTTAGAGATTTCTTCCATTGCCAGTACATAAGAAATTGTATCAAGGCCGCTTCCCCCATATTTAGGGTCTACCATCATACCAAGAAATCCAAGTTCTCCCATTTTTTTAATTTGTTCAGTCGGGAAAATCTGTTTCTCGTCTCTTTCAATTACACCAGGAAGTAATTCGTTCTGCGCAAAATCACGCGCAGCTTGTTGAATCATCAGGTGCTCTTCAGTAAGTTTAAAATCCATAATAATTAAATTATATTTTTTGTTTTATTGCGTCCAAATGTAGCTATTAAATGTGAATTTTTCAATATGAATGCGTAATTTTAGCCTCGCGATGAAAGAAAACTATAACGTTATAGGAGTAATGTCAGGAACTTCGCTTGATGGCGTAGATTTGGCACATATTTTTTTTACTAATAATAATGGTAAATGGGAGTTTGCAATAGCGGAAACTATTACAGTTCCATATTCCGATCTATGGGTAAAACGCCTTAAAGAGGCTGTAGGGTATAGTGAAGATGAATTGACCCTTCTTAATAAAGAATATACTGCATTGCTTGGCAGTGTTATAAAGTCGTTTATAGAGGGTAATGGAATTAATGATCTAGATGCTGTTTGTTCTCACGGTCATACTATATTACATCAGCCGCATAATGGTTTTACGTTGCAGATAGGCAATCTTCCTGAAATCGCTTCTATTATTGGAGTGAAGGCTGTTTGCGATTTCAGGGTGCAGGATGTTCAGCTCGGGGGGCAGGGTGCTCCATTGGTACCGATAGGAGACAGAATACTTTTTTCCTCGTATCGCTATTGTCTTAACTTGGGCGGCTTTTCAAATATTTCATTTGAAGAGAAGGGCCAACGTATTGCTTTTGATATCTGTCCGGTAAATACCGTTCTTAATTATTATGCTAACCAATTAGGTTTGGAGTATGATGACAGGGGGTTGATAGCTGCAAAAGGGAAGATATTGTTGCCGCTTCTTTCAGAATTGAACTCGCTTGAATTTTACAAACTTCCGTATCCCAAATCTTTAGGGTTTGAATTTGTTAAAGAAATGATATTGCCCTTAATGGATAGCTATAATGCTTCTGTAGAGGAAATAATAGCAACTTTTACTGAGCACGTTGCCCAACAGATAGCTAATACGGTTATGGGTATAGGCCAGGGAGAACTTTTGGTAACAGGGGGAGGAGCCTATAATGATTTTTTAATCGGAAGGCTAAAACAATTGCTTCAGGATACAGTCATAGTTGTTCCGGATGATAAAACCATACAGTTTAAAGAGGCGCTTATTTTTGCCCTACTTGGTGTATTAAAGTTGCGAGGTGATGTAAATGTTTTAAGCAGCGTAACAGGAGCAGCACACGATCACAGTTCTGGTTCTGTATATGAGTCTTAAAGTATTCCCATTTTCTTAATAGCCTCAATTAGCTCGTGGTCATCACCGCCTTTTCCCTGAAGCAGCATGTTTTTCATTTGTGCTTTTCTTTTTTCAATGGCACTTAAGGAAAGCGGTACATAATTAGGGATGTTTTTGGTTAATATACCTTCGGATAGACGCATAAGTATCTGCTTGTCATAGTTGTCAAGCTTATAATTGTCAAATACTTTGTCTTTTAAAGATTTTACAATTTTATTGCTAAGGTAAGTGTCACCTCCATAGATTATCTTAAATGCATTTAGAAACTCATCTATGTCAATGTCGCTTTTGCATAATATTCCCTGAGGATTGATTTCTTTAATGAGTCTGTCCACCAGCGATGCTTCGCTATGCATTGTTAATATAATTATGATACAGTCAGGTATTGTTTTACGGATAAGTACTCCTAAATCAAGTCCTGAAAATATATTTTGCTCCGGATAAGGAGGAAGGCTAAGATCCAGGTAAGCAACATTAAATGCCGTACCGCCGTTTTGAGATGCGGTAATAAGCTTGTAGGCCTGTTCACAATCCAGTGCTTTAGTGAAAATAAGATTGTGGTCTTCGAACTCTTCGTCCGATAGTACATTTACATATCCGTTAACGGTCATTGGATGATCGTCAACAATTAAAATATTTAAATCTTCTCGCATAAGCTTCTCATGGTTCCAACAAAATTAACAAAAATTACGGGAAAACCGTAAAATTGTCAGGTCAAATGTTTTTAAATTGCGCAAAATTTTCTCTGTTAAGAAGTGCAATATTCATACCTGATAGTAGATGATAACAAAGATAATGCCAAGGAAACCTTAAAGAAATTTGAGGATTTCCCGGAATTCTATTGCGTTGGAGTTGCTGAAAACAGAGAGGATACAATCAATAAAATTTTGGAGCTGCAGCCACAGTTGGTTTTTCTGGAAATCTGTCCTAAAAACAAGAAAAGCAACCTTTCTTTGGGTATCATCTCTGAGTTGTACCGTTATATAGATAATGTCCCATATTTTATTGCTTTGACGGCTTCACCTAAGTATGCATTTGAAGCAATTCAGGCAGGTGTGTTTGATTATTTATTGGCTCCATTGAATCAGTTCGATTTAAGAAAAAGCCTTTTGAAGTTCCAAAAAACGAATCCTGCTGTTGCTAATAGTACAATTTGTATAAAATCATACGGAGATTATCAATTTGTTTCTTTGCACGATATAGTTTATTTGAAAGCTGATAATAACACCACTGATTTTCATCTTCAAAACGGGCGCAAACTTACGGCGTATAAAACCCTGAAACATTATGAGGCTAATTTGCCGTTTTATTTTTTCAGGATTCACAATAGCTATATTGTGAATAGTAACTTCATTTCAAGAATTAATACGGGTAAATCATTATGCTACTTGAATAATAGTGATTTGTCTATCTCTTTCTCTAAAACTTTTAAAGATAATATTGATACTATTATCAGGAAGATAGCTCCCGATTATCTTTAAAGAATCCAGCCTTTAAGAATTTTAACTAAAAATTATTACGTGTTTTTAAATCGTAAAAGTTTTTTGGACTCTATTCATTTGTTTAATAGTGTTTTGTATTGATGTTTTAAGTTGTGCTGTTTTTGTTAATTAACATTTTTTTTAGATTACAATTCTTCATTTACCCTTCAAATCGGTCGAGTTACTCGTGTATGGGTGTGTTCTACTAAACCTGCTGTAAATCATTGTGTCAGTACGGTTTTAACGAGTAGTTTTGCTTCAGAATCAAACGGGAAATACGAGGTTCTGAACAAAGAATTTAAAAAATCATAACATCTAATAAAAACCTTACTATCATGAAAAAAATTATCCTTACACTTTGCTTAGTTGCTTTTGTTGGCTCATCTCTAGTTTCTTGTTCTGCTGATGACAGCGAAATCCAGGATACTAAAGCAGGATCTTTTGATATAACTCTCCCTATTGATAATGGTGATAAAGATCTTCCAAAACCTCCAATCAGAGCGTAACTATATAATATAAAAATCATTATTTTTGAGGCTGCAGTTTATTATAAACTGCAGCCTCAAAAATTATAATGATACGCCAACTTCAATTATTATTAATAGGGTTATTGCTTTTTGCCACTTCATGTAAAAAAGCAACTGTCCAGAATGGAAGCTCTGATAGCCATTTGGATAGTATGGTTATGTTGTCTCGTAGAGATGATATAGACAGGGAAAAAAGAGTAGCCTATGCTGATACGCTTTTTAATGCTGTTTCCGATAACAGAAATGATTCTCTTACTCGCTATTATATGAGGGAGGCGGTAGTGAGTTATTATAATCTTGATGAATATGATAAGTCAATACATGCCAGTAAAAAGGTTTATGACTTTGGTAAAAGAGCCAATGATACTTTATCTATGGCTAAAGGGCTTCACTTTACAGGTGTTTCTTATTATGGAAAAGCAAATAACGATAGTGCTCTTTATTATTATAAAGATGCAGAAGATTTATATGTAAAGTTTAAAGGAGCAGAGGCCAGGTCGGTAGGCGAAACCATTTTGTATAAGGCTTATGTTTATTATGATGCAGGTTTGTTTGCAATGTGTGAATCAGAGGCTTTTAAGGCTCAAAAGTATTTACGTATTGACAATAAAGCTACAGATTTATACAATTGTTATAATCTTATTGCTTCTTCTCTGGATGGACAGGATGATAATGATGAAGCGATAAAATATTACGAGATGGCCTTTGATGTTATCGATGATTTTGAGAAAGAAGGATTTAGTGGTGGCCAGATTGCATTAAACAAAGCTTCCTGTTTTAATAATATGGGAGGTGTTTATGTGAAAATGGGGCAAAACAAAAAGGCTATCGAAATTTATAACCAGGCGTTAGGTATGCCGGGCGTTAAGGAGCAATCAGGGCTTTATGCAAAACTGCTTAATAATCTGGCAACAGCCAAATATAAATCGGGTGACAATTCTCAGCTTCCTGAACTTTTTTATGAATCGCTTGCGATACGTGAGGAACTTGAAAAAGAAGCCGGGATTATCGCGAGTAATGTGAGTCTCGGTGAATATTTTTTGTATAAAAAAGATACTGTAAAAGCAATCAGTTATCTTACAACAGCCTATGCTAAAGCGAAAGCTAATAAAAGTAATTCTGATATATTGTCAAGTCTTAAGCTTCTTACGGCTATAGATAAGGTTAATAATGATTATTATATGCGGAGGTATATAAAAGTTAACGATAGCCTTCAGAAGATTGCGCAGAATACCAGGGATAAATTCGCGCGAATTGAATTTGATACTGCCAGAATTACAGATGAAAAAGAGGCTCTGGCTAAAAAGAACAGCTTTATTATAGGGGTTTCCATAGTAGTTGTGTTATTTATTGCGGCGATATTTATAATCTATTACCTAAATTCAAAAAATAAAGAACTTTTGCTTGTTCAGGAGCAGCAAAAAGCAAACGAAGAGATTTACGAGCTTATGTTTGAGCAGCAGGGGAAAATAGAGTCGGCAAGAACTGAGGAGAAATCACGTATTGCTATGGAACTGCATGATGGTATTTTGAATAATATATATGCAGTCCGGCTGAATCTCGAGTTTATCAATAAAAAAGCAGATGAAGAATCTGTTTTAATGCGAAAAGGGTATATTAAAGAGTTACAATCCATTGAATCGGAGATACGGGGAGTTTCACACGACCTTAGCCGAAATGCACTTTTCAATCAGGAGCAAAGTTTTGAAAGTATGCTGGGCTTTATGATTACCTCACAAAAAAATACATTTGATACAGAATTTGAAGCGGACATTGATCCATCTATAGATTGGGAATTGATGTCTAATATTTGTAAAGTAAATGTGTACAGAATAATCCAGGAGGCATTACAAAATATAAATAAATATTCGGGGGCAAGCCATGCAAAAGTAACGGTTAGTCATAAAGATAATAATGTTATTGTTACGGTTGCTGATAATGGAGTTGGTTTTGTTCCTGAAAAAGCTAAAGGAGGAATCGGTTTAAGAAATCTGAAGAAACGTGCCGATGCTCTTCAGGGAATATTGCAAATTAAATCGCAGCCAGGGAAAGGGGCGGTTGTTGAATTCTCATTTCCGGTTTAATTATTCTGTTTAAAATGAAGAATTCACATTTATATGTTTCATATATTTGTGCCGATTTATAAAAATACAAACAAATGAAAGATTTACTAAGTAAATTTGAAAATAAACAACCTGAAATAGTATTCAACTGGAAAGATTCTGAAACGGAAGCTGAAGGATGGACAGTAATTAACTCCCTTAGGGGTGGTGCTGCCGGTGGTGGTACAAGGATGAGAAAAGGACTTGATATGAACGAAGTGCTTTCGCTTGCTAAAACAATGGAAGTGAAGTTTTCGGTTTCCGGTCCTGCAATCGGTGGAGCTAAATCGGGCATTAACTTCGATCCTGCCGATCCTCGTAAAGAAGGAGTTCTTAAAAGATGGTACAAAGCGGTTTCTCCACTACTAAAAAGCTATTACGGTACAGGTGGTGACCTTAATGTAGACGAGATACATGAGGTTATCCCAATGACTGAAGAGTGTGGTGTTTGGCATCCGCAGGAAGGTGTTTTTAACGGACATTTCAAACCAACTGAAGCTGATAAAATCAACAGAATTGGGCAGTTACGCCAAGGTGTTGTAAAAGTTATCGAAAACCCGGCTTTTTCTCCTGATGTAAACAGAAAATATACTGTAGCCGATATGATTACAGGTTATGGTGTAGCAGAGGCTGTTGGTCATTACTACAAAATTTACGGAGGTTCTATCGAAGGTAAAAAAGCAATCGTTCAGGGCTTTGGTAACGTAGGTTCTGCAGCGGCTTTCTACCTTGCTAAAATGGGTGCTAAAGTTGTAGGTATCATCGACCGTGATGGTGGTGTTATGAACAGTAACGGATTCACTTTCGAAGAAATCACTAAATTGTTCCTTAATAAAGATGGTAATAAGCTTGTTGCTGATAACATGATTCCGTTTGAGACAATCAATGAGGAAATATGGAAAATGGGTGCTGAGATATTCGCTCCATGTGCTGCATCAAGACTTGTAACTAAAGAGCAGGTAGATAACATGATCGCTAACGGTCTTGAGGTTATCTCTTGTGGTGCTAACGTTCCGTTTGCTGATAAAGAGATCTTCTTTGGTCCAATTATGGAAGCTACAGATAGCAAAGTGAGCCTTATTCCTGACTTTATTTCTAACTGTGGTATGGCAAGGGTATTTGCTTACTTCATGGAGAAAAAAGTTAGCATGACTGATGAGGCTATTTTCTCAGATGCTTCAGAGATCATTGGTAAAGCAATTGCTAATGTTCACGCTCTTAACTCATCTAAGCAAAACATAAGCCACACGGCATTTGAAATTGCACTTAAGCAGTTAGTATAAGTTATACGATAAATAAAAATAGTATTTTTGAATGACAGATTAACCTCTGTCATTTTTTTATTTATGACATACAAAGAAACTACAGAATGGATGTTTGCCCAGCTGCCAATGTATCAGCTTCAGGGGGCATCAGCTTATAAAATAGATCTGACCAATACAATTCTGCTGGCAGAGCATTTAGGGAATCCTGAAAAGGACATTAAGACAATTCACATTGCGGGAACCAATGGAAAAGGCTCGGTGTCGAATATGCTGGCTTCTATATTCCAGGAGGCCGGTTACAAAACAGGATTATATACTTCGCCGCATTTAAAGGACTTCAGGGAACGTATTAAGATTGATGGAGAAGATATCTCTGAAACATTTGTTGTTGATTTTATAGCAGCTAATAAAACCTTTTTTGAGGCCAATCATCTTAGTTTTTTTGAGATGACTGTTGGTTTGGCTTTTGATTATTTCAGAACTCAAAAAGTTGATATAGCAATCATAGAGACAGGTCTTGGAGGAAGACTGGATTCTACGAATATAATTACCCCTTTAGTGTCGGTTATTACCAATATAGGCATGGACCATACACAGTTTTTAGGTAATACGCTGAACGCAATTGCAGGTGAAAAGGCGGGTATTATAAAAAAAAGTATTCCTGCGGTTATTGGGGAGTATAACGATGAGACAAAGCCTGTTTTTGTAGCTAAGGCTAAAAAGTGTAATGCTCCTTTGTATTTTGCCTCTGATGAGGTTGTTCAGGATTATCCGTCAGATCTAATCGGTGATTACCAATCACAAAACAGGAAGACGGTACTAAAGACTATTGAGCTGCTACAGGATGAATTTCAGATTTCTGAAAACGCTGTAAAAGAAGGGTTGCTTCATGTTGCCCGAAACACAGGCTTTATGGGCAGATGGCAGCAGCTGCATAGTAAGCCTACAGTAATTGCCGATACGGCTCACAATAGTCATGGGTTAAAGATTGTGATGTCGCAGTTGCAAAAACAGGAATACGAAACGTTACGCATTGTTTTTGGGGTTGTGAATGATAAAGACCTGACAGAAGTTTTGCCTTTAATGCCTAAACGGGCAGTTTATTATTTTTGCAGGCCGGATATACCACGCGGACTGGATGCAAAAAGTCTTAGTGAAGCAGCCAAAGGATTTGGATTGAATGGTAAAATTTACGGATCTGTACCGGAAGCATATCAAAAAGCACTGGAAGATTCGGTTGAAAACGACTTTATTTATGTTGGAGGAAGCACTTTTGTGGTGGCTGAGGTCTTATAGCTACTAAGGTGATAAAAAAAATGCATTTTTTTTCACTTCGTAATGTTTGTGCATTGTGTTTTGTAACAGAAAGTTATTGAAAGCTTAACGGATAAAGCGGGTTTGGATTGAAAAATAATTAATTTTTTTTCCGGATTATGTTTGCAAATATCAAAAACCGCCCTATATTTGCACTCGTAATAATGAAGCAAACATCGCGACTGAAGTTACAAAATACGGGCGATTAGCTCAGTTGGTTCAGAGCATCTCGTTTACACCGAGAGGGTCGGGGGTTCGAATCCCTCATCGCCCACAAGAAAAGCCGAAACGCAAGTTTCGGCTTTTTTCATTCTCAAAAGTGTGGAAAGATTTCTTTCAGACACTTTTGAGAATGAAAAAGTGACCCACCCATAAGGTGGGTTTGGCTTTCTTGTAGCATTAACTTCTTTTGGGATGAACGGAGTTAATCCTCATTGCCTATCACTTATAAACTCTTCAGGAAACTGAAGAATTTTTTGTTTTATTAATTACTCTCTACAAGTTCTATATCCATAGTTTTTATAAGTCTGTCTTCAAAGGTATAAACGTGCTTTACTGTTCCGTCAAACATTAAATTTCCTTCAAGGTCTTTTACGTTCTGATGTACTCTCACTTCCAGGCTTCCGTTTTCTCTTTCGGAAAAGCCGACAGGTTCAACTTTCGGGTTTATTTCCGTCCACTGCCTTGTCCAGTATTGTTTTATTTCCTCGTGGCCGCTAATATAACCACCTTCCCATGCTTTAGACCATTGAACGTCTTCCTGCATGGTTGCAAGTGCATTGTCAATGTTCCTTTCGTTAAATGCGGTGTATGCTTTATCGATAGTGTCTTTGAATTTTGTCATTTTGATTGATTTTGATTTCTGCTAAGATAGGAATTATCCATTTTTGAATATGGGATCAGTGTATTGTTTATAATCATTTCCTCAGATTATTCCTATACGTATAAGTACGCGTTTTTGCTGTTGCGTACAAACCCCTGTTTTTAATCATGATGGTTTTAGGTAGGTTTTTTTATCATAAGTTTACCGTGGATTGGTAACACTTTCCGGTATTCAACTAACTTTAAATTACTAATTTATGAAACAAAAAATTACTTTTCCAACTTCCTTTGTTGTGTTGGCAGCTATGGCATTTGCTGTATGTAGCTGTCGTAAAAACGACAATACTGAGGAAGGTAAAGAACTCACTGCTATGGCTGAAACTCCTGTTAGCGGTGCATTTCAAAACCACCGTGATTCAGTACCTACTAAGGATCAGTATGGTAATCCTTTATTTGTTCTGAGCCATGATTATCCTACAGAGGTTAAAGATGTCGTTAATCCTTCGTGGCAGCAGGCGCTTAAAGGTAAACCTATCTCCGAATCGAATGTGTTTGCGTATATGGATTCATTAAAAAGCTATATAGCTCCTAACGTCAAACCTTTTTTTACTGATAATAAGAATTGGACGTCGGCTAAATATGGTTGGTTTAATGAACCCTGGATAGGTTCTGAGAGAGAGGCTATACTAGGGGCTTATCTGGGCAATGGCAATCCGGCGGGAATGTTTAAAAGCCTAAAAGAAGATGAGGCCGGGTATGCATTAGTGTTCTACGATTCTGTTGCCGCATATACTGTAGGTCAGCTATGGGGTAAAACGGGTGAGAAAGTTAATCTTACTAAAGAATCGGGGCAGTTTAAAGAAGGAAGTATTGTTGTGAAACTTGCTTTCTCAAATATTAATGCGCCTAACTGGCCTGTACTTAAAGGGGCTGAGACCTTAAGTGTTTATGATACTATTGCAACTGCTGAAAATCCTAAAAAAGGGTATCAGGTTCGCAAAGTGAGCTTCTTCCAGATGGATGTGATCGTTAAAGACAGTAAGACTGCACCTAAGACAGGTTGGGTTTACTCAACTTTTGTGTATGATATGGATGCCAAGGGTGATTTTTGGGATAAAATGGTGCCACTTGGCGCTATGTGGGGCGACGATCCGGATGTAAACAGTCCTATTACTCCTCCGTATCCTAAGTTGAAAGAAACGGTAATCAATCCTAAAGCGCCTTTTTATAGTAAAGAAACCCTTGGTTGGGGCGGAAGGTTAAGTGGTCCTAACGATGGTGCTGTAGCTCTGGAAGCTGTTGATGTAACAACGGGTAAAGTTTATAAGAATCTGGCATTGTCTTCTTGTATGAGCTGTCATAGCCCGGCTCAGGCAAAACTAAAATCGTTCCTGCTTCCCGGTCCTAAGCAAACTACGAATAACTTAATGGTATACACACCGGGTAGTGCTGACTGGATGCTTTGGTTCAGGGATAATTATGGTGATGTTCCTTTTGATGAAGGACAAATAGCACTGGATTATGATATGGCAATGGCTGCCAAATCAATTCCGGCTTATAATGCGGCTATGGCGAAAACGGCTACATCGGCAAAGAATGCCAGAGTTGCTGCTGTTGACAATGAGACAGCTGCTACCGTTAAGGCTTTTACAAAATACAGGCATCGTAATATGAAAAAATAGGTAGTGCCCTATTATTGGTTGTTTATTGATTAAAACCGCCCTGGCAGAATTGTTGGGGTGGTTTTTTGTATCTTGTCTTGTTTGTTAAAACTCCTCTTTAGCTTCAAAAGTCATAGTTTTTCGTGTAACCGGATGCACGAACTCAAGATAGGCAGCATGCAGGTGCAGCCTGCTGGCAGCTGTGCCATACAGGTCATCGCCCACAATAGGTGCATTTAGTCCGAGTTCATGGGCAGCGTGCATACGTAACTGATGGGTGCGTCCTGTATGTGGCCAAAAATGGACTTTCGTGGTTGTTTCTGTTCGCTCAACCGCTTTCCAGGTAGTATGAGCCTTTTTTCCAAAGTCAAAGCAAACTAACTGTCTTGGCCTGTTGTCAAGGTCGCCACGCAAAGGCAGTTTTATTTCTCCATCATCTTCAGCAATCACTTTTGAGAGTACTGCCGAATAGCGTTTGTTTACGGTGCGTTTCAGGAATTGTTTCTGGATGTCTTTGTGTGCATCTTTCGTTTTTGCAACTACTAATAATCCTGAAGTTGCCTGATCCAGCCTGTGGATGATAAGCGGTTCGATACCGTTAAGTATATATTTTAATCGTGTATAAACCGAATCGTTTATCAATATTCCCGGAACCGATAAAAGGTCGTCAGGTTTGTTTACTACTACAAAACTGTCGTCTTCATAGATTATTTTAAGTTCTTTGCCTTCTCCGATATTTATCAAAAACGGATTTTCATCGGTTTCTATGCCTTCGAGCATATGTTCTAATATAGGTTTGCATTTGCCGTTGCATGCCGGGTAGAACTGTTTGTGTTGGCGTATCTCCGATTTAGGAGGAGAACCCCACCAAAATTCCGCCATGGCTAAGGGTTTATAACCATGCAGGAATGCATATTGCAAAAGTTTTGGAGTGGCACATTCACCTGCTCCTGCAGGTGGTTTTCCAAATACAGTATTCCCAAATATTGACTGAAGGCTTTTAGTTTTGCCGTCTTTGTTCAAGAAAGAATATTGTTCAAAGAGTTGTAATTGTAACGCGGCAGATTTCTCTTTACGATCTTTTTTTAATGTTTCAATTCGATCCTGATATATTGAAAGTTTCTGCTGAACTTCTTCCAGTTTTAGTTTCCATTTTTCGGTAAGTAACCTGAACTGATGATTGTCATAATGACTAAAGCGAATTAGATATGCGTCAAAACGATTATAGTCTTCTTCGCTGATAACATTCTTTCTTCGTTCACGTAAATCTTTACGATAGGCTTTGTTTATTTTGAGCTGTTTCTTAAAAGTCTCAGTTTCTTTAGCTGCCTGTAGGGTAAATGATTCTAAATCGACTTTGAGTGACAGATACTGTTGATCTGCTTCAATTGTTTTTACTTCGTCATTAATGCTGTTTAGTATATACTGTTCTTTTAAGAAAAAACTATCTTCAAGAAGCATATCAAAAACAGGCGGGACAAACTTTGGATGATCGTTAGAATCTGCAAGTTTTCCTGAGAAAGCTGACAAGTATCCTAGTTTACCTTCGCTGTCCTGTATTACAAGAACACCAAACATTTTGCCTATAACCAATCCTTGCTGATCTTCTTTAAGCCCAAAATTATGGTCAAGATCGGTAAGACTTTCCAGATATTGCTGCAATTCTTCGGCGGCAATTTTAGTCAATGGATGAGGTTCGTAAAGAAACGGGAACGTAAAGCGTTCCGGTAAAGCTATGCCTGTTATTGTTTCTTCGTTAAAATATGTAATCCTTTCGGAAGCGTTCCTGCTCAATGTGAGTGTGTTTAGGCTGCGAAATTAATTTATCTGATTCATTAATTCAAATGGCTTTTTAGTTTTAACAGGCTTGTGGTTTGGAGTGTCTTTATTTTATAGTATTTTGGCTAATGATACCTGAATGATTTTTTATATGGAGGATGAAAAATTCATTTTCTGTCTTGAAGCAGTTGATGATATTGAAAAAACCGGGGTTACTGAGGTGGTAACAATTCTCGAAAAACTTGCTTTTGAGCAGGGGATAGGCAGTATCTATAAAACCTGTGATACTATTGAAGGGCTTGAGGATAGCCTAAATGCTCTTTTGTATGATGATCATAATTTTAAGAATTATGAGATCATCTATCTTGTGATGCCGGGAGAGCAGAATACAATTTGTCTTAATGGTTATTATTATAGTATTGAAGAAATTGCTGAATTATTTGAAGGGAGATTAAGAGGTAAGATCCTCCATTTCGCTAATGAAAAAGCTCTTGATCTAAGTTCGGATGAAGCACAGTATTTTTTAGATATTACAAATGCAAAAGCAATTTCGGGCTATGGTCATGCTTATGGTAAGCAAAGCAGCAGCGGTCTTGACAGGGTGTTCTTCGGACTATTTGAAGATAGCGATGATGTTATTGATATTGTGGAAGAACTGCATCAAAAATATTATGCGTTGTGCAAATTGCTTGATTTCAGATTGTATTATTAATAGAAATGCTCCTAAAAAAGGAGCATTTCTTTTATATCAGTTCAAGGGTTCTTTCGAGAGCCATGCCTCGGGAGCCTTTGATAAGTATTGTTTTTTTCTCAGGTTTTAAACTGCTAAAGTTCTCCTTAAAGGTGTCATAATTTTCAAAGAAATGCATGTGGGTTGCCTCAGCTTTACTATTGTAAAAATCTTTACCGACAAAATAAACTTCAATTCCTTCTTCATTCACAAGCGACTGAACAATTTTAGCGTGTTCTTCGTGACTTTCCTGACCTAATTCAAACATATCTCCCAGAATGGCGATTTTGTAGCTTTCTTCAGTGTCAAGCTGAAGGAAGTTGGCGATAGCGGCCTGCATACTGCTTGGGTTGGCATTATAGGCATCCAAAATGATATTGTTGCTATTCTTTTCAAGTAATTGCGAACGGTTATTTGAAGGAATATAACCTTCAATAGCATCTTTTGTTTTTTCATCACTTACTTTAAAGTGATGTCCGATAGTAATGGCAGCGCTTATGTTTGTCGCGTTATAAATACCTATGAGGTGTGATTTTATATCCTGTCCGTTATATTTTATCGTAACCATTGGATTGGCTGATGCAGCATCAATTCTTACGTCGCAGTTGTAGTTATCTATTGCAAATGTATAATGCGACATATCTTTGGTCTTTTCACGCTGAATAGGGTCGTCAAGATTTACAAAAGCAGTTTTGATATTCTCCTTCAGATAATCATATAATTCGCTTTTGCCTTTAATAACGCCTTCATAGCCTCCAAAACCTTCAAGGTGCGCTTTTCCAAAATTAGTTATATAGCCAAAGTTTGGTTCTGCTATAGAGCATAAAAAGGCAATTTCCTTTTGGTGATTAGCACCCATTTCTACGATACCTATTTCAGTTTCGTGGGTAAAGGATAATAGGGTAAGAGGTACTCCGATATGGTTGTTAAGATTGCCAATTGTGGCAGTAGTGTTGTATTTTTTTGAAAGAACAGCGTTGATAAGTTCTTTGGTGGTGGTTTTTCCGTTGCTGCCAGTTAAGGCTATTACCGGAAGGCCAAGTTCACGACGATGATGACGTGCAAGATTTTGTAATGCCGTAAGGCTGTCCGGGACCAAAAGCATATTGTCGCCTGTTTTATAAGCAGGATTGTCAATCACTACATATTTTGCACCTTTTGAGAGCGCTTCAGCAGCAAAGGTATTGGCATCAAAATTATCTCCCTTCAGGGCAAAGAATAACGAGTCCGGAGCTATTTTTCGGGTATCTGTTGCTATGCTTTTACATTGCAGGAAATAGCTGTAAAGTTCTTTGGTTTCCATGGAAAGTATATAAAAAAATAAAAGCCCTAAGATAGGGCTTTTATTGTATTTACATAAGATGAAACTTAATTAGTTTCTAGCTTTCTTTTTGCTTGATTTTGGACCTACTTTAGACATAGCGCAACGGAATCCGATGTAGTCTGTAGCCATATCCTGTGGGAAGTATCTTCTTTGTGCAGGGTCTAGCCAGTAAGCTCTGTCTCTCCAAGATCCTCCTTTGTATACACGAACGTTATCGTTTACAAGAGTAGTTCTTTTTGAAGATTTGTCATACTCTCTTAGCATGTTACCAAGGCTATCTTTAGTTACAAGGTGTTTTGGAGAGTCATACATTCTTTCTGATTCTTTTTCAGTACCTTTTTCTTCATCAGTACCACTAAAATCGTAGTAACGTGTAGATTGTCTGTCACCATCTCTGAAGTTTCTGTTGTCACTTCTTGTATAGTTTTGTCTTAGGTATGTATCGTCAGTTGTAATTTGCTCCTGAGAGATTTGACCAGGTAGGTTTCTGTATTGGATTTTACCGTTAGCAAGTGTATCATACTGAATGTTGTCAGTAGTTACGATCTCAGCTCTTCCGTCTTCACCAATTTTGTTTTTCATATAAACGTTTCCTCTGTAGTAGTTGAAGTCGTTAGCTTCGTCATCTACGATAGGACGATAAACGTCAGCTACCCATTCTGCAACGTTACCAGACATGTCATACAGACCAAAGTCGTTTGGTGGGTAAGATTTAGCCGGAGCTGTGATATCAGCGTTGTCATCAGACCATCCTGCAATTCCTCCGTAATCACCTTTACCTTGTTTAAAGTTAGCAAGCTGATCACCTTTAGAAGTTCTTTTTCCACTACGAGTGTAAGAACCTTTCCAAGGGTATTTTTTATCTCCTCTGTAAAGGTTGTACTCACGGTTACCTACAAGAGCAACAGCAGCATATTCCCATTCAGCTTCAGTTGGAAGTCTGTATTCAGGAAGAATTATACCTGAAGTTCTTTGTGCATATACGTTAGTAGCACCTTCTTTGTTTGCTAATTTGTTTCTTTGGCCTTTAAGAACGATTTCCTCGTTACCACCGTACGATTTAGTAGGGCTTTCTAGGTAAGCCTCAGTACTGAATGTAGTTTCAGCAGTTACGTCAAGTACTTTTGCGTCTCTTTTAAGGTATCCTTCTCTTTCAAGTACAGATTCGTTAACACGGTCTGTTCTCCATTTAGAGAATTCTACAGCCTGTATCCAGTTAACACCTACCACCGGGAAGTTAGAATATGCCGGGTGTCTTAGGTAGTTGTTTGTCATTGTTTCATTGTAACCAAGAGCACTTCTCCATACTAAAGTGTCCGGTAAAGCACCAACATAAATGTTTTTATAGTTCTCTTCTGTTGGAGGGAAAACCCTTTTTAACCAGTCAAGATACTCCATGTACATTACGTTAGTAACCTCAGTTTCGTCCATAAAGAAAGACTGAACGTGCTGCTGTGTTGGAGTGTTGTTCCAATCGTGCATAACATCGTCCTGAACTTTACCCATAGTAAATGTTCCACCTTCTATCTCTACAAGCCCCGGAGCAGTTTCCTGCTTTTTGTACTTAGAGTTGTGTTGGAATCCACCTTTCTTGTCATTGATCTTCCAGCCTGTAGCAGTGGAATTACCATTTGACCCTTTTTTACTGCACGCAGTAAAACCAAATGCCATCGCAAACGCGAGAAGCAACTGTAAAGCCGTGATTTTGTTAACTTTCATCTTTCAGTAGGTAAATAAATTTCGTGGCGCAATATAATAATTAACCGTTAAACCGCAACACGTTTTTAAAATTTTTGTAAAAAATCTAAAATTATGTTAAATCTCTTATTCTATAACGCCTATTTTGAAGTAATATTGCAGGCGGACAAAAGAAAAAATTTTCCTTTTGCTGTAATATATCTCGCATAGCTGCGTTCTCTCAATGATGAAAAACAGATTATTCTTTTTTACTCTACTATATTCAATTGTTTCTTTTGCGCAGCAAAGGGGTGAAATTGTCTTGAACTGGACAGATAATGTTAAGTCTTTTCTTGTAGAAGAGGCTTTAGTTTTGCCGGAATTTCAGGCTCAATATCTCGATTATGACGCGAATACAAAACAATTGTTTTTCTCTTATTCTTTTCCTGTTTCCGGTCCGGTAGATCAAAAATCATTGCAAATCACTAATGTGGTTTATGAAAGTATGGCTTCGGATAAGTTGGGGACACTTTCTGCATCATCTGTCCCGTCGGCTATTAATGCTTCAATAGCTGCTTCGAAAGCAAGAGATAAATGGATGGCCGGAATTAGGCTGTCTCCTATTATAAAAGAAGGTGGGGGGTATAAAAGGATCAAATCGTTTACCTATAGTTATAATGCTTTTGCCGGAGAAACGGTTACCTATGGGGTTAATGATTTTAATGTTATTTCAAATTCAGTACTTTCTTCTGGAAGCTGGTTTCGTTTTTATGTAACAAAATCAGGAGTGTATAAAATATCACGTGGTTTTCTTCAGCAATTAGGTTTAGATGTTAATGTAGATCCCCGTAATATTAAAATATATGGTAACGGCGGTAGAATGGCACCTCTTAGGAATAGTGTTGATTACCCTGCCGATCCGGAAGAAAATGCGATAACTTTTATTGGTGAAGAAGACGGTAAGTTTGATAGTGCTGACTATATTCTTTTTTATGCTGAAGGTGTTGATAACTGGAGTCAGGAAAACGGCTCGCACAATAATCTGTATGCGGATAAGTCATACTATTATGTTACATCGCAGGGTGGTCCGGGTAAGCGTATAACAACTATGGGGCAGCCTTCGGGAGCGCCTACACTTACTACGGCAGTGTTTGATGAATATCAATACTATGAAAAGGATCTTGTTAATATCGCGCGACTTGGACGTAAATGGCATGGAGATCCTTTTAATGTAAATAATGAACAGGAGTTTAAATTTACCATTCCTGATATAGAAGCTGTCGCAGCTACTGTAAAAGTTAGTGCGGCTGCAAATGCTCCTGTGCAAACCTCTATGGTAATAAAAGTAAATGGTCAGGATCTTGGTGCGCTTCGCTTTAAGGTGCCTGGTGAACATGATGCTGCTGATGACGGAGGTGTTACTGTTAATGTGGGTGATAATGGTCCGGTGTCTGTTTCGTTCACTCCCTCAGGAAATGATATAACTGTAGGGCTTACTTATAATAACAATGGTGCTCCGAGTGCTAATGCGTGGTTAGATTATGTTGTGGTTCAGGCTAAGAGAAAATTGCAGGGTAACGGGAAGCAATTTCGTTTCCAGTATAATGATGCAGCGACCAATAATGGAGTAATACAGTATAATCTGTCTAATGCGACAGGAATAAATCAGGTTTGGGATATTACAGATATATATAATGTAGGTAAAATACAAAACGAGGGACTTCAGTCGCAATTTTCGTTTAAGTCTACATTAGGAGAGGTAAGGAAATATATTACGGTAGTTTCGTCAGATTATTATACGCCTCTGCGCGATAGTCAGACACGTGTTGCAAACCAAAATATAAAAGGAACTATTTTTAATGGTGCTAATGGGCAGTTTCAGGATGTGGATTATCTTATTGTTACTTCTGCCAGTCTTAATTCTTCTGCCGAAACCCTTGCAAATCTTCATCGAAAAGAAGGCATGAATGTAAAGGTTGTTAATCTTGAAAATATCTATGCAGAATTTTCTTCAGGAAAACAGGATATTGCTGCTATTCGAAATTTGGTTAAGTACATTTATTTGAATGCATCGTCTCCGGAGAAAAGAATAAAATATGTAAATCTTTTCGGGGATGCGTCGTTTGATTATAAGAACAGGATTCCGAATAATACTAATGTAGTGCCCATAATGCAGGGGTATGATCCTTCACCTTCATTTTTAAATTATAGTACAGTAACGACATTTACATCTGATGATTTTTATGGCCTCATGGATCCGGAAGAGGGTGCTATGCTTGATTCCGGGAGCGAAGGGCTTGATGTCGCTGTTGGAAGGATGCTTGTGAATGATAAAAAGCAGGCGGATGAGATGGTGAATAAGGTTGCGGAATATAAAGCGTCTGAGGCGTATGGCAGATGGCGTAATGATTTTATTGTTATTGCCGACGATCTTGATGGTAGCGGTTCTTTAGGTTTTGTGGATACGCTGGATGATATGACGAATGAGCTTATTGCGGCAAGGCCTTTTGTGAATGTCAGGAAAATATATACAGATTCTTATGTGCAGGAGTCTTCGGCGGGAGGGCAGCGCTATCCTCAGGCTAAAGAGGAATTGATAAGGGCGATTAATTATGGTGCTCTTATTGTTAACTATTTAGGGCATGGTGGAGAAGATGGCATGGCAGGAGAGCGTATCTATGAAAAAAAAGATGCTGATAATCTTACTAATAAACATAAGTACCCTGTTTTTATAACGGCTAGTTGTGAAATAACCAAATTCGATAATCCTTACAGGCCTACAGTAGGGGAATATACTTATTGGAATGCTCAAGGTGGTGCTATAGGTTTGATAAGTACTACAAGAGCGTTATATATTACTGTTGCTGAAAACTTTACGCCGTTGATGGTGAAAAATCTTTATGCTTACGGACAGGATGAGTTTCCTTCGGTAGCGGAAGCGCTTCGTGTTTCTAAGGTAACTATGAATAACAAAAATATCAGGATGGTGTGTTTTATTGGGGATCCGGCGCTTAAGCTGGCTATTCCTAAGCCTGAGATAGTTCTGACGGAAATAAATGATATTCCCGTAGCAGATTTTACGGGAGCTCTTAATTCCTTAGCTTATGTAAAGTTGGAAGGCAAAGTAGTGAATGGCTCGGCGACGGCAACTAATTATAATGGAGAGCTTGAGGTAACTGTTTTTGATAAAAATATTAACAGGCAAACGCTTGATAATGATCATATGGGCAAAGTGATTCCGTTCTCTACGCTTGGTGAGACAATATTTAGGGGTAATGCATCGGTTACTAATGGTTTGTTTGAGTTTGGGTTTGTGGTTCCGCGTGATATTAAGATACCTGTTGCAGAGGGGAGAGTGAGTTTGTATGCTTCACGAACAACAAAAACAGATGACAGGCAGGGGTATAGTACTACTGTAAAAGTGGGAGGTGTAAATCCTAATCCGGAAGCAGATACGACAGGCCCAAAAGTAAGGCTGTATATGAATGATGAGTCATTTGTTTCAGGGGGTATTACAAATGCTTCACCAATATTTCTTGCTTTTCTTGAAGATGAGCATGGTATTAATACAGCGAGTGGTATTGGACATGATATTGTTGGGATTCTCGATGGAGATGAAAACAATCCTTATATTATGAATGATTATTATGAGGCGGAAAAAGATAACTACCAAAGAGGTTCGTTGCGTTTTCCGTTTAGTAATCTCGAAAAAGGACTGCATACCATAACGCTTAAGGCGTGGGATGTGTATAATAATCTTGTTACTGCTGAAATCCAGTTTGTAGTTGTAGGTGATGAAGGGCTTACGCTGGATAAGGTGCTTAATTACCCTAACCCTTTTGTGAGCTATACCGAATTTTGGTTTAACCACAACAGGCCTTTTGAGCCTCTTGATGTACAGGTTCAGATATTTACCGTGACAGGTAAGGTGGTTAAAACAATAAACCAATCTGTTACTACCGATGGGTTTTTGTGCCGCGATATAAAATGGGATGGAAAAGATGATTTTGGCGATCGGATAGGTAAAGGAGTTTATGTGTATAAACTCACTGTAAGGTCGACTGTTACTAATAAAACAGCAGAAAAGTACGAAAAGCTTGTATTGCTGTAAAAAACATTATATTTGTGACCCTTTAAATTTTTAAAATAAGAATGAAAAAGATTGTATTAATAGCGCTGTGCCTTTTAGGAGTGCAGTTTGCCAAAGCCCAGGTGACTGATAGTAGAGTGATTACTACAGCAGTTCCTTTTTTAACAATAGCCGCTGATGCCCGTGCTGCCGGTATGGCAGATAACGGAGTAGCAACGTCTTCGGATGTTTATTCACAACAGTGGAACCCGGCAAAATATGCATTTGCTTTAAAAGAGCATGGTCTATCATTTAGTTACACTCCTTATCTGACAGATATCGCTAATGATATATCTTTGGGTCAGGTGACTTATTATAACAGATTTAATGAAAGAAGTGCCTTTGCGGGTAGTCTTCGTTACTTTGGTTTGGGTGATATTGAACTTCGTCAGAATCCTGATGATCCTGCAGTAGTTAGGTCCCCAAATGAACTTGCTGTAGACTTGTCGTATTCACTTAAGCTTGATGAGCAGTTTTCAATGGCTATAGCCGGACGTTTCATCAGCTCTAACTTAAAAATACCTGAATCGGCAGGAGGGGGTGATGCCAGTGCAGCTACAACTTTTGCTTTTGATGTAGCCGGTTTCTACCAGTCTGAAGAGATTGCTTTTTCTGATTTCAATGGACGTTGGAGAGCAGGTTTTAATTTTCAGAACCTTGGTCCTAAATTAAGCTATGATAACGATCCGGAAATGAGTGCAAACTTTTTGCCTTCTACAATGAAGCTTGGCGGTGGGTTTGATTTTATTTTCGATGAGTATAATAAGTTAGGTGTTAATCTTGAGCTGGCAAAACTTTTAGTACCTACCCCTAAGGAGGTAACTGATAGAAATGGTGATGGTAATATTAATGCAGACGATCAGGCAATTGTTAACGAGGAATATAATGATATAGGCTGGGTGTCTGGTATCTTTAAATCATTCGGTGATGCGCCGGGAGGTTTTAGTGAAGAACTTAAAGAAGTTACTTACTCGGTAGGTGCTGAGTATTCTTACCAGGATGCCTTTATGTTCCGTTTGGGTTATTTTAACGAGAACGAACTAAAAGGGGCTCGTAAATTTTTCTCTCTTGGTGCCGGATTCAGATATACGGTAGTTAAAATTGACGTGTCTTACCTGTTCTCTGCTTCTCAGGTTAGAAATCCTCTTGAAAACACACTTCGTTTCTCACTTAGCTTCAACTTCGGAGACGACTGGGACGAATATTAGTATAATATATAAAATAAGGGATTCATTTGAATCCCTTATTTTTTGTTTAATAACAAAGGCTTTTGAGTTACCCCAAAAAATAAACAAAATACTTAGCTTATTTTTTTTTGTTATTGATGGGAAGTAGTATTTTTGCCTTTCGCAAATTTGTGTGAGGAAACTATTTGCGGTCACAGAAAACATTTTTTATAAAATCACATCAGCAACAATAATTTAGCCCAATGAAAGAAATAACAAAAGAGGTTTATCTGAAGTGGTATGAGGATATGCAGTTTTGGAGAAAATTTGAAGACAAACTTGCAGCTTTATACATTCAGCAAAAAGTTAGAGGTTTCCTTCACTTATATAACGGACAGGAAGCTGTCCTTGCAGGAGCATTGCATGCAATGGATCTTTCAAAAGATAAAATGATTACAGCTTACCGTAACCACGTTCAGCCAATAGGTATGGGGGTGGATCCTAAGAAAGTTATGGCAGAGCTTTTAGGTAAAGCAACAGGTACTTCACAAGGTCTTGGTGGTTCGATGCACATTTTCTCAAAAGAGCATGGATTCTACGGAGGTCACGGTATCGTAGGTGCTCAGATACCTGTAGGTGCAGGTATGGCATTTGCCGATAAATATTTTAATACAGGTGGTGTAACCCTTACTTATTTTGGTGATGGTGCTGCACGTCAGGGATCGCTTCACGAAGCTTTCAATATGGCGATGCTTTGGAAACTTCCTGTAGTTTTTATTGTAGAGAATAACGGTTATGCAATGGGTACTTCTGTTGAGCGTACTGCTAACCATACAGATATCTGGAAACTTGGTCTTGGTTATGAAATGCCATGTGGACCTGTTGACGGAATGAACCCTATTAAAGTTGCTGAGGCAATGCACGAAGCAATGGAAAGAGCAAGAAGAGGAGACGGACCTACGTTCCTTGAAATGAAAACGTATCGTTACCGTGGTCACTCAATGAGTGATGCGCAGCACTATAGAACTAAAGAGGAGGTTGAAGAGTACAAAAAAATCGACCCTATTACTCAGGTTCTTGATATTATTAAAGAAAACAACTATGCAACTGAGGCAGAGATCGAGGCTATCGATCAGAGAGTAAAAGACCTTGTTGAGGAGTGCGAAAAATTCGCTGAAGAGTCTCCATATCCGGACTTAAGCGTAATGTACGACGTTGTTTACGATCAAAAAGATTATCCATTCTTACCACATAAACTATAATTACCATGGCAAAAATCATTACAATGCCGCGCCTTAGCGACACAATGACCGAAGGTACTGTGGCTACGTGGCTTAAGAAAGTTGGAGACGTTATTAAAGAAGGCGATATCCTTGCTGAGATTGAGACTGATAAAGCTACTATGGAATTTGAGGCTTTTGATGCAGGTACGCTTTTACATATTGGAATTAATGAGGGCGAAACTGCACCTGTAGATTCAGTTCTTGCTATCATCGGAGAAGCCGGAGAAGATATTTCAGGTCTTCTTAACGGTAATGCAGCTCCTGCTGCTGAGGCTAAAAAAGAAGAGGCCGCTGCTCCAAAAGCAGAAGTTGCTGCTGAAACTGCAGCTCCTGCTGCATCGGCAGAACTGCCTAAAGGTGTTACTGTGGTAACAATGCCTCGTCTAAGTGATACAATGACTGAAGGTACTGTTGCAACATGGCTTAAAAAAGAAGGCGATACAGTAAAAGAAGGTGATATTCTTGCTGAGATTGAAACTGATAAAGCAACAATGGAGTTTGAATCATTCCATTCAGGTGTGCTTCTTAAAATAGGAATTCAGGAAGGTCAAACAGCATCTGTAGATAGTATGCTTGCTATCATCGGGCCTGCCGGAACAGATGTTTCAGGTATTGATGCTAATGCTGCTGCGCCGGCTCCTGCAAAATCTGAAGCTACGCCGGTTGCTGAAACTAAGAAAGAAGAAGCTGCTGCTCCACAAGCTGACGCTGCTCCTGTTGCTAATGATGGAGGAAGAGTATTTGCTTCTCCGCTTGCCCGTAAAATTGCCGAGGATAAAGGTGTTAATCTGAATCAGGTAAAAGGTTCCGGAGAAAACGGACGTATCGTTAAGAAAGATATTGAAAACTTTACTCCTGCTGCTGCCCAGCCTGCTGCTTCTGCCGCTCCGGCACAATCGGCTGCTGCTCCTGCTGCTGTAGCTTACACGCCTGTAGGTGAAGTGGCTACTGAAGAAGTGAAAAACAACCAAATGCGTAAAACTATTGCGCGTCGTCTGGCTGAATCTAAATTCACTGCTCCGGAGTATAGCTTAACTATTGAGCTTGATATGGATAATGCTATTGCAAGCCGTAATGTTATCAACGCTGTTCCTGATACTAAAGTATCATTCAACGATATGGTTATCAAGGCTAGTGCTATGGCGTTACGTAAGCATCCGCAAATTAATACACACTGGAAAGATGATGTTACTGTTTACAACAAACATATCAGTATAGGTGTTGCTGTTGCTGTTGAAGACGGACTTGTGGTTCCGGTACTTAAGTTTACTGACATGATGAGTCTTTCTCAAATTGGTACTGGGGTTAAGGATCTTGCCGGTAAAGCAAGAAACAAAAAACTTACTCCTGCCGAAATGGACGGAAGTACATTTACAGTTTCTAACTTAGGTATGTTTGGTATCCAGGAATTTACATCTATCATCAATCAGCCGAACTCAGCTATCCTTTCAGTAGGGGCTATCGTTCAGAAGCCAGTTGTTAAGAATGGACAGATTGTAGTAGGAAACACTATGACAGTAACGCTGACTTGTGATCACCGTACAATTGATGGTGCTACGGGAGCTCAGTTCCTGCAAACCCTGAAACAATATATCGAGAATCCGGTTACTATGCTGGCGTAAGCTTGCAGTAATCAAAATATATACCCGTTCTGGATTCAGGACGGGTATTTTTTTGTAGAATTGTTTATGGGGAAATTAAGGGAATTGCTTTTTGGTGAATATAATAGCCTGGAAAGGGCGCTTAAAAATCCTAACAGGGTTAAGAGGCTTAGTCTGCATTTTACTGCAAATATTGATGATTTTGCTGAAGATTTTTTAAAGTTCAGTAAATTAAGTTCTTTATATGTTTTAGTGGCAGGTAATTATTCAAAGCTTCTTCCTGAACAAATAGGAGAGTTGAAAACATTAACTGAATTAACGATAATTAATGTGCCGTTTAAGGAAGTTTCCTTTATGGATTACGAGATTAGATAGATTGAAGCGTTTGTGTTTAAGAGGATTTGATTTTTTAGAGCTTCATCCTGATGTAAAAAAAATGGATAATCTGAAGGAGCTGAGTCTTGAGAATTATGATTTTACAATAATTCCTGAAGATATAAGGGATCTTGAAAATCTACGAGTGTTGAGTTTTAATGCCGACTGGTTGTTAAAGGTTGAGGAAAATCAACTTCCTGAAAAGCTTGAAGAGCTAAATGTTTTCCGTCAGCAGATCGACGATAAGGTATTGAAAGAGTTAAAAGAAAAGAGACCGCTGCTAAAGATTAATTTTTATGATAGATGATATACTCAAAAATGAAATTGAGCTTTTGATTTCTAAACGTAACCTTATTTTTGAATCTTAAATCAACTTGTAAATTTTTCTTATTTTAGCTGAATACAAAAAACAAAACATGAAAAAACTTATATATGTTTCCCTTTTATCCTTGGGATGCGTAGGGATGATTTCTGCCCAGAAAAAGAAGACTGCACACACTCCTTATAAGGTAGAAGAGGCATCAGTAATAACAACGCTTAAATTTCTTGCGTCTGATGATTTGAAAGGCCGTGAGCCGGGTACGCCGGAAATGGAAATGGCTGCTCGTTATCTGGAGGATGTGCTTCAAAAGAATGGAATAAAACCTTATTTTTCAACATACAGGGATACACTTTCCAATATGACTGTGCCGGCTTATAATATTGTTGGTGTTCTCGAAGGAACTGATCCTAAATTGAAAAAAGAGTTTGTTGTAATTGGGGCGCATTATGATCACATCGGGCTTGCAAAAGAAACTGTAAATGGTGACAATATTTATAATGGGGCCGATGATAACGCAACAGGTACTACAACCGTTGCAGAACTGGTTAATTATTATGGCAAGGTAAAATCGAATAAACGCAGTATTTTGTTCTGCTTTTTCTCGGGTGAGGAAAAAGGTCTTTTGGGGTCAAAGCATCTTGCTGCTAAGCTGAAAGAGCAGAACTTTCCTGTTTACACCATGTTGAATTTTGAAATGACAGGTGTGCCGTTAGGGGATGGTTTATTAGCTTACTTAACAGGTTATGGGCGTAGTAATATGGCAGATAAGTTAAATGAGTATGCCGGTAAAAAGATAATTGGCTCAAATGCTTTTGAGATGCAATACCAGTTGTTCAGGGCATCGGATAATTATCCGTTTTGGCAGGAATTTAATATTCCTGCACATACATTGTGTACTACTGAGATGACGGCTTTTAAATATTACCATCAGCTAGGTGATGAATTTGATGTTATGGATACTAAGCATATGACTGATTTTATACAACAGATGATACCAGTGGTAGAAAAAACAGTAAATGCGCCAAGTAAAGAAATTGTATTGAAAAAATAATGAAGAATATAATTATAACAGGTACAAGCAGAGGGATAGGGTATGAGTTGGCTCTTCAGTTTGCAAAAGCGGGTCATAATGTACTTGCAATTTCCAGAAAAATACCTGAAGCCCTAATTGAAAATCGAAATATCTCATGTCTTAAAATAGATCTTGCTTCAGGAGAAGGGTTAGAGCGTATTTCAGACTTTGTTGAAAAAACATGGAAAACGGTAGATATTCTAATCCATAATGCAGGTGCTTTGATATTGAAACCATTTGCTCAAATATCTGCTGAAGAATTTGAGTATATCTATAAAGTAAATGTTTTTGGAGTAGCTGCCCTCAACAGGGTTATACTGCCTTATATGCCTAAAGGAAGTCATGTAGTAACCATCAGCAGTATGGGAGGAGTTCAGGGTACAATGAAGTTTGCCGGACTTGCCGCTTATAGTTCCAGTAAAGGAGCTGTGATTACGCTTAGTGAACTTTTGGCGGAAGAATACCGTGAACAGGGAATCTCGTTTAATGTACTGGCTCTCGGCGCTGTAAATACCGAGATGTTGCAGGAAGCTTTTCCTGGGTATGAAGCGCCGCTTTCTCCTAAACAAATGAGTGATTATATTTATAATTTTGCGCTAACCGGCAATACTTATTTTAATGGTAAAGTACTGCAGGTGTCAAGTACTACGCCTTAATACGTGAAACATATACTTTCCCCTTATTTGCCTGAACATGCTACAGATGCAGCTTTTGAGCTGATAAAACATTATGGGGTTAACCTGAAGATAGTTAATGAAAGGGTAACGCGTCATGGTGATTATAGGCGGGATCATAACGGATTACATCAGATAACTGTGAATGCCAGTCTGAATAAATACCGTTTCCTGATTACGCTTATACATGAAATTGCGCATTTAGCTGCTTTTGAGAAGTATGGAAGGAATATTAAGCCTCATGGGGATGAATGGAAAAGTACTTTTCAGAAGCTAATGGTGCCTTTTATTCGTCCTGAGATATTCCCGAATCAGTTATTGCCATTACTTGCCAGGCACTTTAGAAATCCGAAAGCAAGCAGTGATACCGATGCTACTCTTGCAATTGCTTTAAAACAATTTGATGATAGGTCGGAAAAGAATTATATATTTGAACTTCCTTACGGAAGCCATTTTAGAATACACAATGGCAAGATTTTCAAAAAGGGGGCCCAAAGGGTTAAACGATTTGAATGTCTTGAGATTAGTACCGGCAGAGTATATCTTTTTAATCCTAATGCTGAAGTTGAGCTTGTGCCCTAATGTGTTAAATGAAAATTAAACGGCTTTGTTTTTTGCTTATTAAGTAGAAACTTTACTTAAGGAATTAAAACCAAAAGAATGAACACAAACTATTATGCGGTATTGATGGCTGGCGGTGTTGGCTCTCGTTTCTGGCCTGTAAGCACTACACAGTTTCCTAAACAGTTTCATGATATGCTGGGTACGGGAGAAACCCTTATTCAAAAGACATATAGCAGGCTTACTAAACTTATACCGCAGGAAAATATACTTGTACTTACTAACGAAATCTATAATGATATCGTGTTGGAGCAATTGCCGGAGCTTACTCCTGATCAGATTGTTCTAGAACCGGCAATGCGCAATACTGCGCCCTGTATACTTTATGCTACGCTGAAGATAAAGAAACTAAATCCTGATGCCTTAATGGTTGTTGCGCCAACAGATCATTGGATTGAAGATGAAGATGCTTTTCTTCAAAATCTTCAAAGCGCATTTGATTGTGCCGGAAAAGAAGAGGTACTAATGACTCTTGGTATAAAGCCTACTTTTCCAAATACAGGATATGGTTATATAGAATATGATTTCAAAACGGACAGGCAAATTAAAAAAGTAGAGCAGTTTAGGGAAAAACCTGATTATGCTACCGCGAAATCTTTTTTAGCGCAAGGGAATTTTCTTTGGAATGCCGGTATTTTTATTTGGGGCGTTAAAGCTGTAACTAATGCTTTTCTTAAGTTTCAGCCGGATATGTATGAGCTTTTCATGGCAGGCTATGAGAGTTATAATACTGCAGAGGAAAAGCGATTTATTGGGGCTAATTATATTAAGAGCAATAATATTTCTATTGACTACGCTGTAATGGAAAAAGCATCTAATGTTTATGTGCTTCCTGCAGATTTTGACTGGAATGATCTTGGCACATGGGGGTCTTTGCATGATAAACTTGATAAGGATGAAAATAACAATGCTGTAGTTAATGCCAGAGTATTTATTGAAAACGCAACCAACAATATAATTAGGACGGATAAAGGTAAAACAGTTATTGTTGACGGTCTTAATAACTACATTGTAGTGGATAAGGAAGATATATTGCTGATTTATCCTAAGGAAAAAGAGCAGGAAATAAAGAAAATAACAGAAATTGTTACATCAGCTGCTAAAAAAGTATAATAAGTGTAAGATTTTTTGTTAAAAAATGTAGGTTTTTTCTAGGTGTCTAAAGAAATGAATATCTTTAGCATACTTAAACTGAACCAGCATGACTGAAAAATTACCTTCTTACAGGTTATTACTCAATGTAATAATCCTGTTTTTCTCATTGAGTGCATTTGCGCAACTCCCCGTATTCAATTTTACGGTTACAAAGACTGATGAGACTTGCTTAAATAACGGAGTACTTAATTTTGCAGTTTCAGGACTTCAACCCGGAGCTACCGTAACCTATAAAGTATATTTGCTTCCGGATACGGTTAACGATGTGATTACCACAACCAATACTACTGTCCCGGGACGTACTTCGGGTAATTATACAATAGTTGCTACTCAGTCTCTTAATGGACAAACAAGTACAAATACACAAAGTATTACTATTAATAATCTGATCGTACCACTTACTTATGGTTTTACTGTTACAAATTCACGCTGTGGTAACGATGGTGCTATTACTCTGACAGCTACCTCTGGTTATCCTTCTACCTATGAAATTATAGCAGGGCCGGTTATTAAACCTCCTCAGGCCTCAAATGTTTTGACGGGGCTTCCGGCCGGTTTATATTCTGTAAGGGTGACAGACACTTGTGGCGAAGCGGTAGTGGTAAGTATTACCGTTACTCAGTCTACGACTGGTATAATTATTTTAGATCCTGATTTTAGTGATATTCCTGAATTGCCGGGTTGTAATACTATTACAGTATTAAATCATATAGGGGCGAGCCAGCCTAATATCATATTCTTTCCTATTACTGTCCAATATACTGTTTATCCTCCGGGAGGTGGTACACCTATCGTTACAACTTTATCAAATGTAATGACAAGTGATCTGAGTTTTGATATGCCTTTTTACAATAATCAGCAATACTCTTATAGCATAAAAATAACTGATGCCTGCGGAAATATATTTACCAAAAATTCGATGGCGATTAATCAACAGTATTCGGTTCAGGTTTTGGATGAAGTTGAAGGGTGTGGTAATAATTTCTTCAGTTTACAGGTCGCTAACTTTGTTGGACCTGTAAATGTAACTTTTACCAGTTCACCAGCCGGATTTACCCCGTCAGCTCTCAATATAAATCATCCTAACTTTGATGTGCCTGTGATAGAGTATGGCGGAGACGGAGCTTATGCTCCGGAGGGAGATTATACGGCAGTAGTTGTAGACGCTTGCGGTAGGTCGGTTACGTTAAATTTTACACTTAACGATGATGATTTAGATGAGCCGCAGGTAACCGGAGATATGGCCGCTTGCGGTGGAGATGGTTCGATAGGGATATCATTTCCGGATCGTGAGGTAGATAGCGTTATCCTTACATCGGCTCCGGCAGGATACCCGGGACCTTTCCCTTTAGATGTAAGCGCGGGTATTGATGCTGATGGTTTTTTTAACATGGTAGATATTCCTCCCGGCACTTATGTTTTTGTAGTAACGGATGAATGTGGGAATGAATATGATGTAGTGAGGGAAGTTACATCGGGTGCATCTTCGGATAATCTAACGGTGCTTCATCGTGCGGGCTGTGCTTTAGGATACGGATCGGTTAGAATTGCAAGTTCATTGGGGTTGACGGGGCTTGTTATTACTGCTGCACCTACTTCATTTGGACAGACTCTTCCTTATAATGCTTCAGTTAATGTCGCTTCTGATGGTAGATTTTACATGAACTCATTACCGGCAGGGAATTATACTGTGCAGGGTACTAATATTTGTGGACAGGTACTTACTTTAAATTTTGTGGTTTCGGGATATGGAATGTCGGTCAATACTGTTGATGTGGCCAAGCATTGTGGATCTTTTGACCTCTTTTTACAACATGTGAGCAATGGTAATTATGTTCCGGGCTATTTCCTTCAAAGATTAGACCCCGTTACCGGCAATTGGGAACATCCTGATACAGGTGTAGATTTTGTTGAAGGAACTGCTGTAAATTCATTAAATTCTTTACCATTAGGAAATAACCAAACGGCTTTAAGTCTTGTTTATACGGGTGAATTCAGGGTGATAAAAACATTCTTTGTTTATGACAATGGCAGTATCGCTAACATTCGTTGTTATCATGTGCTGCATACATTTAATTTTGGAGGTGGTCCTGAGATAATTGATGCGTATAGTTTTCCTTGTACTAATGGTTTGACTGAAGTTGCAGTTATAGCAGATGGTATACCTCCATTAACTTATAGTATAACTACTAAGGACGGACAACCATTTACTGTAAACAATGGTCAGTCTAACCTCTTTACCGGATTAGAAAGCGCAACATATAATTTTAGACTAACTGATGTTTGTGGAAATATCAGGAATATTTTACTGGATATTGATGCACTTGATCCTATTACTATTCAGGCTGAAGGATTTTGTGAAGGAGAAGATAGTAAACTTTTTGTGCCTGAATTTACTTTTCTTGATTATAAATGGTTTAAAGAAGGTGCTCCCGGAGTTGTACTGAGTACTACTGGTACGCTTAACTTCCCCGATTATGAATCGGCAACCGATGGAGGGGTTTACCATCTTAGTGTTACAAGCGATAATCCTTTGTCGTGTATGAACCAGGAGTTGAGTTTTTCATTGTTGGAAAACACATTACCAAATGCAGGCCAGGATATAACTACCCAGTTTTGTAATAATGGTGAACCAACAGATCTTAGGAGTTTCTTAGAAGACGGGATTGTTACAAATGGCGACTGGGAAGATGTGAATAATACGGGTATGCTGACAAATCATACATTAACTACTGCAGGATTGCCTGAAGGGACATATCAGTTTAGGTATATAGTGTCAGGGTTGTGTAATTTGTCTGATAATGCCATACTTACGCTTGATGTGAAAAATATTCCTCAGGCTCCCTCAATCAATACGGTTTCACCGGTTTGTGAAGGAGGTAATTTACAATTGGGAACTACAGCGGTTGCAGGGGCTACTTATCAATGGAATGGTCCCAATGGATTTACGTCTGATCTTGAAACGGTTTTAATAAATGCGGTTTCCCTTGATAATGCAGGGACTTACACCCTAAGCGCTACAATCAATGGATGTACTTCTTTGCTGAGCAGTGTAGACGTCGTTATTAATCCTTTGCCAAAAGCAGGATATGACGCTACTGTGCCTATTTGTAATGAAGGTAATGCGGTAGATCTTGTGTCTTATTTATCAGGTTCATTTGATGAGAATGGTGTTTGGGAAGACGTTAACGGAACAGGTGCATTAACAGGAAGTAATTTTGCAACTTCAGGAATTGGTGAAGGGACATATCAGTTCAGGTATGTTGTTACCAATGTTTGTAATGATACTGATGATGCTATAATCGAGATACAACTTAAAAACATTCCGGATGCTCCCGTGCTAAATCCTGTGGCCCCAGTTTGTGAGGGTACAGATATTCAGCTTTCTGCCGATACGGTTGCTAATGCTGTATATCAATGGACAGGCCCTAACGGATTTACTTCTGCTGAACAAAACCCGCTTATTGCGGCTGCGGGTATTCAGGCAAGTGGAGATTATTCTTTGAGTGTTTTAGTGAATGGCTGTGCCTCAGATGTTACTGTAGTACCGGTGATGGTAAATGCTACTCCACAATTTATGATTGAAGGTAATACGGAATTATGCGAAGGGCAGGCATCTCTTCTTACAGTTATGCCAGCTAATTTTAACGGCACAACAGCTTCTTATCAATGGTATCTTGAAGGAAATCTTCTGGGTGAGACTTCTGCTAATCTATCAATATCCCAAATAGGTAATTATGAGGTGATTGTTGATAATGCCACTTGTACAGCGAGCCGTGAAATAGTTGTTGTAGTAAATGATAATCCGTTTGAGTTAGAGCTAGGTTCGGGTTGTATGAATTATGATTATATGCTTTGGGTAGAAAATATAAGCGATATTAATGGTGCTACGGTTGTGTGGACTGGTCCTCAGGATTTTAATTTCATTGGCCTGCAGGCAAATATTACCAATAAGCCTGAAGGTGATTATACTGCAACAGTTACCAATGCTGAGGGTTGTACTGCTGTAGCTACTATAACTATTGATAATACCTCATGTATCATTCCTAAGGGAGTTTCTCCTAATGGTGATGGTCTGAACGATACTTTTAATCTCTCTAACCTTGATGTTGTTGAGCTGAAAATATTCAACAGGTACGGACTTAAAGTATATGAGGCTCATAATTACCTTAATGAATGGCATGGGCAGTCGGATAAAGGTACACTGCCTACAGGTACATATTATTATATGATAACCCTTTCCGCTGGAAAACAGGTAACGGGCTGGGTCTACCTTCAAAGGGAGGAGTAAATTAATAAATTAAATTATTTTGGATTTTTAGGATGTAGTTGTGAAACGATAATTGTTTTAGTGATTATAGGTTTGATTTTTGTGAATAATTTAAAATTTTAACCAGTAACGCAACTATTGATTTTTATTAGCATCTAAGAAATAGGCATGGAAGTTTAGACCTTAAAATGACAAAAGATTTGTAATCCATTGGAATATGAATTTTCAAAATGGAATAAGGTTTAAGTTTTATTACACTTTTATTCAGGTAGAAATACTGCTGCCTGAATAAAAGTTAAACAGCCTTAAGCAGCCTACTACTGTATTAATACCTTTTTTGAAGGAAGGGTTACGATAAAGAATGCTATGAAAACCAAAATCACCAACTATGAAACAAACCAGCAAATCTGCACTAAAAGTTTTTTTATGCTTTTTAGTGCTTTTTTTATGCCATGATCTTAGGGCGCAGTTGTCGCCATTTACAATCGCTGTTACATCTTCTCCGCAAACTTGTCTTGGTAATGGCTCATTAAGTTTTGTTGTTACAGGCGCAAATCCACAGGCATCATTGGAATTTGAAGTTTATCTGCTACCTGATGCTGTTCAGCCGGTAACTACCGTAACAACTTTAATCGCTACAGGTCTTGTGTCAGGTAGTTATAAAGTTATAGCTACGCAAACACTTAATGGGCAATCTAATTTTGCCACAGCAAATGCAACAGTTTTAGATAACACTGTGCCTTTTGCATATACAACAAGTGTCCTTAATGTAAATTGTCAGCATGAGGGTAGTATCACAGTGAATGTTACTTCAGGTACCGCTACTGCCTATGAGATAATTTCGGGGCCGGAGATTTTTCCACAACAAGCCTCAAATATCTTTTCCGGACTTCAGGCAGGACAATATGAAGTGAGAGTGTATGACAGCTGCAATGATGCTTTGGTAACTACAGTAACAGTATCTGATCAGGTTTCGCAAATATATTTTTCAGCTATAAATGTGGGAGAAGGAGCTTTACCTTCATGTAATACTATTAAAGTTAACTATAATATTAATAGTCAGGGGAACAATTCAGAAATTGCTTTTCCTCTCACGATAAAATATAAAATATATCCGCCGTCAGGCGGAACTCCCGAGATTGTTAATCAAACAATAGCAACAGGCGGAAGCAATAATTATATATCAGCTGAAATACCTTTTTATTACGCGCAGACTTATAATTTTGATGTTGAGATTACAGATGCGTGTGGTAATGTTTTTGTTAGTCCTAATAATCAGGTTTACAAAGTTTTTGATCTGAATTTAAGTGAATCAAGTCCATCGTGTAATGCCTTTTTTATTAATTTGAGCGTTAATAATTACGTACTTCCCTATACGGTGGATTTTATTTCTGCTCCTGCGGGATTCAATCCATCCCAGTTTAATACTTCACATCCGGTTATTGCTACGTCAACAACTACTTATGGTACGCCTCAAAATCCCTTACCTCCAGGTGCTTATGTTATTCAGTTAACTGATGCCTGTGGACACATTACTCAGCGTACCATAACTTTAGCAGAAGGAGGTACTCCTTATGTTCAGGTGTCGCAAGGAGGAGATTGCTTTTATAACATTGGGATTCAGTTGCCTAATTCAAGAGTTTTTGCTTCAGCAACACTCATTTCGGCACCGGCATCTTTTGGAACTGTCCCGCAGGATCTATCTTCTTTTATCAATGGCTCATTGTTATTTTTAACAGGAGCGACAGTTGGAAATTATACATTTGAAATTACGGATGTATGTGGAAATGAATATATAGTAGATGCTAATGTGGCTTCATCAGGCGCTTCTGTTCTCTATGTTCAACAGGCTTATGGTTGTGTGTCAGGGTTAGGTTCGATGATGGCTTACACAGGAGGTAGTGAGCTGGCTTTTCTTCGAATTACAAATGCCCCTGATACATTTACAGGAATATTGCCATTTGATGTTTCATATAATATTGTAAATGGAGTGTTTTACATGAATTCTCTGCCGGGAGGTTTGTATGAATTTGATGGTTTTGATGTGTGTGGTAATTTAAAAACACTTAGCTGTGAAATTATAGCGAGTGGGGAAGAGGATGTTCCGGCTGAAGTTATATACCATTGCGGATCATATGATATAGATTTGCATGATGGCATCACAGATGCTTTTTCTACTTATTTGTTGCAGGTGTTTGATGAAGAAACAGGACAATGGAAAGATCCTCAATGGGGGACGCCAAATGAAGGTTTTTATCTTGAGAATAATAAAATAACTTATAATTTTATATATAAAGGAGACTTCAGAATTATTAAACGAGGGCTTAATTATATAAATGGTTCAGAATATGATCCTGATGGCTCGGTAGGTCTTATGGAATACTGTACTACTGAGATTTTTGCGTTCAGTTTTAGCGGAGCACCGGAAATAAAAGGAGCTTATGCTTTTCCATGTTCCAATGGGCTTTCGGAAGTGATTATAGATGCAGAAGGAAGCTCGCCATTATTGTATTCCATTAGCCAGAAAAATGGAGAAGTGTATGTTGTAAATAATGGTGAAAATATGGTGTTCACTGCTCTTGAAAATGCTGTTTATAATTTTAGTGTGATCGATGAATGCGGTAATATCGCAAATATCCAGTACGATATAACTAATCTTAAACCTCTTGCTATTCTACAGGATGGTTTTTGTGAAGGAGAAGCCAGTGCGCTATATGTAAAGCAATATACTTTTCTTACTTATGAATGGTGGAAAGAAGGTGCCCCTGAAACAATTCTCAGCACTACTAACAGACTTGAATTTCCAAATTTTACTCCCGACCAAATGGGAATTTACTACCTAAAGATTGTGTCTACTACCCCAGGGTCTTGTATAGATACTGTAATACTGCATGCTATTGAACTTCCAAAAGCTGCCGATGCCGGTAGTGATGCAATGGTTGTACATTGTAGTCAGGTTGATAGTATTAATCTTAACGACTATCTTTCAGAAGGTCATACAGCAGGTGGCGTTTGGGAAGATAAAACTAATACCGGGTTTTTAAACGGAAGTGTTTTTTATGTAGGGCAGACTACTCCGGGTATTTATGAATTTAGTTATACAGTTTCACAATGTGATACGAGCGATCAGGCAATCATAACTTTGGATGTGAAAGAGAGGGAGGTATTGGATATTACTGCAGGATGTATTGATTTTAAATATACTCTCAGTATAAACGACATATCTGATGCTATAATCGTGTGGGAAGGCCCTGATGGCTTTTCATCATCATTGCCCGTTGTTGATATTTCAGGTGGTGCAAAAGGAAAATATACTGTGACGGTTACTAATTCCGAAGGGTGTGTTGCTGAAGCAGCTGTAGAAGTTAATGACACATTTTGTGATTTGCCCAAAGGAGTTTCTCCAAATGGAGACGGATATAATGATTTCCTTGATCTTTCAAGCCTTAATGTGTCTGAAATTGATATATTCAATCGTTATGGATTGCTGATTTATAAAGGCGAGAATTATAAAAAAGAATGGTATGGGCAGACCGATACTGGTGGAGAGGCTCCAACAGGTACTTATTATTATGTTTTAAAGCTCAGCTCAGGAAAACAGGTAACAGGCTGGGTTTACCTTCAGAGGGAGGAGTAATAACAACAAAAAAGCGCTTAGATAATCTAAGCGCTTTTTTTTATTTTTTATCGTCATGGTTTTGGCCAAGATGAGGATGGTGTCCTTCATCTTCTTCGGCTTCAGCTAACAGGCTTTCGCGTACTTTTTTGAAAAGGTCAGATGAATAAACAAATTCAACTATAGATTTGTTTCTTGTTTCAAGTATCTGTTCGTTGTTTCCTTCCCATTCCTTGATTCCGTTTTTCAGGAAAACAATCTTTTCTCCAATTTGTAATACCGAGTTCATATCGTGAGTATTAATTACCGTAGTGATGTTATACTCTTTGGTAATTTCCTGGATCAGCTCATCAATAACGATAGATGTTTCCGGGTCAAGACCTGAATTTGGTTCATCACAAAACAGGTATTTTGGGTTGTTTACAATTGCCCTAGCAATGGCAACCCTTTTTTGCATACCTCCTGAGATCTCATTAGGGAATTTTTTATTGGCATCCTTAAGGTTAACCCTGTCCAGTACCTGATTTACCCTTTCTTTTATCTCACGGCTTCTCATATTGGTAAACATCTTAAGCGGAAATGCTACGTTATCCTCCACATTCATGGAGTCAAATAGAGCACTTCCCTGAAATACCATTCCTATCTCTGTACGAAGTGTTCTTTTCTCGTCAGGAGTAAGTTCAGAGTATATCCTTCCATCAAAAGAGATGGTACCTGAGTCAGGTGTATGAATGCCTAAAAGTGTTTTTAGCATAACGGTTTTTCCCGATCCGCTTCGCCCTATGATTAGGTTTGTTTTTCCTGTGTCAAATGTTGTTGAGATGCCTTTTAATACTTTAGACTCCCCAAACGCTTTCTCTATGTCTTTAACTTCAATCATGAGCTTAAAAGTAATTGGGTTACTATATAGTTAACCAAAATGATTACAACACTGGTCCATACAAAGGATGTTGTACTTGCTTTTCCTACCTCCAGTGCTCCGCCTTTCATGTAATATCCGTGGAACGAAGGTATGGTTGCCAAAAGAAACCCGAATATGGATGTTTTAAAGAATGCATAGAAAATGTGGAAAGGAATAAAGTCCTGTTGTAACCCCTGAAGGAACTGATCACTGCCTACAAATCCGCCATACACACCAGCCAGCCATCCGCCAAGAATACCAAGGAACATAGAAACAGCAATGACAAACGGATATAAAAGGAAAGCGATGATTTTAGGGAATACAAGATAGTTTAATGAATTAACCCCCATTACTTCAAGGGCGTCTATCTGTTCAGTTACGCGCATAGTACCTATACTCGAAGTAATGTACGAACCGGCACGTCCGGCCATAATGATGGAGATGAATGTTGGTGCAAACTCCAGGATAACGGATTGTCTTGTTGCAAATGCGATAAGCATTTTTGGAATAAGCGGGTTGGTAAGGTTAAGTGCAGTTTGTATTGCAACAACCCCACCAATAAAGAACGAAATAAAGGATACAATTCCCATCGAGCCTATAATAAGGTCGTCTATTTCTTTAAAAATCAAAGGCTTCATTACCGTCCACTTTGTAGGTTTGTTGAAAACCTCCTTCAGCATCAGGAAATAGCGCCCTATCTGGTGTATTGCTTTTATCATTTAGAGTCTGGAAATAAATGGCTAAAATACCGAATTGTAGCCAGTAATCAGTATTAGTTAATAGTTTTTTAATACTCCCGTGTTTAGAATAGTTTCTCTTTTATCTTCTTCCACCTATAACTGCGGATGTATTTTGCCTGCTCTTCGCTAACCAGTAATGCTTTGCCTTCTTTTTTGGCTTTCAGAAAGCCATTTATGTAATCGATGAAAAGAAAAGGTTTCTTTTTGCGCATGGCCAGTTTTGCTCCGGCAATAGCGGTTATTGTAAATCCGTAGCCCAGTGTGTAAAAAGCTTCACCTTGTTTGTAACGTGCTGCTTTGTTGTAGTTGGCTCCGGTAGGTTTAAGGTGCTTTACTTTAAGCCTTTCGATAGTTATTACTTTCCAGCCGTAGAATTTTGCCAATAACTCGTCAACGGTGTCCCATCCCATTGCAGTACGAAGTCCGCCCATTTGGATGAAAAGTTCTTTACGGTATGCTTTAAATGCTCCACGGATGTGGTCTTTATCGGTCAGGTTTTCCAGTATCCATTCGCCGTTTTTTTCTATGTAGGCAAATCCTCCTGCCATACCTACTTTTTCATCGTTTTTAAAGGCTTCTAAAACCGTTTCAAAATAGTCAGAAGGAAGGATGAGGTCAGCGTCCAGTTTTACGATGATATCATAATTGTTATCAATTGTTGCCTGTCCGGCATGAAAAGCCTGTATTACTTTGCTTCCCGGCATGTGTACAGCATCTGATTGTTTGTTTACCAAAGTGATCCACGGATGCTTTTCGGCAAAATCAGTAACTATCGCAGCTGTTTTATCAGTTGAATTATCATTTACCACAACAACTTTGGCCGGTAGTACAGTTTGCGCTGCAAGCGATTGCAGGGTCAGTCCCATAAAGGCTTCTTCGTTGTGGGCAGGTATGATTGCGTAATATCTCATTATGAATTATTTTGCCCTTTCGGCATAAACAATATAATATCTTGGGGTTATCGAGCGTAGCAGTGGTCGGATACCCAGTTTTTTTGCAGGGTTAGTCCATTTTTTACGGTCTTTAATCACCCATCCTGTTTTTTCCAGAAGCCAGTCCAGCTGCCAGTCTTCAAACTCATGGTAGTGCCTGTCCCACATGTCTGTCTTACTGCGATATGCCGGACTAAACCAAAGACGTAACGGAACAGAAATAATAAGCTTGTCACTTTTTACATTCTGTAATACCGTAAAAGGATTCAGCAAGTGTTCAAAAATCTCGAATGCCGTAAATACATCATAACCACCTTTTGCCAACGCGCTTTGGTCCACATCAACATCTTCGCCTGTAGTATTGGCAACAGTATAGCCTTCCTTTTTCATAATTTCAGAGAAAGGATTTTGTACACCAAGATCCAGTATGGAATTGTTTACAGGGATATGTTTTTTGAGGAATTCAAGCGTTAACGCATAGCGTTTATGGGGAAAGGTATTTTCGTACATCGCGACAATTATATTGAAGGTCAAAAATATGAAAAAGTATAGTCTTATTTGATAATTGCAGCCTATATTTGTTATTGGCTTATATCACACCCTTCACTATTGAAAAGCAAAACGTTACATAAGCAGGTTGTTTACTTTGCTATTATCAACTACCTCGGTACTGCCATAGGTATTATTTCGGCACTATTTATCTATCCAAGGGATTTCGCCTTCTCGGGAACAATTAAATTTGTTGATAATATGGCTCAGATGCTGTATCCCATTATGGTGCTGGGGGCCTCTCATGCCCTGATAAAGTTTTACCCCGAGCTTAATGATGAGAAAAGAAAACAACTTTTCAATTACAGTATGCTTTCGGTTGCCACAGTAAGTGTGCTTGTACTTCTTGGAATTTTCATTTTTAATACAGTTGCAGATTATAAAGATGCCATGCTGATTTATTTTGCGTTTCCGGTAGGTCTTTCCCTTGCTTATATCGATCTTTTTAGGAAACAGGCACAGGATCTGCAAAGACTTGCCGTACCTACTCTTTTCGAAAAAATCATACCTAAAGTTGTGCTTCCGTTATTGTTTCTTTTAGTTATAAAGAACATTGCAGGTGTAAACGAATCCCTCTTTATTTATGCAATTTCTTTTGTGCTGATAGGCGTGTTTATTGGAGTATACCTTTTCAGGCACTTTAAGCCGGGCTTCAACTACAGGTTCAAGACGTTATTTGGAGAAATTTCGAGAAAAGATTATTTCAAATACAGCCTTTTTTCCTTTACGGCAAGTTTAGGCTCGTTATTAGCCTTCAGGATAGACGGTATTATTATTTATAACTGGATATCCGAGGAAGCAAATGGTATATTCAGTAACGGAGCTACACTGGCCTCTACATTACAGATTCCTGCAGTGGGAATGTTTGCCCTATATGCACCATTGATCTCTAATTACCTTAAAGATGGTAATCTTACCGAGCTGAATGTGAAATACAAAGAAGTAGCCCGCTTGCTTTTCTTCATAGGAGCAGTATTGTACAGTTGTATCGTTTTGGGTATAGATGATCTTTTCAGTCTGCTTCCTACGGGTCCTGCGCTAAAGCAAACAACACCTATCATTTATATTTTAGGGTTTAGTGTACTGATAAATATGGCTACTGGTTTTAATACCGAGATTATTACCTATTCTAAATACTACAGGTTCAACATGATTGCTATCTGTTGCCTTATATTTGTAAATATTGGGCTTAACATATTCTTTTTGAGTTGTACTGAATTAGGAATAATAGGAGTTGCCTATGCTTCTTTTATATCTGTCACTTTATTTAATATTCTTAAGCTGCTGTTTCTTTATAAGAAATTTGGGCTTTTGCCTTTTGATGTTAAATTCGCAAAGATGATGTTGCTTTTTGCTCTGAGCGGAGTTTTGGTTTACATTTTGCCTGATTCAGAATACCATTTGCTAAATCTTGTCTATAAAACAGGACTTTCCCTGCTTATAAATGTAATAGCTGTATATAAATTAAGGCTTGTCTATCAGGTAAATGTTACCATAGACAAAGCCTTAAATAAATTGTTCAGAAAGTAAATCCTTAAATCTGATATACAAAAGCATTGATGTTCATTCCGGCACCTACTGATGCAAAAATGACTATATCGCCTTTATTTAGCCCCTGATCTTCTAACTGTCCTTTTATAAGTAAATCATATAGAGTAGGTATTGTTGCCACACTGCTGTTGCCAAGGGTATGAATACTCATAGGCATTACTTTTTCGGGAACTGATTTTCCATGTAGTTTATAAAAACGCTGTACTATGGCTTCATCCATTTTTTCATTAGCCTGATGAATCAAAATTTTCTTTACGTTATCTATACTAACGCCGCTTTTTTCAAGACACTCCTTCATAGCTTGTGGAACACGGCTCAAAGCAAACTCATATATTTTACGCCCGTACATTTTGATGTAGCGCACATCAGGATCATGATCTTTGTTGAATGAATTTCCGAAGAAAAGAAAATAGGCTTCTTCAAAAGTGTAGGAAGCTGTTTCGTGAGCAAGGATTCCACCTTCGTCTTCGGTGGCTTCAATGATACTGGCACCGGCACCATCAGAATAGATCATGCTATCCCTGTCGTGCGGGTCAACTACTCGCGAAAGTGTTTCAGCACCTATTACAAGGCATCTTTTGGCCATACCGGCCTTGATATACGCCTGCGCCTGAATAACACCTTCAACCCAGCCCGGACAGCCAAACAGGATGTCATAAGCAACACATTTAGGGTTTTTAATTTTAAGACTGTGTTTGACACGTGAAGCAAGGCTTGGTAGTATATCAGTTTGTATAGCACCGTCTTTTACATTTCCAAAATTGTGTGCAAAGATGATGTAATCTAATGTTTCGGGGTCTATTTTTGCATCTTCAATAGCTTTTTGAGCTGCAAAATAAGCAATATCAGAAGTTAGCAGGTTTTCCTCTACATAGCGGCGTTCTTCAATGCCGGTAATCTGTTTGAATTTTTCGGTTACTACTTCGTTGGTATATGAAAGTGGCGTTCCGTCATCGTCTAAAAACAGATGTTTTGCAAAGTCAGCGTTGGTTACAACGCGGTTTGGGATGTAACTCCCGGATCCTGTTATTCTGATATTCATAGTATAGTATGTTTGTTTAAGGCTAAGTTAACCAAATATACCATACAAAAAGGTTAAAAGTAATATGCTTGCATACTATTTTAAAGAATAGTTATTTTTTTGTTATAAAAATTAATCAGTCAATAATTTAGTGTGCCGAAACCTTTATTTTCATAATTGTAGCTATTGAAAGAGCGCGTGTTTTTATCTTTTCTGCATTTGCACCTTCAAACAATTCATCTACAGTATCATTAAAATGACCCAACCAAACGTCAAAGTGTTCGCTTGTAAGCTGTTCTTTATCGTTTAGTTCCATGTGCACATGCATTGGGTTGTTGTGATATGGGCCTGTATGGAACATACTTAGTTCCCAAAAGTCTGTAATTTTAGGCAAATGACTTTCCAGGTCTATTTTAGCTATATCAGTAAATATATAATTAACTCTCTCGTCGTTTAGTAAGCGTGTGTAGAATGCTCTTGTAAACACTTCAAGATCGGTTCTTGATTCTATGTCTTTCATTTCAAATTCTTTTCAGCAAATGTAGTCAATGACTTTTATTCGTTTTTATGATATAAGTCAATAACTGGTAAAAGAAAAGGGCTGCAATCGCAGCCCTTTATATTAGTTTTCCATGTAAGCCTCAATTGGCGCACAAGAACAAACAAGGTTCCTGTCTCCGTAGGCATCATCAACACGACGAACACCAGGCCAGAATTTATTCTCGTGTAGGTACTCAAGCGGGAATGCCGCTTTTTCTCTTGTATAAGGGAAATCCCAGTTGTCTGTAGTAAGCATTGCTAAGGTATGTGGAGAGTTCTTCAGTACGTTGTTTTTGTCGTCTGCTGAAGCCTCTTCGATTTCTTTACGGATAGCAATCATCGCATCACAGAAACGGTCAAGTTCCTCAAGGTTCTCACTCTCGGTAGGCTCGATCATTAATGTTCCAGCTACGGGGAATGATACTGTTGGCGCGTGGAAACCGTAGTCCATTAAACGCTTAGCGATATCAGTAACCTCGATACCGTTAGCTTTAAACGGACGGCATTCGATGATCATTTCGTGAGCAGCACGACCCATTTCACCTGTATAAAGTGTATCATAGTGACCTGCTAATCTCTCTTTAATGTAGTTAGCATTAAGGATAGCATGGTGTGTAGAGCTTGTTAGTCCTTCAGCGCCAAGCATAGTGATGTAGCCATAAGAGATAAGGCATACAAGGGCAGAACCCCATGGTGCAGCCGATACAGCAGTAATAGCATTGCTTCCTCCTGTAGGTATTACAGGGTTTGTTGGAAGGAATGGCACAAGGTGCTCCGCAACACAGATAGGTCCAACACCCGGTCCACCACCACCGTGAGGGATAGCAAACGTTTTGTGTAGGTTAAGGTGACATACGTCAGCACCAATAGTTGCAGGGTTAGTAAGACCAACCTGAGCATTCATATTAGCACCATCCATATATACCTGACCACCATTTTCGTGGATTATGTTTGTAAGTTCGATGATAGAAGCCTCGTATACACCATGTGTAGATGGGTAAGTAACCATCAAACATGCAAGGTTATCCTTGTGAAGGATAGCTTTTGCTTTAAGGTCTTCTACGTCGATGTTTCCGTTCTCAGAAGTTTTGGTAACTACAACTTCCATACCTGCCATGTGAGCAGTTGCAGGGTTGGTTCCGTGAGCCGATGCAGGGATAAGTGCAATGTTTCTGTGGCCTTCACCTCTTGACTGGTGGTAAGCACGGATAACCATTAGTCCTGCATATTCTCCCTGAGCACCAGAGTTTGGCTGTAATGTAGTACCTGCAAAACCAGTGATTACGTTAAGTTGCTCTTCAAGTTTTTTAAGCATCTCCTGGTAGCCCTGAGCCTGTTCAACAGGAGCAAACGGGTGAATGTTGTTCCAGTTAGGCATACTTAGAGGAAGCATCTCTGATGCTGCGTTAAGTTTCATGGTACAAGATCCAAGAGAGATCATAGAGTGGTTAAGGGCAAGGTCAAGACGCTCCAGTTTTTTGATGTAGCGCATGATAGCCGTTTCACTGTGGTATTTGTTGAATACATCGTGAGTAAGGAACTCGCTTGTCCTGTTTAATGAACCAGGGATAGCAACAGTTTCAGTAAGGGCAGTTACCTTATCAGCAGTTTTTCCTGCAGCTTCAGCAAATATGCTTACGATGTCGTTAATGTCGTTTAGAGAAGTTGTCTCGTTGAAAGCAACTGCTACAGTGTCGTTAGACGGGTAGTAGAAGTTGATCTCTTTTTTCTCGGCAGCAGCCTTAACTTTAGCAGCATCCGCTTTTACAAGAATGGTGTCAAAGAAAGAAGTGTTTACCTGCTCAATACCAAGTTTAGCAAGAGCCTCTACAGTTGTAGCAGCAGATGCGTGAACTTTATCAGCAATATACTGAAGACCTTTTGGTCCGTGGTACACAGCATACATACCTGCCATTACAGCAAGAAGTACCTGAGCTGTACAGATGTTAGATGTAGCTTTTTCACGTTTGATGTGTTGCTCACGAGTCTGTAGTGCCATACGTAAAGCACGGTTACCGTTAGTGTCGATAGTAACACCAATGATACGTCCCGGCATGCTACGCTTGTATTCTTCTTTAGTAGCGAAGAAAGCAGCGTGAGGACCTCCATAACCCAGAGGAATACCAAAACGCTGAGTAGTACCTACCGCAACGTCAGCTCCCATTTCACCAGGTGAAGTCAATTTTACAAGGCTTAATATATCAGCAGCAACAGCTGTTTTGATGTCGTTTGATTTTGCTCTTGAAATAAAAGCAGCATAATCGTAAACCTGACCATGTTTGCCAGGGTATTGAAGCATAGCTCCGAAGAAATCGTCGCTGAATTCAAATGTTTCGTGGTTGCCTATTACAAGCTCAACACCAATTGGAGTTGAACGTGTTTGAAGTACAGAAAGGGTCTGAGGAAGAATTTCTTCAGAAACGAAGAATTTGTTAGCATTAGCTTTTTTCTTTTCGCGAGAACGCACGTCAAATAAAAGTGCCATAGCCTCAGCAGCTGCTGTACCTTCATCAAGAAGTGATGCGTTTGCGATTTCCATACCTGTAAGTTCAATTACAGTAGTCTGGTAGTTAAGCAAAGCTTCAAGACGTCCCTGAGCAATCTCTGCCTGGTATGGTGTATAAGCAGTATACCATCCCGGGTTCTCAAAAATGTTTCTTTGGATAGGAGCCGGAACAATAGCAGGGTGGTAACCTAAACCGATATAAGACCTGAAGATCTTATTTTTGTTTCCTAACTGCTGAATGTGGCTGCTGTATTCATATTCCGTCATTGCCGGCTCAAGGTTCAGAGGAGCCTTAAGGCGAATGTCATCCGGTAGTGTTTCGTAGATTAATTGGTCAATAGATTCGACACCAATGGTCTTAAACATATGTTTCAGATCATTCTCCCTAGGGCCAATGTGTCTTAAAGCAAAAGCATCTGTTTTCATTATTTTCTTATGCGTTGTTTTTAGAGGCACAAAATTAGTTATTTATATTCAATTTTTAATGCCTTTTTGCGACCGAATTTTGTGATTTTTTCATTGTAAATATGTTACTGTTAGGATATTGATTAATTTTGTAAGATGAGTGTTATAAAAAAGCTTTTCTGGCTCTATGTCTATGGTAGTATGCACGTTGGCGCATCGGTGCTTGCACTGATACTGATGACCAACCATATGTTTCATATTCCCTTTAACTGGGCAGTAGCGGTTTTTGGATTCTGCGGAACCATGTTCAGCTATAATTTTATGAAGTACGATGGACTTTTCCGCGTTAAAAAAACAGCAGGAAGGCGGGTAAAATTTGTAGTTTTTCTTAGTACGCTCGCGCTGATTGCAGCCGGAGTAAGCTTCTTGTTTCTGGAACGCATAACCCAAATTACAGCAATAGTATTTCTGGTACTGACGGCCCTTTATACCGTTCCGTTTTTTCCGAATACCAAAAACCTGCGAAACTGGAGTGGGGTTAAGATCTATATTGTGGCATTTTGCTGGGCTGGTATCACTACAGTTGTGCCTATATTAAATGCACACGCACCCATAAATAGTGACATATTTCTGAAATTTACCCAAAGGTTTATGCTGGTGATTATGCTGATACTCATTTTTGAGATCATCGACCTTAAAGAAGATGATCCACACCTTAAAACCATACCGCAGCAGATAGGAGTGAGGCGTACTAAAATACTGAACCTGATTTTTTTAGTGCCGTTCTTCTTTTTAGAATTTCTAAAGATCCATGTTGATTATCGCCAGATAGCGGCGAACCTCATCATGGTTATTACCACGGCATTATTTACGGTTTACGCTACGCCTCAACGCCCAAAATACTATACGTTATTTTGGGTGGAGAGTATACCGATCTTTTGGTTGGGACTGGTTTTGCTGATAAGTAGTTTATGTTAATTCTGCTATTTAGTACATGTTATTATATAATACCCAAAATTGTTCATCTGCACTCCTGATAACAAAGCAAACAGAGAGCCCTTAAGGTTATTGATGGTTTGTGCTTTCAGTTTTTCATGGTTCAGTATTTTACGTAACACAAATCCGCTGATTGCAAAAGGCACATGCAGTACTGATGGTGCAACCCTAAAAGAAATGTCTTCAATAACTATATTGCTGAAACCGATCTCTTCAAGGCTTTTTTTGACAGAAGGAATATTACCCAGTTTTTCAAGGCTCCATCCATTGCAAAGATTTTTATAGCAGCAGCTACCGCCTGGACACAGGTCTTTGATTTCTTTTTTAAGAAAAGCATCGGATACAACCAGTTTGGCTCCGGGTTTTAATATGCGGTAGGCTTCTGCGAAAGAATCATTACTATGTCCGCTATGGCAAAAGCTTTCTATTGCGATGGCACCATCAAGTGAATTGCTTTGAAAAGAAGTGTTATTGTAGTCTTCAATCTTTATGTTGCCATTAAGTCCGGCAAGCATCTTATTGCCTTCCGTAGCTTGGAATTCGGATAATGTTACTCCATGAATGCTCAGGTTTTGAAAATGCCTTAATCCATAGCGCATTGTTCCGCCCATGCCACACCCAAGGTCTGCAAATGTTTGATTGTTATTGGTAGTAAGTCGAGTAAATATCTGACGGTTCATTTCATTGAGCATGCTGTCCCTTCTGAAAAGGTTACTTCGAGTTGGACTGTAATAACCAAAGTGCATATTGTAATCACGGCTCCAGAATTCGTAGTCTTCTGTAGCTTCATTATAGAGTTCAGCGGTTTTAAAGTTGTTGTCTTCATGAAGAAGACTGGTGTGTTGGTGTTGTAGCGTAGTCATGGTTGATTGGTTTATAATAATTTAAGGTTGTGAAGCAGTAGCAGGGTATAAACAACAGCAAATAATACAAACAAGACGTTCATAAAATAGCTGCCAATTTTGAAATGCAGCCTTTGCGGAATCTGGTACATGGGGTAATAGGCAATTTGCGTAGCCACCTTGCCAACCCAATACGCAGCAATTAATCCGGTAATGGCAATAGCCAGATGGGTTTGATTCTTCAGGTCGTTAGTAAGGAGAATAGCAATTAATCCAAAGCTGAAGTTCAATCCCTGAATGTACCTGCCATAGGTTTTTGCAATTTCCTGATTGAGGGGTTTGAGTTGTTTTACATCATTATACCAGTCAAATACCTGATGCCTGATATATGGATAAATGAGGGCTGTAAAGATCTGGCCGCATCCTCCAAAAATGATTAGCCAGTTAGGGATGGTTAGGTTCATGATTTTCGTTTTTAGCTTCAACAAATAATATAGCAGTCAGGTATATTGCCAGTAGTGGAGGCAAAGCCCATATCCACTGCCACGATGTGTTTATCCATAGTAGGAAGAAGAGAATGGTTACGATAAAGTAAATTGAAAGAAATACGTCCTTGAAATCTTTTTGAATGAACAGGCATATTGCCCATATTACCTGGAAAAAGCCTGTGAATATTGGAATTATGGCAGCTATAAACCATAAGGGATTGTAAATGAATCCCAGTAGCGCCAGAGCGATTGGTGTTCCTACAAAGAAATAATTGAGATGTAAAATATTTTTCATTATATTGATAATTTTAAACTTTCAGAAAAAAATGAAACATTTTTTGATAAAAAAAGCTAACGCATTAGCTTCATAACAAGTCCGGCAAGCCAGTTGTCTTTATATTCGGTTGCTTTTTCGAGCATGTTATCAGCTTTTAGCACAAAGTCATACAGCTTTTCTGTCTGATCCGTAAAATGTTTTGCCTCGGCAGATTTATCATCTTTTACTCCTGTAGATACTTCTTTAAGTACTTTAAGGGCAGGTTTAATTTCTCTTTTGCTGCGTTCCTGTGCAATTTTTACGGCCAGTTCGTCAAGGTCTTTCTCGGCAGTAAAGAACTCACGGCGTTCTCCCTGTTTGAATTCTTTATACACAATGCCCCAATCCATAAGGGCACGAAGGTTCATGCTGGCATTACCACGAGATATTTGCAGTTCCTCCATAATGTCTTCCATAGAAAGCGGTTCGTGAGAAATCATGAGTAGGGCATGAATTTGTGCCATGGTCTTATTGATTCCCCACTGAGAGCCTAATGCCCCCCAGGTTTGTACGAACTTATTTTTTGCTTCTCTGAATTCCATACCCCAAATGTATAAATTTATTTTCAAACTTTCAAAAATATTTGAAAGTTATTTAAGGAGATTTCTCTATAGGTAAAAACCTATTCCTTTTCAGTTGAATACAGAAGTAATTCAAAAAAGGTAATAGTGAATTTTGAGGTATCATAAATAACCTTAAAATATACTATTATGAAAACAAAAATTACAATGCTGATGCTGCTTATATGTGCGGCAATACAGGCTCAGACTGTAAAAGTGAGTGCTTCTGAACCTGATGCGAATATTATAGTTAACGGACAGCAGGTTGCTGTAGGGACCTATAAACTAAAGATCGATAAAGACGAATGCTACAAAGTGAAAGTTGAAAAACCGGGTTTTCTTAAATATGAATCAACGGTATGTGGAAAAAAAGCGGGTCCGGAAGCGCCTAAAAGCGTTTATTTTGAAATGAAAAGAGATGATGCTGAAGAAGCTTCCATTAAAACTGACCATGCTAATGTTGATTTTTCAATTGAAGTAAATAAAGACCTGAATATTAATGAGGCATGGAAGCTTACTTCCCAAATCGTAACCGATTATTTCGATGCTATTGAAGTTAGCGACAAAGAGACTTCATACCTGCGTACGGCATGGAGTGTGCAGTCGTTCCAACAGAATACTATAAGAACACGTCTTATAATAAAATTGTCTAAATCAGAACCGCTAACATTTAAAGTGAAACTGGTGAGCGAATCATCAGGGGCAAGTGGTACAAGTGTTAAGGCTGATGAACAGTTTCACGACTGGGATAGGGTACTTCGCAAATACCAGAATGTTATCTCCGATTTCTCAACACGTCTTGCAAAAAAATAATTATTAAAACATGGTTATTTTATGATAGGTGCCTGTCGTTTATTGGCTGGTTTGGCACCGGTAATTATGTGTAGCCCTGCGGATTCATCCCGGGGCTATTTTTTTGTTTCTGAGAGGTTTGAAAATCAGGTAAAAACACCTATTTCAGGAACTGGATTTATGTTGAGATTTGTATCTACACATTAACCTATTTAAATTTATGACACCACAACAGATTATAGAAAAAATTTTACTGGGAGGTCTTCTGGGTCTTTTGGGACAGGGTATTAGAATGGCTATTGGACTAAAGAAATTATCTGATGCCAATGCACAAACCAGCAACAAGGAGGATCTTAATGGGGGCCGACTTATGGTTAGCCTTTTTATTGGATTTTTAGCTGGTGCGTTGTATGTTTTGGTAAATGGTTTTTCCGATCAGCCTGATGTGCAGAATGGCGAATATATAGGGAATCAGTTTGTTTTTACTGTAATTGCGGCCGGTTATGCGGGTAGCGATTTTATTGAAGGCTTATTCAGTACTTATATTGCTAAAATGCCAATGACAAACTCAGGAAGCGGAGGTGTTGCGGTAGCAACAACAAGTCCTGTTGATGTCACGCCTGTTACTGCACCCGATACACCGGCTATAGTCAGTCCGCCATCAGCGGAAAACACACAGCCTGTAACTGACGCACAGGTAAACGAACCACATGACGAATCAGGTCTTACGCCAAATCCGGCCTAAAAAATAAACCCCAAAGTCGAATGCTTCGGGGTTTTTTGATATTAGAGTTTTAAATAATCTATAATAATCCTGCTCTTTTCAATAAAGCTTCAGGTCTTGGTTCGTGACCTCGGAAACGTTTGTAAAGTATCATAGGGTGTTCCGTTCCTCCTTTAGAAAGAACATTGTCTTTGAATTTATTAGCGGTTTCCCTGTCAAAGATGCCTTTCTCCTGAAAATATTCAAAAGCATCGGCATCAAGAACCTCAGCCCATTTATAGCTGTAGTAACCCGATGAATATCCTCCCTGGAAAATATGAGAGAAAGCAGTACTCATTGCGTTTTCCTTTACATCTGGATAAAGCTGGGTAGGGGCAAACTGTTCGGTTTCAAAAGTTTTAAGGTCGGTAATGCCTGTTGGGTCGGAGCTATGCCATCCCATATCCAATAATCCAAAGCTTAACTGGCGCATTGTAGCCATTCCTTCCTGAAAACTCGCACTTTCTTTTATCTTATTAATATACTCCATTGGAATAACTTCACCTGTTTGGTAGTGGTGAGCAAACAAGGCTAAAGCTTCCGGCTCATAACACCAGTTTTCCATTACCTGGCTTGGTAGTTCTACAAAGTCCCAGTATACACTCGTTCCACTCAGGCTTGGATAAATAGTGTCGGCAAGCATACCGTGTAGGGCATGCCCAAATTCATGGAACAACGTGGTAACTTCGTTAAATGTAAGTAGCGAAGGTTTTGTTTCAGTTGGCTTTGTAAAGTTGCAAACTATAGAAACATGAGGTCTTTCGTTTACACCCTCTTTTACATATTGCGATTTGAACGACGTCATCCAGGCGCCATTGCGTTTCCCTTTACGCGGGAAGAAATCGGCATAGAAGATTGCGACAAGATTATCGTTTTCGTCTTTTACTTCGTATGTAGTAACGTCTTTATGGTATTTGTCGATGTCCTGCACTTCTTCAAATGTAAGGCCGTATAATTTACCGGCAATGGTAAAGGCACCGTTAAGCACGTTTTCCAGCTTGAAGTATGGTTTTAGTTTCTCGTCGTCAAGATTGAATAATTTTTGTTTCAGCTTTTCGGAATAATAGGCACCATCCCATTTCTCCAGATGATCAATGCCGTCAGTTTCCTTAGCGAAAGCTGTCAGTTCGGCAAATTCTTTTTGGGCAGCCGGTTTAGCTTTAGCTAAAAGGTCGTTCAGGAAAGATTTTACCTTTTCAGGACTTTCTGCCATACGTTCTTCCAGTACAAAATTGGCATGAGAGGCATAGCCTAATAGCTCGGCGCGCTGATGGCGTAGTTTAGCTATTTTTAAGACAATTTCCTGGTTGTCAAATTTGTTCTTCTGGAAACCTTTGGCACCAAAAGCGATAGCCAGTTCTTTACGTAATTCGCGATTGTCCGCATACGTCATAAAAGGAACATAGCTAGGATAGTCCAGTGTAAATATCCAGCCTTCTTTTTCAAGTGATGCTGCCAGTTCACGCGCTGCTTCTATAGTTCCTTCCGGCAAACCTGAAAGATCAGCTTCGTTAGTTATGTGTAATTGGTAGGCATTGGTTTCAGCCAATACGTTTTCCCCAAACTGAAGGCTAAGCTTAGAGAGCTCCATGTCTATTTCGCGAAGTTTATTCTTTTTGTCTTCCGGTAGATTGGCTCCGTTACGAGCAAAGCTTTTGTACTGTTTGTCAAGAAGTGTCTTTTGTTCTTCAGTAAGGTTCAGACTGTCTTTTTGGTTATAAACCGCTTTTACGCGTTCAAAAAGTGCAGTATTGAGTCTTACATCATTGCCAAATTCTGATAGAAGGGGAGAAACCTCCATGGCAATCTTCTGTATCTCATCATTGGTTTCTGCTGAATGCAGATTAAAGAAAATGCTTGAAGCACGTTCCAGAATCTCACCGCCAAAGGTCATGGCTTCGATAGTGTTTTCAAAAGTAGGTGTATCAGGATTGGCAACTATCGCGTCAATTTCTTGGCGTGCTGCATCAATGCCTTGTTTTATGGCAGGTAAAAAGTCTTCATTCTTTATGCTGCTAAAAGGAGCAGTATCATGTCTGGTGGTGAATTTTTTAGTAAGTACGTTCATCTTACATTAAGATTATTTTAGTTTAAATTTGCTTAAATCCTGATAGTTATTCCAGAATCTAAGTAATTCTATTCTATTGTCGTCAATTCTATAGAATAATGAAACTTGTTTTACGATGATTAGTTTGTAAACATTTTTATAACCTGTCTTTACAAAAAAATATTATTTTTTTGAAGTAGATCGATGTTATATTCAACTTCTTTAATAAAAGAAATGACCTCTTTGGGAGACCATTCATTTTCCAGATATTCGATATTTTTCCAATAATCAATCTTTGCAAGAGGAGACCAGATTATCTTCATTCTTTAAAATATTTTGAATATCTGGCTTTTGTTTCTTCCATTACCATACTGTGCGGTATTCCTTGCCCATTTTCTAATTCAGAAATTGAAGCATCGATGTATTCTTTTTGTTTAGAACTTAAATTAGTCTCAGATTTTAGTAAATCCATGATTTTCTGAACTAATTTAGAATCTTCTAAATCAAGAATCAATTTTGCAAGTTCTATTTTTGAAGCCTGAATATCCATAGCAGCTTTGTTTTTACCAAAGTTACAAAACTATTTTCTATTCTTCAATTCTTCAGATGCCTTGTTTACAGCTTCTTTAAGGCTTAATTTATAAGCAATCATTTTTGCCTGTACAAGTTTGTCATGGCTGCCTAATATCTGCGCTGCAAGGATACCTGCATTTTTAGCTCCGTTAAGAGCTACTGTTGCTACAGGTACGCCACCCGGCATTTGAAGGATAGAAAGCACGCTGTCCCATCCGTCAATAGAGTTGCTTGATTTTACAGGAACACCTATTACAGGAAGTGGACTCATACTCGCTACCATTCCCGGTAGGTGGGCTGCTCCACCTGCACCGGCAATAATTACGTTTACACCACGAGTATGTGCTGTGGTGCTGTATTCAAAAAGTTTTTCGGGTGTACGGTGAGCCGAAACGATATCTACTTCTGTTTCGATTCCAAATTCTTTTAATACATCTATGGCATCCTGCATTACCGGCATATCCGATATAGAGCCCATTATAATTCCTACTTTCATTTTTAATGTTTTGAGTTTCGGGTTTTGAGTTTCGGGTTAACGCTGGACCCTAAACTTATAACCTTGAATAATTAAGCGATTACTCGTATTGTGTTTTTTACTTCGGCTGCAATTCTGCGTGCTTCGGCAATGTCTTCATTTACTATGGTAACGTGTCCCATTTTACGGAAAGGCCTTGTTTGTTTCTTTCCATAGATGTGAGGGGTAACGCCATCCATACCAATTATCTTTTCGATGTTTTCGTAAACAACATTTCCTGAAAAGCCTTCCGCTCCTACAAGATTTACCATGATCCCGGCTACTTTACTGTCAGTGTTTCCAAGTGGAAGGTCAAGTATGGCACGGATGTGCTGTTCAAATTGTGATGTATAGCTGGCTTCAATAGAATAGTGTCCGCTATTGTGTGGTCTTGGAGCTACCTCATTTACTAAAATCTGGTCATCTTCCGTCTGGAACATTTCTACAGCTAAAAGACCTACATGGTTAAAGTGTTCAGACACTTTAAGAGCAATGGCTCTCGCTTTATTAGCAACTGTATCATCAATACGGGCAGGGCATATAACATACTCTACCTGATTAGCCTCTGGATGGAATTCCATTTCTACAACCGGATATGTTTTTATATCGCCGGAAGGATTTCTGGCAACAATAACAGCAAGCTCGTTTTTGAAAGGTATCATTACCTCAGCAATACACTGAACATTCGGCATTCCGTTAAAACTTTCTGCACAGCGTATTACTTTAACGCCATTTCCGTCATAACCACCTTCGGTGCTTTTCCATATAAAAGGAAAAGAAAACTCTCCATTAGCAACAGCCTCTTTTAGTGTATCAAGATTGTCAAATCTTTTATATTCGGCTGTTGGTATATTATGTTGTGCGTAAAAATCTTTTTGAGTTCCTTTATTCTGTATAAGGTTAAGGTTTTTTGGTGAAGGATAAACTTTAATACCTTCTGCTTCCAGTTTTTCAAGAGCCGGAATGTTTACCAGTTCAATTTCAAAAGTCAGGACATCAACCTGTTTTCCAAAGTTATATACGGTATCAAAATCCATAAGGTCGCCCTTAAAGAATTTGTTGCTTCCTACCTTGCAGGGAGCTTCATCACTAGGGTCCAGTACATACGTTTGAATGTCAAATTTACGGGTATCGGTTAGCATCATTTTGCCAAGCTGTCCGCCCCCTAAAATGCCTAACTTAAAATCAGAAGAAAAATAATTCATTTATCAGCTTTTATTTTGCAACCGCAAAGATACTTAAAACTATTGTGAATTTTACATTTCGCTATCATTACTCCTGGCTTCTTTATGTAGTTTTCGTGTAGTATTTTACCTTAACTTTAGCATTTTAGCCCGATATTGATATAAATTATATTTGTATTTTAGAGGTTCACAAAATCTGCCCCCTTTAGCAGATATAAATACTATCCTTATGAGACTGACGATTGAAAGGAAACCTGTTAAGGTGTCGCCGGATGCTACTCGTGTTATAGCTCGTTATTTTTTTAATGGAGAAGAGCGCGCTATAGATTTGATTCGAAAAATATTGGTGTTGGATAAAGATGAGGTTTTTGCATTGGTATCACCACTGTTGCAGGATTTCTCCAAACGACACCGTAATATTACCCGTAAGCTATTGCGCAATTGCGAACGCGTAAAACGCTACATTGACATCGCCGGAGGTGATTTTGAAAAAATGGATGAGTTTTGCAAACTGCTTATAGGGTCTTACTTTACCCATGAGTATTCTATTGAGTCGGCTGCATTCTTTAATCCGTCTGTTATTCCGGATCCCGACCAAACCAATCTTGAGGAAGGACAGTTACGTGTTATTATAAGCTTCAGAGCGGTTGGGGAAGGACACGTTTCGTCAGTAGCATTTCGCAGGGCTATTATTGACAGGAATAATGATATTACCGTTATCCCGGCCAGTAACTACATAGATGAAGCTGAAAAGATACATAATGTAATTTATCAGAAACACCTGTTTCTTAAAAAAGCGCAAGAGGCCGATATAAATGAAGGATTTCTTAATGATGTTACCGAAAAGCTAGATGACCGTTTTGATTATGAACAACTGAAAAGCCTGGTAGCTGAGGCAAAGGGAAAAACATCTGATGCCAAGACTATAAGGCAGTACAATCTTGTATTGGCACTTTCGGATAGTTACCGAAGGATATCTTTTTCTAAAGATACTGATATCAGCGACAGGGTTATCTTTCCAATTTCTGATTTTGAGAGCAAAGGTATAGAAGATGCCCGTTTTGTTAAGTTTACAGATGATAGTGGAAGGACTATTTATTATGCCACTTATACAGCTTATGATGGGGTACATATTATGCCAAAACTTTTAAAAACAACTGATTTTTATGAATTCAAGACCAGTCCGCTAAATGGTGCCGGGGCAAAAAATAAAAATCTGGCTTTGTTCCCAAGAAAGATAAACGGAAAGTATGCAATGCTTTCACGTATCGATGGCTGGAATAATTACCTTATGTATAGCGATAATATTAACGAGTGGGATGATCCTGTAAAGATACAGGAACCAAAATATCCATGGGAGTTTGTTCAGTTGGGAAATTGTGGTTCACCAATTGAAACAGAGGCCGGCTGGCTTATACTTACCCACGCCGTGGGATCAATGCGCAGGTACAGCATTGCAGCCTCCCTGTTGGATATAAATGATCCTTCCATAGAAATTGGAAGACTGAAAGATCCGTTGATTGTACCTAACCCCGATGAGCGTGAGGGTTATGTGCCTAATGTGGTATATTCCTGTGGAGGGATAATTCATAACGGTGAGCTTATTATTCCTTATGGATTGTCAGACCACAGCTCGGGTTTTGCTACGGTAAATCTTGATACATTGCTTGACAGGCTAAAAAACGGAGGTTGATAGTTTTCAGTATCAGCCTCAGTTTTCAGTCCTGAAATAGAATATCTTTGTGTAAAGTAACCAATAGCATACATTACATTGGAAAATGAATTGCCTGAAGAACCAGGAACCGGATTTTGGGCTAAGAACCCATCGTTAAAAATAAAAGAATTCCAGTCATTTCTAAGCATACGTTTCGGGCTCATTTTTGCCCTTAATATGCAAATTACCATAATCTATTACTGGGTTTATCATATCACTAATGATAAGCTTTCTTTAGGTTTGGTCGGTCTGGCCGAGGTAATACCGGCAATTGGCTGTTCGCTTTTTTCAGGGCATTTCGTAGACCTTAACGAAAAACGGAAGATGGTGCTCTTTTGCATTGTTTCCTATGCTATTATTGCGGTGTGTCTTTTTACGCTTACTACTCCTTTTTCACTTGATGAGCTAGGTGTAAATACAACATTGTATTTTATCTATTTTCTTGTTTTTTGTGGAGGTATAGTTCGTTCGTTTATGGGGGCTTCTGTTTTTTCATTGTTCGCTTTGATAGTGCCAAGGAAAAACTTTGCCAATGCTACGAGCTGGGGTAGTATGGCCTGGCAAACGGGTTCAATGCTGGGGCCATTGGCGGCAGGACTGGCTATTGCGTTAGATGGTGTGTTAGCGGGAATGTTTACAGTGGTTATCATTCTTTTGCTACTGCTTGTTCCGATTCTCTCTATAAAAACGAAACCTATACTGAAAAAGGAAAAAGAGCCCATGCTGCAAAGTCTTACCCAGGGTATTCGCTTTGTGCTTAAAACTCCTGTGTTGCTTGGTGCACAGCTGCTCGATATGTTTTCGGTTTTATTTGGTGGGGCGGTAGCGTTACTGCCGGTATATCAAAAAGAAATATTACATGTTGATGAGGTAGGTTTTGGATTATTGCGATCTGCACCGGGTGTAGGCGCTATGCTTACGCTGGCTATATTAGCCTTTTTGCCGTTGAAAACTTATCCCGGGCGTAAACTGTTCGTCGCTGTGACCGGATTTGCACTTTGTATTATAGGTTTCGGACTATCGACTAATTTTATACTCTCATTTGCGTTCTTACTGTTTTCCGGAATGTTTGATGCAGTAAGTGTTGTGATAAGAAGTACTATACTTCAGCTGGTAACACCGGATGACATGCGTGGCCGTGTTGGAGCAGTTAATACCATTTTTGTAAGCTCGTCTAATGAACTAGGTGATTTTGAAAGTGGTGTTATGGCGCATTGGTTAGGCACGGTTCGGGCAGTTGTAGCAGGCGGTTGTCTCACACTGGGGGTAATTGCTATAACATTCTTCAGTGCACCGCAACTACGAAAATTTGGTTTTGACGAAGACAAGGAAGAGTAAAGTAAGCAGTGTTCAGTATTTAGTAAACATACTCAACTGCCAACTGAATACTGAACACTGAGGGGCTATTCAATTCTCGGATTATCAGCGTCTACAAACTCACCTTCCGATTTTGAGATGACAATGGTTGCTACACCATTTCCTATAAAATTGGTTAGAGCGCGGGCTTCACTCATAAATTTGTCTACACCAAGTAAAAAGGCTAGTCCTTCCAAGGGTATTTTGTGTATGGCAGTAAGGGTAGACGCAAGTACGATAAATCCGCTGCCTGTAACACCCGCAGCTCCTTTAGAAGTGATCATTAGTAACCCTATGATGGTAAGGATCTCTTCAAAGCTCAGATGTACATTATATAATTGAGCCAGAAAGATAACAGCCATGGAAAGGTAAATGGAGGTGCCATCAAGGTTAAAAGAATAACCTGTGGGTACTACCAATCCTACGACCGATTTACTGCATCCCATTTGTTCGAGCTTTTCCATCAGGTTGGGTAAGGCAGTTTCTGAAGATGAGGTTCCCAGTACAATAAGCAGCTCGGCTTTAATATATTTGATGAACTCAAATATGCTGAACTTATAATACCACATTATACTGCCTAAAACGACAAAAATAAAAAGCCCCATTGTTATATATACCGTGAGCATCAGTTTTCCTAATGGAATGAGTGTGTGCAGTCCAAACTTACCAACGGTATACGCCATGCCTCCAAAAGCCCCAAGCGGAGCAAGGTACATAACAATCTTCAATGCTTTAAAAACATAATCGGAACATACGTATAGTATTGATACTCCTTTTTCGCGTTTAGGGCTGTAGTTTAAAATAATACCTGCTAGTATTGCGGCAATTAGCACTTGTAAGGTGAAGTTGTCTAAAAAGAACTGCCACCAGCTAAAACTGCTTCCGCCCGAGGTGTATTGGCTGGCGTCCTGAACATCCAGTCCAGTTTTATCTATCTTTCCCGGTTCAAGGAGGTAAGCAACTCCCACGCCTATTGCTAGGGCGAAAGTAGTTACAACTTCAAAATACAATAATGATTTGATGCCTATGCGACCTACTTTTCGCAGGTTGCCCATACCGGCTATACCCAGCACTATGGTAAGGAATATAATAGGACCAATAAACAGTTTGATGATTTTAATGAACCAGTCGCCTATAAATTTCATTTGTGTTGCGTTTGCCGGATAATAATGTCCAAGCAAGATTCCGCACAAGATAGCGATCAGTACCCAAAAGGTCAGATTGGTTACTATTGTATATAGTGTTGATTGTTTTTGTTCTATAGAAGACTGTTGTTTCATTTGTCGAAGATACTAAAAGCGGTTTTGTTTGCTTAATCTCTTAAGAATATCTTTGGCGGCGGCTTTATAAGCGGCGGTATGTTTGGGAGTATCTTCCGTTAGTATTCGGGTAAGTTCAGGGTAGATCCATTCTTCATTTTTACCCAAAAGAAAAAGCGTTCGCATAGAATAAGCTTTAGTGGCTACTTTAGTTTCGGGGTTGATAAGCCAGTCAAAGCAGGCTTCGGTTATTAGTTCTTTGTGCTTTGCGCTAAGAAATCCGTTTTGCTTACTGTTCTGTTCGGTAGCAAAAAGACATATTTTAGATATTGGGCGCAGAGCACTTTCGTTTTTGAAAAGTGACAAGGTTTTGCAAAATGTATCGAGATAGGGAGATAACCATTCAATCTCAGTTTCAAAAACAAGTTCACATATCCAGCAGGCTTTATGATGGTTTTTGTCGGTAACGTCAAAAGCGATAGTAAGCAGGTCGGGTAGCAGGTTTCTGTCGTTTAAAACCTCTCCTGAAAGTAAATCACGAATAGGGCGATGCGCAGTGCTGTTTACTATTTGATTATAGAAGTTAGTATTCACGGTTTTTGGTTTTGAAGCGAAAAATACAAAAATAAAAAACGGGGCGAATTGCCCCGTTTAACAAAATTGACCGAATTAGTAGTTTATGATTTGTAGCCGCTTCCCGGTTTACTTAGCTAAACAAAACCTTTTTTATGAGGATTTGAGTTTGGCAAGCGAAATAAGGTCAGTTTCATTTCTTTAAGGTTGTTTGTCTAAACTCATCTTAACTAATGCAAATTTCTCAAATGAGTTTTGTAATTCAATAGTGTTATAGCGGAAAAAACGTGACATTATGGGTAAAAGTGGAGATATTTAGTCTGTTTTATTAAAAAAACGGCTTCGTATATGATGGTGTATTAAAATAGGTATATTTGCCCAACCAATTTAACAGCCCCATGCTTCGTAAAATTACATTCTTAATGCTATTGTGCTGCGCCGGTCTACAGGCGCAGGAAACTGAAAAAACGTCACGTTATACTATAGGTCTTGCTTATGGTAACGGTGGTGAATTCAATAATACGGATTACACCTATACTAATAACTACATTCAGGGACAAATCTATTATTCGCTAAATCCCGGAAAGAAATGGGAATTTCAGGTGGCTTTACAACCGGAAGTTAATTTCGCACGCCACAGATTGAAAAATCCTTATTTTGTAAAACCGGGTGAGTCTGATGAAACAAGGGCAGAATACATGAAACTTAAAGATATTCGTGAATACATATTAAATGTTGCCTTTTTTGCACGTTATAATATTACAGAAGATTTCAGTATGTATGCAATGGGTAATGTTGGCCCTATGATAACGGATACAGAAACGGAAAGGTTAACTAAAGGTTTTGCTTTTTGTGATGTCTTTGCTTTGGGAACTACCTATAAATTTGGAAAAGTAGGTCTTGATGTCAGGGTTGCCGCCAGACATACATCAAATGCAGGGTTACAGAATTCTAATGCAGGGTTTAATACTAAAAATATACAATTTGGTGTAATAATGCCACTTTAAAAACTATAACTAAACGTTACGTTTCCATAATAGTTTACAGGTAATCCGGGATAGTAATATCGGGGTGCAGCTCCGTTTGTACCAACTGCATTTACCAAAACCATACTTGCATAATGGGTATTGGTAATATTGTTCACGCCCGCTGAAATATGTGATGATAATCCTTTAAAGAGCTCAAAGCGATAACCTGCTTTTGCGTTAAGTAATGAATAACTATCAGCATAGGCAGAGTTAGCATCATTCATAGGTGTCTTATCAACATAATAAAGGTCAGATGACAGATAGAATCCTTTTTTTTCTATCATTATTCCTGCATTTATCTTATTTGATGGAACTCCCGTAAGTTTATTGCCTGAATAATCAATACCGTTATTGAGGAACTCTTTAAACTCATATTTTCCTATCGAAGCAGTTGCATATGGTGAAATCGTGAGGATTTGCTCAATATCCCAACGGTAATTAATATTTACTTCAATACCCTGATGAAGTGTTTCTCCGGCATTGACTCCAATATACTGATCATCATCTACGCGTTGTGCCACGAGCAGGTCGTTGATTTGCATATGGTATAATGAAATTTCGGCATACAGATTTTTATTAAGAAAATAGAATTTGCCTCCCACTTCAAAATTATAGCCATTCTCAGGTTTTATGTTCGGATTGATTGTACCATTGGCGGTTAATGTTTCCTCTATTGCCGGTAATGAAAAGCCACGGCTGACAGATGCATAAACCGTTTGCAGCGATGTGGGTTTAAATAGTAGGGATAGCTGAGGTGACCAGATGCCTTTATAGCTGTAATCTTGTGACGAAATTATATCGGGAGGGTATGTCGTGTCAAGTTCAAATTGGGTTTTGTTGTAGTTTACACCTGCCTGTATTTCCCATTTTTTGGCCAGCTGCAAACGCAATTGTGCAAATGCATTAATAAAATTCCTTTGTTGCTTGCTACCCGTTAGCTGTGCTCCCTTTAATGTGCCATTTCCATTATTGTCCTGATACAAATTCTCATACGTACCACCATCAAAACCATCATTAAAATATTCAAGGCCGGCAATGAATTCGGTTTTCATATTCCCGATTTTTCCATTCCCAAAAAACTGTGTACGCCCTCCCCAGGCAATATTATCCTGAGTAAGAATGTCAAACGGACGTGGTTCGTAGCTGTCTTTAGCATTGATAAATACTGAGGTTGAATTTTTTAGCCAATCTGTTGCTTTCCAGTCATAAGCTAATCCACCCAGATAAGAATCATACTGTTCATAGCCTTTTGATGCTGCCCATGTTGGAGCTGCTGTCCTTGGATCGTTGTCAAAAGTTTCTTTGTTGACAGAACTGGGGATGTAAGCTTTCATATAAGTGTAGTTGCCAAAATACGTCAGTTTACTGTTTTCCTTTCTGAAAAGTTCGCCTGCAAGTGTTATGCCTTCCCGTTTATAGGTGCTGTTGTTACGCCAACCGTCAGTTTCCAGTTTGTGATAGTTCAGGTTCAGGCTTCCGTTTTTACTGTCAAATCCATAACTTATAGTGTTTTTGTTTAATCCGTACGAACCTGTAGTTGTGCTTATGGCTGCCCTACTACTGTGGTAGGCAGATTGTTTTGGCGTAAGCAGTATGGCTCCGCCAAGGCCGGCGCCATACAGGCTTGAAAAAGGGCCTTTTATTACTTCAACCTGATTAACGATTTCGAGGTCTATGTCTTCTATTGTGGTCTCGCTATCGCCTGATGTTAGTGGAATACTACCATAAAATGCACGGATCTTATTGGTTCCGTAAGGCGTCCTTGCTCCGATACCACGAATAGAAATCCGGTTTGTATTCAGTCCGCCGGATTGCATATATACTCCCGAAAGCGTATTTAATGATGCTGAAATGTCAGAATTGTTATTGCGCTGCAACTGGGCTGACGATAATATTCCTATTGCTGCGGGTGCATTTAACAGACTATCGTTGATGTGATAGTTGCTTATTATAACTTCATTTAACGTGTTAGCATTTAGAGGTATGATTTTACCTGCTAAAAATGACAGGTCAACAGTTTTTGTAATAGAATCTGTTTTTGTTTTTTCCGGACTATCCTGGGCGAAGGATTTTCCCGATAAAATCAAAAGCAATATAAGGAGTATTGTTTTTTTTGTCATTGGATGGTAAGTTACCGCTAAAGTAAAAAACCTGCAGTTTATGCTGCAGGAATTGATGTGATATTATGTGTTATTTTATTTATTCGCAGAAACTCTCCATAGTGTGTTGCCACTGTCATCATTCACTAATAGCGAGCCATCATTCATAACTGTTACATCTACGGGGCGACCATAAGCCTGGGCTTTTTTCTCATCTGCGATAAAGCCTGTTAAGAAATCTTGTGGCGGACCAGATGGTTTACCATTTTTAAAAGGCACAAATAAAACTTTATATCCGCTCAAAACAGATCGGTTCCATGAGCCATGCTGTCCTACAAAAGCACCATTGCGATACTGTACAGGAAATACGTCTTTATTATAGAATGTAAGTCCAAGTGAAGCTGTATGATTTCCAACGGGAACATCAGGAATAATCGCTTTTGCTACAAGGTCTTTGGCTTGTCCTTTCAATCTGGGATCTTCGATCTGTCCATAGTAAGAATAAGGCCAACCGTAAAAGCCGCCTTCTTTTACACTGGTTATGTAATCAGGGACAAGATCATCGCCCAGATCATCACGTTCGTTTACGGCAGTCCATAGTTCTTTGTTTACAGGGTTCCAGTCCATGCCCACGGGATTGCGGAGCCCGCTTGCAAAGATACGCTCTCCCGTTCCGTCAGGATTAATCTCAAGAATATTGGCACGTCTAAATTCAGTTTTTATACCGTGTTCTGCCACATTACTCGCTGATCCTACCGAAATGTATATTTTAGATCCATCGGCATTAGCCAAAAGATTACGTGTCCAGTGATTGTTATAGCCTCCGGCAGGAAGCTCTACAATTTTTGTTGCTTTATCGGTGCGTAATTTAAGTTCGCCTTCTTTATAGGGGTAGCGGTACAATCCGTCGGTATTGGCAACATAAAAGTAATCCTTGAGGATTAGCATACCATAAGGCTGGTTCAGCTTTTCGGCGAAAATAGTTCGGGTCTCAAAATTCCCATCTTTATCCTTATCCCTAAAAACAGTTATTTGGTCTGCGCTGTTCATTGTTCCCGATTCGGCTACAAAAATATCGCCATTGGGAGCTATGTATGTATTGCGTGGATTTTTAAGGTCACCTGCGAATTTAGTAACTGTAAAGCCAGCGGGGGCTTTTGGGGTTTGTCTCTCTGGCCAGTCTTTCATGCCATTTCGCTTGGTTACTGATTCTGAGGAATATGGTGCGGGTAATGTAAGGTCTCCTATAGCTGTTTTTACCGTAGTGCTGCCTTCTGCTTGTGCTTGCTGTTTTTCTTCTTTTGAAGGTTGTTGTTTACATGAGCTTACAGCTAACAATCCCAAAATGGAAAAGGTAATTATATGTTTTTTCATAATGTAGGAATAATAGAATGATTTGTTTTTACCTAAATTAGATATTTTGGCAGCTAAAGCCTTGAGTATTAATTCTACTTTAACAGTCATAAAAATATTGCAAAATAAAGCGGCACATGTAAGGAGCTGATTGGTAATTAGTATATTTGCACATTGTCGTAAATAATAAACAATATTAAAACAGTGATACAGCTTCACGATAAACATTTTGTTCCTTTTATAAGTGCTGCCGAAATTGATGCTACAATAGGCAGACTGGCCAAGCAGGCTGAAGAAGATCTTAAAGGAGAAATACCGGTTTTTATAGGAGTATTAAATGGCTCTTTTATGGTAGTATCTGACTTTGTGAAAAAATATTCACAGCCTTGTGAGGTAAGCTTTGTAAAGATGTCTTCTTACGAAGGTACTACGAGTACAAACAGTGTAAAACAACTTATAGGCCTGAGTAAAAGCCTTGAAGGTAGAAGTGTTGTTATAATTGAAGATATAGTTGATACAGGGAACACCGTTGCTGAACTTAAAAAGATTTTTGAAGGAAATAACCTGAAACAATTGAAGATTGCAACATTGTTTTTTAAACCTGAGGCCTACAAGCAGGATATAAAACTGGATTATATCGGGTTTGAGATTCCTGATAAGTTTATTGTAGGCTACGGTCTTGATTACGACGAATTAGGCCGAAACCTGCCGGAGGTTTATCAATTGAAAGAATAAATAATACAACTTAAATATAAAATGATCAATATTGTACTTTTCGGAAAACCGGGTGCCGGTAAAGGGACTCAGGCTGAGTTTTTAAAAACTAAATACAACCTTACCCATATCTCTACAGGTGATATTTTCCGTTACAACATTAAAAATGAAACGCCTCTTGGACTTGAAGCGAAATCTTATATCAACAAAGGTGAGCTTGTTCCGGATGCGCTTACAATAAAAATGTTACAGGATGAGATAGAAAAGAACCCTGATACAAAAGGTTTCCTTTTTGATGGTTTTCCGCGTACGACTGAACAGGCTGATGCACTTGACGAATTTCTGAAGACTAAAGGATGGGGAGTAACTGCTACTGTAGCGCTTGAGGCTGATGATGAGGTGCTTGTTGCCCGTCTTCTTGAAAGAGGTAAAACCAGTGGTCGTGCGGATGATCAGGATGAAACTCTTATCCGTAACCGTTACCAGGAATATAACGAGAAAACTGCTCCACTTATTGAATATTACAAAGCGCAGGGTAAATTCCACGCAGTAAACGGTATAGGTGAGATAGCTGAAATAACAAACCGATTAAGCGCGGTAATCGATACGCTTTAATTTAAAACTTAACGCTTGGAAATAGCCATAATATTATTTCTGATTATTTTAAACGGGGTTTTCTCCATGTCAGAGATCGCATTGATTTCGGCAAGAAAAAATCGTCTTGAATCTGCAGCTAAAAAAGGTAATGCAAGTGCACAAACGGCACTTGATCTTGCGAACTCGCCTAATAAGTTCCTTTCAACGGTGCAGATAGGTATTACACTTATCGGTATATTAACCGGTATTTATTCGGGTGATAAAGTAACCGACAATGTTAAGGTTTTTATCGAAAGTTTTGAAGTGCTTAAGCCTTATGCAGCAAATATATCAGTAGGTATAGTAGTTGTTATACTAACGTTTTTCTCATTGGTTCTTGGTGAGCTGCTTCCTAAACGAATAGGACTAAATTATCCGGAAACTATAGCGAAAGCGGTGGCTATACCGATGAAGTACATCTCGATAGTTACAGCTCCGTTTATTTGGCTGCTTACTTCGTCTACAGAATTCCTTTTGAAGGTTTTCAACATTCGCCCAACGGCAGATGGAAAAGTTACCGAAGAGGAAATCAAAGCCATTATTAAGGAAGGTACAGAAGGAGGAGAGGTTCAGGAGATTGAACACGACATTATGGAAAGGGTATTTCATATTGGAGATCGTAAGGTAAATTCCCTTATGACCCACCGTAAATCAGTGGCTTATCTTTCTACCGATTCTAACAATGAAAAGGTTCGAGAGATAATGCTTCAGGAGCTACATTCTGTATATCCTGTTATTGATGGGGCAAGCCTGGATGATGTGATAGGGGTAGTGTTGCTAAAAGACATTTTTGCTAATTATGACAGGAATGATTTTAGCCTGAAAGAAATCGTAAAAGAGCCTGTATATCTGATAGAGCATACCTCGGCATACAAGGCACTTGAGATATTCAAAAAAACTAAAGTACACTATGCATTGGTAACAGATGAGTATGGTGTATTCCAGGGATTAATTACCCTTAATGATATCCTTGAGGCATTAGTAGGTGATGCTTCCGATTTTTATGAAGACGAGTTTAAGCTTGTTGCTAATGAAGATGGAACCTGGACGGTAGACGGACATTATCCGCTGCATGATTTCCTTACTTATTTTGATCTGGATGATTTGACGAATGATTATGAAGTGACTACCGTTAGCGGACTTGTAATGACAGAGCTTTCATACATACCAAAAGTAGGTGAGAAGCTTGCATGGAATCTTTATGAGCTTGAAGTTTTAAAAATGGACGGTGTAAAGATCGAGGAAGTAAAAGTAAGATCACTAAAAGAATAACATTTTTTAGAAATATGAAAAGCCGGTTTATCCGGCTTTTTCTGTTTATAATGGCGTTACATTACGGCTAAATTCATGGTAGAATAATACTGTCCAGTTTTCAGTTTTAGCCTGTTCTTCCCATAGCAGCCTTAATTCTTTTGCTTTTTTGCCGTCGTAGTCTGATTTGTAGGCGATATGGAATTTCAGGTAGCTTTTTTGAGGGAGATTATCTGCGCCATAAAAAGCAGTTTCATTTCCTTCTTTTATCCAGAATACCTGATGAAAAGGAGAGTGTCCTCCTGTTACCTGATATGTAATATATTCGTTTATGTTGCCCTCGATGTCATTCATGGCAACAAGGTTTGGTAGTTTTGAGAAGAGTTTTAAGTATTCGTGATCGAACGAATAGCTTTCTGTTTGCTCTAAAGCATACTCTAATTCTCTTTGCTGATAATATATTTGAGCATTAGGGAAATAGGGTTTAATAGCGTTGCCATTAATTTGTCCTAAGCCTTCGATGTGGTCTTTATGAAGATGCGATAGCAGAATCTTACTTACCTGCTCCAGTTGATAGCCGGCCTCCTCTATGCGTTGAAGCAGTACAACCTGATTGTTTTTTATGTAACCCGTTCCTGCATCGAATAAAACCAGCTCGTTGTTAGGCAACACTATCAAAAATGGACATACGCCCATTTTTAACAACTTTGGATCGGCTGTTTCAACTTCATTTCGTTGTATTTGAGTAAATATTTTGTCTTTAGTAACGGTAAATATGCCCTCATTGAGCGGTATGATCTTCATGTATTTCATATTTGATGCAAGTTACTAAATGATGGTCTAAGTTTGGGTAAACATCTGTTAATTATAGTATTTAAAAACACGTGGTTTTAATTAAAGCATTCTCAGTTGTTGTTTTTATAAAGCGTTGATTTATAGTTGTTGTCACGTTTTCGTTTAAAAATGTCACGTTTTGTCCGCAATTAAATAATGGTTTTTTGAGAAGCATTATTGTCATTTGTAGTATAACAAAATGAACTCTATAATGATTAAAAAACTATTCGCATTCTTCTTCATTGTGTTTACTGGGGGAGTATTTGCACAGGCGCCGACTATTGAAGGTGATGTAATGTTGTGTCCTTACACAGACGGAACAGCAATGATAACAAATACTGATGAATATGATTCTTATCAGTGGTATTTCAAGTATTGGTTTTTAAATGATGACTTCGAAGCTATAGAAGGAGCTAACGCTGCATCATTTACATATGATTGGTATACTTATGACCAAGCACTTTTAAAAGTTGTAGTTACTAAAGATGGCCAGACGTATGAGTCAAATGAAATTCAGATTGACAGTTATAACTGGTCTAGTCTTTTAATAAGAAACCAACTTCAGGGTAACGTACATTTTGAATTTGATGAAGAAACGTTACAGCAAAAGTATGTAATGTGTACAGGAGCAAAAATTGTACAAACAGTTCTTGAGCCTTATACCATTGTTCAATGGTATAAAGATGGTGTTGCAATTGAAGGGGCAACTTCAATTACTTACACTATTACTGAGCCAGGTGTTTACAATGTAGTTGCAGGGGTAGAAATATGTCCTAATGCTACTTCAGCATCAATACCTGTAAATGTTGTTGCAAGCGACGATTGTGGTCCGGCTACCCCATCTCCACTCGTGATTCAGGGAGATACTATGCTTTGTCCGGACACTTACGGGCTGACTTTCGTAACTAATGCAGTAGGTTATGATACCTACCAATGGTATGCAAAATTTGGTGATGAGGAAGAATTCACAGCTATTGAAGGCGCTACGGTTGCATCTTTCGAATATGACTGGAATACTTATGATCAGGCTACTTTAAAAGTAGTTGCAACAATTGGTGAAGATTCTTATGAGTCGAATACTATATTTATTGACAGTTATAACTGGTTACCGCTTTCATTCACTGCAACACCAAGTGAAGATGTAGAAATGGATGGTCCTGATTACCTGCTTTGTGAAGGTGATACAGTTGCATTGGCATTACCGGGAGCTGCAGAAGATTATATCAATATTCAGTGGTTTAAAGACGGTCTTCCTTTAGAGGATGGTTATGAAGCAAGCTATGTAGCGACTACTCCGGGTGTGTACCATGTTGATGCAGCAATGGCTGTATGTGCTAATAACATAATGAGTACTTATGATAACCCATTAACAATTACTGCTAATCCTGATTGTACATTAGGAGTTAATGATCCGTCACTGTCAAATGCAGTTACAGTATATCCAAACCCAACAAACAACATCCTTAACATTGCTCTAGCTGAAAATTCCCCAATTCACGATTACAGCATTGTGGATGTTTCGGGGAAGGTGCTTCTTAATGGAAAAATTAATGCATCTCTAACAGCTATTAATGTAGAAAGCCTTTCTTCAGGCACCTATTTTATTAAGCTTAATGGCAATAACGCTCAGGCTGTAAAAATGTTTATAAGAAACTAAAGAGACTACTAAATTTTGTCAACTTGATGAAGCGGGGCACTTGAGCCCCGTTTTGTTTTTTAATAAGTTCTGTTTTGTCTAAAGTGGCTTAAATAGGCAAATTCATAAAAATAGCTTACTTTTGCACCCACAACCACAAAACAATAAACAATTAACAGGAAAGCATGACAGAAGGGAATTTTGTAGATTACGTAAAGATATATGTGTCTTCCGGTAAAGGAGGTAAAGGGTCTACACACCTGCACAGAGAAAAGTTTATTGAAAAGGGTGGGCCTGATGGAGGTGATGGTGGCCGTGGAGGACATGTTTACCTGATTGGGAACAAGAGTTTGTGGACATTGTATCACCTTAAGTTTGCAAGACACATTAAAGCTACCCATGGTGGCGATGGTGGTAGTGCACGCAGTACCGGTGCAGATGGTGAGGATAAATACATTGAGGTTCCGTTGGGAACTGTGGTTCGTGATAAAGAAACTAACGAAATACTTTTCGAGATTACAGAAGATGGCGAAAAACAAATTGTAGCCAAAGGTGGTAAAGGAGGTTTGGGGAACTGGCATTTTCGTAGTGCAACAAACCAGACGCCAAGATATTCGCAGCCGGGAATGCCTGCAGAAGAACGCGATATCATTCTTGAGCTTAAAGTTCTTGCTGATGTTGGCTTGGTAGGTTTTCCTAATGCCGGAAAATCAACATTACTATCGGTACTTACTTCTGCTAAGCCTAAAATTGCCGATTATCCGTTTACGACTCTTAAACCTAATTTAGGGATTGTAGCCTACAGAGATTTCCAATCATTTGTAATTGCCGATATTCCCGGAATCATTGAGGGGGCTGCAGAGGGTAAAGGACTAGGACATTATTTTTTAAGGCATATTGAACGTAACTCAACATTATTGTTTTTGATTCCTGCGGATGCTGAAGACATCAAAAAAGAATATGATATACTTCTGGATGAGCTAAGACGTTATAATCCTGAAATGCTTGATAAAGACAGGCTGATTGTGGTTTCTAAATGCGATATGCTTGACGATGAACTTAAGGCTGAAATGAAAACAGCACTTGATAAGGAATTTAAAGGTATGCCTTATATGTTTATCTCGTCTGTTGCGCAACAGGGACTTACTGAACTGAAGGATAAGCTTTGGCAAATGCTGAACAACTAATACTATTCTTAAATATACTAAGGCCGACTTTTAAGTAGGCTTTTTTTGTGTTTTATACTTAGTTTTCAATACATTAAAAATTAAACATTTGTTTAAATAATCGCATTTGTTAACTTAATTTTAATAAAAACCCTATATCTTTGCATCGTAAAAATTTTTAGTTAACATTTTTATAACTATTTGATAGCAAAATATTATGAAATTCAATTATAAAAACAGTCTTTTTGTTTTGTTAGTGAGACTGTTTACGGTGTATGTGGTTTTTATGTTATGCCGTCTCGCTTTTTTATACTTTAATAGTGATCTTATTGATCCGATACAGGGAAAAGATGTGTTAAGTCTTTTAAGAGGCAGCCTGATGTTTGATACGGTTTCTATAATTTACATCAATTTGTTATTTATCGTTATGTCTTTGATTCCATTCCATTTCAGGGAGAATAAAATGTATCGTAAAGTAATGTTCTGGGTGTTTATGGTGACTAATGGACTGGGTTTGCTGATTAATGTTGCCGATATTTTTTATTACCCTTTCAAACAGGCAAGAATTGTATTGGGCGATTTCTTTCTTTTGGGAGAAGATGCTTTTGTGCCGCTTTTAGCTGATTTTGTTGCAGACTATTGGTACGGCTTTATTTTTTATTTTCTATTGCTGGTTATTTTATACCAAAGCTATAAATGTTCATGTGAAGGAAAACAGGAGTTTTTAGAAAAAAATGAAACTGTTACTCCTAAAAGATATTATATCGTTAATAGTGGTTACTTTTTGGCAATGATGGTAGTAGTGGTATTCTTTGTGAGGGGAGCTACATTTTCAGCGGCATCGTTTCCTATAGGTATGAACGATGCATTCCTGTATACCGAAAACCCTACGCATACCTCTTTTATGCTAAGTAATCCGTTTTGTTTTATTAGGACAATAGGTAAGTCGAAAGAGGCAAAGGCATTGAAATATTTTGATGATAAGATTGCCGAAAATATATACCCTACCACTCATAATCCTGAAATATTAGAGGCGTTTGATATTGACAGAAAAACCAATGTAATGGTTATTATATTGGAAAGTTTCGGTAAGGCTCATATAAAAAGCCTTTCAGATCAGTTTAAACCCGGACAGGAAACCAATACTCCTTTTCTTGACTCACTTTTTCAGGAGGGTTATCTGTTTACTAACGGACATCAGAATGGTTACCGCTCGGTAGATGCTCTTCCCGCTATCTGGGCATCAATACCAACATTTAAAGAACACTTTTTGTCAATGCCTAACTCGGTGGCTCCTTATTATGCATTGCCACAGTGTATGAACGATATGGGGTACAATACGGCGTTCTTTCATGGAGCTGTAAAAGAATCTATGGGATTTGTGTCTTTTGGTAAAAATACGGGGATAAAGAATTTCTACTCCCGTGGCGAATATGAGCAGGAGAATGGCACGGCTGATTTTGACGGTAAATGGGGTATATGGGATCACAAGTTCATGCCTTTTGTTCACAAAAAGCTTAATAAGATGAGTGATACCGGCAAGCCATTTTTTGCTACATTCTTTACGCTGTCTTCACACCATCCGTATGCTATTCCTCCGGGATTACCCAAACAGTTCAGCGAGGGCACATTGCCCATTCACCGTGCTATAAAGTATTCAGATTATGCATTGGGTGAATTCTTTAAAAGCATTGAAAAGGAACCATGGTATAAAAACACTCTTTTTATAATTACTGCCGACCATTCATCAGGGGCAGATAATAAGAAATTTAAAAAGGCGCCGTTTGACTATACCATTCCGATATTCTTCTTTAAGCCGGGCAGCACAATGAAAGCGAAAGATGATAAGATTATGCAGCATATTGATATTATGCCTACACTGCTGGGAATGATGAATTATGACAAACCGTATTTCGCTTTTGGTAAAGATCACTTTGATAAAGAGGCTGCCAAAAATCATTTTGTGATTAATTTTTCCAATGGTGCTTTCAATTTTATAACCGATGATTATTACTATCTGTTCAATGAAAAAGATGTATTGCTTAAATCGGATTACAGAAAAGACCCGCTTGGGAAGCATAATCTTATTAAGCATATAACCAAAGCAGACGAAGAAGATATCAACAGATTTAAGGCTTTTATACAGGAATATTATACCCACTTAAATAAACGCGACTATCTGCCGGAATCTGAAAAGAAAAAAGGACTGGCCATGGTTGGGTTATCAAAAGAGTAATAAGATGCCGAAAGGCATCTTTTTTTTACGGGAAAATGTATTCTTTACATAGTTTTTACAACCCTATAATTTTATTGAATTCTCAAAAAAAAGTATCTTCGCAGCACAAAATTTAAAAATAGTTAGTGGTTATGCTGTAACAAAAATGAATTTACAGTGACTATTAGCTAACGACTATTAACTTTTATCCACAACAAATGAAAAAAATTATTTTATTCCTTACCATGTCACTCATGGTTCTGCCGGTAAGAGCTGACGAGGGAATGTGGTTTTTGATGTTCATTGAGCGTCTTAATCACAGGGATATGCAGAAAATGGGACTTCAGTTAACAACTGAAGAGATTTACAGCATTAACAACCATAGCTTAAAAGATGCTATCGTTCAGTTTAATGGTGGCTGTACAGCTGAGATCATCTCTAAAGACGGACTTGTTCTTACGAACCACCACTGCGGTTATGAGGCAATCGCTGAACTTTCTACTCCTGAAGCTAACTGGCTTAAAAATGGTTTCTGGGCTGCTAACCATGCAGGGGAGCTAAAGCCAAAAAGCCTTTCAGTTCGTTTCTTTGTAAGAATGGACGATGCTACAAAAAGAATATTAGGGAAACTTAATCCTAATATGACTGAAGCAGAAAGAGAAAAAGCTATCCAACAGGAAAGCGCTGCTATCGAAAAAGAAAACAGTGAGAACGGTAAATATGTAGTTTCTGTTCGTTCTTTCTTCCAGGGTAATGAATTCTATTATTTTGTTTACCAGGATTATAACGATGTTCGTCTTGTAGGTACACCTCCTGAGAGCATTGGTAAATTTGGTGGAGACACTGACAACTGGGAGTGGCCTCGTCACACAGGTGATTTCTCAATGTTCCGTGTATATGCAGATGCAAACGGTAACCCAGCTGAATACTCTGAGAAAAACGTTCCTCTAAAACCTAAACACTACCTACCTGTAAGTTTAAAAGGTGTTCAGGAGAACGACTTTGCAATGATCCTTGGATACCCGGGCCGTACTAACCGCTGGATGCCGGCTGGTGGTATCGAGCAGAATGTTAAGTATGCTTACCCTGCCTGGGTTGAGTCATCTAAACTTGGTATGGACAAAATGAAGGTGCATATGGACAAAGACCAGAAAGTGCGTCTTAACTATGCATCTAAATATGCTCAGGTTGCCAATTACTGGAAAAACCGCCAGGGTATGATCGATGCGCTTACAAAGCACAAAACAGCAGCGACTAAAGCTAAAAATGAAGCTGAGTTCAACAAATGGGCTAACAAGCCTGAGAACAAAGCTAAGTATGGGGATGTAATCACTACTATTAACGGTTACTATGCTAAAACAAACGAGAAAGCGCGTCATGATAACTACCTTGTAGGTATGCTTAGAACAAGTGCTTTTGCAGCTACACCAGCAGGTTTAGGTCGTGGACTTGAGCAGTATGCTAACTCTAATGAATCAGGAAGAGCGGCTATGAAAGGTGATCTTGATGCTTATATCGAAGAAGTATACGGTACAATGTACCTGCCTATAGAGAAAGATGTGCTTGCAGCGCAGCTTAATCTTTACGCTACTAAATCAACAGGATACGAAATTGCTCCGCTTGTTGCTAAAATTGGCAAAGAGAACAATTACAACTACACTACTTATGTAAATAATGCATTTGACAATAGTATCTTTGGTACGAAAGAGAAACTTGAAGCATGGTTGGCAAATCCAAGTGTTGAGACACTTAAAAATGACCCGCTTTACCTTCTTTCATCTGATTTGATGACTAAATACAGAGCTAAATCTGAAGAGCAGCAAAAACTTGATGCTGATTTCTCTAAATCATTCCGTTTACTTGTAGAAGGTCTTAGAGTTGCTAATCCGGATGTTAAATATTATCCTGATGCTAACAGCACACTGCGTTTAACTTACGGTAAAGTACGTTCGCTTCCTAAAGATAAGAGAAACGATGCTAAGAAAAACTACTACACTACTATGCAGGGTGAAGTAGCTAAATACAAACCAAATGATGAGGAGTTCGATCTTCCGAAAAGACTTCTTGAGCTTTATGAGAAAAAAGACTTCGGTCAGTATGCTGATAAAGCAGGTTATATGCCTGTAAACTTCCTTACGGATAATGATATTACAGGTGGTAACTCAGGTTCTCCGGTACTAAATGGCAAAGGTGAGCTTATCGGTCTTGCGTTTGACGGTAACATCGAAGCTATGGCCGGTGACGTTATCTTTGATAAAGACCTTCAAAGAACCATCAACGTTGACATCCGTTATGTACTTTGGGTAATCGACAAATACTCAAATGCTAAACACATTGTTGACGAGATGACAATCGTAAAATAATTATATAATTACGTTCATATTCATAAGAAATCCGCTTCTCATTGAGAAGCGGATTTTTTTGTTTTTTACAACTATATAATTCTTTCATTTTGGCTACATTTGAAGTCTTAAGAAATAAAATAATGCGTACACATTTTATAGCTATAGGTGGTGCTGCTATGCACAATCTGGCACTGGCACTTCACTCAAAAGGATATCAGGTAACGGGCAGCGACGATGCCATTTTTGAACCTTCACGTTCACGCCTCGAAAAGAAAGGACTGCTTCCGGCAGAAATGGGTTGGTTTCCTGAAAAGATAACAGCTGATATCGAGGCTATAATTTTAGGAATGCATGCCAAAGCCGATAACCCTGAATTGCTTAAAGCCCAGGAGTTAGGTTTGAAGATCTATTCATATCCTGAATTTCTGTATGAGCAATCTAAAAATAAAACCCGTGTGGTTATAGGTGGTTCTCATGGAAAGACAACCATTACAAGCATGATACTACACGTTATGCACTATCATAATATTGATGTTGATTATATGGTGGGAGCTCAGCTGGAAGGATTCGATACGATGGTGCACCTGACAGAAGAAAATGATTTTATTGTTCTTGAAGGCGATGAATACTTGTCCTCACCAATGGACAGAAGGCCAAAATTCCATTTATACCAACCGAATATCGCTTTAATAAGTGGTATTGCCTGGGATCATATCAATGTATTCCCAACGTATGAGAACTACGTTGACCAGTTTAAGATATTTATCGAGAAAATTACTAACGGTGGTATTTTAGTTTATAATGAGAATGATCCGGAAGTAAAACGTGTTGCAGAAGAAGCTACAAACCCTATCCGTAAATTAGCATATCATACTCCTGAATATACTGTTCAGAATGGGGTAACGCTTCTTGAAACTCCTGAAGGGCCTATGCCTATAGAAGTTTTTGGAGCGCACAACCTGAACAATCTTGCCGGGGCAAAATGGATTTGTCAAAATATGGGTGTTGATGAGGCTGATTTTTATGAGGCTATTGCCAGCTTTAAAGGTGCAAGTAAACGTCTAGAGAAAATCGCTCAGAATGGTAAGAATGTAGCCTATAAAGATTTTGCGCATTCGCCAAGTAAAGTAGCTGCAACAACTAAAGCTGTAAAAGAGCAGTATCCTGATAAAACCCTTATTGCCTGTCTGGAACTCCATACTTACAGCAGCCTTAATGCAGAATTCCTGAAAGAATATGAAGGAGCGCTTGATAATGCTGATGTGGCGGTAGTGTTCTATTCTCCTGATGCAGTAAAGATTAAACAATTGGAGGAAGTAACTTATGAGCAGATAGCTAAAGCCTTCAATCGCGAGGACCTGATTATCTATACCAATCCTGATGCTTTTAAGGATTATCTTTATAACCTAAAGTATGGTTCTGAAGGGGTTGCTCTGTTGCTGATGAGTTCGGGTAACTATGGAGGGCTTAATTTTGATGAAGTAAAGAATCTTATATAGTTGAAATAACTTATATAAATAGCCTGCTGGTGAAAACTTAGCAGGTTTTTTTTGTTTTAAAACAATAAAATTGTAGGTTTTGCAGTACAATATAAGTTTTTGATTTTGGTTATATGCTTATAAATCAAACTTCAATCACTATGAAAAAAATCGTAACAATAATGGCTATTGTCATTGCTTTGTCATCTTGTTCTAATGATGATGACAACAACAAAAAAGAATTCTTTAACCTTAAAGTCGGGAACGAGTGGGTGTATAAAAGATATACTATAAATGGAGATCAGGAAAATTATTCCGGTAAAACAGATACTGTAAAAGTTGTTGGAATTGAAAATATCGATGGAAAAGAATATTTTAAACTAACAAGTGCAGATGATTTGTTGGATGGAGAAGCGTTTTTAAGAATTGACAAATCGGGTCATCTTATTAATTCTTTAGGGAGGGTTTTACATCCGGGAACCGATAGTAGTTTTACAGAAACACGTCCTGCAAATTTAAATTATGAATTTGGTACTACAACTTATACTTTAAAAGATAAGACTACCATAACGGTAGAGGGGCAAAATTATGAAGTATTCCCATATTCAGGTTATTTTACTCCTTACCCGGATAAAAATTTGCCTGAGGGAGTAGGGGTTGTAGAGGGGTATTCTCCCGGTATCGGTTTTGTCATTAAAAAGTACAGGTATATATCAACCGCGACAGGTTTCATAGAATACAGACTTGTTTCTTATGATCTGAAATAGAAATAGATGATTTATTGAGTATCTGAAAGTACTATATGATGTTTCAGATGTATTTTTTACACCCTGCTGGTAGAAAGCTTATTTTCTGTTAGTAGGGTTTTTAGTTGCTTGAAAAATAAAGTTTTAGAGTAAGTATGTCACTTAAAATACCCGATTATGTCACTTTTTTCCCGCGCTTATTTATACCGCCTTATTAAGATTCAATAAAAAAATGTGCTAATGTTGCCTAAAATTTCAAATAATAAGTTTTAGGTATTCCGGGTTCGCCATTTTTAGATTTTAAAGTTTTTAATTAAAAGTAGTGTAATTTTTTCTTTAGAGGTCTAATAATTTAGGTTTAGCAAGTCATAAAGGCGGCCCGGTTTTTTAGCATTAACAGGGGCATAAGGCATGATGATAAATTTTGGTAATCCAATCCATCCAACCAATCCAAACCAATAACTGTCTTTTTAGCCCCTGTTTTTTTATTTTTTATATCGGTAATGCCCGGTAATTTCATAGTTAAAAAGCACATCTTCCATTACCTGTCCTGAGCCAATATTATGCACGATCAGGTATCTTCCTGATGCTGCTTTTTTGCCTACAACCATTCCAATATGCACATGTCTGTCGGATAATCTCCAGGTAACGATATCTCCGGGATTATAATCGGCAGTTTTTTGCGTTTTGGGAAGTACTTCTCCAAAACGGGAAAAGAAAACCTGTAAGTTAGGCACGCGTCTGTGGTCTATGTTAGAATCGGTGGATTTTAATCCCCAGGCTTTTGGGTATTTGTCAAAATTCTTTTTCATGTCTTCATGCACTTCTTTTTGTAAATCGATACCCAATTTGCGATAGGAACGAATTACAACATCGGTACAAACGCCTTTGTCTTTAGGAACATCGCCATTAGGGTAAGGAATGGTGAAATAGGTGGGGTCGTATTCAATTGAAGGATTGACTATAGATATTGCCGCGTCTGAAAGTTTTTCATAAAAGTCTTTAGGTTTTGTAGGTTTCAGATTTGTAGTATCAGAGGTGACATTGTTAGTGCATGCTAATAAAAGCACAAATAGTATGTGTTTCATAGTGAGATTGTTTTGTTTTGAAACGAAAGAAATATCTCATATAGTATAATTTCAACAGTCATTTTCTGTACATTAGTATTTTACATCTTACTATGGAAGAATCTACAGGTAATTTCTCAATTAAATACTGGGCGGAAGACGATCAGCCACGTGAAAAGCTTATGCTTAAGGGAAAGGCAGCCTTAAGTGATGCCGAACTCATTGCCATACTTATAGGCTCGGGTAGCCGTAATGAAAGTGCGGTTGAGTTGAGTAAAAGGATATTAGCCAGTGTAGATAATAACCTTAATGCGCTTGGTAAGCAGAGTTTACAGCAATTAATGAGTTTTAAAGGAATTGGCGAAGCTAAGGCTATTACTATTGCTGCGGCGATGGAACTTGGACGAAGAAGACGTGATGAAGCCGGAGTTGATTTAAAGCGAATTACGTCAAGCCGGGCGGTGTTTGAGATCATGCAGCCTATAATTGGTGAATTGCCCCATGAGGAGTTTTGGGTGTTATACCTGAATAACTCTAATAAGGTTACTTATAAGTCACAGCTTAGTAAAGGCGGTATAACCGGTACTGTGGTAGATGTTCGTATTGTGTTTAAAACCGCTTTAGAGCAAAACGCTACGGGTATAATTTTGGTACACAATCATCCTTCGGGCATATTACAGGCGAGTGAACCTGATAAGCAGATAACACGTCAGCTTAAAACGGCAGGGCAGGCTTTAAGTATTAATGTTCTTGATCATGTTATAGTAACCGAAAATGGTTATTTAAGTTTTGCTGATGACGGGATTTTGTAAAATAAACGGTGAGCCTTGGCTCACCGTTACAGTTTAAATATTTGCTATAAAAGGAGCTTTCCTGATATAGGTAGGGTCGTCAATCTGATCAATGACAAACTTAGCAAGTGATGTCGCGCTGATTGCATAACCCGGACAATCCAGGAGGCTGATGTTTATTTCCGGTTTTTCATCGGTTTGCATAATCATAGGCAAGCGAACCATTGTCCAGTCTACATCACTCTTAACAAGTAGTTCGTATTCCTGTTGTTTGTTTTTTGTAGTTTCGGGATAATGTGTCATCATCCATCCGGTAGCCATTTTAGACTTTTCTCCTTTATCATCATAAGGAGTGTCAACATTTAATCCGGTTATAACAATATAACGTCTAATGCCTGTCTCTTCCATAGCCTTAATAATATTAGCCGTTGAAGTCGTGAAAATCGTTGATGGATTTGGCGAGATACCCATGCCCAGCATGCTTATAACAGCATCACAGTCTTTAAGTAGTGATACGAAAGTCTCGTAATCGCTTACATTGCCTTTCAGAAATTGTTCAGGAGAGAAATTCGAATTTTCAGGATTTCTAACCATTGCTTTAAATTTGATATGGTGCTTTTTGAGCTCTTTTATCAAAAAGCTTCCGGCTTTTCCGGTGCCGCCGATAACGGCAATTTTTATGGTAGGTTTCATATATGTACTTTATTAAATAATAATAGATTATTTCTCCGGTAGCTGGAAATGCTCCGGAAACTGCAAAAGACCTGCTTTTGCCTACGGTATTATTTTATAAAGCAATCCTGATAGGGCAAATATAGTGTAAATTAAAAAGTAATCTTAATGTAATCAGTATTTTGAATTAAACCTTTCCTATCGTTTTGTTAATTAATTTACGGGGTTATAGTTTATGTTTTAATTTTAAAATAAAAAAAAAAATAGCTATGCATAACTACACTATGACCTTTAAATATGATGGGGAGTTTGATTTGCCCGATGAGCCGGAAGTAAGGGATAGGGAGTTGCCTGCGATGGTACTTGAAAAACTTGAAAAACACCAGTTTGAACTTGTCGATTTTAATCTTACTGAAAATTATGACAGGGAACACGCTAAAGTCTATATAAGTGATCCTTACATTCATCGTTCTGTTTTGGAAATTCGCCTGGATTTATCAATGACAGACCTTAAAAGCCGCAAGTCTATTTATGCACGTTGCCTTGATGCTCTTCAGGATGATGAGTTAAATCTTGAACGTGCTTTTGAAAATGATGATAAAGAAAAAGGCATGTTGCAAAGTATTATTGTCTTTGAGATGAGAAATAACCATAATGTTGAGCACAATGCCTAAGTGTTAACTTTTTTTATCATTCTCTTTTCGCTAAATTGCAGGTCAATTACAAATTGGCATGATAAGTACAAAAAATATAAACTTCTCTTATGGGCAAGGGACAGCATTCAGCTTTCCTGATATAGCCACATCGAGAGGAGAGAGCCTTCTGATAACAGGAGGTTCCGGAAAAGGAAAAACTACACTTTTACATCTTTTAGGAGGGTTGCAAAGACCCCAAAATGGCGACATAATTATAGAGGATACCAATATTGTTACTCTTTCAGAAAAACAACTGGATCATTTCAGGGGAAAAAATATAGGGCTGGTGTTACAGCAATCTTATTTTATTGCTTCACTGGATGTACTGGAAAATGTTGTGCTGGCTTCATGGCTGGCAACAGGTAAACAGGCTGGCGATAAGGCCAGACAGCTTTTAGAACAGCTTGATCTTAAAGAGCATCTTCATAAATTACCATCACAATTAAGTATTGGCCAACAGCAAAGGGTTTCAATTGCCCGCGCACTTATTAATGAGCCTAAGCTGTTATTAGCCGACGAACCAACCTCGAGCCTTGACGATGAGAATGCTTTTAAAGTTGCCGATATGCTCGGTCATCTTGCAAAGCAGTTTGGAACTGCATTGGTAATTGTAACACATGATCAAAGGTTAAAAGACCGTTTTCCTAACCAAATCTCTCTGTAATGATCACAAAAATAGCCTGGAAAAATATTTGGTTCAAGCCATTAAATACAGCACTAAGCATTATACTCTTAACAGCCAGTGTTGCAATCATAACCTTGCTGATACTATTGGAGCAGCAATTCGAAAAAAAATTCAATGATAATATTGATGGTGTGGATATGGTGCTTGGTGCACAGGGAAGTCCGTTACAGTTAATATTGTCGTCGGTTTATCAGGTAGATGCTCCTACCGGTAATATTGATTATACTGAAGCAAAAAAATGGATGCACCATCCTTTTGTTAAAAGCGCTATTCCATTAGCTTTTGGAGATAATTACAGAGGTTTTCGTATAGTAGGTACTACGCCTGAATATCTTTCAAAGTACGGAGCGACAGTGTCTAACGGTAAAGTGTTTATCAAAGACTTTGAAGTTGTGGTTGGTAGTGAAATCGCCAAAAAAATGGGGATAAAAGTAGGTGATAAATTTTTTGGCTCTCATGGGGATGCTGAAGAAGGAGAGGTGCATGATAGCCATTCTTATATCGTTACAGGAATAGCTTCGCCTACAGGTAAGGTTGTAGATAATCTTATACTGTGTAATATACAAAGCGTATGGGCAATGCACGATCATGAGCATGAAGAAGGGGCAGAAGAGGAACACGACCATGCACACGAGGCTGTTGCTGATACCCATGATCATCATGATCACGCTGAAGAAGTCCATAATCACGATCATGAAGCCCATACAGACGAAACACACAGCCATGATCATGATGGCCATGTTGGGGAAACCCACGACCATGATCATGAAGAGGCTACTGTAGTTAATGAAGAAGGAAAAGAAATAACAGCCGTATTATTGAAATTCAGGAATAAGAATGCAATTTTTATGTGGCCAAGGATTATTGCCCAAAATACTAAAATGCAGGCAGCTCTTCCGGGTATAGAAATCAACAGGCTGTTTACTTTATTTGGTATTGGTCTTAATGCATTACAGTATCTGGCATATGGTATAATGTTAATATCTGGAATCAGTATTTTTATAGCATTATTCAATACGCTAAAGGACAGGAAATACGAATTTGCATTATTGCGCGTTAATGGTGCAAGCCGTTTACAGTTATTATCTCTTGTTCTTATAGAAAGCCTTCTTTTATGTATTACAGGCTATGTGTTTGGAACGATTGTTGGTAGGATAGCACTGGTGTTTATTTCGGGTTCATCGGAGGATGAATTTAAAATGTCATTCAATCCTTTTGAGTTTGTTTGGGAAAAGGAAGGATATTTGTTCCTGCTCACTATCTTTGTAGGGATTTTGGCAGCGGTTATCCCTGCCGTGAAAGCATATAGTTTAAATATTTCAAAAACTCTTGCAAATGCGTAAGACTTATTTATTTTTTGCCCTTATTGTTTCGGGGTTCGTTTTAATGTCACTTGGTACACCTTCAGATACTGCGGTTAACAAACCGAAAGGAGAAGCTACCTACATAACCGCTAATGATACACTTACGTGGAAATTGTTAGCTCAGATAAAATACCTTAAAAAGCCAAGCAAAGATTATCCTGAAGGGGTAATGTATCCGGTAATTAACCCTACACTTAAGGCAAAAAACAAAAAGCCCGTTACCATGAGTGGTTTTATCGTGCCTATTGATAATAAGAACTATGCCCTGAGCAAAAATGTTTTTGCTTCTTGTTTCTTTTGTGGAAAAGCAGGACCGGAGACCATCATGGGGCTAAAGTTTAAAAATCCGAATATTAAGCTTAAGACCGATCAATATGTAACTGTTGAAGGGACTTTCAGATACAATGATACTGACGTTGATGACTGGATTTATCATGTAGATAATGCTGTTATTACTAAAGGTAACTAATGAAGATAACTAATAAGAGAGCTGTTTTTTTTGATCTCGACCATACGTTGTGGGATTTCGAAAAAAATTCTGCGCTTGCTTTTCAGGTTATTTTTGAAGAACTCGATATCAAAGTTTCCCATCAGGAATTTAATAAGCATTATTCACCTATAAATGCTAAATACTGGAAGTTATATCGTGATGGTGAAATAACGCAACAGGAGTTGCGCTATGGGCGCTTAAAAGATACTTTTTTGCTGATCGATTTTACCGCTGATGATATTCTGTTGGAAAGGATTTCGCAGCGATACATAAGGCTGCTGCCTGAAAATAACAACCTTTTTGAAGGTGCTGTTGAAGTACTGGATTATCTTAAAGGAAAGTATAGTCTGCATATTATAACTAATGGTCCTGACGAAGTTCAGGAACGTAAGCTGAAAAATGCTAATATTGACCATTACTTCGATACTATTACAAATTCTGAACTGGCTGGTTGCAAGAAGCCCCATGCGGGTATTTTTGAATATGCTCTCAAGGCGGCAAATGTCGACAGGAAAGAAAGTATAATGATAGGAGACTGTATTGAGGCCGATGTACAGGGAGCTATTGACTGCGGTATGGAGGCTATTTTTTTTAATGAGCATAATCTTGAAGCTCCTGCTTCAATAATGCAAATCAATCACTTACTTGAAATAAAAAAGATTTTATAATTGCTATGAAAAAGACTATACTATTGTTTGTTTTGCTAATGTCGGGAATCGGCTTTGCGCAAAGTATAAATGACTATAAATATGTAGTTGTCCCTGAAAAATTTGAATGGCTAAAAGAGGATAACCAATATAACCTGAATTCATTAACTAAAATGATTTTTGAAAAGTATGGGTGGCAGGTTTATCATCCAACTCAAAAGATGCCGGATGAACTTGCCTTGGACAGGTGTAAAGCACTATATGCTAACGTAAAAAATGACTCAGGATTACTGAGTACTAAGCTGGTTATTGAGTTGAAAAATTGTGATGGTAAAGTTGTATTTACCTCTGCTGAAGGGACTAGTAAAGAAAAAGCATATCAAAAAGCATATTATCAGGCGCTTCGTGAAGCATCACAATCAGTAGCGCAACTGGATTATAAATATTCAGGTAAGAATGATAAGCCTGTGAAAGCTGCTGCTTCAGTTCCGGCACATCAACAGGCTGCAACTCCTGAAACGGTAAACAATACTAACCAGCTTTTTGCACAGCCAATAGCTAATGGCTATCAATTGGTAGATAGTACTCCTAAAGTGATTTTGAAAATATATAAGACATCGCAGCAGGATTCATATACTGCTGTATCAGAAACTAAAAATGGGGTAGTGTTCAAAAAAGGTAATGACTGGGTCTTTGAATATTACCAAAATGATAAATTGGTTTCTGAAAAACTAAATATTAAGTTTTAGTTTCAAAGTTTCAAGGTTTTTTGACTTAGTTTCTCTGCGGCTTTGAAACTTTGCTATTTAATACCCGTACTTCTTCCAGCGGTTTCTTAAAAATTCTCGGGTAGAGTTTTCTCTTGAATTATTTCCCGGGTCATAAAAAGCTGTGTTTTTAATTTCATCGGGCAGGAATTCCTGATCGGCAAAATTATTGTCATAATCGTGTGCGTATTTATATTCATCACCATAGCCTAACTCTTTCATAAGTTTGGTAGGAGCATTCCGCAGATGTAATGGTACCGGTAAGTCTCCTGTTTGTTTTACAATTTGCTGGGCCTTTCCTATGGCCATATAGCTGGCGTTACTTTTAGGAGAAGTAGCGAGGTAAATTGCACATTGGCTCAATAGTATTCTCGATTCCGGGTAACCGATGGTTGAGACAGCCTGAAAGGTGTTATTTGCCATAATTAAAGCTGTTGGATTTGCATTTCCAATATCTTCTGACGCTAGTATTAGCATTCTTCGCGCAATAAACTTCAGGTCTTCGCCACCTTCAATCATTCTTGCCAGCCAATAAACGGCTCCATTGGGGTCGCTCCCTCTCATAGATTTTATAAAGGCTGAAATTATGTCATAGTGCTGTTCTCCAGTCTTGTCATACAGTACAGTGTTTTTCTGAACGAGCTGCATTACTCTCTCGTTAGTTATCTCAATTATTTCGCCATCGGTAGCATTTATTACCAATTCAAAAATATTCAGGAGTTTACGGCCATCGCCACCCGAAAGGCGAAGTAGTGCCTCTGTTTCTTTTAGGTTTATATTTTTGGTTTTCAGGTAGGCATCGGCTTCCATTGAACGATGCAACAGTGCTTCAAGGTCATCTTTTGTAAAAGCATTGAGGATATATACCTGACAGCGGGATAATAAAGCGGGTATAACTTCGAAGCTGGGGTTTTCAGTCGTAGCACCTATAAGTGTAACCCAGCCTTTCTCAACAGCTGCCAAAAGCGAATCCTGCTGTGATTTGCTGAAGCGATGGATCTCATCAATGAATAATATCGGATTCTTAGCGGTAAATAACCCGCCACTTTGTTTGGCTTTGTCAATTACATCACGGATATCTTTTACGCCTGCATTTATGGCGCTTAATACATAAAAAGGGCGGTTACTTTCCTGAGCCATTATTTGCGCCAGAGTTGTTTTTCCGGTGCCGGGAGGTCCCCATAAAATTAATGATGGAATGATACCGCGTGCAATCTGGTGTGTTAACGAGCCGTTCGGCCCTACAAGATGCTGCTGGCTTATATATTCTGATAAATGTTGCGGACGTATGCGTTCTGCCAAAGGTGCTTCCATGTTGTAAAATTACATATTTCGATATTGATGACAATATGAGTTAGCATAAGTTTTATATTTAAAATATGACAAAAAAGCATAGATTTTAGTTTGGATATATTTTTGATTTCAAAGCAGTATGACCGATACAAACGAATTTAAGTTTTCACCTTCCGTTTTTGCCTGGCCGCTCTATTTTGTATTGTTGCTTTGGTTAGTATATTGGGTAGAAGTGAAATACCATATATATCTTAATGATTATGGGATTCTTCCAAGAAGCCTGAAAGGATTGAGAGGAATAGTATTAAGTCCTTTTCTTCACGGAAGCCTGGAACATCTCTATAATAATTCGATACCGTTACTTGTGCTTGTTGCTGCGCTAAGGTATTTTTACAGGCAGTATGCCTTACAGATAATTGTATATGGCATTTTGCTCTCAGGATTTATTACATGGTTGATAGGCAGGGATTCTTACCATATAGGCGCTAGCGGACTTATATATGTGCTTGTCAGCTTTATCTTTTTTAAAGGAATGCAAACGGGTTACTATCGATTGGTAGCTTTATCACTTACTATAATTGTACTTTATGGTGGAATGGTATGGTATGTTTTTCCGGGTGAAGACCAAACAATATCCTGGGAAGGCCATTTGGGCGGACTAGTGAGCGGACTGTTGTTTTCAAGAATATATAAAACCCCTGAATATAAAAGACAAATTGTTTATGACTGGCAGCGACCGGACTTCGACCCCAAAGGAGATCCTTTTATGAAGCGGTTTGATGAGAATGGCAATTTTGTAAACCCACCCAAACCTGAAGATATAGAGGTTGTAGATGCTGAAATACTGTCTCCTTTGCCTTCACAAACTATAAGGATTGTATATACTTATGTTCCAGTTCAGAATGGTAATGACCAAAAAAAAGAGTCTGATGAACAGACTCTTTAATTAAGTGTTTTTATTGTCTTTGTCTTACAGCTTCATATAAAAAAGCACCACAAGCCACAGATACATTTAGAGAAGAAATTGTTCCGAACATTGGCAGTTTTGCCTTTTCATCTACAATCTTCAGTACTGAAGGATTGATACCTCTGTCTTCTGATCCCATAATTATAGCTACAGGTTCTGTTAAGGCAATGTCATAAATATTGTTGTCCGTTTTTTCAGTTGCGGCAACGGTTTTTATTCCTGAGCCCTGAAGATGAAAAATAGCATCCTTTATATGCTCCACTTTACAGATAGGAACATTAAATACCGCACCGGCAGAAGTTTTTACAGTGTCTCCATTTACAGGTGCTGAACCCTGCTTTTGAACGATGATGCCATCAACTCCGGTACATTCAGCGGTCCTGATTATAGCACCAAAGTTACGCGCATCTGATAATTGATCTAAAATAAGGAATAGGGGAGTTTTTCCGCTTTCCATTACTTTTTCAATTAATGACTCCAGGTTATGGAAAGAAATAGGGGCGATGGTAGCAACAGCACCCTGATGGTTGTTATGGGTTAATCTGTTCAGTTTTTCTACAGGAACGTAGCTAAAGTTAACATTGTTGGCTTTCATGGCCTTCATGAGGTCTTTCATAAGATCTCCCTGCGCATCTTTCTGAATAAATACCTTGTCAATTTCTTTTCCTGCGTGTATAGCTTCTATTATAGCTCTTATACCGAAAATCTGATGTTCTTTTTCCATGGTGCAAAGGTATAAAAAAGAGGATGGCTATTGCCATCCTCCATTGAAATATTGAATATAGAAATTTCTCTTATGGAACTTTGGTTAATGTAGTTGTTCCTGTGTCGCCAAAATCATTAACCCAAGTGTAGGTAATAGTGCCATCACCATTCACAACACCATCGATTGTTACATTAGCTCCAAAAGGATCTGTAAACGAACCGCTCAATGTACCACATACGTCAGTGATATCTCCTTCAACTTCAAACGTTAGTCCATAGATGTCATACCATAGTATGTATAGACCTCCAAAAGCATCAGATAATGTGTAGCTTCCTCCGCCATTGTCAGTTAGTACTATATCATACGGATAATCTGTAATCGGATTTTCATCCGGTGTAGGTCCAGAATCTGTAGAGGCACCACTTGATAAAGCAGTGTAAGTACCACCTAAATCAGAAGGGCAAGATACATTGTAGATTTGAGTTACTTTAAATAATGGTGAATTCTGGATGTCAGTACCATAGTTTCTTCCACCTGCGTCGGTCAGCATACTAACAACAGTTCCGTCTTCTAACGTTAGATCTCCGGTAATTACCAGTTGGTCTCCCAATGAAAAATCTGCGTCTGAATTTAAAGCAGCAAAGGTGTCAATAAGCTGTTGTTTGCTAAGAGTTACAGTTGTTGGGAAAGTAGTAACATCATTAGCTAATACTACTTTTTCAACTGATCCGTCTCCGGCGAAATAGTAACCTACAACATCCATTGAAGATACTGTTCCCATCCCTATGTCAGCTGTGAAAGAGATTGAAACGTCTTCCCCTTCCTGTATAGCTAACAAGTCAATTATGGGTTGTGAACCTTCAACTTTCTGAATATCCGGAACAGCACTGGTTTTAAGGTTCAGTTTGCTGTCCCCACCGTCATCATCACACGATAACGCCATGGTTAAAGCGAATAATGAAATAAATATATATTTTAGTTTTTTCATGGCTTTATGTTTTTAGTTATCCCAGAATATAGTGTAAGTGCCTGGGTTTTTTTGAGCCGGTGCACTAGCATTGGCGTTCAGTTCACTTTGTGGCCAAAATAAAGACACCTGGAACAGGTTGTTTTGTACTGTTTGCGAATCGATAAGTGGGAAACCATCATTGTTGTTTAATTGATACTCTGGTGACGGTCCGTTAGGGTTGGCAAGTACAGGAAATCCTGTTCTTCTGTAATCAGTATATTGATCAGCCGGATCGCCAAAAGTTGCTACCCATTTTTGTGTCATTATGATTTCCAGTTTTTTGGCAGCATCGCCGGATGCATATTCTGTCATAACATCTGCAATGAAATCAGTTACATCAGATGAGCCTGTAAGTACAGGTACGTCCTGAGTAGTTCCTGTTCCGGCAACAACAGCATCAACTTTTGCAAAGCTGGCATTCATGGCTTCTTCAAGCTGGGTACCTGCATCACCTGATAGTACACCCGCAAGCATAAGTTCCGCTTTTATGTAAAGGAATTCATCATAAGTAAGGATTCTTTTAGGAGCACGGCCTGTTCCGCCATTAATATCCATAACTCCTCCTTCGCCATCATCATAACGCCCCCCTGTTGGGAATATGCCGGGGTAAGTATATGAGTTTTCAGCCGATGAATCTCTCCATGGCCCTGTACTTCCAAAACGGATTGAGAAGAAACCTGTTGAGGCATCCCAGTAATCCGCTTTTGGATTACCTGTTTCTGCGTCTCCCTGGTCTGGTGGGAATTGTCCTGCCGTAAGCTGGTTAAAGAAGTAATACGGAATCCTTGGGTCAGGGTTGCCTGTATGGATATTAGGATTCATGCCTTTAAGGATCTCATAAAACCATGGACTCATATAAGTAGAGAACTGTGTACTTCCGTAAGACGCTACAAAGAATCTGTTTCTCTCGTCAGAAGGAGTCTGGTTTGTAGTGTGCTTAAACTCAAAGTCATCAGCACTCGATTCCATGAAGTTGTCTTCGGCTACCAATGCTGCAAAATCTGCGGCATTAAATAATGGAGTATTTCTCACCTGATTGTACAGTTTGAATTTGAAAGTGTTGGCAAATTTGATCCATTTATCCATATCACCACCATAAAAAATGTCGTTAGTGCTTGGAGTTATTACACTTTCTGTAGCCATGTTAACTTTAGCCTGTTCAATAAGTTCAAAAACTGCAGCATAGACTTCTTCCTGATTATCAAACTTAGGAGCTATGATAGCTTCATCTTTAAGTTTGTTTGCTTCGGAGAAAGGTATGTCTCCCCAAATATCAACAGCAAATGCAAGAAGGTATGCTTTCTCCATTTGCGCAATTCCCACATATGCAGGAGCTTCATCCCTGGTTCCCTGATCAATAATACTGTTTAGGTCTGTTAGTGTAAGGTAAAGATTGTTCCATTCGTTTTGAAGGTTGATGTTGTCAACCTTTGTGCCGTATTGATCCGGTTCTTCCCTTACTACCATTTGGTGCGTATAAACCTGCATGATGTCTCCTGTGTAAAACTGGAAGTCGCCTGCGGCACCAAGAGCAACCTGAGTATTAGTTAGCAGTGCGCTTAGAGGAGCAATGCTGGGGCTGTCCTTATCTGTGTTTACATCATAGTATTCATCACTACATGCAGTGGCGAATAGAGCAACTGTTAAAGCTGCCAATCCGTATTTTGTATATTTAATTATTTTCATTTTGTTTTTTTTTAGAAGGATACATTAAGTCTGAAGCCGTATCTTTTTGCTGTTGGTGCTGCCGATACCTCAATACCCTGTAGGTTTGATGAACCATAACTAGTTGTTTCCGGGTCGAAGTTGGTGTACTTAGGTACATTCGGTGCCCAGTACCATAGGTTGTTGGCAATAAAGCCAAAACTGATTCTTCCAAAAGGTGTTTTCTCAAGTATCTTGGCAGGAAGATCATAAGTAAGACTTAGTTCTCTTAATCTGTATACAGTTCCATCATAAATTCTTGCTTCATCAACACTGTTTATGGCAAAAGTGTTACTTCCTGAAGGCGAGAAGTACAATTCGTTAGTGCTGATAGTGGTGTTGTTTGGAATTTTATTTCCGTTAGCATCCAATACAGGTGTTCCATCGTTATTTCCATAGTATCCCGGAATAATATGTACTCTCTCACGATCTTCAGTATCTTTAGTTACACCACGACCAAGAAGCTGTTCGATTGTAGAAGAAGAAACATCTCCGCCTTCTCTCCAGTCAATTTGTGCTCTTAGTGTTATTCCTTTGTAGCTAAAGGTGTTGATGAAGTTCATTTTAAAGTCAGGGTTTGGATCACCAATGATTCCCAATTCAGGATCTTGTACAATACCTCCCGTTGCCTGATTGATCAGGTAATTTCCTTCCTCATCTCTTGCAAACCGGGTTCCGTAGAATACACCAAATGGCTGTCCGGGAATTGCATAAGCAACCTCATTCGCGTCAAGCTGAGTTCTTTCCAGCCCGGGATATAATTCAGTAACCTCATTTTTGTTTTTAGTGAAGTTGGTAGTCCATGTCCATTTAAAGTTTTCAGTTTGTACCGGAACCAATGTAAGTCCCACTTCAAAACCTTTATTGGTCATGGCAGCACCATTAGTAGCATATTCCTGATAGCCTGTAGATACTGGAACTGCTACAGGTAGGAGAAGATCGTATGCGTCTTTGTTGTAATAAGTAAAGTCAAGGGTAATTCTGCGTTTAAAGAATTCCAGATCTGTACCGATTTCAAACTCTTTTGCAAATTCAGGAGTTATACCTTCATCTGATAGAGTTGGCCTGTTTCCAACAGCAGGGTTCTTGTTGTAGGCATTGTTAAGTACAAAGTTGTTGTTTATAAATTCTGCGTATGTATCCCTACCTACTTTAGCATAACTGGTTCTTAATTTAGCGAATGTTAATACATTACTATTCATTTTAAGCGCTTCAGTAAGAATTAGAGATAAACTTCCCGATGGATAGAAGTATGATCTGTTAGCTTTTGATAATGAAGATGAAGAGTCATTTCTGGCAGTACCATTCAAGAATAGCCATTCGTCATAAGAGAACGTTGCATCTGCAAAAAAACCAACTGTTCTCTTTCTGGTGGTTCCATCTGCAAGGTTGGTCACTGTATTTGTATTACGTAAGCTGAAAACATCTTCAACAATGAATTCACGGCCGTAGTAGCCTATTCTTGAAGTAGAATTTTGGAATACGTTATTACCTAAAAGTCCTTTAAAACCTATTTTGTCAGTAAGCTTGTAATCAAAGTTTACGATTAAGGTAGATTCTATGTCCTCATTGCTGAAGTTATCTATAGTTAAAGAGCCTACGCCTTGGTCTGCTCTTGAGTTTTTGTCGCGTATTTCTCTACGATCCAGGTCATATTTGTTAACACCTAGTCTGTATGAAGCAGAGATGTTGTCGTTAAACGCATATCCGAAGTTGATACCAGCAACAGTTCTTTGCGTATTAGTAGTTATCTGGTCATGCTTCCAAGACCATAGTGGATGATCATATCCAGCATTTGGAATAACACTTCCGCCTGTAATAGGATCTTCGTAAGGTAAGCTGAAATCCCAGTTTCTGGCAAGGAATAGTGTTCTTGCGAAAGAGGAAGAAGCACCGTCAAATTGGTTTTCACCAAAGAAACCTCCTACTTGTTTTGTTGTTGCATAGCTCAGGTTAGCACCTACTGTAAGTCCATTTTTAAGCTTAAAGTTACCACCAGTTGAGAATGATGTTCTGTCGTAGGTATTGTATGGGATGTAACCATTCTGATCAAGGTCTGATATCGTTAAGTTAAATCCGCCATCTTGTCCTCCGTAATTAAGGTTTAAAGAGTTCTCTAAAACAGTACCTGTTCTGAATAAGTCTTTAACGTTATTAGGTTTAGCAACATAAGGCATTGTGTCGCCAAACTGGTCAGGGAAAGCATTTTTTAAGTTCGGCCACGTTGGGATAGTTTCTAACGAATCAAAACGAGGTCCCCAAGAACCATTAGCATTACTGTATATAAAGTTGTTACCTGCGCCATAAGTGTTTTGGTAGTCCGGCAGGTTAGCAATGTTTTCAAAATAAGTACCGTTACTGTAGGTAACAGACATTTTGTTATTAGTGTTACCTGAAGGGTTTCCTGATTTAGTGGTAATCACGATTACCCCATTCATAGCTCTTGAACCGTAAAGAGCAGATGCTGCTGCACCTTTCAGTACGTTCATTGTAGCAATGTCGTTAGGGTCAAGAGATGAAAGACCATTTTGGTATCCACCACCACCAGTTACCTGGCTTGAGGTTGTAACCTCGGTGTTGTTGTAGGCAACCCCATCTACGATGATCAGTGGTTGAGTATCACCTGTTACACTACTGATACCCCTAATCGTAATCTGGTTGGCTGCACCCGCAACCCCGGTAGATACGTTTACGTTAACTCCCGGTACTTTACCGTTTATTGCACGGATAAGATCCGGCTCGGAGTTCTCAGTAATGTCAGCACTTTTAATGCTGCTTACCGAATATCCCAGGTCTTTAGGATTTCTTTTGATACCAAATGCGGTAACTACCACAGCTTCAAGCTCTGTTGCGTCATCTGCCATGGTAATATTCATGGTAGTTGAACTTGCCAGCGTTTCTCGTGTTGTCATACCAATGTAAGAAAACACAAGAATGTCGGTCGGAGCGGCCTGAATTGTGAAATTACCGTCAATGTCGGTTTGGGTTCCTGTGGATGTGCCTTTAACGACAACATTTACTCCCGGAATTGGGAAACCACCTGAGTCTTTAACTGTACCGGATACAGCTCTTTGCTGTGCAAACGAAATTTGCATCATTAACGCCATGAGGAGCGTTAACAAAACACGTAGCCTTGTCTTCATTGAAATAGATTTGAGTTAGTTTCCCAAATTTCTGTTGAAGTATCGTGATACGCAAGTTTTTTGTGAAAAAATTTAGAATTTTTGTAATATTTTAAGATTTAACGTAGGTATAAGTGTTAAAACCTTGTGCGGAAGCTAATGTGGATTATGGAGTTTGATAGCTTGATTTGCTGATTGTTAGAGCTGCCATTGGCATAAATGATATTAAAAAGCCCTGTTTTTGTTAATAAACCAAATCCGAAGCCTAATCCTAATAAATTGTTTTGTGTTTTCGATGTTTCGTCTTCAAAATAGGCGTAATCTGTTATGGAATGTACATACATGTTGGGCGAAAGTATGTATCTGTACTCTGCCATTAGTGAGAGTAAGAGGTTAGCCTGCAGGCTGTTTTCGTTGAATCCTCGTATAGAGTTAATTCCGCCAAAGCGAAATAATTCGTTTATGATGTAGGTGTTGCTTTTGAGGTAATAATCCTGGGTTTTCAGGTTAATGAGGTTTTGTTTGTTCAGGTATAAATTATGTGAAAAATTAGCCTGTATAAAATACTGGTCTGAGTTTCCTGTTTTCGAGGTTCGTTTTCCTGTTCCGGCTTTTATCAATGCAATAGTTTTTTCGGGAAAGATGAAGTCGTCCAGATTGTAGTCAGTAAAATCGAAAGTCGAGGTGACGAATGAGTTATTGAAGTCGCTTAGTGAGCTGTTGTTAAGATTTTGGATATCTACGGATTGGGTTTGCTGAAGGCCGACAAAAAGTTTTGAGTTGTAACTGAAATAGTAGCCGATGTTTATGTCGGTTGCTGTGTTTTGAAAAGTGCTATCCTGTTTAAAAATCTTCAAACTTCCCTTTAGTCCAATAGGGCTTCTAAATATGTAGGGTAATTCAAGTGCTGCGTTGAATGTGGTTTGTTTGTTGCCGTCGCTTTTCCAGAAAAGGTTAAACTTCTCGCCGGTGTTTAATACGTTGTTAAGTAGTAAGTCGAGATACCCGTTAAATATAACTTTGTTTTGGTCGTCATTTGAAAATCCTATGAAGCCGTCAAAGGTGTTGGGTTTTGCTTTTTCAAGATATACATAAACTTTGGTGGTGTCCTGTTTGAATAGTATTTCCGGGTAACGGATCTGGTTGACAAAACGCAATGCGCTAAAGTCATTGTAAATGCGTTGAAGGTTTTCCTGATTGAAGGTTTTTCCTTTGTATTGTCGTGTTATGTTTTTGCGAATGCCCTCAGGAAATTTTGTGTAGCCCTCAATCACTATGTTGTTAAGGGTTCGTTTTTTTTCAGTGGATGCTTTTAGTGTTGCCGACAGGGAATTTCCTTTCGACGAATAATCAGTTAGCTGCATGCTGCTTAATGAGTATCCTTTTTTTTCCAGTGCGGCTACATGGCCGGACATAAAACTTTCTACATCACTTATGGGTAATGTGATTGTGTCGTTTTTTAGTTCGAGAAGCTGCTTTGTTTCTGCTGAAAGTTTTCCTGTATATATATGTATATTTCTGGTTTTTGTTCCAATAACATATTTGTATAAAAAAAGGCTGTCGTTTATCTTATTTCTTTCGATAAGGTTGTTTTCAAGATATCCCATTTTTAAAAGCTTTCCTGAAAGGGTGGTGGCTTCTTCGTTTATTGATTTTACATTTTCATGCGTCTTGTTGTAGCTTATGGAGTCTATGGTTTTTCTTTCGGACTCGCTGCTGCCTTCAATTTTTAGGTGCAGGCTTTGAGCTTTTGCAAAAAAGCATGTGAGTAATAAAATAAATATGAGAAGGGGTCTTTTCAATGCAAAAATGTTAGCCGTAAAAATAACGCAAAAAATGCAGAAAAAATATGAGGGGCTGTTTTTGAAAGATAAGGCGTTTGAAAATTAATGTTTTATGATTTGTTTTGTTGATAATTATTTATACATTTGCAACCCCGTAAAAAGCGGGTTTTTTAAACATAAGAAATTTTTAATATTAATTATGCCAACAATTCAGCAATTAGTAAGAACAGGGAGAGCCCAGATAACTAAGAAGAGTAAATCGGCTGCTTTAGATTCTTGCCCTCAAAGAAGAGGGGTTTGTACACGTGTTTACACTACTACACCTAAGAAACCGAATTCTGCAATGCGTAAAGTTGCAAGGGTTCGTTTAACTAACGGTAATGAGGTGAATGCTTACATTCCTGGAGAGGGACACAATCTACAAGAGCACTCGATAGTATTAGTTAGAGGCGGAAGGGTAAAAGATTTACCGGGAGTTAGGTATCACATTGTGCGCGGAGCGCTTGACACCGCTGGTGTTAACGGAAGAACACAAAGGAGATCTAAATACGGTGCTAAACGCCCTAAAGACAAAAAGTAATTTTAAAAAACTTTTAAAGTAAAGACATGAGAAAAAGACAGGCCAAAAAAAGACCTCTTTTACCAGATCCAAGGTTTAATGACCAATTAGTAACACGTTTTGTAAACAACTTAATGTGGGATGGTAAAAAATCAACTGCCTTTAAAGTATTCTACGATGCTATTGATATCGTTGAGACTAAAAAGCAAGATGCTGAAAAATCAGCTCTAGAAACTTGGAAAGATGCTCTAACTAACGTTATGCCTCACGTAGAAGTGCGTAGCCGTAGGGTAGGTGGTGCTACATTCCAGATCCCAATGCAGATTCGTCCGGACAGAAAGATTTCTATGGCGATGAAATGGATGATTCTTTATGCAAGAAGAAGAAACGAGAAATCTATGGCTCAAAGACTGGCTTCTGAAATTTTAGCTGCTGCTAAAGAAGAGGGTGCTGCTGTTAAAAAGAGAATGGATACTCATAAGATGGCAGAAGCTAACAAAGCGTTCTCTCACTTTAGATTTTAATTGATAAAGTAAATTTAGAAATGGCTAGAGACTTAAAATATACAAGAAATATAGGTATTGCTGCTCACATTGATGCTGGTAAAACAACAACAACTGAGCGTATCCTGTTCTATACAGGTAAATCACACAAGATTGGTGAGGTTCACGATGGTGCGGCAACTATGGACTGGATGGCGCAAGAGCAGGAGAGAGGTATTACTATTACTTCTGCAGCGACTACATGTACATGGAACTTCCCTACAGATCAGGGAAAACCTGTAGCTGATACAAAAGATTACCACTTCAACATCATCGATACTCCGGGACACGTTGACTTTACCGTAGAGGTAAACCGTTCACTTAGGGTTCTTGATGGTCTTGTATTCCTTTTCAGTGCTGTTGACGGTGTTGAGCCTCAATCAGAGACTAACTGGAGACTTGCTGATAACTACCGTGTTCCTCGTATGGGATTCGTTAATAAAATGGACCGCCAGGGATCTAACTTCCTTGCAGTTTGTCAGCAGGTAAAAGACATGCTTAAATCTAACGCGGTGCCAATTGTACTTCCAATCGGTGACGAGGCTGATTTTAAAGGTGTTGTGGATCTTATCAAAAACCAGGCTATCGTATGGCATGATGAAACTCAGGGTGCTACATTCGATATCGTGCCTATTCCTGATGATATGAAAGAGGAGGCTCACAAGTACAGATCTCAACTAATCGAAGAGGTTGCTGCTTATGATGAAAACCTTCTTGAGAAATATATGGAGGATGAAGATTCTCTTACTGAGGATGAAGTAAACGAAGCGCTTAGAAAAGCTACTATCGATATGGCTATCATACCGATGCTTTGTGGTTCATCATTCAAAAACAAAGGTGTTCAGTTCATGCTTGATGCAGTTTGTAAATTCCTTCCTTCTCCACTTGATAAAGAGGCTATCGAAGGTACAAACCCTGATACTGATGAGCCAATTTCACGTAAGCCATCTGCGTCTGAGCCGTTCTCTGCTCTTGCGTTCAAGATCGCAACTGACCCTTATGTAGGTCGTCTTGCATTCTTCAGAGCTTACTCTGGCCGTCTTGATGCTGGATCTTATGTTCTTAACAACCGTTCAGGTAACAAAGAGCGTATCTCTCGTATCTATCAGATGCATGCTAACAAACAAAACCCAATCGAATATATCGAGGCTGGTGATATCGGAGCTGCAGTAGGTTTCAAAGATATCAAGACTGGTGATACTCTATCTGATGAGAAAAACCCAATCGTTCTTGAGTCTATGAACTTCCCTGATCCGGTAATCGGTATCGCTGTTGAGCCTAAAACTAAGGCTGACGTTGATAAAATGGGTATGGCTCTTGCTAAGCTTGCTGAGGAAGATCCTACGTTTACGGTTAGAACTGACCAGGCTTCTGGACAAACTATTATCTCTGGTATGGGTGAGCTTCACCTTGATATCCTTGTTGACCGTCTTAAGCGTGAGTTTAAAGTTGAGGTTAACCAGGGTGAGCCACAGGTAGAGTACAAAGAGGCTATTACACGTTCTGCTAACCACAGAGAGACTTACAAAAAACAATCTGGTGGTCGTGGTAAATTCGGTGATATCGTATTCCGTCTTGAGCCGGCTGAAGAAGTTGATGGTAAAGTTCCTGTAGGTCTTACTTTTGTTAACGAGGTAAAAGGTGGTAACATTCCTAGAGAGTTTATCCCTGCTATCGAGAAAGGTTTCAAAGAAGCTATGAAAGCTGGACCTCTTGCTGGTTACGAAATGGACAGTATGAAAGTTACTCTTATAGATGGTTCATTCCACCCTGTTGACTCGGATGCTCTTTCTTTCGAGCTTGCAGCTAAAATGGGTTACAAAGAGTCTGCTAAGGCTGCCGGTGCAGTTATCCTTGAGCCAATCATGAAACTTGAGGTTCTTACACCTGAAGAAAACATGGGTGACATCGTAGGTGACCTTAACCGTCGTCGTGGTCAGATCAATAACATGGATGACAGAGCTGGTTCTAAAGTTGTTAAAGCTAGTGTGCCGCTTTCTGAAATGTTTGGTTATGTTACTACACTAAGAACATTGTCTTCTGGTCGTGCAACATCTACAATGGAGTTCTCTCACTATGCTGAGACGCCATCTAACATTGCTGACGAAGTAATCAAAAAAGCAAAAGGTAACGCTTAATTTAAAAGAAAATGAGTCAAAAAATCAGAATAAAATTAAAATCATACGATCACAGCCTTGTAGACAAGTCTGCTGAGAAGATCGTTAAGACTGTAAAAAGTACAGGTGCTGTTGTAACTGGTCCTATTCCGTTACCAACTCACAAAAAAATCTTTACTGTACTTAGGTCTCCACACGTAAATAAAAAATCAAGAGAGCAGTTTGAGGTTAGCTCATACAAAAGACTTCTTGATATTTACAGTTCATCTTCTAAAACTATCGATGCTCTTATGAAATTAGAGCTTCCTAGTGGTGTTGAAGTTGAAATCAAAGTCTGAGTTATTTAAATAACTATATGAAAGTCTCCGGAATAGCTATTCCGGAGATTTTTTTTTGGTTACTCTGAAACTGTTGAGTTTGCTGTTGAAAAACCGTAATTTTTTGATTTAGAATCAAATATTTTTGATTTATTTCAATTATTTTATTGTAACTGTTTGATAATCTAAATTTAATAATTACTTTTGCACCCCTGTTTGGAGTATTCTGTTACTTCAAATTGAAGGGAATTAATAATTAATAACTAATATTTATGTCTGGGTTAATTGGTAAAAAAATCGGCATGACCAGTATTTTCGATGAAAACGGAAAAAACATTCCGTGTACAGTAATCGAAGCTGGACCATGCGTTGTTACCCAAGTCAGAACCAACGCGGTTGACGGGTATGAAGCGTTACAACTTGGTTTCGATGACAAAGCAGAGAGACATGCTACTAAAGCGGCTGTAGGTCACTTTAAGAAAGCAGGTACAGTTGCGAAAAAGAAAGTCGTTGAATTCCAAGATTTTGTTAACGAGCACAAATTAGGTGATGTTATCACTGTGGATCTTTTCGCTGAAGGCGAATTTGTTGATGTACAGGGTGTGTCTAAAGGTAAAGGTTTCCAGGGTGTTGTTAAACGTCACGGTTTTGGTGGTGTTGGACAAGCTACTCACGGTCAGCACAACCGTCTTAGAGCGCCGGGTTCTGTAGGAGCATCATCATATCCTTCACGTGTATTCAAAGGAATGCGCATGGCAGGAAGAACAGGAGGAGATAATGTAACAGTTCAAAACCTTAGAGTTTTAAAAGTAGTTGCTGAAAAGAATCTACTTGTGGTTAAAGGAGCGATTCCTGGACACAAAAACTCTTACGTAATCATTCAGAAGTAATGGAAGTAAAAGTATTAGATATCAACGGAAAAGAAACTGGCAGAACGGTAACCCTTTCTGATTCAGTATTCGCAATTGAGCCTAATAAGCATGCTGTATACCTGGACGTTAAGCAATATCTTGCTAACCAAAGGCAGGGAACTCACAAAGCTAAAGAAAGAGCTGAGGTAACTGGTAGTACACGCAAAATTAAGAAGCAAAAAGGTACAGGTACTGCCCGTGCGGGATCTGTTAAGAATCCATTGTTCAAAGGTGGAGGTACGGTTTTCGGTCCAAGACCAAGAAGTTACTCTTTCAAACTGAACAAAGGCCTTAAGCGTTTAGCAAGAAAATCTGCTCTTGCTTTGAAAGCGAAAGAATCAAATTTAATAGTTGTTGAGAACTTCGAATTCGAAGCGCCAAGCACTAAAAATTTCATTAACGTTTTGAAAGCTTTAGGGTTAGAGAATAAAAAATCACTATTCGTGTTGGGTGATACAAATAAAAATGTATATTTGTCGTCACGCAATTTGAAGGGTTCTAATGTTGTAACTACTTCAGAATTAAACACTTACAATGTTTTACATTCAAACAGTTTAGTTCTTTTAGAAGGTGCATTGGAAGGAATTGAGGAAAATTTAAGCAAATAATAGGGCTATGAGTATCATTATTAAACCTATCATCACTGAAAAAATAACTAAAGACGGGGAAGTTTTTAACCGTTTTGGTTTTGTTGTTGACAAAAAAGCAAACAAGATTCAGATTAAGAAAGCCGTTGAGGCTGCTTATGGCGTTTCTGTTGTTGAAGTTAACACAATGAACTACAGGGCTGATAGATCGGTTAAATACACTAAGAGTGGTTTAATCTCAGGAAAGACAAATGCTTACAAAAAAGCAGTTGTACAAGTACAGGAAGGTGAAACAATAGATTTTTATAATAATATCTAATAGAAAATGTCAGTTAGAAAATTAAAACCTATTACCCCGGGTCAGCGTTTTAGAGTTGTAAATAGCTTTGACACTATTACAACTGATAAGCCGGAGCGTTCATTGATCGCACCGAAAAAAAACTCTGGAGGTAGAAATAGTCAAGGAAAGATGACCATGCGTTATACAGGCGGTGGTCACAAACAAAGGTATCGTATTATCGATTTTAAAAGAACTAAAGCTGGAGTTCCTGCTGTAGTTAAAACTATCGAGTACGATCCAAACCGTTCAGCATTTATTTCCCTATTGTATTATGCTGATGGAGAGAAAACGTATATCATTGCACAAAACGGACTTCAGGTAGGTCAAACCGTAGTTTCTGGAGAGAATGCTTCTCCTGAAATCGGAAACTCAATGCCTTTAAGTAAAATTCCTCTGGGAACTGTTATATCTTGCATCGAGCTACGTCCAGGCCAGGGAGCAGTAATTGCTCGTAGTGCTGGTACTTTTGCACAGTTAATGGCAAGAGATGGAAAATATGCAACAATCAAAATGCCTTCAGGTGAGACAAGATTAATCCTTCTTACATGTTCAGCAACGATTGGAGCAGTTTCTAACTCTGACCACCAATTGATCGTTTCTGGTAAAGCTGGTAGATCAAGATGGTTAGGTAGAAGACCAAGAACAAGACCGGTAGCGATGAACCCTGTTGATCACCCGATGGGTGGTGGTGAAGGACGTTCTTCTGGAGGTCACCCACGTTCTAGAAAAGGTCTTCCGGCTAAAGGTTACAGAACTCGTTCTAAAGTTAACCCGAGTAATAAGTATATCGTAGAACGTAGAAAGAAATAATAAGTAAGATATGGCACGTTCATTAAAGAAAGGACCTTTCGTTCACTATAAATTAGAGAAGAAAGTTCAGGAAAATATCGAAAAAGGGAACAAAGCAGTTGTTAAGACTTGGTCTAGAGCTTCTATGATTACCCCGGATTTTGTTGGACAGACTATCGCAGTACACAACGGTCGTCAATTCGTACCGGTTTACGTTACAGAGAATATGGTAGGTCATAAATTAGGAGAATTTTCGCCAACGCGCTCTTTCAGAGGCCACGCTGGTGCAAAAAATAAAGGTAAAAAATAATAAGAAGCTATGGGAGTTCGTAAAAGAGAAAGAGCAGAGCAGACTAAAGAAGCGAATAAGCAAATTGCATTTGCTAAGCTGAATAACTGCCCTACTTCACCTAGAAAAATGCGCCTTGTTGCGGATTTGGTAAGAGGTCAGAAAGTAGAATTAGCTCTTAATATATTAAAGTTCAGTTCAAAAGAAGCTTCTCGCAAACTTGAGAAATTGTTACTTTCTGCTATCAATAACTGGCAGCAAAAGAACGCTGAAGAAAGTTTAGAGAATGCAGGCTTATTTGTTAAAGAGATCCGTGTTGACGGTGGTATGATGCTTAAAAGGCTAAGACCAGCTCCACAAGGTCGTGCACACAGAATAAGAAAACGTTCTAACCACGTTACTATCGTGCTTGGAGCTACTAATAATAACACACAAAGCAACTAAGAGAAATGGGACAAAAAACAAATCCAATAGGAAATCGCCTTGGTATTATCAGGGGTTGGGATTCTAACTGGTATGGTGGAAATGACTATGGTGACAAGCTTGCCGAAGATCATAAAATCAGGAAATATATCCATGCCCGTTTATCTAAAGCTAGTGTTTCTAAGGTAATCATCGAGAGAACCCTTAAGCTTGTAACCGTTACTATTACTACTGCCCGTCCTGGTATCATTATCGGAAAAGGTGGTCAGGAAGTAGACAAGCTAAAAGAGGAACTTAAGAAAATTACTGACAAAGAGGTTCAAATCAACATCTTTGAAATTAAAAGACCTGAACTTGATGCTTACCTTGTAGGTACAAGTATTGCTCGTCAGATCGAAAGCCGTATCTCTTACAGAAGAGCTATCAAAATGGCTATCGCTGCTGCAATGCGTATGAACGCAGAAGGTGTGAAAGTGATGATCTCTGGCCGTCTTAACGGTGCTGAGATGGCACGTTCAGAAATGTTCAAAGAAGGAAGGATTCCTCTATCAACTTTCAGAGCAGACATTGATTATTCACTAGCTGAAGCTCACACTACTTATGGTAGAATGGGTATCAAAGTATGGATAATGAAAGGTGAGGTTTACGGTAAAAGAGATCTTTCTCCGTTAGTAGGTATGGACAAAAAACAGTCTAAATCTTCGGGATCTCAGGATAGACCACAAGGAAGACCAAACGGTCGTCCGGGTGGAGATAAATCTAACCAACGCAAAAGAAAGTAATTTAAACTAAAGAAGTAAAATGTTACAGCCTAAAAGAACAAAATACCGTAAGGTACAGAAAGGTAAGATGAAAGGCGTGTCTCAAAGAGGTCACGAACTTTCTAATGGAATGTTTGGTATCAAATCTTTAGATTCGACTTTTATTACTTCTCGTCAGATTGAAGCAGCTCGTATCGCAGCAACTCGTTTCATGAAGAGGGAAGGTCAACTATGGATAAAAATTTTCCCGGACAAGCCTATCACTAAAAAACCTCTAGAGGTAAGGATGGGTAAAGGTAAAGGTGCAGTTGAATACTGGGCTGCAGTTGTAAAACCGGGAAGAATCATGTTTGAAGTAGGAGGAGTTCCTTTGTCAGTAGCTAAAGAGGCGCTTCGCCTTGCTGCTCAAAAGCTTCCTGTAAAAACTAAGTTTATCGTTGCCAGAGATTTCGAAGCATAATTAAAAATTTATTATGAAACAATCTGAAATAAAAGATCTATCTGCAGCTGAGTTACAAAGTAAACTTGGTGAGTTGAGAAAAACATATGCCGACCTAAGAACTGCTCACGCTATATCTCCAATTGAGAACCCACTACAGATCAGAACTGTAAGAAGGTCTATCGCTAGAGTAGCAACTGAGTTAAGTAAAAGAGAGTTACAATAATTGTAGTCTGCTGAAAGATGGAAAAAAGAAATTTAAGAAAAGAGAGAATTGGTGTTGTTACCAGTAATAAAATGGAGAAATCAATTGTGGTTTCCCAAACTACAAGAGTAAAACACCCATTATATGGTAAGTTCGTGTTGAAAACTAAGAAATTTGTTGCACACGACGAAACAAACGACTGTAACATTGGTGATACAGTAAGGATTATGGAAACACGTCCTTTATCTAAATCAAAATGTTGGAGGTTAGTTGAAATCATTGAAAGAGCTAAGTAATTATGGTACAACAGGAATCAAGACTTAAAGTAGCAGACAACACAGGAGCGAAGGAAGTTTTAACTATCCGTGTTCTTGGAGGAACGAAAAGACGTTATGCCTCTGTTGGAGATAAAATTGTAGTTTCTATTAAAGATGCAACACCAAACGGAAACGTTAAAAAAGGTGCTGTTTCGACTGCAGTTGTTGTACGTACCAAAAAAGAAGTGAGAAGAGCCGATGGTTCATACATCAGATTTGACGATAACGCTTGCGTATTGTTAAATGCTGCTGGTGAAATGAGGGGAACTCGTGTTTTTGGTCCGGTTGCAAGAGAACTTCGTGAAAAACAATTCATGAAAATTGTATCATTAGCACCTGAAGTGCTTTAATTATTCTAAAGATGATAAAGCTAAAGATAAAATCTGGAGACACTGTAAGAGTAATTGCCGGAGACCATAAAGGTTCTGAAGGTAAAGTACTACGTGTTCTTCGTGAGAAAAACAAAGCGATCGTAGAAGGCGTTAACATGGTGTCTAAACACACTAAACCAAGCGCTAAAAACCCACAGGGTGGTATCGTGAAGAAAGAAGCTCCTATCCACATCTCTAACATCGCCCTTGTTGATCCTAAAACTAAGGAGACTACTAAGACAGGTGTAAGAAAAGAAGGAGATAAGAACGTGAGATTTTCAAAAAAATCTAATCAAGTATTATAGTGATGGCTTACATACCAAGATTAAAAGAAGAATATAAGAGCCGCGTAGTTGCTGCTCTTAAAGAAGAGTTCGGTTACAAAAACGTAATGCAGGTTCCTAAACTTGAGAAAATCGTTTTGAGCCGTGGAGTTGGTGCAGCTGTATCTGATAAGAAACTTATCGATTATGCAGTAGACGAGTTAACAAAAATTACCGGTCAGAAAGCTGTTTCTACCATTTCTAAAAAAGACGTTGCGTCTTTCAAACTTAGAAAAGGTATGCCGATTGGTGCTAAAGTAACTTTACGTGGAGAAAGAATGTATGAGTTCCTAGACAGGCTTATCACTTCTGCACTTCCACGTGTAAGGGATTTCGGCGGAATCAAGGCTACAGGATTTGACGGAAGAGGTAACTATAACCTGGGTGTAACTGAGCAAATCATTTTCCCTGAAATTGATATTGATAAAGTTAACAAAATATCAGGTTTAGATATTACATTTGTAACTTCTGCACAAACTGATAAAGAAGCGAAGTCATTATTAGCAGAATTAGGTTTACCTTTTAAAAAGAATTAAGTTATGGCTAAAGAATCAATGAAAGCCCGTGAGGTAAAAAGAGCGGCGCTGGTAGCAAAATATGCTGAGAAAAGGAAAGCTTTATTAGAAGCTGGAGATTACGAAGGCCTTCAAAAACTACCTAAAAACGCTTCTCCGGTACGTATGCACAACCGTTGCAAACTTACAGGAAGACCAAGAGGTTATATGCGTCAGTTCGGTATTTCACGTGTAACTTTCCGTGAAATGGCTAACAATGGCTTGATACCAGGAGTTAAAAAAGCAAGCTGGTAAAAAACAGAATTATAAATTGGTTTCAGGTTCGGCCGTAACAGGCCGAAAACCGTTACCGCAAATTACTAAATATGTATACAGATCCAATCGCTGATTTCTTAACAAGAATCAGGAATGCAGTTAGAGCTAACCACAAAGTGGTTGAAATCCCTGCTTCTAACCTTAAAAAAGAAATCACAAAGATTTTATTTGATCAGGGCTATATCCTTAGCTACAAATTTGATGACAATGCTGTTCAAGGTACCATCAAAATCGCTCTTAAGTATGACAAAGACACTAAAGAGTCTGTAATTAAAGATATCCAAAGAATTAGTAAACCAGGTTTACGTAAATATGCAGGTGCTGATAACCTTCCAAGAATCCTTAACGGATTAGGGATAGCTATCGTTTCTACTTCAAAAGGTCTTATGACTGGCAAGCAGGCGAAACAGCTTAATGTTGGTGGTGAGGTAATTTGTTACGTATACTAATAAAAAGACTTATACGATGTCAAGAATAGGTAAAAATCCAATTACAATACCTGCTGGTGTTACTGTAGAAGTAAACGGCAACGTTGTATCAGTTAAAGGTAAAAAAGGCCAGCTTACACAAGATTTCTCAGATGTTACTGTGAAAATCGAAGAGGGTCAGGTTTTAGTTGAAAGATCTTCTGATCATAAAGATGAAAGATCTAAACACGGTTTATACAGAGCACTTATCAACAACATGATTGTTGGAGTGAATGAAGGCTTCACAAAAGAGCTTGAGCTTGTTGGAGTAGGTTACAGAGCTTCTAACCAGGGTCAAAAACTGGATATCGCTCTAGGTTTCTCTCACAACATCGTTCTTGAGGTTGTACCTGAAGTAACTGTTGAGACTGTATCAGAAAAGGGTAAAAACCCTATCATCAAACTAGCTTCTCATGATAAACAACTTTTAGGCCAGGTTGCTGCAAAGATCCGTTCTTTCCGTAAACCTGAACCATACAAAGGAAAAGGAGTTAAGTTTGTAGGTGAAGTACTAAGAAGAAAAGCAGGTAAATCAGCTTAATAAATCTTAAAATCTAAGACTATGTCATTAAACAAATCTGAAAGAAGACAAAGAATTAAGTTCAGGATCAGAAAGATTGTAAGCGGAACTGCTGCTCAACCTAGACTTTCTGTATTCAGGAGCAATAAAGAGATCTATGCTCAAATCATAGACGACGTTAACGGTGTAACCCTTGCGGCTGCCTCTTCAAGAGATGCAGGTATCACTAAAGGTACTAACATTGAAACTGCTGCAGCTGTTGGAAAAGCAATTGCAGAGAAAGCTTTAAAAGCTGGTATTGATACTATCTCTTTTGACAGAGGTGGATACCTTTACCACGGACGTGTTAAATCATTAGCTGAAGGCGCAAGAGAAGCCGGACTAAAATTCTAAGAAATTATGTATCATAATTATAAAAACGTAGAACTTGTAAAACCAAGCGGTCTTGAACTTAAAGATCGTCTGGTTGCTGTAAATCGTGTTACTAAAGTTACAAAGGGTGGTAGAGCTTTTGGTTTTTCTGCTATTGTAGTTGTAGGTGACGAGAATGGAGTAGTAGGTCACGGTCTTGGTAAATCTAAAGACGTTTCTGAGGCTATTGCTAAAGCTGTTGAGGATGCAAAGAAAAGCCTTGTAAGAATTCCACTTTCAGGCCAGTCTGTTCCTCACGAGCAAAAAGGTAAATTTGGTGGTGCACGTGTACTTTTAATGCCTGCTTCTCACGGTACCGGAGTTATTGCCGGTGGTGCTGTTCGTTCAGTACTTGAGTCAGTTGGTATCCACGACGTACTATCAAAATCTCAGGGATCATCTAACCCTCACAATGTTGTTAAAGCTACTTTTGATGCTTTACTTCAAATGAGAAGTGCTGCTACTGTTGCAAAACAGAGAGGTGTATCATTAGAAAAAGTATTCAAAGGATAATTCACAAGGAAATCATGGGAAAAATAAAAGTAAAACAAGTAAAGAGCAAAATCAACTGTCCTGAAACTCAAAAAAGGACTCTTGAGTCGCTTGGCCTTCGTAAACTAGGTCAGGTTGTTGAGCACGATGCAACTCCTGCTATCCTTGGAATGGTAAATAAAGTTAAACACTTAGTTTCTGTTGAAGAAGCTAACTAACAAAATACACTCATGGATTTAAGTAACTTACAGCCTGCAGAAGGTTCAGTTCACAATAAAAACAAAAGAGTAGGTAGAGGAGAGGGTTCTGGAAAAGGTGGTACTGCTGCACGTGGTCACAAAGGAGCTAAATCTCGCTCTGGTTATTCTAAGAAAATAGGTTTTGAGGGTGGTCAGATGCCATTACAAAGACGTGTTCCTAAGTTTGGTTTCAAAAACATTAACCGTAAGGAATATGAAGGTGTAAACCTTGACACGCTTCAAGCTCTAGTAGATAACGGAATTGTTACAGATACTGTAGATTTTGCAGTATTAGTAGAAAACCGCTTAGCTACTAAAAATGAAATGGTAAAGATATTAGGAAGAGGAGAGCTTAAAGCAAAACTAAAAGTAACTGCTCACAAATTTACTGCGACTGCTAAGGCTGCTATCGAAGCTGCTGGTGGAGAAGCTGTAACTTTATAATCTTTATAATTCATATGAAGAAATTTTTCGAAGCGTTTGCCAATGTCTGGAAAATAGAAGAACTAAAAAACAGAATTTTAGTTACTTTGGGATTGTTACTAGTGTACCGTTTTGGTGCACATGTAACGCTACCCGGTATTGATGCTACACAATTAAACAAATTAACAGATCAAACCCAGGGAGGTATTGGCTGGCTTATCGATGTATTTACAGGTGGTGCGTTTTCGCAGGCATCTGTATTTGCATTGGGTATAATGCCTTACATTTCTGCTTCTATTGTTGTACAGCTAATGGGTATTGCTATACCTTATCTTCAGAAACTGCAAAAAGAAGGTGAAAGCGGAAGAAAGAAAATCAACCAGATTACGCGTTGGTTAACTATCGTTATCACTCTTGTTCAGGGTCCTGGTTATATCTATAACCTTTACAGAACCCTTCCTGCAGAAGCATTTATGATGCCTTCTACATCTTTTGCATTTCTTTTCTCTTCTGTTGTTATTCTTGCTACAGGTACCATCTTCGCGATGTGGCTTGGTGAGAAAATTACAGATAAAGGAATCGGTAATGGTATTTCACTACTAATATTAGTGGGTATCATCGCAAGAATGCCACAGGCTTTCATTCAGGAGTTTACCTCGGTAGTTACTGAAAACAATGGTGGGCCTTTGAAATTACTTCTTGAAGTTGCTGTATGGTTAATGATTATCATTGCATGTATCCTTATGGTTATGGCGGTGAGAAAAATACCTGTACAGTATGCGAGACGTACAGCATCTGGCGATTTTGAACAAGATATGTTAGACGGAAATAGGCAATGGATACCGTTAAAGCTAAACGCTTCGGGAGTTATGCCTATAATCTTCGCTCAGGCTATTATGTTCATACCTGCAGCATTAGCAGGACTTTCCAAGTCTGATGCGGCCGCAACCATCACTTCTCAATTTCAGAATGTGTTCGGTTTGGCGTACAATGTAGTTTTTGCTTTATTAATTATAATTTTTACGTACTTTTACACCGCGATTACGGTGCCTACTAATAAGATGGCTGACGACCTTAAGAGAAGTGGTGGTTTTATACCTGGTGTTAGACCGGGTGTTGAAACCGGAGACTACCTTGATAAGATTATGTCGTTGATCACTTTCCCTGGCTCATTGTTCCTTGCACTACTGGCTGTGTTCCCGGCTATAGTGTTTAACTTTGGAGTTCAGCAACAGTGGGCGTTATTTTATGGTGGTACATCGCTGTTAATTATGGTCGGGGTTGCGATCGATACTATTCAACAGATAAATTCTTATCTATTGAATAAGCATTATGACGGTTTGATGAAAAGTGGTAAGAATAGAAAAGCAGTAGCTTAACAATTTTTATGGCAAAACAATCAGCAATAGAACAAGACGGATCGATAATAGAGGCATTGTCCAATGCCATGTTCCGTGTTGAATTAGAAAACGGGCACGTAGTAATTGCTCACATTTCAGGAAAGATGCGTATGCATTACATCAAATTACTTCCGGGTGATAAGGTGAAACTGGAAATGAGCCCTTACGATTTGTCCAAAGCAAGAATTACTTATAGATACTAAAGCTATTATAAAATGAAAGTAAGAGCATCAGTTAAGAAAAGAAGTGCCGAGTGCATCATTGTGCGTAGAAAAGGCAGATTATATGTTATTAACAAAAAGAATCCTAGATTTAAACAAAGACAAGGATAATTATGGCAAGAATTGCAGGTGTAGACATACCTAAAAACAAAAGAGGAGTTATTGCTTTAACTTATATCTTCGGAATTGGTAGAAGCAGGGCTGAAGAGATACTTGGAAAAGCTAACGTTAGCGAAGATAAAAAAGTTCAGGATTGGAATGATGATGAAATCAGTGCAATTCGTGAGGCAGTATCTTATTTCAAAATCGAAGGTGAGCTTCGTTCTGAGATTTCATTAAACATCAAACGTTTAATGGATATCGGATGCTACAGAGGTATCCGTCACAGAGCTGGTCTTCCACTACGTGGTCAACGTACTAAGAACAACTCAAGAACTAGAAAAGGTAAGAGAAAAACTGTTGCTAACAAGAAAAAAGCAACTAAATAATAAGTAGTATGGCTAAAGCGAATACAAAAAAACGTAAAGTTATTGTAGAATCTACAGGTGAAGCTCATATCAGTGCTACTTTTAATAACATCATCATTTCTTTGACTAACAAAAAAGGTGAAGTTATTTCTTGGTCATCTGCAGGTAAAATGGGCTTCAGAGGTTCTAAAAAGAACACTCCGTATGCAGCTCAGATGGCAGCAGAAGATTGTAGTAAAGTAGCTCTTGAGGCTGGTCTTAAGAAAGTGAAAGTTTACGTTAAGGGTCCTGGAAATGGTAGAGAATCTGCTATCAGGTCTCTTCACAATGGAGGTATTGAAGTTACAGAAATCGTTGACGTAACTCCACTACCACACAATGGTTGTCGTCCTCCAAAAAGAAGAAGAGTATAATTTTATAGTATAATCAAAACAGGATCAAGGATTATCGGAGGATACGACCTGAATTCATAATCCCCTGTTTATTAATTTTTAGAAATGGCAAGATATACTGGTCCAAAAACTAAAATCGCCCGTAAATTCGGTGAGGCGATCTTCGGAGATGATAAAGCCTTCGAAAAAAGAAATTACCCTCCAGGGCAACATGGTTTAGCCAAAAAGAGAGGTAAAAAATCTGAATATGCTGTTCAGCTAATGGAAAAGCAAAAAGCTAAGTACACTTACGGAGTTCTTGAAAAACAATTCAGAAACCTGTACGAAAAAGCTGCTGCATCTAAAGGTGTAACTGGTGAGATCCTTCTACAACTTTGTGAAGCTAGACTTGACAACGTAGTATTCAGGATGGGTATTGCTCCTTCAAGAAGGGCTGCTAGACAAATCGTTTCTCACAGACACATTACCGTTAATGGAGAGTTGGTAAATATTCCTTCTTATCACCTAAAAGCGGGAGATAAAGTTGCTGTACGCGAGAAATCAAAATCTCTTGATGCAATCGAGCGTTCTTTATCTAATTCTGCTCACGTTTATGAGTGGATCACTTGGAACAACGATACAAAAGAAGGTACTTTTGTTTCAGTACCTGCCAGGATTCAAATCCCGGAAAACATCAAAGAACAACTAATCGTAGAGTTGTATAACAAATAATAATTGACATTAGTCGAAAATATGGCAATATTTAATTTTCAAAAGCCCGATAAAGTTATCATGATCGATTCTACCGATTTCCAAGGTAAATTTGAATTTAGACCTTTGGAACCGGGATATGGACTGACAGTTGGTAACGCACTTAGAAGAGTTTTGCTTTCTTCATTAGAAGGTTATGCAATTACTTCAGTTCGAATTGAAGGAGTTGACCATGAGTTCTCTACAATAGCAGGGGTAGTTGAAGATGTAACAGAGATAATACTGAACCTTAAACAAGTTCGTTTTAAACGTCAGATTGAAGACATTGATAACGAATCAGTTTCTATATCTTTCACAGGAAAGGATCAGCTTACAGCTGGTGATTTCCAGAAATTTATTTCAGGATTCCAGGTATTAAACCCTGATTTTGTTATCTGTAATATGGATAGCAAAATTAACATCAACCTTGAGCTTACTATCGAGAAAGGTAGAGGTTATGTGCCTGCAGAAGAGAACAAAAAGCAAAACGCAGCAATAGGAACTATTTTTACTGATTCAATCTTTACTCCGGTAAAGAATGTTAAGTATGCAATAGAAAACTTCCGTGTTGAGCAGAAAACAGATTACGAAAAGCTGGTTTTTGAAATCATCACAGATGGTTCTATTCATCCTAAAGAAGCGCTTACTGAGGCAGCAAAAACACTGATTCACCACTTTATGCTGTTCTCTGATGAAAGAATAACACTTGAGGCCGATGAAATTGCACAAACAGAATCTTATGACGAAGAGTCATTACATATGAGACAACTTCTTAAGACGAAGCTTGTTGATATGGATCTTTCTGTAAGAGCATTAAATTGTTTAAAAGCGGCTGAAGTTGATACGTTAGGCGACTTGGTATCGTTCAACAAAAATGACTTAATGAAATTCCGTAATTTTGGTAAGAAATCGTTAACTGAGCTTGATGAGCTTGTTGCTTCTAAAAATTTACACTTCGGAATGGACTTAACGAAATATAAATTAGATAAAGAATAATCTGAACCCTCTGGGTTTAAATTACAACAGCAATGAGACACGGAAAAAAAGTAAATCATTTAAGCAGGCAGGCAGGGCATAGAAGATCTATGCTTGCTAACATGGCTTGCTCACTTATAGAGCACAAGCGTATCAATACGACTGTTGCCAAAGCTAAAGCGCTTAAACAATATATTGAGCCTCTAGTTACTAAATCGAAAGAAGATACAACTCACAACAGACGTATCGTATTCGCTTACCTTCGCAACAAATATGCTGTTACTGAACTTTTCAGGGAAGTAGCTGCTAAAGTTGGTGATCGTCCGGGTGGATATACTCGTATCATTAAGCTTGGTAACCGTCTTGGTGACAACGCTGATATGGCGATGATTGAGCTTGTAGACTTTAACGAACTGTACAACGCTACTAAGAAAGAAGCTAAGAAAACAACTCGTAGAAGCCGTACTGCTAAAAAAGCAGACGTTGCTGCTCCTGTTGCTGAGGCTCCTGCTGCACCAGCTGTTGAAACAGAAGAGAACAAAGAAGCTACTGAATAATCATGATAGTGATTTTTCAATAATACAAAAAAGGATAAACTTTAGAGTTTGTCCTTTTTTTTTGGTCTACTTGAACGTTTTATATAAAGCAAATAAGCTGAACGTTTTAGAAAGCCAATTTTTTGAAGTAAATTTGCACCCGAGAAGAAAATAACAACGCGTAAATGAAATATTCAAATCGAAATCAGGCAATCCTCCTTTTAGCTGACGGTACTGTGTTTTATGGTAAATCTATAGGTATCGAAGGAACTACATTTGGAGAAGTATGCTTTAACACCGGAATGACCGGTTACCAGGAGATATTTACTGACCCTTCTTATTTTGGGCAGATAATGGTAGCGTCTAACGCTCATATTGGTAATTACGGTACAAATGCTGAGGAAATTGAGGCTGAAAAAATTATGATTTCAGGCCTTGTGTGTAAAAATTTCAGTTTTAATCCATCAAGGGTGAACTCTGATAAGAGCCTTTTGGATTATTTTACTGAGCAAAATTTAGTTGCCATATCGGATGTTGATACAAGAGCACTTGTAAGCTATATTCGTGATAATGGTGCTATGAACGCTGTTATATCTACTGATGGTACTTCTCTTGAAGACCTGAAAAAACAATTGGCAGGCGTTCCGGACATGAAAGGGCTTGAGCTTTCTTCTAAAGTCTCTACTAAAGAGCCTTACTTTGTTGGGAATCCTGATGCTAAATACAAAATTTCGGCACTTGATCTTGGAATTAAGAAGAACATTCTTAGAAACCTGGCGAAAAGAGATTGCTACATTAAAGTATTCCCTTATGATGCAACTTATGAGGATATGAAAACTTTTAACCCTGATGGTTTCTTCCTTTCAAACGGTCCCGGCGATCCGGATCCGCTTTATTCAGCTCAAGAAACAGCAAGGAATATATTAGCTAATGATGAGCCTGTATTTGGCATCTGTCTTGGACACCAGGTATTAGCGCTTGCAAATGGCATTCCGACATATAAGATGTTTAACGGGCACAGAGGGATTAACCATCCGGTTAAAAACCTAATGACGGGTCATGGTGAAATTACATCTCAAAACCACGGTTTTGCAGTTGTAAGGGAAGAACTTGAAAAACATCCTGACTTTGAAATAACGCATGAACATATTAATGACGGTACTGTTGCGGGTATGCGTATGAAGAGCAAAAACTGCTTCTCTGTTCAATACCACCCTGAGGCTAGCCCGGGACCACACGATGCAAGCTATCTGTTTGATCAGTTCATTGCTAACATAGAAAAAAGTAAAAACTAATACGATTTGGGCTAATATTTATTAGCCCAAATTTGTTTTTTGGCGGTACTGAAGCTGATTTGTATATAAACCTATGAAGCTAAATCGTTTGCGTTTATAAGTTTTTGAAAATGGCCTTTTTCAGTCTCGCAAAATGTTTAAATTTGTTAGGTTTCACAAAAAATAAATAACAAACAAAAAACTATATAATGAGCATTATTATTAAAGTACACGCTAGACAGATACTTGATTCACGCGGAAATCCTACTGTAGAAGTAGATGTAATTACAGAAAACGGAATCCTTGGAAGAGCAGCGGTGCCTTCGGGAGCATCTACAGGTGAGCATGAAGCTGTTGAATTGCGTGACGGTGGTAAAGCCTACATGGGTAAAGGAGTTTCTAAAGCTGTTGAAAATGTAAATACTGCAATTGCCGGAGAAATCGTTGGTATGTCTGTATTTGAACAAAACGCTATTGACAAAGCGATGATCGCTCTTGACGGTACTGCTAATAAATCTAATCTTGGTGCTAATGCTATCCTTGGTGTTTCTCTGGCTGTAGCTAAAGCTGCGGCTAATGAATTAGGGTTACCATTATACCGTTACATAGGTGGTGTTTCGGCTAATACACTTCCTGTTCCTATGATGAACATCATCAATGGTGGTTCTCACTCTGATGCGCCTATCGCATTCCAGGAGTTTATGATCATGCCTGTTAAAGCTACAAGCTTTACTCACGCTATGCAGATTGGTACTGAGGTATTTCATAACCTTAAAAAAGTACTTCATGACAGAGGTCTTAGTACTGCTGTGGGTGATGAAGGAGGTTTCGCACCTAATTTTGAAGGTGGTACTGAAGATGCTATCGAAACAATTAAAAAAGCTATCGAAAATGCCGGTTATACTTTTGGAGGAGATGTTAAGCTTGCGCTTGACTGTGCAGCGTCTGAGTTCTATGTAAACGGTAAATACGACTATACTAAATTTGAAGGTGCTACAGGTAAAGTAAGAACTTCTCAGGAACAGGCAGACTATCTTGCTGAGCTTGCTAATAAATACCCAATCATCTCTATTGAAGATGGTATGCAGGAGAATGACTGGGAAGGTTGGAAATACCTTACAGAGAAAATTGGTGATAAAGTTCAGCTTGTAGGTGACGATTTATTTGTTACTAACGTTGAGCGTCTTGCTAAAGGTATCGAAACAAGTACTGCTAACTCAATCCTTGTGAAAGTTAACCAGATTGGTACGCTTACTGAAACTATCGCTGCTGTAAACATGGCACATAACGCAGGTTATACTTCTGTTATGTCACACCGTTCAGGAGAGACTGAAGATAACACTATTGCAGATCTTGCAGTTGCTCTTAACTGTGGTCAGATTAAAACAGGTTCTGCTTCGCGTAGTGACCGTATGGCTAAATACAACCAATTACTTAGGATTGAAGAGGAGCTTGCTGAAGTTGCTTACTTTCCGGGTGAAAAAGCATTTAAAGTAAAACAATAATAGTTTATACGCTATAAATTTGAGGCTATCTGAATAAGATAGCCTCTTTTTTTTATAAATTGATAACGCTAAAACCATTGCAAATTCTAAATGACAGGCTTCAAATTCTAAACAGTTGGATTTTAAATAAGAATGAAATTATAAATTTGTTTTATATATACACTCTATGAATATTTTCAGGATTCTAATTTTAACTGGTTTAATGCTTCTTTTTAGTGAGGGTGCAATGTCACAGACAAAAGCATTGGACAGCCTGTTTACTGAATTAAAGAAAACATCATCGGACTCATTAAAAATAGATGTTCTTAATGCTATTGCTGAGCAATATGAAAATGAACCTGCTAAAATGATGGAGTATTCCCGAAAGGCACTTACCCTTTCGGAAGAAAAAAAACTGAAAAGGCGCATGGCTTATTCATGGTTTAATGTTGGTACAGCTAATATTTTACAAAGTAATTATGCTGAAGCCCTTAAAGATTTTACTAATACACAACTGCTGTATGAGGAATTAGTAAAAGCTCCCGGGAAAGAAAATGTTTTAGAAATAAAAAACGCACTTGCTGCCACTTATGGAAGCATAGGTATTGTTTGTTCTGAGCAAAATAATTATGCCAAAGCACTGGAGTATTATTTTAGAGCATTAAAGCTTTATAGGGAAATAAAAAAAGACGATGTTGTAGTTGCGGTTTATAATAACATTGGTAATCTCTATGAGATACAAAAAGAGTACAGTAAAGCTCTTGAATATTTCAATAAAGCATTGTGGATACAAAAGAAAATTGGTGATAATTCTGCTGCCATAACAATTACCAACATAGGTAAAATATATCTTGCAAAAAATGAAGACAGTAAGGCCTTCGCTTCTTTTAAGGATGCGGAATCTATATTCAAAAAACATGCTAACTATCGTGGGATGGCCGAATTGTACAATAACTTGGGGAATTATTATAAAAAGAGAAACATTCCGGATAATGCAGAAGCGTATTACATACTTGCACTAGAGTTGTTTCAACAGATAGGAGAAGAATATGGCGCATCTGCTTCATTAGGTTATTTGGGCAGTTTGTATGCTTTTGAGGGTAAAAATAAAGAAGCTATAAAATATCTTGAAAGGTCATCAGCACTGGCTGAGCAAATAGGAGTGCCCGAACAGGTTAAAGAGTCTGAAAAAATATTAAGTGAAGTTTATGAGAAAATGGGTAATGCTCCAGAAGCATTAAAGCATTATAAAAAATATAGTGCTGCCAAAGAAAGCATTAATGACAGTGAAAATATTAAAAGCATGGTTCGTGAAGAAATGAACTATGAATTTGAACGTAAAGAAGCGTTGCAGAAAACAGAAAATGAAAAAAAGCAGCTTATATATAAAGAAGAAGCTAAAAGACATAAACTTCAAATGTTATTTACAGCTTTGTTTATATTGTTGCTTTTTGGTATTGCTTTTCTAATTTACAATAGGTTGCAGTTAAAAAAAACATTAACGTTGCAGCGAGATCTGGCCGAGTATGAGCAAAAAGCATTGCATTTACAAATGAATCCTCATTTTGTGTTCAATTGTCTTGGCTCTATTTCCAGCTTTATAGTTCAGAATGGCAAAGAATCGGCGATTAAATACCTGGCAAAATTCTCGAAGCTGATGCGTCTGACTCTTGAGTATTCGAAGGAGTCACTTATACCTATAGACAAGGAGATTGAAAGTCTTCAAAATTATCTCGAGCTTGAACAGTTAAGGTTTAATAAGATATTTGACTTTTCGATAACTAAAGATTCTGCTATCGAAGATGATATGGCACTTCCGCCTCTATTACTTCAGCCATTTGTTGAAAATGCAATAATTCATGGGCTGGTTCCTAAAAAGGGAGGGTTTATTCAGGTTGATTTTAATATTGCTGGGGAAAAATTAATTTGTACTGTTACTGATAATGGAATAGGAATAAATAAGTCGAAAGAACTCAAAGAAAATTTAGTAACAGTTCATAAATCCATGGCTCTGGAAATAACCCGTAAGCGATTGGAAGTAATTCAGGCAGTGACAGCAAAGAGTGCCAAGGTGGAAATAAACGAACTTATAGGGGAGGATGGACAGCCTTCAGGAACAAAAATTATCTTACATTTACCTATACAATTCTCATCTGATCAAAAATATGATTAATGCTTTATTAATAGACGACGATAATAACCTTAGGGAGGGTATGAAGGCGCTGCTTGCTATGTATGCTCCTGATATTCGTATTGTAGGTGAGGCTGATAGTGTGAAATCCGGTATTGCCGCGATTGAGCAGCACCGTCCGGATGTTATATTTCTGGATATCCAATTAGGTGATGGAACCGGATTTGACATCTTAGAACAGTTTCAGCAAAAAGCAGGGAGCCTGACATCACACGTAGTGTTTATTACAGCTCATGAAGAATATGCTTTAAAGGCATTTCGTTTCAGTGCACTTGATTATTTGTTAAAACCGGTAGATCCTGATGATCTTAGTAAAGTAATAGATAAAATAAAAAAAGTACTTAATACGAATGACAACTATGCTCATATCGACTTACTTCTGGAAAACATCAGAAAAAAGGTAGATAAGTTTAAAAGGATAGCGCTTTCTACTTCAGATGGTATTCATCTTTTTGAAGTGAGTGATATCATTCGTCTGGAGTCTCAGGATAACTATACTAAATTTTATATAAAAGATAATAAGCCTGTTCTGATTGCTAAAACACTTAAGGAATATGAAGATATGTTGTCTGAACATGGATTCGAAAGGATACATCAGTCGCACCTTATAAACCTGTCTTATTTAAAATCGTATATCAAGAAAGATGGCGGCTATGCAGTAATGGGAGATAACAGTCATTTACCCATATCGCAACGAAAGAAAGAGCGTTTGCAGGAATTACTGAAATCACTTTAATGCGAATACTAAATCAGCTTTGGCGAATTCTAAATCAAAAGGCTGAAATAGCTTGAAAAAATTATATTTGACGTCAAAACAAAAGCTAAACACTTTGCAATGAAAAAAATAATTCTCTATTTATTACTATTAGTTACTTGTCATGCAGGTGCTCAGGCAATTGTTGTACCGGATGCTAATTTTATGGCTAAGCTTTTGGCTTCAAGTCCTACTAACAATATTGCTAAAGATAGTGGAGGAGACTCAATTGCAATAGATGCAGATGAGGACGGTATTATTACTGTGGCAGAGGCAGAAGATGTAAGAGAGCTAAATGTTTCGGGTTCTAATATAAACTCTCTTACAGGGATAGAATATTTTATAGATATGAGAGTGCTTAACTGCAGCAACAATGTAATTAATGGAAGTCTCTCTCTGACCTCTTTGACAGATCTTAGAGAAATAAACTGTTCAAACAATCAATTGACTTCATTACTTATTAATGGGCTGGATCATCTTGAAATTCTTGATTGTGGTGTAAATCAACTATCTGTTCTTGAGCTTACAGGTTTAGGTTATCTGGAGTCGTTAGCATGTAATGATAATAATCTTGGTTCTCTTGATGTAAGCAGCAATACAGAATTGTCATACCTTTCATTTGCAAATAATGATCTTGTAACCCTTTTTATTAAAAACGGGGCAGATGAAGCTTTTGACGCTGCCAACTGGAGTACTAATCCAACGCTTGAATATATATGTGCTGATGAATTTCAGGTTGCAACCATTCAGGGGTATTCGTCACTTTCAGCAACAACCCAAGTGAATTCTTATTGCTCTTATGCTCCTGGAGGTGTATATAACCGAATTACAGGTGTGGTGAAATTTGATGGGAATAATAATGGTTATTGTTCTGATGTAGATGATTATGCGATACCTTCATTGCGATTAAAGGTAACCGGAGGGACAGAAAATTATGAAGATGAAATTTTTACCAAAGCTGATGGTAGCTTTATTTTTTACGTAGGGCTTGGAGAGTACCATATAACTCCGGTTTTTGAAAATGAGTACTTTACTTCGTCGGTTGTGGCAGGTGCGAATTTTACAGTAGTTGATGGTGCTGAAATGGTCAGAGATATATGTGTTCATAAAACTGCTGCCAATCATCCGGATGTTGAAGTGGTAATAGCCCCTCTTACAGATGCTCAGCCGGGTATGAATGCTATATATAAAATGATCTATAAGAACAAGGGTAACCAAACTGTAGCCTCTGGAAATGTTACCTGTTTGTGGGATAGTGAACGATTTAGTTATGTTTATGCCAGTCCTTTTATTGATGTTATTGGTACTGACACTTACACGTGGAATTATACTGGCTTAAAGCCTTTTGAATGTAGAGAGATAATAATGGAGCTTAATGTTAACAGTCCGACTGATACAACGCCGGTAAATGTAGGTGATGTGTTAGAATTTGAGATGACAATCAATCCGGGGTCTGACGATATGCCGGGAGATAATGCTTTTTATTTCAATCAGCCTGTTGTAGGCAATTTGTCGTCTAATACTATTACATGTATTGAAGGTGATGTTGTTTCTCCTGATGCTATTGGTGAATATCTTCATTATGTGGTTAATTTTGAAAATACAGGTACTCAAACAGCCAATTTTGTAGTAGTAGAAATGGATGTTGATACTGATCAGTTTGATATTGCTTCATTAAGACTGGTTAATAGTTCGGCAACTACAACAAGCCGTGTTGCAGGTAATAGGATAACTTTCAGGATTGAAAATGCTAATATGAATGCGGCAGATCACGGTAATATATTATTTAAGCAAAAAAGCAAATTTAACCTTACCTCAGGTGCTACTGTTACAAGTACTGCACGGGTGTTCTATGACTATAATGCACCGGTTCAAACCAATGATGCCAATACTACATTTGCAGTACTAAGTGCAGGTGATTTTGAAATGGATAATTCGGTTAAGCTATATCCGAATCCGTCAAAAGGGATTGTGAAAATTGAGGCTGATACAACAATCAAAATAATATACCTGTATGATATTCAGGGAAGACAACTGGAAGCAGGCTTTAATAATGAAGATAATGCTGTGCTTGATGTGTCAGAAAGGGCTGCAGGAATTTACTTTGTAAAAATAATTACAGAAAAAGGAATGAAAGTTGAAAAACTGATTAGGGAATAAGAATAATTAATTGTTATATAAAGGTCAATACTAATGTATTGGCCTTTTTTTATTGCCATGCTGTAACATGGTAACAGAAAACTTAAACTAAACTATAAACTAATTAATTACTTAAACCATGAAGAAAATTTTACTTTCGGCATGCATGCTGTTAGGTGTAGCTGCCAGTGCGCAAATTATTTCTATTCAAGATGCCAATTTAAAAAATAAGCTTTTAAGTGCAAACACTTCTAATTTTGTAGCTATTGGTACAGGTAATCAAAGTATAATTCTTGATGTAAATGCGGATGGTGAGATCGATCAAAGTGAGGCGGATCTTGTATACTATCTAAATGTAAATAATGCTGGTGTAGTATCTTTAAGCGGACTTGAAGATTTTACAAATCTTAAATCGCTGCAGGTTAGAGGAAATAATATCGTTTCGGTTAATCTTTCTGGCTTCACTAATCTTGAATATTTTGACTGTATGGAAAGTAATATTCATTCTTTGAGTGTTTCAGGATTAAATGCATTAGGATCAATTTATTGCGATGACAATCCTTTGTCTTATCTGGATCTACACGATCTTCCTGCAATTCGAGAGGTATATTGCAGTAATACACTGCTAACAGAGCTTAATTTGAGCCAAATACCAAGTCTTGAATGGTTTAGGGTTAATGATAATCCTTTATTAACAAAAATAAATATTCATAATGGTAGCATTCTTCCTCATCCTATGGAGTGTGATTTAAGCAACCTTCCAAGCCTTTTAATGCTTTGCATTGATGAAGATGAAGATGATGTCATGCTGCCATATTTTGAATCGAACCAAATTTTACCGCCATACATGAGTACAACTTGCGAATATGTTCCCGGACAGGTTTACAACGCTATTTCGGGAAAAATAAGGCTGGATCTTAATGGCAACGGTTGTACAGATGCTGATACATCTCCTGGTTATTATCCGGTGAAAATTTCTGACGGGACAAACGAAAAAATTAAATACACAAACCAAAATGGAGAATACATTGCATTTGTGAAAGCGGGTACTTATACTATAGAAGCAACATATAACGGTACTTTATTTGCAAGTATTCCTGCAAATGCATCGGTTACTTTTGCTTCAATAGACAATGAATCTTTTGTTCAGGATTTTTGTATTGCACCAAATGGTGTGGTAGACGATGTTACTGTTACTTTAAGTGCAGGATTCTCTATGCCGGGTTTTGATACCTACTGCCATGTTTATATAAGAAATAATGGTAATACAGTTACTAACGGAACAGTAACTTTTAATTATGATGATAACGTGCTTGATTATGTATTAACTACACCTCAGGCACCCACAGTGGCGCCGGGTACAGTTACATGGGGATACAGTAACCTTAAACCATTTGAAAGCCGTAGCTATACAATTAAGCTAAATGTAAATTCTCCTACAGAAACTCCTGCCGTAAATATTGATGATATCCTGACTTTTGATGCAGTTATAGGCGTGCAGGGTAATGATGTAAATCCTGGTGATAATACATATGAAGCACAGTCTTTAGTAGTAGGGTCATTAGATCCTAACAATATTATTTGCATGGAGGGAGATGAAGAACCTGTAGAGAACATAGGCAAGTATCTTAACTATGAAGTAAATTTTGAAAACACAGGTAATGCGGCTGCCACATTTGTAGTGGTTACACAGGAAATTGATGATACAAAATTTGATGTGAATTCATTTGAAGTAATTAATAGCTCGCATGCAGTAGATGTTACACGTATTGGTAATCTTGTTACATTCATGTTCGACGATATCAATCTAGGTGCAGCTGCTCAGGGTACTATTGTTTTCAGGGTTAAAACGCTTGCCAGTCTTGAGGAAGGTGACCAGGTAATGAATAGAGCTAATATTGTTTTTGATTACAACTACGCCCTTGTTACAAATGAAGCTGTAACCACATTTGAAACTATCCTTGGTATAAATAATCCTGTAATTGACCAATCGATTAAGGTTTATCCTAATCCTTCAGCAGACGTTGTAAATGTACAGTCTCAAAATGAGATCAATATCATAGAATTATATGATTTACAAGGAAGGTTGTTACAGATAAATCAAATAAATACAGTAAGTGCACAATTAGACCTTACAGGCAGGCAAAGTGGTATTTACTTTGTTAAGATAACTACCGATAAAGGCAGTAAAGTTGAAAAGCTGATTAAGGAATAGTCGCAAGACCTTAAATTTTACATATTTATCAAAAGTCAATGCTGCAAAGTATTGACTTTTGTTTTTTAATGGCATATTTAACGTTTTTAATAAGTAATTTTCTTTATAAATAAATTGTAATTTATTAAATTCGCAGGAATATATTTTTCAAAACAATAATTCACACTACAAATCATGTCAAATACTGCAATATTAGAGATTGATGGCAAGAAATATGAGTTTCCTGTAATCGTGGGAACTGAGAACGAGACTGCTATTGATATCGATAAACTACGCGGCTTAACAGGCGCTATAACTATAGATCCGGGTTATAAAAATTCAGGATCATGCAAAAGTGAAATTACTTTCTTAGATGGTGAGCAGGGAATCCTTCGTTACAGAGGTTATTCTATTGAAGACCTTGCAGAGAAGTCTCACTTCCTTGAGGTTTCTTACCTTCTTATTTTTGGTGAGCTTCCAACAGCTGATCAGCTTGAAAAGTTTGAAAATGATATTAGAAAATATACTCTTGTAAATGAAGAGATGAAAAACATCATTGATGGTTTTCCTAAAACTGCCCACCCAATGGGAGTTCTTGCTTCATTAACAAGTGCACTTACAGCATTTAACCCTAAATCGGTTAATGTTGCCAGCGAAAAAGAAATGTATGAGGCTATATGCAAAACAATGGGTAAATTCCTTGTTATTGCTACATGGACGTACAGAAAAGCAATGGGTTATCCTCTAAACTATTATGATAATACTATTGGATATGTAGATAACTTCATGAAACTGATGTTCTCTCTTCCAACAGGTCCTTATTCTGTAAGCCCAACAGTTGTGAATGCGCTTGATAAATTATTCATCCTTCACGCTGACCACGAACAAAACTGTTCTACATCTACAGTAAGAATGGTAGGTTCATCTCATGCAGGCCTATTCGCTTCTATCTCTGCAGGTGTATCTGCATTATGGGGTCCGCTTCACGGAGGTGCTAACCAGGCAGTACTTGAAATGCTTGAAGAAATTCAGGCTAACGGTGGTGATGCTGATAAATACCTTGCTAAAGCAAAAGATAAAGATGATCCGTTCCGTTTAATGGGCTTTGGTCACAGAGTTTACAAAAACTTTGACCCTAGAGCTAAGATTATCAAAAAAGCTGCTGACGAAGTTCTTGCTGCTCTTGGTGTTGACGATCCGGTACTTCAAATCGCTAAAAGACTTGAAGAAGCTGCGCTTCAGGATGAGTACTTCAAATCAAGAAACCTATATCCTAACGTAGATTTCTATTCTGGAATCATCTACAGGGCTATGGGTATACCTACAGAAATGTTTACGGTTCTTTTTGCAATTGGGCGTCTTCCGGGTTGGATCGCTCAGTGGAAAGAAATGCGCGTAAACAAAGAACCTATCGGTCGTCCGCGTCAGGTATATACTGGTTCTCCACTTAGGGATTTTATTCCGGTTGAAAAAAGATAATACGTCTTATTTATATAGAAAGCTGCTCAATGAGCAGCTTTTTTTATGGGAGCAAGTAGAGATTCTTTAGTTTATGGATAAATAAATTATCAATATTAATAGAAAAGTTTACAATGAGCAGTTCATTTTCTATATTTGCGCAAAACCAAATATGCCATGTTGCAACTCAACGTTAAAAACGAAACCTCGCGGCTTCGCGCCGTAATATTAGGGACGGCTACGAGCAATGGGCCTACTCCGCTGGAGCATGAGGCCTATGACCCAAAATCATTAGAACATATAAAAGCAGGAACTTATCCTGTAGAACCGGATATGGTAAAGGAAATGGATGCCCTTGCCAAAGTTTTTGATAAATATGATATAAAAGTTTATCGCCCGGAAATTATTAAAGATTATAACCAGATATTCAGTAGGGATATTGGTTTTGTGATTGAAGATATATTCATTAAAGCAAATATTCTTCCGGATCGTGAGCGTGAACTTGACGCTATTCAATATGTGATTGATCAGATTGATCCTAAAAAGGTGGTGCGTCCGCCGGATGAAGTACATATTGAAGGCGGCGATGTAATGCCCTGGAATAATCATATTTTCATCGGCACCTACAAAGGGAGCGATTACAAAGATTTTATAACAGCCCGTACCAATATGCAGGGTGTTAATTATATTAAAGAGCTTTTTCCAAACAAGATTGTAAAAGAGTTTGACCTTGTTAAGTCGAGGATAGAGCCACGCGACAATGCCTTGCATCTTGATTGCTGCTTTCAGCCTGTAGGTGAAGATAAAGGTGTGATTTATAAAAGTGGATTTAGAGAAGAGGCAGATTATTTGTATCTTGTAGACTTGTTTGGTATGGATAACCTGTTTCATATAGACAGGGAAGAAATGTATAACATGACATCTAATTTTTTCTCTATTGATAAGGATGTTGTTGTTGTAGAGAGAAACTTTACAAGATTAAAAAACTGGCTTTTGGAAAGAGGCTTTACTGTTGAAGAAGTGCCTTATGCTGAAATTGCCAAACAGGAAGGTTTGCTAAGGTGTTCTACTTTACCCCTTATAAGGGATTAATTTTAATACAATGAGACAGATTACCGATACTATATTAATGATACGCCCGGTGGCATTCAGGATGAATGAGCAAACGGCTGTAAACAATTATTACCAAAAAGTTGTAGATAAGCTTTTGCCCGAAACGGTTAATGCTAAAGCGCAACAAGAATTTGATGCTTTTGCTGAAAAGCTGAAAGCAGCAGGTGTAAATGTTATTGTGGTAAACGATAGTACAGATACCGATACACCGGATTCTATTTTTCCTAATAACTGGGTGTCATTTCATGAAAATGGGGATGTGGCATTATACCCTATGTTTGCTGAGAATCGTCGTAGTGAGCGCCGTGAAGATATTCTGGATATGCTGGAAGACCAGGGCTTTGTTATTGAGAATATTGTAGATTATACTTCGGCAGAAGATGATGATATTTTTCTTGAAGGTACAGGAAGTATTGTTCTTGACAGGGCTAATCACAAAGCGTATTGCGCTTTATCTCCACGTGCTGATGAAGAACTGTTGATAGAGTATTGTGAAGATTTTGAATATACTCCTATAATTTTCGAAGCGTACCAAACAGTTAATGGTGATCGTAAGCTTATTTATCATACGAATGTAATGATGTGTATTGGCGAAACATTTGCCGTTATATGTGCTGATTGCATCGATGATAAAAAAGAGCGTAAGATGGTTCTTGAAAACCTGAAAGAAGATGGTAAAGAAGTTATTTTGCTTACGGAGGAGCAACTTAATAACTTTGCAGGAAACATGCTTCAGGTTAAAGGAGTTGACGGAAAAAGTTATCTTGTAATGAGTGAAGCCGCTAAGCAGGTTCTTACTAAAGACCAGATTACCAAAATTGAGAAACATACAGAAATACTTAGCGCTAACCTTGATACCATTGAGGCTTGCGGAGGCGGAAGCGCTCGCTGCATGATGGCTGAAGTATTCCTTCTTAAACAATAATATGCTTTCAAAAAAAACTAAATATGGGTTAAAAGCGCTGATCTACATTGCTAAGCAAGGTGGAACAGCGCCTGTGCTCATATCTGATATTTCTGAAAAAGAACAGATTCCTAAAAAATTCCTTGAGGCCATTTTGCTGGACCTTAAGAAATTTGGCATTCTTGGTTCTAAGAAAGGAAAGGGTGGAGGATATTATCTTATGAAAGATCCTAAAACTGTTTCCGCGGCTACGCTTATCCGTGTTCTGGATGGTCCTATTGCTATGCTGCCATGTGTTAGCCTTAACTATTATGAAAAATGTGATGATTGTCCTCATGAGGATAAATGTTCTCTCCACAGGTTTATGGCAGACGTGCGTGATTCTACTCTTAATATATTGCAACAGAAATCGTTACATGATTTAACATTATTGTAGCGCTTTTTTTTACCTTATTACTCTATAATATCTATAGAGTAATAGTATATTTGGAAAAATATAATTTCAGGAGACACTATGATTGATATACTAAGTGGTAAAAAGAATTTCTCACTAAAGGATAGTCCTAAGATATCTGCCATTAAGGCAGTTACATGGCGTATAGTGGGAACAATAGATACTATGATCATTTCATATATATTAACCGGTAACGCTAAAGTTGCAGTTTCGATAGGTGGTTTTGAAGTATTTTCTAAATGCCTCCTATATTTTTTGCATGAAAGAGCCTGGGCCAGAATAACACGTAAAGATGGAGAAGGAAAGATTACAGTATCTGAATAATGAACTTATTGGATTGACGGTGGCTGAAGCTTTGGTCTTTGTAGTTAGTGCAGTAGAAGGCAAAAAAGTGTTCTCTACCTCTTTTGGGATTGAAGACCAGTTGCTGACGCATTACGTGGCTCCATTGGCAAAGGATGTTGAAGTGTTTACCCTTGATACCGGCAGGCAGTTTAACGAGACTTATGAGGTGTTTCAGCGGACGCAGGATAAATATCCACAGCTTACCATAAGTACTTTTTTTCCAGAGCAGGGAGATATTGCCACTTATGTGAATCATCATGGTATTAATGGCTTTTATGATAGTGTTGATAACCGTAAAGAATGCTGCCGTATCCGTAAGGTAAAGCCGTTGCAAAATGCGATTAAAGGAGCCTCGTTGTGGATAACCGGGCTTCGTGCTGAACAATCGCAAAACAGGGAGGATATGCAATTTCTTGAATGGGATGATACTAACGGTTTGGTTAAGTACAATCCATTGTTGCACTATTCATTAAAAGATGTAGAAGCTGAGGTAGAGGCTAATAATATACCTGTTAACAGCCTGTATAGAAAAGGCTATCTGAGTATAGGCTGTGCGCCTTGTACCCGTGCGCTTCTTGAGGGTGAAGATTTTAGGGCAGGACGCTGGTGGTGGGAAAATGGAAAAAAAGAATGTGGATTACATATACACTCTGATAAAAACTATTGATAAATGACTCATTATATACAATCACATTTAAAAACGCTCGAAGACGAGAGCATTTATATAATTCGTGAGGTAGTGGCACAGTTTCAAAAACCGGTGCTACTCTTCTCTGGAGGGAAAGATTCTATAACGCTGGCCAGGCTTGCACAAAAAGCTTTTTATCCGTCTAAGATACCTTTTCCATTCCTGCACATCGATACAGGACATAATTTTCCTGAAACTATAGAATTCAGGGATCAGTTGGTTAAAGAGCTGGGAGTAGAACTTATTGTTCGCTACGTTCAGGATAGTATTGATCAGAAAAAAGTTCAGGAAGAAACAGGAAAGCATGCTAGTCGTAATGCACTTCAAACCGTTACCTTACTGGATGCTATTGAAGAGTTTGGTTTTGATGCCTGTATGGGAGGTGCACGTCGTGATGAGGAAAAATCGAGGGCAAAGGAACGTATTTTCTCCGTTCGTGATGATTTTGGACAATGGGACGCTAAAAAACAGCGACCTGAATTATTTAATATCCTGAATGGAAAGATTCATTTTGGAGAGAATGTGAGGGCGTTTCCTATAAGTAACTGGACAGAAGAAGATGTTTGGAGTTATATAGCTCAGGAGGGTATTGGATTGCCTTCTATTTATTTTGCACATCAGCGTAAGTTGGTTAAAAGGGATGGTGCTTATCTGGCGCATTCGGAATATCTGAACCTTGTAGATAGCGACGAAATTGTTGATACCGTTGTCCGTTTCCGTACAGTAGGAGATATGACCTGTACTGCAGCTTTTTTATCTGAAGCATCAACGATTCCCGATATTATGTATGAAAACAAAGCCTCTAAGTCTTCTGAAAGAGGTGCCCGAATAGATGATAAACGATCTGAAGCGGCACTGGAGCAAAGAAAGAAAGGAGGGTATTTTTAATTATGGATTTATTACGAATTAATACTGCCGGTAGTGTAGACGATGGTAAAAGTACGCTTATTGGCCGCTTTTTGAATGACAGCAATGCGCTTACCAAAGAACAGATTGAACTTATAGAAAGAAAGACCAAAGAGAAAGGACTGGAAGATCTTGATTTTTCGGTTATAACTGATGGGCTTATTGCCGAGCGTGAGCAGGGGATTACTATTGATGTGGCGCATATTTATTTTTCTTCAACAGAACGAAAATTTATAATTGCCGATAGTCCCGGGCATATTGAATATACACGTAACATGGTTACAGGGGCATCGAATTCAGAGGTGTCTATTATTCTTATTGATGCGCGTAAAGGTTTGCTGGAGCAAACCTACAGGCATTATTTTATCAGTTGCCTGTTACGCCTTGAAAATGTAATCTTCTGTATCAATAAAATGGATCTGGCAGATTATAGCGAAGATGTATTTCTTTCCATAGCCTCAGACATTAATAAGATGGCGGCCCAGTTTGAATATAAGCCTGTAATTCACATACTGCCGATAAGTTCATTAAAGGGAGATAATGTGGTGGAAACTTCAAAATATACCGGTTGGTATACAGGGAAGACCTTGTCTGAAGTACTTCATGAGATTATACCGAACGGTATAAACACAGATGATTTCAGGTTAGATGTTCAACAGGTGTTACATGTTCAGAATACTGAATTTACCGATTACAGGGCGTATGCAGGAAGAATAATAAGCGGAGGGATTGCAGTGGGTGATTCCGTTACTGTATTGCCTTCAGGTCAAAAAAGCGAAGTAACTGAGATAAGGAAGTTTACAGATACGCTTAGTGAGGCAAATACTGGTGAATCGATTCAATTGCGTTTAAAAGATGAGATAGATATCAGTCGTGGCTCTATGCTGGTAAAATCGACAGATGAAAAGCTACTTAATAAAGATATTGCTGCTACTTTAGTATGGATGGATGAAAAGCAGGCTACAGCTTCCGGTAAGTATTTGCTTCAGGCGGGAACGCGTACTGTGGCCTGTAAATTACAGCAAATTGAAGGTGTAATACCTCCGGAGAATCCTTCAGCTATTGCTGAAGCCAGTAATTTAAAGCTGAATGATATTGCTAAAGTACAGTTAAGAACATCAAATCCGGTTTTTCTGGATTCCTTTAGCCAAAACAGGTTAAACGGTAGTTTTATACTAATAGATACACAGTCAAATAATACAGTAGCTGTAGGATTTGCTGATTAAGAATAAAGGTGTCAGGTTAGAGTTTGTTTGTTATTTTGTTTAGAAAGCTGTATTCCTCAAGGAATACAGCTTTTTCTTTTTTAATTAAATGGGATTGTCTTAAGGATGTTTACTACAGAGCTGCTGATATACTGTACTCCAATGGCAATAACTATAAAGCCTATTATCCTTGAAATGGCTACAATGCCTGATGCCCCCAGTATTCTCGAAAGGTAATGGGCGCTACGCAGCATCAGAAAGATAACTAGTGCTACAGCGGCCATGGCAAGGCAGGCAATGATTTTTTGTTCGATTGCTGTGTAATCCTGATACAAGGCGATTAATAATGATATGGATCCCGGTCCTGCCAGCATTGGTATGGCAAGAGGAGTCAGTGCAATGTCATTTCTTTTTTGTGCATCGTTCTCTACTTTTTTATTTACGCCACGCGTCTTTTTGAATTTGCCCGTTAAAAGAGAGAATCCTGAATTTACAATGATAAAGCCTCCGGCTATACGCAGGGCGTCAATGCTAATACCAAAAAAAGCAAGTACGTACTGGCCTATGAAAAATGAAATAAGAAGGATTATGAAAACATTTACAGCAGTCCAGAATGAAATGCGGGAGCGTTCGGCCAGACTATCGTCCTGGGTGAGTCCAACAAAGATAGGTATCGCGCCAAGCGGGTTGATCACTGAAAAAAGAGCTGCAAAAATGTAAATGAATAATTCCATAGAGTTTGTTGATTTTTATGGCAAAGGTATAGTTTTATAATATGGGCTGCTTTTCTAAATCGTTAATTTGACCATCTTCATAATAACAAATCGAAAGTTGTGGTTGCACTGCAAACATAAGGGCTTCGTAGCCTTCTTTTACCTGTGTTTCTAAAGATACGAGGTAACAGTTGTTTATAATGCCAAGGTAGGTAAGCAATGGTGAATATAGTGTTATTCCTATTTTGTGTTTAGAGCTATCGGTAATATCAGAATTGATAATGTTGAACTTGTAATTTACTGAAGGCAAAAACGTAGAGCCAAGCACATTCTGTAGCCGGCATTCGCGATACGTATCTTCAGATATATACCTTTCCCATGCTGAAGTTGATGAGTTGTCGATAATTACGCGATAGGCAAGGCGAATCTTTGGGTACGGCATAATGAATCTTTGTAAAAGCAAAAGAGAGAAATTGCTTTCTCTCTTTCAAATATAAAAAAATAAACTACTAAAAAGGTAGGCACTACCTACTGAACTTTAATTTCTTGCTACTTCAAATCTGCCATTCGAATTGTAGATGCTAACTATGTATATTTAATATCCTGATCACCCTTACAGCAACCCATTTTTAAGTCGAAATTTAAGTTGCTACAAATCCGTTTAAAGGAGCTTCAATAAGAAGTAATATTGCATTCTCAGAGAGTGCTTCCATTTCAATTTCTTTAGTATCCCATAAGGCAAGTCCATCGCGTTCTTCCATAAGGCAGCCCTGAATCTCAAAAGCACCACTTATTACAAATGCAAAAATACCGTTAGCCTTATTGCATGGGGTGTAAATGGTTTCGGCGCGTTCTTTGAATATGCCCATATGAGCCGAAAGCCCATTTTGATAACTTTCAAAAAGCTTATGTAGTGTGTTTTTTGTTTTAAGGTCAGCATGTGTAATTAGAAAGTCCTGGGGTAATAGTACTTCTGATTGTATAGCTGAAGAAAAAGTTATGTAAAGATAATTTATCAGGCTGTCTTCGTAAGGGTTTCTAATGTTTATCGCTGTGTTTTCGTATTTATGGTATATAAATGCTTCACCCGGAACTACAATTTCTGAATTGTTGGTTTCAAAATTGCATTCTGTAGCTCCAACCAATGGTAAGATCATTAAAGTTGTGCCAGCCGACAAGTTACGTGTAACAGTTTTATTAGCGGCCAGCGTTTCGTCATTTAATGCTGTAAGTGTTCCGAAAGGATGTCTTGCATCATGGCTGAATCCGTTAAAATTAAATGTAGCGTGCAGCCTGTGTGTTTCGTCTTCGGCATGACCCCGTGTATGGGCTTTAAATATCTGTGATGGTTTTTGCTGTATCATAAGGTGTTGGATTTGTACAGTCAAATGTATTGATTATTAGGATGAGGTGTTTTCTGTTTGAGGTTAACGGTACTTATGTTGAGGTAAAACGTTAGGGTAACGATAAAAAGCAATGATAACTATTACTATTTGAGTAATTTTGATGTAAAAGTTATGGATATGAATAAGAAAACACTTGTAATGGGGGCTTCGACTGATCCGGGACGATATGCTTATAAAGCGATAAAGATGCTGCAGCGTTACGGACACCCGGTTGTGGCTATCGGTAAAAAAGAGGATGATCTTGACGGTACTAAAATAGAAAAGGATCACGTGGCATTTGAGGATGTAGATACTGTTACACTATATCTAAACCCCATGAATCAAAAACAGTATTATGATTATATTATTGCGTTGAAACCGGAACGCGTCATCTTTAACCCGGGAACAGAAAATCCTGAATTGTACGCACTGCTGCGTGAAAACGGAATTGATATTGAAGTTGCCTGTACTTTGGTAATGCTTTCTACAAATCAGTACTAAGTTGTTTTTTGCTGATGCTTAGTAATAAAAGTAACGTTATAAGCCCGTTTATGATGATCAGTTCGTTGTCAAAAACATAATCGCCGAAGAATAAAGACGAATTCATGCTTATGAATAATGTTAGCAAAGGAGAAGCGATACAGATAAAAGGTACAAGTTTATCTTTTACGCTACGGTTTTTCATAAATAACCCAAAACTGTAAAGACCAAGCAAAGGTCCGTAGGTATAAGATGCTATTCTGAATATCATGCTCACTACTGAGGCGTCATTAATGGTGTTGAAGATTATGATTACTAAAAACATCAGTACAGAAAAGGAGATGTGAACAAAATGCCTTCTTCTCACTGCGTTTGTTTTTCCGGCGTTCTGTTCCTTATCCATACCAAGAAAATCGACGCAGAATGAAGTGGTAAGGGCAGTTAGTGCCGAATCGGTAGTAGCGAAAGTTGCGGCGGTTAATCCTAAAAGAAAGACTACTGATGGTATAAGCGTAAGATGATTGAATGCAATTTCAGGGAAAAGTAAATCAGTTCTTGGTTTTCCATCTACCATTGGCACATCAATGCCATTGTTATTAGCATAGATGTAAAGTAATGCACCTACTCCCAGGAAGAACAGATTGATGACCACAAAGATTCCTGTAAAGGTGAACATGTTCTTTTGAGCTTCTCCAATATTCTTGCAGCTAAGGTTTTTTTGCATCAGATCCTGATCCAGGCCTACCATGGCAATGGTAACGAATATTCCGCCGAGTATCTGTTTTACAAAATGAAATTTGCTGGTAATGAAATCTTCAAAAAAGAATATTTTTGAATAGTTACTTTGCTTTACAGTTTCAAAGGCTTCAGGCAGGCTTAGGCTAAGACTGTCGCAAATGAAGTATATGGTGAAAAAGACTGACGAAACCAGGAATAATGTTTGCAACGAATCGGTAATGATGATTGTTTTAAGTCCGCCTTTATAGGTGTAGGCAAATATCAATAGTAATGATATAAGCACCGTCATCCAGAATGGAACTCCAAGACTATCGAATACATAGCGCTGTAAAACGATAACGACAAGATAAAGCCTGAAAGCCGAGCCAATGGTACGGCTGATAAGGAATATCATGGCCGATGTTTTGTAGCTGTAGTAACCCAGCCTTTTTTCGATGTATCCGTATATAGAGGTAAGATTCAGCCTGTAATAAAGGGGAAGCAACACTTTAGCTACAATAAGGAAGCCTATGGCATTACCAAGTATGAATTGGAAATATTTGAATTGTTCGCCACCGGGAGCTCCAACTTCACCGGGAACTGAAATAAAAGTTACTCCGGAAAGCGCAGTGCCTATCATGCCAAAAGCTACCAGATACCACTTCGAATTTTTATTGGCTTTAAAAAAAGTATCGTTGCTACTGTCTTTTTTGCTTACTAGTCTGGAAATAAGAATCAGGATTCCAAAATAAACAATGATGATAGATAGTATGGTTAATGGCTGCATAGTACAAGGTTTGTTTTACAAAACAACTAAAAATATTTCAATAAAATACAACGGTCGAAATTTGATTGGCTATAAATGCACTTTGGCAGCTGTTTAGTACCTTTGTACACTATGGAAATGTCTTCTAAATTACTTGAAAGGGCGGTTGCTGAGATTTCTCAGTTACCGGGCATTGGTAAGCGCACGGCACTCAGACTGGCGTTACATCTTTTAAAACAACCTGCCGAACAAACACAACTGCTTACATCGGCATTGCAAAAAATGCGTGATGAAATTCAGTTTTGCCATCAATGCCACAATATAAGCGATGTTGAGGTGTGCGAGATTTGTGCGAATACTTCGCGTGACAGGTCGGTAATTTGTGTAGTTGAGGATATTCGTGATGTTATGGCAATTGAAAATACAAACCTTTTTAAAGGTATTTATCATGTATTGGGGGGAAAAATATCACCTATAGATGGCATAGGGCCAAGCCAGCTGAACATTGTCACATTAGTTGAAAAAGTAAAAACAGGCAGCGTAAAAGAACTGATATTTGCCCTTAGTTCGACCATGGAGGGAGATACAACTAACTTTTATATTTATAAGCAAATAAAAGAGTATGGTATAGTGACTTCGGCTATTGCGAGGGGTATTGCCGTGGGTGATGAGCTGGAGTTTGCAGATGAGGTTACCCTAGGGCGAAGCATACTGCATCGTGTGCCGTTTGAAAATTCTTTAAAAAGTAGTTAGGAAATTCAGATTTTGTACTGTAATATACCCATTCATAAGTATAGCAATAAACAAATATAGTAGCTATATTTGCAGCTGCTTTGATAGCAACCAAACACCAACCAATTTAATGCAGAATAATTTACAGGAAAAAATCCTGATTACCGGGGGGGCAGGATTTATCGGATCCAATCTTTGTGATCATTTTATAGCTAAAGGCTATAAGGTGGTTTGCCTGGATAATTTTGCAACCGGTTTCAGGAAAAATATTCAGCATCATCTTACAAATTCTTCATTTACACTTATAGAAGGAGATATAAGAAATATGGACGATTGTCGAAGGGCTGTCGAAGGGGTTTCTTATGTTTTGCATCAGGCAGCATTAGGTTCGGTGCCGCGTTCCATAAAAGATCCGATAACAACCAATGACGTGAATGTTGGTGGTTTTTTAAATATGCTTACTGCCAGCCGCGATGCCGGAGTTAAGCGGTTTGTGTATGCTGCAAGTTCATCTACGTATGGCGATTCTGAATCGCTTCCTAAAGTGGAAGACAAGATTGGAAAGCCACTTTCTCCTTATGCCATTACGAAATATGTAAACGAGCTCTATGCCGATGTTTTTAGTAGAACATATGGTATGGAAACGATTGGTTTGCGTTATTTTAATGTTTTCGGAAGAAGACAGGATCCTGCCGGTGCCTATGCTGCAGTTATTCCAAAATTTGTATTACAGTTCATGAAGCATGAAAGTCCTGTAATAAACGGAGATGGTAATTATTCCCGCGATTTTACTTATATTGACAATGTCGTTCAGATGAACGAGCTGGCAATGCTCTCTCAAAATAAAGAGGCTCTTAATACAGTATATAATACTGCTTTTGGAGACAGGACTACCTTAAAGGAACTTGTGGGATATTTAAAAGAGTTTTTATCAGAATACGATAATGCTATAAAGAGCGTTGAGGTAATTCACGGTCCGCAAAGGGCGGGTGATATACCGCATTCGCTGGCCAGTATTGAAAAAGCCAAACAACTGTTGAATTATAATCCTGAATTTTCAATCAGGCAGGGATTAAAGGAAGCAGTTGCGTGGTACTGGGAAAATTTAAAAAATGCCTGATAAGAAAGAATGAAAATAACTATTATAGGATTAGGCTATGTAGGGTTGCCATTAGCTGTAGCTATGGCAAAGAAGCATGCTGTTGTGGGGTTTGATGTGAATCTGGACAGGATTGCAGCGCTTAATAAATATCAGGATATTACATTAGAGGTTAGTGCCGATGCGCTTAAAGAAGTAGTTAAGGGTAACAACTCTAACAGTGAAGGGTTATTCTGTACGTCAGAACTTGAGGATCTCAAAGATTCTGAATATTATATTGTTACGGTTCCTACGCCTGTAGATAAAAATAATAAACCTGACCTTACGGCCCTTTACAGGGCAAGTGAGACCGTTGGAAAAGTGTTGAAGAAAGGCGATATAGTTATCTATGAGTCTACTGTATATCCGGGTGCTACAGAGGAAGAATGTATTCCTGTGCTGGAGCGTTTTAGTGGCTTGAAGTTTAATGAAGATTTCTTTGCAGGTTATTCTCCCGAAAGGATTAATCCGGGAGATAAGGAACATACTGTAGAGAAGATATTGAAAGTAACTTCGGGTTCTACTCCGGAGGCAGCTCAAAAAGTTGATGCGCTTTATAAATCGGTAATTACTGCGGGTACGCATTTAGCTCCATCAATAAAAGTGGCTGAGGCGGCTAAGGTGATTGAGAATGCGCAACGCGATATTAATATAGCTTTTGTAAATGAACTTTCTAAGATATTTAACTGTCTGAATATAGATACGTATGCTGTTTTAGAGGCTGCTTCTACCAAATGGAATTTCCTGCCGTTTAAGCCGGGGCTTGTTGGTGGACATTGTATAGGTGTTGATCCGTACTATCTGGCACAAAAAGCACAGCAGGTTGGGTATCATCCTGAAATAATACTTGCAGGAAGAAGGCTCAATGACAGTATGGGGCAATATGTGGCTTCGCAACTGGTAAAGCTGATGATTAAAAAAGGGATAGAAGTTAATGGTGCGAATGTGCTTATGCTGGGGATTACTTTTAAAGAAAACTGTCCTGATGTTCGTAATACAAAAATAGTAGACGTAGTACATGCACTTAGTGATTATGGTATTAAAGTAACCACTTTTGACCCATGGGCAGCAAAGGAAGAAGTGTTGCATGAATATGGGCTGGAAACGGTTAATGTACTGCCTTCTGGTAAATATGAGGGAGTTATATTAGGGGTTGCTCACAAAGAATTTGAATCACTGGATTTTGACTCATTAAAACAACCTAAAAGCATTCTTTATGATGTTAAGGGAGTTTTAGGAGATATCGCTGATGGTGGCTTATAGTTGGGTTTTTAACTTTGAGTTAACATAAAATAAGAGATTCTTTCATTTATAGAGTGAAAAAGATTGTAAGTTTGCGGATTATAATATAAAATTGATTTGAGGTTATCTGAGTCTGAATATGAAGGGGTTAGGTAAATGTATGAAACTTGTAGTAAATGAGTACAATTAAAAATATATGCTGTATAGGGGCAGGTTATGTGGGTGGGCCAACTATGGCTGTAATTGCACATAAATGTCCTGATATTAAAGTTACGATAGTTGATTTAAATGCAGAAAGAATTGCTGCCTGGAATGATGAGGATGTTAATAATATTCCCATTTATGAACCGGGTCTTGCAGAAATAGTAGCTTCGGCGCGTGGAAGAAATCTTTTTTTCTCGACAGATATTGATAAGGCTATTGATGAAGCTGAAATGATATTTATTTCAGTTAATACCCCAACTAAAACCTATGGTGTTGGAAAGGGTATGGCTGCCGATCTTAAATATATTGAGCTTTGTGCCAGGCAAATTGCGGCAGTAGCTAAAAATAATAAGATAGTTGTAGAAAAATCTACCCTGCCTGTAAGGACAGCTGAAGCTTTAAAAAATATCCTTGATAATACAGGGAACGGGGTTAAATTTCAGATATTATCAAATCCTGAATTCCTTGCAGAAGGTACGGCTGTACAAGATCTTCTTTCTCCGGACAGGGTACTGATAGGCGGTGGCACTGATGCTGAAGGTCAGGTAGCAATAAAAGCGCTTGTTGATGTTTATGCAAACTGGATTCCGTCGGAGAGGATACTTACCACAAATGTATGGTCTTCTGAACTTTCTAAGCTAACAGCGAATGCATTCCTGGCTCAAAGGGTTTCGTCTATTAATGCTATGTCAGAGTTATGTGAAAAAACAGGTGCAGATGTTGAAGAAGTAGCCCGTGCTATAGGTATGGACAGCAGGATAGGTTCTAAATTCCTGAAAGCTTCTGTAGGTTTTGGAGGTTCTTGTTTTCAAAAGGATATCCTAAACCTTGTTTATATAGCAAAATCGTATGGTCTAAGTGAGGTTGCTGATTACTGGGAACAGGTAATTATTATGAATGACCATCAAAAGAAGCGTTTTGCTTCAAATATTGTCAGGACGCTTTATAATACTGTTTCGGGTAAAAAAATTGCTTTCCTGGGGTGGGCTTTTAAGAAAGATACGAATGATACAAGAGAATCAGCTGCAATATATGTAGCTGACGATTTGCTTTTTGAGCAGGCTAACATTGCAGTATATGACCCTAAAGTGAAAAGCGAAACCGTATATAGGGATCTTGACTATCTTGGAACAAGGGGTTCGGCTGAAAACAAAGAAAATGTTAGTGTTTTTAATGATCCCTATGGGGCTTGTAAAGATGCGCATGCTATTGCTGTATTGACAGAGTGGGATGAGTTTAAGTCGTATGACTGGCAAAAGATTTATGATAACATGAAAAAGCCTGCTTTTGTTTTTGACGGAAGAAAAATACTTGATGGAGACAAGTTAAAAGAAATAGGTTTTGTATTTCAGGAAATAGGAAGATAGTATACTATCAATAAATGATTAATCGCCTAACCGCAGGCATTTTTAATAAAAATAATATGCGAAAGATTCTTATTACCGGAGGTGCAGGTTTTATTGGTTCACATGTTGTAAGAAGATTTGTGAATAATTATGCTGATACTCAGATTTATAATCTTGATGCGCTTACCTATGCAGGTAATCTTGAGAATATAAAAGATATTGAGAATAAGCCTAACTATACCTTTATTAAAGGGGATATAACTGATGCCGCATTTATTGATGGTATTTTTGAAAAACACCAGTTTGATGGGGTACTTCATCTTGCTGCCGAATCTCATGTTGACAGATCAATTAAAGATCCTTTAGCATTTGTGAAAACTAATGTTATAGGAACCATGAATCTTCTAAATGCTGCCAAAAAAAATTGGGAAGCTAATTATGAGGGGAAAAGATTTTATCATATCAGCACTGATGAGGTTTATGGTACTTTAGGTTCAGAAGGCTTATTTACTGAAGAAACGCCTTATGATCCGAATTCACCATATTCGGCTTCTAAAGCTGCTTCCGATCATTTTGTGAGAGCTTATGGAGAGACTTACGGTTTGCCTTATGTTTTGACTAATTGTTCGAACAATTATGGTCCTTTCCATTTTCCGGAGAAGCTTATACCGTTATTTATTAATAATATAATTAACCAAAAGCCACTGCCTGTTTATGGTGATGGTAAATATACACGCGACTGGCTTTTTGTAGAAGATCATGCAGTCGCTATTGACTTAGTTTTCCATCAGGGGAAAAATCATGAAACTTACAATATTGGAGGATTTAATGAATGGCAGAATATTGACCTTGTTAAGTTGTTATGTTCAATAATGGATAAAAAACTGGGTAGGTCAGAAGGAACATCAGAATCATTGATTACTTATGTAAAAGATCGTCCAGGGCATGATTTACGCTATGCAATTGATGCTACTAAAATAAATAAAGAGTTGGGTTGGAAACCTTCGGTGACTTTTGAAGAAGGACTTGAAAGGACAATTGACTGGTTTTTAAACAATCAGCAATGGCTTGATAATGTTACATCCGGTGAATACCAAAAATATTATAACAACCAATACAACGAATCGAAATAATGGAAATCGAAAAAACCGGATTGGAAGGGTGTTTAATCCTTAAGCCAAGGATTTTTGGCGATGAAAGAGGATATTTTTTTGAAAGCTATAATGAATCTGTTTTCAATAATTTGACTGGTATTCAAACAAAGTTTGTTCAGGATAATCAGTCATTTTCAACATATGGGGTTCTTCGTGGTCTTCATGCTCAGGCAGGAGAACATGCACAGGCAAAACTTGTAAGAGTGCTTCAGGGTGAGGTGCTGGATGTGGCAGTTGATGCACGCCCGGATTCACCTACTTTTGGGCAACATGTTGCCGTAAGACTAAGTTCAGAAAATAATCTTCAGCTTTTTATTCCAAGAGGTTTTCTTCACGGATTTGTAGTTTTATCTGAGACCGCAATTTTTGCATATAAATGTGATAACTATTACAATGCTGCATCTGAAAAAGGAGTATTGTATAGTTCTCCGGAACTAAATATTGACTGGATTGTGGATGCTGAAAAAGTAAGCCTTTCAGAAAAAGATTTGATATTGCCAACATTTGCTGAAGTTTACAAAAAATAGGATGAGAAATATTATTGTAACCGGAGGGAACGGACAGTTAGGAAACGCTATAAATTCTATAGAAACGGAGTTTGGAAATGGTGATAATTACATTTATCTGACAGCTGAACAACTGGATGTTACCAGTGTGGATAGTATTACCGAAGCTGTAAAAGTTCACAAACCTTTTTACATAGTAAATTGTGCGGCGTATACTGCTGTTGATAAGGCTGAGTCTGAAAAAGATCTGGCATTTTCTATTAATGCTGCCGCAGCAGAAAATCTGGCAATAATTTGTAAAAACAATAGTATAAAACTGATTCATATATCTACAGACTTTGTTTTTGGGGAAACGAATCCGCTTCCGTTGACAGAGGAGATGAAAGCAGTACCCACAAGTGTGTATGGAGCGACCAAATTGGATGGGGAAAAATTAATAATTCAGCATTTAGAAGAGCATTTTATAATCCGTACAAGTTGGCTTTATTCTGAATTTCAGAATAACTTTCTTAAAACAATGATACGTCTTGGTAATGAACGTGATGAACTTTCAGTAGTTTACGATCAGGTAGGTACTCCCACTTATGCTGTTGATTTGGCAGGGTTTATCATGCATATAATTAATTCTGATTCATTAGCTTATGGAGTTTACCATTACAGTAATGAAGGGGTGGCTTCATGGTATGATTTTGCTTATGAGATTTTTAAGCTGAATGACATTAAAATCAATCTTAAACCAATAACATCTGATAAATTTCCAACGCCGGCTAAACGTCCAAACTATTCAGTAATGAGTAAGGATAAAGTAAAAGAGGTTTTTGGTATATCAATTAATCATTGGATGGAGAGTTTAGCAAACTGTATAAAAAAACTTAACTAATGAAGGGAATTATACTAGCTGGAGGGTCAGGCACAAGACTATATCCTTTAACAAAATCAATTTCTAAGCAATTGATGGCTATTTATGACAAGCCGATGATATATTATCCTCTTTCGGTTCTCATGCTAGCGGGTATAAATGAGATTCTGATAATCTCTACTCCTCATGATCTCCCTAATTTCAGGAATCTTCTTGGAAATGGTGATGATTTGGGAATAAAACTTGAATACGCCGAGCAACCAAGTCCGGATGGGCTTGCACAGGCTTTTATAATTGGAGAGGAATTTATAGGCGGAGATGATGTATGTCTGATATTGGGAGATAACATTTTTTATGGGCATGGACTTACAGGACTTTTAAAAAAGGCTGTAAAAAACGTAACTACCGATAGGAAAGCTACAGTTTTTGGATACTATGTTCAGGATCCTGAGCGATATGGTGTTGCAGAATTTGATTCGTCGGGTAATGTTATATCTATCGAAGAGAAACCACTTACTCCTAAGAGTAATTATGCGGTTGTAGGTTTATATTTTTATCCTAATTCTGTAGTTGAAATGGTGAAGAAAATTAAGCCTAGCAACAGGGGAGAGCTTGAAATTACAACCATTAACCAGGAGTATCTGAATTCAAATGAATTAAAAGTAGAGCTAATGGGACGAGGTTATGCATGGTTAGATACCGGCACGCACGAGTCTTTGTTAGAAGCTTCGAATTACATACAGACTATAGAAAAAAGGCAAGGCTTAAAAGTAGCTTGTCTTGAAGAGATTGCTTATGAAAAGGGATATATATCAAAAGAAAAACTTATTGAACTTGCCACTCCTCTTCAAAAAAATGAGTATGGTAAATACTTATTGAGGCTGGTATCGAGAAAATAATTATTGTACTAGTATTTAGATTTTTAGTTTTAGGCTATTGATTTTAATTTTAGTTTTATATAAATGAATATGAACAAACTAACATTTTATTTTTGCTGTTTTTTTATCCTTTTTACAGGGACAATTTTTGCACAGGATTTATTTAACGGAGTTGATCTGAGGGTAGCCAATGTTGATCAGCTATCGGATCAGCAAATTGCCCAGATTCAGGAACAGCTTAAGAGCAATAATGTTTCTATAGATCAGGCTGAGACTATTGCTGTGTCAAAAGGGATGCCTAAATCTGAATTTGCAAAACTGCGTTCCCGTCTTGCGGCAACAAAAACATCGGGTACATCTTCTGGTGTTTCAGCAGGAAATGCCGGTAGTTTGATTGACAGAAAGATGGTTGCCACGCCTCAGGCTATGGCAACAGCTTCTAATCCTATCATCTTCGGTTCAGAATTATTTAATAATCCTGCTTTAAGTTTTGCTCCCAATGATAAAATTGCTACGCCACTAAATTATGTTTTAGGTCCTGGTGATGAGCTGCAGATAAGTGTTTATGGAGTTCAGGAATTCAACTCATCTGTTCCTGTAAATGTTGAAGGGAAAATAAGTATACCTTATGTTGGGCAGATCCCTGTTTCGGGAATTACCATCGAAGCTGCAATACAGAAGATAAGAAGCTCTATGTCTAAAATATATAGTACACTTGGTTCCGGTCAGTCTAAATTGTCTGTGAGTTTGGGAAACATAAGAACTATCAAAATTACTATAATAGGTAGCAAGTTGCCGGGTAATTACTCTATTTCGTCACTCTCTACTGTTTATAATGCATTACACATAGCAGGAGGGCCATCAGATAATGGTAGCTATCGTAATATCGAACTAATAAGAGGGAATAAAGTTATCAAGAATATAGACATATATCGTTTTTTGGCTGGAGGTGATCAGTCTGATAATGTAGGTTTACTTGATAATGACGTAATACGAATTCCGGTTTATAAAAACAGGGTTACAATCGAAGGTGAAGTAAAGCGTCCGGGTATATTTGAGATTAAGGGAGAAGAGACTTTCTCGGATTTATTAAGTTTTGCTTCGGGTTTTACAGAGATGGCTTATACGGCATCAGTAAACGTTGTGCAGAAGACAGGTAAAGAATTTAAAGTTACTGATATTGTTGAAAATGAATTTTCAAGCTATAAACCTAAGTCAGGAGATATTTTTAAAGTATCAAAGATTTTAAATCGTTTTGAGAACAGGATTACTGTCGAAGGGGCTGTTTTTAGACCTAATCAATATTCGTTTGCTCCAGGAATGCGTATTAGTGATCTGATACTAAAAGCAGATGGATTGCGTGAGGATGCATATGTTCAGCGAGGAAGACTAATAAGGATTAAGGACGACCTGACAACAGAAATTGTAGAGGTTAATATTGCTAAAGCAATAGATGGTGATCCTTCGGCTAATTTAGAGCTTAAGAAAGAAGATGTTCTTACAATATATTCCTTATTGGATTTTAAAGAAAACTATAGTGTATTTATTGAGGGAGAAGTTAAGAGACCGGGGAATTATCAATATTTTGAAAACCTTAGTTTAAATGATTTGATAATTCAGGCAGGTGGGCTTACAGGTGCAGCTTCAAAGAAAGTAGAAATTGCCCGCATGATTAAAGGTGAGAATATTGATAGTTCTAATCCGCGTAAGGTTGAAGTCATCGATATAGAAATTAATACTTTAGGTAATGAGCAGGCTCAAAACATTGAGTTGCTACCATTTGATGTAGTTAATATTCGAAGAATGCCTGTTTTTGAGCAACCGGAACTGGTAATCCTGAGTGGTGAAGTAGTTTATCCTGGAAAATATGTTATTGAAAATAAAGACGAGCGTATAGCTGATGTGATAAAACGTGCAGGAGGTTTATCTCCTCAGGCAAATATTTCCGGTGTTAAAATTAAGCGTCCTATAAAGGATGATCAGGTTGAAGATTTAAGTCGTATAGATCTAAATTTAGGCCATGGGGATACAATTCAGAAGAAATTGACTGATAAAGTTGTAAAGCTTAGATATACTGTGATTCCTGTGGATTGGGAAAAAATTATTAAAGACGAAAAACACTATTCAAACGTACTGTTACTTCCGGGGGATGAAATTGAAGTTACTGCATTTGATGAAGCTGTTAAAGTTTCGGGTAATGTTCTTTTAAATTCTGAAATACCTTATCGAAAAGGAAAAGGGTTTAACTATTATATTAATTCTGTTGGGGGAGTAGATAACAAAGGATGGAAGAAAAAAGCTTATATTATTTATCCTAATGGTAAAGCCGACGTGACAGGCTCATTCTTGTTTTTTAAATCTTATCCTGATGTACAACCGGGATCACAGATTGTGATTCCTTCGAAACCGGAAACCAAACGAATGACTACTGGAGAAATTGTAGGTATTGCAAGCATTCTTACAAGTCTTGCAGGTGTGGTAATTGCTATCATAAGTGTAAAATAGAAGTAACGATGGATAATGTTAATAAAGTGAAAATTCAGGAAGATCTTAATGTAAAAGATATTACTATGATAATTAAAGATTGGTGGTATTATTTTCTGTCAAAATCTAGATTAATACTACTTACTGGAATATTAGGTGGCGCTATAGGTGTAGCATATTCATTAAAGAAGAAAGATATATATGTTGCGAAATTATCTTTTGCTGTTGAAGATGATAAACAAGGTGGTATAGGGGGAGCCATGGGGCTTGCTAGCCAGTTTGGTCTTGATGTTGGAGGCGGAGGCGGAGGTATATTTACAGGAGCTAATCTTGTAGAACTTTTTAAATCAAGGAGTATGGTTGAATCAACGTTACTTATGCCTGTTATTGAAAAAAATAAAACCATCTCTTTGGCTGAAATGTATATAAGCGAAAATGGTTGGAGAAATAAATGGAAAGATATGAAACAACTTAATAATGTTCAGTTTTTGGCTGGTAAGGGTAGAGAAAATTTCTCAAGATCTCAAGATAGTATTTTAGAATTGATTTATAGAGATTTGTCAACAAATAGTCTTAGTATAATTCAAAAGGATAAAAAAGCATCCATATATACAGTTGAAGTGAAATCTACAAATGAAATTTTCTCAAAAACTTTTAATGAAGCGTGGGCAAACGTAGTCTCTGATTTTTACATAGATACCAAGAGTAAAAAAGCGCGTGTGAATATGGCCATATTACAGAGACAGCTTGATTCAATTAGAGGTGAACTGAATGGGTCTATAAGAGGCGTTGCTGCTGCAAACGACAGAACTTTTAGCCTTAATCCAGCATTAAATATTCAAAGAGTTCCATCTGTAAGAAAACAGGTTGATGTACAGGCGAATACTGCAATTTTGACGGAGCTGATTAAACAAACTGAATTGTCGAAAGTGACATTACGAAAAGAAACACCACTTATACAGATAATAGACAGGCCAATTTATCCTTTGTCAAAAGAAAGTTTTAGCTTGGTAAAGGGAATTTTTATGGGCGCCCTTACAGGAAGTTTTTCTGCTGTTTTGTTCTTGATATTTAAAAAGATATTTAAAGATATGATGATTTAACTTCTCAAAATTTACAATAAAAGATTTAAATAGTTTAGGTAATATAAATAACATAAAAACATATGAAAATTGCTGTAATTGGACTTGGATATGTAGGACTGCCTTTAGCAAGATTATTCGCTACGAAATATTCGGTTGTTGGATTTGATATTAATCAGGATAGAATTAACGAATTAAAATTGGGAAAAGATAGTACATTTGAAGTTGAAGACGATCTTCTTGCAAGTGTTCTTGTTGAAAAGCCTACATCTCATAGTGGTCTTTATTGTTCGACTGATATTAATGATATTTCTGATTGTAACTACTATATTGTTACTGTGCCTACGCCTGTGGATAAAAATAACAGACCAAATCTTACACCTCTTTATAAATCTAGTGAAACTGTTGGGAAAGTACTTAAAAAAGGTGATATTGTGATTTACGAATCAACCGTTTATCCAGGCGTTACTGAAGATGAATGTGTTCCTGTTTTAGAAAGAATTAGTGCACTTAAGTTTAACACCGATTTTTTTGTTGGGTATTCTCCTGAAAGAATAAATCCCGGAGATAAAGAACATACTGTAGAAAAAATTTTGAAGGTAACTGCGGGTTCAACACCAGAAGTTGGTGTTAAGGTAAACGATCTCTATAAATCGGTTATAAGTGCAGGTACTCATCTAGCTCCTACAATAAAGGTAGCTGAAGCAGCGAAGGTTATTGAAAATTCACAACGTGATATAAATATTGCCTTTGTTAATGAACTGTCAAAAATATTTAACTGTATGGATATAGATACTTATGCAGTGCTTGAAGCAGCCAGTACTAAATGGAATTTTCTTCCATTTAAACCAGGACTTGTGGGAGGTCATTGTATTGGAGTGGATCCTTATTACTTAGCACAAAAAGCTCAAGAAGAAGGATATCATCCTGAGATTATACTTGCAGGAAGAAGGTTGAACGATAGTATGGGAGAATATGTTGCCTCACAGGTTGTAAAACTTATGATAAAGAATGGGATAATTGTAAATAGCTCTCATCTTTTAATGCTGGGCATAACTTTTAAAGAGAATTGTCCTGATGTAAGAAATACAAAAATCATAGATGTTATAAAAGTCTTCAAAGAATATGGTATTGATGTAACAATTTATGATCCATGGGCTAACAGTTCTGATGTTGAACATGAATATGGTTTTAGAACTTTAGATAAATTGCCTAAAAAAACTTTTGATGCAATTGTTTTGGGTGTTGCTCATAAGGAATTTGCCAGTCTAGATTACAAGATGCTTAGAAAAGAAAAAAGTGTTTTATATGATGTGAAAGGCGTTCTCGGTGATTTAGCGGATGGGAAATTATAAATTAAATAAATTTATTTGTTTCAGCGGATATTCCAGACTATTTGCTATAAAGAATTATTATGAAATATGATGTAATTATTATCGGTGCCGGACTTGTAGGATTGGCTACAGCATATCAATGTCTTAAAAAAAATCAGAATCTGAGGATACTGATTTTAGAGAAAGAAAGCATTGTCGCTAAACACCAATCCGGACATAATAGCGGAGTAATCCATAGCGGGATTTATTATAAGCCGAAGAGCCTTAAAGCTAAAAACTGTCTTGAAGGGTATGATTCTATTATAAATTTTGCCAAAGAACATGATGTTAAATATGATTTGTGTGGCAAAATTATCGTAGCGACTTCTTCTGAAGAGATTCCACTTTTAGAGAATATATATAATAGGGGGAGAGAGAATGGATTGCAGAATCTTAGATACCTGTCGAGAGATGAATTCAGAGAGATTGAACCCCATTGTGAAGGGGTAAAAGCTATTAAAGTTCCACAAACAGGAATAATTGATTATCCGGGTATAGCAAACAAGATTAAAGATCTTTTTGTTGCTTTAGGAGGTGAAATAGAATTTTCCCAGCTGGTAAATAATATAGTTGAGAATATAGACAGAATAACTGTAATTACCGATAAAAAAGAGTTTATTACAAAAAAACTAGTTTCTTGTGCAGGTCTTTACTCTGATAAGATCACGAAAATGACGAATGATAAGAACGATGTAATTATTATTCCTTTCCGTGGTGAATATTATAAGCTGAAAGAAGATAAGGAGTATTTGGTAAATCATCTGATATATCCTGTTCCTGATCCTAATTTTCCATTTTTAGGAGTTCATTTTACTAGGATGATTGGCGGTGGTATCGAAGCCGGGCCTAACGCTGTTTTGGCTTTTAAAAAGGAAGGATATAATTTTTCAGATTTTAATTTTTCTGAAACAATGCACACGCTTACTTGGCCGGGTTTTAGGAAAATTGTGGCAAAATATGGTAAGACAGGCCTTGGAGAAATGCATCGTTCGCTTTCTAAGAGTGCTTTTACTAATGCATTACAAAAGTTATTACCGGAAATACAGGAGCAGGATCTTGTTCCCGGAGGTTCAGGTGTGCGTGCACAGGCTTGCGACAGAAATGGTGGGCTTTTAGATGATTTTGATATTGTACGGAATGGAAATATCATCCATGTCAGAAATGCACCTTCCCCAGCTGCAACATCGTGTTTGGCAGTAGGGAATACAATAAGTGAATTGATATAATTAAACCATAAAAAAATAGGGAATGAAAATCCAAATGGTTGATCTAAAAGGTCAATATGATAAGATAAGAGAAGCTGTAAATACAGAGATACAAAATTGTCTAGATAATACGGCGTTCATTAATGGGCCTGCTGTTAGCGAATTTCAAAAAAGTTTTGAAAATTATTTAGATATAAAGCATGTTATACCCTGTGCTAATGGAACTGATGCTTTACAGATAGCTATGATGGCTTTGGATCTAAAAGCCGGTGATGAAGTTATTTGCCCGGCCTTTACATATGTTGCTACAGCTGAAGTGATTGGTCTTTTGGGTTTAAAACCGATTATGGTTGACGTAGACCCTGATATATTCAATATTCAGCTTGATGGACTGGACAAATATATTACCCCAAATACTAAAGCTATAGTTCCGGTGCACCTTTATGGTCAGGCGGCAGAAATGGAAAAAATCATGGAGTTTGCAAAAAAACATAATCTTTTTGTTATAGAAGACAATGCGCAGGCAATGGGTTCCGATTTTACATTTACCGATGGTACGACCAAAAAAACTGGTACTATTGGACACATAGGCTGTACTTCATTTTTTCCGTCTAAAAACCTTGGGTGCTATGGAGATGGTGGTGCAATAATGACTAATGATGATGCATTGGCAGCCAAAATAAGAATGATAGCAAACCATGGGCAGGAAAAGAAATATTACCATAAAGTATTAGGATGTAATTCGCGTCTAGATACCGTTCAGGCAGCTGTTTTGAAAGTAAAACTGGAACATTTGGATGAATATTCTGCGGCCAGAAATAAAATGGCTTCTTATTATGATGCAGGCTTAGCTGATATTAAAGCGTTAGAGATTCCTAAAAGGGCTTCTAATTCTACACATGTTTTTCATCAGTATACTCTGAAAGTGAAAAATGGTAAAAGGGATGAGCTTCAAAAGTATCTTTCGGAGAAGAATATACCAACTATGATTTATTATCCATTGCCATTATACAAGCAAGAAGCTTTTCAGCAGTATGTTTCTGAAGGATTTTCGCTGCCTGTAACCGAGATGCTTTGCGACGAAGTGATATCATTACCGGTTCATACCGAGTTTAATGAGGAAATATCAGATTTTATAATATCAGAAATTAAAAACTTTTTTAAATTATAATACTTATGGCAGACTTTTTTGCACATGAAACAGCTGTGATCGATGAAGGTTGTGAAATAGGAAAAGGTACTAAAATCTGGCATTTTTCTCATATAATGCCGGGATGTACTTTGGGTGAAAATTGTAATATCGGACAGAATGTTGTTATTTCTCCTAAAGTAGTTTTAGGCAAAAATGTAAAAGTTCAGAACAATGTTTCTATTTATGAAGGCGTCACCTGCGACGAAGATGTTTTTTTAGGCCCGTCGATGGTTTTTACAAACGTTATTAATCCCCGAAGCGCTGTTAACCGTAAAAATCAATATCTAAAAACCCATGTGGGTAAAGGCGCCTCAATTGGTGCAAATGCAACTATAGTATGTGGTCATAACATTGGTCAGTTTGCATTTATTGGTGCCGGTGCTGTTGTTACGAAAGAGGTAGCTGATTATGCTTTGGTGGTTGGAAATCCGGCACATCAAATGGGATGGATGAGTGAGTTTGGTCAACGATTGGAGTTTGATAATGATGGTATAGCGAAATGTATTGAGAGCAATGAAACATATAAATTAGAGAATAACAAAGTTGTAAAACTTTAAAAATAACACCAACCAATGAACGATAAGATAAAATTTGCTGTAATAGGCTGTGGGCATATTGGCAAAAGACATGCTGAAATGATCAGCAGGAACGATGAAGCAGAACTTGTTGCACTTATAGACGTTAAAGATAAATCAGCACTTGGAATAGATCATTTCAATGTTCCTTTATACAATTCTTTAGAATCATTTTTTAAATCAGGAATTGATACTGATGTTATAAATATTGCTTCACCAAACGGTTTCCATGCAGAGCAGGGAATGAAGGTGCTGGAATCAGGAAGACATTTAGTGATTGAAAAGCCGATGTCTTTGACAAAAAAAGATTCTGAGGCATTGATTTTTAAAGGCCTGCAAAAACATAAACAAGTTTTTTGTGTTATGCAAAATCGATATTCACCGCCTTCGGAATGGTTAAAAGATATTTTAGAATCAGGTAAATTAGGGAAAATCTTTATGGTGCAGATCAACTGCTACTGGAATAGGGATAATCGTTATTATAAGGCTGATTCATGGCACGGTAAAAAAGATCTTGATGGGGGGACTTTGTTTACTCAGTTTTCACATTTCATAGACCTTATGTATTGGTATTTTGGAGATATCACGAACATTCAGGCAAAATTTGCAGATTTTAACCATAAAAAACTAACAGACTTTGAAGATTCAGGATTTGTTTCTTTTGATTTTGTAAATGGAGGTATGGGATCTTTAAATTATTCAACTTCTGTATGGGATAAAAATTTAGAGAGCAGCATTACGGTTATTGCAGAAAATGGTTCGCTAAAAGTAGGGGGACAGTATATGAACGAGGTAGAATACTGTCATATAAAAGACTATCAGATGCCTGAACTTGCACCAACTAATCCGGGTAACGATTATGGTGCATACAAAGGTTCTGCTGCAAACCACCATTATATAATTGAGAATGTTATTGATGTGCTTAAAGGAAGAAATACTATTACTACTAATGCACTTGAAGGTATGAAAGTAGTAGATATAATCGAAAGAATTTACAATCTGAAATAATTTTGCTCAAAACAATATTTAATAACTCTTTCCTAAGGAATGTTTCAACTTTGGCTAGTGGTACAATTATTAGCCAGATTGTTGTTGTGCTTTCATCCACTGTATTATCGAGATTATTTTCGGTAGCTGACTTTGGAGAGTTATCCGTTTTTACAAGTTTTACCGTATTTTTTGCTGTACTTTCTACCGGAAGATATGAGCAGGCTATTGTTTTGTCAAAGGGTATTAACGATGCCTATAAAATTGTTAAGCTTATATTTTGGATTGCTACAGCAATTTGTTCGGTTTATTTTATCACGGTAGTGTATTTTAAATTGTTTTACGGAGGAGAAATAAATCTTACTTTTTTAAAAAGCAGAACTGCCTATTATTCTCCGTTTTATATTTTTAGCCTTGCGATTTTATCGTCGCTGGGTTACTTTTTCCTGAGGGAAAACAAGTATAAGATAATAACTGTAGCCAATTCCCTACAGGTTATTTCTACAACTGTATTTAGTATCTTTTTCGGATTCTTAAAGGTACATGACGGAATGATAATATCTATGATTATTGGTGCATGTACAGCTGTAGTATATTATTTATCGAGGGGGAAAGCTTTGGTTAAGAATGTATTTGCTTCTGAGAATGTGAAAGAGATTGGGTTAAGATATATTTCATTTCCAAAGTACATGACATTTTCTGATATGTCATTAACGGCGAGTCAGCAGTTTATACCTGTATTGTTTTCGATATTGTATTCGTCTACCATTGTTGGTTTCTTTTCAATGGCAAACAGAATGATAAGGCTGCCTAATATTTTGATTACATCTGCAGTAGGCAATGTCTTCAGGAATGAGGCAATGCAGCAAATCAGGGAAGAAGGAAATTGTGCGAAACTGTATAATTCCACATTTAAAAAGCTTCTGATCATTTCGTTACCTGCGTTTTTATTTATTTTTTTGATTTCGCCGGTTGCGTTCAGAGTCTTTTTTGGTGAAAACTGGGTTGAAGCAGGAAACTATGCAAGAGTTTTATGCATTATGCTTTTCAGCGAATTTATTTCCAGTCCGTTAAATGTGATTTTTACAATAAGGGAACAGCAAAAGAAGTTTATGTATTTGCAGATTCTTAATATGATTATTGGCAGTATATTAATCTATGCAGGTAAATATTATTTTGAGAGTCCGCTTTATTCGCTCTTGCTGTTTTCATGTAGCGGATTGTTATTCAATATGATTTTTCTATACTCTTCTTATAAACTGGCAAAGGATGTTTAGAAATTTTATAAGTAAAAAATATTCTGTGTATATTATCGGAATAGTATATTCTATACTATTCTTTTACGGGTATATAGTTTTTTTGGAACCTAATTACGGATATGCCGGTTTTGCCATTATTCCCGAAAGAATGGACATGCCGTGGTTAGGTTTCTTCACGTATATTTTAGTATTGGTACCTTTATTTTTTTATTCAGGGATCAATTTTATATCCAGCTTTATAAGCATTTTTATATACTATATTCTTTATATACCTATATTGTTTACATTATTTCTTAATATGCCGTTTTCTGTACCAGATGTTGTTAGGGTAGAGATATTGTTTTGCATAAGTATGTCATTGCTTTTTTGTGCTGACAAGATTAAATTCAGCACTTATTTAATCTTACCATCGAGAATTAATGTTTATAAACTTGTTTATATACTTACAATACTATGTACCGTCTATATGCTGTTTGTTTATCGTAATAGTCTTAGATTAGTTTCTTTTGCAGACGTTTATGATTTACGGTCTTCAAATGATGAATTAGGAGGTAATTTTTTTACTGCATATTTATCTTCATGGCTTTCAAATGCTTTTATACCTTTAACATTTGTTTATGGGCTGTTTGCATCCAAGAGGCTCTATGTATGGGTGGCAACTTTTGCATGTTTGGTTATTTATATGGCAACGGCAGGAAAGAGTGTAATTCTCTTCCCTCTTTTTATGTATGGCTTATACCAAATATTGAAAAGGGTAAATCTTAACGGTTCCTTTTTCGCCATAGGTGCGGCATTAATAGGAATAATGTTATTTACGCTGCTTATAGACCTTAATGTTTTTATTGGAGCAGTTTTTTGGATGAGGACTTTGGGAAATGGAGGTTTGTTAGCTAATTATTATTATCAGTTTTTTTCTGAAAACCCAACCACCTATTATTCCCATATCAATTTTGTTAATGCCATAACGCATTCATACCCTTACGGGGATGTTCCTTTGGGGAGGGTTATCGGACTGGAATATTGGGGGGAAACAAATTCTAACGCAAGTTTTTGGGCCACGGATGGAATAGCCGCAATGGGAGAAATTGGCATCTTATTCTCGAGTGTTATTTTATTTTTTATTTTTATATTCTTTAACCGCGTTAGTAAAGGATATAATAAAGTTTTTTTGATTTTGGTTTTAGTACCATTTATTAACTCGCTCCTAAACATGTCTTTATTTACGAGCATGCTTACAGGAGGAGGATTCGTAATTTTTTTGGTGTTAATGTTTAGTTCATCAGTCAATAATAAATATATTAATGAAAATTTTAACAATAGTTGGCGCTAGGCCGCAATTCGTAAAAGCAGCAGTCCTGAGCAGGGCAATTAGTCAAAGGAGTGATATCACAGAAATACTTGTTCATACAGGTCAGCATTATGATGCTAATATGTCTGATGTTTTCTTTGAGGAGATGAACATTCCGCAGCCGGATTACAATCTTCATGTACAAAGTAAATTGCATGGAGATATGACAGGTAAAATGATGAGTGAGATTGAGAATATTGCCATAAAAGAAAATCCGGACTGGATATTAGTATATGGTGATACAAACTCTACACTTGCCGGTGCTTTGGTAGCTTCGAAATTACATATCAAGCTTGCTCATGTCGAGGCAGGATTGCGATCATACAATAATTTGATGCCTGAAGAGATAAACCGAATTTTGACAGACAGGGTGAGTGATATACTTTTTTGTCCTACCACAACAGCTGTAGAAAATCTTCAGAAAGAAGGCTATGGCAATTTAAAAGGAAAAAAAATTGTTCAGACAGGAGATATAATGCTGGAAGCGTCTCTTTATTATGCGGCTAAAAATCAGCATTCAAAATTAGATTTGCCTTCTAAATTTATTTTGTGTACTGTTCACAGGGCTGAAAATACAGACAACCCTGAAAAGCTGAAAACTATTTTTGAATCCTTAAATGAAATTGGGAAAGATGTTCCGGTTGTATTGCCAATTCACCCAAGAACAAAAGGAAAACTGAATGATATATTTACTGATGCTGAAACTAGATTTCCAAACATTAAACTTTTAGCCCCTATAGGCTATTATGATATGATTTGGTGTTTGCAGAATTGTGAATTTGTTATAACCGACAGTGGCGGATTGCAGAAAGAAGCTTATTTCTTTAAAAAGTACTGCTTGACACTAAGAGACCAGACAGAATGGGTTGAACTTGTTCAAAACGGTTATAATATCTTAAGCAATATTGATAAAGAAGATATTTTAAATAACTTCAGTAAATTAAAAGATATTAATAAGAATTTTGACGAAGAGCTTTACGGTGACGGTAAAACAGGATTACAGATAATAAATGAACTTTTAAATTATTAAGATGAGATTTGTACACGTAGAGGATTTTGTTCATCCAAATGCAGGATACCAGCTTAACCTTCTTGGAAGATTACAGGTTAAACAGGGGCATGAGGTTATTATTGTGACTTCTGAACTGGAACATGTTCCGGATTTTTTGGTTAGCTTTTTTGGAAAAGAAAATATAAAAGAAAAAGACGAAAAATATTTTCAGGAAACTGGCGTGAGAATTTTAAGATATCCCACTTATGGCTGGTATAGCAGCAGGGCTATCTTTAAATTAGGATTGCATAAATTCCTTAAAAAACTAAATCCTGATGTTTTGTTTATTCACGGTGAAGACACCCTTACGGGAATGAAGTTGCTGATGTCTTACAAAAGCATGAAAATGCCATATGTACTGGATTGCCATATGCTGGAAATGGCTTCGGTTAATAAATTTAGTGCGCAATTCAGGAAATTTTTCAGAAGATTTATTACGCCAATTATCCTGAAAAATAATATTCCTTTAATTAGGGTTGTTGGTTCTGATTTTGTTGAAAAACATTTCGGAATTCCATTAGAAAAAACCCATCTTCTGTCTTTTGGGACGGATACCGATTATTTTAAGCCTGATGCAGAGGACAAGTCCCGCTACAGGAAAGAATTGGGCTTTGGTGATGATGAATTCATTGTACTTTATGCCGGTAAACTCGATGTTCATAAGGGAGGTATTTTTCTTGCCGAAACACTAGAGAAAAAGTTTGAAGTACCTGAAAATAAAAAATTAAGATTTGTAATTGTAAGCACAACTTCAGATAATGATTATGGGCGTCAGGTAGATGAAACCCTGGCCAGATCTGAAAACCTGATAAGCAGGTTTCCTACTCAAACCTATTCTGACCTGGAGAAATTTTATAAGCTTGCCGATATCGCTGTTTTCCCTAGGCAATGCAGCATGAGCTATTTTGAGGTGCAGTCGTGTGCACTTCCGGTAGTTTTAGAAGAAAATGAGATAAATGTTGAAAGGGCATCTAATAAAAAAGGGTTAATTTTTGCTGATCAGGATATGCAGGATTTCAGGTCTAAGATTATGCAATTTGTAACAATGGATAAGGGAGAATTAGAGACTTACAGGAATAATTCTAGAGAGAATATATTGAAAAATTATGATTATCTTCCAATTGCCCAGCAGTTTACAGATGTAATGATTAATGAATATGAACGCTTTCATTCAATAAAAAGCTAAATGAATGTAAAAATTCTGCAAATCTCAAGTGAGCTGAATGTTGGTTCAGTAGGAAGAGTATCTGAGCAAATAGGAGATTTGATCCTGGCTGAAGGCTGGGAAAGTTACATAGCATACGGAAGAGAAGCAAAGGAGAGTAAATCCGTCGCCTACAAAATAGGTACCCATAAAGACTTATTGATGCATGGTGTTTATACCAGGCTAACTGATAAGCATGGTTTTGGGTCAAAGCAGGCTACTAAAAAACTGGTTCAGTATATTGATGATGTAAATCCGGATATTATCCATCTGCATCATTTGCATGGCTATTATATAAATATAGAGGTACTCTTCAGCTATCTTCAAAATAAGAATATACCTGTTGTATGGACTTTTCATGATTGTTGGTCTTTTACGGGGCATTGCGCACATTATGATTTCATAGGTTGTGATAAATGGAAAAAACATTGCTCTAAATGTCCGCAATTGTCTGAATATCCGCAGAGTTTCGTGGATAATTCTTATGATAATTATGACAAAAAAAAGGAGTTGTTCCGATCGGTTGCAAACATGAGCATTGTTGCGGTTTCTAACTGGATAAAAGATCAGGTCAAAGAATCATTCCTCTCTGATATACCATGTTATGTAGTTCAGAATGGTGTTGACGTAAATGTATATAAACCTGTTGATACAGGAGATTTTAGAAGAAAGTATAATTTAGAAAATAAAAAAATCATTTTAGGTGTTGCAAGTCCCTGGTCTGAGAAAAAAGGGCTTCAGGTTTTTTGCAACATAAGCGAACAATTAGGCGATGATGAGCAAATCGTTTTGGTTGGATTGTCAGCAAAGCAGATCAAAAATCTGCCGGATAAAATTTTAGGAATAGAAAGAACTACAAATTTACATGAGTTAGTGGCATTGTATTCTACTGCTGATGTATTTGTAAATCCAACTTACGAAGACTCTTTTCCTACTACTAATCTTGAATCTATGGCATGCGGAACGCCTGTTATAACATTTAATACCGGCGGAAGTGTGGAGTCTGTTACGGAGGAAACCGGGATAGTAGTTGAAAAGGGTAATGAAAGTGCATTAATGGGAGCAATCAGTGAGGTTGTAAAAAACGGTAAGCAACATTATTCCGAAAGTTGTATAGAAAGGGTTTCGACTTATTTCAACAAGAATAATTGTTTTGATAAGTATATAAAATTGTATAAAAATATTTTGTCTTCTAACTAAGTATGAATCCGAAAAAACTGATATTTTTTCTTTTAATCTGCATGAGCACTTTAGCCTTTTCCCAGAACAGGCGTAGAGGCGATACCTTGTCTATTACACTGAAACCATCTTATGATGATTTTTCGGCAATACAAAAAGCATTAGATAACAAGGGCGGCAAATATTTGAAAATAATTTTAGACGGAAAATTTGTTGTTGGTAAAACATTAGTTACAAGAAGAAATAACACAATGCTTTTTTTTACTAAAAAGTCACAATTAAAATCGGTATCAAATATTAATGGCATACTTTTAATTGTTCATAATAACTGTATCGTTAAAAATGGAAAATTCATTGGGAATAACCAATCAACAGATACTTTTTATAACGGTTTTGGGGTTCAGCTGTCTGATACAGAAAATTGTAAAATTTTAAATTCTGAATTTAGTGGCATTAGCGGGCTTCCGATATTTTTATCTTACAGCAGGAAAGGCTGTAAAAATAATATAGTTGAGAATAACCGTATCTTTAAGCCTGCGATTAATTTAAGTCAAGGAGGAGATGAAGCCGGAATTATGCTGGGATATTCAGGAGACGGTTACTTTCATGAAAACAATACCATTTCCAATAATGTTATTGACGGGGGAGATGTACTTGAGATAGGAGCCGGAATTATTGGGCATGGAAGAAATAATACCTTTTCCGGCAATGAGATTTCTAATTGCCTCTCTTATGGTATTGTTGCCTACGAATCTGCGTATACAGATGTTTCGCTCAGCGGGACTATCGTGAAAGGAAATACGATTAGAAATATTGGTCAGGTTGGAGAAAAAACTACTGTTAAAGGTATGGGAATCTATCTGATGAAATCAATGGATTCTAAAGTAAGCGAAAATAAATTGTACAATACCCTGAGAAATTCTGATAAAAGCGAAACGTTGGGCGCCGGAGCAATAGCCATAAGCGGAGCCATAAATGCTATCGTTGAAAATAATTTAATAGACGGCTCCGGAATGTATGGTTTTGTTAATGACTACAGTTTTAATTTTAAGTTCAGGAATAACACCATAAAAAACACAGTCAAATCAGGGGCTTATTTTATAAATGTAAGCAATGGAGATATTGAAAGCAATTATTTTGAAAATATTGGGGCTGTAGTTTTAAGAGGATATTTTGAAAATACCGGACTTGATTATATAAAAAAGCAATGGAAAATATCGACCTATTTAAATTTAGAGACAGGACAGAATTTAAAAATAATTAATAATACCTTTGATTCAGAAAAAGAAATATTATACTTCAAAGGAACTTCGGGTAAGGAGCAGAAAATAGAAAATAAGATAAAAAATAATATTTTTGCAGATAATACTATTGTAAGAAGAAGCAATACCCCATTAAAAGATGAAGATATTGCCTTTAGGACAGAAAGTGGTAACAACATAATTAAAAACAATATAATTAAGAAAAATTAGTCATACTGTTGTTGATAGAAAAGATGGATAATAAAAAAAGTATACAGGTTTGCGTTAATTGCGTAATGGATAGTACTGATGAGACTATCATTTTTGATGATAAAGGAATGTGTGACTACTGTCATAATTATTATGATACGATACTTCCTAACTGGCACACAGACGAAAAAGGGCGTGCTGAGATCATGAAAGTTATAGATAAGGTAAAAGCTGATGGTAAGAACAAAGATTACGACTGTATGATCGGGATTAGCGGGGGGCTTGACAGTAGTTACCTTGCCCACGTTGCGGTTAAAGAATTTGGTCTTCGTCCTTTGTTTTTTCACGTTGATGCAGGCTGGAATTCTGACGTTTCTACCCACAATATCCAAAAATTAATGGATGGCTTAGGTGTAGATTTGTATACAGAAGTTGTAAACTGGGAAGAAATGAAAGACCTTCAGCGTGCTTTTATAAAATCTCAGGTTCCGGATATTGATACTCCTCAGGATTTAGTATTCTTTTCGGCATTATACAATTATGCTGCAAAAAATGGCCATAAATACATTATTACAGGAGGTAACTTCTCTACAGAATGCGTGCGCGAGCCACTGGCATGGGGAGCATACTACCAAACCGATATGGTATATGTAAACGATATCCATAAAAAGTTTGGTGAAAGGAAATTCGAAACTTTCCCAAGATGTGATATATTCAAATATAAAATCCTGTACAGATTAGTACATGGAGTTCGTGTTGTAAAGCCACTTGATTACGTTCCGTTCGTTAAGAAGGATGCTGAAAAACTGCTTAAGGATCTTTATGGATGGCAGGGATATCAGCATAAACACCATGAGTCAAGGTTTACAAGGTTTTATGAGTCTTTCTGGCTTCCAAGGAAGTTTGGGTTTGATAAAAGAAAAAATCACCTTTCAAGTTTAATTTTGACCGGACAGGCAGACAGAGACCAGGTTTTAGATCGTATTTCAAGGCCTGAACTACCGGAAGATGAATTAATGAAAGAGTTTGAATATGTAGCAAAGAAACTTGATTTTACTACAGAAGAATTATGGGGCTATTTTAACGGGCCTAATAAGACTTTTAAAGATTATAAAAATAATTACAAACTGATTCAGCTTGGCACAAAAGTTATGCAGCTGTTAGGTTTGGAAAAAAGAGCTTTCAAATAATGGTTGGGATTATTGATTATGGCGTAGGCAACATCAGTGCTTTTAGAAATATCTATAAACAGCTGAATATCCCTGTCAAAACAGTTAGCAAGGAGAGTGAATTGGCAGACGTTACAAAAATAATACTGCCGGGCGTGGGCCATTTTGATTATGCCATGACCCGATTTCAGGATTCCGGTATGGTTGATAAGATTAACCATTTGGTTGTCCAGGAAAAAACACCTGTGGTAGGTATTTGTGTAGGTATGCAGATGATGGCCAAACGCAGTGATGAAGGTAATTTGCCGGGTTTAGGCTGGATAGATGCTGAGGTGAAAAAGTTTGATTCTAATCTGGCCGTGGGCCAGACTAAACTTCCATTGCCGCATATGGGATGGAATGATATCAAATCTGAAAGAAATACGCCCATACTTACGGGACTGGAAAATGATGCACAGTTTTATTTTTTGCATTCATATTATTTTGTGTGTGATAACCCCAACGATATAATTGCTACTACAAATTATGGTGGTAATTTTACCTGTGCCGCTAATCATAATAATGTATATGGCGTTCAGTTTCACCCTGAAAAAAGCCATAAGTATGGAATTCAATTACTTAAAAATTTTGCTGAATTATGTTAAGGCCCCGTATAATTGCCAGTCTTTTAATTAAGGATAATGGTTTAGTAAAAACCACAAAATTCAAGGAGCCACGCTATTTAGGAGATCCCATGAATGCGGTTAGGATTTTTAATGAAAAAGAAGTTGATGAGCTGGCAGTCTTTGATATCTCTGCTACTGTAAATGGTAGAGGCCCTAATTTTAAGATGATTGAGAATTTTGCCGAAGAATGCCGTATGCCGCTTTGTTATGGCGGAGGTATTACTAAGGTGGAAGAGGCCCAACAGATTTTTTCGCTTGGTGTTGAAAAAATTGCTCTTAGCGCTGCGGCGTTTAAAAGCCCGGAATTGATTACAGAGCTTTCTAACAAGGTAGGAGCACAATCTGTAGTGGTTGTTCTGGATGTTAAAAAGAAGCTTTTTGGAGGGTATGAAGTTTATACCCATAACGGAACCAAAAGCGTTGGCAAAAACCCATTTGAGCTTATTGAGAAGTTCCAGGATCTGGGTGCCGGAGAAATTGTAATCAATAATATTGATGAAGACGGCATGATGAAAGGTTATGATCTTGCATTAGTTGAAAAAGCAAGAAAAACAACTATACTTCCAATGACTGTGTTAGGGGGAGCCGGAAGTCTGGAAGACATAGGTAAGCTTATCGAGAAGTTTGGAATTATTGGAGCTGCAGCCGGAAGCCGATTTGTTTACAAAGGAAAGCTTAAAGGCGTTTTGATCAATTATCCTAATAACGAAGAAAAGAGAGAGCTGATAAAGACTTACTTTAAATTGTAGGCAAAGCCAATTCGTTATAATATAAAACATATCCCGAAAGGGAATTATATAATATGCGTAGCAGCCTATTGTATAAAATAATATAAACCAGCCATGCAAATCAAAAATAAAACCCTCTTAATCACTGGAGGTACAGGTTCTTTCGGGAACGCTGTTTTGCAGCGTTTTCTGCACACCGACCACTTTAGCGAAATCCGTATTTTTTCTCGCGATGAAAAAAAACAGGATGATATGCGTAACCTGCTGCAAAGCGATAAGCTGAAATTCTACATCGGTGACGTTCGCGATTATGCGAGTGTTGAGCGTGCAATGAGAGGTGTTGATTATGTATTTCATGCAGCAGCCCTTAAACAGGTACCTTCATGCGAATTTTTCCCAATGGAGGCTACAAAGACTAACGTTATAGGTACCCAAAACGTTATAGATGCTGCAGTTGTACACAAAGTAAAAAAAGTGATCTGTCTTAGTACTGATAAGGCAGCATACCCTATCAATGCAATGGGTATCTCTAAAGCTCTTATGGAAAAGGTAGCCATAGCTGCCTCAAGAAATGCGGACGAAACTACTGTGTGCCTTACCCGTTATGGTAATGTCATGGCTTCCAGAGGTTCTGTTATACCTCTTTTTGTTAACCAGATAAAAGCCGGTAAAGACCTAACTATTACTGATCCTAATATGACCCGTTTTCTTATGTCTCTTGAAGAGGCGGTGGAATTAGTGCTTTTCGCTTTTGAGCATGGAAATCCTGGAGACTTGTTTGTAAATAAAGCGCCTGCAGGAACCATTGGAGATTTGGCCGTTGCTCTTAAAGAATTGTTTAAAGCTGATAATCTGGTGAAGATTATTGGTACACGCCATGGTGAAAAATTATATGAGACTTTGTGTACTCGTGAAGAGATGATAAAGGCAGAGGATATGGGCGAATTCTACAGAATTCCTGCTGATAACAGGGATTTGAATTATGCTCAGTATTTCTCAGAAGGAGAGCAGGATATTTCCCTGATTGAAGATTATCATTCGCATAATACCACTCAGCAGGATGTAGAAGGAATGAAGAAACTGCTATTAAAACTTCCTCTTATCCGCAAGGAAGTATTGGGTGAGGATGTAGCGCAATACCCTGGTTAATATGTTACCTCAAATCATAAAAGGCAATGCTCATTCTGACGACAGGGGTGTATTGTATTACAATAATAACTTTAATGCTTCGGCAATAAAAAGATTATATTTTATAGAAAACAGGGATGCTGATTTTATCAGAGCGTGGCAGGGTCATAAAATTGAACAAAGGTGGTTTAGTGCTGCTAACGGTAGCTTTGAGATAAAACTTATCGCTGTCGATAATTGGGAATCGCCATCTGTAAATCTTGAACAGCATATTTTTAAAATTAGTTCAGAAACGCTTGACGTACTCCATATACCTGCAGGTTATATAAGTAGCATTAAAGCTTTGACTGATAAAGCAAAATTGTTGGTTATGGCCGACTATGGTCTAGGAGAGATTAAGGATGAATACCGGTATGATGCCGGATATTTTGATACAAACAAATAAAATAGCTGCTTAATATGTTAAAGATTGGAATTACAGGTCAGGCAGGTTTTGTGGGGAGCCATTTGTACAATACATTAGGATTGTTCCCTGAGGAATTTTCCCGTATCGATTTCAAAAGAGAATATCTTGATAATAATAATCAACTTGACGATTTTGTTTCAGGCTGTGATGTAATAGTTCATCTAGCCGCAATGAACCGTCATGAAGATGCTCAGGTTATCTATAATACCAATATTGATCTTGTAAAAAAGCTTGTAGCTTCTTTAGAACGTACAGGAAGTACCGCTCATGTGCTGATGTCTTCATCTTCTCAGGAAGAACGCGATAATTTATACGGGCAGTCAAAAAAAGAAGGCAGGGAATTATTAGCTGCCTGGGCAGCCAAAGCAGGAGCTACTTTTACTGGGCTTATAATACCTAATGTTTTTGGTCCTTTTGGTAAACCAATGTATAATTCTGTAGTGGCTACTTTTTGTCATCTTGTTGCCAATGGAGGTACACCTAAGATAGATGTTGATGGTGACATGAAACTGATTTACGTAGGTGAAGTAGTTTCGGAAATTATCAGCAAAATAAGAACAAAAGCTAATGAAGCGCTGTATATAATGCCACATACAGCCGAAGCTAAGGTTTCAGAAGTGCTGAGACTTCTTAATGATTATAAAGAAGTGTATCAGGACAGGGGAGAAATTCCTGCTATAAATAATACATTTGAATTGAACCTGTTTAATACGTACAGGTGCTACATCGATATAAAAAATTATTTTCCGGTTAAATTTACCCAACACACTGATCCAAGAGGTAGTTTTGTTGAGGTAATACGTTTAGGGGTAGGGGGACAGGTTTCTTTTTCTACTACAGTTCCCGGAATAACACGTGGTAACCATTATCACACAAGAAAGATAGAGCGTTTTGCTGTTATTAAAGGAAAAGCTCTTATTCAGCTTAGAAAGATAGGTACCGATGAGGTGCTCGATTTTTATCTTGATGGTGATGAGCCGTCGTATGTGGATATGCCTATTTGGTATACGCATAATATTAAGAATATAGGGGATGAGGTTTTATATACCAATTTCTGGATTAATGAATTCTTTGATCCGAATGATCCTGATACTTATTTTGAAAATGTTTAATTGTAAATAATCAGCTTAGCTGTTGAAGATATGAGATTAAAATTAAAAGTGATGACTGTGGTAGGTACCCGACCTGAAATAATCAGGCTATCAAGGGTAATGGCTGCTTTAGATGCTTCTGATGCGATAGAACATATAATTGTGCATACAGGGCAAAATTATGATTACGAACTTAATCAGATCTTTTTTGAAGATTTAGGAATCAGAAAACCGGATCATTTTTTAAATGCAGCAGGAGCAACAGCTACTGAAACAGTAGGTCAGATTTTAATTAAAATAGACCCGTTGCTGGAAACTGAAAATCCTGATGCTTTTTTAGTGCTTGGTGATACTAATAGCTGCCTTTGTGCAATCCCTGCGAAAAAACGTCATATCCCGATTTTCCATATGGAAGCGGGTAACCGCTGTTTTGACCAAAGAGTGCCGGAAGAAACCAACAGAAAAATTGTTGACCATGTTAGTGATATCAATCTTACTTATAGTGATATAGCACGTGAATATCTTTTAAGAGAAGGACTACCTGCAGACAGGATCATCAAAACCGGTTCGCCAATGTTTGAAGTTCTGAATCATTATATGCAGGAAATTAAAGCTTCTGATATTCTTGAACGACTTGAGCTTGAAGAAGGTAAATTCTTTGTGGTTTCTGCCCACCGAGAAGAGAACATAAGTAGCGACAGGAATTTTACAAGGTTGATGGAAAGCTTTAACCTTATCGCCGAAAAATATAACTATCCTGTTATTGTAAGTACACATCCGCGTACACGTAACATGATAGAAAAGAAAAATATAGCAATGCATCCTAATGTAAAATTCTTAAAGCCGCTTGGTTTTAATGATTACAATGCATTGCAGATGAGGTCTTTTGCGGTACTGTCTGATAGTGGTACTATTTCTGAAGAATCATCAGTGCTTAACTTTAGGGCGTTAAACATTCGTGAGGCACATGAAAGGCCAGAAGCTATGGAAGAGGCATCGGTTATGATGGTAGGGAACAATCCTGAGAGAATTATGCAGGGACTTGTTCAGTTGCAATATCAGAAGACTGGTGCAGAAAGAAATTTTAGGCCTGTTGCTGATTATTCGATGCCAAATGTATCTGAGAAAATGGTTCGTATTATCCTGAGCTATACCGATTATATTAAACGAACTGTTTGGAGCGAACAATAATACCGGAGATACTATGAATTGGATTATTTCGGAGTTGTTTTACCCGGATGAAGTTTCTACAGCGCAGATACTTACAGACATTGCGCTGAAGAAGATTGATAAAGGGGAGGTAAATGTTATATGTGGTCCTTCAGGATATGAAAAGTCATACAATACCCAAAAAAAGGAATTAGACAGCAGAGTTAAAATCCATAGGATAGATTTACCTTCTTTGGATAAGAACAAAATTATACAGAGAATTTTAAGATTGCTTCTCCTGACTCTAAAAATGAGTTGGGCAATATTGGTTAAAGTTAAGAAAAGGGATGAGGTTTTTTTGACGACTAATCCAACATTTCTTATAATAACGATTGCTGTACTTAAAAAAATTAAGGGATTTAAACTCGAAATACTTGTTCATGACGTTTTTCCTGAAAATCTGGTACCGGCCGGATTGATTAAGCAGGATAGCTTTAAGTACAGACTGTTAAGTAAGATTTATAATTCGTCATATAGAAAAGCTGACAGGATTATCGTTTTAGGTGAAGATATGAAAGAGCTCTTGGAGAGAAAAATTGCTCCTAAAGCTGGCCGAATAGATGTTATACCAAATTGGTCTGATAATGATATACACCCTATAACTGATTTTAATATGTCAGAATATTTGGGCGTAAATGTAGATAATAAGGTCGTTTTTGGTTTTGCCGGAAATTTAGGTAGGGTCCAGGGGGTTCTTGAGTTTATTGATTTATTTACCCGTGCTGCAAATCCGGATCTTGCTTTGGTAATTATTGGAGATGGCGCACTTAGGAGTGAAATCCAGAAGAAGATAAAGTATGAGGATTTACAACCTGTCCATTACCTGGGGCCTAAACCAAGAATGGAACAGAATTTATTTTTGAATGCCTGTGATATAGGTGTGGTAACTTTAATAGATGGAATGAAGGGACTCGGCGTACCTTCTAAAACATATAATCTTTTGGCAGCTGGAAAGCCTCTTTTTTATATCGGAGATCATAATTCAGAAATTGATACTTATGTAAAAAAATATGATTGTGGATGGTCTTTTACCTGGGCTAAAGAGTCTGAGATTCTTTCTTTTTTAAAAGGGTTGCCAGGAAAATCAAACGAAGTGTCAGAAAAAGGAGTTAATGCTCTTAAGGCGTCGAAGAATTATGAAAAAGATAATGTACTAAATTTATTTTAGCCAAAGTGAAATGTTTATTAACAGGAGCAAATGGATTTTTAGGGAAATCTATAGCGCAGGAAATTTCAAAAAAATATAAACTTTTCAGTTTATCGAGAACTTCGGGAGAATATAAAGTTTATTTAGAAGATGGTGCTCCTGATTTTGGACAAAGTTTTGATTTAGTAATTCATGCTGCCGGAAAAGCGCATAGTGTTCCCAGAACCAAAGTAGAGAAACTTGAATTTTATAAAGTAAATGTTGCCGGAACTGAAAATTTACTGAAAGGGCTTGAAATGTCAGGTTTGCCAAAAGAATTTGTTTTTATAAGCTCAGTTTCTGTATATGGACAGGAAACCGGGACAGATATTAATGAAGAACATGCATTAGAAGCCAAAGATCCTTATGGGGTTAGTAAGATTGAAGCCGAAAACATAGTTTTAAACTGGTGTAAGTCTCATAGTATCGTATGTACTATTTTGCGTTTACCCTTGCTGGTAGGTAAAAATCCTCCGGGTAATCTTGGAACAATGATAAAAGCTATTGACAAAGGCTACTATTTTAATATAGCAGGCGGAAGAGCCAGAAAGAGTATGGTTTTAATTAAAGATGTTGCCTCATTTATCCCCTTGGCAGCATCGGTTGGAGGGGTTTATAATCTTACTGATGGTGTCCATCCTGCATTTAGTGATCTTAGCTATGCTATTTCTAAAAAGAAAAGCTTTAATCTGCCTTTGGTAATCGCTAAAATTATGGGCAAATTTGGAGATTTGCTCGGAGATAAAGCACCAATTACTTCACTGAAGGTGAAAAAAATAATTTCTGACCTTACTTTTAATGATACTAAGGCGAGAAAAATCTTAAATTGGAATCCTGAACCAGTTTTAGATTTCCTTTCAAAAGAGAAAAATCTTAACTAACAAACAGCTATTACTGAATAATGCATTATATAATAATATTGATAACTTTTTTTGCCTTAGAGTTAATCTACTTTAAGATTGCAGACCATTATAATATTATAGATAAACCGAATCATAGGTCATCTCATACATCGATAACATTAAGGGGAGGAGGCGTGATATTTCCTTTGGCAATGCTCTTAGCCTGTATATTTGGGGATGCTTCAGTTGCTGTTACTGCGGCGGTAGTATTGGTGGGAGCAATAAGCTTTATAGATGATATAAAACCACTGCATCAACTTCCAAGAATAGGTTCGCATCTTATAGCTGTAACACTGGTACTTTATGATGTTGGCATGCTTAATTCCGAATTATTGTTTTTAATTCTGATAATTTATATCCTTGCTATCGGATGGATTAATGCCTTTAATTTCATGGATGGGATTAATGGTATTACTGTACTCTACGCTCTTGTAGCAATAGGTTCTTTTGGCTGGATTTACAAAGACAGTTCTTCAATAAATCTGATTATTGTAATGGGATTATCCTGTTTAGTGTTTGCTTTTTTTAATGTAAGGAAAAAGGCAAAAACTTTTGCCGGAGATGCGGGTAGTGTAAGTATGGCATTATTCCTTGCCTATTTTATGATAAAAGTTATATTCGAGACCCAAAAATCGGCTTATATACTTTTTTTTAGTGTGTATGGTATTGATGCTGTTATAACCATTTTGTATAGGTTAAAAAATAAAGAAAATATTTTTCAGGCTCATAGAAGTCATTTATATCAATATCTGGCTAATGAACTGAAATGGTCTCATATAACGGTTTCGCTTTTATATGCTTTTGTACAGCTTATGATCAATATGTTAGTTTTTTACATGATTTCTGTGGATATAATGACACCTGTAACTATGCTGATAATGCTTTTGATTATGTCAGGAGCCTATATTTCTATCCGTAAAAATGTAAAAAAGAAAATAGATTATGATTGAGGAGTGAAAGCTCTGTAGATATTATCTTGATTAAGGTGATGTTATTTTTATGATATTAGATTGTTGTTAATTTTGTCTTATTGAATATAAAAAGCGTTCTTTTTTAAAATAACAACAATACTTTATTTACATTTGTAGTGCAAATCAAACCTGCTATATTAACCTAATTTTTTGAATTATCAATCTTGGTTATCTCTTTTTATTCTCAAACGAATAGTTAAATTCGTATGAAAAAATGTTTAGCTGTATCTTTTTTACAGTATTTTTGGTTTAAATGGAGGGCTGGCAGAATTTGTGACTGATAATTTGATGTTACTGTGAGTGAGAAAAAGAAAATGAGTTCCCACAAAATATGGGAATCTTTACAGAGTTTAGGATATATGCCTCGTTGGATTATCCTAGTGCTTGATGTTATTGTCGTAGCCTTTACTGGCTTAGTGTCTTATTACCTGATATATCGTACCGGGCTTGTTTATATAAAGCAGGAAAATCTGTCTATAAGTATACCTGTATATATTATAGTAAGTATAATGTCGTTCCGTGCATTTAGGACATATGCCGGTATTATCAGACACTCATCTTATATAGATGCAGTAAAGATTTTCTTCTCTCAGTTTACTACTGCGTTCTTACTACTGTCTATCAATACTCTTTTTGATAATATTACAGGTCATTTGCTTTATCTTAATATTGGAATACTGATAAATGCAATTTTTTCTTTTAGCTGCCTTTTTCTATATAGGGTCATGGTAAAGCAGTTATTTGAGAATTATTTTAATTTTAATAATCAAAAGCTTGTCAGAGCTATTATTTATGGATCAGATGCTAATGCTATAGCTGTAGCTAATGCTCTTAAATCAGAACTTCCTGCTCGTTTTAAGATTGTTGGATTCATAGATAAATCAAGCCATAACAAATCAAAAATGATATTGGGGCTTCCGATACTTCAACACAAGAAGAAGGTTTCGGTTTTAATGAGGATATTTAATGCTGAAGCTCTTGTAATTGCTGATAAAAGCCTTTCGAAAGAAGAAAAACTTGCTTTGGTTGACGAATGTCTTGAGTTTAACTACAAAGTATATACGGTACCACTTATATCTGACTGGGAGGACCAGAAGGAAATATCTAAAAAGGTTAAGAATTTCCAGATTCAGGATTTGCTTGAGAGGAAACCGATTGTTTTGGATAATAAATCCATTTCATCACAGCTAAAAGGAAAGACGGTTCTTATTACAGGTGCTGCGGGTTCTATCGGAAGTGAGATAGTAAGACAGGTTATACAATTTAATCCTGCTATTATTGTAATGCTGGATCAGGCTGAAACGCCATTACATCATTTAAGCCTTGAAATGAGTAAATATGATTGTAATTCTGAAATATACAGCATTATTGCCGATGTTAGGGATAAAATTGCAATTGATAAGATATTTGAACGCTTCAGGCCTGAGGTAGTTTATCATGCTGCAGCTTACAAGCACGTGCCTTTAATGGAGGAAAATCCATCTCAGGCGATTTTTGTAAACGTTCAGGGTACTAAGAATGTAGCTGAACTGGCTTGTGAGTATAATGCTGACAGCTTTGTTATGGTGTCTACAGATAAGGCCGTAAATCCAAGCAACGTAATGGGGGCCAGCAAACGTATTGCTGAAAAATTTGTGCAATCGCTGCATAATAATATCCTTATGCAAGATGGTAATTGCCGAACCAAATTCATTACTACACGTTTTGGTAATGTGTTAGGTTCTAATGGATCTGTAGTGCCTCTTTTTACTAAGCAAATTGAGAATGGTGGGCCAATTACACTTACGCATCCTGATATCATCCGTTATTTTATGACCATTCCTGAAGCTTGTCAGCTGGTGCTTGAGGCCGGTGCTATGGGAAAAGGTGGTGAGATTTATATTTTTGATATGGGTAAGCCGGTTAAGATTATCGATCTTGCTAAAAAAATGATTATGCTTGCAGGTTATGTGCCTGAGAAAGATATAGCTATCAAGATTGTAGGATTGCGACCTGGGGAAAAGCTTTATGAAGAATTGCTTAATGATACTTCTAAAACGCTGCCTACCCATCATGAGAAAATTATGATTGCTCAGGAAGAATACGAGAATTTCGATAGCCTAAAGCTTAATCTTTCTGATTTGATAGAGTCTGCAAATAATTATAATGCAGAAGAGGTTGTTGCAAGAATGAAACTTATAGTGCCTGAATACATAAGTATGAACTCTACTTATGAGCTATTAGATAAAAAGACTTCATAAGGGGACAAAAAAAGAGAGAGCAGTTAAATTATAACTGCTCTCTCTTTTTTTATGATAGTTGTATTAATTCTTTTTAGCTCTCAGAATAATCCTTGTTAGTGTTATTGCGCTTAACGCGATTAAAGGTAACAAGGAGAGTAGATGAGGTTTATTCAGTGTTAATAGTATATATAGTCCAAGTAGCGCTAAACACGTGTAAGAAGTAATTATAATCGCTTTTTGTTTATTGCTGAAAATAAAATATAGCAATATTAGGAACAAAGGGTTAAATAATAATGCATTGTAATTGTATATTAGTTCTGTATGTAATGAATACATTCCTAAAAAGCTTAGAAAGACACCTAAGAGCCCAAAAATGGCTAAAAATGAGCGTTGAAACAGTTTTTTTCCGGTAAGAGGCAATAGTAGTAAGCACGCTATTCCAAAAACATAAATGCTATTAAAGCTAAAAGACTGTTTTTCTATAGTGGCTTTAAAAACTGTTTCTGTAGATTTTGCCAGCGGTCCTGATGCTGTGGTGGTGTTGTTTACACCTTGCAAAAGTTCATCGGGAAGGAATAGCTTTTCAGAAGTTTTGTCAGTAGGAGCGCCAAAGGCAATGTTTATGCCTAAATCTTCAATAAACATCCCGTCAAGCCTTTTATGGATGATCTCCCTGTAAGTCATTCCGCTATCTGAATTCTTCAGCGATATTTTTTCCGGCAGATGTTTATTTATGATGTCTGCAACCATAGTCGTGCAGTTGCGATGTATGAACTTGTAAGTATAAAAACGTTTGTCGCTTCCTAATATAGCGGCAAGTTCATCTGCGATAGCTTGCTTTTGCTGATGGGTAAGGTTTAGTTCCTGAGAAAAAACATCTCTGTTGTAATACTGATAAGTATATACAAAATCTTCATAAGAGCTTGCTGAGGCAAAATACTGCAAATCGCCTTTTACAAATTTTGGGTAAAAGTTAGGAGTGTCAAAATCAAAGGTTCCAAAGTTGTATACAACATCAAATCGGTTGGCGGGATCATATACTCTTATGGCAGTGTGTCCAAAAACAGAATACAATTCTTTGCCGGGACCGCAGGTTAATAAACTTATTTCTGCTTGTGGAGACAGAGGAGTCTGAGCAAAAGTCTTAACAGTTACTAAAAGTGTGAATAATAAAGTAGTTAAAACTCTAATGTTTTGCATGATGTTATCTTCTGAAAATTCCTAAATCAACTTTAAGGGAAAATATGTTAGAATACAGGGCAGCACTCTGGTCGCCAATGTCGGTGAGGGCATAATCTACTTCGATACCTTTGTATTTGAAACCTAGCCCAATATTAGGCTGAAAGCTTAATGAACTTTTTCCGTCAATGTCTTTCAGGTTTTGAAAGTTACCCACACCAGCCCTTAAAAAAGCAAGGTCTATATAACCAAATTCGAAACCAACTGCAGGATCAATACTCACTGCCTCAGTAGAGATAATGTCGTTGGTTTGCGCAAACTGTATATTCAGGTTGGCAGCTGCCAAAAGGCTATAGTCATAATGGAAGATGAATTTTTTAGAAACCCCAAACTGAGCTTTAGGAAGAGTGATCTCAGTTGTTTCGGGTAATTCCTGGTTTTCTCCCGGTACAGCGTCTTTTATTGTGTTGTAAGCTTCCTCATCAATCTGCCAAACGTTATAAGTGGTGGTGATATCGCGAAGCATCAATCCGATTTTCCATTCGTTTTTTGATTCATATTGGAAACCTAAGTCAAAACCAAATCCCCATGAGTTAGCGAACTCGCCTATGGTCCTGCGGATTACCTTTGCATTAACACCCCAGTTAAAACCGTCCAACGGAAGTTTACGTGAATAGGATATTGTTACGCCATAATCGGCAGCAGAGAACAGGCTTATGCGGTTGTAGTCAATGTTTCCTTCACTGTCAATAAGCTGGGTAGTATTAAGAATGTCATCTACACCAAAACGAATTATTGAAATACCAAATGCACTTTGATTATCTATCGGCATAGCAAAGGCAGCATAGTCATATTGGGCAATATTAGCAAAGTAGCTGGCATGCATCAGAGCAAGCTGCTTGTCTTCAACGTTTACAAGCCCTGCTGGATTCCAGTATCCTGAATTTACATCGGCCGTATGGCCCGTAACAGCATTGCTCATGCCTAGGGCAGCTGCGTCTACACCAATATTCATGAATTCATTGGAGTACTTTCTAACTGTCTGGCTATAAGTAAAAAAGGAAAGTGATAAAGTTAAAACAAAAAATATCTTTCTCAATGCTGTTATTTTGTGCAAATATGACATAAAATTCTCAATTACTAAACTCCATTTCTATTAACTTATTGTGTTAACTTTGTGCTTATAAAAAATAAAACCCACTATGGCATTTAAGAATCATATTCCTAATCTTATTACGCTGTGTAATCTTGCAGCCGGACTTGTAGCACTTATCTATACTTTCGACGGACATTATCAAATGGCGTTCGTATGGGTCTTCATAGGTATATTCTTTGATTTTTGGGATGGATTCTTTGCCAGGATATTAAAAGTGCAGAGTGCCATCGGGCTTCAGCTGGACTCGCTGGCCGATATGGTAACAAGTGGTGTTGTGCCCGGAATGGTAGTTTACAAGATGCTTTCGGATATCGCCGAGTACCAGGGAGAATATAACCTGAGTTCAGATAATCTTTATCTTGGGCTATTGCCTTATGCCGGTTTTATCATTACGTTAGGTTCATGCTACAGGTTGGCTAAATTTAATGTAGATACCCGTCAGACAGATTCTTTCATTGGTTTGCCAACACCTGCTAATGCTTTATTTATATTGAGCCTTCCGGTTATTGAGGCTCATTCTGACGGAACAGGTCTTGTGTTCGATATGCTTAGCAATCCGTATGTGCTTGTGGGTATATCAGTGCTTAGTGCTTTTATGCTTAATGCTGTAATTCCGTTATTCTCACTTAAGGTTAAATACTTTAACTGGGAAACCAATAAAATACAATTCATATTCCTGATACTGTCAGTATTGTTGCTCTTCTTCTTTCAGTATATAGGTATTCCGCTAATCATCCTATCGTATGTGTTATTGTCGGTAATAAATAATATGTTCCTTGCTAAACCTGACGCGAAATAATATATGAAGCGCCAGCCGTCTAAACCTGTAAGGAGGACGAAATCAAGAAAAAAATCTAAAAAAATAACTCAGGGCACGATACTTAAGTATTCTGCCCTTTTGTTGTTTTGTGGCTTTTTGGTAGCAATGGCCTACCAGTACCGTCATGGGTTTTTATACTGGCTCGGCTTTAAAACCGATAAACGTGTAGAAGCATTATCTAAGGAAGAACGTAAGATTGAAAACCTTCGTATCTATGAGATTGTAGAGCGTCATAAGGAAAAGGTCTTTGGGATTGATGTGTCACAATATCAGGATAAGATTGACTGGGAAACGCTAAGGAATAATAATGATGAGTTTCCTTTGGGCTTTGTATTTGTTCGCGCTACAGCCGGAAAGAATAAGGTTGATAGTGAATTCAAAAACAATTGGATTAGAGCCAAAGATCAGGGCTATCTTCGGGGTGCCTATCATTACTATCGTCCGGATGAGAACTCATTAAAACAAGCCGATAATTTTATAAAGAATGTGACGCTTTCTAAAGGCGATCTGCCTCCGGTGCTGGATATAGAAAAGATACCGAATGGGCAAAGTCTGGATAGTCTTCAGGTGGGTTTAAAACGCTGGCTTGATAAGGTAGAAGGTCATTATGGCATGAAACCGATAATATATAGTGGTGAGAGTTTTTATACCGATTTTCTTAAAGAAGAATTTGAAGGCTACGACCTTTGGGTGGCAAGCTACAGTTTTTTTGAGGATGAGATACGCAACGACTGGCTTATCTGGCAGTTTACTGATAAAGGCGAACTGAAAGGTATTAAAGGGATGATAGATGTGGATATCTATAATGGAAATATGGAGGAGTTAAGACATCTCTGTAAATAAAAAAAAGCATTCCGGTTGGGTGGAATGCTTTTTTGTTTTGGCGTGTAAAATTGGTTGATTGGATTGTAATTTGTTGGTTGGTTTGTTTTTCAAAAGTAGGTAAGCGTCCATCTAAAAAAAATACCCAATAATGGGTATTTTTCAATTATTTTAAGATTTTCTCCATACAGCAGCTTTTCTCCATTCCGGCATATTGCCCATAGTTCGGGATTATTTTGTAACCGCTTTTTTTATAGAGTATTACAGCTCCGGAATCGGCTACGGTTTCCAGTATACATTTTTGGAATTCCTCTTCCAGAGCCCATTTTTCGAGTTCTGAAAGCATTTTTGAGGCGATTCCCTGTCCACGTTTGTCTTCGGGAACGAACATTCTTTTTATTTCTGCCGTACCTTTTTCATATTCTTTAAAAGCGCCGCAGCCTACTGCCGTTTCGTTTTCATATGCAACAATAACATTCTTTATGGTGTCAATTTTATTGTACTGATCATAAAAGGCATGATCGTCACCATCGCGATCGGCAAGATACGCGTCAAGGCTTTTTACCAGTTTTTGGAAGTCAGCATTGGTAGAGTCGGTTCGTAGTAATCGTATCATAATTATCGGCAATAAAAAAGCGCGGATGAACCGCGCTGTATATAGTATTTAAAATTTCTCTTCATCTGGAATCTCCGAAGCTTTAGGCTCCTTGTGGAAATCCAGTTTCTTGCGTCGAAGCTCAAAGTTTTGCCCAAGGTATACCTTACGTACCATCTCATCCTGAACCAAGTCTTCAGGTACTCCCGCCTTCAGGATACCTCCTTCAAACATAAGGTAACTCTTTTCGGTAATGGCAAGGGTTTCCTGTACGTTGTGATCTGTTATCAGGATACCGATGTTTTTGTCTTTTAGCTGTGCAACGATACGCTGAATGTCTTCAACGGCAACCGGGTCAACTCCTGCAAAAGGCTCATCTAAAAGGATAAACTTCGGGTCGGTAGCCAGTGCGCGTGCAATCTCGGTACGACGGCGCTCACCGCCCGAAAGCAGGTCACCACGATTAGTACGGATGTGCTGTAACGAGAACTCATCGATAAGTGCTTCCATTTTTGCTTCCTGTTCTTTTTTAGACAGGTTGGTAAGCTGCAGCACGCTCAGGATGTTGTCTTCAATGCTTAGCTTTCTGAATACCGAAGCTTCCTGTGCAAGGTAGCCAATGCCGTGCTGTGCACGTTTATACATCGGAAAATCGGTAATCTCGGTCTTATCAAGGAAAATCTTGCCGCTGTTAGGTTTTACAAGCCCAACAATCATATAGAACGAGGTTGTTTTTCCGGCACCGTTTGGACCCAAAAGTCCAACGATCTCACCCTGATTAACTTCTACCGAGATGCCTTTTACAACACTTCGCCCTTTATATGTCTTTATTAAATTCTCTGCTCTTAGTTTCATGTATGTCCTGTATTAAACAGTTGTGTTGCCTGCACTCTCATCAAGCGCTTCCCAAAATTCGTAAGCCCTGCGCAGGTGAGGGATAACAATAGTACCACCAACAAGCGTGCCGATACTTAAAGCTTCCATTACCTCGGCTTTGGTAAGTCCTTCTTTGTGGCAGGTTTCCAGGTGGTATTTTACGCAATCATCACAACGAAGAACTACAGAAGCCACAAGGCCTAAAAGCTCTTTGGTTTTTACGTCAAGTGCACCTTCCATATAGGCATTGGTGTCAAGGTTAAAAATACGTTTGATGACCTTATTGTCGTCCGCCAGGAGCTTTTCGTTCATTTTTTGGCGGTACTCGTTGAATTCTTTTACTATATCAGCCATTGTTTTCTGCCTTTTCTATTTTTGCTTTGTTTTTTTCGATTCGTGCCGCGATAAAGATACTTACCTCATAAAGGATAAGTAGTGGTATCGATACTATAGTCTGGCTCACCACATCGGGAGGGGTAACTATAGCAGCAATGATCAGTATGACAACAATTGCATATTTTCTGTATGTGCGAAGGAAATTTGCCGAAACCAGTCCTATTTTAGAAAGGAAGTACATGATTATTGGCATTTCAAATACCAGTCCGCACGATATTGCTGTTGTTTTTACAAGACTAAGATACGAATCCAGGTCGATATCATTCTTAACTACGTCACTAATCTTGTAGTTGGCCAGGAAGTTTAAGGACAATGGTGTAATTAGGTAATGTCCAAAAATTACGCCTATAAAGAAAAGCAATGATGTCATGACAATAAAGCCAACAGCATATTTTTTCTCCTTATCGTATAAGGCCGGGCTGATAAATTTCCAGAACTGCCAAAGGATAAAAGGGAAAGCCAGGATGAAACCTGCAGTTATTGATGTCCAGATGTCAGTGGTAAACTGGCCATCCATTGTTCTACTCTGTATCTCAAAAGGTAGCTCCTGAATACAAAAGCTTTTATCGAGATCGTATTTATTAGCAAGGTCGCAAAAAATTCGGTAGGTTATAAAGTCACCTTTTACAGGAGCGAATATAATCTGATCGAAGATAAAACTACTAAAAGCAAAGGCAATACATCCTCCGATTATAATACCAGCAGAGCTTCTTACCAATAGCCAGCGCAGTTCTTCCAGGTGGCCCAGGAATGACATTTCACCAGCATTATTCTTTTGTTTAGCCATTATACTATTCCTTCTTTTAAGATATCATGTAAGTGCAGTATGCCTTTATACTCGCCATTATCGGCTACCACAAGCTGGGTGATGGAATGATTCTCCATGGTATTAAGGGCATCGGCAGCCATGTCAGTACTTTTTATTGTTTTTGGGTTGCGGGTCATGATATCCGCTGCGGTTACTCCTGCAATATTATCCCTGTCATTCAGCATTCTTCGGATGTCTCCGTCGGTAATGATACCAACGATCTTTTCGTTTTCGATTACTGCAGTAACACCAAGTCTTTTTTCTGAAATCTCCACAATAGCTTTTTTAATGCTGCAATCAGGGCTAACCTGTGGCTTGTGTGTACCGTCGAGCATATCACCTACACGAAGCAACAGCTTTTTGCCCAATGCACCACCCGGATGGTATTTTGCAAAGTCCTCGCTCCTGAAATCACGCATCTCCATAAGACAAACGGCAAGTGCATCGCCCAATACAAGCTGTGCGGTTGTACTGTTGGTAGGGGCAAGGTTGTTAGGACAAGCCTCTGACTCTACATACGCATTAAGTAAATAGTCGGATTCTTTTCCAAGGAAAGAAGATTTATTGGCCGTCATTGCAATAAGAATATTGCCAAAACGTTTTAACAAAGGAACCAATACTTTAATTTCAGGACTGTTTCCGCTTTTTGAAATGCAGATAACCACATCGCCGGGCTGTACCATGCCTAAATCGCCATGAATGGCTTCGGCAGCATGAAGGAATATTGATGGTGTTCCTGTAGAATTAAGGGTTGCAACAATTTTTTGAGCAATGATGGCACTCTTGCCGATTCCGGTAACTACAAGCCTTCCTTTACTGTTGTAAATTATCTCGGCTGCTTTGGCAAAATCATCATCAACGAATTGTACCAGGTTAGCAATGCTCTCACTTTCAGAAAGTATAGTTTTTTTGGCCGAAGCCAATATTGCGTCTCTATTTATCAAACTTGTGAAATGTTTAAAAAGTTGTGCGTGTTAAAGATTTTTGTATCTTTATGTTCTGCAAATTTATGTAAATTACTATTAATAAATAATGAAATCGACCGAAATTGACTTGCACAAAGAGTTAAAAAAATATTTTGGTTTTAACAAATTCAAGGGCCTTCAGGAAGATGTTGTAAAGAGTATTATTTCAGGCCACAACACATTTGTTATTATGCCTACAGGTGGCGGTAAATCATTATGTTACCAATTGCCTGCGCTGGCACTTGACGGAACTGCAATCGTAGTTTCTCCCCTTATCGCGCTTATGAAAAACCAGGTGGATGCCATCAGGAGCCTTTCATCTGAGCCCGGTATTGCACACGTACTTAATTCCTCGCTTACTAAGACAGAAATTAATCAGGTTAAGAAGGACATCTCTTCGGGATTGACGAAATTGCTTTATGTTGCTCCGGAATCACTGACAAAAGAAGAATATGTCAGTTTCCTGCAAAGCGTACCGCTTTCGTTCGTAGCCATAGATGAAGCTCACTGTATATCGGAATGGGGGCACGACTTCCGTCCGGAATACCGTAACCTGAGGAGTATTATTCGCCAGTTGGGCGATGTACCTGTTATAGGGCTTACAGCTACTGCTACGCCTAAAGTACAGGAAGATATCCTGAAAAACCTCGAAATGACCGATGCGAATACTTTTAAAGCATCGTTTAACAGGGCCAACCTGTTTTATGAGGTTCGTACCAAAACCAAGAACGTTGAATCGGATATTATTCGTTTTATTCGTCAGCATAAAGGAAAATCGGGTGTTATCTACTGTCTGAGCCGTAAAAAGGTAGAAGAGATAGCACAGGTATTACAGGTAAATGGCATTAGTGCCGTACCGTATCATGCCGGCCTTGACGCCAAAACCCGCGCCAAACATCAGGACATGTTCCTTATGGAAGATGTTGATGTGGTGGTGGCTACCATTGCCTTTGGTATGGGTATCGATAAACCGGATGTTCGTTTTGTAATACACCATGATATCCCTAAATCATTAGAGAGCTACTATCAGGAAACCGGACGAGCCGGACGTGATGGCGGTGAAGGCCACTGTTTGGCTTACTACTCTTATAAGGATATCGAAAAGCTTGAGAAATTTATGTCGGGCAAACCGGTAGCAGAACAGGAGATAGGTTTTGCACTGCTTCAGGAAGTTGTGGCTTATGCCGAAACTTCGATGTCGCGACGTAAATTCCTGCTGCACTATTTTGGTGAGGAATTTGACGAGGTAAATGGCGAAGGTGCCGATATGGATGACAATGTTCGTAATCCTAAGAAAAAAGTTGAAGCTCAGGATCAGGTAGTGACATTGCTGAAAGTGGTAAAAAATATCAATCAGCTGTATAAATCCAAAGAAGTTATCTTTACCCTTATAGGTAAGATCAATGCCGTTATAAAAGCGCATAAGACCGATTCGCAATCGTATTTTGGTTCCGGTTCTGACCATGACGAAAAATACTGGATGGCGCTTATACGTCAGGTGCTTGTAGAGGGCTATCTTTCTAAAGATATTGAGACCTATGGTGTACTGAAGCTTACTGCCGAAGGTGAGGACTTTATAAAGAATCCAAAATCGTTCATGATGAGTGAAGATCATGATTATAACGAGAATGAGGAGGAGGCTACCGTTACGGCGGCTAAATCTTCAGGAACTTCTGATGAAGTGCTTATGGGGATGCTGAAAGAGCTTCGTAAAAAAGTGGCAAAAAAACTAGGGGTACCTCCGTTTGTGGTCTTTCAGGATCCTTCGCTGGAAGATATGGCACTTAAATATCCTATTAGTATCGATGAGTTGGGTAACGTACACGGAGTAGGTGAGGGTAAAGCCAAGAAATATGGTAAGGACTTCGTTGAACTGATTGCGCGTTATGTTGAAGATAATGACATCATGAGACCGGATGATCTTGTAGTAAAATCTACAGGAGCCAATTCAGGACTTAAGTTATACATCATCCAGAATATTGACAGAAAGCTATCGCTGAATGATATTGCTAAGGCTAAAGGACTTGATATGGATGCGCTGCTTAAAGAAATGGAGCAGATTGTTTATTCAGGAACAAAGCTGAATATCAGTTACTGGATAGATGATATCCTTGATGAGGATCAGCAGGAGGAAATCCATGATTACTACATGGAGTCAGAATCCGACAGCATCAAAGACGCTTTAAAAGAATTTGATGGCGATTATGATACCGAAGAGCTACGACTAATGCGTATTAAGTTTATCAGTGAAGTAGCGAATTAGTATTCAGTCGCAGTCACAGTTTACAGTTTGAAACACACACACACACACACACACACACACGAAAAAAATATAAAAGAAAATCCTGAAGCAATTCAGGATTTTTTGTTTTTATACAATATGAGATTGAAGTTTACTGTTTTCCACTGAACACTGAACACTGAACACTGAACACTGAACACTGAACACTGAACACTGAACACTATACCTCGTAAAGCTCTCCTCTATGCGGCTTCAATGCATCTCTTACCTGTATCATGTGCTCATCAGTCACAACCATCCACGCAATGGCATGCATATCAGACAGGATATCAAATCCAGTGATGTTAAGTGGTAGTTTTTCTATGACGATATATTCTTTAAGGTGTATCTCGTGGTGTTCGGCAGTTTTGGCTCCGGCTTCACCACGGAAATCCCATATCAGTTTTATTTTTCTCATTTTTTAAGTTGCAAAGTTTCAGAGCGGCAAAGTTACAAAGTTTAGCCAACCTGCAAGGTTTTTGAAACCTTGTAGGTTTTAATTATGGTAAAGTATTTATATTTATGCCGGTCATACCTACAAGCTTTTGAAAACCTTGCAGGAAATAAAACACAACCCAATGAAACACCTATACCTAACCGCATTTCTCTTTTCAATAACCATAACATCTGCCCAGGAACTAAACCTGCAACAAGCGAACGCTCTCGCAAAGTTGCCTGTAAAATGCCTTCAGCAGGAATACCCAAATAAGCTAAGCCAGCTTTTGGCTGATGCCTCTGAAATTCAGTCGCCAAAACAACTGCATCCTGCTTTTTATGGGTGTTTCGACTGGCATTCCTCCGTACACGGGCATTGGAGCCTTGTCTATCTGCTAAAGCAATTCCCTAATCTTGAAGGTCGGGAAGAGATCATCAATAAGCTAAAAATAAACCTGTCAAAAGAAAACATAGCGCAGGAGATAGCTTATGTGAACAAGAAACATGAAAAGTCATACGAGCGTATGTATGGCTGGGCATGGCTGCTGAAACTCCAACAGGAATTGAATACATCTGATGAGCCTTTTGCTAAAGAACTGGCTGCTAACCTGCAGCCGCTTACGACACTTTTAGCAGAACGATACATTGAATTCCTGCCTAAGCTGAATTACCCCATACGTGTCGGCACCCATACCAGTACGGCATTTGGGCTTAATCTTGCATGGGATTATGCGGTTCATGCCAATAATCAACCTTTACAGCAAAGTATCAGAACGAATGCGCTTCGTTTGTTTAAGAATGATATCGATTGCCCGTTTGCGTGGGAGCCAAGCGGTACCGATTTCCTTTCACCATGTATGGAAGAGATAGGCATTATGCAACGTGTTATGCCTGCCAAAGATTTCCTGAAATGGCTTAAGGACTTTGCACCGGCATTATTCGACAAAAAGTTTACATGGAAACCGGGAGAGGTGTCCGACCGTACCGATGGTCACCTGGTGCATCTTGACGGACTTAACTTTAGCCGTGCATGGAATTTATACACGCTTGTAAAACAATACCCTAAAGAATTAGGGCACTTAAAGTCTTTGGCTGATACCCATTTTAAATATTCATTGCCATCTATAACCGACGGCAACTACGAAGGCGAACACTGGCTGGCATCGTTCGCATTGTTTGCTTTTGAGATGAAGGAGTAGTTAGGATGCTTTGTCATTGCGAGCGAAGTGCAACGTAGCGTGGCAATCTTAGATTGCTTCGTCGTACCTCCTCGCAATGACTGAAAAATAATTACTATTTTTGCCCCATGCCAAGAGAACTTCAGATACAGGTGGCGCCCGAAGTAGCCGCACAGCAACCATTATTAGTTAACCATATTGCTAAACTCATGCAGGTAAAGCCTGAGGAGATACGCCATGTGGCTATTATTAAGCGTTCTATTGATGCCCGTCAAAAGGCTATCAAGATCAACCTTAAAGTAGCTGTATACTGGAATGAAGACTATACCGAAACCAAAGCTCAGCTTCCTGATTATAAAGATGTTTCCAATAAGCAGGAAGTAATTATTATTGGGGCAGGCCCTGCGGGATTGTTTGCTGCATTGCAGCTTATTGAGCTTGGACTAAAACCCATAGTTTTGGAACGCGGTAAGGATGTACAGGAGCGTCGCCGTGACCTGAAAGCAATAAACCGTGACCATATTGTTGGTGAAGACTCTAACTACTGTTATGGTGAAGGTGGTGCAGGCACTTACTCTGATGGTAAACTCTATACACGTTCTAAAAAGCGTGGTGATGTAGACCGTATCCTCGAATTGTTCGTTGGTTTTGGTGCCAGCGAAGAGATACTGGTGGAAGCCCATCCGCATATTGGTACGAACAAACTGCCGAAGATCATCAAATCAATGCGTGAGAAGATTATTGAGTTTGGCGGTAAGGTACTGTTCGATACCCGTGTGGTAGATATCTTGGTTAAAAATAATGAAGTGGAGGGCGTTGTAATACAAAATGGTGATACAATAAATGCCTCTAAAATAATACTGGCTACGGGACATTCTGCCCGTGATATCTTTGAACTTTTAGACCGTAAAAAGATATTCATAGAAGCCAAACCTTTCGCCCTTGGTGTTCGTGCAGAGCACCCTCAGGCACTGATAGACAGCATACAATACAGTTGTGATTACAATACAGGCAGGGGAGAGTTTCTTCCTCCGGCACCATACTCTATTGTAAAACAGGTGAATGGCAGGGGAATGTACTCGTTTTGTATGTGTCCGGGTGGGGTGATAGCGCCTTGTGCTACAAGTCCGGGAGAGGTGGTAACCAATGGATGGTCGCCGTCAAAACGTGATCAGGAGACAGCCAATTCAGGTATTGTGGTAGAACTTAAACTTGAAGATTTCAAGCCGTTTGCCAAGTATGGCGCCCTTGCCGGAATGGAATTTCAAAAGGCTATAGAGCAGAAAGCATGGCATCTGGCCGGTGAGACCCAACGTGTTCCGGCACAGCGTATGGTCGATTTTACGCAATCTAAAGTATCGGCTGATATACCTAAAACCTCATATGTACCGGGTACTACCTCGGTGGAATTAGGGCAGGTATTTCCGGGGTTCATTACCCAGGTGTTGCGTCAGGGATTTGTCGATTTTGGCAAATCAATGCGCGGTTACCTGACCAATGAGGCCATTTTGCATGCTCCGGAGTCAAGGACTTCATCGCCTGTGCGTATACCTCGTGATAATTTTACGTTGGAACACCTGCAGATCAAAGGGTTATATCCTTGCGGCGAAGGTGCAGGCTATGCAGGTGGTATTATTTCAGCGGCGATTGATGGCGAAAAATGTGCCATAAAGTGCGCCGAAAGCCTAGCCTAATATTACGCTTTTTGCTCTCAAAACGCCATTTTCGTGCGTAAAATTACACTTAGTCAAAAGTTTGAAATTCAGAAGTTTGCAAAGTAATGTTTCTTTTTTAGTTTTTATTATGTAATGTTTTTGGTTACAGTTAAAGGGTGATTTTGTTTTTAAGTTGGCATATTTTTTTATATTCGCAAACAGATTAATTTTCCTACACACTACCAATGAAAAAAATAGTTACCCTTTTCCTTTTTATATTTTCCTTTTCAGTTTATTCCCAATACAATTTTAAAGTAGCCGATTCGGTTTTGGCATCCTATAACAAACCTGGCTCACCGGGTGTAACTGTATTGGTTAGTAAGGATGGCAAAGTCATTTACCAAAAAAGCGGTGGTTATGCTAATATCGCCAAAGGTGAACTGATAAATAACAAAACCTTATTTAATCTTGCTTCCGATACCAAGCAGTTTACGGCTGCCTGTATTGTTATGCTTTCGCAAAAAGGCAAACTGAAGCTTGATGATAAGCTATCGAAATATTTTCCGGATTTTCCTGAATATGCGCAAAAGATAACCGTTCAGGATCTGCTGAACCACACAGCCGGACTGGTGGATTACCGCACGGCATTCTGGATGGGAGGTAAGGAGATAGATGTACTGTCGAATAATGATATAAGGAAAATGCTAAAAGCAACTCCTTTAAATTTTGAACCCGGAACGGAATGGAGTTATAGTAACTCTAACTACTGGTGCCTTGTTCAGATTGTTGAGCAGGTGTCGGGAATGCCTATAAGTAAGTTTGCGGAGAAGAATATCTTTAAGCCTTTAAAGATGAAAGATACCCATTATCACCGTGGGGTTGCAACACTAAGGAATGCTGCTATAGGTTATAAGATGGATGATGTTACATACATAGAAATTGATAAGGATACGGGAGTACCAGGAGGAAGTGGAATGTTTTCCACAACGAGCGATATGCTAAAATGGCTTTTTGAAATGCAGAGTAAAAAAGTGCTTGGAGTCGCTTTTTGGGCTGCTATGCTAAACGGTCAAAAGTATACAATCGGTAAAGAGGTGTATTATTCGAACGCCTTGTTTTTTCAGGCTTTGAATGGTAAAAAGGCTATTCATCATGGCGGTGATCTGGATGGTTACCATTCTGATATGAGTTATTTTCCTGATGAAAATGTTGATATCATTGTTTTTACCAATAGAGGAGACTTTAATGTTATGAGTATGCAGAAGGCTATTACCAGCCAGCTTTTCGGGTTCAAATATTCATGGCCGGCAGTAGAAAAACCTGTAGTTGTAAAGGTGCCGGGTGAAAAAATAGAACAATATTCAGGTGTTTATGAGGCTGAAGGAATGCTGTTTGAAATTACTGTGGCCGAAAACGCAATACATGCTTTGCAATTCTGGGATGGCTCCAACTATGATATCCCAGCAACGGGACAGAATTCTTTTACCTTAGCTCAGGCGGGTGCTGATTTTTTATTTGAGGATATAATCAATGGTAAGGCGCAGACTATGAAACTGACTCAAGAAGGAGAGACAATGCCTTTTAAACGTGCAGAAAATTATGATTTCCCTGATTTTAGCCGTTTTGAAGGAAGCTATTTTTGCAGCTCATTAAATGCAAAGTATACTTTTTCTCAGCAAAAGGGGAAGTTATTTTACAGTTTGAATGGGCAGAACCCTAAACAGGTTTCGGTGATAGAGGAAGATACTGTTTATATTGGGCCTTCAATAGTATTGACATTTCATCGTAATAATAATGAGGTTATGGGATTTGCACTCAATCATGTAAGAGTTAAAAATCTTGAATTCGTAAAGATCTAAATAAGAATCCCCTCCGCATAAATGCAAAAGGGGACAGGGTGGTTAAATAGACGTTTTACGAAGCCATTTTAGCATATCAGCAGTCATTTGTGGCAGAAGCTGATGTGCGGCATGGTATTCATGATATTCTGGTGTAATGCCTTTATTTTCCAGCCATTGTTTGGCATCGCGGGCATAGTCAATGGTCAGCAGCTCATCTTCAATGCCGTGTGAGATAAAGACGTTCAGTTTTTTTAGTTCTTCAGAGGGTTGCACCATTGGGTGTATTTCCTGCAAAAGCCTGCCACTCATTACGGCAATGCCTTTTACCAGTCCCGGATTGGTAAGCGCAACGCTGTAGGACATAATGCCTCCCTGGCTGAAACCACCCAGAAAAATATTCTTTTCGTCAAAGCTGTATTTTGCTTTCATTTCACCTATAAACTTTGCAATAAGCTGGCGGCTTTTTTCCTGTTCTTCAAAATTGATCACAGGTTTTCCGGTTGCGAAATCAACATGGAACCAAGCATATCTTCCTGTGCTTAGGGTAAGCGGTCCGCGTGCGGATATAACAAGGAAGTTATCAGGAAACTGATTGGCAAGGCTAAAAAGATCGTGTTCATTACTGCCTACCCCATGCATGAGTATGATAACAGGAGCGTGAGCAGATTTTATTTTTGGCTCACGAACCATATAGTGAAGTGAAGCCTTTTCCTGGCTCTGTAATGTCATGGTCATTAATGTTAAGAGTAAAGTTAGTGTAGCTTTCATGTTATCCTATCTTAACGGAAGTCATGGTTAGTGAGCCTCCTACTGCCTTGTCGTTAAAGATACTTATGTCTTCGTTTTCTCCTTTTAGGGCAAGTGTGTATAATAAAGGCAAGTAATGTTCCGGCGATGGGATAGCCAGTTCAAATGCTCTTCCCTGGGAAGCGAAATTGATGAGCGATTTGTGGTCGCCCGATTTTATATACTCTTTAATTTTATTGTCGGCTTCAAAAGCCCAATCGAAACCAAAGTTGTCAGTGTGGATGTTCTTCCAGTCCAGCATCCTCAGGTTGTGTACTATGTTACCGCTACCTATGATAAGCACGCCTTTTTTACGCAATGCTGCAAGCTCTTTACCTAATTCGTAATGGTATTGCGGCGGTTTGGTATAGTCGATGCTGAATTGTATTGTAGGTATATTGGCATTAGGGTACAGGTGTTTTATAACCGACCATGCACCGTGATCCAGTCCCCATTTATCATCCAGTTCTACATGGGCAGAGGTAACAAGCTGTTGCGTTTGTTTTGCCAATTCAGGGCTTCCGGGAGCCGGATACTGTACATCAAAAAGTGCTTTAGGGAATCCTCCAAAATCGTGTATTGTTGGCGGATTCTGCATTGCAGTTACAAAGGTTCCTCTTGTTTCCCAGTGTGCCGATACACACAGTATGGCGGTAGGCTCGGGTATTTGTTTGGCAATTTTCCTGAAGTTGGCAACAAATTCATTTTCTTCAATGGCATTCATAGGGCTGCCATGTCCTAAAAACAGGGCCGGCATGGTAACGCCTTTATTTTCTATATTTTGGGATAGTTTTCCTAATTCGCTAAGGCCCATTAATCCTGCGCCTGCAAATGGCAATGCTGTTATGCTCTGTAAAAACTGTTTGCGATCCATAATGATAATCCTTAAAATAATACTACAAAGTTCAGCAATACTGTCGTGCAGCGGGTAACAGTTTTAGGTAAAAAGGTGGTACAATCAGGAAATGAGCTTTTGCATAGCTTCCTTAAACTTGGTAGGAGTCTGGCCCGTACGCTTTTTAAATACCCTTGTAAAGTAGGCTTTCTCGTTATATCCCAGTTCAAAACCTATTTCAGAAACTGTTTTGTCAGTATAAATAAGCAGGTTTTTTGCTTCAATAAGTTTTCGGGTTTCTATAAGTTCCGATACGCTTTTTTGCATGATCTGCTGGCAGATGAGGTTAAGGTTTCGTGCTGACATAAACAGCTTTTCGGCATAGAAGTCTACACCCTCCGGCCTCCTGAAATTATTTTCAAGCAAAGCAAGGAAGTTTTTAAAGGTAATGCTGTTCGTCTTTAGAAGGTCATTTTCAGCATCCGCTTTTTTCCTTTCATTCTCAATCATCATGAACAGTGCCGAAAGCAGGTGTTTTATGATAGAGAGATTGGGTTGAGGAATGCCGTATTCCTTGTCCATCATTTCACAAAGTGTAACCAGGCGATTAAAACAGTCGTCTTTTTGGGTTGTAATAGTAGCGTAGTTATGGTAAAATGAATAAAGGCTAAAAGTAATTTCGGGAATGAATTCGCTTTTAAACCGCACTACCCACATATCGCATTTACCATCTTTTAGTGCCGGTTTTACCCTGTGTACTTTTCCTTTAGTAATAAAGCTTACAAAAGGCGCTGCGTAGGTGTTGGTATCAAAGTCTATAAAATGTTCCAGTTCGCCTTCCATTGCTATGATAAGTTCTTCGTAGTCGTGATTGTGCGGATTGTTAGGCAATGTCGCAATGCGAAGGGTTTCTTCGGGTGTAAGGCGGTATATTTTAAATAACTGGTCCATTGCTGAGTTTGTTATCTTATAAAAAGTCTCTCATCAAAATCAAAAGGCTCAATAAGCTTTACTTTGATTTTTTTAAAATCTTTGTGTGATGGATTGATGAGGTAATTGAATTCGCCCTGTACTACTGCTGAAGGTACTTTGAGTACGGCTGTTTTTTCTTGAGTTACGAATGCATCTCCTATTTCCTGTGTTGAATGGGCGTGAGGGAGCGATTTCCAGTTCTCAGGAAGGGCAGGAGGTTTTATCTCAGTAATCTGTACCGTGTTGGGAATCTCAATCGCAATGAGTACATAATCTATTGGCAATATGCCAAGGGGGGTATGTACAGCGATTTCTGTAGTGCAAAGCGCACGCGATTCACTGGTGTATAGCATTGCTGTACCTTTGCTGTTCCAGCGGCCACCTGCTTTTTCGGCACCGCGTCCGCTAAGATCATTGGCGTATACTTCTTTGCTCAGTCGGAAAACTATCATGCCAGCACCCCGTGTTCTATTCTTATAAGCTCATCTTTAAGAAGGCCTATCCCGAAAGAGCTGTCAAAAAGCTCTTTTGGTTTTATTTTGCCAAGTGCAAGATTTTGGGTGTTTAACCAAGTATCAAAGTTATGGCTGTTGCCAAAAACTTCTATTCCTTTTTTGTACAAAAGAGCTATCTCTACTATCTTTTCTGACTGAAGGGCATCAAAGGTGCGCTCTTCTTTTTTGTAGCGTTGCATAGTGCGCTCAGAAACATGCAAAAAGCCTGACCATTCGGCAAGGTCGAACGGGCTTTTTTCCATAAAGTTTACAAACACGGGGAATTGTATTCCCTGACGTACCAGTGATATCAACGACATGATGTTTTTATCATCAATGGCATTGTAACTGATGTTGTTGCTGAAAAGGTCAATCGCTTCCATGGGCTTCAGAGTTTGATAATGACAAAGTTACGAAACTATTTTTAGTTTAGCGACATTTGTCGTTAAATTTTTCAAACATGGCAAATGTTAAAGTTATTTTTATTTCAGAAAAAAATGAAACTTTGTGATGATTTAGCATGGATTTTGCGTACATTTACCTGTATTTAAAACTATTAACCGTCCTGCAGGTTTAAGAAAAGGTCAAATTTGTCAGGACTAAATTTATTGCCATGGCAGTTAAAAAAATAATACAAGTTTCTAAATCTGATATTATTGATAAATATTCAGATTATTGCCTGATGAATGGGCATAAGCCGGCATCAGTGTATAAGTTTTCTAAAGAAAACGGTTTTGACGAAGCAGAATTCTATAAATTTTTCACTTCATTCGATTCGCTGGAGCATTTTTATTTTGCAGAAATGTTTAATCATTCACTTAATGTATTGCAGCAGTCGCCGGCCTATGCGGAATATGGCGGCGTAGAAAAACTTTCGGCATTCTATTTTACCTTTTTTGAAATGGCTACAGCTAACAGAAGCTTTATAGTCTATATGATGGAGGAGGGAGGTCTCGGACTAAAGAATGTGAAAAAACTGAAATCACTGCGTGCTGAATTTTTAGTATATGCGGAAGCGGTGCTTGAAAAGCCGGTACTAGCAGGTGATGAAAGGGCAAACAAGCTTCAGGGCAGAGCGCTGAGTGAAGGAGCCTGGCTACAGTTCTTATCAATCTTTAAATTTTGGATGGAAGATACCTCACCGGGGTTTGAGAAGACCGATGTGTACATTGAAAAATCAATTAAAGCGTCGTCAGACCTTGTGTACAACAGTCCGTTGAGCAGCCTTTTCGACCTTGGAAAGTTTGTTTGGAAAGAAAAATTTACCGTATAATATGAAAAGGCTTGATTCTATTCCCACAAATAAGATTGAAAGGGTGACCAAACTGGTTACCACTGGTGCAAAGGTAGGGGGGAATTACCTTAAATATTACGGACAGAAAATTGTTAATCCTGAGATGACAAAAGATCAGCTGCATGAAGATAATGCTGCGGATATATATGACGGGCTTAAAGAATTGAAAGGTAGCGCGCTCAAAGTGGCACAGATGCTGAGTATGGAAAAAAATTTGCTCCCCCAGTCGTATGTGGAGAAATTTTCACTGAGCCAGTTTTCGGTACCGCCGCTTTCGGCACCATTGGTGATGAAAACGTTCAGGAGCTATTTTGGTAAGGAGGCGCACATGCTGTTTGATGAATTTAGTGCCGATTCTATTAATGCTGCAAGTATAGGGCAGGTGCATCGTGCTAAAAAAGACGGGAAAAATCTTGCTGTAAAAATACAGTATCCAGGTGTAAGAGAGAGTATTGGTACTGATATTGCTTTGGTAAAACCAATAGCCATACGTATGTTTAACCTTCAGGGAGCTTCGGACGAATATTTCAAAGAAGTGGAAGATAAACTTATAGAGGAAACCGATTATGTGCTGGAACTAAAGCAGAGTGAAATGATAAGAGAAGCCTGTTCTCACATTGAGAATTTGAGATTCCCTAAATATTATCCGGAGCTTTCGTGCGAGAAGATTATTACAATGGACTGGATGGAAGGTATTCATCTTTCTGAATTCTGTAAGATGGAAACATCTCAGGAAAAAAGAAATAAAGTAGGACAGGCACTATGGAATTTCTATATGTATCAGATACATGAGCTTAAATATTTTCATGCCGATCCGCATCCGGGGAATTTTCTGGTGGATGCCGATGCGAACCTCATGGTTATTGATTTTGGCTGTATGAAAAAAATACCTGACGATTTTTATGTGCCTTATTTTGATCTGGCTAAAAAAGAAAATCTAAATGATCCGGTATTCTTTAATGATAAGCTGTACGAACTTGAAATCCTGAAAAAAACTGATTCAGCTAAAGAAGTAGAGTTTTTCTCTACGCTGTTCCACGACTTGCTAACGGTATTCACTCAGCCTTTTCAACAGGATAATTTTGATTTTTCGGATACAAAATTCAGCGATGCTATAGCGGGTCTTAGCGAAAAGTTCGCGAATGACAAAACACTTAGAAAAATGAATGGTAATCGTGGATCGAAACACTTTATTTACGTTAACCGCACATTTTTCGGATTGTACAGCCTGCTATTTGACCTGAAAGCAACTATAGATGTAAGTACCTATAAGGGATATGTCGCTGTATGATAAAAAATATTGAATACTATAAATGCCACGCGATAATGTGGCATTTATTATTTTAAGGCACGGGTATCTCTTCTTCGAGCATATTGTGTTCAGTTTTATCAAAATACGTGCAGGTCATCTCAACCATATCCACTACCCATTTTTCTACGCCATCCTGAGCACAGTGGCTGCAAAAGGTCAGATAATCGGTTTCTCCGGCCTGATGTGCATTTAGATGGTGGATAAAGCTGCTTTTATCGCCTTTGTCGGCTATTGTTTTAGGTTCATAAACTGCAGGGGACTGTACCCTGTAATTGTCGCTGCCCCAATATACGGTATGGCCGTCTTTTACATAGGTGTTGTAGTGGATAATTCCCAGCTTTATAAGATCCTGAACGTACTGGGGGAAATCGGCACCGCTCTTAACTTTTGAGTGTGCCTGTTTGATTTGGTCTAATGTAAACATACTACTCAAGTTTAGGGTATTAAAGGTACGAAAATTAAATACAGAGTTATAGGTTCAGGTAAATGTTTTTATTCCAGTCCTTTTTTATGAGGATGCCAAAATGGTTTTGTTTTTATTTGTTTTGGTGAAAAATTCAGTTCCTTTTTAAAATAGTTATGAAGGCCAACACAAATTGAGGTTTCACCGGCTATGTATACTGCGGTATTTTCTTTGCTGACGCCACTCCATGAAATTTCGGCAATCAGGTCTTCCAGTGTATTGGCACACGATTCAAGGAAACCAAAGTTTCGTTTTGGATATATATCATCAAAATAATGTTCTTTACTTGAAGAATAAACTATTCCCGAGGCTTTGGCCATGAGCCCGGTGTGGCGGTTAAGTTCGTAAAGGTGTGCCAGTGAGGAAATATCTCCTAAAAACAAATGATTGTCGGCATCAGGACTTAACGTGAACTTTCCTTCCGGTCCGCGGAAGTAGATAGTATCGCCATATTCAAGGTTCTGAACCCATTTTGCTCCCTGTCCGTTTGAGAAAATACACACGGCAAGATCGGCTTGGTTTGTAAGTTCGTCATAATACCAGATGGAGTAGGTGCGGACCAGATTAGAAAGTGACATCATGTTGTCAAGCCCAACCAATACTCTGAGTTGCTGTCCCGGAATATAATTCTTTAGGTTGTCGCCATTTATTTTTATCCTGATGTGGTAGGTAGTTGGCGTTATCTGTTCTTTATGAATTAGTTCTGCACTGCGGAACGTTTTGTTGATAATAGATTGTATAATGCTCATGTTGTGATTAATTACTGATGCAAAGTACCGTCAACAGGCTTAAAAATCCATTTTATGAATCATATAAATTATTGGACTATTCGCGGAATTTTTTTCTGAATGATAAAGGCGTCTGACCTGTTATCTTTTTAAAAAGGCGTGAAAAATAAGTGTGGTCATCATACCCAAGCACATAGGCAATTTCCTTAATATCGGCATCGGTATAGTATATTTGCTTCTTGGCTTCAGTAATCATTGTTTTCTGTAGCCAGTGAGTTGCGGATAATCCTGTAGTTAAGTTTAGGCAGTGATTCAGGTGTGATGTGGTGATATTAAGTTTTTTGGCATAGAATGATGGTAATTGAAGGAAAGAATATTGCTCAAGCAATTCTTTGAATTTGGCGGTTATAATGGCTGCCTGACTTTTGGGGTTAGTTTTTACGTTCCTTTTTTTATAATACAATGCACAGGCCTGGCTCAAAAAGGCGGTAAGCAGGCCGTTAAGGATTATGGATTTATACAGGTTGTCAGAGGTAAATGTCTGGTGTAGTAATGCAGCCGTATCTTCAAGGTCTTTTCCTTCACCTTCTTCAAATTTGGCATATTGCTGCTGAGCCGAGAGATTTTCCAGCATATCACGTAGATGGTTTGGTATGAGGAAAGACTCTACCGACATAAAAAATCCCTTTACATCGTCGCTGGTATTTTTGGGAGCATGTACCTGAAAAGGCTTTACCACCATCAATCCTTTTGCAACAAGCTCAAAATCTTCCATATCGCAATGAAATGTTGCTGTACCCTGCAACGTTATCAGGAAAATATAATGATCGTCCATATGCTCCTGCATATAGTCTTCGGGTCCTACTTCTTTTTTTACATCTTCAAAAGAAACATAATCAAGATCAATACCTCCCACGGCACGGGCGTCCTGTTTATTTATGGGGATGTTTTTGATGGTTTTCATAGCAAAATTATGGGATTATAAATGTATGGTTTTTTAAAACATGTACAATATTGTCAACTACTGCTATCAAAACGTTAAACGATCTGTTATCCGCAAAGTTTTTCTTATTTTTGAAGACTATTAGAAAGCTATGACAGAAGAACAGGTAATACTCGTAAACGAGAACGATGAACAGATAGGGCTGATGCCTAAAATGGAAGCTCATGAAAAGGCTTTGTTGCATCGTGCTTTCTCGGTTTTCATACTAAATTCCAAAAACGAGATTATGCTGCAGCAGCGTGCGGCTCACAAATATCATTCTCCCTTATTGTGGACAAACACAACCTGTAGCCATCAGCGTGAAGGAGAGACAAATATTCAGGCTGGAATGCGTAGGCTTAAGGAAGAAATGGGGTTTGAAACCGAACTTAAAGAGCTTTTTTCATTCATCTATAAGGCGCCGTTTGATAATGGCCTTACTGAACACGAGCTTGACCACGTGATGATAGGGTATTATAATGATGCCCCGGATATTAATACTGATGAAGCCGAAAGCTGGAAATGGATGAGCATTGAGGCTGTAAAAGAAGATATGCAACTGCATCCCGAATTATATACCGTATGGTTCAGGATTATTTTTGATGAATTTTATCATTTCTTAGAAGACCATAAATTATAGTTGGCAGTCGCAGTATTCAGTTAGCAGTGCCTATAAAAAATATAAAATAGTCAATAGATAATTATGAGAGTAACCGTAAGCAGAAGTGCCCATTTTAATGCTGCCCACCGCCTGTATCGTAAAGACTGGAGTGATGAGCAGAACAACGCTGTTTTCGGTAAGTGCAACAATGCAAACTTTCACGGGCATAATTATGAGCTTATCGTAAGCGTGACCGGAGAGATCGATCCGCAAACAGGGTATGTTATCGATATAAAAATACTTAAGGATATTATTGCTGATGAGGTAGAAACGCCTTTTGACCATAAGAACCTTAATCTTGATGTGCCCGACTTTGCCGACCTGAATCCTACAGCTGAAAACATCGCTGTAGTGATATGGAACAGGATAAGAAGGCGAATAGACAGCGTAATGGATATTGAAGTGGTGTTGTATGAAACGCCACGCAATTTTGTTACGTACAGAGGAGAATAATCCAAATCCAAAAAACATATATAATGAAATTGTATCCGCTGGTCTTTGAACCCATCCTGCAGGACAGGATATGGGGTGGGACTAAATTAAGAACCGACCTTGGTAAAGACAATCTGCCTACTGAAACTACCGGTGAAAGCTGGGAGCTTAGCGATGTAAAAGGCAATGTAAGCGTAGTGGCTAACGGTGACTATAAAGGACAGAAACTTACCGATTTGTTAGAGCAGTTCCCTGCCGAAGTGCTGGGGTATAAAGTACACGAGAAGTTCGGTAAAGAGTTTCCTTTGCTGTTTAAATTTCTTGATGCAAGAGATGACCTTTCCATTCAGGTGCATCCTAATGATGAACTGGCAAAAGCCCGTCATAACTCATTCGGCAAAACTGAAATGTGGTATGTTATGCAGGCTGATGAAGGAGCAAGTATTATTGTTGGCTTTAAGCAAAAATCAAGCCCTGAAGAGTATCTTGAGCATCTAGAGAACAAAAGCCTTATTGATATACTAAATGAGGTGCCGGTAAAAAAAGGTGATGTTTTCTTCCTTGAAACCGGAACCATCCATGCTATTGGTGCCGGTATTGTTATTGCCGAGATTCAGCAGACTTCTGATATTACCTATAGGATATATGACTGGGACAGGGTCGATGCTAACGGTAATTCCCGTGAATTGCATGTAGAGTTGGCGCTTGATGCTATGAACTACAATACTACCGATACCCAAAAACATTATACCACGGTAGAGAACCAGGCTAACGTAATGGTAGACTGCCCTTATTTCACGACAAGCTACCTGCCACTTAATGGCAGTACGGGTGTGAGTAAAGACGGCAGCAGCTTTACGGTTTATATTTGTACCGAGGGTGAATTTGCTGTAGAGGCTAATGGCGAAAAATATAATTTCAAAAAAGGAGACACCGTGCTTATTCCCGCGTCGTTAAAGGTCTATCTTCTTTCGGGAGAGGCTACATTGTTAGAAATAGGTATTTCTTAACAGCATAATCAAAGAATAAGCTTAACTTTGCAAACAATTTAAAAACAAAATAGAGATGGCAAGCGTAAAAAACTTAAAGAAAGACATCAATTTCGTATTAGGAGATATTATCGAGGCAGTTTATGTTTGGGAAATAGCAACAGGCGGAAAACCAACTGAAAAAACTGAAGCGCTTATAGATGAGGCTATTGTACTTTTCGACAGCCTGATCGCTAAAGTAAACCAAAAAAACGTAGAAAATAAAAAAGCACACTTCAGAGCTATCAACAAACAGCTTGAAGATTCTGCTACACAATTAGTTGAGAAAATCAACGCGCTGTAAGCAAAAAAAATCAATAAAACGGGGCAATAAATAGTTGCAAAATTCAAAACCGCACTATATATTTGCACCCGTATTGAGAACGCCGGTGTAGCTCAGCTGGCTAGAGCAGCTGATTTGTAATCAGCAGGTCGTGGGTTCGAGTCCCTCCATCGGCTCAATAAAAAACCGCTTAGGAAACTAAGCGGTTTTTGTGTTTTTTGGCCTCACCCCAACCCTCTCCAAAGGAGAGTGAGCAGCTTCACTCGGGGATTATAATAAATAATAAGAGTAAGCGGGCATGAGTGCTCCCCTCTTGAGAGGGTTAGGGGTGTGTTCAATCTTTTCTTTATTTTTCTTACTATAGTTTTGCAAAATTGAAAAATCATTATATATTTGCACCCGTATTGAGACGCCGGTGTAGCTCAGCTGGCTAGAGCAGCTGATTTGTAATCAGCAGGTCGTGGGTTCGAGTCCCTCCATCGGCTCAATAAAAAACCGCTTAAGTAATTAAGCGGTTTTTGTGTTTTATGTGGTAATCGTTTTTTTCTTTACTAGTCCGATTAAAATATTTGCGATTAACAAAGGCTGCGCTGCAATTGCAATTAAAACTATAAGCGTAATACCTGTATTAAATATCTCAGAGCTGTTGTCTAAAATATCATCAGGATTACTTGTTGCTAAAGTTATTGCCCATAGAATATAGTATGCAATAAAACTGCCTATTGTAATTATGGTGTGTATAGCTATAAGTTTTTGATTTAATATTTTTCCAGACACCTTATAAATAAGTCCTATTATAAAATATATTAGCGTAAGGCCGGTGTATAGATGTGAATGAGCCATCACGTAATACGTGTCATGAACATTTACATCAAACACGCTGTTTTCATCGGATATGAACTCTGTAAAGGCAAGAAAGCCTAATATAATGGCCACCGCCCAAAAATACTGATATAGGTTACTAGCTCTCATATAAACAAATCTAATAAAAAACCGCTTAAGTAATTAAGCGGTTTTTGTGTTTAACCCGAGTTATTGCTTTTTAAGATAATCTTTGAGTTTACTACCATCTTTATTGATTTGCGTACGTTTTAAAACATTCTTGTCAATATAAAATACATCGGGTTTTGTGCCGCAAATTGTTCCTTTTTTATATTTAGGGTTATTGTTGAGGCTATCAATAATAAAACGTATCTCATCGCAATATAAATAGAGTGAGTCTCCTTTAACTCTCCAATGTCCTTTTGTAATTTGTGCACAATCTTCTCTTTCGAAGGATTTATCTATATTGATTTTTATAGTGCTTCCTGTAGGATAGTTATTGAAAAAACTATCGATTGTTGAAGCTGTTGATTTATAATTGCCTGTTATATCAATTTTATTTGATGAACATGATGTAATTAATACTAATATTATCAATCGCAATTTTGTCATTTTTTACAATATATTATCTTAATTATTGGATAAATAATTGGTTATCTCATTGTTTGTTTTGTTTGTCAAAAAGTTTATTTCATTAATTATAAAATCTATTTTTATTTTTTGAGAGTTATCATTATACAAATTTTTTGTTTTATTTAAATAGGTAATAATTTTTAAATTTTCGGCATCATCTATTAAAATAGTCCCTGAATTTGGATTAGCTGTTAAGTCCTGTGTCATTGGTAAAATAATATCTCCGATTAGTTCTACTGACTCATAACAAAACGGTAATGTTATATTATCTTTAGGGATATTAAGTGAATAATACATATTTACTAATTCTTTACCTTTGTCTTTTTGTAGTAAGTATTCATCCCTGAATGTTCTTAAAGATGTATTAACGGGTGCTATTTCATGTTCTTGTTGTTCATCTCCTTCTAGGATTGGTCCATCTACTTCATCTTTAGGGCAGGGTTTGCCAATGCAGAACTATTTTTCTGGGCCATGTTGCCCTTCTTGCGCTGTACATCTTTGATCTTTTGTGTTGTAAATACAAGGGGGACTGCATTGAACACTAGATTCACTAATGTTTATCATTTCGATATCTAAAACTTCTTGGAATTTTTCATAAGAAACATTTTTAGGTAATCGACTAAAATTAATAAATGAAATTGCAGTAACCTGATTTTCATTTAAAATTAAACGAGAAACAGAATAAATATCATTTGATGAAATTATATTTGTTTTCAAGTCTGAAAGATTGTTTGTTTTCGAGAAATGATTGTCGTATTTAGTGTATACTAAAGAATACACAGTATTGTTTCTAATTTCATACAAAAGACATCCTGTAATATCATTAGAGGAAATGTTATAATTATTCTCAATATCATAATTTACGTTTTTAGTATAAAAAACTAAACCTAAGATATTGGATGAGTCAATTGGGATGTCTAGTTCATCTAAAGTTGATTGGAAGTCGGAAAAATCTTGTTGATTTTTATACATAAAGCCATAATCACTAGTTGAAGCATATGTTATCATTTTGTGGTTTTTTCCTAATATCTCATACTCAATTGTTTTAGATTCTGCCTTCTTACACGTTTCACATTCGAAGGTGAAGTGTTGTCACAAGATAAATAGACAGCTGCTAATAGAATAACTGAAATAAAATAAATTTTTTCATGATTTTAATTTAGTTGACTTGTTAAAAATATGTAAATATTTTTTTCATTTAGTTAATTAATTCTTAAAATATTATCGTTTTTAATTGATTTAAGCTGTTTACAGGGTATTGGTGTCGTTTATATAGTCTATAAAAAAAACCGCTTAAGTAATTAAGCGGTTTTAAATTGTTTACAGTGGCTGAATATTGCGACTTTTATTTTACTTCAGCTGTTTCGGCTTTTTTTCTTTCAGCTACATATTTGGTCAGCATCTTTCCATAAAGAGATTTAGCCACTCCGGGAGACATGCTTTTTTGTATTGTGTCAAGATATTTAATATTAATGTCTGCAATTTCGGATAATGCGATATAAGGGCCAATTTCGTGTTTGGCATTGTTTAGCGCAAAATTTGCTGTGTAAAGATATCTTCTCTTTAAATGCTGATCGAACTTTAATGAAATGCTGTCAAGTTGGGTTTTGTTACCGGCTTTGGTTGCTTCCAGATTTTTTGCTACAAGATCCAGATTGTCATTACTGAATCGTGATCTTATTTTTTGAAAATCTTCATAAAGTTTCTGGTTTTCAGAACCTGTAATTTTAGCCTTGTAAAAGAACTCGTCATTACTTGATTCGATTTTCATATTGCCTGGTTCAGCAAAAAAAGGAAGGTTATTATCTACAGATGTAGTCTGGCCTCTGTCAAGGAAAAGGTAAAGCATTTCAGGAGAATCTATTTTTAACCATGTCTCAAAAGTAGATTTACCGTTAAATTCGATTGTGTCAATTGCAACAAGCGACGTGTCTACCACTTTCTTGATATAAATCTTTCCTTTTTTAAGACCTTTAATGTTTCCGGTAAGGTGCAGGTTGGCATCCGCAGGTTCTTCTTTATTACACGAAACAAGCAGTGCTAGTGCCATCAGGGCAAGAATAGTTTTTTTCATATACTGAGAAAACAGGTTTTTAAAATTTTCCGCAAAGTAAGCAAAATAATGGAGGTATTCTTAGGGTATTTTTAAGAAAATAAAGACTGAAATAAAAAAGGCTTCCGTATTAGGGAAGCCTTGTGTATAATCAGAATGTTCTATTTTAGTCTATAAGCATATTAACCAGCTTAACGTTGCTGCGGTGTACAAAGTCTACAAAGTAACCCGTAAGTCCAAAAGTAGATTTTTCTGCAGTCGTACAGGCTTTGGTTGTGCCATTGTTTCGGTATTCTTTCTGGCTTGCCATTGCAGGTTTAGCAGAAGTTTCCTGTACTTTAGCCTGTTTAGCAGCAACTTTCTTGCATCCTGTTGTCTCGTGGGTTTCAGGGGCAGGCTTTGGCTCGGTATTTTTTTCTGTGTTTGCAAAAGCTGCAGTACCAAGTACAAGAAGCGCCAGGGTTAATAAATTTTTCATATTAGGTTGATTAGTAGTTTAGTAATTGTTGTAAATGTACAAAATTATCCTTTAAGCCATGCTTCTTTCAGCTTGTTTTTTGCTGATTCAGTAGCATGGAAACCTTCTGTTTCTTCCACAGGAAGCTTTACTGTACCTTTTATATCCTGTTCTTTACTATCACGTCTTATTTTTACCGTAATAGCATCACCTTCTTTCCACCCTTCACTGGCTCCTAAAAGGTCGTAAATGTTATCAAGGTTGTAAGCTTTACCATTAACGCCTAATATAACATCACTGTTCCTAAGTCCAAGGTTTGTCATAAACGCATTAGGTGTAACAGTTGGCAGGATTACGATTTCTTTTGCAGGATTGATAGTTACCATAGGGATCTGGCCATCTTTAAGAAAAGGATTTCCGGGAGTTTTGATCGTAGTTTTAGTAACGCCCATTTTTGTAAAATACTGATCGTAAGGTATAGGTGTTGTTCCTGCAACATATTTTTTCAGGAACTCTCCAACTTCCGGATAGGTTAGTCGTGTAATGGTTGCAAAAAGATCTTCGTCATTAAAAGGTTTGTTGCTTCCGTACTCTTTAGACAGATCCCTCATAAGAGTTAGTATTCCTTTTTGCCCGTTGCTGCTTTCCCTCATCTGAATGTCAATGCACATTGCGATAAGAGCACCTTTAAGATATACATTATAGTAAGCATCTTTATAAGGCTTCAGCAATATGTTTTTACTCATGTTGGTAAAGTTCATCGTGTCGTCAAATCCTTTTGACTGCGCAATCTTTTCGGACATCCTCTGATAAAATTCATCCTCGGTAATAAGTCCCTGATTAACCTGGAACAGGTTAGCGAAATATTCGGTAACACCTTCATACATCCAAAGATGCTCGCTCATTTTTGGTGTATTGTAATTGAAATAATGTATCTCCTTAGAGTGTACGCTTAATGGAGTTACAATGTGAAAGAACTCATGTGAAACAACATCTTTCAATGTGCTTTTTAACTGGTCTAACGGATAATCCTCCGGCATTACAACTGTTGTAGAGGTAGTATGCTCTAAAGCTCCATAACCGTGGGCATCGTCCGGAGTACCATCGGTAAGATAAATAAGTACGCTGTATTTCTTAGTACTGTTTATAGGGCCCAGGAATTTCTTTTGTGCACGCATCATAGTCTCCATTTCCGGAGTAAGCATTTTTGCGGTTATTTTTCCGGTAGGAGAGTATACAGCGATAAGAATATCCATATCATCTACTTTAAAAGTAGTATAATCCGGTTTGGTATACATGATGGGATGATCTACAAGATCAGGGTAACGTGGTGATGTAAATACATCTACCTCATTGCTTGCATCGGTATCAATAAGAGAGGTAGCTCCCCATAGGTTTGAAGGATGCGAAATCGTCACAGTATAAGGAGTTTCACCCTTGTTTTCGAAATAACCTATAAATCCGTGAATGTTCAGCACAAAGTTTTTGTCTGCAAGAATATTGGTTCCGGCAGGAGAGAAAATATCATGAGTGTTTTCGATATCATAGGTATCGTTAACAAGATAAGTCACTTTTGCCAGTTTTTTGGCACCCTCAATTTTCCATGAATTTTCATCCGGTTTTGTAACTGTAAGCTCTTTTCCTTTTTTGTCAAAAGCTTTAAAGCCTTCTACATATTTTCCATAATTGTCTTCAGAGTAAGTTCCCGGAACAATTTTAGGAATAAAAAAGGTAGTGGTTTCCGTGTCAAATGCAGGCGGAGTGATGCTTACCATCACTTTGTCGTCTTTTACATTCTTAAGGTCTATGGCAACCTGAATGTCTTTGCTTTTTTGAGCAAAAGCCATACTGCCTAATGACAACGCTATAGCAAGCGTACAGATGAATTTTTTCATAGTTTGGATCTTATACTTTGTAAGTCGATTGAAAGCTTTATTTGTTACAAAATAAATTGAAAAATATCTTACTATGTTACAAATTATTTATCATAACGGTACTTTTTCGAGTTAGATCGTAGTAATATCCATAATGTTCCGATAAGCAGGGCAGGTATCTGTATATATTCTCCCAGTTCGGGCCATACAGAATACTGAATAAGTATTTCAGATACTATCAATACAGCAGCCATGCCAAAGAAAACATTCCTGAACAGCGTGGCTATGGCTTCAATATTTATTTTAGCCTTTTCTGCCGGCGACATAGTGTTGTAGCCGGCGATAAGGTTGTACATTTTGCCATATTTTACTGCTATTGCAGCTACGATAAATATAAAAGCAACAGCAAGCATAATTGTTTTTATTGTTTAAGTATCCAGTTGGTAATTTCATCAAGTGCTACCGGAGCCATGGTTTGTTCTATCTCACCATATTCCTGAAGTGATCCTGTGGTGCATTCCTGAAACAGGTGGTTCAGGTTCATTAGCTTTTTGGTAGTTACTTTTTTATTGCCTCCTTTTTCGGCAGCTCTCTTTATGCCATCAAGATTTGCATCGGCGGCTACCTGTATGTCTTTACTGCCGTTAATAGCAAGAATAGGGCACTTAAGTTTTTCAATGACCGGTGCAGGGTCATACCTAAGAAAATATACAAACCATGGCGAAGTAAGTTGCTCGGTTTGTCCGGCAACAACACGGACAATTTCATCTTTAGGCACTCCTTTAGAAGCAAAGAAGGCACCAAATTCTTTTGTCAGGATATCGTTAACTGTAGCCTTTCTGATTTTCTCGTCGTTTTCGGTTGTTATGGTGTTATATACTTTTCTTAAGGTGACTCCCATTGTTGTAAGTTCATTTTCAGGAATGCCGTCAGCCTTCCCTGCAAGGTAGTTTTGAAGCACCATTAGTTCACTGCCTTTAATGCCAGGGCCGGCAAGGGAAACTATAAACGCTATATTGGCATTTTTTTCAGCTACCAGTTGCGCTATCAGTCCGCCTTCGCTATGACCTAAAAGGCCTATTTTCTTTTTATTTACTTCTTTTCTTGTCAGCAGGTAATCAAATGCCGCCTGGGTATCGGTAGCAAAATCGGCAGATGTATCATTTATTGGATTTCCACCCGATTTTCCAACACCTCTGTCGTCATAACGAAATACTCCTATACCGTTTCGTGTAAGATGATCGGCCAGTACAAGAAAAGGTTTGTGATCCATAATTTCCTCATTACGGTCTTGTGCACCACTTCCGCTGATAAGTATCACTACCGGATAAACACCGTCTTTTTTAGGTAGTGTAAGTGTTCCGCCCAGGTTAATACCTGCCTTTTCATTTTTGAACATTACATCTTCGGTGTAGTACGGGAATGGTGCTTTAGGTTCCTGAGGGCGTTTTACTTTGGTTTCTATTATTTCACCTTTGCTAAGATCTAGTGCCAATGCATAAGTTCCCTGATTAAAAGTTCCTTTAATAATGCCGTTTTCGAGCTTCCCTTTGTAGCTGATACCTGCTGCCGCAATGGAAAAAGTAAGAGTATTGTCTGTAAAAGCAATTTTGTCCACAGGCATATCTTTAGCTCCCTGATCGGGGCTGTCCATAGTAGCAGTATAACCTCCAACACCCGCAGAGATGTTTAGGACAAGACGTAATTTACCGCCCGGTATTACAAGGTTGCCCTGCCATTTTCCGGAAATGTCCTGTGCGAATAGCGATGCGGAAAACAGCATCATAAGTAATAAAAATGTTTTTTTCATGATGATTAAGCTATGATTGATGATTGAACTATTGGTAGATCAGTGGGAAAATAAAAAATGAAACAATTTCTATTAATAGGATTGTTACAATAAACATTACTATTTGTTTTGTGGTTTTAAGATTTGAGGCCGTTTTAACTCCATTGTACAGTAAGGCGAAGAACCAAATAACTAATGGTATTAAAAGTAGGCTGATCAAAAGAACAGGAAGGATTTCAGGGAGCATTTTTTCAATGGTACCCGGATCATCGCCCACAACGGCATCAATTTTTGCCATGTAGCCGCCTACACCGGCAAGAGTAGTTATATAGAGAGGAATTCTGGCAATAAGAACAGTACTTAAAATATCTATAGGCCTTGTTTTTTTATTGATACTATAGCTATAGATAAAAAGACCTGCAAAAAGGAGAGCAATGGCAAATATGTTTTCTGTAAAAGCAAGAACGAATGTTGTGTCCTCGCTGCCTATATGCATATCCAATGCTCCATTGTAATGTGCCCCAAACAGGTAGGCCAGTAATGAACCGAACGGAATTCCTAAAAGGCCTATAAAAAGTAATGGGCGGGCGTCATATTTCTCAAAAGGGTTGAATAATAGTTTTTTCATAAGTGGTTAGTGGTTATTCTTCTGGTGTTAGTTTTTTTACTTTTTCAATGAGGTCGTCCAGACGGTTGCGTACTGTAGGGTAACTGATCCCCATTTGTGCAGCCATTTCTTTAAGGCTTCCACTAGTCAGGAAAAACTGAAGTATAAAAGCCTGTTCGTCTGCCGGAAGTCGCAGCAGGGGTGGAAGAGGGAAGTTGCCTGTTACTTCGGTGTTGCAGGAGGGACACGATAATCGTGATACCTGCAATGATGCCGAACAGCTGGGGCAGGCAATGGGGAGTTTTGGTGTTTGCATGATTGATGATTTAATTTTAAACAAAGTTAAATAAAATTAAATACAAGTTTAATAAAATTAAAATAAATTTTCTTTTTGTTTGGATTTAGGTCAAAAAAAGCTCCCTAATGTGGGAGCTATATATTAAAATTTATTTTTAAAGTAATATTTTGAATCCAGTTCATCATCTTCTAAACTGTTAATGGGTTTAGGCTTAGGTTTTTTGGATGCCACCTTTTTCTTCCACAATTCAAAATTATCCTGAGATAATTTTTTATGCATAATCTCTGTCACTTCCTTTTCCGATAGGCCAAATTCTTTTTTGATTTCTTCAAAGGGTTTTCTCTCCTCCTGGGCTAGCGTTACGATTCTTTCCAGCGCTTCCCTATCTAATTCAGTATGGTTCTTTTTCATCAGATGAAAAATTAAATCAGGTAATATTTTAAATGTTTAAGATTCTTTACTCAATATTAGTAAAAAAAATAATCGAATATGTAGGAGTCTTTCTTTTTGAAGTTTTTTTAAAATTTTTTAAAATTCAATTAATAATTTCAAAATCTTACCGTCGTGATGTCAAAAGAATTACATTTTTTCTTTCTTGAGAGCTCTCTTGTTGGTAATCAGGTATACAGAAAAGCCCAATAAATTAACACTAACTGAATCGGTAGCCTGATGAGGCGTACCCATTTTGGCAGTCCTAAAGCTGCTTTCTCGTTGGTATACATGTATACATTTGCCGGGAAAATGGCAATCAGCAATGCGATGATTCCCCATGCGGCAAAAGCTGATGCGACAGGAATACAAAGTAATATTCCTAAAATGATTTCGGCAACGCCACTTATTATGTTAAGCGATTTTGGAGAAGGCAATGATGGCGGAATCATCTTCATGTAAATGCGAGGTACCCTAAAATGATTAATACCTGCCAGTATGTACAATAATGCCATTAAATATAAATGCCAGGGTAGTGCCATAATTGGTGTTTTACTCAAAGTTAATCTTTTATATCTTTGAAGTATGATAAAATCGATGCTTAAACTTTTCTACCTGTCAGTTCTTTTCCTGCTGTTATCATGCGGAAAAGAAAAAAAGGAGTCCGGACCGTCCGAGCTTAATGATACCACTACGATAGTTATAGTGCCAAGGGATACTTCAGTGATTTCTGTTAGTAATAATGATGTTATAGAAAAAGAAGCACATGTACAGGTAAAAAAAACTACCGGATGTGATATGCTGCATAAAGGAATTTTTGTTTACAAAGATCCTCAGGGACAGGATGTGAAGGTAAGTATTACAGATAATGTATGGACCGAAGAGCACAAAAACGGACAGTATGTAACCATCGCTAAAATGAAATGGACCGGTCAATGTACCTATGAAAACACGTTGCTGATGTCTTCGTTACCAGGCTTTAGCTTGCCACCCGGAACTGTAATGCAGGTAACCATCGATAAAGTAGAAGGTTTTGATGTCTATTTTACGGCTACTGCTGCGGGTAAGAGTTACCATAGTAGGCTAACGAAAATATAGTTGGTTTGGTGATAGGGTTATTCGTTTTACTAATCACTAATAAAATACAATGTATATACATGTTAGATTTTATTATTCACCGGAGTGAAGCTAACAAATAATCAGATCCACAAATAACCGAATCAACTGTGTTCTTTCGCTTCTTCAATCAAATCATTAAGGTGAATACGTAATGCTTTTACCGATATGCTTATTTCCCAAAATGAAATAGCGAGAGAGCCTAACAACAGCAAAAGACTTAATCCGAAAATATAAGCGCCCCAGTCCTGTACTCCGCCAAAAAGCAAAGCCATTGAAAATACCGAAAAGAACAGGCTCAGCACGCCATACATCTGCATGTGGCGAATCAGGGTCAGCCTTTTGTTAAGGTTGGCAATTTCCAGCAATATACTTTTCGTCTGATTCGCTTCATAATTTGCTTTCAGTCCGCGTACTATGGTAGCGATGGTCAGGAAACGATTGGTATACGCTAATAATATCAATGATGTTGCCGAAAATAAAAGGGCAGGAGTTTCTATTGGGAGGTTCATCTGTGTGTTTTTTGGTAGAGTAAAGTTATGAACTTTTACATAACCTTACCATCGTAATATTAAGATACTTTAAGGTTAATTAGTATACTGCTAACAACTAGGAGAGTGTAATTGCTTTAATTTTAATATAATAACAATTAAAAACAATAGCTATGGACTCGATTAACAAACAACAGAAAGAAGATAATTTTAAAGACCTGATAGGACAGGAGGCTCTGGATAAGATAAAATCACTGTCGGATAAATCAGGAGGTTGCTTTTTTTGTACCCGTATAGAAACAGGAAAACGTTTTGAAACGCGCCCTATGGCTCCTGAAAAAATTGATGATGAAGGTAACTTCTGGTTTCTGAGCGCTAATGATTCCCACAAGAACAAAGAGATTGAAGCCGACCCCGCAGTACAGCTTTTATTTCAGGGTTCATCATACAGTGATTTTATGACGCTTTATGGCAAAGCTACCATTAGTACCGACAAACAAAAGATTGATGAACTTTGGGATGCTCAGATGAAAACGTGGTTTACCGAAGGCAAAGACGACCCAAGGATTACCGTAATTAAATTTACGCCGACAGATGGTTACTACTGGGATGTAAAAACCAATATGGCGATATCCATGATAAAGCGACTGTATGGTGCTGCGGTAGGCGAAACCTACGACGACTCAATACAAGGGAAAATAAAACCTTAAGAATAATGTTAGTTATTAAAAGCCATCTTTCAGAAATGAGGGATGGCTTTTATTGCTTATTATAATTTTTATATAATCTTCCTGTTTACCGCATAAGCAAGTGCTTCGAGTATATTACTAACATTAAGGCGTTCAAAAATCTTCCTTCTGTAATATTTAATAGTATCAGGTGCTACATATAGTTTTTCGGCAATTTCATTTATAGTAAGTCCTTGTGCGTGAAGTTGTAAAACCTGTATTTCTTTTTTGGTCAGGCTGGCTTTATTTGATTTTTGCCATACTCGTGTTGAGGTATCGAGTGTCCACATTTCGTCACTGCCTTGTTTGTAGATTTCAATGTTTCCGACAGTCTTATGGTTTGATATTGACACCGCGCACAATGATTTCCATAGTTTGCCCTCAGTTGTAAGCAAAAGCGGCGTAAGTTTATGGTTAATGAGAACTTTTTTATTGTCTTTATTTATAAGATGGAAGTCGTAAGTAATCGAATAGTTTTTCTTTTCTTCAATCGGGAGGCGTTCGTAAAAATCAAACCCGGCTTCATTTATTATTCCCAGTATTTCAAGGTCTTTTTCGGGTACATGCCTGAAATAAAACTCATACCCCATTTCCTTTACTTCGTTAGCTGTATAGCCGCACAGGAATAACGGATTGTCGGAGACATAATCAAAAGACATCTTTTCATAGTCAATCACATACACACTTTCATAGGTGAGCCTTGCAAATGCTTTTACCACTTCAATGTAGTCGGGGCTTTTGTTTTGGTCAGAAGCCGATATTTCGCCGATAGTATTTCTGGTAAGCAGGCTGGATTTTGGATTGTTCATGGTTGTTGGTATTCACTTCAAATTTACACTATAGTGTAGTATTAAAAAACTTTTTTGTGCGAACCTTTGTTGTAAACCAACCGCCATTATGAAAAAAATAGCTGAACTTACTCTAGAAGAGCTTTCACTTCGAAAATCGAAACTAAAAGGTGTAGTAATAGGTTATGGGATATTGATAGTTATTGCCTTGTTACTTTTGATTTATCTACAAGCAAAACCCATACTTTTTGTTCCTGTTTCGGTTTTGCCTGTAATTGGGCTGCCATTGTTCCTGTCGTTAAAAATGACGATGGACGAAATAGCAAAACGAAAGGAAGAAGGTGATATAAATTTATAATTTATGGATACTGCTGTAAACTGTAAAAGCTGTAATGAGCCGATAAATAAAAACTTTTGTGCAAATTGTGGACATCCTGCTGTGCTAAAAAGGGTAGACAGCCATTATCTGTTGCATGAAATTCAGCATGTGCTGCATTTTGAAAAAGGCATAGGCTATACCGCAAGAGAATTGCTCTTAAGGCCGGGAATAACAGTAAGGAGATTTCTGACCGAAGACAGGAGCAGGCTTATAAAGCCTATAATTTTTATAATAGTAACTTCTTTGGTCTATTCTGTAGTCAGTCATTTTTTTCATACCGAAATAGAAATGCCGGTTCTTTATAATTCGGCAGTTTTCAAGATACTGCAATGGTTACAGGGGCATTATGGCTACGCAAGTATCATAATGGGTATGTTTATTGCCTTTTTTCTTAAGCTGTTTTTCAGGAAGCTGTCCTATAATTTATTTGAGATATTAGTACTGCTGTGTTTTGTAATGGGCATTGGTATGCTCATTAGTGCTCTATTTGCATTAATGGAGGGCCTGACTCATATTGAATTAAGCAATACAGGTTATCTCATAAATTTTTTATATAGTATATGGGCAATTACCATGTTCTTTAAGGGTAAAGTAGTCCATTTTTTTAAAGTCTTTGTTGCATATATAACGGGTGTTTTGGTATTTGCTATTCTCGCTATACTTTTAGGAGTCTTAATCGACTATCTATAATTTTTCAACCAATCAATCAATAAAAAACCTGCAGTTCTCACTGCAGGTCTATTGTCTGACATATATTATCTAGAAGTCTTATTTTATCAATTCAAAACTACGTTTTACAAAAGCTGTGAGCTCTTCGCCTTTCAGTAGGTTTTGCGATAGTTTTGCAAGGTCAAGCGCCTGTTTTACCAAGGCTTCCTGATGCGTTTTGTCAGTTGAGTTCAATATATTTGAAGATAACTCATGGTTAGTGTTTACCACTACATTATACATGTCAGGGAAATTACCAAACATACCCTGTCCGCCACTTGCGCTCATTTCTTTCATACGGCGCATGAACTCAGGCTGTGTAATCATAAAAGGAGCAGCATTGCTGTCCATCGCCTCAAGCTGTACCGAATAGCCCGATGCAGGGATGAACTCCTGAATAGAAGCTTTTAGTTTTTCCTGCTCTTCGTCGCTTAGTTTAGAGATTTGTTGCTCATCTTTTTTGATAAGTTTGTCAATATGATCGGCATCTACACGGGCAAATGTAAAGTTCTCATTATCGGCTTCCAGCTTCTGGATAAGGTGCGACACGATAGGCGAGTCAAGAAGCAATACTTCATAACCTTTATCCTGAGCAGCCGCGATGTAACTGTGCTGTGCATCTTTGTTAGAAGCATAAAGCACGACTAATTTGCCATCTTTGTCCGTTTGTGTCGGAGCCAGTTTTTCTTTTAGTTCATCAAGGGTAAAGAATTTGCCATCAACAGTAGGGTATAATACAAATGAACCTGCTTTTTCGTAGAATTTAGGCTCGCTAAGCATACCATACTCAAGAACGATTTTGATGTCATTCCATTTTTGCTCGAAATCTTCACGGTTTTCAGTGAATAGTGATTTCAGCTTATCAGCCACCTTACGGGTAATGTAGTTCGATATTTTCTTTACAGCACCATCTGCCTGAAGGTAAGAACGTGATACGTTAAGCGGAATGTCCGGTGAATCGATCACACCACGAAGCATGGTAAGAAATTCCGGTACGATGCCTTCAACATTATCTGTTACGAATACCTGGTTTTGGTATAGCTGTATCTTGTCTTTTTGTACCTGAAGGTCGGCCGAAAGTTTCGGGAAGTATAAGATACCAGTCAGGTTGAACGGATAATCTACATTAAGGTGTATGTTGAAAAGCGGCTCTTCAAACTGCATTGGGTACACTTCCTGATAGAAGTTTTTATAGTCTTCATCTGTAAGGTCCGATGGCTGTTTTGTCCATGCCGGGTTAGGGTTGTTGATGATGTTGTCAACTTCAACAGTTTCAGCTTTGTAATCTTCAGGTGCGTCTTCCGGTTTTGGAAGCGTTTCTCTACGGGTACCAAATTTAATAGGCACCGGCATGAATTTGTTGTATTTTCTAAGAAGTTCTGAGATTCTGTTTTCCTCAAGGAACTCTAATGAGTCTTCAGCAATGTGAAGGATGATTTCTGACCCTCTGTCAGTTTTGTCAGCCGGCTCAAGCGTAAATTCAGGACTTCCGTCACACGTCCAGTGAACCGCAGGTTCGTCTTTATAAGATTTAGTAATGATCTCTACTTTTTCAGCCACCATAAAGGCAGAGTAGAAACCAAGGCCGAAGTGTCCTATGATGCCTGAGTCTTTAGCTGAATCCTTATATTTTTCAAGGAATTCTTCAGCACCCGAGAAAGCGACCTGATTGATATATTTCTCAACCTCTTCGCCTGTCATACCTATACCCTGATCGATGATGTGAAGTTTTTTACCTTCTTTATCAATCTTTACCTCAATTACAGGGTTTCCATATTCAACTTTAGCTTCGCCAATACCCGTAAGATGTTTTAGCTTAAGGGTTGCGTCTGTTGCGTTTGAAACCAATTCACGTAAAAAGATCTCATGGTCGCTGTATAGGAATTTCTTGATTAAGGGAAATATGTTCTCTACCGAAACATTAATTTTTCCTGTTGTCATAGTAATAGGTTTTTATATGTTTTAACTTTCCACTGTATACTCAAATAAAATACCAATCGGCAAATGATGACAAATTGACATTTTTACTTTCTTCCTCTTTTCAGGTATTCACTTTTTAAACGGTTAATTGTTAAAAAAATCGCTTTTAAGAAAAGATTAATATGGGGTGTGCTTAAAAAATCTGTTGATAAAATTACTTTGGTAATCAATACTCCTGTGTGTTTCAGACTGATGCGTTGTAGCTAAACTTAAAAATATTCTTATTAAAAAAATAACTCCCGAGTTGTTTTGTACATCACTTATTCATTAATTTTATACTGCAAAAAATCAATGGATTTAAACCTTTAAAACCTTTTTAAACTATGAAAAAATTTCTTTTTTTAAGCATGTTTGTCATTATGCTGGCTTCATGCGGAGGCCTTGACACAAAATCGCAATCAGGTCTTAAAGGAAACTGGACTATTACTAATGTAACATATCCCGGTTCAGACTATATTAAAGTGACTTCTTTTGATGTTGCTGATTCAAAATGTTTTGTTGGCAGCAGCTGGAACTTTGTATCAAACAACAACAAAGGAACTATGAATGTAAACGAAAGCGGAAATTGCCCTTCTTTTAGTAGTCCTATTGTATGGACAGTTACTAAAACAGGAGATTTTACACTTAAAATCACTGAAGGTGCAAAAGCTAAAAGAGTAACAGAAGGTTACTTCCTTAAAATGAGAAACCAGAGTGAAACTTCTTTTCAGCTTGTAGATAATGTAAATGTAGGCGGTAAAAATGTTGAGGTAGTTTACCAGTTCTCTAAAATGTAATCAATAAAATCAAATATTTAACTCATGAAAAAGACAAAAATTTATATGCTTACACTTGCACTAATCGCAAGTATAGGATTCACTTCATGTGAGGCTGTTAAAAATACAAATAATACTCAAAGGGGTGTTGCTATTGGGGCTGCTTCAGGTGCTGTTATAGGAGGTGTACTTGGTAACAATGTAGGTAAAGGTGGTAATACGGCTCTTGGTGCTATCATTGGGGGTGTTGTAGGTGGTGCTGCCGGTGGTGTTATTGGTAACAGGATGGATAAACAAGCCCAAAAAATTGACCAGGCCCTTCCGGGAGCTGATGTTGAAAGGGTAGGAGAGGGAATCAAAATTACATTAGGTGAAAACTCAGTAAACTTTGACCTTGGTAAATCTACGCTTACTGCAACAGCTAAAGCTAACCTTGACAAGCTTGTTCCGGTATTCAACGAATATCCTGATACGGATATTCAGATAGTAGGTCATACAGACAGCAGCGGTAGCGATGAGCTTAACCAAAAACTTTCTGAACAAAGAGCTGCGTCCGTAAAAACATATCTTTCAGGAAAAGGTATTAAAGCTGCCAGAATTGTTACTACCGGTCGTGGAGAAACTGAACCTATTGCTGATAATACTACAAAAGAAGGTATGGCTAAAAACCGCCGTGTAGAATTTGCTATTACTGCAAACGAGAAAATGAAAGCTGATGCTCAAAAAGAAGCGGCAAAACAGTAATTATTTCTCATTATCATAAAGAAAGAGGCTGCCTGATTAGGCGGCCTCTTTTGCATTAAGAAAGTAGTTAGTTATAGTTAAGACGCAGCGTAGCTACGAATATTCTTTTTATTACCACCAATCTGACCTGTTTTTATTGCGTCCGAAGTAGTAGGTAAGCCCTATTGATGCATTCAGCATTTTTCCGGTATAGGTGCCGTTATATTCGCTGTAAAAAGAGTTTTGTTGCCTGAAATTTAATATCCCTGATAAATCACCTCTCAATGCAAAAGAATCGTTTATGTACAATTGAACCGTGCCTCCTATTATAAAATTACCAATATTGTCATAGTCTCTCTCTTCAAACGGATTAAGCCTTGTGTAACCTACTCCGCTATGTAGAAGCAAACCCACAGTACTATTGGTAAGTTCTCTGAAATTTAATACCCTTCCTATATTGTATACCGCCTGAACAGAAGCCCTGTCGAGAATACTTCCTGTGCCGGGTGTTCCGTTGTCGTCAATACGATCATGGGCATAGTCAAATTTAACACCCCAATATTCATTAGCCATATATCGGAAGCCGATACCTGAATGTTTAAAACTGGTTTGTGTCGGATTCCGTGTATAGGTTAGTCCATATTCTGCCTCAAATGAAAACTGGTTAAAACGGTTGCGTGTAACGCTCAATTGTGAAAATGCCTGTGTGGTTAGCGCAAGAGCTAAAATTGTGATTGTTTTCTTCATACTGTCAGGCAGAGCCCCTACTGTTAAATTAGTTAATTACAAAATCCAGGGCAGCAAATAATTACGTATATATAATTATCTGTTGCTAAGGCCGCTACTGCGGCATATATAGTAAGGGATGTTTATTTATTGGTTAGATTGGTTAAGGCGTTTTCAGGTTCTGAAAGCGCCTTTTTTGTTTCCGTCCGGCCAATAAAAAGTGAGTATAGGTGATATTTGTACAACGCTATATGTTAAAGAATATTGATAAGGCAGTTGTTAAAAGAATATTAAAGTTTTTAAATACCCTATTCGGAGAGTAATTACATATTTTAGGTCTTAATATTTGTTAAGCAGGGTGGAGTGTATTCCCTAATTGAATATTTTTGCAGAATAATAGAACACAAATGCTTGCAGTAAAGAACATCTCATTCGGTTATACCGATAAGATCATTCTCCACAATATAAATTTTACCGTAAAAAAAGGCCAGAACATTGCTGTTATTGGCGAAAGTGGCTGTGGCAAGAGTACGCTGCTTAAACTTATTTACGGTTTATTCGATCTTAACGAAGGTGAAATAACATACAAAGGAGAGGTTGTTACCGGGCCTAAGCACAACCTTATTCCGGGAATGCCTTATATGAAATACCTTGCACAGGATTTCGATCTTATGCCTTATGTAACAGCCGCTGAGAATGTAGGGAGTTTTTTATCTAATTTCTATCCTGAAGAAAAACAACGACGCATTGCTGAGTTATTGGAGATTGTAGAGATGAATGCTTTTGCCGATATAAAGGCAAAGTACCTTAGCGGAGGACAGCAGCAGCGTATCGCATTGGCTAAAGTGCTTGCGCTTGAGCCTGAAGTGCTATTGCTGGATGAACCTTTTAGCCATATTGATAACTTCAGGAAAAATGCTTTAAGACGTAATCTTTTTGCTTATCTGAAACAAAAAGGGGTTACAGTAATTGTGGCTACGCATGACAGTACCGATGCGCTGTCATTTGCTGATGAAACCATAGTGCTTAAAAACGGGAAGGTACTGGATAAAGCACCTTCTAAAGAAATATATTATTTCCCTCACGATAAATATACTGCATCGCTTTTTGGTGAGGTGAACGAGATAAAGCTGGAATTGCTTACACTTACCCAAAACCCTGAAGAAACGGTATTGATATATCCGCACCAATTAAAGATAACCGAAGGAGGCCCGTTAAAAGTAGTTGTAAAACAATGCTATTTTAAAGGGAGCCGTTATCTTATAAAAGGAGCATTAAACCGTCAGGTTATATTCTTTGAACATAACAAGGAGATTGAGGTAAATACCGAAGTAGCTCTTGCTGTTGACAGGGAAGCTTTTGGCTAATTAAAGTGTAAAGGTAACTTATAGTATGCTTTTATCGGTTGACCTTCCTCTTCTCCCGGTATCCATTTAGGGCTATCGGCTATAATCTCTCTGACTTTTTTATCAAATTTAGGGCTAATTCCTTCCAGGGTTTCAACTTCGCTGATACTCCCGTCTTCATTTACCATAAACGTTACCAACATAGAGCCTGGCCTGTAGCTTATGGCACGTTGCGTCTTTGGGTGAATCGAATTAAGGAATGCCTTGAGACCTCCGGGATATTCCGGTGCTTTCTGTTTTTTGTTGGTTTCTTCTTCGGTAGTCAGTACATCATGAACTCTTTCTTGTGCACCGGGGGAAAATGCAAAAAATGCAGATAAAAAAGCTGTAGCTAATTTCTTCATAAAAAAAGTTTATGGTTCAAATATAAAATAAACTTTGAGTAAAACAAATAGTTTGATAATCAAATCGTTATAAGGTTAATTTTTTCTGATGAAATAAAACTTGTTTAAAGAGGCTTGAAAGTTGTATTAACTAAAAATCAGGCATTAAATGAGGTTTAATTTTAAAGAATGTTTAATTTTGTAAACTGATTTTTAATAAAATAATCAATTTATGTATCATTCAAAAATCTCTGGATTAGGTTATTACGTTCCGGAAAATGTTGTGACAAATGAAGATTTGTCTAAAATAATGGAGACCAATGACGAGTGGATCCAGGAGCGTACCGGCATTAAAGAAAGAAGACATGTTGTAAAAGGTGATGGCGATACTACAACCACAATGGGGGTTAAAGCTGCAAAAATTGCCATTGAGCGTGCCGGTATCGATAAAGAAGAAATTGACTTCATCATATTTGCAACCCTTAGTCCTGACTATTATTTTCCGGGTCCGGGTGTTCTTGTGCAAAGAGATCTTGGTATGAAACGCACTGTTGGAGCACTTGACGTGCGTAACCAGTGTTCGGGTTTTATCTATGCTATTTCGGTTGCCGATCAGTTTATCAAAACAGGAATGTATAAAAACATTCTGGTAATAGGTTCTGAGCTGCATTCTACCGGTCTTGATATGACAACACGCGGACGTGCTGTATCAGTAATTTTTGGTGACGGTGCAGGAGCAGCTGTTCTTAGCAGGGAAACAGACCTTACAAAAGGTATTCTTTCTACACACCTTCACTCTGAAGGACAGCATGCCGAAGAACTTTCACTTATTGCTCCTGGTATGGGTAAACGTTGGGTTACTGATATTATCGCTGATGCCGATCCTAATGATGAGAGCTACTACCCATATATGAACGGACAGTTTGTATTCAAGAATGCAATAGTTCGTTTTAGCGAGGTAATCAATGAAGGACTTAAGGCTAATGATCTTCAGGTAAGCGATATCGATATGCTTATTCCTCACCAGGCCAATCTTAGGATTTCACAGTTCATACAGCAAAAATTCGGTCTAACTGATGATCAGGTGTATAACAACATCATGAAATATGGTAATACTACTGCAGCGTCTGTGCCAATCGCGTTAACCGAAGCATGGGAACAAGGCAAGATTAAAGAAGGCGACACTGTGGTATTAGCTGCCTTTGGTAGCGGCTTTACCTGGGGTAGTGCCATTATTAAATGGTAGGCTTTAGTTGTCGTTTTTAAAGTTATAAAGTCAACACTGCTACTGAAATATAATATCCCACTTAATTTGTAAATAAGAATTAAGTGGGATTTTTTATGGGTTGGAGTGAAGCTTTCTTCTCTTGAAAGGAGTAGGCGTATCTTTTATTCCTATTTTTGAAATCTAAATTCTACGATTTATAATCTAAAATCTATGCTTTGGTTATTATTTCTTATTTCGTTTGGCTTTGTTGTTTGGTATTGGTATCCTCCTGCAGAATTACCCAAAGGTACTATCATAGATAAGCTGGTTGTACGAAAGTCAGAAAGAAAAATGGAAGTCTATTCTGAGGGGAATCTTATAAAAACCTATGATATAGCTTTAGGTAAAGACCCTGTTGGGCACAAACAGTTTGAAGGCGATAATAAAACACCTGAGGGTATTTACATAATCAACGACCGGAATCCGCGTAGTGCTTATTATAAGAATTTAGGAGTGTCGTATCCAAATGAAACGGATAAGGCTAATGCATTAAAACTTGGAAAATCTCCTGGAGCGGATATCAAGATCCACGGGCTGCGAAATGACAGGGGGTATATGGGGAAGCTCCACAAAATGGAAGACTGGACAGCCGGTTGCATTGCTGTTACCAATGATGAAATGGATGAATTATACGCAACTGTAAAGCAAAACGCGGAAATTGAAATTTTAAAATAGAATTGAGAATAAAGATCAAACATCCAGCATCTCACATCTCAATACAAAAAAATAAAAAACAAAAACCCCGGGCGCAACTCCCGGGGTTTTTCCAACCTAAACCTAAATTTAATATGAAGATATCATATTAAGTTGTCGCCAGGCAGTAGCTTAGAACATTCCACCACCTGCTTGTTTTGTATTATCGTCGCGTTGCTTGCGTTGTAATGCCCTGTTTTTACCTCCTCCAAACATATAGTTAATTCCGAAGTACACCGTACGGCTTTCCCAACGGAATTCTCCTTCCTGTGGAAACGGATTTTTTGATTCGAAACCATAACGCATAGTTTTGAACATATCGTTGTAGCGAAGACTAAGTGTCATTTTGTTGTCAAGCAGGGTATAACGCATACCACTGTCTATTTTATACATGTTTTTAGTATCATTCTGGATTCCGTTTACCGGCCCGCGGTAGAAACCAAATACGTTAAAGTTTAATCTGCTGTTTGCTTTTAGGTTAACGTTAAGCCTTGCGTTAAAAGCATTTGTTGTTATGCTTTTGGTTTCAACGATATAGGTTCCGTCGGTCTGCTCGATAGAGATTCTGCCTTTTTGATCAATACTCGAAAAGTCTATTGCAGGCTGCATGTCCAGCCATTTGTTCACTTTATAGTTTGCAGAAACTTCAAAACCAAAGGCATTGTTGTTGTTGAAGTTGCCATAGCTCATTACCTGGTCATCTTTGTTTGCGGTAGTTTCGTTAGGATACAGTATTCTGCTAATCTCGTCATTTATCAATCTGTAGAATACACCACCAGTTATAGAAGACCCTTTACCAAACATTTTGGTATAATTAAATTCAATTGAATTAGTAAACTGTGGTTTCAGTTCAGGATTGCCTATCGAGGTGAAAAGCGGTGTAGCAAACTCCCTTATAGGTTTTGTCTGCTCAAGGCTTGGCCTGTCTACACGACGGCTGTAGCTTAATTGCAGCATATTTTTCTCATTAAGGCTGTATGTCAGGTAAGCCGAAGGGTATACTGTTAGGTAATCATCTTTAAACGCCGGTATACCGGTATTGTTTGCAGTTACTTTGTAGCTTTCGAAACGCGCACCCAGCTGGTAACTAAATTTCTCAAATTTCTGCCCGTATGTGGCATATAGTGAATATATATCCTGATCGTAGGTGTAATCAACATATTCCTGGCCAAGTTCAACAATAAGCGGGTTTGTTGTACTATAAATGTTGTCTGAGCGTATCAGCCTTGCTTCGGCGCCAAGCTCTAGTGTAGACTTATCGCTCAAAGGATTTACATAGTCTAGATTTAAGGTCATGTTTTGACGGTTGTCCTCTACATTGTCATAATAAAATCCAGGAACAGTACCGATTGTGGTGTTGTAATCTACATTCTGATTCTCCTGAGAGTCGTTATAGTTGCCTTCGAAATCAAGGGTATGTCCTTCTTTTTCAAACTTATGCTTAAAAGCCAGGTTGTAGGAGTTGTTATAGCTGTCGCCGTCCAGATCAGATACCTGTGAGATATCCGGCTGTCCTAAAGAAGGGTCGTAAGTAGCATTAGTAGCTATGGTAGCAATGCCGCTGCTGTAGTTTTGGTTGGTATATACTGACAATGTGTTGTTGTCATTAATGTAGTAATCCATGCCAATTTTACCAAGGAAGTTTTTGTTGTCATTCACGACATCGATAAGCTGATGTGAGTCTTTGTCAAGGCGGTTAACATATCCACCGTTAAATTGCTTGCCCTCATTACTGCCAAGGGTTGTAAAGAAATTAACTTTCCCTTTGCGGTAGTTCATGTCTAACGAATTGTTGGTTTTAGGAGTTTCACCAAAAGTGAGACCGGCATTAAAGCTTCCGTTAAAACCATCCTTTGAGTTTTTATGAAGTACGATGTTTATAATACCGCTCATCCCTTCCGGATTGTATTTGGCACTCGGATTGGTAATCAGCTCAATTTTTTTAATAGTGGTTGCGGGAATTTGCTTTAGCAACTGGGCAGGATCGATATTGGTAGGCCTTCCGTCTACAAGTACCCTTACATTTGTGTTTCCGCGAAGAGAGATATTACCGTCCTGATCAACATTTACCGATGGTATATTATTCATGATCTCCGATGCAGTACCTCCCGCAGTGGTTAAGTCACGGCCTACGGTTATAACCTTGCGGTCCAGCTTTTGCTCAATGGTAGAAACTTCTTTTACGATGTTTACTTCGTCAAGCGTTGAAGCTTCTTCGGTAATATTAATAGTGCCGAGATTTACGCTTTTTGATGAATTGTTGAGATTTGCCGTAAGGTTTACGGTCTTGTATCCCATAAACTGTATTTCTACAGCATAGTTTTTTAGCGGAAGGCTTTTGATGGTAAAAGTTCCGTTTTCTTCAGAAATGCCTCCGCCGGTTACAGTACCATTTTCCTTTAGGACAATGCTTACGTAAGGTAGTGCCTCTTTTGTTTTACTGTCAATAATTTTACCCGATATGGTACCTGTGTTTTGGGCAGCCATAGTCATGATACTCCCAAACAGGAGCATGCATAAGAACTTAAATTTCATTGTTCGTGATTTGATTGATGATTTTTTGGCAAAGGTACTGTCTGTAAAACTAACATTCAATACAAGTTACCCTTCATGCATTGGCAGAATTTAATAACAATCCTGCTTTATGCATTTAACAATAAGACAATCAAGAGTGTGTTTTGTTACAAAAAAATGCGAAAAAAATATTATTTAGAAAGAAACAAAATAAGCTTAACAAATTTTGAAGAATTTTGGTGTACCTTGTACTAAAATGAAATCTACTGTTAATCAGTGTCTTCGTTTTTTTTTGGATAATAAACAGATTGGGCTTTAAATTATGATTTATTTAGAAAAAATCGTTTCAGGACGTTGGTAAAATATGTTTATCTTTGCACGCTTAAAAAAATAATACAAAATGGCATTATCGAATATCTTAACTTTCCAAATTATCAAAGCAGTTGAAGCTTTGTATGGTGTAACTGTAGAAAAAGTTGAAATACAGGCTACACGGAAAGAATTTGAAGGTGATGTTACCATGGTTATTTTTCCACTGCTTAAGGTTATAAAAGGCACTAACCCTGCCGAGCTTGGTAGTAAAATAGGAGAGTACCTGGTTGAAAATACTGCTGAGGTAGAAAAATTCAACGTGGTAGGTGGTTTCCTTAACCTTGTTATTGCCGATGCATACTATATCAACTATTTTAACGGCATTAAGAACGATGACAAATTTGCTTTTCCGGCACACGACCCGAATGGCAAAGCTGTTATGGTAGAATATGCCTCGCCAAATACCAATAAGCCACTTCACTTAGGACACGTCCGTAATGTATTGCTTGGGTTCTCGGTTGCCAATATTATTGAGGCAGCAGGTAAAAAAGTATACAAAACACAGGTTATCAATGACAGGGGTATTCACATCTGTAAGTCGATGCTGGCGTATGAGAAATTTGGACATGGTGAAACTCCGGATAGCGATAACATAAAAGGAGACAAACTTGCAGGTAATTATTACGTCGAGTTTGATAAGCACTATAAAAATGAAATAAACGAGCTTGTAGCTTCAGGTATGACCGAGGAGGAGGCTAAGAAAAAAGCTCCAATACTTCTTGAAGCACAGGAAATGCTTCGTAAATGGGAGGCCGGTGATGCTGAGGTAATGGCACTTTGGAATAAAATGAACGGCTGGGTTTACAAAGGGTTTGAAGAAACCTATGCAAACATAGGCGTTAGTTTTGACCAGAACTATTATGAAAGCAATACCTACCTTTTAGGTAAAGACGTAGTTGCTGATGGTCTTGCTAAAGGTGTGTTTGAAAGAGATCCTGACGGTTCAGTTTGGATCGATCTTACATCTGATGGTCTTGATCGTAAGATTGTGTTGCGTTCTGACGGAACATCGGTATATATCACTCAGGATATCGGAACTGCTATCCAGCGTGTGAAAGATTTTTCAGATGTTGGGGGTATGGTATATACTGTGGGTAATGAGCAGGATTACCACTTTAAAGTGCTTTTCCTAATCCTTAAGAAATTAGGATATGACTGGGCTCAGAACCTGTACCACCTGTCTTACGGAATGGTTGACCTTCCGTCAGGAAAAATGAAGAGCCGTGAGGGTACTGTAGTTGATGCAGATGACCTGATGGCAGAAATGACCGCTACTGCAAAAAGCATCTCTGAAGAACTGGGTAAACTTGAAGGTTACTCAGACGAGGAGAAAGCAAAATTATATGAGACTATTGGCCTTGGTGCCCTTAAATACCAGATGCTGAGGGTAGATCCTAAAAAACGTATCCTTTTTGATCCGAATGAGTCTATTGACTTTAACGGAGATTCAGGACCTTTTATACAAATGTCGTATGTAAGAACAAGGGCTATATTGCGTAAAGCTGATTTTGATTTAGCTAAAGATGTGACAGATGTTGAACTTCATGCAAAAGAAAAGGATCTTATAAAGCAGATGGAACTTTTCGTTACTATAGTTCAAACGGCTGCTCATTCCTACAGCCCGGCTATAATTGCTAATTATGCTTATGACCTTGCTAAAGAATTCAGTTCTTACTACCAGGTAGTATCTATACTTGGAGAAGAAGATATGAATATAAAACTATTCAGGGTTCAGCTTTCTAAGAAAGTTGGTGAAACTATAAAAGCTGCTTTCGGCCTGCTTGGCATTGATATGCCAGAGCGTATGTAATTGTTGAGTGATGAACCAGAATAAGCCTTACTTTTTTCAGTCGTATGCCATTATAGTGATATCAGTGATATCGCTATTGGTGTTTAAGCCATTTTTACCAAAGAAGATATTCTCGGAAACTCCTGTTGCAACTAAAAATGTAGTAGTAGACAGCCTTGCGCTCGAAGCTGCAGCTGAAGATGAAGGTGTAGCGGAAGAACAAAACGATACATTACAGGACAACAGCCGTATTAGCTTTGAGGCTGTAAACGGTATTAAGTTCCCGACTGAAAATTTTGATGATTATAAAGGTTATCAGCATTTGGTACTTTTCTATGAAAAGCTACTTCAACTGGAAACCAAACAACAGGGTAATGTAAGGATCGCCTACTTTGGCGACTCGATGACTGATGGCGATATGATCGTTAAAGAATTCAGGGCAAGCCTTCAGAATAGGTTTGGCGGTGAAGGTGTAGGGTTTGTAAATATTACATCGGAGTCGGCACCATCAAGAAGCACGATATCGCACCAGTTCTCATCTAACTGGAAAACTCTTTCGTATCTAAATGTGAAAAATCCGGTTAAGCCATTTGGTGTTAACGGACACGTATTCTTTGTTAAAAAAGATACAGTTGAGCCGGTTTGGGTAAAATATAAAGCAAGTAACCTTTCGCATTTGTCTTCACTAAACAATCCTACACTTTTCTATGGTAAATCAGGAAACAGGGAGGCAAGTGTAAACTTTATAGTAGGTAAAGATACTATCGCTAAAAAACTGAATCCGTCAAAAAGGGTAAATACGCTTAGCCTTGGGACAGGAGATATAAAATCGTTTAAGGCTAACTTTGTTAAAGCTGATTCGATTCCTTTCTATGGATTTAACTTTGATAACGGCAAGGGGGTTCATGTAGATAACTTCTCTAACAGGGGTAACTCAGGACTTCCTATTGGAACTTTTAATACTGAGGTAATGAAGGCTTTCAATGAAAAGCTTGGTTATGATCTTATAGTGCTTCAATATGGTACTAACGTACTGAACTATGGATCGCTAAATTATAGCTGGTATGAGAAGAAAATGGCCAGAGTTGTGGCGCATCTTCGCGAATGTTTCCCGGGTGTCGCTATACTGATTATTTCTACCGCGGATAAATCTACCAAGTATGATCTTGAAATGAAAACCGATTCAGCCGTAGTGCCTCTTACACGCGCACAACGTAAATATGCCGTAAGTTCTGAGGCTGCCTATATTAATCTTTATACCCTGATGGGTGGTGACGGCTCGATGGTAAAATGGGTTGAGGAAGCACCTGCAAAAGCAAATAAGGATTATACGCACTTTAACTTTAGAGGAGCTAAGCAAGTATCAGATCTTATTTATAAGCAGATAAATAATGGTTACGAACAGTACAAAAAGCTAAGGGGAATGGCTCCATCCGTTCCGTCAGCATCTACAGTTGCGGAGCCGTCTAAACCTGTTGTTAAAAAACAGGATTCTATAATCAAAAAACCTGACACCACAAATGCAGAATAAGCTATTAGCCATACTATTCCTGCTGTTGTGTTTTTCTGCATCAGCACAGGTCGATACTACCGAAGTGGAGATAGATTCTGTGTTTGCAGGTTACGTAAATATTGATACTACCGAAATTGTTTCCGGTGACAATATTATTACCAATACTTCTGCCTTAAAGCTTGTTTTTATGAAGCTTTATCAGATGGAAAAAGAAAAAAAGGGGCATGTAAATATTGTTCATGTTGGCGACTCCCATATCCAGGCTGACTTGATGACAGGGGTAATACGTAAAAGCTTGCAGGAGCGTTTTGGTAATGCGGGTTGCGGGTTTTCTTTTCCGTATAAACTGGCACGTACCAATGGCGGACGTTATGTAGGCTTTAGTTCGAATGCCTCATGGCAAAGCAGAAGAAATATATATGCACCAGAAGCCGGAATGAATGTAGGGCTAAGCGGTATAGCTCTTAAAACCCGTGAAGATTTTGTACTGGCTCTTAATGTAAGGGATAGTTCTTACGACTTTAATACCATAAAGGTTATCACACCGGGTAATAAGCCTTATTTCGATTTGGCAACAAGTTCAAAAACTATAGTGCTTGAATCTACGGTTCCTAAAAAAATAACCCACCGTATTAAGAGCGGGGAGGTTTTAGGAAGCATAGCTAATAAATATGATGTAAGCATTGCTCAGATAAAAAAAGCAAACGGACTTAAAAGTGATAATATCAGGGCAGGAAAAATTCTTAAGATTCCAACAAGCCAGATGCAAAAGAAACAGGTAAAACGATCAGAGTTTATACCTCTTGCACTTACAACCGAAGCAAAGGCTAGTTCGTATCACAGCGATGCCCAACTGGATAAAATTTATCTGTTGCCTGCTAAAGGACCTGTTGAATATACACTTAGCGGAGTATCTCTGGAAAAAGATGATGCCGGGCTGTTATATCATAGTATAGGTGTTAACGGAGCGAAATGTTCTGATTATAATAAATATCCTTTGTTCTTTGATCAGCTTCCTGCGCTTAGTCCTGATCTGGTTATTATTTCTCTAGGAACCAATGAGTCATTTGATAAAATGAATGGTGATGCTTACAAAACTCAGATGAATACTTTCATTGCAAATGTAAAGGAAAAGAATCCTGATGCAGCGATATTGGTAATGACACCACCACCGTCATTATTTAAAAGGAAATATCCTAATATGTTTGTCGCAGATTATGCCAAAAAGATATTAGTTGAAGAGACTGAAAAAAATTATGCCACCTGGGACCTTTTTTCCGAGATGGGAGGGCTTTTCAGCGTTAACCGAAATGCTGCCAAAGGACTGATGAGTACAGACAGGGTACATTACTCTAAAGATGGATATGAAAAACAGGGCAGGCTTTTTAGTGAAGCTTTCCTGAATGCTTATGATAATTTTAAACTTAATAACGGTTACTAACTAATGCAGCAGCTTTCAGATATTTTTTCGCAATTTTCAGGCGAAGACATAGTAAAATTGTTTGCCTATGACGCAAAATCCCCTTTGCTATTCAATACCTGGAGGTTTCTGGGATTGTTTCTGCTGTTTTATCTTTTTTATATACTGCTAAGGAATACATTTAGGGCAAGGCTTGTATATACCATTTTTTTCTCGCTTTATTTTTATTTTAATTCGAGCGGTATGCTTTTCGTACTGCTGCTGTTTTCTTCAGTTGTTGATTATACGCTTGGTTATTTCCTTTACAGGGAAGAGCGTACCACATACCGAAAGATCTACTTGTGGTTTAGTGTAATTGCTAACCTTACGTTTTTAGGGTATTTTAAGTATACAAACTTTATAATAGGAACGTATAATGACCTTTTTGGAGCTCATTTCGAATTTTACAAAGTAATACTTCCGGTGGGTATTTCATTCTATACCTTCCAGTCGATAAGTTACATTATAGAGATCTACAGAAAAGAAATAGTACCTACTAAAACCTATGTTGATTATCTTTTCTTCGTATCGTTCTTTCCACAGCTTGTGGCGGGTCCTATTGTGAGAGCTAAGGATTTCATTCCGCAAATTTATGCTAAGCTTGAACTTACGAGGGAAGATGTAAACAGGGCGTTGTTCCTTATTATTGGCGGACTTATCAAAAAAACGGTAATATCCGATTATATATCCATCAACTTTGTTGACAGGGTATTCGACCTTCCTAATGCCTATACGCCATTTGAGAACCTTATGGCTGCTTACGGCTACACTATCCAGATCTACTGTGATTTCTCGGGCTACAGTGACATGGCGATAGGTATAGCGCTGCTTTTAGGATTTAAGCTGCCTACTAACTTTCGTACACCATATAACTCGTCTTCTATCACCGAATTTTGGAGAAGATGGCACATATCACTTTCTACATGGCTAAAGGATTTCCTTTATATATCGGTAGGTGGTAACCGAAATGGCTCTTTTGCGGGTTTCTTTTTCCCGGTGGTGTTTTTCCTTTCATTAATAGTTTGGGGTGCAACTTATGGCCCCGAGAGTAACCTGCCGCTTATACTTGGTATTGGTTCTTTATTGGTGTTCACACTTACTTTTGCGCTTTCAAGAGACAAAGACAGAACCATGTTTACCAATGTGAACCTGATGACAACCATGTTGTTGGGCGGACTTTGGCATGGTGCGAGCCTACGTTTCATTATTTGGGGTGCATTGCATGGTATGGCTTTGGCAGTACATAAATTATTTGCAGAATATTTCCCTGAGCGAAAAGGGGCACCTAAAACAGGAGCAAAACGTGTATGGAACTTCTTTTCTATAATTCTGACTTTCCATTTTGTCGCATTTTGCTGGTTGTTTTTCCGTGCGAAAGATTTTCCTACAGCATTGGAGGTAATTAATAACATAAGCCTGGTTAAGTTTGCCCCTGAACAATGGCAAACTATCATTATGGGGTATAAAAATGTATTCCTTCTGATGCTTATAGGTTATGTATGGCATTTCCTTCCGGATAGTTTCTCGTCTACACTGAGAAATACTTTCGATAAAACCCCTCTTGTTGTTAAGGGGATTATTCTGGGATTGGTGTACTGGCTGGTTTATGCTGCAGCTTCTGCAGGACCACAACCATTTATTTATTTTCAGTTTTAGGGTTATATGTAGGAATATTTCGTTTTTAGCTGAAAATCAGTATTTTTGAAAGCTAAATGTGTGTTTTAGGTTAATTTTTTGTGTACTTTTCGCCCCTAAATTAACTTATTACTATGAAGAAAACTTTACTATTACTCTCGTTACTTGCAGGTTTTGCAGTTCCGTTCAAAACTATGGCACAGGAGGCGTATACGCTTACGCCGTTTGATGGTGCTATTTTTTATGGAATGTATGGTGAAACTGTAAGCGAACCTGTTCCTGAAGGACTTATTCGTAACTCTAACTCTTCTTATGGAAGAATGCTTACGCAGGAGGAACTTGATGCATTCGGTAATACACTTACCATGACGGTTACACTTAGCCCGCTTTGTGATAACTATGACAGGATTGGTAATGTAAACCTTGCCTTTGTACCTAAAGGACAAACAACTTATGATTATAACGAGGTTAAAAGAATTGAGATTGGTCGTTTTATTACTCCTTTCATGAGGCTGACTAATACTACTGTAACGGAGGTTCCTTATGTATATGATCTTAATCATTTAACGAACCTTTTCCACGATGAGGCATTAACAGCGGTTTATGATCTTTGGATAGAACTTGAGGTTTATGGTTATCAGGGTGGCCCTGGCCAGGGAGGTGCGGCTGTTGAAATTCCAATCTGTGCTAACAGAAAAGATGTTTATATGGGCTCTTTAACTTTCGAGTCTACTACTGATGAAAATATTGCAACACCGACTTCTTCATTTGTTACACCATTGTCTTTTAAGTATGAGCTAAAAAACTATACCCTTGATGGTACAGATGTATTAAATCAGACAGTAAGATCATTGTATGTAACTCTTGATGCTCCGGTTCAAAACGCACAGCTTCATATTATTACTTCTAACCACGGATCAAATAGTCAAGGTGAAGAGTATGTTAGAAGAAACCACTTTATCTATTTTGATGATGAATTAAAACTACAATATAAACCGGGAGGTGTATCATGTATACCTTACCTTCAGTACAACACTCAGGTAAACTGTATTTATTACCAGTGTAACGGAACAAGCAACCCTCCTGTTATGCCTGATGATGATGCTTATTGGTATTGGAATAACTGGTGTCCTGGTGATAAAATTCCTAACCGCGTTGTTGAGTTAGGAGATCTTGCGGCAGGTCTGCACACATATAGAATTGAAGTTCCGGATGCAGTATTTGCAGGAGATCAGGGATACTTTCCAATGTCTGTTTACCTTACAGGAGAAGGCATTGATGGTTTAGTATTAGACAAAGAAACTTTCCTTAAAGAAGCGGTAAGTGTTTACCCTAACCCAACAAATGATTTTGTTACAATAAATACAGGCGGTCTTGCTATTAAATCAGTAAATGTGGTTAATACTTTAGGTCAGAATGTTTACACAGGTTCTTCTGATAAAATTGATATGACTCAATTCCAGTCAGGAATTTACATGGTAAAAATTGCATTTGACAATAACCAATCGGTGGTTAAGAAGATCATTAAAGAATAATGATTTCTATTACAATTTAAAAAGCGCCTTAAAGGCGCTTTTTTTATGTCTAAAATGTAAATTTTATAAGTGCATTAGGGGTGCGCTCAAGCGCATAGGTATTTACAACTTCGATACCGTTGTTGTCACTGTTAATACGGTAATATCTGTTTATGATATTTTTGCGGTTGAAAATATTTTGTACTGAAAGGCCTAACTGTAATTGCGATTTTTCAGTAGCTTTTATAACATAAGAAGCAGAGAAGTTTACCTGGAAAAAGGTTTGGATGTTTGCCGAGTTAGGTGCTGCATACTGAACAACAGGACTGGAAGGTGTAACAAATTCGGGTGCGTTGCTAATCGCAGGCGTAAAAGGTTTGCCGGTAAACCATCTGGAACCTAATGCGATTTTTACTTTTTTCCACTCATAAATTGCAGCGGTATTTATAGTATGTTCGATCTCAAAACTGCTCGGAAATTTGTTCGGAATAAAGTTGTCAAACTTATAATTGTTGTCGTTTAACGTATAGCTTAGCCAGGTATAGAAGTTTTTGAATTGTTTCTGAACAAGGAACTCACTACCCCATACGGAATATTGTCCTGTGTCATGCAAGAGTTCCAGCTGATCCTGGAAGCCCTGTCCACCTGAGGTAATACCTTTTACTCTTTTATAATAATTTTCTAAAGATATAAGCCAGCCATTGCGTTTATAGGTTGCTCCTATAGATAATTGCCTGCTTTTTTGAACGGGTACATCCTTATCGTTAGATAACACCCATCTTCTTTTCTCTATGCCCAGAAAGTCACCCTGAAGTTCTACAATCTGTGAAGTGCTCTGACTTTTCATTTCGGCAAGGCCTTCAAGCTGCCAGTCGGGAGTCAGAGTATAATTTACCTGTAAACGTGGTTCAGGGTAGACCATGCCAAATTTGGTAATGTAATTTAAACGCACTCCGGCTCTTGAATGCAGTTTTTTATTTTCGGTATCATATTCAACTTCGCCAATAAGAGCGTGGGTTCTTAAAACCTCTTTAATATTCCTGCTGTAAGATGGTTCGTTAACCTGATCTGAATTTTCGATACCTATCTCGTTATATTGATACCCGGTGTGCAACTGGTAACGGTCGGTTAGCTTTTGATGGTCAGCGATCTTTAGCCCCATGTCAAGGATAGTATTGCCCTGCTGCATTACCTGTCCTGACTGTATTGATGAGTTGTTTCCGTCAACATTATAATAAGAAGTATAAAAACTGGCTTCGCTGCTGTGTTTTTTATTCCATTGCGTATTCCAGCCTGCCGAACCGCCAAGTGTTAGCTGCTGAAGATTACTGCGTTCTGTAATAACCACACTCCCTTGAGTAAAGTCAAGATTGTTTCTAATGCCAATGAAGTCTACAAACAGGTTGTGCTTAGATCCTATTTTCTGATGATATTGTCCTGTAAAATCATAGAAGTAAAATTCTTTGTCGCTTTGGTAGTTTATTTTGGTGCTCTGATCCAGGTCGGTAACTATGGTGTTCTGAAATATCCTTTTAGAGTACTTGCTATAGGTAGGGAATTCTATGGCATCAGTAAATGAGCGTCGGGCTGAAATTTCGAAATTTGCATTTTCACTGGCTTTTATCCTCGTGTAAAAGTCAACATTGATCATGTTGCTTCCAAAGGTAAAATTACTATTTCCTATATCTTTAGTATGAGAGGATATATCAACTGCGCTCGATACGCTCTCTCCATAAAATGCAGAGGTTCCGTTCTTAAAGATTTTTACCTCATTACCCAGGTTAGGGTTAATTGCCGAAATTAATCCAAAGAAGTGACCGGTTTGATAAAGGCGTATGCCATTCCATAAAAACAGGTTTTGGTCGTGCGTACCACCCCTAACATTAATGTTAGATACGGTTTCATCGATGCTGCTTATGCCCGGAAGTTGCTGCATGGTAAGCAACACGTCGGGTTCTATTAGTCCGGGTAGGATACCAAACTTTTTAGGTTTGAGCGTAAAGCTTCCATCTTTTTTTTTGGATATACCCGTGGCAATATAACGCTCGGTAATCAGTTCCTGAAGTTCGAGTACTTCGAGTTTTAAAACAATGGCTTTACAGTCATCCTTAAACTCTTTTACGTTTATGCTTATGGGTTCGTAGTTAAGGTGGTCGATAAAGATACTTCCGGTTAGAGTAGCGGGCAGTTCAAAATAACCATCCTGTCGGGTAACAATTTTGCTGTTGTCCGGAAGTTGTATGACAGCCCTGTCTACGGGATCGCCAACTTCATCGATTATGTAAGCACAACGTTTCTTAGCTATTGATGGGGCAGAATATATTACAATATATCCACCAACTTCTTTGTAGCTTAAATGGGTACGGTTTTCTATGTATACCAGTTTGGCTTTTAACGGAAGGAATATTTCGGGTGGTGAAATAAGTTTGCCTTCTATGTCTTTATCGGCATAGTTAAACTTTACATTATGGTAAAGCGCCATGTCTTCAAGCAGTTTTTTGAGCTCAATACTTTTATTTTCGTTCTGCCCAAAAATATTGGGGACGATAAATAAAAGCGGTAAGAACATCAAAAGATGCCTGATTTTTAGCATTATTCAACAGAGAGTATGATTTTATTGCCTGCTTTATGTGATTTTAAATGGTGAGCAGTTTCAATAATCTCAAGGGCATCCCCAATGTTGTTCATTGGTATTTTACCGGAATGCTTTATAGTACTGATTTGTTTATCCGAAAGTTCGATATCCACACGGTACTGGCGTTTCATTTCTTCAATGATTCGACCCAGTTCTTCATGCTGATAGTTTACCTCATAAGTAAGCCATCCCGGTTGAGTATCTTCGTCTGAAGGCATATCTAACTGTTTGCCATTATCAAAAGCTACACTCATTCCCGGTGTAAGCAGGATAGTGTTTCCATTACTGCTTACTCTAACCTTACCCTCAAAACAGGTTACATCAAAACGGTTGTCCCTTGCTTTTACATTAAACTGCGTACCTACTACGGTAACTTTTCCCATAGTCGTAATCACATCAAATGTCTGGCCTTTGGCAACTTTAAAGTAAGCCTCGCCATCAAGATGCAATTTACGATTATTTTTCCAATTCCAGGCTTTATAATCGGCTTCAGATCCCGAGTTTAATGTCACAGATGAGTTGTCCGGTAGCAGGAATTCTGTACGCTGTCCGTTTTCAGCAAAGGCTGTTGTGGTTTTATTAGTATATACAAAGTAAGTTACACCTAATGCAAGGATTAGCATTGCTGCAATTCTAGATATCCATGGGCTCATGGTTCTTACTTTTACCGGTCTGTTTTTGTTTGCCTCAATTCGGGAATACAAAGTATCCATGTCAGCTTCAGGAATGGTAAGCTGCGCAGAATATTCTTTTATCTTATTGTAAGTAGCATACTCAGGCGTGGCCATGAAGGCTTTTAGTTCCTTCTCGTCCAGCTCATTATTGAGCCATTTTGCTAACATATTCTCGTTGTTCATTTTTTATCCCTTTTTTACTATAACAGCTTTCTTTTAAATTACCCTACCTAAGGTTGTCAATTTCTTTTCGTAGTTCTGTTAGTGCTCCGTGAAGCCTCTTTTCTACAGCCTTTACACTTATACCGAGAATTTCGGCTATCTCATGATATTTCTTTCCATCGATACGATGTAAAAGAAATGCCGTGCGCTGGGCTTCTGTAAGTTTAGCAATGGCATTTTGCAGTTTTGTCTTAAACTGATCTTCTTCAAGTAAAAATTCCGGACTCTGGTTATCGGTGTTTTTTGGAGCACTTTTTTTAGAATACTCCAAAACAACTTTTTGATGCGCAATATGATTCAGCGTTGTATTGTTGGCAACGGTGTATAAAAAAGACTTGGCTTTGTCTAAAGGTACATTAGCGCAGTTTTCCCATAGCTTTATAAATGCTTCCTGGGTAACATCTTCTGCCTGCTCTTCGTTTCCGTATTTGTAGTACAGGTAATTGCGTAATGATTTTGCATGGTTTTTAAAAAAATTAGCAAAAATAATATCCTCGCAAATGCCCTTTAGTGAATTGTCTTTCATTTTGGCTTGTAAAAGTGGGCGTAAATTATAAAAAAAATAGAAGTTGCATACAAAGCGTTGTAAAAAATTAAAAATGTGCTTTTTGGACAAATACTAAATCAACTTTTGCAAATTCTAAACCAGTTTGGGCAACTTCTAATTTGCAATTTTAAATCGTGTAGAATTTTACTTTATTTGTATCAGCATTAATGAGTGAAACTTTAAAAAAATTATAAAATTTTGCTCTATATGTTCATCATTACTAATTTTACACTAATATTTTAATACTAAACCAATGAAAAAAATCAATCTATTTGTTGCTTGTCTTGCTTTTATGGGACTGACTGCCTGTTCAGACGATGACGGGAAGTATAATGTAAACGGCAATGCAAATGCAGTGGCAAACAACCTGAAGTCAGGAACCTGGAGAATTACTCTTTTTCAGGAAGACGGTAATGACGAGACAGGGAATTTTGAAGGGTATAATTTTACCTTTGGTGAAAATGGAGTGCTTACAGCTACTAACGGGACCAATACTTATACAGGTGCATGGTCGGTTTATGATGACGATAACAGCGATGATGATAGTACTGATGACAGCTTTGACAGCGATATTGATATTGATATAACTTTCACAGAGCCTCTTGAATTTGTTGATTTGACGGATGATTGGGATATTGCTGCCAGAACAGGAACAGAGATTAAACTTGTTGATGTGAGCGGAGGCGATGGAGGAGTTGATTATCTTACTTTTCAGAAAAACTAAGTAGTATAGTCTTTTTGGGAGGTTTTATTACCGTATAGAAGGTATTTTGATTCAGAAGATAAGCTTCTGGAGAGTAACATACATGAAAAAGAACCCTGATTTTATAAGGCCAGTCACTTCGGTGATTGGCTTTTATTTTTAAAAAAATAAAAAAGCAGGTAGGGTTTTTTTAAATTTGACTGTTTAAGATTATATCACATAGAATGATAAAAAGATTTTTTGCTGTTTTGATATGCGTATTTGCGGCAGTTTCCTGCCAAAATGAATCGGTAAGTGAAAATACCGAAGCATTAACTCGTAGCTCCAATTTGACGGATGTGTTGAAGTCAATTTCGGCTAATGATACAGCAGAGGATAATGTGATTGACAGTACCAGTTGCTATAAGATAAAGCTTCCGGTGCAAATTATGGTTAACGGGCAGCAAATGAGAATTGTTTCACCGTCTCAATATGAGGCTGTAGCGGCAATCTTAAATGAAAGCGAAGAAGATGATGATCGCGTTACTTTGTTTTTTCCGATAACAATTGCAGATCAGGATTATAATGAGGTAACTGTTGAAAATCAGGAATTGTTTGATGCGATTCGTGAAACCTGTACTGATCCGGTTCCGGCAATAGGAGATGATTGTGTTTCATTAGTGTTTCCTCTGAATTTTTACCGTTATAACAGTGGTTTTCAGATTCAGAACACTTATGTGCTTAACAGCAATAAAGATCTTCATGTTATGCTGATGACTTTGGGACCTAATGAGTATTACTCAATAGGGTATCCAATTTCGTTAAATGTAAAAGATGGCGCAGGAATAACTGTGTTTTCAAATGAAGAGTTACTGAGTGCTATAAATTTTGCGCTTCAAGGCTGTGAGCAGGGCGGATGCACTAATCCGGGCGTACTAGTAGAAGATTTATCTCTTTACATTACGTTCTCAAATGGAGTTGTAAAAGACCTGAAGGGTAGCGAAGTTACTGTGCCGCAGGATATAGTTTTTACAGCCGACAGACAGGGCAATCAAAAATGTGCGGTAGCTTTTAATGGTTCGCAGTTTTTACAGGTAACAAAAAGTGCTGATAATGCCATTGTACAAGGCCAGCCATATAGTATAAGCCTTTGGTTCAGGATGCAGAATACCAATGGTGGCGACGTTGAAAAGCTTTTCTCAAAAGGAAATGCAACAGGAGAAGGCTTTCTGCTGGTAGTTAAACAGCTTAATGCTCCTTTATACGCCGCAGGTAATGTTGAAATTGCGGATGCTGACTGGAAAACGGATGCAGCCCTTCCGGTAGATACAAGTAACTGGCATCATTTGGTAGTAACAGTAGATGAGGCTAATAATATAAAACTATACCGTGATGGTGAGTTAAGAAATAGTCAGGATGCTTCTGAAGCCAATATTGGAAATGTAGCAATGGATTATTTTATAGGAAGCGGTTTTACAGGTTTCCTTGACGACCTGAGAGTCTACAAAAAAGTGCTTTCGTTTACTGAAGTTCAGGTTTTATATGAGCTTGAAGGCGATTGCAATACATGTTTAGAATAGTTGTGTTTTTTTAAATATTCAAGTTTTTTTCCGAAGAAAACCGGCCCCTTCCCAGGCCGGTTTTCTATTTTTTAGAGTTTGGTATGCCAAACCTTTATTATAATCGTCTCAAAGCATACCTTTTTATTTGTGTAAACACTGCATCTTAAAAATCAAATTCTTAAATTTGCACCTCTATAAAAAGAAACCCTGATTTATGTTTGATAATTTAAGTGAAAAATTAGACAAAGCCTTACATATACTTAAAGGTCACGGAAAGATAACCGAGGTAAACGTAGCCGATACTCTTAAAGAGGTTAGGAGAGCATTACTGGATGCCGACGTTAATTTTAAGATCGCTAAAGATTTTACTACTAAAGTAAAAGAAAAAGCGATTGGCGAAAATGTACTTACTACATTACAGCCAGGCCAGCTTATGGTTAAGCTCGTTAAAGACGAACTTACCGAACTTATGGGAGGAGATGTTTCCGGTATTAACCTGTCGGGAAATCCTACGATAATATTGATGTCAGGTCTTCAGGGTTCTGGTAAAACTACCTTTTCGGGTAAACTTGCCAATTACCTTAAAACTAAAAAGAACAAGAAACCGTTATTGGTTGCCTGTGATATTTACCGTCCTGCGGCTATCAACCAGCTACACGTTGTAGGGGAACAGATAGGTGTAGAAGTATATTCTGAAGAGGGTAACAAAAATGCTGTTGAGATTGCTCAAAATGCCATCAAACATGCTAAAGCTAACGGATTTAATGTAGTTATCGTCGATACTGCCGGTCGTCTAGCGATCGATGAAGAGATGATGAACGAAATTGCTAACGTTCATAAAGCGATAGAGCCAAACGAAACCCTATTTGTTGTGGATTCAATGACAGGTCAGGATGCTGTTAATACTGCAAAAGCATTTAACGACAGACTGGATTTTGATGGTGTTATCCTTACCAAACTTGATGGTGATACCCGAGGTGGTGCCGCTATCTCTATTAAATCAGTAGTTAACAAGCCAATTAAATTCATTGGTACGGGTGAGAAGATGGAAGCAATTGATGTTTTCTATCCAAGCCGTATGGCCGATCGTATCCTGGGTATGGGTGACGTTGTTTCCCTTGTTGAGAGAGCACAGGAGCAATATGATGAAGAAGAGGCAAGAAAACTACAAAAGAAAATCGCTAAAAACGAATTTGGTTTTGACGATTTCCTTGCACAGATTCAACAGGTTAAGAAAATGGGTAACATGAAAGACCTTGTTGGGATGATACCCGGTGCAGGAAAAGCACTAAAAGATGTTGAGATCGAAGACGACGCCTTTAAACATATAGAAGCTATCATTTATTCAATGACTCCGGGAGAGCGTAGCAAACCTGCAACCATTGATGTAAAAAGAAAGAACAGGATCGCAAAAGGATCGGGTACCTCTATACAGCAGGTAAACCAACTGCTGAAACAGTTTGACCAGATGAGCAAAATGATGAAGATGATGCAGGGTGGTGCCGGTAAGAACCTGATGCGAATGATGGGCGGAATGAAAGGAATGAGGCCTTAAAATACAGAGACGCGGTTAAACGCGTCTTTTTTTATTATATTTAACTGTCACGGCAGTATTCAATTGAACATCTATTTTCAAAAATAAAACACGAACAATGCAATTACTCGACGGAAAAAAAGTTTCGGAAGATATCAAGAATGAGATTGCCGAAGTTGTAGCAAAAATGAAGAAGAACGGCGAAAAGGTGCCACACCTTGCAGCTGTAATCGTTGGTAACGACGGAGCGAGCCTTACTTATGTAGGGAGCAAAGTAAAAGCCTGCGAGCGTGTAGGATTTGAGTCTACACTTGTAAAAATGCCAAGCACTATTTCTGAGCTTGAGCTTTTGAAAAAAATTGAGGAACTTAACCAGGACGATAACATCGACGGTTTTATCGTACAGCTTCCGCTTCCAAAACAAATAGACGACCAAAAAGTACTTATGGCGATAGACCCAAGCAAAGATGTTGACGGTTTCCACCCTGAGAATTTTGGTAAAATGGCACTGGATATGACTACTTTTATTCCTGCAACGCCATTTGGTATCCTTGAGCTTTTAGAGCGTTATAATGTAGAGACTGCGGGTAAGCATACAGTAGTTATCGGACGTAGCCACATCGTAGGCCGCCCAATGAGTATCCTTATGGGGCGTAAAGGTTTCCCAGGAAACTCAACCGTTACGCTAACGCACAGCCATACTAAAAACATTGCACAGATAACAACTCAGGCTGATATCATTATCACTGCCCTTGGTGTGCCAAATTACCTTAAAGCAGAGATGGTTAAGGATGATGCAGTAATTGTAGACGTTGGAATTACACGCGTTGCGGATGATACAAACCCTAAAGGTTATGTTATTACCGGCGACGTTGACTTTGAGAACGTAAGTAAAAAAGCGTCTTTCATCACTCCGGTTCCGGGTGGGGTAGGGCCAATGACAATTGCCATGTTGCTTAAAAATACACTTCTTGCAAGAGAGCTTAGAAGAGACAAAAAGTAATTTTTTATGATAGAAAAGGGAGCCGATTGGCTCCCTTTTCGTTTTAGAAATCTGTAGATGTAGTTGTGTCTTTCAGATTCTCAAATTCATTCATCTGACTCTCAAATTTGGCAGTTGCCCTTCTGTAGGCATCACTTCCTAATAATAGATGAAGAGGTGGATTTTGTTCAAAAGCAGTCTGTATCATTATGGCAACGCCTTTTTCAGGGTCACCGGCTTGTTTACCGTCAAGCCCCTGATATCTGATAAGCATTTCATTTATGTTATCATAAGCACCATTCCTATTTTTTGGAACAGCTAATGACTCTTTAGAAAGGAAACTTGTTCTGAAACCACCCGGTGCCACAGCTGTAACGGTAATGCCGAAAGGTTGTACGTCCTGTGCCAGTGCTTCAGATAAACCAATTACTGCCGACTTGGCTGCTGAATAGGCAGCCCATCCTGAACCCGGCGCAACACCTGCTATGGATGCTATATTTATTATATGTCCTGATTGCTGTTTACGCATGATAGGCAACGTATGACGTATAGTATTAAACACAGCGAATACATTAATATCAAAAGCAGCGCGAACATCACGATCTTCTACTTCTTCAAGGCTTCCGCCAATGCCATAACCAGCATTGTTCACTAGTACATCAAGCCCGCCAAATTTAGCTTCAGTTTTTGCTATCGCTGCTGCAACCGAACTATCGCTTGCCAGGTCTACTTCCAAAGGCAGAAAGTTTTCTGAATCGCCAATAGTTTTAATAAGTTCAGCAGTTGTGCGCGATGTGGCAGCTACATTTTGTCCCGTGGCTAAAAGCTGTTTCACGAACAATAATCCGAAACCTTTTGATGCTCCGGTTACGAACCATATTTTTTGTTTATCTGTTTTCATTGTTATTAATTTAATGGTAGTACAAATTTCGGAAAACTTTGTGTCTAAACGTTTATGGCTTTCAAACGGTTAGTTGTATTAATCAAACAGGAAGGGCTGCCTCATTGAGGCAGCCCTTTTTTTCATAGCTTTTTTAAGACTATCTTTTCAGATAGCCCCTATTTATCACCGTAACCTAAATTTATTCTTTGATGATTTTGATTCGTTTTGATCCGTTTTCACCAATTACATTTACAAGGTATGCTCCTGTAGAAAGCTGTTGAAGATTTATAACAGCATTCTGTGTGTTTACATTTTGAGTATGTACCAGTTGTCCGGTAATGCTGTATACTTCTACTTTTTCAATTGTAGACTGTGCATTAAGGTTAAGTACATCTTTTACAGGGTTTGGATAAGCTGTAATGTTTTTTAGGGTATTATCACCAAGACCAGCAACTTCTTCAGTTGTGAAAGGAATAGTTATCCATCCACTGTTTGAAGGTCCACACTGAACTCTGATGAATGCATAATACTGTGTGCCCGGTTCAAGTCCTTCATAAGTTTTAGAAGTACCGGATTCATTTTCCCATCCTTCTGTAGGTAAAGTATCGGTAGTGCCATATGTTATATGGTAAACGTTTGGAGTAGCATTTCCTGATGTTGCTGCTTCCCATGTTATTGTAGCAGTGGTTGTAGTAACCGTTGCTGAACCATTTGTTGGTTCGCCACAATCAATAACTTCAATTTTAAAATCATCAATATAAATAGCACCCTGGCCCGCCTCGCTGTAAGCATTGAAACCAAAATAGTAAACACCTGTAGGCATGTTGAAGTACTCAATGGAATTTTCCTCCTGTGTCCCTCCCGTTATGCCTTCGTGTGTACCAAAGTTGTTGCCAATCTGGTAGTTTGGATTAGGATTGCTATTAAGTGTTACTTTCAGGTTTTCAGTAGAAGTACCGTTATTACCATATTTATAAGATACTTTGTAAAGTGTACCTTCTGTAAGCTGGATTCCCTGAGTATAGAACCATGAATTGGCAGCATCGTTAGTAGCTGTATATACAAGAGTATTACTTGTAAATCCGCTACCAGGGTTGTTTGCGGTTACCCAGTCATTTCCTGATATCGCTTCCTGAGCAATAGTACATTCAGGTGTTGCCGGAACTGTCGCTGATTCGAAATCAAGTATATAAGGAACAGTTGTAGGTTCGCAAGCCGGTGTTGTAAAGCTGATGCTCTCTGACCAGTCACCCATTAGTGGACCACACTGGCTTCTTACAAAAATATAATACGTAGTACCGGGAGTCAGGTCAGTGAATTCTTTTGTTAATGCCGGTACATACTCACCGCTTTCAGGAGCAGTATTTGTTGTAGGGTGCGCAACCAAGTAACCAAAACTCGTGTTTTCTTCCGGAGTTTCCCATGAAATTGTTGCCGATGTTGGTGTAATAGCTGTTGCTGTAATATTTAGCGGTACACCACAATCCCAGTCTTTTACTTCAATATTGTCTACATACAGGTTACCCGCATTAGCCTCGCTGTGAGCATTAAATCCAAAGTAATATACGCCGCTCGTAGGAACAGTTACAATTCCTGAAGTATGTACGGTAGGAGTATTGCCTGTTATGTTTGTTAAATCATTTACTGTACCAATTACCGATGCAGCGTTAGGGCTTGTCGCTATTACTGTAGCAAGGCTTTCAGTTGTTTCACTACTGTTATTGCCATAACTATATCTTAGTTTGTAGAAACTTCCTACATTAAGTTGGATACCCTGAGTAAAGAACCATGCATTTGCCGTTTCTGTTCCTGCAGTATATTGTAATGCGTTGCTTTCAAATCCACTGCCCGGATTAGCTCCTGTTACCCATTGATCACCTGATGTACATGAAGGCAGGGATGGCGTTGTTGCTGTTTCAAAATCTTCTGTGTAGGGTACAGTTGTAGCTGCACAGGTAGGAGTTGTAAATATTACGGGCTCACTCCATCCACCAACTACAGGCTGGCATTGTGTACGCACAAAAAGATAGTAAGTAGTTCCCGGTTGCAGGTCGGTAACATCGTTAGAGGTTAAATTGTTGTAATGAATATCTCCAGCATTGGTAGGAGGTGTATTACTTGTCATGTAACCATAATGATATACAGTAAACATATCTGTATTGTTGTTTGCTGTATCATCCCATGTAAATGTTGCTCCGGTTGTAGTTAGGTTTGTTACCTGGATGTTTTCCGGATTATTACAAGTTACAGGTTCTACAACAATGTCATCAACATAGATGTTACCCTGATTGGCAGCACTTGTCGCATGGAAGCCTAGATAGTAAGTAGCCGTACTTTGTGCAGGGAATGTTGTTAAAAGGAATGTAGTTGGAGTACCTCCCGTAATACCTGCGTGAGTTTGGAAAGCCGGATCTGCACTTGTTCCTGTTGTACCCAGTGTGACTACAAGATCTTCTGTTGAAACTCCGTTGTTACCGTAACGATAGGAGATCTTGTACCATACACTTTGCGTCATCGCAATTCCTTTTGAAAAGAACCAGGCATTTGCTGCCTGTGTGTTGCCGGTATACTTAAGGGTGTTGTTGTCAAACCCATTTCCGGGGTTGTTAGCAGTTGTCCAGGTATTTGATCCTGAAGCTGTTGAACATGAGGGTAATGAGGGCACCGTAGCCGTCTCAAAATTCTCTGTGTAGTAGGATAGTGGTGTACAGTCCTGAGCCCATGTTTGCGAAGCAAAACACAGGCCTAATAGCAAGATAATTTTTTTCATAGTAGTTTAGTTAATTTTTGAATCTTGCTAATATATAAACTTAACTAAATGATTATCAATGAAATATTATTATAACAAAATTTATTTTAATGTGATATTTTTGTAAGAAATTCGTTTTAGCTTGTAAGTAAATAACAAATAATAACGCAATAATAAATTTTTGTTATAATTATTAAATACTAAAGTAAAGTTAGCTTATGGTTTTTTAGACCATAACAAATTGAAATAACCTTACAAATACATCGTAAGGTTATTAAAGTGTTATAATATTGCTATAAATTAGCTTATTGTTGAATGCGATTTCTTAAAGCGTGTTAAAATGTGAAAATACGTGAATTTTTAACACTCGTTATATCAATCTTTTTTACGTGGATTATTCCTTCTATTGGTGTTAAAAGGCTTACTGTTATTACCGTTTCTGTTGTTTTGTGGCCTGTTTGGATTTATAGGTCTGCGGGCAGCCGAGATTCTTCTCGTTGGTTCTTCTTTTGGAAGACTTGCCTCTTCTGTTTTGCTTGAAGGTTCAATAAGAGTGTTAAGTTCTTTAATTTCTGAGGCGGTAAGGTCTCTGTATCTTCCAACAGGCACATCAAGCGATATGTTTATGATACGGATACGTTTAAGGGCTGTAACATCATAACCAAGGTATTCGCACATACGGCGGATCTGACGATTGAGTCCCTGAGTAAGTACTATCCTGAAAATGTATTTGCTTATTTGTTCTACTTTACATTTTCGGGTAACAGTATCGAGGATAGGAATCCCGCTACCCATGCGTTGTATAAACCTGTCGGTAATAGGTTTATTAACGGTAACAATGTATTCTTTTTCGTGATTATTGCGTGCGCGTAATATCTTATTTACAATATCACCGTCGTCAGTCATAAATATAAGTCCTTCACTGGCTTTGTCAAGACGGCCAATGGGGAATATTCGTTTAGGATAATTGATATAGTCTACAATATTATCTTTTACATCAGTATTAGTAGTGCATTCTATGCCTACCGGTTTATTGAATGCTAAGTAAATGTGTTTTGAAGTTTTCTCTTTTATAAGTTTGCTGTCTATACGCACTTCGTCTTCAGGAGAAACTTTAGTTCCCATTTCCGGTACTATACCATTTATGGTAACCCGGCCTTCTTCTATAAGTTTGTCGGCTTCCCTGCGTGAGCAATAACCGGTTTCCGATATAAATTTATTCAGACGTTTCAATTCTTCTTCCATACTGCAAAAATACTACAATTTGGCACGTAAACCATATAGAATTGTTGATAAGCTTTTGGCTAAAACGTTGTAAATGTTAAAATTATTAACAAATAGAATTGTGTTAAAACTCTTTTTATACATTTGGAGGAACCAGATGTAAATCGCTGTTTACTAATCAACTAAATTATCTATGAAAAGAAAATCACTCATTATCTCATTTTTGTTCCTTTTTTCAGGGGCTGTAGAAGCCCAAAACCGAAAAGGAACGCTTAAGCTCCGAAAGGGCACTGACGCTCACAAACTATACGTTTCTTTTAACGACGGTGTAAATCTTGGCAATAGTCAGGATTATATAAAAGACCTGTCTGTTTATATTCCTGAATTTAAAGAACTTTCGGAAGAGTATAATATTACTATCCGTAAAACTATCGCTATTAACCCTTCAAAACTTGCAGAACTGGAAGCACTTGCAGTGAAAAATACAGGAAGTGGCGCATCGGTAAGAAAACTGTCTAATATCGTTGAATTGAAGATTGAAAATCCGACAAATGAGCGACTAATGGCTTTGGGACAAAAACTTGAAAAGTTTAGCGGTGTGGAATATTGCAGTCTTATGTCGGCTAAGCCTATTCCTTTCCCTCATGATATTGAGCCTGCAACACCTTCTCTTTTAGAATATCAGAATTATATCACTGATTATGGTGTTGATATGGTTTATGCCTGGGATTTGGGATTAACCGGGCAGGGGATTAATATCCGTGATCTTGAAGGGAGTATGAATCCACTGCATGAAGAGCTGAACGACCGTAATGTATCCTTTGCCGATAACATAACTATTCATCCTGATATTATTGATGATGAGACCCATGGAACAGGTGTTTTCGGGATATTATATGCTGATCCCGGAAATTATGGAATTACTGGTCTGGCTCATGGGGCTAATGAACTTGTAATGTATTCGGTACTTACGGTAGAGGCAGAATATGATGTGCCTTTCTCAATATCAAAATGTTTTGAGCAATCAACAGAGGGTGACTTTGTTATTTATGAATTGCAGACTGACGGGTATGGCGAACTTGAAGATTATGGTCCATCAGAATACGATCTTCCTGTTTGGGATCTGACTAAGGCAGCTACTGATGCAGGTATCATCGTTGTGGCTGCTGCCGGAAATGGAAATCAGGATTTGGACAGTCCTATATTTGACGAATATAATAGTCGTGGCGACAGCGGAGCTATTATAGTTGGTGCCGGTAGCCCTGATGAAGCTCACGATCGCTTGTGGTATAGTACCTATGGTGAAAGAGTTGACCTTCAGGGTTGGGGGTTGAATGTGCTTACTGCCGGAACGGGTCAGGCGTATATTGTTAACGATGATAATAACCAGACTTATACCTGGTTTAGCGGAACGAGTTCAGCAACGCCTATAGTGGCTTCATGCGCCATAGTTTTGCAGTCATATTATCATGCTAATACAGGCGAATACCTGAGTGGGGTAGAGCTTAGAGAAATTTTAAAACAAACAGGAAAACCACAAGGATTGGCTTTAGAGGGTAATATCGGTCCGCTGCCTAATATGCCTCAGGCTATAGAGGCGATGGATGTTTTGCTAGGAATAAACAGTATTGAGAAAAACACATTTATAGCTTATCCTAATCCTGTTGCCGAAAGACTAACCATTACCGGTAATTTTAGTGAGAGTGTTTCTGAAGAGGTCTATAATACTTTAGGGCAGCTGGTGTATGAAGCGAAAGGAATTGAAAATGGCATTGACTTTAGTGGTTTTTCAAAAGGGGTTTACATTGTAAAAGTTAAAGACAATGGAAAGACCCAATCAAGAAAAGTGATTAAGAACTAAAGATGCAATAAAGCAAAAGCGGAATTACCATTCCGCTTTTTTATTTTCAAAAAGGAAGTCGTAAACAGAGTTGTAAAGGGCATCGCCATGCATACTGTGTCCGAGTCCTTTGGTGGTTACAAATTTTGCGTCGGGCCAGGCTTTGGCTATTTTCTCCGCTTCCTTAAATGACACAACCGTATCATGAACATCATGTGCAATAAGTCCTTCAATCTTTATTTTGGACGCAAACACACTACCTGAAAATTCATGGGTTTTGATTTTGTAATGCTCAAAGAAATGTTTTTCAAGCAACTGAAATACATTGCTGTTAAGACTTAAGATACCGGCGTAATTTTTTAATAAGGTATTAAGGTCGCAGGGAGCACCAAGCGTAACTAGTTTTTTAATGTATTCATTTTGGTAATGCGACTGGAAATAAAGAGCAGTTGCACCGCCAAGGGAATGGCCAACAAGATAATCGGGTTTAAATTTCTGTACTGCAACATTTACAAATTCGGCATAACGGGGCATACTGAATTCTGATCCCGATGAAAGTCCGTGCGCCGGAGCATCAATCGCTATTATGGTAGTGCCGGATTTTTGTAGATGACCTATCAGAAGCTCCCAGCGCGAAGCATTGCTTTCCCATCCATGCATCAATAAAACTTTGGTGTCATTACCTTTCCATGTATATATCTGGAAAAGAAAATCGTTGTGGGTTATCATTTCAGCATCTGCTTCTTTAAGTACATCCGGAAGTGCTTCTTTAATGAGTCTGCCGTCCCGGGGATGACTAAAGAATTTATAAGCAAGCCAGCTGGCCTTTTTTGGGTATATGTAACTAAGGATGTTAATATATAGCCCAAGTGTCTTTGAAATAACGAATGTAAGTAACTTTTGCATTAAAGCTAAGCTAAAAAAAATCCCCGACCAGACGGGGATTTTAAAATTATATTTTAGAGAACAGTTGTTCCATTTTTTCTCTTTCTTCTTCAGCAAGAACGCTGTCTACAAGAATTCTTCCGCTGTGCTCGTCAGTAATGATTTTTTTACGTGCAGCAATCTCCATCTGTGTTTGAGGAGGAATAGTGAAGAATGAACCTGCAGATGCACCTCTTTCGATAGAAACTACAGCAAGACCATTTCTAACGCTTGTTCTGATTCTTGTGTAGGCAGCAAGAAGTCTGTCTTCGATCATAGCCTGATATTCCACAGATTTTTCTGAAAGGAAAGTTTCTTCTTTCTGAGTTTCAGCCATGATAGCATCAAGCTCTGATTTTTTGTGGTTCAGGTGAGATGATTTAGCATCAAGACGCTCTGAAGACTGTGCGATAGTCTCTTTCTTGTGCTCGATAGAAGCTTTCATTTCTTTAATGTGCTTCTCAGCAAGTTGTATTTCAAGTTCCTGAAACTCTACTTCTTTAGTAAGAGAGTTGAATTCACGATTATTGCGAACGTTCTTTTGCTGTTCAGTATATTTTTTGATGGCAGCTTTATGGTCTTCAATTGCAGATTTCTTTTCTTTAATCTGCTCTTCAATAGACTCAAGGTCAGTTTTAAGCTTTTCAAGTCTTGTGCTTAATCCGGCAACTTCGTCTTCAAGATCTTCCACTTCTAACGGAAGTTCTCCTCTTACGTTCCTGATTTCATCAATTCTTGAATCAATTAACTGTAAATCATAAAGTGCTCTTAATTTGTCTTCAACACTTAGTTCCTTGATATTCGCCATATTTATAAGTACTTAACTGGATTTGTATTTTCTTCCGATAAAATGAATGCAAAATTAGCGATTTTTTTCGTAAGATAATCAACTATATAATTTTTTGTTTATACGGTTTGGAATTTAATTTATATTAGTAGTGTCAAACCAACTCATCGATGTATCTACAAAATCAGCTGCAGCAGGCCGAGGCCGAAATTAAAAAAGGCCAAAAATTTAAGGCAGTAAACAGGCTTAAGAATGTTATAAATTCATTTCCAGACGAAATGGGAGCAAGAGCTATGCTAGCTCAATTGTATTACGAAGCCGGATTTTATGATGCTGCGGGTCTTTATTGGATACTTGCTGAGCCCACAGAAGATTATATTAAAGAATGTGTCACTGTCTATAAAACATCTGTAAATTATTCACCTATTCAGATATTAAAAGATATTAAATACAGGGGAGATAAACTGAGACTTCCTGCCTATGCGTTACAAACTCTTGATCAACTTGAACAGGAAAAATATAAAAAGAACCAGTCTTCAAAGAAGTACAAGCAACGCCTTGCTGAAGAGGCAGCTTCTAAAAGATATGATTGGATAGGTGGGGCAGTTTTTCTCCTTATTGCATTAGTATTCATCTTTGGATTTGTAAATGGCATTATAAGTCTTTGGAATATTATCTTTAACTAATTCTAAAAATATTTTACAGGATTGGTGTCGGTTTGAGTAATCAATACTTTTATATTGACTTTTTTACTTAGATAGTCGGCTATATAATTCTGTGTGTAACGTTCGCTCTCAAAATGTCCTATATCAGCTAAAAGGAGTTTACCTTCAGCTTCATAAAACTGATGATATTTAAGGTCTGCGGTAAGAAAAGCGTCCGCTCCTGATGCTATCGCATTTTTAATAGAAAAACTTCCTGAACCACCTAATACAGCTACTTTTTTTATCGGTTTGCCTGTGTAAGCGCTGTGTCTGATGCCTCCAGCCTGCATTTTATCTTTTACAAAATTCAAGAAGGCTTTTTCTTCCATGGGTTCGATAAATTCACCTGTCATGCCTAAACCAATATTCTGGTGCGAATTGTTTAGGTTATAAATTTCGTAAGCGACCTCTTCATAAACGTGATTGCTGAATAATGCTTTCAGAATTTTTGATTCGAGGTGCTTTTCAAAAGTAACCTCGATCTTTATTTCGGTATTTTCCATGAATTCGCCTCTGTTGCCTATCTCGGGATTACTGTTTTCATTACCCTGATAGGTTCCCAGTCCCTGCGAATTAAAGCTGCAGTTCTCGTAGTTGCCAATATTTCCGGCGCCGGCGTCGAAAAGTGCGTTGCGTAGCTTAGTGTGATTTTCAGGAATGGTGTAAGTAACCAGTTTACGGATATAGTTCTCTTTTGGGATGAGTACTTTAGTATTGGTAAGACCTAAAGCATCACAAAATATTTTATTTACACCATATTGGTGATTGTCTAAAGCGGTATGTACAGCATATATGGCGATGTCATTTTTTATGGCTTTTATAATAGCCCTTTCAACATAATTTTTGCCGGTGATTTTTTTTAAGCCTGAAAATAATATTGGGTGAAAGCAAACGACAAGATTGCAATTCTTGTTGATAGCTTCATCAATCACACTCTCCAGTGCGTCATGACATACTAATACGCCTGTTGCTGTAGTATCAGGGCTGCCTGTTAATAGCCCTACGTTGTCAAAGTCTTCTGCATAGGCTAAAGGAGCCATTTGTTCGAGAACGGAAAGTATGTCTTTTATTAGCATGATTTGAGTATTACTGATAAACAAAAATAGTGTTTCTCACGCTATTGTTTTAAATCAAATCATAATTAAAATTCCTATTATTTAAACATTTAGTTATTATATGAGTTTTTAGATGGTTATTCGTTTTGTTTTGTTAAATTAACTTAATTTTTTGGTTGTTTTTTTCTTTTTTTTGTTTTTTGTTGATGATGTTATTGTTTTTTAGAGGAATTTATTTATGTTTGCGTTGAAAAAATATCAAACCAATTAAAATCAATTTAACCAATGAAAAAACTTAGAATTGTACTTTTTTCTGTACTGGCGCTTGGATTAACAACTGTATCATGTGGTGATGATGATAGCTCATCAACTGGAGGAAAACTAGAAGGATCATGGGTTTACGCAAAAGAAGGAATTGCGGCTCAGGGTCAGGAAGTTCTTCAGGATTATACTCATACTACAGGTTGTGATAAAGATTATATCGAAATCACAGCAACTAATGTTAAAGATGTGTGGTATGACAACAACGGTACTGAGTGTGAGGAAGGTTCAAGTACTTCAACTTACACAAGAAGTGGTAACACTCTTACAGTAGTAGAAGATGGTACTACTACGACTGTTAATATTGAAAAATTAACTTCTAGTGAATTAAAAATCAGCTCTAGTGAGACTATGAATGGTACTACTGTTAAGTATGTTACTACTTTCACAAGAAAATAATTTTTTCTGATCAAATATAGAAAGCGCCCTGATTTCAGGGCGCTTTTTTTATAATGCCTATACCTTAAGATTTGATATTAAATTAATCTTAAAAAATTATCTTTGCTATACAGCAATACTGCAATGATGAAATTCTTACGTAAGCTTCTTTTTCCTTTTTCGTTTATTTATTTACTGATTACAGCAGTACGTAATTTTTTATTTGATAAGGGTGTTTTTAAATCCTATACTTTTCCTGTTCCGGTAATTGCGGTAGGCAATCTGAGTACCGGCGGAACCGGTAAGAGCCCGCAAACCGAATATCTTATAAGGCTGCTTAGCGAGCAGTACAGAGTGGCTACATTGAGCAGAGGGTATAAGAGAAAATCTAAAGGTTTTATATTGGCTAATCAAAACAGTAATGCTGATATATTAGGAGATGAGCCGTATCAGTTCTACAGTAAGTTTCCATCAATACAGGTGGCTGTTGATGCCGACAGAAAAAATGGTATTGAGCAGTTATTAGCATTACAATCAAAGCCAGAGGTTATTATCCTGGATGACGCCTATCAGCATCGCAGGGTTAAGGCAGGTTTTTATATTTTGCTTACTTCCTATGGGGATCTATATGCTGAGGACTACTTATTGCCTGCGGGTAATTTACGTGAGAGCAGAAAAGGGGCTCAGAGAGCAAATTACATTGTGGTAACGAAATGCCCTTCTGATTTAAGTAAGGTCGAGATGGAAAATATAAAAAAGAAGCTCAAGCCAAAAAAATCACAAAAGGTTTTCTTTACTAGTATAAAATATGATGAATATGTATATTCGAAAGAGGTTTCGATAAATATTGATGATTTATCCGAACAACCAAAAGTTTTGGTTGCGGGCATTGCTAAGCCTAAGCCTTTTTTTGATTATTTAATGGAAGATTATGATGAGGTTATGGCTTTTCCGGATCATCATAATTTTACCGAAAACGAAATTACTGTTTTAAATAAAAAGGCAGAGGATAGACGAATCGTTACAACTGAAAAAGATTATGTGAGACTGGTAGATAAGTTGCCTGCTGACAGATTGTTCTATCTTCCTATAAAAAGCAGACTGTTAAACGATAAAAGTGATTTTGATAATACAATTTTAGATTATGTGGGAAAAAGTACAGCAAACTGCTAAGTATATTTCTGATAAAACCGGATTTACTCCGCGTTATGGTGTTATTCTGGGATCAGGTCTTGGGAGTTTTACAGATGAAATCGAAATAGAGCATACACTTAATTATGATGAGATTCCTAATTTTCCGGTTTCAACCGTTGAGGGGCATTCAGGCTGCCTTGTTTTTGGGAAAATAGGTCAAAATAATGTTGTGGCCATGAAAGGCCGCTTTCATTATTATGAAGGTTATGGAATGGATGAGGTTACCTTTCCTGTGCGGGTAATGAAAGCCCTGGGTGTTGAAAAGTTAATTGTTTCTAACGCTTCAGGGGGTGTTAATCCTTTTTATAAAGTAGGTGATATCGTTTTGATTTATGACCATATCAATTTCTTTCCGGAACACCCGTTAAGAGGTAAGAATGACGAACGTTTTGGGCCACGATTTGTAAATATGCATGAGGCTTACAGTCGTAAAATGATTGCTAAAGCCAAAGAAATTGCAGTAGCCCAGTCGATTGATGTTAAGGATGGTATTTACCTTGGATTACAGGGGCCAACCTATGAAACAATGTCGGAATACCGAATGGTTAAGATTCTTGGAGCTGATTGCGTAGGAATGTCAACTGTACCTGAAGTTATTGTGGCAAGACATATGAATATGGAAGTATTCGGTTTGTCTGTGATTACCGATATGGGTAATGAGGAAGGTATTGAAACATTAAGTCATGATGAAGTGCTGCAGGCGGCTAAGATGGCGGAGCCAAAAGTGAAAGCACTTATAAAAGAACTGATTATTAAATATTAAGTATAATAAAAAATGCCACAATTTGTGGCATTTTTTATTTCTGTTCAAGATGAATAATAAGGTCTATTATTCTTGAAGAATAGCCTATCTCGTTATCATACCATCCAACCACTTTTACCATTCTGTCGATTACAGATGTTAGTAGCGAATCGAATAAGCATGAATTGCGGTTTCCTAAAATATCTACCGATACAATTGGGTCTTCAGTATAAGCTAATATTCCTTTAAGTTCGTTTTCTGATGCTTTTTTAAATGCAGTATTAATTTCTTCGATGCTTACTTCACGTTTTACATAACAGGTGATGTCTGTAAGCGAGCCATCCGGTACTGGTACACGTATACCGCCGCCACCAATTTTTCCAACAAATTCAGGGAATATTTTCGTCAGTGCTTTTGCAGCTCCTGTGGTGGTTGGTACTATTGATTGCGCTGCTCCGCGTGCCCTTCTCAGGTCTTTATGAGGTTGGTCGTGAAGGCTCTGGTCGGTAGTGTATGAGTGAACCGTAGTGATATACGCTTGTTCAATCCCGCAAAGGTCATTGATGATCTTCATCATTGGAGCGGCATTGTTTGTTGTGCAGCTTGCATTAGAAATTACTTTCTCAGTACCATCCAGAATATGTTCGTTAACGCCTAATACAATGGTCTTAATGCGGTCATCTTCAGGAGGTGCAGACAGTATTACTCTCTTTGCACCGCTTTCAATGTGTATATTAGCATCTTCCAGGGTTTTAAATTTACCTGTAGATTCAATTACAATGTCTATATTGAATGATTTCCAGTCAATATCAGCGGCATTTTTTTTGCGCAGGAAAGGGTATGATTTTCCGTTTATGATTAAGCTGTTTTCCGTGTGGGAAACCTCAAAGGGTAATACGCCGTGAATACTGTCGTATTTAATCAGATGCGCCATGGTGCGGGCATCGGCAATATCGTTAATGGCTACCACGTCAATAGAAGGGTGGTTAATCAAAAGCCTGAAAAGGTTTCGACCGATGCGGCCAAAACCGTTAATGGCAATTTTTGTTTTTGTATTCATTTCGTAAAACTGTCAATTGTAAACTGACAACTTTAAACTATTAAAGAATATGTTTTTGTGCTTTGTATGATGAACGTACCAGTGCACCGCTTTCTACATGGCGGAAACCAAGCTCTAACCCGATTTGTTCGTATTTTGCAAATTGCTCCGGAGTAATGAACTCTTTTACGGGTAAGTGTTTTTTACTTGGCTGAAGGTACTGGCCTATAGTCAGTACATCAAGGTTAACTGCGCGAAGATCGTGCATAGTCTGTATTACCTCTTCTTCGGTTTCGCCAAGACCAAGCATAATACCCGATTTTGTACGGTTAATTCCGTTGTCTTTCAGGTAACGCAGTACTTCAAGGCTACGCTCATATTTTGCCTGGATACGCACCTCGCGGGTAAGTCTCTTTACGGTTTCCATGTTGTGCGAAACTACTTCTGGAGCAACCTCGATAATACGATCGATGTTTCTTTCGATTCCCTGGAAATCAGGAATAAGTGTTTCAAGGGTTGTGGTAGGATTCATCCTGCGGATAGCCTTAACGGTTTCAGCCCAGACTATCGAGCCGCCATCTTTAAGGTCGTCACGGTCTACACTCGTTACAACGGCGTGTTTTATATTCATCAATTTGATGGAACGTGCTACTTTTTCCGGTTCATCCCAATCTACAGTTTCAGGACGGCCTGTCTTAACGCCACAAAAGCCGCACGAACGTGTACAGGTATTACCCAGAATCATAAAGGTTGCAGTTCCTTCCCCCCAGCATTCACCCATATTAGGGCAGCTTCCCGATGTACAGATGGTGTGAAGCTTGTATTTGTCTACAAGTCCGCGAAGTTCAGTGTATTTTTTGCCTGTCGGTAATTTTACTCTAAGCCATTTTGGCTTTTGCGTAAGCAGTCCGTTTGAGGCGGTAGGTCTTACAGTGTCTAAAACAGTTTCCATAGAAAAAACTTTGAGGTACAAAGATACTACTTATTTGTATATGTAAGGTTGTTTTCAATAGATGTGGTTAGTTGTGATAATTCTTTGCTTAAATGGTATCTCTTTTCTTAAATGTTTTATTTATTACTTAATAAATCAGGGTTGTTTTAAATGATAAAGCCCCAATCAAGGGGCTTTTTTTAGTTTACTTTTACTGTTATCGGAAGGCTGTAGGCTGTTCTTACGGCTTTCCCGCCTTTCATGCCCGGTTTCCATATTCCTTTAAGAGATTTTAGTACTCGTACGGCTTCTGCGCCCATGCCGTAGCCCGGATCGCGTGTGGCTTTTATGTTGCTTAGTGTGCCGTCAGGTTCAACTACAAACGATACCAAAACTTTTAGGGTTGATACATTTTCCAGTTCGGGACTATTGAATCTTCTGGCTACATCTTTGTAAAATGCATCTAATCCGCCCGGATATAAAGGTGCAACATCAACAAAGGTTTCAATTGTACCTTCGGGGTTTCTTCCTGTACCGGGGCCGACACCTGTCCCCGGACTGGGAGCTGTCGATGTTCCGTCAACCTGTCCTCCTTTAACTCCCTCGCCTGTAGTTGAGCCCGGATTTGTGTTCAGTACATCATCTGTTGTTGGCAGGTTTACCGTTGTTGGGGCAGATGTTGCTACGGGTTCGGTAAACGCTACTGTAGGTTCTGATGATGCCGCTCCGCCTGAGGCAGGTTCCTGCGGCTGTGGTTTTGGTGCTTCAGGAATTACATAGGGTTCTACTTCGATAGTTTTAGTATCTGGAAGTGTAAGGCCTCCATCAACAACAATGTTATCCGTTTTAAAATAATTTATTGCAGCCGGTATGGTAATTAAAGAAACAACTAATCCTATACCGGTTACCAATGCAAGCATGGTTGTTTTAGGATCCTGTTTACGTAGTTGGTAAGCTCCGTATTCCTGATTGCGGCCTTCAAATACAAGGTCGATCCATCCGTGGTTGAAAACGCTGATTTTTGACATAGCAGTGTGATTTTTGGTTGTTAATAATAGTATGTATACATACTAAAACGTTTTCGTTGTTTTTAATATTGTAGGAAATAGCATAATTATTTAAAATGTAAATAATCGTTTCACATTGTAGGGTTTTTTATATTTGTGGTATGAAAAAGATCGTTTTTGCAATTATTATGCTGCTTTTTATTTCTGTTATGGCTGTAGCCCAGAATACTAAGTTGAAATTCAGGAAGATTAATGATGATGTTTATACCTATACAAACTATCATTTATTTTCCGGTTCGCCATTTCCGTCAAACAGTTCCTATCTGGTTACGGATGATGGGGTAGTGCTTTTTGATACTCCTTGGGATGAAACCCAGTTTCAGCCCTTACTTGATAGTATAGATAAGAGGCATAATAAAAAAGTGGTATTGTGTATAGCAACCCACTTTCATGACGATAGCTCTGCCGGTTTGGAATATTACAGGAGTAAAGGGATAAAAACTTACACATCAAAGTTTACTAAAGAATTAGCTGCAAAACACAATGCGAAACAGGCGGAATTCACTTTCGAAAACGACACAGTATTTACCATAGGAGGACAGCGGATAGAGACCTTTTATCCAGGAGAAGGACATAGTCATGACAATATAGTAATATGGCTTCCAAAAGATAAATTTCTTTTTGGTGGTTGTTTTCTGAAAAGTGTTGAGAGCGATAATCTTGGGAATTTATCCGATGCTAATGTAAATGCCTGGGATGAATCACTTCTAAGACTGATGAAAAAATTTCCTAAGCCTGTATATATAGAAACCGGTCATTTTAAAGGTTCAAAAGGATGGAAGGCGGTAAAGCATACCCTTAAGCTGGTTAAGGAATATAAACCGGATTAGTCTTTTTTGCTGATGATCTCGGCTAAAAGTTTCTTGGCTCTCAATAATTTTACCTTTACATTATTAAGAGGCTCATTAAGCTGATCGGCAATTTCCTGATAGCTTAATTCCTGAAAGTAGCGAAGCTGTATCACTTCCTGATATTGTGGTTTCAGTTTTTTAATACATTCTAAAAGGCTGGAAAGATTTTGTTCCCTGATGATTTCATCTTCGGGAGTAGGAGAGCTGTCAGCTACATTATAGGCCTGCTGATCCTCTTCATCGGTAATATCAATAAAAAGGGATGATTTCTTTTTACGTAGTAAATCTATATGCACATTTTTAGCAATGGCTATGAGCCATGTGTTAAATGCATATTCCGAATTATATGTTGTAATCCGGTCAAAGGCTTTAGCAAATGTTTCGATTACAATATCCTCTGTGTCGGCTTCATTTTCGGTGCGCTTAAGCATAAAACCGTATACTTCATTCCAATAGCGGTCAAGCAAAAAAGTAAAGGCAACCTGGTCACCTTTTTTTGCTTTATCTATATGTTGTTGTATTATTTGAGGGGTTATTTCCAATGCGCCGGTTTTGAGAACAAATTGGTAAAGAAAACATTCAGTTGTGTGAAGGTAAGGATTATTTCAATAACCGGATACCAGTAAACTGTATCTTTTTCTTTTAATTTGGCTGCGCTGTATCCAAGGGTAAGCCAGCTGCCAAGATAACGCACAGCAACTACCGGAACCATAAACATCCAGTTGTATTGTAAAGCAAACAATACTGCCATGAGTGCAAAGAATGATAATTGTGTAAGGAAGAAAAACCTCAGTTGAAATTTATCGAAAGTGCTAAAAAATTTAGTGGTAAATACCTGTTTTCTTTTTTGTTTTCTCCAAGAGCTGAACGATTTTTTAGCTTGAGTGTAAGTAAAGCTTTCAGGAGCATAACAAAGGGTAGTGTTGCTTTTAGTTGAAGCCTGGTTAAGGAATAAAGAATCTTCACCCAGGCGTATGTTCATGTGTTCTATGTAACCGTTTACTTTAAAGAATTCTTCTTTTTTGTAAGCAAGGTTACGTCCGTCACCTGAGAATGGCTTGCCTATTTTAGCCCATGAAAAATATTGGGTAGCAGTAAGCATATTATCAAACCTGATGATCTTATTTACGAAAGAGTTTTTGACTTTCTCATAAGCGCCATAACCCAATACAATAGTACGGTTAGTTGTAAAGCGCGATGTCATTGCTGTAATCCACTCGTTAGATGTAGGGTAGCAGTTTGCGTCAATAAACAGTAAATAGTCTTTTTTGGCTGCCTTGATACCAAGCGTAAGTGCATATTTTTTATTGCCCCAAAACGCTTCATTGTTTTCAACTTTTACAAGACGGATGTTACTGTATTGTTTTTCAAATTCTTCAAAAATGTCAAGGGTTTCGTCACTTGAGGCATTGTCTATAAGTACAATCTCAAAATCAGGATAATCCTGCTCTGCTAAAACAGGAACAAGGTTTTTTACTTTTTCGGCATCGTTTTTAGCACAAACGATAACCGAAACAGGTACTTTTTTAGGTGTAATTTCCTGTGCCTGTGCAAAGGCAAATTTTCCGAATATTATAAGGTAATACACTAATTGTGTAACAACAACAGCGATAAAAACGTAGAAAATAATGTTCAGCATATAGGCGGGCGGCATTTGTGTTTCCAGCTGCAAAATTAGGAAAAAGTGTTCAGTATTCAGTGTTCAGTGTTCAGTCTGACAACGATTTTATAATCAGTTTTCATTAACGCCAAATTTTGAGGGGTTTAAAATCATGTAATTCAACAGTTTTCCAATTTCATCTGTTTCAATAATCAGTTCGGAATATATTTCATACGATATATATTTGCATTGATAACAAAATTCGATCCATACTTGTGTTTCTGAATTTTCAGCATCACAATCAGTAAGTTTGCTATGGAAATGTTTCGGGAATATTCTTTTTCTGTAAGCCTCGGCGATATTGGCTGGGACGCTTCTTGATGATCGTCTGATTTGGTCAGTAAGTGAATATTTTTCTTCAGAAGGAAAGCTTTTCGAAATCTCAAATATTTTCATTGCTAACGCAAAAGCTTTTTTATAGGCTATTAAATCCTGAAATGTCATACTAGAAAGGTAAATTTTCGATTTCAATTACTGACCACTGACCACTGACCACTGACCACTGACCACTATATTATATTAACTTCTGCTTCAATCCTGATTCCGAAGTTTTTATATACGGTTTCCTGAATATTTTTAGAAAGATCGAGCATCTGTTGTCCTGTTGCATTGCCATAATTTACCAACACAAGGGCCTGCTTTGCATGTACACCCGCATCGCCAAAGCGTTTGCCTTTAAAACCACTTTGCTCAATTAGCCAGCCGGCAGGTACTTTTACTTCAGTGTCTGATACGGTGTAGTGAGGCATGGTTGGGTGTAGCAGGTATGCTTTCTCAAACTCCTCTGAAGTTATTATTGGATTCTTGAAGAAACTTCCGCTATTGCCCAGCTCTTTTGGATCCGGTAATTTGCTTTGGCGGATGGCAGTTACAGCCGCACTAACATCTTTAATGGTTGGGATAACTATGTTGTTTTTGGTAAGTTCAGCAGCGATATCGCCATATGAAGTATTTATCTTGTGATTTTCTGTAGTCAGCCTGAATGTAACTGATACTATAATGTATTGATTTTTTAATGCACCTTTAAAAATGCTTTCGCGGTAAGCGAACTGACATTCTTCTTTAGTAAAAGTCTTTATTTCCTGAGTGGCAATATTCATGGCTTCGCAGCAAACAAAAGTGTCTTTAATTTCGGTGCCATAAGCGCCAATGTTCTGTATAGGAGTAGTGCCAACATTTCCCGGAATCAATGAAAGGTTTTCAAGTCCGCCAAGGTTGTTGCTGATACAGTACTGCACAAATTCATGCCAGTTTTCTCCGGCCATGGCTTTTACTTCGGCATATCCGTTTTCGTTTTTTACAATCTCTTTACCTTTCAGGTCAACGTGAATAACAAGTGCATCAATATCCTGTGTAAGCAGCATATTGCTGCCACCGCCAAGAATAAATAGTTTTTTGCCCTGATTTTCTTTTAGTGTTTCGGCTAGCTCGGCAATGGTATGCACCTGAATAAATTCTTTTGCAAAAGCACTGATGCCGAAAGTATTATGGTTTTTTAGAGGGTAATTCGCAACGATTTCCATAGTAAACATGAGGTTGTTTTGTGGTGCAAAAGTAAGGCTTTAAAACTTATTCGGTAGTGAGGCCACGATTTAAAAAATCGACAAAGGGTTTTAATACAAGCAGTTTTTTAGAGGCGTTTTTTATAAAATCCTTGCTTTCAATCTCTTTGTCAGACAGTTTAGCTGTTGCTGTAAAGCTTTTCAGTTTCAGGAATTCAATTGCGGGATGATCTTTTTCGTAATCCTTTGGCGCAGTTTTTAATGCATTTTCGGAGTCCAGTGCTCCATACAGTTTTTTGAATTCAGGATTTTCAACGATTTCTTCAAGGTCTTCATAAAACCCAGCAATTTCCCTGCGTATGCTTTTCAGCTGATCAGCGTCAGGCATATGCATACCGGCAGCAATAAATGATGCTCCTTTTTCTATATGAACATAATAACCGGCAAGGCTAGCATTTTTTGCACCAGGGCTCATCCAGATGCCCATATTGGTTTTATAAGGTGATTTGTCTTTAGAAAAGCGGATGTCTCTGTTGATGCGGAAAGAACATTCCTTAAAGCCAAGCTGGCTCAGGCTTTCATCTTCTTTGCTTAATTCGGCAACAAAAGCTTCTACAGTTTCTTTATAATCATTTTTGTATTCTGCATAACGCTTTTGGTTTGCCTGAAACCAGTCACGATGATTGTTATTCTTTAAATCCTCAAGGAATTGAAAGGTGTCTTTTGATAGCATGATTTGATTGATTTTTGAATAGTAAATGTAGTGCTTTAATCTGAGATTATAATTACAGATTAAATAAGGTATAGCTCTGATGCGTTTCCTTTACAATGTTTTCGGTACGCTCCGGATGAGTGTCCGAGATAAAGATCTGTCCAAAAACCTTATCGTCTATCATCTGGACAATTTTGGCAACACGGGTTTCATCCAGTTTATCGAAAATATCATCAAATAATAAGATGGGAAGTACCCCGCTTTGCTTTTTGATGAATTCAAACTGAGCAAGCTTTAATGCGATAAGGAAAGACTTTTGCTGTCCCTGTGAACCGAATTTCTTTATTGGGTGTCCTTCGATCTCAAAAAGCAGGTCATCTTTGTGTATCCCTACGCTGGTGTATTGTAGCACACGGTCGCGTTGCAGACTTTCGTCAAACAGGTCTAGCAATCTTTTATTGTGCAAATGACTGTCATACCTCAGGCTTACATCTTCAGCTGAGTCAGTTATCGACTGATGATGCTTGTTGAAAATAGGAATGAAATCCTCTAAGAATCGCTTACGCTTTTCAAAAAGAGAGTGTCCAAGCTCGTCCAGTTGCTCGTTATATATAGATAAGGTGTCCTTGTCAAAGGTATGATTCAGGGCAAAGTACTTCAATAGGGCATTGCGTTGCGCAACAACCTTTTGGTAATTAATGAGCTCCTGAAGATAGGCGGGGTCAAGTTGTGAAATTACACTGTCGATAAACTTACGACGGGTTTCACTGCCTTCGGTAATCAGGTCGCTGTCTGATGGAGAAATAATAACAAGCGGTATAAAACCTACGTGTTCAGAGAATTTATCATAGATCTTTCCGTTGCGTTTCAGGACTTTTTTCATCCCTTTTTTCAGGCTGCAAACAATCTGTTCATTACGGTTATCTTTATCAAAAGTACCGTCTATCACAAAAAAGTCTTCTCCGTGCTTGATGTTTTGTACTGCTAAGGGATTAAAATAGCTTTTTCCGTAGGCTAAATGATAAATAGCATCCAGTACATTTGTTTTTCCCACACCATTCTTTCCGGTAAAGCAATTTATTTTAGGGTCAAATTCATAATTTGCCTCAGCAATATTTTTATAATTGAGGAGCGATAAATTCTTTAAATACATGGGGTAAACGGAATCCTGATTGTGAGAACCTTGTGCAAATCAAGGCTCTTTTCTTAATATGCCGCAAATTATCGAAAAATATCGACAAAAGATATTTTAATATTCAATAAAAATTTTATTTTTGCGACTCATTAAAATAACTTAAATGGCAACGTACAACAAAAGAGGCTATAAAGCTCCAAAACCCGAAGTAGTGACAGAGGTTGAACCGGTAGAAGAAACTTTTGACGGAAAAAGCACAACAGCAGAGGTGTTTAACGCCCTTGATGAGACTGCTTCTAAAACAGAAGACTGGGTAGCTAAGAACCAAAAAGGTATCCTTGTAGGGATAGGTGTTGTAACTTTTGCAGTACTTGGTTATTTTGGATACTCAAGATTTGTAGATGCTCCTAAAGAAAATACTGCTGCTGAGGATATGTTCCAGGCTCAGCAATATTTTGAGCAGGCTGTAAATGCACCAACTGCAAGTGATTCTTTATTCAACCTTGCTCTTAAAGGCGGTGAAGGTAAACTTGGCTTTGTAGGTATTATTGAGAACCATGCCGGTACAGATGCAGCTAACCTTGCTGAATACTATGCAGGTACTTCATACCTAAATATTGGTAAATATAAAGAAGCAGTAGAGCACCTTGAGAAATTCAGCACTAAAGATGAAATCCTTGACGCTATGGCTAAAGGAGCTACAGGTGATGCTTTTGCTCAGTTAAAAGATAATAAGTCAGCTCTGGAGTTCTATGAAAAAGCAGCTAAGGCAACGTCTAATGATCTTATAGCGCCACGTTTCCTTTTCAAAGCGGGACAAACGGCACTTGCTTTAAACCAAAAAGCAGATGCTCTTAAATATTTCGAAGAGATTCAGGATAAATACAGCACTTCTGCAGAAGGAGCTTCTATTGATGCCTATGTTGCAATGGCTGAATAAGTATGGCTACAATAAATAAAAACTTATCAGAATACGATAAAAATACTGTCCCAAACGCGAAAGATTTTCGGTTTGGGATTGTTGTTTCTGAGTGGAACGAAAATATAACTGCAGGCCTATATAAGGGTGCTATTGAAGCATTGCTTGAAAATGGAGCGTTGGCAGAAAATATCATTTCATGGGATGTACCGGGAAGCTTTGAGCTTATTTATGGCTCAAAAAGAATGATAGATACCCAAAATGTTGATGCTGTTATAGCTATAGGCAGTGTTATACAAGGGGAGACCAAGCACTTCGACTTTGTGTGTGAAGCGGTTTCACAGGGTATAAAAGATCTTAATGTGCAAACTGATGTACCTGTAGTGTTTTGTGTGCTTACCGATAATACCATGCAACAGGCTATCGATCGTAGCGGTGGTATTCATGGTAATAAAGGTACCGAAGCAGGTATAGTAGCTATTAAAATGGCTTATTTAAGACAACAAACGAAATAATTTTTAAAATTTATTTTACTCAATATCAGGCTCTTTCGAAAGAAAGAGCTTTTTTTTTGAAAAAAAATACACTTTTTTAAATCCAAAGAAAATAGTCTTTCGTATATACCTGTAAGTAAACGGATTTAATGGTACATCTGACAGTATTACGAATTCGTAATTTGTTCCCAAAAAGAAATAAGCCATTTAATTAAAGTAAGGTGTGGTTTTATGGCTTCCCCTTTTCACCGCAAGGATGAAAAGGGTTTTTTGTTTTTATATGTTCTTACTTTTTCTTTTTAAGTCCTGACTTTTGAATATTCTCCTCAACCCTGAATTTTACTATTTTAGCGATGAGGTCCAAAGGCAGAGGTTTATCAAAAGGGAATTGTATCGATCCTTTTCCTGTTTTATAATTACTTATTTCTTTTTGAAATGCTTCGTTACCGGAGGGTAGGGCATAAAAGCCTATATGGTTCGTGAAAGCTGCAAAATAAACCAGATTTCCATTTAGTTTAAATGCAGGCATACCATAACTTATGCTTTCCTCGGCATCAGGGGCTGTTTTCTGAACAGTTTGGCGCACTTGCTCTAAAAGCTTTTGTATTTCAGGGGAAAAGCCTGCAATGTATTCGTTTGTGTCTTTAGGTTTATCCATAATTGAAAAAATTAACCCTAAAGCCATGCTTTAGGGTGTTCTTTATTATTTATTCAGCTGCAGCTTTAAGTTTCGCTATATCCAGTTTTTTCATTTGCATAAGAGCACGCATTACTTTCTGGCTTTTCTCGGTATCTTTCTGATTTAGTAAATCTCCCAATCCTTTAGGGACTACCTGCCATGAAACTCCAAACGGATCTTTTAGCCAGCCGCACATACTTTCGCTGCCTCCATTGGCTGTAAGGCTATTCCAGTAACGATCTATTTCTTGTTGGTCATTACATTCAATTACAAATGATACCGCTTCGTTAGGAGTAAAATGTGGTCCTCCGTTAAGAATCATGAATTCCTGCCCTTCAATTTCAAAAACGGCGGTAAGGACTGAGCCTGCCGGCATTGGGGCTCCTTTTTCGTAATGCGATACTTTTTTAATCTTTCCGTTTTTAAATACAGTTGTATATAGCTCAAGAGCTTCTTCCACCCGCCCATTGAACCAGATACAAGGGGTTATTTTTTGCATAATAATTAGGTTTTACTGTTTGTTGTTTATTAAAGTATACTCAAAGGTACCTAATCTAATTATGTCTGTTGCGGTGTAAATCTGACAATCAGGAGGGTAAATTGAGACAATTAGTGTCTGCTAAAAAAGGCAAGCATTTTTTCAAGCGCACCTTCAGAGTGCATCATTTCGCCATTTTCTAATGATTCTTTTGCTGCTTGCGAGGCTCTCTTACGCATATTGGTTTCATAATAAGCAATAGCTTCCCGAATATTGTCAAATTCGTAGGAGGTCAGGCACTCGCTTAATTCTAAAGCATCAAGCATGGCCATATTTACGCCCTCACCTGCAAAAGGAGGCATTACATGGGCAGCGTCACCTAATAAGGTAAGATTTGACTTTGCTTCCCAGGTTTGGTCTATAGGCATGCAGTATATTGGTCGGGGTATAAAAGAGGCGGCGTTTTCAAACAATTCGTTCCATATAGTGCCCCATTCAGCATATTGCTGTTTGAACCATTTGAGCATTTGTTTATTGTTGCTATAATCAAGTCCGTTGTCATTTGCCCAGTTCTGATATGTTTTAAAACTAGCATAGAATCCAATATCTCCATTGCCTTTTTGTCCTCCCAGTATACATTTTGAATTGCCGAAAGCCATTATCTTTCCACCATCCAGCATAGTGCTAAAAGTGGGTGCAGTTTCTGTAGCGTTATAAATGTTCCCTTCAAGCATTGTTATTCCCGAATAAAACGGTTTAATATCGGTAAGGTAGGGACGTATTTTAGAGTTGGCGCCATCGGCACCGATTACAATATCTGCATAAAATGAAGCGCCATTTTTAAAATGTAGTAACCATCCGTCGCCGTGTTCTTCCATTGTTATAAAATGACTGTCCCATACAATAGTGTCAGGCTTGAGGGATTCCATTAATATATTCCTTAACGGACCACGGTCTATCTCGGGGCGAAAATGTTCATGTCCAAAATTTTCATCAGGTTTTGCTTCGTGGTCTTTAAAAAGAATTTCTGCGTTATGGTTTGTAATAATAGCTTTATCTGCACCGGGCATATAATTCTTTTTGAATTCGTCTAATAGGTCTGCTTTACGAATAGCTGCCAGTCCTGATTCGTCATGCAGGTCAAGAGGGGAACCCTGTACCCGGGCATATTTATCAGTGTCTCTTTCATACACTTTTACATTGGCTCCTTTAAGCTGTAGCAGTCTTGCCAGTGTAAGTCCACCAGGTCCACCGCCAACGATGGCGATTTGTTTATCATTTAATTTCATACTGTCATTTTTTAATTAACAGGACAAAATTATTGCTGCTTCAGTACAGATAATAGTATAAATCGGTCGTCTTTATTTTTGGATAACTCTTTCGGAATAGCGCCCGAAAATTTTTTGATCTCTTTTATGAAATGATTTTGGTCGGTAAAATTAAGCTCAGGGAAAAGCTGCCCGTGAGCAATATGCTTTAATGATATCCTGAACCGAAGTATATTGCAATAAGCTTTTAATGATAGTCCGAACTGTTGTGTAAAATAGCGGTTAATCTGTCTACTGCTCCAGCCTACTTTTTCAGAAAGTTCCCTTACGGTCATTTCTCCGTTTGAAACATAGATCAGTTCAAAAAGCTTCCGTTTTCGTTCATCAATCTCTTTTGGTAATAAGTTTTTTACTGTCTGGGTTGCTTTCAGATAAAAAGTATCAAAATCATTCAGATCATCGGGTCCAAAGTTCCAAAAGTTAGTGGGTTGTACGTTAGCACTATCAAGAAAACCGGCAATAGGAGTCTTTAAAATATATTCGACAGCTAATGGTTTAAAACTGATTACGAAAGTGAGGGTACCGGGCATAATGGCTCTTGCTTCGGGATAGGTTTCAAGTCCCATAAGTGTAATATGAAATGGTTCGCAAGCTGATTTGGAAAAGAATAAGTCAATCCTGCCATCCGGCATAATTACAACTTCCTTGGGTTCATCGGATGGATTTTCGAACATTCCGATGCTTTCTACAAAATCACTGATGGAATTTTCAGGTGGGATGAATTTATAATTAAAGTTGTGACTCATTACCTATGCTTTTCTCAATAGCATAAAGCTAAATAAAAAAGCCGAACTATTAGTTCGGCTCTTACTTATTATATAGGCTTTTATTAAGCTATCTCGTGGTGAGTTTCTACTGTTGCAAGGTAACGCTCAGCATCTAGGGCAGCCATACAGCCTGAACCTGCGGCAGTAATAGCCTGACGGTATTCTTTATCCTGAACATCTCCTGAGGCAAATACACCCGGGATGTTAGTTTTAGTAGATTTACCTTCAGTGATAAGGTAACCTGTCTCATCCATATCAAGCTGACCTTTAAAGATGTCAGTGTTAGGTTTGTGACCAATAGCTATAAACAGGCCTGTGATAGCAATGTCATGTTTCTCGCCGGTTACATTGTTTACAATTCTAAGTCCGTCAACAACCTGGTCACCTAATACTTCATCAACTTCGCTATTGAAAAGTACTTTTAAGTTAGGAGTGTTCTCAACACGGTGCTGCATTGCTTTAGAAGCACGCATCACGTCTTTACGAACAAGCATTGTTACACTTTTACAAATGTTAGCAAGATAAGTAGCTTCTTCGGCAGCAGTATCTCCTGCACCCACTATAGCTACATCCTGGTTACGGTAAAAGAATCCGTCACATACTGCACATGCTGATACTCCTCCGCCTCTAAGACGTTGCTCACTTGGCAGGCCAAGATATTTAGCAGTAGCACCAGTAGAAATGATTACAGTTTGCGCGTGAACTTCTTTATTCCCGTCTATGATGATTTTATGCCATCCGCCAGCTTCTTTGCTAAATTCAACAGCTGTAGCCATCCCAATACGTACTTCAGTACCAAAACGCTCTGCTTGTTGTTGCAACTGTACCATCATTGTTGGTCCGTCAATACCTTCAGGATATCCCGGAAAATTATCAACTTCGGTAGTTGTGGTAAGCTGTCCACCTGGTTCCATACCGGTATAAACAACAGGTTTCATATCAGCTCTTGCAGCATAAATGGCTGCAGTATATCCCGCAGGCCCTGATCCTATGATAAGGCACTTTATTTTTTCAATTGTTTCAGACATAATATTCGTGGTCTTAATTTGCTCTGCAAATGTAAGTTTTAATTAAAATATTAGCTACTGAAAGTTATCAGTTTTCATTATTGAAAAATAAAATTCAGTTATCGCTTTGAGATATGGATTTTAGTAGTATATTTGCACCGCTCAAATGAGGTAATTCATTTGAATTCGGGGTGTAGCGTAGCCCGGTCATCGCGCCTGGTTTGGGACCAGGAGGTCGCAGGTTCGAATCCTGCCACCCCGACGAGTACAGAAACAAAAATGTACCAAAAGCCGTAAATATCAAGTATTTACGGCTTTTTTATTTTGTGTCAGATACCAAAATAAACCATATTAAATCAATATAAATGTGAGTTATTCGGTGAGTACTTTTTGGTTTTCGAAAAAGTACTCGCAAAAATGGGTTTAAAAACCTGTAATACAAATTATTACAGCGATTTTTTAACATTTGTAGCCAAACTGTGCCTGCTTGTGCCACCTTTTAATGAATAGCTGAATTGATGCGGTACTTAATGTCTAATTTAAAAACATTTGGTATGAAGAGCACAAGCACATTTGGTATCCAATTTATTATCAGGGTACCGGGAAAAGCAAGAAATACAGATGCCAGCATTTATGCGAGGGTAACTGTAAACGGGCGCAGGACAGAAATATCCCTGAAAAGAAAAATTGACCCAAAGGTCTGGGACGATATTAAAGGCCGCGCGAAAGGTAAACGTGATGAGATTGTCAAACTCAATAACCATTTAGAACGCGTACGTTCGATGATTGCCGACGGTTACCATAACTTAGTCCAGCAACGCAAAACAATTACCGTAGATGCCGTAAAACGCCTTTTCATGGGTGAAGAGAATGAAACCATCACATTGAAGTACCTGATGAACTACCATAATGAGGTAGCTGTCCATAGGCTGGCACCCGGGACGATGAAAAATTACGGTACGACCCAACGTTACCTTTCACAATTCCTACAAGAGAAATATTACAGAAATGATATCCTCCTTCACGAATTGAACTATAAATTCCTGCTGGACTTTGAAAGTTTCTTAATTGCCCATGAGCCAAAAGATCATCAAAGGGCATTAAGTAATAATGGTATTATGAAACATATCGAAAGGTTTAGGAAAATGGTTAATATGGCTATTACCCTGGAATGGCTTTCAAAAGACCCGTTCGCCAGCTTTAAAAAACATTTTGATAAAGTGGAGCGCCACGCCCTTACTCCCAAAGAACTGGATCATATCTCGAAAAAGGAGTTCAAGATAGAACGTTTAAGAAACGTCAGGGATATGTTTCTTTTCAGTTGCTATACCGGGCTTTCCTATATTGACTTAGCAGAGCTGAAACCGGACAATGTTGTGACGGGTATTGATGGTGAAGCATGGTTGAAGACCAGCAGGACAAAAACGAATACATCCGTAAATGTGCCGCTTCTACCGACAGCATATGAATTGATTGAGCTTTACAGTGACCATCCAAAATCTGTTGAAAATGGTACTATCTTTCCTGTTGTTTCCAACCAGCGTATGAATGGCTACCTAAAGGAAATTGCTGATATCTGCGGTATTACAAAGAGACTTACATTTCATATTGCCCGTCATACCTTTGCTACTACCATTACGCTTAGCAATGGTGTACCAATCGAAAGCGTATCCAAAATGCTGGGGCATACCACTATCCGCACCACCCAAATCTATGCTAAAGTAATCGAAAATAAACTTAGCGAAGATATGGGACGACTGAGGCAAAAGCTGGCTGAGGCAATATAATATAAAAGCTAATGACATAGAAAATTAACTTAGCAATCTATTTGAATTCCGCAGACACTGTCTGCGGAATTCAAATAGATTGCTATTCCAAGTATATCCTTTTGGTAAAAAGATTACAGAAATCTAAGTCGCATTTCACGGTTAAATGATGGGTTACAGGTTCGAAGGCTACAAAAATGTTACGTGGTAGCTTTTGCTTGTCTAAATACTAATTAGATAACTGTTGCAGTATACTATTGAAAATGATTATTAAATAGTTTTATAATTTTACAGGATTATAATAGCATACAAATTTTAAATCCGTTTTGATTTACGAGTTTATATTTTATAAATTCTGTACCAAAAATGAACCATCCAACACCAGAAAAAAACTGCAAGGCATTTCTAATCATCTTAAAATAGCCGTACTATAGAAGGGTTACTTCCTGCGGACTATACGCATAAATTCTGAAGTCTTCAAACTCAGGTTATGTTATTACAGCTTGATAAAAATTATAAAATGGTATAATAAATAGTTCTCTTTATCCTGTATTTTCTATACTTTTCTTATTACGCAACTCAAAGGTTGGTTTATGTTTAAAGATTTTGTTATTTTATAAGTTTAAAAAAAATCATGAGATGAAGACCCTTCTACTATACTCAATATTCTTCTTAGCTGCCTATGATGTTTTTAGCCAAGGGCATTTTAAGGCTGCCGCGTTGAGACAGGATATCGATAGTTTGGTGTATTATATTGAATCTGCACATCCCAATCCATATTATCGTTACTCCAGAGTAAAATTCTATCGGGACGTAGAAAAAGTAAAAAGAAACATTTCGGAAGATATGGATTATACTGCTTTCTATTTGGTTGCCCAGAGGCTGATAGCCAAACTTCAGGATGGACATATTGACCTGGAAATGCCACTCCATACATTTCAGGAAAGTAAGGTATATACCTTTCCGCTTAAAGTAGTCTTGAGTATGAATAAACCCTATATCCGTTCACAGGAGGATATGGATCTGGGACATAACAGGTTTATGAATCACGATATTGAAATATTATCGATAAATGGCATAACTGGAAAAAAAATAGTGAATGATGTTGTTGATTTGGTTACGGGTGAAACAGCTGCCTTCAGAGCCAGCTATGGATCAGAATATTTTGGTTTTTATTTTGATGTACTCTACCCTAGAAAAGGTTTTTTCGAAATAAGCTACAATGATAAAGGGAGAAAAGGTACGGTTAAGCTTTTGCCCGGGGATAGTCTTAAATTGGGTAAGCTACAGGTGTCGACAGAAAAAGCTGAAAAGGCAACATCTCCCTATGCAATGACCTACACGGCTACCGGAACCGCTATCATGAAGCTTGATGATTTTCTGGATTTAGAAACATTCAAAGTTTTTGCGGATGCTTCGTTTTCAGAACTTAAACGTAATGGTACGGCTAATCTGGTGATAGATCTTAGGGGTAACCTAGGCGGGGATTCGGATGTTGGGGATTACCTGTTGCAATATTTACTGAATATCCCTTTTCGCCAGTACGACCGCGTGTTGGAGAAAAACAGTGAGTTGCTTAAAAACCGGTTACGCATGCACAGGAAAGATAAGACATTGTCCGAAGAAGATTCCCTTTTACTTTCAAAGCCCAACGGCAGTATTGATACCATAAAAACTCAGGATCAAGTACCCTTACACCTTTCCAGTCGCTTTAGTGGAAAAGTATATGTATTGGTGAATAGCAGTACTTTTTCCTCGGCCGCAGATTTTGCGCAAGCATTTTCCTATTACAAGCGTGGGAAAATAATCGGAGAAGAAACCGGTGGATTGATTCTTAGTTTTGGCGACATTGTTCCAGCAGTATTGCCTCAAACCCGGCTTCCATTGGTGGTATCAAGTAAGTTGTACTTCAATATTGGCGCAAATGAAAATGACTGGCATGGGGTTCTTCCCGACATACTCTGTACTAGTGATCAAACTTTAGAGAAAGCGTTGACTTTAATTGGAATCGACGATAAAGGATAGGCTATAAAACAATCATTTTTAATTTGCTTTCGGCTTCCATCCCAATTTCTTTTGTCAGACTGCATAACAATTCCCATTATCACATCGTTTTATCTTCTCCCTGAGAATAACCAATTTGTCCCATAAATCTATCTTTCGGAACCAAATTTTTTCGAGTACTTTTTAATCATTCTAAATTTGTGTATTATCCAGCTAAGGCGGATGTTTCAGAGAAATGTTACACCCTGAAAAATTAACTAAGTTACCTCTTTTTTCATCAATTTTAATGGCGCTGCTAATTGCCTGAATGTTAATAAAAAACAATGATTAATTCTAAATCGCAAAGGGGGTAATCGAGTTCGGTTTATCAAATTAGCCTTTTAAACTAATTGCCTTAGACAAATCGTAGTTTTTCTCAGTTACGCTTGAAATAAAGGTTAAGCGCAACTATTAGTATTAGGATCACCTAAATAAAGAGTTTAGGTATCTTATTGTTGTGTACTTTTATATTAAACATTTTTCCCATTGCGTTAATAAAAGTATTACGTTAATAAACTAACTTCCCTCGTTTGTAACAAACATTCAACCATTGGATAGACCATACGTTTTAAGACTTTATCACCTGCTAAACTTTGTTTGTTTCAACTATAATAATTATTAAGTTATAAAACCTTTCCCAAGATAAACCGGTAAAAGGCAGCTAATGTATTGCGGGTAAAGCACGTTGGAAAAAGCAAAAGACTACGGCATAATGGCTTTGCTCGCACACTCACAAACCCACCCCTCGGGACTTATTCCGTTTCCTTTTGTTTTCCCGCTTTACCCGTACTGTTTACCTGCTTTCTTTTTCCGGTTTTCTTCTGAAAAAAAATTAATTGAAAGAAAGATGTTCTTTGACATAAACACATTAATAAAAAACGCCTGAAGGTAATATTTTCTTCTGCGTGC